>NZ_JBNNSE010000001.1:1104030-1236857 GCF_050277435.1 Paenibacillus sp. NPDC101420
TGCTCCCTGTTCTTGAATCGCTTCGCTAAGCTTGTTCATTTCCTGCGCTGCTTCAGCGTAAGTAGTGAATTTAGAGCCTTGAAGCGCCACGAGACCCGGCATCACCATCTTTGCATGTCCAAATCCCTGTAGTTCTTCAAGCATGTCAGGAACCTCTGTACATAGCTCTCTTTTCTTCTCCCCAACCGCAGCGAAAATCACCTTACTTCCGCTGTTTAGTCCTGTACCAGAATAATCAAGGGTATCAATCGTTGTATTCGTATAGAAATGAATATCTCTGCGAAGATTAATTCGCTCTAAAATATACGTCAAGAAATCCTCAACATCATGTGTGCTGATAGGTTGTTTCTCTTCGGCTGTAATAAACAAGAATTTAGCTAAACTAAGCTGACCTGTGCCTAATATCCGATTCGCGATCGTAAGAATCTCCGCTGGCTGCTTCACTTGTTGATAAGGTGTATAACGTTCACTGCCAATCGCAAACAAAAGGGGATGAACACCTGCAGCATCTACTGCATGAACTTCTTTGACACCCGGGATTTCTTGTCGGATAGCTCCGCCCGTCAACTCGTGAATTAACTCACCAAAAGCGGTATCCTCTTGTGGGGGTCTGCCGACAACCGTAAATGGAAAGATTGCATTCTTTTTAGCGTACACTTTATGTACTTTCATAACTGGAAAAGGATGCACCAAGCTGTAATAGCCTAAATGATCGCCAAAAGGTCCTTCCGGCTTCGTCTCACCAGGATGAATCTCCCCTGTGATCACAAAATCCGCATCATTACTAATGCAATATCCATCTACATAGCTATAGCTGAAATGACGTCCCGAAAGTAAACCGGCAACGATCATCTCACTCATACCCTCAGGCAAAGGCATTACAGCCGATAACGTATGCGCTGGAGGTCCGCCGATAAAACAGCTCACTTTAAGCGGTTCTCCTTTTCGATTGGCTCTTTCTTGATGCACGCCGATACCGCGGTGAATTTGATAGTGAATACCAACCTCTTTATTGAGTTCATAATCATTACCATTCAATTGAACACGGTACATCCCCAGATTGGAGTTCATAATGCCAGGCTTGTCTGGATCTTCGGAATACACTTGCGGCAATGTGACAAAAGCGCCACCATCCTCTGGCCAATGTGTGATCAGCGGAAGATCAGAAATACTGATTTCCTCAAAACCACTTGGTAGACCCCCCGGCTTTTTGATAGGCAATGCTTTTCTCGCAGATAGTCCTGTCCCTACATATTTAAAAGGATTCTTAAGTGCCTTCATAGGATCGTTACGAAGTGCAATTACGTTATGTGTGGAGTTCCAAGTACGCCGAAAAATAAACTTACTGCGCTCTAGCGTTCCAAAAAGGTTAGATAAGGCACGAAATTTCGAGCCTTTTACATTTTCAAATAATAATGCAGGGCCACCAGCTTCATAAACCTTCAAGTGAATCGCGGCCATCTCCAGATAAGGGTCCACTTCTTCACGAATACGAACCAAATGTCCATGTTTCTCTAAATCATTAACACACTCTTCTAAATTGCTATATTTCATTTCATTACTCCGATCTCTAGAAGGTTATTACAAGATTTCTTGGATGCTTTAATTATACCCTGTAACTTTTTAAAATAAAGCGATACCCTATGTAATAGAACATCCCGCCGTTATCTTGTATTCTCAGGTTTGGGTTCATCTCTTAAAATATTTCTGGCAGGAATCCCTACTGCCGAAGCATTATCCGGCACATCTTTAACCACAACAGACATAGCTCCGATATTAACATCGTTCCCCAGCGTAACCGGGCCTAGTATCTTAGAACCTACTCCGATAAATGCTCTATCACCAATCACGGGTTCCCCTAAGTTATTTCTCCCCCCAATGGTCACTTGGTGAAAAATAGTAGCGTTGTTGCCAATCACCGCTTTAGGACTAATGATAATTCCATTTAACCCATGCGGTAAATGAAGTGCATCACCAATTTGAGCCTCTGCATGAAGCTCTCCACTGGCAACAATTCGAACAAAAAGCACATCCATTATTCGATATAGGAGCCACAAAGGTTTGCGGATCAGGCCACTTTTCACCCGATAATACACCCAATTTCCAAAACGATAAGTAAACAAAGCCATAATCGTTTGTGGATTTTTTAGATTCGCCTTCCAGTCCGTTTTGAATAATTTCATCATTGTATCATCCTCCTATTGGGGCAAGATATGAACTATATTCTCGTGAAATGAAAGCCTTAGTGTGGCAAGCATAAACGCCTTCGGCGTCCTTACAAGGACGGTAAGCGTTTAAGCGAGAAATATAAGGATGATGTATAGCGTGAAACTTATACTTTCTTATATTTTGAAAAAATATTCTGGGAGGATCGCAGGATGGAGAGTCATTCGGGTGATTGTGCTTTCACCAGTGTATGTTAGATTCAGAGATTCATCAAGAAGTGGACAGTTCTCCCTATATAAACATCAACCGATTACAAGCCTTCTTAAACAACAACACGCGTCGAGGTGATATCGGCGCGCGCTGAATGCTATCTTTTCTATTAAATAAGATCCAGAACAATCACGTTCACAGAATGGGCAGCTAGATTTACAATTGCAGTGTCTTTATCAAACCTGATTTCCGTTTCAACTGGAGTAACCTTCTCATCATTTTTTCTGTTCACATTAGGTGTGTGAACTAGCGAAGCATCGCCCGTTAAAGTAATCCATTTACCGGTAGTAGCTACGTTTAAGCCTTTCAGATCAAGCTTCGTTGCTTTATCTACACGATCCGCATTCACAAGCTTCACATAGAGATGCTTATCATCTTTAGTAACGGAATTGTATAATTCTCTGTTATACGCTTCGAGCTTATAATCAAGCACTTTGCTTGTTGCCTTGCCATCTGTGTAAGAGCAAATCAAATGCTTGCCATCTGCTCCACCATAATTAACAGTGATGGTATATTCCGTATGATCCGCTAGCTCTTCATAGCAACTAGCTCTAAGGTTACCCGCTGCTGTACTAGAGGAATAATCGCCGAGTGTATAAGCCTCAATCCCTTGCTTGTACACCTTGACTCCTGTGGCATCGCCATTATAGCCAATCGCATATTCGATAACATCTTTATTTTCCGGTGAAATGTCTGTCAGACCTGCACCTACATAGAAGCCATCTTCGCCGGAAGCTTTTTCAAGAACGACCTCTACTTTATAATTAGTCCACGCGTCATTGAGAATATACAATCCATTCAGCCCGCTGTTCTGTGCCTTCAAGACTAGACCTTTGGAAGGATCAATCGTATATCCGGCAGAACCAGGAATGACTTTCCAAGCTTCATGCAGCGGCTGTGTAAAATCTTGCTCTAACATAACGCTGCCATCCGTATTCGAAGTAACCTTCACCCGCTTCACAACTACAGATGATTTCCCGGCAGCCACTTCAATTCCTCCGTGAGGAATGAGGTCTACCTTTTCCCCGTTGCGATATGTCGAGAACGATGTGCCAACCACTTTGGTGCCGAGATATTTAGCGTACAGCTGTTGAACATAGTAGTTCGGCGTGTACCATACAGTTTCATCATCAAACCAAATACAATCTGGTGTCCATCTGTAGGTGCCATCTGTTAATACCTTATTGAACAAAGGTGCCGTTGCAGCTAGTCTAATCACATCAGAGTTATTCTCGAAGCTGGACATAATCGCTGCTTCAGCAATCGCTCCTGCCAAAGTATTTTTATCTGTCGAAGCATATTCACCCACAAAAACCTTCGAAGTTTCAGCCTCGTCCAAGCTGCCATCTTCTTTATAAGCTCTGTAATAGTAATTGTAGCGATCCGCATTCTCTAACAAATACTCGTTGGAACGGTAGTAATGCTCGTCCGCAATCGTATCCATGTAGTTCTTTTGTTTCTCATACCAGGTAACCGTCTCTTCAATACTCGATGTTCCATCCGTGAAGCTGATCTGTTCCGAGCCCTGTAGATTTCCACTTAGGAATTTCCAGCCTTGTTGATAGGCATCATCATCTGCTTGTGCTCCAACCGTAGAAAGAATGGTCAGTTCATGATCAGGGTAGTTTTTCACCATATATTCATCAATCGTTGTTTTAAAATACTCGAAGTTGGCAAAAAACTCTGTGCCCCAGTTTTCATTCCCCACACCCAAGTAACGCAGGTCAAACGCTGCTTCATGGCCCATCTTTTTACGCAAAGCGGCCCACTCGTTATTGTCAAAATCCATGCTAATCGCGAAATCAATCAGATCCGTAAAGTTCTTCACATAATAATCTCTTAACGCACCGCCAGCTGGATTCGCATAATCCGAACGAGCTTGACAGAGTACGCCGCAGGCCATAACCGGAAGTGGTGTTGCATTCAAATCTTCGGCTAATTGAAAATACTCCATATATCCAAGACCCATGGTCATCATGTAGCCCCATACATTATAGTTCTCTTTGCGAAGCTCAATATCGTTGACAGACTCTTTCCAATCGTACACATTCTCCCAAATGTGAGAGCCTTCAGAAATACAGCCCCCCGGGAAACGTAAGAATGTAGGATGAAGATCAACAAGTGCATTCACTAAGTCTTTTCGCAATCTATAGTTGGAATTTCCTTTATAGTTAGCATGAGCTGTTGCAGAGCGTTCTTCTTCCCCAGCGCCCCAAACATCTTCCGGCATTAAGGAAACCATATCAATGGAAATCTCACCGTTAAAGGTTAAAGCAAGCTGACCAAGTACAGTTTCAGATCCTGTTAATACAAGCTTAGACTCTACACCATACTTCTTCCAGTTACCGTCACCGTTCACCTCAACTACCGTTGCATCACTAATGGCTTTACCATCTTTGTCGAGCAATTGCAGGGTGATTGTTCCCGCTGCCTCTGCCTTCGCCCAAATCGTGAAGTTATACTTAGCATCCTTCTTAATAAACATTGAGCAGTGCTGATTGGAATCCGCAAAGCCTCTATTATTGATCGTCGCGCCATCTGCCACTGTCACATAATGCGCATTCATATCTTTATCTTCGATTCCGAAGAAATCATTTAATCCGCCTGTATGATGAACCGTCATTTTGTCCGTGTCACCGGACCATGCATGAAGAGGTGTATAATTTCTTCCTGTTGAAGTCCCGTGCACACCACATACATGCGAATAGCTGTCAAAAGCAAACGACTCAAAGGAACGATTCTGCACTAGCTCTGCATAAATTCCACCATCTGCCGCATTATTAATATCCTCATAGAAAAGGCCATATAAAACTTCGCTAACATCCAAAATCTCATGGTTTCCATCGATCGTTAAGGTGTAGGGTGGCAAACCTTCTGGGAGCACAGATACGGTGAAGCTCTTCTCTACTGTACTGTCACCTTTTTTCAAAACTGCTGTAAGCGTTACACCTTTAGCAGAATGGACGGTTTTATTCACAACTCCCGCATTAGAAATAATTGCTGAGTCACTGGATACCCAGGACACGTCAACTTTTCCACCCATGAGCGAAGCTGGTAATTCGATATCTTTGGTGATGATTGAACTAGTGAAGTTTAAATATTTATCTTTTGCGAGCTTAACGATCTCTTCATCTGTCAAAGACTCGCACATAATCGCAATCACTTCGTCCTGCGTTAATCCCGCTTTATATACACGGAAGTCCGAAAGAGAGCCGCCAAAATCTACATCTGCAGCGTACTGGGACTTGCCGATCGTATTGTTACTATAATTCACTTGATCCTCAAATGTAGCAAACCACGTGCGTAGCTTAGCATATGTACCGCTAGAAGTCTGACTTATCATTCCATCTGCAACGATCTCACCATTGATATACATCACAGGTCCTGCACTGCTTAGTGTTCCACCTTTTGTTCCTGTGACCGCAAAGGCAACGTGCACCCATTCACCAGCAGCAAAGGATTTACCAGGATCTGCGACTAAATCTTCCCCCGCAAAACAAGTCCCCCGGAAATTACGCGTTAAAAAAATATAGGGTCCTGTCTCGCCTTTGCCGAAATCGAACAGTCTTTCCCATAAGCTCCCGCCAGCACTTACATGCATCCATGTCGAGACAGTAAGGCCAGTTTGGTCGCTGACCTCTTTAAGAAGATCATCTGGCAAAGAAATATAGGATGTGCCATGTTCTCCACCCGCTAGTGAAACAGCAATTCTACCCGCTACAGTCTGTATGGATGGCAGCTTAGTCCCTGAAGCGGTTCCATCTTTCCCATTCCCCGAGTAATCTTGACCCACATGATCGGGGTTATCAAACTTATAATGCGCTATCAAGTTACCATTAATAGATTTGTTACTGTTGTCATTGTTCATAGAAGATCACCTGTCATCTTTTGTATTAGAAATCATAAAATCCTAACCAATCTACTGATTACTACGACAAAACCGCCCCATCCGTGAATCATTTAACCTTTATACGAAACATAATAACACACTTTATAATCAATTAATATATTAACTAATTAATATTTTTGTGAAATAAAAGAAAACTTTTTTTATAATCAAAGATTACCAAATCGTACTTTTTATTCATGATAAAATGAATTTGAATGCACGAAGGAGAGATGAAATATGAATAACCATGTAGGTTATGAAACAACAAAACGCGATTTATTTACAATTGAATGTAAAGATATCCTGTTACGAGAGTTTAGAGTGGAGGATTTAGACGAGTTTCACGCACTTACCACGCAGCCTGAAATCATAGAATTTCTGCCTGACTGGAATGTCCCTAAAGAACAACGGCTAGATTGGTTAATAAACTATGAAATGAAAGAAAACCAACAATTTCTACAAGCGGTCTCAGCGGATGGAAATATCGGGGAGCTTCGTCTTCGTTTAGGCATTATTTTAAAAGAGACGAATGAGTTTATCGGTTGGTGCTGTACAGGAATGAAGGATGAATTACCCGCTCCGAACAGAGAAATCATGTATGCCATATCCAAGGATCATCGCGGCAAAGGGTATACCACACAAGCTGCCAAGGGGTTAATTAAGTATTTGTTTGAGCACACTTCTACCGATGTATTAAACGCTATTGCTCTGGTACACAATACACCCTCAAATAAAGTTATACAGAAATGTGACTTCGAGTTAATTAATGAAATTACGATTGAAAATGAAAGTTATAATTATTACCAGCTTTCTAAGCGGTAATGGTATAAGAAAGAGCTGCCTGAATAATCTCAGGCAGCTCTTTCTTTAGTTCCAATTAGTTTATGAATTTAATGGATTGTAGAGATTGTTTAAGAATCTTAACCGCTTGTGCACGAGTTGCCAACGCTTTAGGAGCGAAGGTAGTCTCTGTCATCCCATTCATAACCTGGTTAGCGATTAATTCGGAGACAGATGCTTCAGCCCAGCTTCCAATAGATCCTTTATCTTTATAAGAAGCTAAAACATTACTTGGGTTCGCTGCAGATGAAGTATAGCCTGCATAGGTCAGTGCACGAAGCGTCATCACTGCCATTTCTTCACGGCTGATCGGTGCTAATGGGTGGAAGCTGTTATCTTCAAGCCCATTTACAATCTTCGCATCTGTTGCTGCAGCAACAGCGCCATAGAACCAATCACTCGCCTTCACATCCTTGAACTTCACCGTTGTCCCTTGAGCATCCAGCCCAAGTGACCGTACTAGTAAAGCTGCGAACTCCGCTCTTGTAATTTGCTGCTCAGGTGCAAAACGTGTAGAGGTTTCACCCTTAACAATTAATTTAGATGCAAGAAGCTCGATATCGCTCTGCGCCCAATGACCTTTAATATCATTAAACGTAACATCAGAGTGGATAACTGTGTAGGTGCTGTTTCCATTTCGTTTCATCTCTGCTACGGTTTCATTGCCTTTTACCGTAAAGAATGTCGGTACGAATACAAGCTCACCAGTTGCTTCATCATAACGGACTCCCGTACTGACTCGTGGATCAAGTACTGTATTCAGATTAATGCCCCTAGATACATAATACGTACCAAAGTTATTAATCTTTATCATCTTGCCATTACCCTCTGCGGTAATTTCAAACTTCAACGCCTGGCTTATCAAGCTGGCATTCTTTCGATTCACTGCTTGATTGATAAGACTAGCTAATTGATCATCCACTTTTGAAATCACAATCGTAATCGTAATATCTTTCATATCCACACCTAGACTACTAATCAACTCTGCCGAAGGAATCACACTAGAAGGAAGATTATAGAAGTAGCCGTTATTCTGAATCAGTAGACTAGATCCTTTTCTAGAACCGTCCGTTGGTGCAAATGCCTGTAAAGGCAGTTCGATTTTAATCGGATTTGTGGAAACCTGAACTCCTAGAACTGCTTGTGCATGCGCTTGAAGAGCTTTAGTAAGTGAATTGGCATCGACAGATACTTTATCGTATGTCACGCCATCCTTACCCACTTCAGTGGTCACGGATATCTTACTGTTATCCAATAATGCCGAATGATCTGCTGGCACTGGTGTTGACGTCGGTTTCGGTGTCGGTGTCGACACTGAAACTGGTGATGTTGGATCTGCTGATGGAGATGGTGTTACCACCGGTGTTGCTGTTGCTGTTGCTGTTGCTGTCGGCGTTGGCGTTGCTGTCGCTGTTGGTTCCGGCGATACTGTTGCCGTAGGTGTTGGTTCATCTGTACCTTTAGCCAATTCCTTAGTATCCCGTACACGGATACGAGTTCCTTCCGTATTCTTGCCGGTAACCCCCACGGCTACCAACGTGTCACCGATTGCCAATACCGGAACAGGACCACTCTGTTTCACGATATACCCATCGGCAAAGACCAGAATTGGACCTGAGCCATCATCAATAACATAGGAGTTCTCATCGAATTGTGAACGAACCTTCCCCGTCACTTTTACTAACAGCCCTTGATTACTATCCAAATTAGCCTGTGCTGTAGTTAATGTAAGTGGTTGTACCGGATCCGTATGTCCTGTTTTAATTACGTCCATTGCGAACGAATCAAATTCAAGTTCATAGTTATTCTCGAATAGTTTCGTTTTTCCGTAAATTCGTACAATATCCCCTTCAACCAAACTCTTCTCAGGAACTTCTTTAAAGGCCATAATCCCACCGGAAGCATCCTGAACATAGAACGCATCGAAGAAGATGTCCGAGCCCGTAACGACTGTTCCCTCAACTACTCCAGCTGTTCCTTCTGGTTGTGTCTTAAGACTAGCAATAGTGTCGATCTTCGTTTCTCTGTGAGCTAGCCAATTGATAGAATTCAATCCAAGTTCATTATTGCCTTTAGGATTATAAGATTCATCCAATTGCTTATCATTCACAAAGTTCATGCCGGAGACAATAATACGTCCCTTTCCTACTTCTTCCGAAGCAATGGCAGGAATTGCCGAGCCACCAACACCGTCATCGACGATATCATAAACATATCCGCCGGCAGCGATCTTATCTTGGTAGGTCGTTTCATTTCCTGATACAAGGACGGTTACTTTATCCGTATCTGCTAGTGCTTGATGTCCGACTTTTTCCAAGCTGGCCCCACTGTAATACTCAACGGTCAATGCCCGGTCTGTAATATAGTTTTTCACTAATCCTGGATGTAATCTAACCGTATATGTGTTCGTTCCTACAGGTTGAGACCAGAAGTTACCTTCAGGACTTGTATCAAAAATACCGTCATTACTGACCTGAATCGTAGATCCAATCTTTGCTAGTAGATCATTACTGATGGTAGGTCTTGAACTACCATTATTACTCTTCTCTGTTAAGAACAATGAACCTCCGTGCGCTATAAAATCTTTTATCGCCGTGCTTTCAGCATCAGTCACAGCCGCCGAAGGATGTGTAAACATTAGTACACTTACATCCGTAAATGTTGTATCTGTGATAGCTCCAGTGTTCTCTACGACAGTGTATCCTTCCTGCCGAAGCTGTGTGGTGAAACTTTTCAGATTGTCTTTATACGTACTTCCATCGGTTGATGTGTTCTCATTTTTATGTGAGGCATCGATCAATACTTTAATTCCCAAGGAAGCCTTAATGGCCACTTCCAACTCGAACTGGTTATCATCCGGTGAATCGCCAGGCGGCGCATCTACTACTGCAATTAATTTATGATTGCCTTGAACTGGATTGGACCATAACACTTGAGCAGTTGCTGTACCCTTAGATAATACGGAAGGAACTACAACTTCGTTAATCAAATGAGCGGAGTCAACAACATCATAATAAAAGTGAACCTTAAGATTACTTAGATCCTGTGATCCAAGGTTAGTTAATCCCGCTTCCAAGGTAGTCGGACTACCGGAAACCAAGCTGTTGCCTACAATATTAATACCGCTAATCTTAATGTCTGTAGTTACATCTTGTGACCAGATTGGAGCGGAATAAATTTGCTCTCCGTCCATTTGTGTTACCTTTACAACGAACCATTGTTGACCGCCTGTTACTTCAACAGAAGGACTCCAAGTGAAATCTTTAGTCATTGGTTTTGCTGTTTGGATAATTTTGTTGCCATTCGTGATCAATTCTACCTTAGCAACACGATCGTCTGATTTATATGAACTGCTGAGGTAACTATATTCAGGCTTGCTCTTCTCTTCAACAACATCATCTTTCCCTGCGATTGAGAAGTTAAGGGTATTGCCCTTCACTGTTGCTCCCATGTAACTGCCATTCGCAAGAACATCTAATGTAAAGTTTGGATCTTCACTCATGTACACGCGCATATTGCGCATCGACTGTAGCAAAGATTCCTGCGACAAATCATCGGATACGATTACTGTTCTCGCATTGGTCTGACCCCATGTACCATCATGGTTATCTTCACCATAAGTTGGGGCTACATGCCATCCCAAATCCAGTGCTTTGAAATATTTACTTTCTGCATTCGCATAGCCATAATGACCTGATCCATTACCCACCTCAAACATGGTGAACAATTTATCAACATTTTTGTCATAAGGTGCGAAATTATTAAAAGCGTTCGCTGACATATCGGGATGATTGAACTGCGCCACGATATCGTCATACGTCAATACCCATGCATAATACTTACTCAAATCTTGATATTGACCGGAGTTTTGTTTACGATCAATAAAATTGTCGGTTCCAAATACGTTGGAATGACCCCAAGTAGTTGAAGTCATTTCAAACGCTGGGAATACAACAAAGCTATCATTTTTAGTGTATTGCTTCGCTAGATCCTTCGTTAATTTCCAGTCTTCTCCACCCGTACGTTCCGGTTGACCTTTATGATCTACGGTATCCGAGCCTACCATCGCGGCATCAATATCATGCGAATGATCTGAAAAAGCGAAAAAATCATAGTTATGTGCTTCGGCTGCCTTCAATGCATCTTCAGGCGTACCCGCAGCATCATGTGAAATATTAGTGTGATTATGAGTGGTTCCACGATAGTGGTTACCGCCTGTAAAGATAGGTGTAATTGTAAAAGTCCATTTATACGTTCCCGCATTATGCTTGTTATCACTAACATTCACGACAACCGTATGATCACTAATCGCAAGTTCGCTGCTATTGGTAATCATAATGGTATCTCCGTTAATGGTAGCCGGAACAGTATTTCCATCCAGCTTGACCACTAAAGTGGATGCATCCAAACCGCTTGGTTCATCATATTTCACGGAAATTACTGGCTGTCTATCTTCAATCCTCGTACCTGACATTGGAGTCTCTTCGAAAAACTCAGGTGCAAATGTATCCTCAACTACAGAAACCTTAAAGGGTGCATCCGGTGTACCCAACTGCTTAGTGACTTCACCCATCTTAGCCTCTATGTAATACTCAAAACTATTACCTGAAGCAACAAAGCTAGAATTCAAATGTGCTGTGTAGCTGCTGCCATCAGTAGTACTCATAGGTAATGAAGCATATACCCCACCAATGGTTCTGTAGTGAATAATTACAGAATCAGCATTTTTAGCTTTAGCGGCAAATTGAATATCCGCATTAGCATAAGCCTGTGTAATCGCTTGATGTGTAAGTGCAAGCTCTTTAACTTCTTTTACATCTTCGATGGATCTAGGAAATACCTGATACCCACTCTTAAAAGTAGTACCTGACACATACTGACTGAATATCCCGGTAAATGTGTAGGTTAAATCCTTCTCCAGCTTCGTCGGAACATCAATTCCACTAGCTGTAGTAACACGAACCGTAATCGTTTTGTTCGTTACAGTCTCTGCAACGGTAATGTTATAACCATTCCCAGCCATCGCTGGAATGTTAGTGATTTTACCTGTGAATTGAACTAATGTGCCTTCCAGTGGTTCTGCCTTTGTGTAATTGATTAAATCTAACAAAGTAGATTCTGTAGGAATAGGAAGCGCGGCTTTTCCATTCTTCACAACTTTCGTAGGGGTTATTTCTGTTAAGCCATTATAAAATTGAATCGCACCTGTGACTGTAACTAAATCACCTTGTGTTACTGTAACACCCGTTGGAAGGGTTCCAAAGACCGCGATTCCTCCTGTAGCATCTTGCATATAGAAGGTATTACTTGCTGTCAATTCATTATTACCAATGACTACACCTTGAATCGTAAACACTTGATTAATTTTATCCGATTTACCGTTGCTATCATTCGTGTGTATCGTGCTGATCGGTGTAATAACCGATGTGTCTTCTTTAGTAACTACAGTTCGAGGACCCTCCAAATTTCTACCATTAGAGGTTACGGTCAACTGTGATACATAAACATCATCCATACCACCTGTGAAAGTAAAGGTGAACGATCCATCTGCTCCAGCAACAACATAGTCTTTTCCATCTGTTGTATTGGAGTTACGGCTTCCAGTTGTGGAGCTATTGTAGCTGTAGATTGTTGAATTAGGAACAGCAGCACCTGCAGCACCTACAATTCTACCTCCACCTTGGGAATCAAGATAATAGTTAAGCTTGTCCGGATTAAGAGCTGCACTCGGCACAGCCAAACGAATAACTACAGGACTACTTGCACTTTTATCTAGATCTTTAGCCGTTAGGTAAACTTGTGTACTGCCGCCAGTATTATCAAAGGTTAAATTGTTAAATGCCCCTGACGCATCTGCATAAACAGCATTCGTGACCGCAACTGAACCTGTACTTGGATCATTAAGATACAAGGATACGTAAGTGTCTGCTGTAACAGATGCAATATTTCCTGTGACCATACCCAATGTATCTTCATTAGTGAATTGAATGTTCTGCCCAAGCGGTTGTGAGCTTTTGGTAATCACAATAGCTGGTGTAGCAGAGTTTCTTGGAGCAAGGACAGGCCCCACAACGAAATCCGTACTGTTGTTATCTGTATCTAATCCAGCACCTTTACCTGGTCCAGTGTTACTTCCATCCTCTGATCTCCGTTGTGCACTGGTCGAATTGCTTAGAGCCGATAATTTAGTTCCTTCTGACTCGTTGGCACCACCGAAGCCTAGAAAGTCAACCACACTAGGATCTGAAATCCCTGAAATGGCAGCCTGTATGCTTGTAAGTGCAACCTTTCCTTCAGTTCCTGATAAATTAATATTTCCAATCACATCAGCTTGAACAGGAAGGTCTGCCGGAGCATTAGCTCCCTTTGCACCCTGAATTAATAAAAATCCATGTGATTTAATAACTTTACCCGTGAGTGGTGTCATACTTACGGTCCCTGATGTAACAGCCGTAAATGCCCCCGCCTTGGAAGCATACTGAACAGCATAATTATTCAGATCCACATCATCGTCAGTTGGGTTATACAGCTCTATAAAATCATAGGAATATGGAGCCCCGTTATTCCCTCCCCCACCAAATACTTGGCTGATTACTACATGCGCAGAAGCAGCTCCTGCAACCTTAGGCAATAGCAATCCTTGCGGAATCATAGACAAGAACAGCAATACAGCTAATGCTAAACTTGTCCGTTTTTTCACTTTCTCAAACTTCAAACTCATGAACAAAATTCCTCCTCGTATAACATGTCAGCTATATTTTCATCATAAACCTGCTTTGTAAACGAGTTGTTATTGTTTTATTTCATTTTGTAAAATTTAATTAAAAAAATATTAGAATTTTTAGTTTTTATTTAAAATATTCGCTCATACAACCCTTATTTTATCTTTTCAGTTAACACTCCAATGACAATTTAAGATTATGATCAACTGTAATAACATCATTTAATACATATTTATCTTCAAGGGGGAACAACTTTGTTAGCTCGTAAGAATCGCTCCAACCTATTAAAATCATTAATTTTTATTGTAATTTTCCTTATTTCTATGACTTCTTCTCAACTAACGGCTTCCGCACATCCACTTAGTGCCAGTTATACTACCGTTACTTTTGATAAGGACAAGACCGATTTTTCATTTTCATTGGACGTCATTTCGATTATTGAAAGCATGGATAACGTAGATATGAACGGAAATGGAATATTGGAAGAGAATGAGATTGAGAGCAATAAGCATCGTTTAGAAGAATGGATCGAAGATAGCGTCATCTTGGAAATGAATGATCAACAGCAAGCTCCAGAGCTTCAAGATCTATTCCTTGATAAAAAAGGGGATAAAGAGGTTCTTACCTGGAATTTTATCTATCCTGCCTTTGAGCCTGGACAAACCATCGCAATCAACAACGGCCTATATTCACAAGCTACAAGTTCACCGTATGTCAATTTAATTACTGCACATAACGGAAATCAGACTAGCGAAACCGTAATGCAAGGAAAAGACCGGACGTGGACCATGCTGCTAACAGAGGATCAACAGGAGCAGCAATTATCATCATCCACCAATTCGTCTTCATCAGGTAATTCTGGGTCCTCATCCGATTGGTTTTCTTTTTTCAAACTGGGAATGAACCATATTCTTACTGGTTATGATCACTTGTTATTCCTATTCGCTCTACTATTAAGAAAACAAACGCTCAAACAATATGCTGCAATTATCACAGCTTTCACTTTAGCACACAGCATTACGTTAACACTCGCAGTTCTGGGCTGGATCTCCTTGCCTTCACGAGTTGTTGAATCTGTAATTGCACTCAGTATTTGTTATGTAGCGCTTGAGAATATTTTTCGTAAAAAAATCCGTTTCCGCGCGTTCATAACTTTCCTGTTCGGACTCATTCATGGCATTGGCTTTGCAGATATTCTTCAAGAAATGAACTTGCCAAAAGCACATTTGGCTGTGGATCTGGTGAGCTTTAATGTAGGAATTGAATTTATCCAATTATGTATTGTTATTGTTTTGCTTCCGGTACTTATTTTTCTCCAAAAAAGAAATTTCTACAAACCGGTTATCGCATATGGTTCATGGTTAATTACTGCACTTGGCGCCTTTTGGCTAGTGGAGAGATTGTTCTTCTAGAATAAACCCTATAGTCTCACGCAAAAAAACCTCTGCATGGGAAATGGAGATACGATCCATTTACCTAAACAGAGGTTTTTTTGAGCTGATTCATGATTGCTGCTTCATACGAAGCATTTGCGCTAGAAGCTGTTCCACATCTTTTTCCGGGAATGCCTTCATTAGCGTGTCTTTAAAGGTTTCTTGTGCACGGATGAGCTTGGCCTCACCAATGGAGGTTAGGGAGGTATAAATACTTCTGCGATCACTGTCGCATGCTTTTCTCTCTAAAGCTCCGCAGCCCTTGGCTTCAAACCGGCTAACTAAACGTGAAACGGCACTTTGGCTTAAACCAACCATCGATTCAAGTTTCTGCAGTTTCAGTTTTTTCTCTGGGGCTTCCGACAAGAATAATAACAAGTAGAACTCTTTTAAAGATAAACCATGATTCGCTTGCAAATTAACTTCTAATTCATTCGTCACATTCATTTGTATATGCGTTAACGTCAACCAATTCGCGATAAGGTCATTGTTAAGAATTTTGTCCATCTATCTCTTCATCTCCTGAGCGTATGACTATTCATGAATTTTTTCTTCTATATAATAGTACTACACTCCACATCTATTGTGCCAAGCTTAATCCAAAAAAGAGAAAAGACCGTTTCTCCAAGAAGCCGGTCTTTCCAACTGATTTCATTTAATTTCGTTAGTCCTTAGCCTTTAATTCTAGGAAATCCAAAGGCATACTGTCGAGGAATACTAGGGTCTTGCTGAAGCTCAACTCCAGCCTCCAGCGTCCAATATGGATTTCTCAGCATCCCCCGACCAACTGCAACAAGATCTGCTTCCTCATTCCCAATGACTGCATTAGCAAGAGCAGGTTCATCCAATCTACCTACAGCAATCACCGGTACATTCAAACCATATTTGATCTCTCTTGCCAAAGGAACTTGATACGCCGCATGTGTTCCTGGCTTGCCAGCAGCCGCGATAGGACCTTCACCACCTGCACTAATATGGAAAATATCTGCGCCAGCTTCTTTATAAGCTTTACTAAATGCCAAGCTTTCTTTAATGCCGTATCCGCCCTCTACATATTCTTGAGCTGAGATACGCATGATCAATGGCATTCCTTCAGGCATTTCACTTTTCGCTGCACGAATGATTTCAGTACCAAACAAGGTCAAATCTTGGCCATATTCATCTGTTCTTTGATTCGTTAATGGTGAATGGAACTGATGAATAAGGTAACCGTGCGCACCATGAAGCTCGATAACATCAAACCCCGCTTGAATCGCACGCTTCACGCCTAACCGGAATTTTTCAACCATACCCTTCACTTCTTCAGTCGTTAGGGCACGTGGTGTTTTGGAGTCAGCATCAAATGGAACGGCAGAAGAGGATACAGGAACTGCTGCATCTTCAGCCTTACGCCCAGCATGAGCAATTTGAATACCTACTTTTGCCCCATAAGCATGACAAGCATCAACAATTCTAGCCAATGCAGGTATTTGCTCATCGGACCAAATGCCAAGGTCAAAATCAGTAATTCGGCCATCAGGCTCTACATCGGTCATTTCAATAATAATTAATCCTGTTCCTCCAATGGCGCGGCTTACGTAATGATTATAATGCCAATCGGTAGCAATTCCGTCCTTGTTAGTCACTGAATACTGACACATTGGAGGCATAACCACGCGGTTCTTCAATTTCAAATCCTTCATTTCATAAGGGGTAAACAAGTTCTTCATGATATCTCTCCTCTTTATAAAAAACTAAATTTATTATGAACATTAAAAACATGTTTTAGCAGAATTTAATTAATGTATGCTCATGCATGTATATTATTATAGAATATCTATGATGTCAACCATGAATGTCTCCTGCGGTTTAATAACTCCACGTATTGTTGAAATCTTTGTCGCAAGGTAATATATGGGTATCTATTTTCTTAGAAAGGATGATCTCACAAGTGGACAAAAAGCTTTTACAATCACATAGTATCTTTCCTACCCTGAATATTGAGCGCACCGCTGCTTATTACAATCAGTACTTATGCTTTCAAGTTGTGCCCTATTTAGATACGGAAGAACCGCATGTTTGCCTCTATCGTGATGATACAGAAATTATCCTTACTCAATCCCAAGGACAAAGGGTTATTCCTAATCGAGAATTGTATGGCTATGGTTACGATGCCTATTTTATTACGAAACAGCAAGAGCAGCTGGAGAAAGAATTTGAAGCGGCTGGTGTTAACATTGTCCGAGCATTAGCAAACACCGACTATAATAACAAGGAATTTGTTATTGAAGATGTTGATGGGCGCTGGATTGCTTTTGGGATTAAAGGATAAGAAAAACGGCCCTCGGCCATTTTTCTTATTTTTCAAAAGAGACCTCATAGCTTCTTACCCACACGAACATCCCTTGAAATCCTGTATGCTAGTTTACAGAATTTCATCTCCACTGCCATTGATCTCACAGAAATCACTATGATTATGACTTATGAATGTAGAATAAGCATTCCCCTGATTTAATAAATGCTCTTGAAAAAACTTAGCGACAAGCTCATTTATCTGATTATGAATCCCACAAGTTCTATGATATAAAGTCTCGTCCTCCTCAAAAAGAGGCATATCACTAAAGGACATATGCGTTGCCTTTCGTATTTTCAAAAAAGATTTATATCCATTCCAATTCCGGAAAAGCTTCTCTTGTCCTTTGATGAAATCATTTGCTATTTTTTCCTGTAAAATAATGCTTAAGGATTCTAAAGTAGAAGCTTTTTGCCTTAATACAAGTAGGGGTACCGTATTCTTCGCTTCATTCTCAATATATAAATGCATACTTGCATCTAATAAAACTGCGGCTTTAATTCTATCATCTTCCATAGTTAAATCTAATGCAGTAGCACCGCCGATTGAATGTCCAACAATGCCAACCTTGTCCATATCAAAACTTTCCATTCTTGAATTCAGATTGGATAGGTGATCTAATACATACTCTATATCCTTTTTTCGAATAGAAATTAAATGATGTAATTCGCTATAATCTGTAGCCTGTATTGTCCTCATGACCTCTGATTAATTCATAAATTCTCCACTTGGACTAACTGTAAACATGGCTTCATAAGCAGCACTGACGGTTACCACTATGAATTCTTGCTTTACCAGCGCTTGTATATTGTAAATATACATATCTCTATCTAAGCCTAGTGCAGGAGAGTAGATAATGACAGGATAGGATCGTTTTGATTTTTGTTGCAATGCTCCCTCGCCGATTGAGGTAGATAATCGATCTATGATATCCATATTCATTCCAATATCTTGTAGAATTTCTCTTGCTTGTTGTTCACAGGGCCGGAAAAGATCCATATATTTCATTTCAGATTCGTTGTTATCGGGCAAACCATCCGTATCCGGATAATAAATACTTATCACGATTTTTCTGGGCTCTGACTCTTCTTGGAACGTACCCTTGCGCGTGTAATCCGTTAATACTTCAACTTTTCGAAAAACTCCCATGGTTCCACTCCATTCTTCCTCGTTCACTATATTTTAATTTATTTTCCTATTTATTGAAATGAATTCTCCATAATGTCCATACTAATGTCGATTGCTATGAATGGAATCAAGTTGAATGAACGGTTATAATACCTAAGTGCAGGTGAATCTTTAAAAAACTCAGGGATGTGGAAACTTTAATGGTGAATAATTCAGCATATACACTTTATTTACGTGAGGATTGGAAGAAGCTAAGCGATTTCACCGCTATCCAATTATCAGAAGAAGAGCTTAGTGATATCCAAAGTATTAACGATAAAATTTCGATTGAGGATGTAAATGAGGTCTATCTTCCTCTATCCCAATTGATACATTTGCAGCTTCAAGCCTCTCATACATTTAAAGATTCTATAAATCACTTTCTTAATAACGATCTTAAAAAAGGTCCATTTATCATAGGCATCGCCGGAAGTGTCGCTGTTGGCAAGAGTACAACCGCTAGACTTCTTCAGAAGCTCCTCTCTCAATTACCTTCTCATCCAAAAGTAGATTTAGTTACAACTGACGGGTTTCTACTTCCCAATGCTGAGCTGGAAAAGCGTGGAATCATGAAGAAAAAGGGATTTCCTGAAAGCTACGACACACGTAGTTTAATTTCATTTTTAACTAAAGTGAAGTCTGGTGTTTCGGGTGTTCAAAGTCCTGTATACTCGCATCTAACTTATGATATCGTGCCAAATGAATGTATTACGATCGAGAACCCGGACATCCTAATTGTTGAAGGATTAAATGTTCTTCAGACTAGTTTGACAATTAATCAAAGTATGCCAAACTATTTTGTATCTGATTTCTTTGATTTTTCAATTTATGTGGATGCTGATGTGAATAATATTGAGAAATGGTATATTGACCGGTTTATTAAGCTTAGAGATACCGCCTTCCAAGATGAGCAATCTTATTTTAAAAAATATGCACAGTTATCACTAGAAGAATCTATCGAGATCTCGAAAAGAATATGGAAAGAAATCAATTTTGAAAATTTGATACACAATATTTTACCTACCAGAAATCGTGCAGATCTTATTCTATTTAAAAATAACAATCATCACATAGACTGTATTAAGCTGCGAAAATAAGAAATCGTTCTAACAAACCAAGTCTCTGATTTGCAGAGCTTGGTTTTTTTATGTGCAAAAAAAATTGGGTGAATATCGTAGGTGTAATGCCTTTATCCTCTTGCCAGGGCAAACGTATACTGTGGTACATTCGTACACTAATGTAGAGAGAGGATAAATCAAATGATCGAAATTGCCTTGGCCTTTCAAGATAAGGATGGAAAGTATGTAGAGCATGCCGGTGTCGTTTTAGCGTCAGTTTTTCATCATACAAGTTCCCCAATCCATGTTCATATTTTACATGATGCCTCTTTAACCGAAGTTAACAAGCGAAAGCTCACCAGATTAACCACTAAACATCAGCATACGATTAGCTTTTATTCGATTACTTTACCCGAAGATATGCTCCAGGTTCTTGCCAATATTAATTCTATCGATATGTGGACACATGCAAGTATGTACCGATTGCTGCTTCCCGCGTTAATTCCTTCTGACAAAATTATTTATCTGGATTGTGATGTATTGGTAAACATAGACATCGCGGAGCTGTGGCAAGTCGAGCTGAATGAAAAATATTTAGGGGCGATTTGGGATCAGGGCATTATGGATGTTGCATCTATTGTGAGCGCCAAAGGGCTGAATCCCGAGATTTATTTTAATTCTGGAGTGATCGTATTTGCTTTGAATAATATCCGCCAGAATTCGAACTGGTACCAAGAGATGCTGAACTTCTTGCGCACTTTCCCTGATGTCACCATGCCTGACCAGGATGTTCTAAATGCAGTTTTTGGAGCGAATTACCTCCCTCTCGATATCCGTTTTAATTCATTTAACATGGCCATCCCAGATCATGACTACAATAATAAAATTGTCCATTTTGCCGGGGATGAGAAATGCTGGAATAAAGATTCCTCAGGATTTGCGCTATATCGTAAGTTCCTAAATCTAACCCCTTGGAGAGCTTTTAAAGCCAAATTAAAACGAAGAAGACGGAAGGTCAGCTATGTTAAGCGGCGGTTCACACGAAAAAGTAAAAGACGAATCATTTATAGCCGTAGAATTAAAATTATTCGCACAAGAACCTCACCCCTTTCGCTGTTTCAATTGAAATTAATTAGAACGATTAGAAGAAGAAAAGGAACTTTAATCAACACAAGAATTCAATATCAACGACGTATTAAACGTAAAAAAACAGCCCCTATTAGATAGGGGCTGCAGGATCTCGAGAAACCCAAGGCCATCCAGTGAATTGGGTTTCTCGTCATTCTGAAAAACGGTATCTCTGCCGTTTTTCTTAAACATAATCGTATAATAGATCCTTTTAGTTCACTTTAGTAAAAAACCATTTCTGAGCATCGCTTCCGTTATCCGTCCACTGCTGAACCGCTGCGCCATCTGCCGTTGAGGCTCCGTTTACATCCATAGCTAATCCACTCACTTTAGAAATTAGTTTGTAGTAGCCACCCCCTACATCTACAATGCTCCACCGCTGAGCGTTGGTACCATTGTCATCCCATTGCTGCAACTGTACGCCGCTGACGGTTGATGAGTTCGGCACATCCAACACTTTTCCACTATGCACTGCTGTCAGCTTATAGTAGCCGTCTCCTGTACTTTCCACCTTAAATTTCTGATTATTGGCTGTGTAATTGGTCCATTGCTGCATCTTTGCCCCACTTGCTGTGGATACATCCACTACGTCCAGAACCTTGCCACTAGCCTTGTCGGCTAAAGTATAAATCCCACCACTAACGATGTTTGAGGTAGGCGCGGATTGATACACACGTACATAATCAACCAGCATTTGCGCCGGGAAAGCAGTTGAAGCGTTTGGACTTCCAGGCCAATTCCCACCAACAGCAAGGTTTAGCAGGATAAAGAAGGGTTTTTGGAACTCCTCCGTATTTCCCGTTCCATTCTCGATATAAAAAGCATTAAATTGGTTGCCATCTACAAACCACTTGATATAATTCGCATCCCATTCAACGCTGTACACATGGTATTGAGAAAAATCCAGATTTCCGGATACCTGCCCATACTCGGCATGCCCATTGGCATCCCAGTGTACCGTCCCATTAACAAAAGCATTATTGTTCACACGTTCCATAATGTCTGTTTCACCGGATTTAGGCCAACCTACTGTATCAATATTTGATCCAAGCATCCAAAATGCCGGCCAGAGTCCTTGACCTGAAGGCACCTTGATTCTAGCTTCAATTTTCCCATAGGTAAAACTTTTGAGTCCTTGTGTTTTGATCCGTGCAGAGGTGTAATTCATTCCACCGTAGGATTCTTTTTGCGCTGTAATAACCAGATTTCCACCCGTAACTTGCAGGTTCTGCGGACGACTAGTATAGTACTGAAGTTCATTGTTACCCCAGCCACCGCTCCCTGTGCCGATTTCGGCGGACCAATTACCAGTATTCAGAGAATTCCCGTCAAATTCATCACTCCATACCAGATTCCAGTTCGAGGCTGCACTTGAATTACCTGTAGGCACTAAAGCAATCATGAGTGTAAACAGCAGAAATAGACTTAGCATTTTTCCTTTTCTCAACATCATCGTCTCCTCCTAATAAATAAAAAAATTATAGGACACAGGAATGCTTAAGACGATATCTGCCCAGGGTCAGCCCAATGGAATCACCTCTTTGATCTTATTGATTTCATTGCACGGCGCGCTCGTACATTTGAAACCGGTTTCGTTTTTGGATAAAACAAAGCACTATCCCCAAAACCAGCTATTACAGCCAGAGTCAGGTTAACGCATCACTTCATTTGCAGTGTACGTCTTCTCTACCCGTAATATGCCAAGATTTCAACCTTACTTATGTACTTTAATCCCATAGCCACTTCCTAGTTTACCTCCTGCAATTAAAAAGGCTTTTGCACGCCGTTGCAGTTGGGTGTTCTCTTCGTACGCTTGAGGGGTCATACTTAGTTTACTAAATATTCTTTCTTCTGCTTCCTTGGAACTTTTATCGACTTCATAAATGTAGAACCGACTTTGAAACTGAATAATGTTCGATTCTGGGTTCATGATCTCACTTAATTCCGGATCAAGCAGCCATGAATGACAAATAAACACTGGAGTTATACCTCTAAAAAAAACTCTGGCTAACTGAAAGGATTCCTCGACACTTTGAACGGATAAAGGCTCTCCCGCTGGAATGTGCACATTAAGCACGATTTGATTGGTAAAGATTTTACAACCATCAACAACTAAATCGCGGTCCATCGCAAAAGGTTGAAATTGCATTCTTCCCAAACGAAATAAACGAAGCTGAACATGCTCTTGCAGCCAGTTATATTCTTCAATACCATATTCACCGTAATCACGTAGACATTGCATGCACCAGATCTGAATATCTGAGAATGTATCATAATAGATCTCATCCTCAATGTTACGAATACGATACTCTTCATAAGCATCTACTGCGAATCTCACAAATAAATATAATAGTAGCTTTCGATAGCCCTCCGATGCTTTCACAGATTCAAAAAAAGAAAATCTGTCAAAATAAAAATGTTGTTTATAAACTAGATATTCATCCTCTTTCATCTGAAACTCATAAACCTGCTGTCTAACCGCTGGATCAAGCTTTATCCCTTCACACAATGCTCTGATATTCACTAGAAAACCTCCCTATTTCCTATGGATACAGCACACCACTTGTAAAAACTCATAAAATATAACAAAGAAACGGCATTTCTGCCGTTTCTTTGTTATATGGATGGCCAAGGCTCAGAGCCTGTTTTACTCCAACCCATGTTCCTTGCGGATGTTATACATACCTTGAACAAGCAGCTCGGAAGGATCCCGATTTAATTGCAAGTGCGTTAACAATAAATGCAGTGGGAACGCACACACGTTATTTCCATCGCTTATCGCTGGAAAACCAGCCTCGAAGACTGGACCTAGTTTTTCGTTCCAAGCTAGACCTACATGTACATCCTCTGGCGCAAATTCTTCAGTTATTTCTTTAATACATTGCGGAACTAATACATTGTCTATGATCGCTTTAGCTTCCTCTTCACTTGAAGGCGGTGTTGGAAGCGTTTTGCCTCCCTCAATCTTCATCAGATCAACAAAGAATGAAGCCATCCATGCCGCAGGATCCTTACCCGATTGGAATCTTGCAATCAATTCACGCAGAAAAAAGCCGCAAGAATAGACATGGTCTAACTCAGACTTTACGTGAAAAACAAAAACCGGGCCGTAAGCCTCCATATTCAACACTTGTCCTTCAACGTCTTGAAAGTGCACTCTCAAAGCTACGAGACCGTTATGATGAACAGCCATCACTAGCTTATTCATATCCTCCTCAGACATTTCTGGATCATTGGTTATTTCCTCGTTCTCGTTTAATGTTTCTTCGTTCTCATTGGTTATCTCATTGGTCATTTTAAATTCCCTCCCGCTCTTATCATACCATCTAGCGAATTGAACTAACACTTTAATAATAGACAAATTCCTACCAGTTGTGGAGAAAATAAAAAAAACGGCATCTCTGCCGCTTATTAAATATCCTCTTAATCCATCAGGTACATATCCCCGAAGGCATTAACATCCTTCGAAGAACCTATGCCACTATTGTATTGCAGCCAGCCTCTACGCCCCTCGCCGTCATTATCATTGACCAGCAGCGAAAACTTAAGCTTCATTCCTTGCTTCACCTGCGTAATGTCATGGCTCAGTTCACGCCAGGGTATGGCTAATTCGTAGCTGGTTGTTGAATCTGAACGACTCACCGCATACTTTAGCTCTAGGACATCATTTATATTGAATCCCCTTGGGGTTAGCCAGCGCCACTTGAGTAAATTCCCTGCATTTCCCCGAGCCACACCTAGTTCATGATACTCCGAGGGTACCGTTCCGTCTGAGTTTGCAATGCCAATCCCAATCTGAATGCTGTCCCCACTCCAAATAGCATCACCTGATGCCGACTGTTCATGCTTGTCATCTATAACTTCTACCCCTAGATAAAGGTTATCCTCGTCCCAAGCTAAGGAACCGATCGCACTGATATCCTGCTCACCTCGCCAACCATTGATTTTGATATCCTTCACATTAAAGCGAGCCAGATCACTCCAATCTGATAGGTTACCATTGATTTCAATGGGCTTACTGAGTTTTGGCAACAACAGTGCGTTAAAGGAATCTAACGTCGTCTGCAATAGATTACCTATGTCATTATAAGACTTAAGCGTCCGTTGTCCTCTAGCAAGCTCAGGAATCTCTAACCGCACACTCTTTCCTGATTCCAGATTCTCCACAGTGGCGTTGTAGGTCCCCTGAGTAGAACGTCCTGTTTCATAATCGGCTTCCACTGAACCATTGAAATTGTTCGTAGACTGATTAGTAACATCCATATGAGTTTTTAATTCCTTGGCAGCTTCATCATAAAATGTCTCATATTTCACCGTCAGCGGGTCGATTACGTTAACATTGACAGCGAAGCTCATTGCCGTTTTAGGATCTTCGCCTCGTGAGACAAACAGTGTATCGTTTCCTCGCACCAAGCCTTCCGGAACCTGTATCCGAAGTCTGTCTTCCTCCTCCTGCTCACGAAGTATCCAACCCTCAGGCAAATCGATGTTCATCGACTCCTTCGCAGGAATGCGATAGGCCTTAGGCAGCTTAATATCAAAGGCATCGCCGGAAGCAATCGAAATTCCGGAATTCTCTGGCAGCTTTGCAAGATCAGAACTATTCATGACATTCCATAGAAAATGTGTTGTCGTCTCCATAATTTCATCGATGTATTTATCATTCTTGTAGTCATGTCCGACACCTTCCATGGTGAGTAGATTATGATACACCCCCTTCTCTTTCAGCTGTTCGGCCAAGTCAACACTTTGCTGGTACGGCACCAGTTTGTCTATCGTTCCATGAATGATGAGGACCGGCGGCAGCTTGCTGTCCGCACTTTTCGTCAGATCACCGCCATAAATATCAACAATAGAAAATACAGATTTAATGATGGAAGGATCCTGTGATACATATTGATTGACAAAATTTATGGCTAGATGTCCCCCCGCCGAATCACCACCGATAACAATACGGCTTGCATCCATCCCGTAAATCTCTGCGTTATCGTTGATCCATTTAATCACATCGGTTATATCTTCATAAGCGTCATTAAGTGTGCGGCTGAAATTAGTAAATGGATCTTTTTTCAGCCTATAATCAACGGACACTACAGCATATCCTCGCTTCGCCAATCCCGTAGAAAAATCTGCTGCATCGTTCTTATTCCCTTCTGTATAACCACCACCGTGAATGAAAATAAATACAGGCCTCTTCTCGTTATTATCGCCAGACGGCTCGTACAGATCGAGTTTCAGCGGTTCTACGGCATCTGTCTCATTCTTCTTGCTCGCATACAAAATATCTCCTTTCACAGTAACCTTATAAGCAGGAGTCAAGTACTGAACAGGTATTTGTCCATTATTGACAGTAACTTTAGCCGCTGTTGCGCTACTGTCAGTAGCATTCACATTAGCCACTTCTTTTCCTTCCTTTTCTAAAGCGCTCTTATTCTCTTGGTTATACAGTAACAACCAGGAACCTAGAACGATTACTAGGATCGTAAGAACGTAAATAAGCCTACGCATCATTATGACAACCTCCCAGAATGATTTTGGATTTGAAAAAGTAATATAATTCCAATATTATCATTCTAGAATTCAAGGCATCGTTTAACAATTATGTATTCCTTCGTGAATTAGGTTTAATATTACGAACTTTTAGTGAACAAGAAAGCGTATAATTAGGTAGAATCGGCTTTGTCATAGAAATAGATAGAGGAGGACATTACAATCATGAAGTTGAGCATGAATTGGGTAACGCTTAGGGTGCGCGATCTGGAGGCTTCCCTTGATTTTTATAACCGGATTCTGGGGCTTCCCATTGACCGCAGATTTGAGAGTAGAGGAAAACAAATTGTTATGTTAGGCACGGTGGATCAGCCCAAAATCGAGCTTATTCAGGGTAGTGATCCGGCACTGAAGCCGGAATGCGGCGTTTCTGTTGGTTTCGAAGTGGAATCGCTCGACGATGCCATAGCGTATTTGAAAAGCCAAGGTATCCCCGTCGCACGCGGACCGATCACACCAAATCCCCATCTGCGATTCTTATATATACTGGACCCGGACGGCTTCGAGGTACAGTTAGCGGAGCATAGCTAGGCTAGCACTCTTCAAGCAAAAAAAGGAAGTGTCCCAAAAGCCATGAAATGGCTGCGGTGACACTTCCTTTTTTTTGATTATATCTGCTAATTTGTTATGGGTTGAAGGCTACTACTCATTCTGTTATCTTACGAGCTACCAGCGCTAAGTCTTTCAAATCAATCACACCATCTTTATTGATATCGGCACGTTTAGCCTCAGCCCAATCCGGACTGCTGGTATCCTTGCCATAATTAGCAGCGACAATCGCTAAGTCACCGATGGACACTTTGCCATCTTTATTGATGTCACCAGTCATACCAGGCTCCGGCTCTTCTGCTGTTATCTTGAGCTTATGGCTCGACGTGACAGTTTCGCTCTCCTTGCCTTCCGCATCGGCTACGATCACTTTTTCAATCTGAATAGTACTCTCTGTAGCTTCCGCTACTGTCTTAGTACCAAAATCCAAGGATAACAGCTGCAGATTGCCAGTCACAGCATTTCCCGCACCTTCACTCACCACCAGCAGTCGTAGTTTTCCAGGCGTGTGATTAGCAGTTTCAAGCACCTGGATTCCACTACGCAAGGAAGTAGCAGCCTTGAATTCCAACAGCTTAGGATCATAGTTCATGGTTATATCCATCGCATATACAGCATCTGTTACACTTTTTACCCCAAACGCCAGTTGAAAGTCATTACCTCCAGCTACAGTGTCTACCCCAGACAGAACAGAAGTCATCTTACCCGATGGATCAACTTCACCATTCCCGTCTTTTTTAACGGTAATGATCTCGTGGATTTTGGGTTTAATCGAACCCTCCCACTGAATCTTCACTTCAAACACATAACTATACTTGGAGGTATCAAATGTATTATAAGATGAGGACAGGTTACCAACCTTATGCCATCCAATCGCATCTCGAACGGACACCACAGCGTTTGAATTATCCGATGGATTTTGCAAAACTATCACTTCTTTTACCTTCGTATCCTTCGACAACTTATAATTTAAGGAACCCGTATTCCCAGCACCCGGCATATAGAAGGTGGAGAGCTTTTTGTCAACGGACAGCAATGCTTCATTTCCTATGTTTCCAGCAGGTTCAGCCTGGATAGCCGGATTGGAAGTTCCCGGTCTTTCAATCCCTTCATTAACCAAAATTTCATTAAGCGCGAGCCATGCATCATAGGTTTCAGTTGAAATCAATCTTACATAGCGGGCTTGCTTGCCGCCGTCAACTTGAACACGCTTATAACGGTAAGGCACCTCATGCTCAGGGAAATTCAAACTCCGATCATTTGGATTAGTAAACGTATGGATCGTATCCCATGTCTGTCCGTCTAGTGACAGCTGTAAATCTCCCTTACGGAAGAAATCTCCTTCACCGTCTCCAATCACGACAGCTACATTCTGGACATTCACCACACCGCCCATGTCGATCTGAATATACTTCCCTTTCGATTGAATCGAGCCGAACCAAACCTTGTTCTCTAAAGAAGCATTGTACACGTTGTTGATAGAACCTTCATAAATGCTTCCGTAATTATGAGTAATCATTGGTGGAGAGAATTTGTTCAGCTTGATCATGAGCCTTGTCAGATCTACAGTGATATTCTCAGTTCCCTTGTTTATGATCCGGAAATAGGCAGCACTAGCAAACGCCCCATTCCCCTCATTAACCTGTTCCCATTCCACACCGTTCTTTGATGATTCTAACCGGACTTCTCCGTTTGAAGCTTCCAACACCACTTGCGTGATCTCTTCAATGGATTTCAAATTAATCCCAACATATTGGGATGGCTTTAATGTGATTCCGTTCATATTCGATAATTGCACAGAATTATCTGCTACCATAACAGGAGTATCCTTCAACTCTGTCACATCGGTGTAAATGGCTACCTTATCTTTACCTGCATTTACGGAAAACTCGCGAACTGCCGTCCATAAATCAGGCTTACCTCCAGGTATTCCAGCATGAGTCAATCGATATCGAACCATCCTTGCCTCCACATTGAGCCCGGAAGCAGAAATTTTATACCCGGAACGCTCTTCTCCGATTGCAGTCCATTCTTGACCGTTCACGGAATACTCTAGAATCCCCCTTTGGAAAATATCGAAATCCGTGTCATTTCTACCTTGTGTGATCGCTATTTCTTCCACTTTAATGGTTTTGCCAAAATCAATGCCATACCAGTCCCCATTCTGTTGAAGCGTCTGAATATAGACGTTCGTTGCTAAATCTCCGTCTACCATCAGGTTTAATCCTGAAGGAGAACCATAAGAGCTTACAGCTAGAGGTTTAACATATTCCTGGTCTACCAAAGTATAAATCTGAGCATCCAGTTTATTGATGAGCTGCTCAGCAAAAGGAACCAGCCGCTTTGCTCCTGCCTCGACCGTCACATCTGGAGAATTAAGCTTCTCAATTTTGAATGTTTTGGATAAGCTTAATGCGCTTGTGGCCTTAGCCAGTGCTTCCCATGCCTGATCAACATTCTCTTTCTGGATTGCTATCGCAGAGAGAACTGCCGATTTATCGGCAAGAACGACATTTTGCAAGCTATTTAGCCATGGATCAATTTCTTCTTCCATATTTTCATTCGTGTTATTTACTCTAAACGACGCGATGGCATCCAATACTAGATCAAATTCTTGAATCAATGTATTCCCCGTTGTTTCTATCGGCTGACCACTTGAGTATTGACTTAAGAATTGCGCTAGCTCAGCTTTAATATTTTCCGATTCACCTACTACAAGTCCATGGCCGCTAGGCGATGGGTCACTCATATGATAGGCGATCGTATTAAGCTCAGAGGCAACTTCAGGAGCAATATGCTTAAATGAATCGAGCCAGCTCTCCTCTTGATCAAAATCATCTACATTCCAAGTGTAATCCGCAACCGCGAAGATACCGATCTTAGATAATTCCGCATGCTTCATAGGATTTGACACTACACCTGAAATATTATGTGTACCTGGAATGAGCACTTCTGCTTTACCAAGCAGCAGTCTTGCATCCTTATAGTCATTCACTGGCCAGTTTAACCACATATAAGGGTCTCTTCCATGTGCATCTTTGGGCCACTGCATATCTGCTGCATTAACAGAGGCAACAACACCGTTTCCGGTCCACATTATATCTACATTCTCTGGCACATTTCTCAAGGCTTCAAGATAGGGTCTGCCAGTCGTTCCTGTCCAGCTTTTATTATAATATGGAGGACAATAAATTAATGATTTGACGTCTTTCTTGGACGTTACCCAATTCGCAACATCCGTAATAAGCCTAACATGTTTGTCCTTATCCACTAACGATTGTGATGTGCTGATATCATCCATAAATAGTCCAAATTGACGTACGCCGACACTGTACAATTGTTCAAGCTTCGCAAGTAAGGTTTGGAGTTCAGCATCATAATTGTTCCAATTGATCATATTGAACCCTGGATGAATCGCCCATACAAACTGCGTCTTGGATTCATGACCGACATCCACCAGTTCTTTGATCTTGGCAAGCTCAGCTGCAGGATAAGGTGTTCTCCATTGCGCGTTATGGTACTTATCATCTTTAGGTGCAAAAATATAAGTGTTCATCTTCAACTCTCCACCGAAACGCATCAAGCTCATTCGATCTTCATGTGACCAAGGTGTGCCGTAAAAGCCTTCGATAAATCCCCGTGAGCGAGTATCAGAGAAATCTTCGATGGTGAGATTACGAACCTGCAGATCAGGAATTTGATCAAAAATCATCTTCAGCGATGCCAGGCCATAATAAGCCGCATCCGTATTTTTACCTAATATCGCAATAACACCTTTATTCTGTTGCTTGGTGCTAACGTTAAGAACATAAGCGTCCAGCTCATTGAAGTGATCCGCCTCATAGGGAATATTCTGAGTGAAGTAGTTGTCTACATAGCCTGATGAATTTCTAGTTCCCAAAAAGATATTTGTTTTCCCTGCTACTACAGCTCCTGACTCAGTGACCTGAAGTGATTTGGAATCCAGTATCCTTTGAAGCAGCTTTCTTGTCGGCTGGTCAATCGTATCTTCAATAACAACGTTTACATTTTGTGTGATGGTTAAGGTTGTTGCTTCTTCGGTTTGTTGCTGCGGTAATGGATAGATTTCATAGGATTCCGTTATTTTCGCATCATTTTGCGGAAGATCAGAAGCTACATCCGCTGCAGCTGCAAAACTGGAGAACAAGCCGGCCACCATTATAAGTGTAATGAAGATACTGAGAATCTTCTTCGGCATTTCCTTAACACCTCCTATAATTAACCTTTCAACGCACCTGCTGTTAACCCACCCGTAATTTGACGTTGATACAACACATACATCACAATGACGGGAATCATAGAAATGGAAAGACCCGCAAACAATGGCCCCCATTCCGTTCTGTACTGCATTTCCCCTTGCATAATGGCTATTCCGACAGGAATGGTGTATTTCGCTGGATCGTTGATCAATACCGTGGCCATGATGTACTCATTCCACACCGTTAAAGCATTCATAATTCCTACTGTGATTAATCCTGGCTTCGATAATGGCAACATGATCTTGAAGAAAACGCCGTAAAGTGAAGATCCATCAATTGTTGCGGCTTCTTCAAGCTCACGGGGAAGTGCCTTGAAAAATCCAACCAGAAAGAAGATACCGAATGGAAGGATGCCAATCGTTCCGACAGAATAAACAAGCGTGAGCCCTACTAAGGAGTTGGACAAATTCATATCTCCGAGAAGAAAGAACAACGGTATCAATCCGAGTGTGGTTGGAATCATCATTGAAGCAACGTATACAAAATAAAACAGGCCTCTAGATTTAAAGGTAAACCGAGCTAATATATATGCTGTTGTAGCAGCCATAATAAGCGATAACAGTGTACTAGCCACGGTTACTATAATGGAGTTCAGGAAGTAATCGCCAAAGTTTGCTCTGCTCCACACATTTGAATAGTTTTCAAAACGAAAAATAGATGGGAAATCCCACGGTTTCCCGAGCATAACCTGCTGATTATCCTTTAAGGATGTCAGGAATGTCCAAAGAACAGGATATAAGACTACCAAGCTCCACAAGATGAGGAAAAATCGAACTGCAATTTTTGATATCAGCAGAAGTGGTTTTTTGGCGGGATTATCGTTCAAATTATTTTCCTCCTTACATTTCAATGGACTCTCGGTGAAGAATGCGCTGCAAAATTAGAGTAGTGATTAAAGATAACAGTAAGATCAGCACCCCGATGGTTGCCCCGTAGCTTAAATGGAACTGTTTGAAGCCCATCTGATACAAATAATAACCGAGCACTTGTGTCTGATTATCCGGGCCACCATCCGTCATCAGCTTAACGATAATAAAGGAGCCGTTCAGTGTTGTGATTACGATGTGAATGATAGAGGTTTTGAATTGCTCCCAAATCAGGGGTAAAGTAATTCGAGTAAACTGTTGCCATTGCCCCGCACCGTCAATACTGGCTGCTTCATATAGCGAGGAAGGAATACCTAGAATAGAAGCGATAATGAGCAGCATATAGAATCCGATACCAGCCCATACACTAGGAGGAAGAAGTGACCACATTGCGAGGTTTGAATCCCCTAACCAGTTCGTTTCCACTGGTTTTCCTGTAAATAACGAGATGAATGCATTCAGGAATCCAAGACGGGGATTGTATATAAAACTCCACAATACACCGATAACGGCTACGGAAATGATATTCGGAAAGAAAAACACCACTCGGTAAAAACCGTATTCTTTCAATTTCAAACGGGTCAATGATACTGCGAAAAACGTTGCAAATAACATGATTAAGATGACCTTCCAAAAAATCAAGAAATAATCATTCGAAATGGCTTTTGGTATGATCTCATCCGAGAATAATTGTCTATAATTATCAATACCGATAAAATTCATCGATTCGGAACCGCCTGACCAATCGAAGAAGCTTAAGTACAAGCCTCGAAACAACGGATAAATAGTGAATAAACAAAAGATAGCAAACGTAGGCAGCAAGAAACTCGCAATAAACAAATTACGTTTCCACAATTTATTGTTCTTCATGGGCGTAAGCCATCCTCCCCTTAAATTTGAAAGAACAATCAGAGGCACGTATGTCCTCTGATTGTTTAGAAAGAAGAGTCATGAACTTACTTCCGGATTTTGGCTGCCGCCTTCTCCATACGGTCCATCCATTCTTCTGGTGTAATGGAACCTTGCAGCAATGCAATGGTTGCATCATTCTCAGCCTGCTCAATGTCCGCGGCCAATTTAAATACAGGAGCAACGATCGTGTCACTACCGTTGAAATATTTCATTGCCGTTTTAACAACATCACTTGCGCCTGAAGATTCCAGATCTGCCTTGACGTTCATCAAAGCGCCAGTCAGCTCAGCCCAACGAACTGCGGCTTGTTTCGTAAAGATAAATTCAATAAATGCTTTTGCTGCATCTGGATTTTTAGCCTTCTTTGCAATTGCAATGTTACTAGTGTAAGGAATAGCTACAAATTTACCGCCTGGCTTTTGCATAACGGAAGGAATGAATCCAAATTTGAAGCCTTCTGGAACATCTTTTTTCATTTCATTTTCGAGCCACAAGCCATTAGGAATCATTGCATCTTTATGCTGTAAGAAGAGCATTTGGGAGTCTGTATGACTCATACCGAACGATGCGTTATCGAAATACCCTTTGTCCCTCATATCAACGATCTTTTTCAAGGTATTCGCTACAGCATCATTTTTGAAAGAACCTTCTTTTGCTGCTTCTTGATCCTTCAAGATTTGCGGATTGTCTCCATTCTCAGATACAAAACCTGTATTTAAGAGACCTCCCACGATGTAGTATGGGTATTTACCGGTATGGATGTAAGGATATACGCCATCCGCTTTGATTTTTTCACTTGTGGCGAGGAAGCTATCCCAATCTTTCGGAACATCCCATCCCTTTTCAGTAAACAGGGTTTCATCATAGAAGGTTCCCCATGATCCGAATACGAGTGGAATCGTATAGTTTTTGCCACTGTAGTCTTGTGGAGGTGCGATCAAGTTGCTCGTAAGCTGCTCGCCGTCCACATTGCTCGCATCTTTAACCCAATCTGTAATATCCATCAATTGGTCGTCGAGCACCATTTGCGTTTCGTTCGATCCTGCTCCATCGATGTATACAACATCTGGCGGATTACCTTGGATCCAGCGGGGCTTCATTTGCTCGTTGATTTGTGAACCTGCGGATTCTTTAATGTTGACATCTGGGTACTTCTTCTTGAATTCACCAATGACTTCTTTCCACCAACCGTCTCCATAACCACCGACAAAGTATTGGATTTCGAGGTCTCCCGCTACTTTCGGCTCTTCAGGCTTGGGCTCGTCTGTCTTCGCTGGCTCAGTCTGCGTCGCAGCTGTTGTTTTCTCGGGAGCTGGAGCTTCAGCCCCATTTGTCCCCCCGCCACATCCTGCCAGAGACAATACAATGGACATCATAACTAGACTTAATGCCGCTTTCTTTTTACCCTTGCTTTTCATTGGCTATCCCCCTCGAATAAACTTGCTCGACTTCTCTAAGCACTTGATTTTACAATTCTGACTGTAATTCCATTAACACTTTTCCATTATATAGGCTATAAAAACGTAACCACATGATCTCTTTTGATGTGGAGTTGATACTTTTTGTCCTATAGAACCTTTTTTGTTTACAAAAGAAGGACACCTGAGTAAAAACTCAGGTGTCCTTCTCTCAATTCAATATTTTTTGAGCAATTGCTGCTAAATCCATAATGTCGATCTTTCCGTCATTATTAAGATCTGCACGCTTAGCCGTCTGCCAATCTGCACTGTTCTGATCTTTACCATAGTGCGAAGCTGCAATCGCCAAGTCACCGATGCTCACTTTACCATCCTCATTTAAGTCTCCGGATTTCATCGGCGGCTGCTCATCTGCCTTAATCTCGACTTCGATATTTGAAAGATCGGCTTCTGTCTCCAGTCCATTCGCGTCACCAAATACAGCACTGCTTACCTTTATGCTCGCTAACTCAGACTTCGTCACTGGCTTTGCTTTGAAGTTTAGTTCAAGCACCTTGGCATCACCGGTTAGACCAGTTCCCGTACTAGCCGTGATTAGGCGAATGGTTCCGATTGGATCATTCTTTGATTCTAACACCTGTATCCCATCGTTCCTCGATTCGCCCGAGATGTACTCTAGAAGATTCTCGTCGTACTTCAATCGAATGTCTTGCGCATAGGTCGCATCCGTGACATTGCTAACGCCCATGTCAACTGTAAAGGTCTGACCTTGATTTATCGACTTAGGTCCACTTAAAGTTATTGCAGTAGGTTCATTCCGTTCAACAGGAACATATTCGAAAGCATCAATCATCGCAATGGTATTCGAAGAGGCGTTGTTCTTCGCCCCTTTCACGACAATCTTAATTGTATGTTCCCCTTTGGAGAAATCGGATTGTTGGAATAATACCTGCTGCTTCATCGTCGATGGACCATATCCATCAACACCCTCAGCGACTAGCCCTCCATCGAGATACACATCGAAATGTCCGTGGTTTGCCTGCAAAGCGCTGATAAATTTAATCGATGTTCCTGTAAACGTGAACGACGCTGAAGCCCCTTGCTGATTACTATAGCTTTCTGTGCCCTTGTAATCGCCTGCGTCACTGTAAGGACTCCACGTTCCGGTATATACAATCGACGGATCTTTATCATCTACTTTTATTGGAAGCACTGGTGGCTTTACACTGGATACAATCTTATATTGCTGTCCTTTCACTGTTGGGAATTCAATCAAGTTCCCATTCACCGTGAAGTTGATGGATTCCCCGTTTCCTGCGCGAACGACCTTGAATTTATTGGATTGTACAAATCCAGGGTATTTAACAGAAGCCTTATTACCCTGCTTAGAAGTAAGCAAGGCTTCTTTCAAGATCGTACCTTCCCAGCGCATATCCACTTCAAATCCGCCTCTTGCCACAAGTCCTTTAACGTTTCCGGTAGCCCATGCATCTGGTAAAGCAGCTAATAAATCGATACTTCCAGTTTGGCTTTGTAGAAGCATTTCTGCGATTCCTGAAGTTGCTCCGAAGTTACCGTCAATTTGGAACGGTGGATGTGTATCGAACAAATTGTCGAGCGTGCTGCCTCTAAGCTGCTCACCTAACAGTTTATGTGCACGGTTACCATCAAGCAGACGTGCCCATAAATTGATCTTATTCGCTTTACTCCACCCCGTTCCACCATCGCCACGAGAATTCAAGGTGACTCTTGCTGCTGCAAATAACTCCGGATTATTCACTTCATTAATAAGCGTACCTGGATACAAGCCGATCAGATGCGAGATATGGCGGTGCTGATCTGTTGGACTATCGATATCATTCTTCCACTCCTGCACCTGCCCCCAGCTTCCGACCTGCGGCATCCATAGCTTGCTTCGTTTCTCCATGACCTCGTTACGCAGCTGTTCATCCACACCCAAGATTTCACTAGCCTTGATGAACTGTGTGAACAACTCCCAGACTAATTCCTGATCATAAGACACACCGACGGATATATCCCCTTGCTCTGGAGAGTAGGAAGGAGATGATACTAGACTTCCGTCTGAATCTTCGACCAGGTATTTAACCCAGAATTGTGTTGTTTCCTTGATAATGTCATACACTTGGCCTCTTAAAAGATCTTTATCTCCACTAAAAGCATAGCGATCCCACACCTGCTGCACCATGAAGGCGTTGGCAGCCGGTGACCAGCCCCAATAAAAATCAGAGCCTGGCGCAGTATAACCAAATGGGTTGTTGACGGTATGAATCGCCCAGCCTTCCCCTTCAATTCCATGATGTCTTTGGGCTGTTTCCCTACCTGGCTCGCGCAGGGAATCAATATAATCAATGTACGGAATATCGGTTTCCGCTAAGTTAACAACCTCGGAAGGCCAATAATTCATCTGCACATTGATATTCGTATGATAGTCACTGTTCCATGGTGGACTATTTACTTGATTCCATACCCCTTGTAGGTTAGCAGGCAGTGAGCCTTCCCGAGAGGATGCGATAAGCAAATAACGGCCATATTGGAAAAATAATGCCTCCAAGCTTCTTTTCTCTCCGTCACTAGCATTCGTTTTATAACCATTCAAAAGCTCATTCGTAGGAAGATTTGTAGCAACCCCACCAAGTTCAAGTGAGACTCTATCGAACAGTTCCTTATAATCTGTCAAATGGGATGCACGCAACTGATTGAATGATTTAGCGGATGCTGCGTTTAGGTTCGCTTCTACAATTTCTTTTGGCGTCTTGTCACTCTTATACGTAGGATAATTATTGGCATAATCTGTTGCAGCGGTCATCAGGATCGTGACAACACTCGCACCGTTCACGGTAAGTTTCCCATCCTTCGCTGTTACAGTTCCTCCTTCATGCTGTACTTGCAGCTGCGCTTCGTATGCCATCTTATTACTGGGTACCTTTCCACTTAGCGTCAGTTTATTTCCTTCCCCCTTCACCGTATTGGACGGCTGAGCTCCAGTAAGGCGAACATCGAAGGTCATCGGCTGATGCTCATCCGTTGTCAGTCTCAACACCATGACCTTATCCGGATAACTGATGAAATACTCACGCTTGAATTTTACATTGCCCGAAGTATAGGACACTCTTGCCATGGCATCATTAAGATTCAATTCACGCCGATAATCAGAGTACGTCTGAGCACCGCTATTCCCCGATGCGCTTGTCATCTCCATCTCGGACAATTGAATTTTCGTACCACCCTTGCTTACAAGATCGAATTTATAGAATTTATAAGCTGTAGCATTGGAAAAAGTATATGATTTCTTCTGTTTGCGGCTTGCAAACTCTTCATTGGATCTGTTATCTAGCGGGGTCCACTGCTGCCCGTCATTCGAGCCTTTCAGCGTCCAGCTCTTCGGATCCCGATCAGGCACATCATTCCCTGAAGTGAAAGAATAGCCGGTAATTACCTTAGTCTCTTCATATGCCCACTGCACCCAAAAAGGTGGTGCTCCATCACCTGAATACCATTTCGTATTTACCGAACCATCGGTTAAATTGGAAATAGGCTCGCCGTATTGTGGATTATCCGAGCTCGCTGTTACCGTATACGCTGACTGACGGTTAAAATCTAAGAACACGTCACCAAATGCTTGATACGCTCCGAAAGAACTATCACCAGCACCCATAACACCAGTAATCTTCCCTACAAGAGCCTTAGCTTCATTAATTTTCCCTTCTTTTAGAAGCTGTCTTATGGTCTCAACATGTTGCTGAGCACCGTCTTTAATACCATATTGGTAATTAGAATCTGCTCCAGGCCCACCGCTCCACAGTGTCTTTTCATTAAATTGAATTCGCTCCTGCTCAACACCACCAAATACCATCCCACCCATATAACCATTTCCGATAGGGAGCGCCTGCGTCTCCCAGTTCGTGGCCGGTGCTTGATACCATAATGACAAATCCTGATCTGCCGTAGGCGCAGTTTCAGCTGCCGACTGAACATCTGCATACACTTTTGGACCTAAGACACCATTAGACGGAAGTATGCTGATAAGTATCTGCGAGCAAGCGATCCATACAGATAGTAGAATTGCAGTCTTTCTGACTAATCTACTTTTACCGATTGGCATGCGTTGATCCCCTCTCATAATAACAACCACTGATTGTAAAAATGAGGCAACCTACTACTCCACAATCTTTTTCGCAAGTGCAGCAAGATCAGTAATATCTATTTTGCCGTCCTTGTTCAGATCTGCGTGATTAATCTTACTCCAATCTGGACTGGAGGAATCCTTACCGTAATGGGCAGCCATGATTCCTAAATCGCCGATACTCACTTTGCCATCGCCGTTTAAATCTCCAGGTAATCCCGTATTTACTGTGATCTGAATGGTTAAGGATGCCGGTTGGAGCACGGATTCTTCCCCTTGACTGTCACTTATTATCGCTTGAGTAAGCCGGATAACTCCCTCTGTGTCTTGTGTTACATCTGCTGCTTTGAAACCAAGTTCAACAATTTCAGCATCGCTAGTAATCGGATACTGACTACCCAAACTTGCCAAGAGAACCCGTAGCTTACCGGGAGTACTTGTAGATGGTTCATTGATAATAATTACGCCTTCCTGCAGTGAGCGGATTGAACCTGGAAGGTATTCCATGACAGCCGGATCAAATTCAAAGGTAATGTCCTGTGCATACACATCACTGGAGACACTGGTGATCCCATACTTCACGGTAAAAGACTCCCCCGGCGCAACAACCTTCTTACTCCCTACTAAAGTAGCAGAAGGTGTAGGATCAGATGCATCTGCGTTCACTACAGGGTTCGTAAAAGATACACAGCTTAAAACCACGGCGATAATGGTCATCATTACCGCCTTTTTGTACCATCGACTACTGTTCAAATTCTTCTCACCTTCATCTTTTAAATTTTGTTCAGGATGTTAGTGTGTGTTATTGAGTTACGATTTGTTTCGCTAATTGAGCAAGATCTGTAATATCGATCTTACCGTCACCATTCATATCCGCACGCTTCGCTTGCTGCCAATCAGGACTTGATGAGTCTTTGCCGTAGTGTGCAGCAACGATACCCAGGTCACCAATGCTGACTTTTCCGTCGCCGTTAAGATCGCCTGATATTCCTGTTTGTTCTGGTTTCACTTTTACAGAGATTGTAGCTGGTGCAGCTGTAGTCTCTGTTCCGTCTTCATCACCTAGCAATACCTCTGACACTCTGATATTAACGGTAACCGTCTCAGATACTTCTTTTGCCTGAAATGTCAGTTCGGCAATTTGTTGATTTCCGCTTAATCCGTATTCCGCACCTTCACTCGCCATAATCAAACGAAGCTTTCCAGGTGTTTTAATTGTCTCTTCAACAATCGCAACACCTTGGATCAGTGATTTAGCGGACACATAATCCATGCGGTCAGCATCGTACTGAATGGTGAAGTCCTGTGCAAATACCTTCCCGGAGATATTGTTCACATCATACCGGACAACAAAAGGCTTGCCGGAAGTAACGGATGCATCAGCACTCAATACGGCTTGCACTTGAGCCGTTTCCTGCTGCACTTGATACACTGTAATCTCGGCTGCGGATGCGAATTCACCCACGCCTTTTACAGCTTCCAGCTTAATGTGAGTCGCTTCCACCGGAGTGAAATTCACTTCCTTGAGCTGTTTGCTTCGCAGCCAGTTCCCGCTTGTCATGAGCGTGTAATTCACACCATCGGTGCTTGTGTACACGTTGTAAGCAGTAATTGTGCCATTGCCTTCATCCGGCCGAGGTAAGTATCCTAGCTTGCTGATGGTATACTTTCCGCCCAGATTCACCATAATCGATTGCGGAAGTGGATCAACGTTAAACCACTTCGTATGCCAATGTGTATCCGGATCGCCGTCCAATGCCAAATTCGGATCGTTTTCACCTGCTTCATAGCTCGTAGCTTCTGCACTCATTTGACTTTGCGGAATTTCGGTTAGGTTGTTCTGTCCAGTAACCGTCACCACACTTGTTGCTGTAAATCCGCCTTCTTCCGTCGTCGCGGTAATCGATGTCGTACCCTGCCCTTTTGGTGTGACCATTCCCTTACTGTCCACGCCGGCAACACCAGGATCACTGCTTCCCCACTTAACTGTCTTATTACCGGCATTCTCAGGCTCAATGCTCGCTTTCAATTGAACCGGTGCGTCCAACGCCTTAAGTGAGAGTGTCTCACGGTCAAGCTTTATGCCAGTAACCTTCTGTCCGTCTTCCAGCGGGATGCCGAACAGCTTGAATTCACGAATAGCAGCCTTTGATTGAGCATCAGGCAGTCCGGTGATCGTAATTCTAGCGAATCTACCCTGGCTTCCAAATGTATCCTGAATGGTGCCAGTTTCCTGATTATTCGTTCGATTCGTTACTGTAATCCAATTGGAGTTCGCGGTTTCCCGAACTTCAATTTTGTACTGATAAGCCTTGTTACTGTGTTCAAAAGAAACTTCGGAGGATTTAATGGAATGCATCATACCGAGATCAACCGTCCAGCTATGGCTATTGTTCTTATCCGCTGCTGACCAGAATGTGTCCACATTCCCATCATTAGCGAGGCCAGCCGGATGCGCTTGATCCTCACTGTCCGCTGTAGCAGGTTTACCTTCTGAAATCAATCGAACTTCAGGAGCTGCCTTCGGCGCCTCATAGACATCGACCTCCGAAGCCGAAGCGAACCCTCCAAGTGCAACAGCTGCTTCAAGCTTCACATAGCGGGCGGAAACACTATCGAAAAGGATGTATTTTTTCAAGTTGTTTCTGAGCCAGGTACCACTGGATACCTTCGTATATGCTTCTCCATCTGTGCTGACGTAAAGGTTGTATGAGGTAATGGTTCCGTTCCCAGCATCCAGACGTGGTGCATACCGGAATTGGCTAACATTGCGAACCTTACCTAAATCGAGAATGATGGATTGCGGGAGCTTATCGGATCCATCCCATTTCGTATGCCATGCGGAATTCCGGTCCCCATCAATCGCTTTAGCTGCTTCCGCACCAGGCTGAAAGCTTTTCGCTGAGGCTGTCATCTCATTTTTAGGTATCACTGTCGGTGAAGGCTGTGATAGATCACGATACAGATTGATCTCTGCAGCAGATACGACACCCCCAACAGCTTCTGTCGCTTCAAGTTTCACAAAAACAGCTTCAACTGTATCAAAATTCACCGTCTTCTCTAGTTTGTCATCATTCCATTGTCCACTGCTTACGAGCGTATAGTTGGTTCCATCCATACTCGTATACAGCTTGTAACCTGTAATTGTGCCATCTTTGCCACCGTACTGTCGTGGCAAGTATTTCATTTTATTCACATACTGTTTAATCCCCAGGTCTAAAGTGATGCTCTGCTTACTTCCAGCATTTGCTGAAGAAAGCCATATCGATTCATAGCTGCCATCCAGCACATTAGCTGCCGGTGTATCCGAAGCCGCATTCGTTGCAGTTGCAATCATATCTTCCTGCGGAATACGACTTGGGTCTGTGTCCACCTGAGGCAGCTCAATTTTGACAGCATCTACTAGTGGAGTCGTATCTGCTGTATAGCCTGCGACTTTCACAATAAATTCCTTATCAGTGGATATGGATGGTGTTTTAATGTACAGGATGCCGCCTTTATCTTGCTTAGCATAGTACCAGCCACTTGTTGCTCCATCCCATGCTGCTTTGGACTGCAATTCAGGATAGGATGTTCCATCTACAGAAACAGCCTCCGGGTGATCTGGCATGTGGATCGCAAACTGATTCTTACGTGACTCCAATTTGCCTTTATAATCACCTACGCTTGCTCCAACCTTGATAATCAAGTCTCCACTCCCTTGCTCAGGAGCGGTGGAGGTTATTAATGTTTTTGCAAATTTGCCTGTACGATGCTCCTTCGATGTACCATCATCTTCATACATCGTAAAGCTTGACGATTTATAAGGATAAATATCATAAGTAATTGGATCAGGAGGAAACTGACCGTCGTATAACGATTCAGGATACATCGGGATGATAGCCCCGCCCTTTACTAGAAGCGGCAAGCGATCCAGTGGAGCATTGTATTCGTCTAACATTTTTGAACCGTAATGTTCTTCTCCTGTCCAGTAATCGATCCATTTTCCTTTTGGAAGATATATTCCGTTTCGCATAGTCGTGTCGGTATATACTGGCGCAACCAGGAACGATTCCCCAGACATGAATTGATACTGTGTTAAAGTTCCTTTGGAGTTCGGATCATTCGGATAAGAATAGATCATTCCCCGCATGATCGGAGCTCCGGACTCGTAAGACTCATTGAGATAGGTATACAAGTATGGTGTCAATTGCTGTCTTAGCTTCAAAGCATCCCTGTTATAGCTCGTATAAGGTTCTCCCCATACCCAAGGCTGCTTATCTTTGGCTGACCAACCAGACATGTTCATCAGGATTGGAGTGAAGATCTTCCACTGTAAGTCTCGAACGTAGGTTTTAGCGCTTCCTCCGAAAATCCCATCAATATCTCCGGTTGAGTACGGCATCCCAGATAGCCCTGCCCCGATCATCGACGGGATATGAAATCGAATATACTCCCAGTTTCCCGACTGATCTCCGGACCAGACGGTAGAATATCGCTGGGTACCTGCCCATCCACCAACGGACCAGACATAACCTCTGTCATCAGAGTTATCTTCAATTCCTGTAAACGCCTGTTTGCTGGCACCCAGGGCGAAATCGTATCCAGGTCCCACCCAGGCAACGTCGAGTTTAGCCAGCCTTGTACCCTCTACGCCAACTTCTTGCGCGATTTTATCAACACCATTTTGAGTCCATAGTCCGGTATAGAAACCTTCCTTATGTAGTTCGTCAACGGTGTTGCCTAGATCCGTATAACCGCAACCATATCCGTCATTCGGCAAAATCCAGGCTCCAGGCATATCATTTTCCCGATATTTTTTAGCAATAAGGTTAACGACATCGGAGGTCTTTTCTGGATCTCTGTTGTAACAATCCGCATCACCAAGTCCCATGCCCCAACGAGGAATCAAGGATGGTTTACCTGTAAGATCTGTATATGCGTTCAAAATATCTTTCATTGTCTCACCGTAGAAATAATAAGCATCAAACCGATTTTCGTTATGCGTCAGCTTGACGGTCGAATCAAAATCATAAGTACCGCTTTGAAAAGTGTTACGAAGCACTCCGTATCCTGCAGTACTCAAGTAGAATGGTGCAGGATTCGAAACCGTGCCGCTTCCCCAATCCCCATAGTTGTTAGCGATGGTAATTTTGCGATCACGATGATTGAAGAATCCATTCTGCATACCGCCGCCGTAGAAATATTCATCCTCACCCCGGATAAGCTGTTGTGAGACTGACTGTCCGTTATAGTTCAAGCTAGCGGATTCTTCCCACACCACCGTTTGGTTGTCACTTTTGTACATGGCGAATTTTAACGGATTTTTGTAGGCTCTCAGCACGAATTTTCCTGTTTCCATCTTGTAATACGTACCTTCATCAGACCACTTTACGTTAACAGGTCCGAAATCATCCTTGATGACGATTTGCTCGATCGGCTTTTCCGCGCTTTTTCCTGTCAATTCCTTGAATTGCCCGTTCACACCAAGCCAAATCCGGAACATATCCTCCCGCTGAAAAATCACTTTAATCTTGTCAGAGCCTGACGTAATCTCAAACGTGTTATTATCTTTCTTTACGAAGTCAGAAATGTTACCAACGGAAGCACCATGGGCGGTTTCCGGGCGAATCATGAGCGCTGTAACCATAAGGATCATCAATGCCAGCATCCACATACCAAAGCGATTATAAATTGATCTCAATCCATTCCCTCCATTCAAATGAAGCGGCAAGACAGGATACAGCCTCCACTGTAGTTTGAATTCCTTGTCTTGCCGCTTGGATTCAAGTTGCTATTGTTATTCGATAACAATGTCTTTAGCTATAAGCACCAGGTCCGTCAGATCGACCTTGCCGTCACTATTGATGTCTGCCCGTTTCGCCTTATCCCAATCTGGGTCTGCAGAACTCTTTCCGTAGTTAGCTGCGACAATAGCCAGATCGCCGATGCTGACTTTGCCATCACCATTCAAATCCTTAGAAGGTTCTGGCACTGTTGTTGTAAACTCCACCTGAGCCGAGGAAGTGGCTGCGCTTATTTCCTGTCCATCGCTATCTCCAAGCGTTGCACGCTTTACAGTAATACGTCCGGTTTGGGGTTCTGTCAGATCCTTAGCCTTAAAGGTAATCTTAGCTACATCAACATCCCCTTTAATCGCACTCCCTGAACCTTGGCTAGCCAGAATCAGACGTACAGTGCCTTCTGTATTCTTCGTCTCAAGGATACTCACGCCGTCCACCAACGCATTAGCGGATACATAATCCATTAGTGAAGCGTCGAATTCAATCGTGATATCTTGGGCGTACACCGCCTTTGTAACATTGTGGAGACCTAACGTTATGTCGAAATTCTGACCATAAGGAACGCTTTTCGGAGCAGCTAAACTTGTTGCCACTTCACCTGGAACCTCCCTAGCCACTGTAATCTTACTCACCGCTTTATGTCCTCCGGATACGGTAGTTGCAGTAATATCAGCGGTTCCTGCCTTTAACGCAGTCACGACAGCTTTCCCGCCTTGAACTTGAACAGTCGCAATAGCTTCATCGCTGCTATTCCAGGTCACCTGTTTATTCGTTGCATTCCCCGGTTGAAGTGAAGCACTCAGCGTTTGTGTTTCTCCGGCCTTCATCGAAATTTCAGTTTTATCCAGCTTGATACCGGTTACCGGAACTTCAGGAACGTTATTGCTGTACATAAAATTATCAAACACGGTAACTGAAGGACCGAATACTCTAGCCCCCATTTTCCCAGCGTCTGTTGGGATCTGTGCAATAGCATCATCAAAATAAGTCGTTCCATTGATAATCAGCGCTACATGTTTCCCTTCAAATTTCACTTTTACGGTCGATGTTGTGCCTTTTTTCAATTTGGCGGCCTGAGCATTGGTCAATAAACCATAGGAATCCTGAGCGTTCACCCAGTACCAAGCACCTTGATCAAAGCCTATTGAAGCCCAAGCGTCATTATTGACATAGCGAAAAATAACACCCGTTCGGATAACATCACTCTGCGGTGTAATCTTAAACTCGATCTCACCATCTCCAATGCTCGGAGATTGCTGATCGATAAACAGATTATTTACACTGTTCGAGGTGAACTTAACGGCACGCTCACCCGCTTGATCAGGTGCTTCTACAAGCTCCATACGTCCGACACCTTTACCGATGACATGCTCCCAGCCTTCGAGCGAGTTATTCTCAAAGCTCGCTGAATATCTCACAGGCGCTGGAACTTCTACAGGATCCTCTGGGTTAGGAGCGTAGACTTCAAATTCATACATGGAGTAACCATAGGTTCCCACTCGCTTCGTACCTAACATTCGGACATATCTCGCTTGTTCAGTTGGGAATTTGACAATCTCTACTCCGCCAATGCCAGCGTTAGTCGTGTATACGTCCCGCCAGTTCTCCGCATTATCGGATACTTGAACTTTATAGCCTTTGGCATAAGCACTTTCCCATTTGAAAATAACCTTGCTAATGTCAGTACTTTGGCCTAAATCAACATAGATCCACTCGTTGTCGGTATATTTAGAGGACCAGCGAGAAGCACCCGTATCAACCTCATCCACTACAAGACTAGCCGGAAATTGAGGTACTTCGACGGAAGAAGCTACTGCTGTTTTGTGAGCAGCTAAATTGATGGTCCAAGCGGGTGATCCTGCTTCCTCCGCAATTTCTTTTCCTGATAGCACCCGATTAAAAATCTTGAATCCATCCAGTAGTCCAGTGAATGCTTTGGATGAACTGCCGATTATAGCCGCAGGTAGCATTGTAGTTACAGCAACAGAACCTTTTAGATCCCCATCAATATACAGAGAAGTTCCATTTAGATCTCCTCTGAAGGCAACATGTACCCAGCGCCCAACAGGAATCGCTGCATTAAAGCTGTAATCATAGCCCTCTCGGGTGAATCCGGCATTTGGTGTCCCTTTCTGCTTCAGCTTAATTGCACCATATTCGGATTCTATCAGTATTTTTTCATCTGCTTCTTGTTGATCATTAAGCTTAACCCACGTGGAGACCGTCCAAGGGAAGCCCTTTATTTGCAGCGGTGTTTGAATATGATCTGAAGTCCCTGCAAACCGTACGCCTTTTCCTGTTTTTCCATCATCCACGCGAGTAACGCCAGCTCCTAATGTAGCATCATAGGAATTTCCGGACTGATCAGAGACCGTCTGCGCGCCTTCTTCAAATGGATAATGAACAACAAGATCAGTGGCCGTATTCACTTCATGTAATAAATTCGTTCCAGGACCTTCGCCTAGCATCGCTGACAACTGCTGGAACTCGGTGAATGTGCTGTCCGTGGACTGGCCTCTCCACATCTTTTCTGCAAGGACAGGCATCGCTTTCTTCACACGATCGTGGACGTCCGCCTCACTTACTTTCTTGCCCATCATATCGTTCCAAGCCCCAAACATCGCACCGAGCAGGTTCGGCTCACCTTCCTGCAGCTTCGTATTTCCACCAAAATTCGTTGGGTCCCAGTTATTAAACAACCACTGAGAATCCAGATAATCATGGTAATATCCAGCCTTCGGTACAATGTAGAGCGTGGAATCCACCGTATTGATAATTTTGAATCCATCTCTCACCGATGCTACCGGATCTTGCCAACCGTTATTCCAGGCGTTTACGGCTATATCCTTATCTACTACCGTGGTACCTGGGAATGCATTCAAGCTGCCCCACATTCTTGATTTCTTCCCCTTGCTCTTTAAGTGCTCGTTCATCGTGTTCAAAAACTCGCGATACTTCTCAAAAGTAGTCCGATCATTAGGTGCGAATTCATCGCCTCCAAAATGAACCGTTTCTGAATCAAACCATTCCCCATCTAAATATTCGTCCCATACATCCTTGATGAAATTGACCGTTTCCTGACGTGTAATATCCAGATGATCGACAGGCAAATTATCCTTAACCAGATCTGGTCTAACCTTTGTAAATGAAAGAGCATGGCTGGGGGTATCAATTTCCGGCGTGATGTTAAGCCCCCGTATTTTGGCGATGTCCTGCAATTCACGCATATCCTGTTTCGTGTAGTGTCCATCCTTTGCCGTTAATTCCGGGTACTGGGTACTTTCTAAACGGAAAGCCGTATATTTGTTCCAATGCTCCCGGCTGTTATCCTTAAAAATCTCGTTATCGTTCAGATGGAGCTGGAAATCATTCATTTTGTAGTAGGACATAAATTTGGCGTAATCCTTCAGGAAGTCTATCGTGAAAAACTTGCGTCCTACATCAAGCATAAAACCGCGTTCTCCATACTTAGGAAAATCCTTCGCTACCCCTTTTACAATGCTTGCCTTCTCAGGATCTTGCTCCAAAATTTGTAGTGCCGTTCTTGTTCCATAGAACACACCGGTCTCAGTGTTTGCATGTATTTCCACATAATCTCCTACTTCAAAGTAGTAGCCTTCCTTGCCAATCGATTCATCAGCTGTCTTATCGAGCCTAAGCAGGAAGTCCCCTTTAGAAGCAGGCTTATTTTGAACAATTGGCAAATCATATCCAGTTAATTCTTTAAGATCCTCTTGAAAGACCTCTGCGGTAGCTGGTAGTTCACATAAACATTCACTCGTGGGGATTACGATTCTGGAACTGTCAGTCATCTTGAAAGAACCACTACCGCCAGTCCACTCTTGTAAACTTGGTATCACTTTTGGTTTAACATTCTCTGCTTCAGCCGCTGCTGCAAATGGTAGTGGAGTAGAGTAAAGCACTAGACAAAAAACTGTAAAGCCGTACAACCATTTTTTCATCTGTCATCCTCCTACTAGTCAAATCATCCCTTTTGAAAAAAACCAGGTACATCATGTTTAGTTACTCACACATGTACCTGGCCTATGACTTTGATTACTCTACAATTTTGCGTGCTACAATAACCAAATCTTCCAATCCGACTTTGCCGTCACCGTTCATATCTGCTTTCTTCGCTTTCTCCCAATCAGGGCTTGCTGTAGTCTTGCCGTACTGCGCTGCAACCATTGCCAGGTCACCAATCGTTATTTTGCCGTCACCGTTAATATCGCCTTGCGTTCCTTTCTTACCAATCTCTACGTTTACGGAAGAGATCGCTGCCGAAATTTCTTTACCCTGATCATCTGAAATGATTGCACTCTTAACGGCGATTGCCCCATTTACCGTTTGGTTAACTTCCTTCGCTTTAAAGGTTAATTCGAGGACGTCTGCACTGTTACTAATTCCATGGGTCGCACCTTCACTTGCTACAATAAAGCGAAGTTTACCTGGGGTGCTGTTGATTGAATCAATAACGCTTACCCCACTAATTAACGAACGCGCCTCAACGAATTCCATAACATCCGCTGCATACTCTAGGGCGATATCCTGCGCAAAAATCTTATCAGACAGATTCCGTAGTCCATATTGAACTTTGAACACTTCTCCTGGCTGAACTTGACTTGGCGCTGTCAAAGTAGAGGAAGATTTTAACTCACCGTCTGTTTCTGTTACGATAACCCGACTGGTCGCAGAGAAGCCCCCATCCATTGTCGTTGCCGTAATTAAGGTCTCGCCTACCTTTAATCCCTTAACTAAAGCATGACCTTCTTGCTGTTCAACGGTTGCTACAGCTTCATCACTGCTGCTCCAGAGTACTTTTTTATTCGAAGCATTCAGAGGCTCTATCACAGCGTTCAATTCGCCCGTGCTGCCTACTTTAATCTCTAGCTGTTCTTTATCCATAGCGATGCCTGTGACTTTTACCGCTTCTGACTCATCCTCCGTCTTGAACACATTGAGTTCGGCAGCAGAGGCAAAGGTACCCACGCCTTCTATAGCCTCAAGTCTCAAATATGTTGCTTCTACAGCTGTAAAGCGAACAATTTTTGTGGTCTGATCGAGGGGCCATGATCCATCTGCAATTTTTGTGAAATTCGTTCCATCAACACTCGTGTACAGGTTATAGCTTGTAATCGTTCCATTGGTTCCAGATACTCTAGGTGAATAATTGAATTGATTAATGTTATATTTGCCTCCGAGGTCCAAAGTAATGGATTCCGGTAAGTGTGCCGGGGTCCATTTCGTATGCCAGATTGTAGACATATCTCCATCGAGTGCAAGACTCGCTTCACCTCCAGGCTGGAAGCTACTTGCCGTTGCAGTCATTTGCGATTGTGGAATTTGCTTGTTAGGCATATACACATTAATCGTCGAGGTTGCACTTTTTTTACTTCCATCCTTTGCGGTAGCAGTAATGATGGCTGTTCCCGCTTGAAGTGCAGTAACTTTTCCGGCCTGATCCACCGATACAATTTCCGGATGGTCAGAAGTCCAGAGCAGTGTCCGGTCGTGGGCATTTGCAGGTTTAACCAGAGCGCTAATGGAACTAGACTCTCCTTTGTTCAGATCCATCTTATTTGGCGTTAGTGTAATAGTCGAAACAAGTACACCTTCCTCCGGAACGATCGCACCCTCATCATCGACTCGAATGTTATCGACCACCAGTGTACCGGTTAACTCCTTCTGACTATTCAGCTTGTTTTTGATAATGGCCAGATAGGCATCTTTCGCCCCTTCGGTTGTAAAAGATAGATCCAGCGTGTCGCGTCCTTCTTTCAAATTCTCACTCACCAAATCACGAACTACCCCATTCTCCTTCACTCGAATAGCCACTGTGTACATATCCGTCTCATCTGAATTGTAGTCCATCGTCAGATGGTAACGGTTATCCTCCTTCATTCGGAGCGTGTGAGGCAATGTACGCAGCCATTCACCGGTTGCATCTTCATTCGTTTTAAGCGACCAATTACCATCCAGAACATAATTCATGATCTGATTGTCGCCTTTTTCAACTAAATGCGTACGAACTGGACCTATTTTAGAATAAACGAAGGGACCCCAGCCCTCATCAACGTTCTCGAAATCCTCGAACAATACAGAATTACCAGCGTCAGTCTTGGTTGGATTCTCCCATACTCTTACATCGTCAAAGGTTACAGTCGAACTTCCATCTTCTACATTCAAATAGAGATTGGCGGTCTCACTAACCGCATCAAAGGTAACCTTAATCCGCTGGAAGTTCGTGCTCACATATTTATGCTGCTGGGCTAAAAAGCCATGCTCTGTGTTATCCAGTGTATTGACAACCTTGTCAGCCCCTTGCTTCACACCGATTTCCACGGTGCGTTTCCCATCTACTTTCACCCATACTGATGCAGAATACGTCTTGCCCGGTGTAAGTCCGGTAATCTCCTGCTGAATTACTGCATCACCAGGACCCTTCACTTGAAGCTGATCATCGGCGTTACTGTTCTTCACAAATTTAATGTGATCATCACTTGCAGCTGTGGAAGATTTCTTCCAGCTACCGAATGTTTGGCTGTCAAAGCCCGGGTCCTTTACCGAACTCCCTTCGCCCCATACCATTTCCGGCTCTTCAGCAGCTGTTGTCTTATACAGGGCATAACCAATCCCCGGCTGCGCGGTAAGTGTGACTTTACCTCCAGTTACTTCTACACTGCCAACATGCTCACGTCCCAAATCTGTCAGCTTATATAACTGTGCCGTCGTTACGTTACTCCATGAGTCTGGAAGACTCCAAGTCGTTTGGCCACCCGCTGGATTCCAGTGATAGATTTTATCTTCTGTCTCAGGACTCCATGGAATAAAGACCGTACTGTCACTAATGTTGCTGCTATCTGTCATGATAGCGATTTCACGACCATCCTTACTTAAATGGATCTTACCGTCCTGCTTACGTTCAACTACAACCTTCTTTTCAAAATCGATACGGTTATCGGTCATCTTGATGATCGGGAAATGCTGCATATATTTTGTTGGTAGATTGTGATTGAAGAATGCCGCACTAGTTGATTGGTAGCTGTAGAATGGAGCACTGTTCTGCCAATAACCCACGCCTACCTGCTTATTCCCTTTCAGTAAAGGGGTTGTTAAGAAGCCATCCAGCGATTGATTCCGTAGGAAACGGGTAACCTTGCTGTCGTCACCTTGGTTCGGGTACCCCGGATCTGTTCCCCAGTGAACCCAAGCTGCCTGCTCAAACAGAGGTCCTGCAAATTCTGTACCGAGCATCCAGCCGTTACCATTGATATAATCTGCGAGTTTCTTCGCATTGTAATCGGCACCATCATATACATCTACATATACAAAGGAAAGGTTGTCACCTGTATCGCTTTTCAGCATATCCAGACGTCTTTTCAATTCACCGGACTCCACATCTTTGGTTTTGTTAACATAGAATGTCTGATCCAGCCAGCCCCAGCCTTTACTCAATGGCTGATTCATATTTTCCATTTTGGTACCGAAAGCATCCAGCGCGTATTCTGTTGCGTTAATGTGTACACCGCCACGGATATTGTATTTCTTGCCTTCACTCAAAATATAATTAAAATCCTTCTCTCCACCCTGACGAATACCGATATGGCCGCCGTAATCTGGGTGAGAGTCATCATGACCTTCCGCTTGATATCCTTTGAATAGAATCAGCTGTCCAAAGCCATCCGTGAGATTAGAGATCTTCTTCGCATTATCAAAAGCACGCAAAAACGGAGAGGTTGTAGTAGATCCGATGTTCATGCTGATATAGGAGATATTGTCCCTTATCATTTCACTGCCGGTTGGAGCATCTGTATTCTGACGATATACAATGGCTCCATCTTGCCAGTCAACAACTTTGTCTCCATTCGCATCTGGAGTCAGTACAACCTTAGCCCAAGGCAGTGGCTCCGGATCAAGCACAGTACTTCCACGATAAACCCATGATCCTCCTGATAACGCTGCTTTCTTTGTATGGAGTGCTGTATCATCGCCTACCTTAATACGTACCTTATCAAAGCCATTTACTACATTAGTGATTACACTCGCAGCTAAGACGTCGGAGTTAACGAATGCATATGCACGCCCCCCACTCACGTCTGCTCCTCCCGCCTTAAGGTCGTTAAATTCGTCCTGTACAACGTTCCAGCCCCCAGTTATCCGGACAGCCGTTTCCTGCGCTGTAGGCTGGGTTCCAATTACAGAGACAAGGTCATGATCAGGGAATTCGATCGTTCTTACTTTTTCAGTACCATTCTCTTCAATGCTGGCCACTTTGAACTGAAGAATGTTATCCTGAACCTCCATTTCAACTTTGAGATTCACTTTAATTTCTGGAATCTGAAGCGTGTAGGCTGCAGACTCACCATGAGTGGCATCTGCTGCTTTTTTACTAAAATCAGAAGCGACTATGAAATAGGACTTCTCGTTGATTTTTATCTCATTAAATCCATTTAACTGTCCATACATTTCCGCGCCGCTGTCTAACCATGTGTATTGTTTAACCCGAGGGAACTCTTTATCGATTTCAACCTTCATGGTGTCAGAGCTTAGAGTTTCAGTAATCGTAATCGGCCTCGGTACTGGATCAGTGGATACAATTGGAGTTACCTTCACATCGTCAATCCATAGGGTCTTGTTATTAAACCAGCTGCGTAGTCCAATCTTCCCTGCACTTGTCGATAATGAGGGAAGACTCGTCGTAAGCACGTTATTGCCATCGATCGATAAAGCTACGCTACCTTTCTCATAGCGCAATTTGAGGGTATACTGTTGGTCAGCAGCAAAGGTAAAACTAGGAGCCGTAATATTTCCATACGATTCCGTCCCTCCTTTCATTGCATCCCAGCCCCAAGAACCCGCATCATATTGGATAACATTGTAGTTATTGCTATCGACGAATCGGTAGACCAGTCCAAATCGTGTGGCAGGCTGACTAAATTTTAACTTCACCTCATATTCAGCATTGGCAACCTGAGGTGAATCTTGGTCTGCTAAAATAACAACCCCTTGTGTCACCGCCTTAACAGCACCTTGATCCGTCGAAAAAGTAGTGGTCCCCTTAGCTGCAGCCCATCCGTCGATGTTGCCATCATTGTAATCTCTGAAATACACGTCCGATTCTTGAGCCGCGAATACGGCTGCCGATGGCAAGCCAAGCTGTACCCCTAGCAACAACGTCAATAGCAAGCTAACCGCTTTGTAACGTTTTCTCATCTCTACGACCTCTTTTCACTTAAATATAAGTAGAATGAACATTATCAATTCACATATTTCCTTTAATTGTATGTTTTTGACATCACAAGGACATAATGAGCCCTCCTTCCATAAGAAGGTGCGTCATTATATGTTTTTTTTTATTACTTGGAATTTAACAATCGCTTGATAACAACGGCTGACTCGGCTCTTGTGGCAGATTCTTTGGGTGCAAAAGTAGTCTGAGTTCTACCTTTCATTAATCCTGATTTCAAGGCAAACCCCACCGACGCTTTAGCCCACGGGCTTATTTTACTATCATCTTTAAATGCAGTAGTGGAATCTGAGGCCATACTATCGACCTTTACGCCGGAAGCATAAGCTTTCGCACGCATCAGCATCGTCGTCATTTCCTCACGGGTAATGCTTTTTTCCGGGGCAAACTTCGTCTTCGACAAACCACTAATAATTCCGGCTGCATAAGCTTTCTTTACCGTATCTTCGTACCAAACTCCTGATTTCACATCCGTAAACGGATTACTTCCAGAACCTTCTGTAAGATCTAATGCTCTGGCTATAAGAGCTGCGAATTGTGCGCGAGTGATGTTATTATTCGGGGCAAAGCTGTCGGCATCCATGCCTTCAACAATTCCTTTTGTGACCATTTCCATGATATCTTGCTTCGCCCAATGTGAGACGATGTCGCTGAAAATCTTGGTGAATGTTGAGGATTGATTCGGGGTAAATTCCTGATCTTTCAGATTACGATCAAGAACCTTTAATGCGGTCCATTTTACTGCAGTTGTACCAGCCCTTTTAGCTTTAAAGGTAATCGTGGCAATGTCCAAATTACCCTTTTCACCATTCACATTTCCGATCTTGGTATGGGCTATCGTAATTTCATTGTTTTTAACGATTGGAGATACAGAAAAGCCTTTGATCTTCGTTTCTGCTTTTACAATCTCAAGCACTTTCGGGTCAAAATTAAATTTAGCTTCATATGCGTATAAGTCTTGAATATCTTTCCCCTTTAATGTAACGGTGAACGTAGAATTAGCAGATTCAGTAGCTGATGTCTGCATCTCGAAGTCAGAGACTTTTTCAGCATGGACTGTACTCAACCACATGGAAGAACATAACGTACAGATTAGTGCGAATGTGAATCGTTTGCGTCTCATAAGAACATCCCTTCACCCGTGAATTTTAACTCCCCCCTATCATATGGATTTTGAAATCGGATACACATGATTTATTTTGTTCAACATTGATTATTTTTGTTATTCATTCTCTCTGCGATAAGCTAAAGGACTAATTCCTGTGATTTTTTTAAAAATACGACTGAAATGTTCTGGATTCACGTATCCTACTTGCTCAGAAACCTCGTATATTTTCATTCCGCTCTCAAGCGCCTTTTTAGCCTTCTCGATTCGCAGATTCGTCAGAAACTGAATGAAATTAACACCTATTTCTTTGGAAAATTGTTTGCTTAAATAGCTCTCGCTTACACCGACAATCTGACTAATATTCGACAAATGGACATCTTCGTTAAAGTTTTTCTCTATGAGCTCTTTCGTTTTAGCAACAACAGGGCTAAGAAAGCATTCCTTGGGTTGATCTTTCGGATGCAGCTTTTGATGCAGATGTTCCAAGAACAGTCGGCACCAATGCACCGTATTCTCCCAGGTTTCCTGCTTATAAATATGATCCGTGATGGGATAAGGCAGCTTATCATGAAGCTTTTCCCAAGAAACGCCTTTTTGATAAATTAATGCGCTTGCCTCCCAAGTCATATCGACTACATCTGATTTGATAAGCTCAGGTGAACAAGGGTATCGCTGAATCAACAAGCTACAGCAGTGTTCATAGACCTCCTGCCATTTCATTAAATCCGGATCACTTAATGACTTCAGCATTTCGGTTCTAGCCAAATACCATGCTTCTTTCCAGTCACTTTCCTTAATAGATGGACGTCTTTCAGCTTCCGGATAATATAATCGATTGTACCCCTGGTAGAAACTCAACCCTGCTAATCGTTCAGCTTGGCGGAATAATCGGTTCCACTGCTGATGACCATCCACAATATCACTGATGCCCATAGATAACTTCAAATTAATAAATTGCTTTAATCTCATGCTCACCTCAGACAAGATTATGTCTGTCAATCTACGAATGGCGATGATGCTGCATTGCTCTGGAAAAGAGAAGAACAAAACATAATGTCTGTCATCATATCTGCATACTTTGCAGATCCCTTCACTTCTACTTCGATTCGTTACCGTTCGTATCGTCTGCATAATCATACGGTGTGAATCTTCAAATTGAACGGTATCTGATAACCTAAGAAGCGCAACCTCCAGATTTTTTTCCCCCATATGCTTTCGAACAAGCTCCAACGAAGGTGTTATATCATCATCTGTCACTTCTAAAGAATCCGATAGGCAAAGTCGATGCAGAACGGAACAGATCGAAGCTTCTACGTCCTCTAAGGTTGATACTGTCTTTGAGGAGCTTTGCCGCCGCTTCAATTCATCCACAGTCTTAGTCAGTACCGGTGCAATATAAGTTTCATCTAACTTGGCTTTAACAATGTAATCAAAGGCGCCGAGCACAAAGGAATCTCTTACAAAAGAATAATCTCCGTATGCGCTAAGCATGATGGTTAATGGTTGATTCGAAAAAGTAGTGTTATTCAGTGCTTCGAGTAGCTCTACTCCATTCATATTTGGCATTTGAATATCCGCCAGAACTAGATCCACATCCTGATGGATTTTCAGCATATTTAATGCCTCCTTACCATCTCCTGCTTCCCCTGCAATCTCAAAATCGGTCGAAGCAATGGATATATACTCCCGGAGGGCTAACCTAGCTAATGGTTCATCATCAACAATGAGAGCTTTAAATTTCATCATAAATCCCTCCATAATTGATCTATAGGATTACCTCAAAGCCTCAACCGCTATCTCCCAATCATCATTCAATTTTTCTTGGATATCGGATACCTCAGCACCTGAAAAAATTTCTTGTGCAGCCTTCTTTTCATCAAACTGTATGGCATTTTTTACTTTTTCAAACTTCTCATCGATCCCCAGGTACATAAACGGCTCAAAGGGGTGCTTCTCTTGAACATTGTTGAAGAACGGCAGGAATGATTCAATATTGATCACTGTCGATGAATTTTGCGAATAATTAATATACACTTGGTAAACATCCCGGCTAAATACCCACTCCAAAAATGCTTTAACTTCTTCCGTATTTTTGGAATTTTTATTGATCGCCATATATTGATCTGGCATAGTGATTGCCTGCAAACGCTCAGAAGTTGTCTCTCTCCAGGGCAATGTGAACGCATCTAAATCTTTATCATCCTTCATTTTGGATAAATGATCTCTAAGATACCACTGACCGAGTGCAAGCATAGCCGCTTTATTATTTTGAAACAGCAGCGTTGCCTGATCCACACCAATATTGAGTGCATCGGGCCCTGCTAGTTCATTTTCTGCTATTTTCTTAATCATCACTGCTGCTTTCTCGAAAGGAGAACCTTTTCCGAAAGGGCGTTTCGTCTGTGCGATTGAAGATAAATAATTTTCATCCTTGGATAGTAGAGGCGGTCCGAACTCAGTGAAAGGATAAAACGTCCAATTCTCTTTCCCGCCAATCGCAATCGGAATATATTTGCCATGCGCTTTAATCTTCATCATCACATCCATAAATTCATCCATCGTTTGCGGAATCTCTACGCCGGCCTCTTGAAAGATACTTGGATGGTAATAGACATATTCAGAGAAGGATACAAGTGGTAGACCAAGAATGGAATGATCTAATCTAGCGGGATATTTATTGTTTTTTGCTGCGGTTAATCCATCCAGTGGAAGAAGTACTGCTTTGTAAGTGAGTAGGTCATCTGGCTTCAGGTAAAAAATATCCGGCAAATCATTGGCTGCTAAACGAACCTTTAAATACTGACCGCTATTATCGGGAATTGTCTCTACTTCAACCGTTACATTAGGCTTAATTTTAGAGTAGTCCCTTACCTTTTCCGTCCAAAATTTGATATCTGTCTTCGCTTCCCACATGCCGAATTTTATTTTAATCGGTTGATCCAGATTCACCTTTCCCTGTTGTTGCTCTATTGCCCCTCCTTTGGGACTGAATTTACTTAAAGAGAAGAAACCAACTACAAAAATAAGAGAAATGATCCCTATTAAAGATACACGGAGTATTATTTTCACTTCTATTAATCACAGCCTTCGAAAAAAGTTTATACCATCATACCTCCTCTGAAGTTACACATGAATGATGTTTTCCCTCTGGACTATGATCTTTTATGATCCTCCGCAGCATTTTGCTTCATCCTCCCTCCCCTAACAACTGATCCTGCATCTCTTCCTCCGGCGTGTCGATCAACGGTAGTCTTATCGATACTATCGTTCCCTGAGGTTTATTCTTCTCGTACTTTAAACCGTAACGCCTCCCGTAATGTAGCTGAATTCGCTTATTAACGTTACTGTTTCCCATACCACTGAAAGAATGCTGATGGCGTATACCATCGCTGTCATATTCCTGAGCATCCATATCCAACATGCCTACACCATTATCAGCTATAGTTATAAGAAGATCTTCCGCTTGTTTGCTCACTATGATTTCGATGATACCAGGATAGTCAACATTCTTTAGTCCATGAATAATACTGTTTTCTAAAATAGGTTGTAGTAGCAATTTCAATATATAATAACCTGCTAAATCCTCATCTACTTCCCATCTCGTTTGAATGGGTCTACCAAAACGAATCTCCATGATATACAAATAATTCTTTAAATGATCTATTTCCTCATCAATCGTAGTCAGAATTCCACCTCGATTAAAAGAAGAAGCCAACAGACGAGTTAGCGCATGTGTCATATTCCGTATGTTATCTGCTTTACTGATTAAAGCCATAAACTTGATTGAATTGAGCGTATTTATTAAAAAGTGTGGATTGATCTGCGACTGAAGTGCTGCAAACTCCGCCTTTCGCTTCTCCACCTCTTGCCTTTCATGATGGTAGAGCAGATCCTGAATACGTTCCGTCATGTGATTAAAAGAATGCCCAAGCTTAATTAGCTCCAGGCTGCCGGTTCTCATAAATTTAGCGTTTAAATCACCTTCAGTAACCAGATCCATTTGCCGGAGAAGCTCATTTAACGGCTTAGTAACATTAGATACAAAGTAAAATGAAACAAGAATAAATGCTAAGATGATCATCAATGCAAACACCCATACGATATAATTCACACTAAGGTAATTGGCTGTTAGATCAGCATATGGAATAGACTGTACAAGCCACCATCCAGTCTGATCAATCTTGGCGTAGGTTATCAAATTTCTATCTTCACCATTAACATCCACAACGTACCCTTTTTCCTGCGGACCACGATTTGCGAACCAGTGCATTTGGAATTCCCCCCCTCTAGAGGCAAGGGTATTGGATGAGATAATTTGACCTTCCTCTGTGACGATAAAAAGGCTGGATTCCGTATTATCACGTGACTGCAAAATATGATCAAAGGCACTACTCTCAAACGTAAAAAGAATCATTTCTAGCTGGGATAAAGGATTGATTACACTTGGAGATAGGGCAGCAACCATATTGTAAGGATTGTAGTTACCATATAAAATATTGGGCATCATCCCCAGAAAATGAACGCTATCGGGATTATTTAGCACCTGCCCATACCACGTTTTTTGGCGAAAATAAGAATCATCCAAATTCAAGTTCTTTAAGTACGAATAGGATTGATGGTCTTTAAATAGGAAGTTCACCGACAGTACTCGTCCTGAGATGGATGCCGTGTACTTCTCTATTAAGACCTTTAGCTCATAGTAAGCCTGCTGTTTCTCGACTCCACTCTTACGATTAATTTCATAAAGCTTTGCCATCACATCCCTGTCCATACCGATGGAAGCAAATAGTCCCGTCAACCTCCTTATTTCCTGACTAACAGAATAGGAGATCGCTTGAGCCGTTTGCTGAGATCGTGATGTATTTTGCTGAAGAATATCTCGCTTATAAATATTTAGAATAATGATGGAGAATAAGATGATCGGCAGAATGACTACCAGTATAAAAAAAAGCCTTAATGTGCTAGACATCCGCCAATTTTTTCTCATAAGTTCCCTCCCCTTTAAAAGATAACTTATAAACGCTTACTTCTACCTCACCATGAATATTGAACAACATATTCCCTTAAATTTGTGCTACTTCCTGCATGGCGACAAAAGTACTCAGAATATTACACATTCAAATTTACTTCACAAATAAATCCGAGTTTATTTTCATCTTTCGACATCGCTTACGAGCTGATTCAAAATGAAAAAGAGCCGACACTATTGTAGAAAGTTCTACTTTAGGATCAGCTCCTTTAGTTCGGTCAATCGTCTTTTCAAACCGCTTGAGAATTAAGGATATGTTAAAAGGGAAGACTCACTTCAAACAATATTCATTTGCATAAAATAATTTAATTTGATAGTATAACTGACGAACGTTCGTTAATATCGAGGTGATTTTTTTTGAAAAGTAAAGAAATTAAAGACATTGCTTTGAAATGTTTCACAACTCATGGATATGAGGGGGCTTCTTTGTCTCAAATTGCTGAGCAAGTCGGGATGAAAAAACAATCTCTTTATGCCCATTTCAAAGGGAAGGATGATCTTTTTCTGCAAGTTCTACAAGATGCCAAAGAGACAGAAATCTCATCCAAACTACAATATTTGAGTAAGGTAGGGACTCATAATCCTAAAACAGATTTATTAGGATATCTGCAATTGGTCATTGATATGTTTCAAAAGAACGAGCAGTTAAAGTTTTGGCTGCGTATCTCTTTTTTTCCACCGTCCCATCTTGCTAAAGCGATTGATGAAGAAGTAATCGACACAGAAAAAAAGATTCAACCCGTACTTGAAAGTAAATTCCAAGCTTGGATCGATGCCAAAGTCATCATGGAAGATGCAGCCTCCATCCCAACGCTTGCCTTTTTAGGTGTAGTTGATTCGATCATGCTAGAGCTTGTGTATGGCAATAATGAAATCCGTTTAAATGAAAAATTAAATGCCTCATGGACCGTATTTTGGAGAGGTATTTCACAGCTTTGATTCTACAAAGAGAGGTATTACTTCATGAAGAAACCATTGAAAGAACAAAAAACAGTCTTACTCATTCTGCTAAGTAATATATTCATTGTATTTCTAGGTGTTGGGCTTATCGTCCCTGTTATGCCATCCTTTATGAACATTATGCATTTGTCAGGTAAAACAATGGGGTATCTTGTAGCAGCATTTGCATTCGCGCAATTACTCATGTCTCCTCTGGCTGGGCGATGGATTGACACTTACGGCAGAAAAAAAATGATCGTTATCGGCTTAGTGCTCTTCAGTGCATCAGAATTAATCTTTGGTTTAGGCACACATGTATCCGTTCTTTATATCGCCAGAATTCTTGGAGGGATTGCTGGTGCATTCATTATGCCTGCCGTCACTGCCTATGTTGCGGACATCACCTCAGTAGAGGAAAGACCTAAGGCAATGGGTTATGTTTCTGCCGCCATTAGTATTGGTTTTATTATTGGCCCAGGAATCGGAGGATTTATTACTGAACTAGGTATACGTGCTCCATTCTATTTTGCTGCTGGCTTCGCCTTAATCACTTGTATTTCGTCGATATTTATTCTGAAAGAGCCACTATCCAAAGAGCAGCTTTTGGAAATCAGTAAACTTAAAAAAGACACCAACTTTATCAGTGATCTGAAACGCTCGTTTCATCCAGCATATATTATTGCGTTTATTATAGTGTTTGTCCTCGCCTTTGGCTTATCGGCATATGAAACTGTGTTTAGCCTGTTTTCTGATCATAAATTTGGCTTCACTCCACGGGATATTGCAACCATCATTACAATAAGCTCAATCTTCGGGGTGGTTGTGCAGGTCTTTTTATTCGGTAAAATGGTAGATAAGCTCGGTGAAAAAAAGCTCATTCAACTCTGCTTAATTGCTGGCGTAGCCTTAGCTGTAGCCTCCACCATAATCAATAACTATTTAACTGTTCTGCTAGTAACCTGCTTCATCTTTCTCGCATTTGACCTACTCCGTCCAGCACTAACGACCTATTTATCAAAAACGGCTGAAAAAGAGCAAGGCTTTGTCGCTGGCATGAACTCAACCTATACTAGCCTTGGTAATATCATCGGACCTGCATTAGGCGGAGTATTATTTGATGTAAACATCAACTATCCATATCTCTTTGCGGCTGTCATTATGTTTATTGGTCTTGGAATTACGATGGTATGGAAAGAAAAACAAGCTACTAATGGGTTGGTAAACTAAGCGGTGGAACATTCACAAGAACATATAAATATGTGACAAAATATTTTTTTGAATATTTTAAATCAGCAAAAAGACACCCGATCAAACAAAACCGGGTGTCTTTCATTTTGAAAAATCTCTATCGAATAATCCTCGCAACGAGTTTTATCCTTTTACAGAACCACTTGTGATTCCTTCAACATAATATTGCTGCAATTTCATAAACAGGATTGAAATCGGAAGCGCAATCAAGACGCAACCCGCAGCAAAAGCCATATAATTGGAATTGGAGCTGGACCGGGTCATCATAGAATATAAACCAATCGCAACGGTATACTTCTCAATATTATCTCCCATAATCACTTTTGCAAAGATAAAGTCCATCCAAGGCCCGGTAAACGACATCAGAATAGTGTAGACGATAATCGGTTTAGACAACGGCAATGTAATGCGTGTAAAAATATTGAATTTCGTCGCCCCATCAATCATCGCCGATTCATCCACGGAATGAGGTATGGTATCAAAAAAACCTTTGGCGATATAAAAACTCAAAGCCGCGCCGGAAGAATATACGAAAGTTAGCGCCCATAGGCTTTGCGTTAGGTCCATCGATTTTAAAATATAATAGATTGCGATCATACTCATAAAACCGGGAAACATATTAAGGACCAAGGCTATTTTTAAAATCTTCTTCCGAAATTTAAATCTTAACCGGGATAAAGTATAGGCCATGGAAACTGTAATAATGGTGCTTAAAATACAAGTAGCGATGGAGACAAATAATGTATTCAAAAACCACTGTAAAAACGGATAATTATCGTTCGTAAACAGATATTTATAATTATTTAATGTATACGTTTTCGGGAAAATATACGATACAAAACGTCCGCCTTCTTCCCGAAAAGAGGTTAACACAATCCAAATGATCGGAAACAGCCATAATAGAGCGATTAAGCTTAATATGACTTGTCCTACAATGCCTTTTCCCTTTTGCATTTAGAATTCCCCCTCTGACTTGAAGGCTTTGGATCGCGTATACATAATCATCGAAAAGGTTGCACTTAAGACAAAAGTTAATATACCGATGACGGACGCTAGGTTATAATCCGCTTTCTCCACCGTAAGTTTGTAGAGCCATGTCACGAGCAAATCGGTGCTTCCCGCCCCATAATAATTGCTGTTCGCCGGTCCACCGTCCGTCAGTAGATAGATCACATTGAAGTTATTGATATTTCCAATAAACTGTTGAATTAAATTAGGCATCATTACGAAGATTAGAGTGGGCATCGTAATTTTCTTAAAAATTTGAAAGACAGAAGCACCATCGATTCGGGCCGCTTCGATTTGATCTTCCGGCAGATTCATAATCACCCCGGTAGCAATCAACATGTACACAGGGATTCCGATCCACATATTAATCAAAATAACAAAGACTTTAGCTAACAAAGGATCGATCAGGAATGGAATCGGCGAATGAATAAGTCCAATGTTTAGCAGCCATTCGTTAACCGGTCCGGAGGTGTGAAACAGATTTCTCATGATTAATAATGACACGAATTGCGGTACCGCTATGGTTAATACGAAGACGGAACGGTATAGCTTTTTCCAACGAATCGTCTTTTTCTGAATAAACATTGCCAATAATATTCCGAATATAAAACAAGTTAAGGTGGCCAAAACAGCCCAGACAATCGTCCATGTTAGAACAGGTAGAAAAGTCTCGGACATTCGACCGGTCAGGATATTTTCAAAGTTTTTAAACCCTACCCAGGTAAACAGATTTTTCGGTGGAAGATTCGTATGATCAAAGCTAGTAAAAGCGATAGAGATCATATATACCAAAGGCATGATTGTAAACAAGAGCACCCCGATACCCGGAATACTTAACAAGGTAATATGAAAACGGCTGTCCAATAAGCTTCTTAAATCCTCTTTGAGATTGGGAATGGGCTGTTGCTTTAACACCAGTTGAGCAAGAGATTTCATACTCCGGATATAGCTGATGAAAAAGCAGATAAACACGATTATCGTTATTAATGCGACAATCCCGTAAATCAGCAGCAGCATGGAGTTATCCCCTTGAACCAACCGTTCAATACCTAGCTCCTTATCGAATATCCAGCCTTGTTGCTCAGTACCCAAGTGATTTAAGCCCAGAAGATTCTGAACACCAGCTGTTCCCATAAAGAAAATGACCAGAATTTCAAGGAGAAAAAAGAGCAGGCCTTTCATAACCTGCCCATGGATGACGTGGTAAAGCCCCATTATCGCAAATGAAAGTTTATACATGATGTTTTTTTCTACATTAGGTTTTGGCATAGTTCTCTAAGCCCTCCACATGCGCATGTTATTTGGAAACATCCGTAACAAAATCATCAAGTTTTTGCTGCATCTCGTTTTCCTTGATCTTCCCCGCATATGCATCGTTGATCAGTGGGCTAGCTTGAGTCCAGAACGCTGCGACTTCCGGGATTTTCGGCATCACGACGGAATGGTCTTCTTGTGACATGATGGCCACAGCTTGACCCACAGCATCATTTTTAACATCTTCCGTTTCTTGCGCGTTACTGTTACTAGGAATAATCCCCGTTAATTTGAATCGCTTCAGTTGATTTTCTTCGCTAATTAAATAATTGGCTAAAGCCATTGCTTCCAGTGGAGCCTTCGTCGCAGCCTTTACAGCAAATAACTTCACACCTTGGAATGCATACATTTGTTTGGATCCACTTCCAAAATCAGCTGTCGGGTATGGAGCGACTCCCAGATTTTCTCCTAAACTGGCCAAGTCCTTTTTGTTCCAAGGACCTCCAATGGCGGCCGCAATTTTGCCATCCAGCATACTGCTCACCATGTCGTCCTTAACATGTACCACATTAGGGTTAGCCTTCAAATTACGAATCCACTTTAGAACTTCCAGACCATGCTCGTCGTTAAAGGTAGTGCCTTGTGGATCCTCCCCATTTTCCCCATAAAGATAGGAGCCGTTGGCTACAAAAAAGGGAGCAATTTGATAATCCGCAATAGATTCCGAGAGGTTCATCCCGATTTTTCCTTTTTGTGTCAAGCCTTCAAACGTTCGGATGTCCTCTTCCGTAAGGATGGACTTGTTATAATAAAGAACGCCGGTTTCTACCCCGTATGGGTAGGCATATAGATCTCCGTTGTAAATAGCGCCCTCTATGGAGGCAGGTGTCATGGCTGCCTTTATTTCGTCTGCATACTTGGTGTTTTTATAAATGGAGCCTGACTCCACCAACTGCCCCAAGTGGTCATGAGGAAGCATAAATATATCGGCAGCGGCTTCCGGATCGTTTTTGACATATTCTTGAGCTTTCATCGAATCCGAAACGACAACTTCAATTTCATATTTTTTATCACTGTTTTCTTTGGCGAAGGCTTCGGCCATCTCTCTCGTTTGGGAAACGGATTCTTCATCCACCCACACTTTTAACACGACAGGTACGCTCTCAGCATCCTTTGAAGCACCCGAATTTGAGGTGTCTCCACAACCAGCTAACAGCAAAATAAGACCGATAACTCCCACATAGAACAATCCGTTTTTCATTTTCATTATTTTCCCCCCTTGAAGAATGAGCCTCGATAAAAGATTATCTAAGCGTTTTCAAAAATAAAAAACTAATTTATAGTATTTAGTATAGTGTCTATAATTGATAACCTTTTTAATATATTGTCTTGAATCTATTCAAATATTGTCATCGGAGGTAGCAACGCATGAGGGGTCATCCGATAATCAGTGAGGAATTTAAGGAACAGGTTCAGCATGGAAACGAAGATTTCCAATTACAGCTTTATAGAGAAGTAGAATATTACGAAAATGGCTTGATTTTTTATAATCATTGGCATGAAGAAGCGGAGATCCTTTATGTGATCGATGGGGAATTGGAACTGGTGGTTGACGGGAGATCCATTTTTGCTAAGAAAAATACGGTAATTTTAATTCCACCGAATCTCTTGCATGTTGCCTATCAATATCAGGGGGAAAAATGCCGCTTTTCATCCATCGTGTTTCATTCGGATTTTATCTCCAGTAAAATCGAGGATAGGATTCAAATAACACAATTGAACCCATTTTTTGAAAATACGTTTATCTCCTCTTATGTCATAACTCACAGCGACCGAAATGGTGAGATCGTCAAGCAGTTGTTGAGTGAGTTCGAGCGATGCTATCTGGGGGATCAACCTTATAGGGAGCTTTTATTAAAAGGGTATCTGTGCCAGATTCTATTTCATCTTCTTCAAAAAGAGGAGATCCACAATGTAAAGTCCGCTACGGATTATCTGAACGAGGTACGAAAGAAGAAAATCATTACCTTTATCGAGGACAACTATCAGAATTCGCTTAGCTTAAACGATCTAGCTAACGTAGTTTCCTTAAGTAAAGAACAATTTTGCCGTTTTTTTAAACAATCCTTTCGCTCAACACCCATTCATTACTTAAATCGGCATCGTATAAATCGCGCCATGGATTTGTTAAAGCGAACCCATTTATCGATTATAGATATCGCTATGGAGGTGGGCTTTGACAGCGGCAACCATTTCGCCATCGCTTTTAAAAAGACAACGGACATGACGCCGAGCCAATTTCGAAAAATGACATGATATTAATGAAAATTGACATGAATGTAAACGTCCCCTTCCCAAATAAAAACTACAATGATCTTAATTCGATCGTTAGGAGGACTAGAACATCATGTCATTTTTTTCGATAGGCGAGAACTATTTGGAATATCGTAACGGAGGAGAAACCCTTCGGATCATGGGATGGGGAGTAAATAGCCTAAGGGTGATCTCCGTACCGAGCGGACCGCTGGACCTTACAAGCAGCGCATTGCTTCCCCAATCCACAAAGGCTACGATCACGGTGGGTGAGGAAATTGCTCAGATAGTGAATGGAAATATTTCTGCCGTTATTGATTCGAGAGGTTGGAATAGTGCGGCGGTTATCACTTTCTTCAATGACAAACAAGAAGTCATTTTAAAAGAAATCGACGGCGGTGGTGCTTTGATTCGTAAAGCTCGCCATTTCAAACCCCATATTGGTGGCGACTTTCGTTTAAAGGCAACCTTTGAAGCCAGCTCAGAGGAAAAGATCTATGGGATGGGGCAATATCAGCAAGATATTTTGGATCTAAAAGGCTGTAATATCGAACTTGCCCACCGAAATTCTCAGGCCTCCATCCCCTTTTACGTGTCCAGTCTCGGTTACGGTTTCTTTTGGCATAACCCTGCCATAGGCAGTGTTTCCTTTGGAAAGAACACAACCGAATGGCGGGCCGATAGTACGAAAAGATTGGACTACTGGATTACGGTCGGTGATACGCCAGCCATGATTGAAGAACAATATAGCGCAGTAACAGGTCGTTCCCCGATGATGCCGGAATACGGACTGGGCTTTTGGCAATGCAAATTACGGTATTATAACCAGGAGCAAGTGCTTGATGTTGCACGGGAATACCATCGTCTTCAAATTCCGGTCGATGTGTTTGTAATTGACTATTATCATTGGCCACGCTGCGGAGATTTCCGCTTTGATGAATATTTGTTTCCTGATCCCCAGTCCATGGTGGATGAGCTGCGTTCTTACGGAATGGAAGTTATGGTTTCTGTATGGCCCCAAGTGGATTGGCGTAGTGAAAACTTCGAAGAAATGTACAGAAAAGGATTGCTGGTTCAAACGGAACACGGCTTAAATGTACAAATGAGCTTTCAGGGGAACAATGTCTTTTTTGATGCCACAAACCCTAAAGCCCGGGAATATGTCTGGCAAAAGTGCCAGGAGAACTATGGGAAATACGGCATTAAGCTGTTTTGGCTAGATGAAGCGGAACCGGAATTCAGCACCTATGACTATGACAATTATCGTTATTATGCCGGCAGCGTCCTTCAACAAGGGAACTTATATCCTAGGGAATTTGCCAAAGGGTTCTATGAAGGTCAACAAGCTAACGGGCAAAGGGATGTCTTAAATCTGGTAAGGTGCGCTTGGGCAGGAAGCCAGAGATTCGGAGCGTTAATCTGGTCTGGAGATATTCATTCTACGTATCAGGATTTCCGGAATCAAATTGTAGCGGGTTTACAAATGGGGTTATCGGGGATTCCTTGGTGGACAACCGATATTGGTGGATTTCATGGCGGAAATATTCATGACAAAGATTTTCAAGAATTGCTTATTCGGTGGTTCCAATTCGGCGCCTTTTGTCCCGTGATGAGACTCCATGGTAATCGTCTTCCAAGGGAGCCATTGTACAAAGCTGGTGGAGAGGTAACGGAAGGCACTGGAGCCTCTAATGAAATATGGAGTTATGGGGAAGAGAATTATTCGATCATGAAGAAGTTTATTATGATTCGTGAATTGATGCGATATTACACGCGCGAGCTTATGGAACAAGCACATATAACAGGAGCGCCAGTGATGCGTACGATGTTCTACGAGTTTCCTGAAGATAATGAAACATGGGATTTGAATTCACAATATATGTATGGCTCGGATCTTTTAGTTGCTCCAATCGTTAAAGCTCATGCGACATCTCGCCAAGTCTACTTGCCACATGGAGCAGTCTGGACCGATGCGCGTACAGGAGAAACATTCAATGGTGGTCAATGGCTAGAAGTATTAGCTTCTATCGAAACGCTCCCTTTATTTTTACGTGATCAGAAACAATCGTATTTAATTGGGAAAGTTTAAAATTGACGAAATAAAAATACGTTTTAGTGGCTTAAAGTATAGGACTGAGCCCCAGCGTAGTGGTGCGTACTCGGCTCTAAAGTGGCATTTCCACTCCCTTAGAGCCGGCACCAAAAGCCTATGAAGCAAAAGCATGTCATTCACAGAATCTTATTTTATCCTCGTTTCCCCTGCCTGTACATTAAATATACAAAGAATGGAGCCCCTAGTATCGCTGTAAATATCCCCGCTGGTATATCCATTGGAACAAACACGGTTCTACCTATAAGATCAGCCAACAATAGCAATAAAGCGCCTATTATCGCCGAAGCAACCAAGACTACACCATTATTATTTGCTACAATTTTACGAGCGATATGAGGGGCCATTAACCCTACAAAACTAATTCCCCCTGCAATTCCTACAGCTGAACTGGCTAGAATGACGCTTAAGGCTATGAACAGGAATCTCTTCCTCTCCACACTCACTCCAACACCCGTAGCAATCTGATCACCAACTTCTAAGATGTTCAGCGTTCTAGATTGAAATAATGCGATAAGCCCGCATAAGATTACCCATGGTGCCAATACAATGACATGATTCCAAGAGGTACCATATACTGTTCCTGCCATCCAGCCTAAAGCCTGTGATATCAAATAAGTAGGTCCAGCAATGGTAAAATAAATCGTTAATGCCCCAAAAGCGGCGGAAATCGATACTCCGATCATTGCTATTCTCAGTGGTGAACTTCCATCCTTCCACGCAAGCATATACGTTAAGGCTGAAGCTGCACAGCCTCCTACCAATGCAGCCAATGGAAGCCATGCAACACTAATTTGTCCATTCATAATCGTTATGAAAGCAACTACCGCTGCTGTAGCCCCAGAAGTAGTCCCCATCAAATCAGGAGAAGCCAGTGGATTTCTTACCAACGCTTGCAAAATTGTACCGGAAATAGCCATAGCTGCACCTACTAATATAGCGGCAGTTATTCGTGGTAAACGCAATTCAAATAGAATAAGCTGATATTTTGCCTCTCCCATCCTTACCAACGCTTTTATAACATCTAATACAGGCACATGTAAACTTCCGAGCCCGATGCTTAGTATAAGCGCAACAAATAAGAGAAGAGCAAGAGCTGAAATTTTTAAGGAAATGAATCGTTTACTAGATCTGGCCAAGTGTCTTCCTCCTTACGAGCACCACTACAAAAAAGACACCTAATATGGCTGTAGTAACACCTACAGGCACTTCTTTGGAATCAAGCAAAAATCGGGATAACAAATCAGCCAGCAGCAAAAAAGTTGCACCTAAGACTGCACTGTAAGGTAATACCCACCGATGATCATTTCCAATGATCCAACGTGAAATATGTGGAATCATAATGCCAACGAAACTAATGGGACCTGCTAGAGCAACACTTCCTCCCGCCAATATGACCACCACCAATATCGTTACCACTCTAATCCATGCCATACGTTGTCCAAGCCCTGTTGCCACATCATCTCCCATCGCCATAATATTGAGAGAACGGCACATGAAGAGAGCAATCACCCATGCAATGAAAAAATACGGCAACATTTGTAGCGTGTGATTCATATTGCTATTGGACAAAGAGCCTGTTAACCAATACAGCGCATTTTCTAATGTTTCATTACTAATCAGCATAAATAAAGAATTCAAGGAAGAAGCAAAAGACGCCAAAGCTGATCCTGTTAATATCAGCTTTAATGGCGTCATGCCTCCCTTACCTATCATTGCAATTATGTAGATAAGACATGCTGTTATTCCCGCTCCTATAAACCCGAACCACATTAACTGAGAAAAGGAAAACACAGCACCGTACCAATATAGCATCGCCACAATTGACAACGCAGCACCTGCATTAACTCCTAATATAGAAGGAGAGGCTAACGGATTCCTTGTCATTGCTTGTAACAGGACCCCGCTGATTGCAAGGCTACAGCCTATCACAGCAGCAGTTAATGCACGAGGCACTCTCGATGTTCGGATAATAAGCTGCTCATCGCTGCCTGTAAATGATGAATACGACCCAATCACTGTAGCAAAATCAAAGCTTTTCAATCCAAACAAAACACTTGCAGCAGCTGCTAAGATAAGCAGAAACACTGCTGCAACGAATCCTAAAGCTTTTCTTTTGTCACTCGACAAAAGAGAGTTCATTGCTTGCCTCCCCCTCTTTTTATAAGAAATAGTCCATTTTAAATTTGAATATTTTCAAAGTATTTTTCAATGTCTGCAATTAATAGTTTAGCAGCAATTATTCCACCAGCTGAATTCCAGATCGCCTCATCTACTTGATAGCTCTGTCCATTTTTATTAATATTCATATTTTGTGCTATAGGATCAGCGAGCCATTCTTTTGCCGTATCAGAAGCAGCGGTTTCACCACTACGATCCGATGCAAAATAGAACAATACATCACCATCTAGAACACTAATTTGTTCCTTCGTAATTTCTTCAGCGAATTCTTCTTTATTTTGAGCTTCTGTTCTCGCAAATCCCAACTGGTCAAGAACAATACCAGCAAAATTTTGCTTGTAGTATACTCTAGCTTTACCTGCTTGGAAGCGAGCAAGTGATACTTCTAATTTCGTTTTGTCTCCAAGTCTAGCAGAAGCCTCAGCAATCAAATTGTCGTAATCAGCAAGAACCTTTTGACCTTCTGCTTCTAAATTCAATGCTTTAGCGTATAAAGTGAAATTCTCAATCATGCTATCCCCAAGATTTTCAGTCATTACTGTTGGTGCAATTGCCTTTAATTGCTCGTAAATCGCCTCTTGTCTGACCTTCGTGCCTAGAATCAAATCCGGCTGTAAGCTAGCGATCAGCTCGAGATTCGGTTGCGTTTCATCCCCTAAAATTTCTACGCCTTCCATTTGATCTTTAATATGATCATACCAAGGATCTCCAATCCAGGATTGAACAGCTCCTATTGGTTTGATTCCTAATTCTAATAATGTCTCAGTACCTTGTGTCGTTAATACAACAACTCTTTTAGGTGTGCCAGTAATCTCTGTCTCTCCCATGGCATGGGTAATCTTTCTTATTTCCGTAGCCGCAGTGGGTTCCAGCGTTGGCGCATTTGCAGTTTCATCTGAATTAGCTGCATTGCTTCCACAAGCTGTTAATATCGTTAAGATCATAATCATTAAGGCCGATGCAAGCATTTTTGGTGATACTTTAAACTTTTTCACAATCTCACTCCTAATTTTCAATTCTAATAATGAATATCATTATCAATACCATATCAAAAAAATTTATCACTTTCCCGATGCGCATACGGTTCTGCAAATGTTACAATTGTAACATTATTATAGTTTGCACCTCATAGCAATAGATGGCTTACGAAAATGGACAGAATGAAGGAAGTGTTACATATAGATAATTTCATCGAAGGACAAGTGAAATCAAAAGAATGGATTACCCTCTCATTGCTCTATCTTATGGAAACTAAAGCTTATTCTGAGATCAAAATTACGGAGATTGCCAAAAAGTCTGGTTTGGCCAGACAAACGATTTATCGCAATTATCAAGATAAAGATGATATTTTATATGAGTATTTATGTCATCAATATAATTTCTTTGATAACGAGCTTAGCGAAGAGGAGTTGACTGAAGAAGCTGTATTTATTTCGTTTTTTCAAAAGTGGAAAGAATACACAACATACCCGCTATTTCTAAATATTCAACTGTCCGATCGTAAAATTAGACAAATCATTTATCGAAGTCTAGAGTATTTAATTCAAAATAAATATGTGAAGTATTTCATGTCTCCGCAATCGTCAACGAATGAACTATATGTCTATGCCTTTCGTTCCTTTGCCTCTATTTTGCATAGCATATTAATTGAATGGACTCTTCAACGCTATAAGCAATCTCCTGAGGAGATTGGCTTGCTTACCTATCAACTGACCAATTCCATACGAGAATACTGCAATCAAATTCCTGTAACCTCTCCTTCCAGGAGAGAGGAATAGATCTTACCTCAGCGTAAAAAAATAGGACAGCCACGATCAGCTGTCCTCTATCTATCTTCTTATTCTATAATTCTTCAACCTAGAATGGATTGATCACATGGTAAAAGACGTTAGGCGACGCCATGCGGTAATAATAGCTGCACCAGCCTGCGCCTTTGTCGGTGAAGCGGTTCGTCGTGCTATACAGCAATCGTTCCTGCTCCAGCTCCTCAATCCGCTCGAGCTTTTCGTCCGCATATTCTAACAGCCTCATGCTCGCTGTATCCAGCCGGTTTACGACACCGCCGTAACGAATATCGAGCACCTCCCATCCGAACGGTTTGAACATCGATAGCCATTGCTTCCGGTGTGCAGCGCGAAGATTTTGCACTCCCAGCGAGATTTCGGGCAAAACGTCCTCAGCAATCCGCCTAAGCAATGCCTTGTCTCCACTGTCATATGCCCGCTTCAGCTCAAGACCGATTTCACTCTTCTGCTTCAGCACCGCACACAGCTTTTGCGGCACCTCGAACAAGTAATCTAGCTCTGCCTCGGCTTTTCTGCGGCTTGCAATTTCGCCTTCCGCCCATGCATAATGAGCCGCCATATCTAGCCCATCAATCTGTTTGTCGAACAGCCCCAGCAGTACATCCTGATACAACAGAAACTTAGACGGATTGCTCTGCTTCTGATTATTTGGTGCAGCTCCCGGTGTCTCGTCCAAATACTTCAGCCCCATGTAAGCATCCGCCTCGATGCCGGTGCAGAACCGAACGCGCTCGGCCAGCGCCTTGTCAGTCGGCGTCGACGAAGAATAAGCATGCTCCGCATAAAACTGCAAGCCGAGCAAAGCGATGTACGGATTGCTCTCCATTCCGTCATCACCCCACATCGTCGCATAAACTTCCCTGATGCCTTCCTTCTTACATACCGTCAGCGCTGCATCAGTCGCCGGCAAGGATAGCCCGTAATTGACGCCGAACGTATTGAATACCCACACAGCACCCGCAAAAATAAGATTATTACCGAGCGGCCGGTGTTTGGCGATCAATGTTTCGTAGTCCTTCTCCTCGACGTGGTTATAGTCCCAGTAAACCATATCTATGTCCTTAGGAATGCGGCTCGACATGTCCTCTGATATTTGCGTCTCATGGCCATAATAATCTTCACCGTTAGCTGAAGCCAGCTTCAGGAACATATCGCTCCACATCATCGGTTTCAACCCTAAGCGTCGAGTTACTGCGAGCACCCGCTCCAGATGGCCTGTCATAATATCAAAACGGTTCATATGTCCATTGCGATCCAAAAATTTACCGCGTCCAAGCTCTTCCGCTTCATCCATGCCGATGTGGATTTTCCGGCTGCGGAACGGCGCGCTAATGCTGACAATCATATTTTCGACCAGACGATCGGTCTTCTCCGCTCCAACTAGCAACGCGCCTTTTGTATCTTTATATTCCTTTACCGGCTCCCATTTCAAAAACTCCTCCAAATGAGCCAGTGTTTGAATGCTCGGGAACGCTTCAATGCCGAATTGATCGGCGTAATCGTCGATTTCCTTCAACTCCGCCGCCGTGTAGCGGCCGCGCATGTAGCCGAAATATGGCTCGTCTTCTATCTCGTAAGTGTCTTCCAAATAGAGCATGACGCTATTCAAGCCCATCAGCGCCATTTTACGCAGCATAAACTTGAAGCTTTCAACGGTTAGCACTCCATTGCGCGATAAATCAAACATCGGACCGATTGCATCGAATTGTTGTTGCTCTGTAATTTGAAATTGCTCTCCGCCACTAATCTTCTGAATCAACAGTCCCAAGCCGCGGAAGAACTGATGTTTAGCACTATAACGAATATAAGCGCTTTTACCATCATAACCAACTTCCAGTTCTCCTGAAGACGGTTCTATCAAAACAGGAATTCCATCCTCCGACCATTCTGACTTAAGTTCGGCAAGCAGCAACCGAAGTCCTGATTGAAGCTCGCTCAATTCTCCTATAAAATGTAACTTCACTATCAATCCCTCCACAAAAATGAAATATATATAAAATTACACCAAAAACTCGATCAAGGGTGTTAACCTTTGACCGAGCCTGCTACCATGCCTTTCATAATTTGCTCTTGGAAGATCAAAAAGATGAGAATGGTTGGTATTGCAGCAATAAACATCGCGCCCATCGTTAAGCTGTAGTCCGTTCCGAATCCGTCGGAGAAGAGCGACAAACTGAGGGGCAGCGTCTTCAGCGCTTGAGAATTAATAAAGACGAGCGCGAAGGAGAAATCATTCCAAAACCTCAAAAATGCAAGAATTGTAATCGTAGCGACGATCGGCAGGGACAATGGGAAAATGATGCGTCCGAAGATTCCCCACCAGCCGTTGCCGTCGATCATCGCCGCTTCCTCTACTTCTCTCGGAATGGATACGATGTAGGACATTCCAAGGAAGATCGCAATTGGTAATTCAAATGCCGTATACGGTAGGATGAGTGACCAGTACGTATTCAGCATCCCGAGCTTGTTCATGAAAATAAACAATGGAACGAGTGTGCTATGAATTGGAATGAGCATGCCTAGCAAGAACAATCCTTTTATAACGCCACTCAACTTGAATGGGAACCGGGCAAGCACATAAGCTGCAAGCATGCCGAGCACAATGGTCAGCAGCAGTGCTGAGAGGGTAACAATTGTGGAGTTGAGCACCGCCCGGCCCATATTTCCGAGATCCCATGCCCGGGTTATATTGTCGAACTGCCAATGCTGCGGCCAGGAATAGGGACGATTGAAAAATTCCTGATTCGACTTGAATGCACTTATTCCTAACCAGTATAGCGGATACAATGTAATTATGGCATAAAATAACAGGATGATTTTCGCAATTCCGGAAATCGGCTTACGCCACAGAGAGCCTCTCATCTTCTCCGACCGAGCGTCTATCATTGCTTGCATAGCGATTCACTCCTTCATCGGCCGGGCTAACATTAGCCGACCGCCCATTAGCCGCGTCTCTTCGTGATGATATGATTTAGGCCAATGAGAACGGCGCTAATCAGAATAATCATTGTGGATACCGCAGAGCCGTAGCCGTAACGGTATACCGTAAAGGTGTTATTGTACATATATGTGGCGAGCAATTCTGTCGATTGTGCAGGACCGCCGCGCGTCATGACGATAACATGGTCGAATGCCTTCAAACTTCCAGATATGCACAGTACGATGGTTACAACAACTGTTCCCCAAATTATCGGGAGCGTCACGAAAAACAGCTTTCTCCAGGCTACCGCCCCGTCGATCTTCGCAGCATCTTCAATTTCTGAAGAGATATTTTGGAGTGCAGCGATAAAAATGATAAGATACGGGCCGATATTCGCCCAGTTAATCGGGATCGATAAGGCAAACATATTGATTTTAGGGTCGTCTAGCCAAGGCCGGCGCCAAGATTCCAGTCCCAGCGTCTCCAATAATTGATTCAGCAAACCGATTTGCGGGTGATAAATATAGCCCCAGATGAGACCGACGACGACTGTAGACAGCACCATCGGGAGAAATACAGCGGAGCGCATCAACCGATTGAACATCGTGTTCTTGAGCAAGAACAATGACAGCAGCAATGCAACCGATACTTGACCTATTACTGCCGAGACAACAAGGATCAGGTTGTTTTTCAGTGCTCTCCAGAATACTGGATCCTCTAGTATCATTCGATAATTATCCAACCCGATAAGCTTAGCAGCACCGAGTCCCTTCCACTCAAAGAAACCGTAGTAAGCTGACCAAAAAATCGGGACGATCGCAAAGATGATAAAGATGAGTAGTGCAGGAAGCAGCGCCATGATGACGAAGCTTCTGCTGCGCAATGATGCAGGCATGGCGACAGCCTCCTTTACGTACTTTTGTCTGATTACTTTTTAGTCGAACGCGCTTGCGCATCCTGCAGTTTTTTAGCTACATCCTCCGGCTTACCGCCCATCATAAGCTCTTGAAGACCGTTGTTGATCACTTCGCCTGCTTCAGCAGATAAATAGGCGTCATATACCGGCGTAATTTCAGAATTCACAGCCAATTCATAAGCTTTGAAGTAAAGCGGGCTTACTTTCGACTTATCCAGTTCTACTTTGTACATAACCATTGAGTTGCTTTCTGCGATCGCCTTTTGGCCATCTGGTCCGCTTACTGCGTAGATCAGATCAAGCGCTGCCTGCTTCTGTGCGCCTTTTGTATTTTTGTTAAGCGCGAAGCCTGCGCCTGCGCCACCGGAAATCGTATTCGGTTTGCCTGCTCCACCTTCTATGCCAGGCATTGTTGTGACTTCGATAGGTGCCAACTGCTCAGGAGTTGCAGATGCTGCAAGATTCGTAAGCGACCATGCGCCGTTAATCATCATAGCTGCCTTGCCTTGAATGAAGTATTGCTCTGCTTGCGTGTTGTCGATGCTGTTTGCGCCATCTTGAAACGCTTTATTGTCAACGAGCTCTTTGTACTTGCCCAAAGCGTCAATGAACACAGGATCTGTAAAAGATGCTCCATCTTGAGCTGCAGCTTTCAAGAACCATTCCGTGCCCGTCACGCGGTCAGCCAACGAACCGATAATCGTCGATTGTGCAACCCATGGCGCTTTATTGCCGAGGGCAATCGGCGTAATGCCGTTGTCGTTGAACGTTTTAATTGCAGTCATCATCTCTTCCCAAGTAGTCGGCACTTTTACACTATGCTTCTCGAAAAGATCTTTGTTATAATACATGAACGAAGTTGCTGACATACCGAGCGGCGCTGTGAAAATTTGTCCTTTTTCAAACTCATAGCGGTCGAATGCACCTGCCAAGAAACTGTTCTTCCATTCTGGGTATTTATCCATCAACTCTGTAATCGGTTGAAGCTTACCGGCATCATAGAACTCTTGGGATTGGCTGCCCGCATATACGAAAAATACGTCTGGCATTTCATTTGCCGCAGCCACCGTGCTTAGGCGTTGACGATAACCGTCAACCGGGATCGCTTGCGCGTCTACCTCAACGTCTGGATGCTCCTCTTTATACTTGTCGATCAGGTCTCTAACCGCTTTGGCACGAAGGTCGTCACCCGCGAAGTTATGCCATATTGAAATTTTCGTTTTTTCTTCAGAGCTTTTGTTGTCTCCATTGCTCTGCTCTTTTTTTCCGCTATTGTTGCAAGCGGTTGCCAAAAGGGCAATCATCAAGATAATTGTCGTTACAAACGCAAGTCTCTTCTTCATTCAAATATTCCCCCTTTAGTGATAACCCTAGTATAGATAAGACAGACGAGAAGTCGTAGGGGGGAAAGTTAAGCCCATACGGGGGATATTTTCACCTTCGTCTATTCATTTTGAACGATATTGCGAAGGGGTTTCGCCACTGTAACGCTTAAACAGCTGGTTAAAATGCTTCATATCCTCGTAACCTACCCGCTTAGCGATCTCACTTACCTTCGCTGGCGTTTCCTTCAACAAACGGCTAGCCCATTCCATTCTCGCCTCAGTTACATACTCAATATAGTTCTTACCTGTTTCCTGTTTAAACAGCTTGCTAAAATAGTTCGGATTCATATGTACGCATGCCGCTACCTGCGCCAAAGATAAGCTGTCTGCAAGATGCTCGCGGATATAGGCTACAGTTCGGTCAATGGCTTCATTCCGGCTGCCATTTAATCGTTCATACTGCGCATGGATTGCAAGCAGCATCTGCTGCAAAGTTTCTTCTGGATTCGCAGTAAGCAGCTTTATGTCCAGCTGTTCAATCTGTGGAAGCTTTGGCATCGATTGACCAACGGATGCTGCTGCACGCTCTAGCCAGCGGTACCCCCCAACAATCAAGGAATGCAAATACGCTTGAACGGAACAAGGCGTCGCTTCCGCATCCTGTCTAATGCTCTCCAGTTCACCTTTAATCCACTGCTGTACGACTTCTCGGCTCCCGCTTCTCAGAACGGCGGTTAGCTTACTCTCCACTTCTTCCGTACAAACGGTCCGCATTCCTTTCCGGTCTTTAATATCCTCATAGGCCAGCATTCTTGCTTCCTCTGCCAACCAGCGGTACGAGGCGGTATGTTCGGCGGTGCGAAGTGACTCCCTAAGTTCTGCCAAATTGCTGGCCCATACACCGCATGCTGCAAAAAAAGGCTGGCTATAAACGCGCTCCGCCCGCTCCATCGACGCCTTAACCAATCGCTTCGCGCCCGGCTGCCCCCTGCGGAAAATAAGCAGCCATCCATAGTCCCAATCCAGAATGACACAGCCAAGTGAATCCCTAATCATCGCAGCCGCCTCATTCATTTCACTTTCCGTCTCCTCCTTCATTGTCAGTGGATAAGCAGATGTCACTAGCCATAGCTCTAGCTTCTCCATATCCGATCCGAGCCTCAGCTCAGGATAATAGATCAACAGTTCCTCACTTTCACGCTCCGTCAGGAGATTGTCCCCGCGAAGAAACCGATCCAGTTGCTTCCAACGGTATGCCGTTTGATGAATGGCGCCTTGATGATCAGCCTCCCGTCTATTGACGATACGCTGCTTCACGCGCATAACCGCAGTCATAATATCGCCAGGACGGCTATTTTTAAGCAAATAATCACTTATTCCTTCCCGCATCGCTTGCTGTGCATATGCAAAATCATCGAATCCAGACAATATAACAATTTCAATGTAAGGAAAATTCCGCTTAACATCGCGAGACAATTCCAATCCCGTCATTCCCGTCATCCGAATATCGGTTAGAATGATGTCAGGACACTCTATCGGAATGCGCATCAGCGCTTCCTCCGCGGAAGCAGCCGGCGCGAGCAGCTCAATGCCATTCTCTTCCCATTTAATAACCGTGCTAAGGCCGGTCCTAATAATGACTTCGTCATCTACAATTAACAGCTTCATGTACAGATTCTCCTTCCTTCCCACAAAGGTTGCAGCCTATTTGATTTCTGATTGGAGCGGTATAATCGTAAAACTAACTTTAGTGCCGCTTCCTTCTACGCTTTCGATCCGTAAACCGGCTTCATGCCCATAATGAAGCTGCAGCCGATTATGAACGTTGCGCAATCCGTAGCTGCTGCCTGCCGAGTCATTATTCTTCAGCGGATCAATGCCCAAGTTTGCGCTTACCTTCTCCCTCAACAGCTCCAATCTTTCCCTGCTCATGCCTACACCGTCATCTTGAACAATAAAGGTTATATGCTCTCCCGCTGACGCCGCTTTAACGATAATGCTTCCTTTACCCTCTCTTTTCAAAATGCCATGAATCATCGCATTTTCAATTAGCGGCTGAAGCAGCAGCTTCAGCATTCTCATATCGAGCAGCTCCGCCGGAATATTCGCCTCGTAATCAAATTTATCCGGATATCGAATGGACTGGATCTTCACATAATGATCTACATGCAAAATTTCTTGGCTGATTGCACAATATTCCTGTCCTTTATTTAAGCTGAAACGAAGAAAATCACTCAATGAGCCGACCATATCTGCAATTTTTTCGTCTCCCTTCATTAGTGCCATCCAGTGGACTGACGATAACGTATTGTATAGAAAATGCGGATTGATCTGCGCTTGAAGCGCCGACATATCCGCTTCCTTCTTCAACGCTTCGTTTTGCTTCACCTCATCGGTTAAATTAATAATTCGCGAGCTCATCCGATTATAGCTAATAATCAGTTGTCCAACCTCATCGATCGATGTGACGGGCAGCGTCGGCAGCGGCTCGTCTGGGCTGGAATTTCTAAGAAAATTCGTTAATGCTGACAACGGTTTCGTCACCTTTTGAATAAGTACAAGTACAAAAGCGATGACAAAAAGCATGGAAATGCTGACTGCAATTGCAGTTAACGTTAAAAAATACTGGTTCTGCGCTCTGTAAGCTTTTGCCGGAATGATGCCTACGAGCCTCCAGTTAACATTAGGCATCTGATAGTACAGTACGGTACTCCGCTCCTCCGCTTCTCCGTAATCGAACGAACCCGACTTACTCTTGAAATCAACTATTCCGGGAAAATAATCGTTCAAGTTCTTGTTAGTCGAGTACCCTTCCGGCCCAGCCAATATCCGATTTTGTTCGTCCAACAGCAGGGCGACGCCTTCACCCTCTAGTCCAGCTTGCTTTAAATGGCTAGAGATAACCGATTGTGTCAAGCTAATTTTAAGCATGCCGATATCGTAATATTTTGATGTGCTGCGAATCGGCCGTGACATCGTAATGACATCCTCTTTGCCGTCCGATGTAACGAAGTGATGCACCGGAGACCACCATTTAGGATGTTTCTCATAATAACTGGGATATTCGCTCTGAATATCGGCCCATTCTGATTCGAGGACGGATCTGAAGGAAACCGACGGCTTATTATCTTCATTCGATTCGATCATGACATTGGCGATATATGGTTTGGAAATCGATAATGTTGTAAGTAAATTAACGATCGAGGTTTGCTTTAGCAAATCGTGTTCCGGTGTTTTCAAATAGCTTTGGACATCAGGGTGGCCGATGAGGAATAGTGATAGATTCTCAACATCGCTCACCATATTTTCCAAATAAGCCCCAATTTGCCGAAGCGTGTTCATACCTGAACTTTTCGCTTTCTCTTCCGTTAAGCTTTCAGCAATATAATAGGAGAACAGTCCCAGAGACAACACCGGTACCAATACCGAAATAATAATCAACAAGCTCAGCTTCTGCTTTAACGATTTACCCAACCAGTTTTCCATCTTATCCTCCGTTCAGATTACCTTTATGCTCTGTTGCTAAATTGTAGCTTTCAAGACTTCCAGAAAACATGTTTGCGCTTTCATATTAACCTAAGTCGCTCGTCCCGACTAGAGTCTATTGTTGACTTGATGAAGCATTGCCTGGTCTTGAGGTCGTCGATGTACCGGGAGCGAGCACCGGATCTTACCTCAGCACAAAAAAATAGACCGCCCTCTCGCAAAGGAATACGCTCTATTTCCTGTTTGATCCTTCGAAAAGCGGCTATTGCACCGGCAGTCGTGTTTCCACACGGCTCGCTTGCATTGCACATTTTTTCTCTCCAAACTATTCCATGAAAGAAACCTAATAAAAAGCCACTCCACTCTCCACACAACAAAAAAAAACGGCATTTCTGCCGTTTCTTTAGGATGGACTCTCAGGGGCTCGAACCCTGGACAAATAGATTAAGAATCTACTGCTCTACCAACTGAGCTAAGAGTCCATATGATGTTTGGTGGAGCCAAGGGGGATCGAATCCCTGACCTCATCGCTGCCAGCGAAGCGCTCTCCCGCCGTTGTTGGTTTCACTACCAAAGACACCCCGAGGCAATCACATATTTTCCAAAAAAACAACTTGCAATCCATTCTATGGATTTCGTCGGGACGACGTTATCCGGCTATACGCCGCATGCCCCTCGGTCCGAAGGCCCCGACCTGGAGCTCGTCCGGTGAATGAGCGAAGCGTAGTGCGTTACCGTTCGTCGCGAAAGGCGCATCAGGACACCCGAGGAAGCGGTGTCGGCCATGCGCGCCGGGGCGGCTTACGTGGGGGGGTCGGAGGCGCCATCACGCGCCCGCAGTTCATCGCGGAAGCGCGGGACGGCTTACCGGCTTCATCCGTCCATTCAGGAAGTTTTATTCTGTATCGTCGAAAAAGCACATTCCGGTCGCGTTGCCGCACTAATCGGAATGTGCTTTAATCAATTGTTTCCGCGTCTACTCCTGCTGCTGCCCCTCGATTAATTGAAGAACGCGATACAAGAACGTCGCCGCTTCCGCTCTGCTGGTCGTACTCTTCGGCTTCATATAACCGCCCGAGCCCGTAACCAGCCCATGCTCGAACAGAGTTGCCACGCTGTCCGCAGCATATGGCGCAATCTGGCTCGCATCACGGAAGCCCTCAAGTGTTGAACCGGATGTGGACGGCTTGATTGCCCCCGTCGTTTGAAGCGCTCGGGTTAGCATAACCATAGCGTCCTGGCGGCTGATTGAGTCACGAGGAGCAAAGTTAACTTCGTTCACTCCCGAAACGATTCCCAATTGCTTGACGATGGACACCGCATCGTAGTAATAATCATTCGGTTTCACATCGGTGAACGTCGAGGTAATCTCGGCGCGTAGGTCAAGCATGTTCACCAGCATAAGGATAAAATCAGCTCGCGTTACTTGATTTGCGGGGCTGAAAGTGCCATTTTCGATCGAAGTGCCTTTGACGATGCCTCTTTCGGCCAGCTTCTCTATTGCCTCGCGCGCCCATTCATACTTGCCAAGGTCAGTGAACGCAACTGGTTTCTTGCCACCGACAGCATAGACGCCGACTTGGTCGATGGAGAATCGCAGTACGCCCTTGTCTTTGTCATAAGACGTGCCATCAATTACTGCCGCGCTGTCGCCCGTCAGCTCGAAAGCTTGCAGATCAGCAGCTTGCTCGCCCGCTTGAAGCGAATACGGAATCGCAATGGAAATCGGTGCCTTCGCATTATTCCAAGACAGAACTTCACCGTCCAGTTGCAATGCAACTTCAACGATTGGTCTGTTGCCGATCCGGCCAGCCGCTTCGTTGCCGCGATACTCGCCTGCATGGTCGCTTACGATAACGAGCAGCTTTCCGGCATTCTCCTTGACTCCAGCCAGCATGTCGCCAGTCAATGCAAGCTGGGCATACGGCGTGGAGATATGCAGAATCAGATTAGACTGGTTCGTCAGATTAGCTGCGGGAAGCTCCAAAGCATAGCTGACAGCCGCGTTCGACAGCTTCAATTCAAGACGAATATGCTTGTTGCCGTTGCTGTCGGCTGTTGCCTTGAGAATCGCGGCATTCAGATCTGCTACTCCGACCGAAGCCACAGCCTGATTGCCTTTCAATGTCGGGACAAGCACGGCTTTGACTGAATCGTACGTTTGCAACGTATACGGATCTTGCGCCGAACCGCCTCCAATGCTGCCCCCATTGCCTCCGCCAGTGGAAGGCGGCTTGCGATATTCGAAGGCGGCCTGCGCTGGAGTCGTCATGTCATCCGTTTCAAGCTCGACCGTATACAGTCCTTGCTCTTCTCCGGTCAACGTAAAGGCGATGCGGAAGCTTCCGTCATCCTCAGTGTCCGTCTGGCCGGTATATTGAATGTTGCCTTTTGGGTCAAGCACTTTGACATACAAATGTTCTTTCTTGCCGTTCATGACTAACCCATTGATCGTAACTTTCTTCGTGGAGGCGTCCACGGCGGCTTGTATGCCGTCCAATGTCTTCAGCTCTTGCCGCTGGGAAAGATTGTACACGCCGAATTCATAGAAGGAATAACCGTAGAACGTAGCCCGATTTAGTCCCTCAAACTTGATGTATCTCGCCGTCGTTGCCGGGAATACCAGCGTATTCTTGCCGTCGGACGCTTTAACCACGCCATTGTTGCCGACTTTCAAGGGCTCCCACGTCTGCTTATCATCCGAGACGCTCAGACGGTATTGGTCCGCGCGCGCATATTCCCAATCGATGCGGACCGTATCGAAGGTTTGCTTGCTGTCCAGATCGATCTGGAACCAAGCCGTATCGCGCACTTGGCTCGCCCAGCGCGTACCCGGTGCGCCATCCAGCGCCTTAGAAGGCTCTAGACCTGCGGTTTCCGTCGAGGATGCCTCTGCTTCTTTGTCTTGTGCGATGCTGCCAATCTCGTAATACATGCCTTCCTTCAGGGCCGTATAAGCGCCTTCCGTTACAAATTCAAGGCCTTTAGCCCCATCCAGCTTCGCATTGAATGCCAGCAAATAGCCTATGGCTTCCTCAGGATCGCTCTCTTGCGTACGCTCCATCATAATCAGAGCGTTGCGCATAGCGCGTACCGTATCGGCATTGCTAAGCTGCTTGTTGTCTGCGTATTTATCAACAAGAGCCAATAGACCTTCAGCGCCCAAACGAGCTTCTATTACGAACTTAACCGTCTTGGATTTGGCAGCCGCCACCGTCAGCTCCAGCACATGCTTGCCCGGCTTGCCCGTCAGATCTACTATAGTTCCTTGCGTATAAGGTTTGCCGTCATACTTGGCCGTTACTTTGACGATACCGCTGTCATCATCTCCCGGAATGGCCCAGGTGAAGGCGGCCTGTGTCGTATCAGGCACAATCGTATGCTCCGAGATCGGCTCCCCGTTCATGAGCGCTACAACATCAGGCGCAGCGGCGTCTTGCTTCTGATAAGTGCCCTTCACGAATTGGTACAGCCAATCGTAGAGGACGCGGATAGCAGGATCCTCGCTTTTCGCCGCGCTGAAAATGGCGTTGTTGCCTTGATAATACGCTCTATACCCTTGCTGCATTAGCCCTGTATCCACGCCGCTGTTCAAGTAATCGATGAACCGCTCGCGGAAGACGGCGTCATTGATCATCCGGTCATCGAACTCCAGCTCCAGCGACATGCCGTACCGTTTCGCCATATCCGCTGTATCTTCCAGACGCGAGAACTCCATTTTCTCGAAGAAATAGTTCGGCTGCAGAGATACGGCATCGATGCCGACATCCTTCCACATGAATTTCTTATAAGCCAAAGAATGAGGGATCCAGAACAGCTTCAGGTCTGCGTTATGAACGATGTCGCTCGCTTTCTTGACCATCTCCGGGCCAGTCGAATGCGTGCTTATTTGTTCCTCCAGCCAATACATGCCGACGAGCTCCAGATTCGAGTAGCCCGCAGCCGCCCATCTTGCTTGCACTTCATCGGTCCACCACTGAATCGCTTTGGTCCGGTTGTTCAGCGATACGTCATTACCGACCACACTTAGGTTGAAGTCCAGATTTTCATCGTTAATGCTGCCAAAATCGGACTGATATTCGCCCGGATCGGGTATCATCATAACAACCTTCGTCTTACGGTCAGGCTCGCCAAGCTTCGCGCCTACCTCGGCCGTCGCCTCGTTCAGCGCGCTCATATCGCCGCCGGTGTTAAACGTTTTATTCAAATACCATTCCCATTCCACTCTTCTGGCTTTGCCGGCCGCTTCAACCGCGCCGAAGCCTCTGCCGTTTTCCGACGTCAAACCCAGATATAGCACGCCGTCGAACAGCCAATCGACAGGCTCTCCCTGCTTGTTCACATAGCTGATATTAGGGATAACCCGTTCCTTCGTCCAGGTTCCTGTACCATCCGGGTAATGCCCGTTATACAGCAAGCCCAAATTTTCAATCCCGCCAGTAGCCTCCCCAGGTTGCTGGAGACCATAAGGTTCGGGCTGCACTGGCTGGGCTCCGTCGATCAAGCCGTCCGCGCCGGTTATCGTCACCTCGTCGATCATAGTCCACGCCCTCGGATGCACGGAGAACACCACTTTCACATACTGAGCGTAAACCAATCCTTCGGTATAATCGCCACGCTTGACGACTCCGGTCTCTGGGCTGCCGTCCCATTTATACGTCTCGGTGTTGGTCTGATCGCCCCATAACAATTTAGTCGCATTATGAGACAATACGCCCCAGTTCACCCCATCGTCAGACGCGTAGAATGAAACGGTGAGCGGTACAAGCGTTTCGTTGTTCGGCCAATCTTGCAAGAAACGCGCGCTCACGTCCTTGATCGTTTTTTGCTCGCCTAGATCAAACACAACCGAACGGGATTTCTTGTAGCGGTGGCCCACCCAGTTGCCGCTGTCACGGGATGTGTCTACGGCATTGCCGTCCGTCAGCTTCGTCCCGTCATCCGGGAAAGCGTCCTCCGGCTGATCCAACCATGTGTACGTTTTCCCTTGAACCAAATTATAAAAGCTGGCACTCTCTCCGCCCGGCTCCTCCGCATACACGGAGGATATCAACGAGAACAGCATGACCGGGACAAGCAGCAAAGCAGTCAAACTTCGTCTAGTTTTCACTTAAGCTCACGCTCTCTTTCTATACATAATTAGTTCTGCTCCTGCGCTTGCAATTCTGCAAGCGCATCGAGCATGTTCAGAATGACGACCACAGCTTCAGCACGCGTCGCCGAGGCGGCCGGGGCAAACCGGTTGTCCCCGCGACCGTTCATTACTCCCGCCTTCTGGGCTGCTGCCACATACGGCTTCGCCCAAGCCGGGATTTGATCCGCGTCAGCATAAGAGAGCTCATGCCCTTCCGAAGTCTTCAGGCCCAAGCTGCGAACAATCATCGCTGCCAGTTCTGCTCGGCTAATCGAAGCCTTCGGACGGAAGGTCCCATCCGCATAGCCGCTGATCAGGCCGGATTCCAAGGCTTGCGCAATATAAGGATTCGCCCAAGCTTGAATTGAGCCTGCGTCCGCGAAGTCCAGCGAACTGTTCGTACCTTGCAGTTTCAACGCTTTGACCAACATGACGACGAATTCGTCCCTGCTGACCGTCTTATTCGGCTTGAAAGTCTCGTCGGTATAGCCAGCTACGAATCCAAGCTCGACGGCCCGTTTGATGGACGCTTTTGCCCAATGACTCGCAATATCGTTCAGTCGAACCGTTGTCGATCCGCCAGACTCCCCGCCATTGCCGTTGCCGTTCTCATTGCCATTGCCTGGATCTCCGCCTCCCGGATTCGAACCGCCGTTTTGGCCTTCTTCCGGATCTGGAGTTATTGGAGTCGGAACCCATCCTCCGCCACCAGAGCTAGGCAACGCTTTGATTTTGATCTTGAACGTTTTTTTCGCGGATGCATCTCCCTTGCTGATCGTCGCGGTCAGCACGACCTCCATGTCGCTGCCTGACGGACGTTGCAACAATTGTCCGTTGGCATTCAGATAGTCGGGCTTCGAGCTGCTCCAGACGATACGCGTTCCGAGCTGTCCTTTCTGCGGTAGATAGAGATTCGCGGCAATGCTTTCATTCACATTAAGCTCGATCAGACCCATTACGTCTTCGATCGTTAGACGATCGCGCGCAATGCTCAGCCCGGCATACGCCTGCTCGGCCTCAGGACGAGTCAGCTGGGCGGTTTGAATCGCCGCAGTCGCTTGTACCATCGCCTGTTGAAGCTGTGCCCAGCCCTCAGGAGAGTAATTGTCCTCCACGAGCTTGTATGCCTCGATAGCCGTCAACAGGTCGATAATCGGCCGTATATTGCCGAGCTTATATTCCTCGCCGTACACTTCAAATTCCTCAAAGGAATAGCCGAACATGGTAGCTCTGGACACGCCTTCGAACTTCACGTATCTGGCCGGCGTGCTTTGGAAGGTAGTCACGACGCGTCCCGGCTTGCCGTTAATCTCGCCGTTGTTGTCTTTCACGACATTCGTCCAGTTCTCCTTGTCCTCGGACACGAGAATGCGGTACTTCGAACCGTAAGCCGTTTGCCACAAAATAGATACAGCATCAATGTTCTTCACTTCACCCAGATCCACCATGAACCAGGTATCGTCCACCCAATTGCTGGACCATCTGGTGTCCCCTCTGCCGTCCACCGCTTTGTCCGCCGTGTAGGACGAGGATTCCGGCAGTGAGGATTCGGCTTGCTTATGCAAAGCCAGATTTCCATGCAGGTCCACGTAGGTGTTCCTCACGATGAGTTCGTCAATCAAGCCTTTAAAAGCATTCGTTTCACTGCCTATTTTGGCTACTGGCAATACGAACGTTTCCAACTTGGAGCCGTCTTTTAGAGTAGCCGTATACTCACTGCCGTTAATGAAGATGGAGGTCCCCGTGTCGTCGCCGATCATAAAGACATGGGTCCAGCGGTCGGTCGGCAGCTTATAATTGAATTCGCTGACGTAGTTTTCTTTCGTGATGGCCAGTTTGCCGCTTCCCCCGATGTTATATTTCAGCTGTCCATCCGGAGATTCCAGCAGCACAGCTCCTTGCGGGTTGTCAGCATCCGGTTTGATCCACATGGACATCGTCCATCCGAAACCGAGCGTGCGAAGCGGCGTTTCCACGTAGCTGGCTCCGCCTTTGAGCCTTACTGCTTGCCCGAAGATTCCCTTCTCCGTGCCTGCATTCACCTCGTTGCCGTCAAAGCCGTTGCCCGAACGATCCGCGAAGCCCTCGTCGAAAGTATAATCGAGAACGATATTGCGCTCATTGTCGACTTGAAGCTTGTGCGACTGATGAACACCCGGCGGGTCCACGTACTTTGCGGCATCCGCCTGGAAGCTTGCAAAGTTCCGGTCGACGCGGTTGCCTCTCCACAGCTTCTCCGCCAACACTTGCATGGAAGGCAAGATACGCTGATGCGAGTCCGCCATGGAGACGCCCTTCTCTACAGACACGTCGTTCCAGAGCGCGAACATGCCGCCTTTTACCTGCGGGTGCCCATAAGGAAGCTTCGTCTCCAGCCAATCGTTAGGCTCCCACTCATTGTAAATAAAATCGTAATTCAAATAGCTGCGATACAGTTGCGGAACGATATAGAGCAAGTTCGTGTTGGTATTGACAACGTCGTAGCCAAGCTTAATGGCCTGCAAGACACTTCCGTACGGCTCATACCAGATGTCCATCGTCGCATTGTTGCTGACTGGCGTCGTGCCGTCATATGCGGACAGACTGCCCCACAGACGAGCGCGCTTGCCTTTGCTGTTAATGTGGTTAAGGAGCATATCCGCATACCTGCGGAACGCCTCCTTGTCGTCGCCGAAATATTCATCCGTGCCGACGTGCACGTCCGGGCCGACGAAGGTCGGATTGCTGCCGTCGAGATACTCGTCAAAGAGTTCTTTAATGAAGTCGAGCGTCTCCGGACGATTGATATCCAGCTGATTGTTGATGCCCAACCTAGGGTCGTAAGCGATGAACGCGCCGGAATGGCCCGGTGTATCGATTTCCGGCACGACGTTTACGCCGTATTCCATCCCAAGCAGCTGCAGGTCTCTGAATTGCTGCTTCGTATAGAAGCCGTCCTTGCTCGTCACTCCCGGGAATTTCTCGCTCTCCAGACGGAAGTAACCGACATCGCCGACATCATCGTTCAGATGAATCTGGAACCGGTTCATCTTATAGTAGGACATCAACTTCACATAATCCCGCAAAAATTCGATCGTATAAAACTTGCGGCCCACATCGAGCATGAAGCCTCGATCCGCGTATTTCGGATAATCGCGCGATTGCCCCTTGGGCATCGTCTTATGATCGGCATCGTGGCCGAGCAGTTGAAGGATCGTTTTTGTGCCGAACATGACGCCCGTCTGATCGGAGCCAGCGACGGAAGTATATTCGCCAATATTCAGCTCATAGCCCTCTATCCCCAATCCCGTTTGCGCGGCATCCAGCACCAAATAGATGTCTCCCTCTTGAGGTGAACCAACCGTAACCGTCAGCGGAAGCTTCGTTAAATCAAGCAAGTCCTTCCGCAAAATATTGGCCGTCCCCTGCAGAGCCGCTTCATCCTCCGCGCGAATGACGATATTGGATTTATCCGTCAAGCGGAACTCGCCGGTTGTGCCCAGCCACTCACGCAAAGAAGGAATGACTCGCGGCTCCGGGTTCCGATCGCTCGTCTGCTCGTAGAGACCGGGTACGGTGACTAACGCATTATCCGCTAACAGATATGTCGGATCGCTGTCGCTCTCGATTTGCAGCAGCAGCTGAACCTGAGTATCCACAAGCGGCGCATGAATATTGCCCTGCTCGTCGATCACCGGCAAGCTGTCCGTGTTCACCAGCGTCAGCGTATAACCATCCGGTACAGCGGGCAGGTTCAGCTGAGTGTCTCCCTCGGAGACGACGATGCTGTTTTTGACCGCATCCATCATAGGCGGCAACAGCGGTTTGCCCTTGTATACCTCGAATTCCCAGAAGGAGTATCCGTAATAGATATCCTCAATTGGACGTCGCGTTACTCCTTGGAACTTAACGTATTGCGCCAGTGTCGGCTCAAAATCGATCGTATCCTCGACTGGTCCGCGGGCGACGAGCACGCGGTTGTCCGCGAATACGTTCCTCCAGGTTACCGCATCGTCAGACACAAGAACTTGATATTGTTCCGCCGGAGTCTGCCAGTTGATGATTACTCTTCCAATTTCTACAGGCTCGCCTAGATCAACGTAGAACCACTGGTCATCCGTTCTTTCCGAAGACCATCGGCTTGCATCCCGATTGCCACCGTCGACCGCTTTCTCAGGCCCGAAAAAGTCTACTTCGTTCGACGACGAATAAGCCGTCTTTCCTAAAGCCAGATTACCTGTTGCGGCGTCGGACTTCTCCGATGAAACGGCAACTAAAATGAAAGCGGTAACAAAAAACACTAAAAAAATATTCCTATACCGTAAACGCACTACGATCCCCCCCGTTGTTTATTAGCTCGAATTTTACTCCAGCTTACCGCATGACTCTCCATGCTCAACTGCTGCAGCAATTTTATTATAAGTAGGGGCATTCGTTTCATCGATATACTTATCTTTACAATACATATACAAATGTGGACATTCGGCCTTCTATAGTGAATCAAGCATGCCAACATTTCTGTCATATCTCATGCTAATTAATAGTACAAAATCGTGATCCTTTCGAAGAGTAGTGAAAAAGAAAAAAGCCATTTCAGTAGAATTGGCTTTTCTTCATGTTATGGAAATAGAGCCTAGGGGGAATCGTCCTAGGCTTTAAGCCCTATTCTCGAGGGGGAGTATATCCGTTGCCCTATTCAGGACCCGCCGATCTTATAGGATAATATAGAAAATGTATCCACTTGAATAGGGATGGGAGTGATTCCTCTTGTTACAATTAAACAGCGAACTGTGGGGCAAGCTAACCGGTCCTTACGAGTCAGGCGAAATGGTACCTGAACTGTTGGAGCGTCTGATGCTTGATTTCGATAAAGAAGTTTTCGACGAACTATTCCAGGAGCACTTATATCACCAAAATACGATCTATACCGTCACTTACGCGGCAGTACCTTATCTGGCCAAACTTGCTCTCGCATCAAAAAATATGGAAGTGCGCCATGAAATCTACATCACTTGCGGGATTATCGAGTCGTGTCATGACAAAACAAGATCTGAGCCGTATCCCTCGGATTGGAACGAACTCGCTGCTGAAGCGGGAAACGAGGTTTGCGCGGAAATGTTCCAATCTTACTTAAAAGCGATAGCGGAGCTTGCTTCGCTTGTTGCAGAGATGTTGGCCTACGCCAAACAAGAAATAAGCAGCGATACCGAAAAAAGATATGTTCTCATTGCCGACGCGGCTTATCGGGAATCCCAGAGCGTGGCAAACATGCTTCTGAATTTTACGGCTGGCGACGAATATGTGGCCGTTTGCGGAGTATGTAATCAAGAGGCTTACTTGTGGCCGAGCGGAGAAGGCGGTCGTATACAAGCATTCGCGGAAGATCCGGTATTCGAACCCCTTCAGGCAGCACATGAGGTTACTCCCGTTGAGGCATTCGTTGAAGCGGAACATCAAATACTGGCGGAGCGAGCCGATCAGCTGGGCGATTCCTCTTTTTTGAACCAATTGCCGTATTTGGCCGGGGAAATGAATTGTCCTTCATGCGGCGCCAGAATGCAGGTTTGGCCTAGTTTGCTTTCGACTTTTGGAGGGTAATAAACAGGAACTGGATATCGCATCCATTTCTATGTTTGGGGGGAATGACTTATCAGTGTTTCTATTTATTACACATGCACGAGAGAATACGTCCTAACAGAAAGCGAACAACAAGCAATCACAGCCATTGTCCAACGTTATGATCAGGATTTTGAAGGGAAAGACCGGGCGGAGTCTTTCACAGTGTACAAATTCGATTCGTCCAGATCAACGGAGATCTTCGCTGGCGCTACCAAGCTGTCCATGACGGATCAGATTGAAGATTTGCTGAACGATTTATTTCATTGGTTGAAATGTTTGACCGAGATACGTAGAAAAGTAGACGGTGGTGAATGGCATGTTCACCTGGATGATATCGATGCCGTGTGGGATGATGAATTAGGCTGGAAAATGCCTGAAAACTGATTTCCATAATGAATGCCATGCACTTGCTTGCCAGCCTTCAAATCATAATCATTACCTTTTAGACTACTTACACTTGAAGTCGCTAAAAACGAGCTAATGTTCAATTTTAACGTCAGTTCTACTGAATCTCGGTAAACCCTAACACACTCAATGATCGTACTAAGCATCATTTTCTTTTTAGCAGTAGAAGCTTTCTTAAATACCTCGCTCCAAACAGGAATATAGGTCTGGAGAGCCTGCATTTCAACTTGTTCTACCTTTTTAGCATTGAGCTTCTAAATTACCTCAAAAAGAAATAGACCGCCCTAGTCCAAAGGATGCGGTCTATTTCTGCCCGTAATACCTGAAATCAGCCGCCCTTAAAAGCGGCTATTGCACTGGGAGCCGTGTTTCCGCACGGCACTCTTTGCATTGTACGATTTATCTACCCAAACTATACCACGATCAAAACCAAATAAAAAGTCACTCCGCTTCCTGAACAACAAAAAAAAACGGCATTTCTGCTGTTTCTTTAGGATGGACTCTCAGGGGCTCGAACCCTGGACAAATAGATTAAGAGTCTACTGCTCTACCAACTGAGCTAAGAGTCCATATGAAGTTTGGTGGAGCCAAGGGGGATCGAACCCCTGACCTCATCGCTGCCAGCGATGCGCTCTCCCAGCTGAGCTATGGCCCCAAACGTAATTTTCAGATGTATGTAATCACACATTCTAAAATTTAGTTCGGTGTATTTAAGTCATTCTGACAAATCCAAGCGCCGTAGGCGACTCCTATATAATATAAAAAATCGCCTTCGCTGTCAACACTTTTTTTAGTCATTAGACTAGCCACAACTCTACAATCTGTCCAGATCTCCGGTGCTCTTAGATAACAGACCCTTCAGTTCCTTCATAAACATGTTAATATCCTTGAACTGGCGGTATACGGATGCAAAGCGAACATAGGCGACTTCATCTACTGGATAGAGCTGCTCCATAACCAATTCACCGATCTGTTGGCTCTCCACCTCAGCTACGGCGATACCGCGTAGGGATTTCTCCACCTCAGAGACGATCTTCTCTAGACGTTCTACAGAGACGGGGCGTTTTTCGCAAGCCCGAATTAAACCACGCAGAATTTTATCACGGCTGAACTCCTCGCGGCTGCCGTCTTTTTTGATCACGATTAACGGTGTTTCCTCGATCATTTCAAAGGTTGTAAACCGTTTGCTGCAACGCTCACATTCACGCCTGCGGCGGATTGACTTATTCTCATTCGCTGGTCGCGAGTCGAGCACTTTAGTATTTGTGTGATCGCAGTAAGGGCATTTCATAAGCTTCATCACTTCCTATTACATAATGTTTTTAGTCCCGGTATGTTAAACATCCGGCTTTTAAAGGGCTATTTCATTTTTTCCAGAAATCACCGTTTTTTTATTGTAATGATTATGGCAAGTCCGGCACATAATACAGTTACCAACAGAGGAGGTGAACAGCAATGAGCCAAAACAACAGCTCCAATAACCTTGTAGCTCCAAATTCCCGTGGTGCTTTGGAACAACTTAAATATGAAGTTGCCCAAGAACTCGGAATCACGCTTTCCCCAGATGGTTACCAAGGCAATAAAACTTCTTATGAAAATGGTTCGATCGGTGGTTACATCACTAAACGTCTTGTAACCCTGGCAGAACAACAATTGGCAGGTCAATACAAATAACCTGTCCACATAAGCTTACTGAAGAAGTATTAAACGATCGCAAGATCGTTTAATGCTTCTTTTTATACATAACACGGTTTTAGAATTCGTTGTAAATATCCGTGTACTGATCATAGTAATAGTTGACGCGCTGTACATAATGGCGGGTTTCACCAAACGGAATATCCTTAATCGTAGCATCCGTTCCATCCCAGATCCCCTCATCCAGCCATTTTTGAACTTTACCCGGTCCAGCATTATATGCAGCGATAACCGCTGTACGTTTTCCTTCGAATTGACGGGATAATGTTGAAAGATACCAGGTACCTAGTTCAATATTTGCTGATGGTTCATGCTTTAGCTCCTCCATAGAAACATCAGGAAGCTTGGCCTTTTCAAGGGCCCATTTGGCGGTATCCGGCATAAGCTGCATTAAACCTATAGCACCTTTTCTGGATTCTCGTCCAGTTTTGAAGTTCGTTTCCACTCGGATAATCGAAGCCACTAGAAATGGGTCAATATCGTACGTAACGCTGTGCTTACGGATCTCATCTTTATAATGGATCGGATAAAACCAGGACATCCAGTTCGTACTCAGAAACAATATCGCAGTAAAACCAATGAATAACAGAAGAAGGACTCTTTTTTTACGTAACCATTTCATGATAAGCCCAGCCTGTCCCAAAGAACAGCAACCTGTTGCTCAGTGTGCGCAAGTTCGCCACTGTTGTCAATGATATAGTCCGCTTTGTTTCGCTTCGTCTCAATATCCATCTGTGCATTTAAGCGTGCTTCTGCTTGTTCTAAAGAAAGTCCGTTACGTTCCATTAATCGCGCAATTTGCACTTCACGAGGCACGTAGACCACCAGTATTTCATGGAACATGTTCTCGAGTCCTGATTCGAAAAGAAGAGGGATATCCACAATTGTTAACTTCTTTGGATCTTCTTCCTCCATGCTGTTCATACGTTCTTTAATTTCCCGCCGGATTGCGGGATGCGTCAGATTGTTCAGGGCTTGCAGGGCCGCCGGGTCTTGAAATACAATATCCCCCAGCTTGCCCCTATTCAGTGTGCCATCCGGAGAGAGGATCTCACTTCCGAATTGTTTCACAGCCGCAGCCAGCACCTCATGACCGGGGAGCATAACTTCTCTGGCGATCACATCCGCGTCAACCAGCCTCGCTCCCTTGCTCACAAGCAGTGCGGACACCGTGCTTTTTCCGGATGCAATGCCTCCGGTTAAGCCAATAATCATGTACTCACCTCATAATAGCTTCAGTATTCCCATTGTAATTAATAATAACGCGGGTAGTGCAGCAGCATGCTTCATCCAGTAGTTCCCAGCGAATCTTAATCCAGTCTTCATGCCCAGCAATAGAAATGTACCACTAAACAGAGCAATTGTAAGTGATGTCCATATCGGATTGAACCCCAGCAATGCTGCGCCAAGTCCAGCTCCAAAAGCATCTAGAGAGAGGGCAATCCCGAGCAGCATAGCCTCCATCGAAGAAATACTCCCGGAATCATCCATATCTGCAGAAGACGGAGTACGTAAGATCTGTACAACAATCCCCAATCTTCGTAACTCAAGGGAAAAGACAGCCGACTTTGCCTGCTCAGGAGCCATGGTAACCTGTTCTACAACATCTTCAGTATCAACAGCTACCTCTGCCCGAGCTTCTGTGGATAGCACATTTTCTTCACTACCTACTTTACGCTCACCTGTCTGTTCCTTCTCTTTCTGCATTAACATCTGGACGAGCGACCAGCACCCCATTAGCACGAGTATAACAGCGCCAACCTCAGAAGCTGCATGTGGAGACACTACCTTGGCAAGCAGAACACCCACTTGCATAGATACACAGATAACTACCCCCGAACAAAGCGAGATAATCAGAATGGAGAGCAATGGTATTTTCATTTTACGCAGTCCATATGTAATACCAACGCCAAAACCATCCAAACTCAAAGCAAAAGCTAGTAATATTAGTGAAAAAAATGGGCTGAGCACCCGCAATCCCTCCTGTGAAGAACCGGAACACTGCAGAATACACTTCATTCAGCTTCCGTTCTCTATTAAGCATTCTTCACACAGTATATGGGCGGGACAAGTAGTGGGTGCCAGCCTAATTACTTCTTCAGTTTTCAACCTTACGCTGACAGCTTGGACAATAATGCGTGCCGCGGCCACCTACAACCGTTTTCTCAATCATCGTTCCACAGTGGTTACACGGCTGATCTTTACGACCGTAAATCAACAGCTGTTGCTGATAAGTGCCGCTCTCACCTTGACCATTCACATATGATTTTACAGACGAACCACCAGCGTTTACCGCTTCCGTCAGCGTACTGACAATAGCGTGATGCAGCTGATCAAGTTGCTCATCCGAAAGATCTTTGGCGCTGACTTCAGGATGTATTCCTGCACGATGTAACGACTCATCTACATAAATATTACCTATGCCGACGATATATTCCTGATTCAGCAGCAGCGATTTAATTTTTGTGCTTTTGCCTGATACAATCTGCTTAAACCTCTCCGGCGTAAAGGATGGCTCCAGCGGCTCCTGTCCTAGCTTATTAAGAGGAGGCAGCTGAAGGTCTTCACCAATCTGAAAAAGATGCATTGTACCAAACTGACGAACATCCGTGTAACGCAGCTCAGTGCCATCGGTAAAATGGAATATCACATGCGTATGCTTGTCCAGTGGATCTTCGTTCGAAAAAAGTCCGTAACGGCCCTCCATCCGTAAATGAGATACCAGCACCAGACCGTCTAACACGATGCGCAAAAATTTCCCTCTTCGTTCAACATTAACAATGCTATGACCTGCGAGCAGGTTGGCAAAAGCCTGAATATCATCCGGCCGCTGAATAATCCGGGCCAACCGGACGGTTACACTCTCTATCTGCTTTCCATTAACTAAATCATTCAGTGTTCTCTTGACTGTCTCTACTTCCGGTAATTCCGGCATGATGTCTTCACCTCAACTACATTATAGCTGATATGCACACCTTAAAGGGAGCCTATTTCGCTTCGTACCAGTTGCTGCCAAAACTTACCTCTGCTTTAAGCGGCACCGATAACTGCAATGCTCCACCCATTACTTCCGGCAAAAGCGTCTTCATGAGCTCCATTTCATCCTCTGGCACCTCGAATACAAGCTCATCGTGTACCTGAAGCAACATACGGCTCTTTAGCCCACGCTCAAATAGCGCCTTGTCCATATGCACCATCGCCAGCTTAATAATATCAGCGGCAGTTCCTTGTATAGGTGTGTTCATTGCTGTACGTTCCGCAAAAGAACGTAGATTAAAGTTCTTCGCATTAATCTCAGGCAAGTAACGACGGCGTTCCAGCAGCGTAGTTACATAACCATGTTTCCTTGCATCAACTACAATATCATCCATATATCGACGTACACCTTGGTATACCTCGAAATACTGCTCAATAAATTGAGCGGCTTCTTTGCGAGGAATATTCAAGTTCTGCGACAGACCATAATCACTGATTCCGTACACGATACCAAAGTTAACGGCTTTAGCAGCACGACGCATATTGCTATCAACCTGATCGGCGGTAACTCCAAATACATCCATCGCTGTCTTCGTGTGAATATCCATATCATGGAGAAAAGCTTCCTTCATCCGCTCATCACCGGAGATGTGCGCAAGTACCCGTAGTTCAATCTGCGAATAGTCCGCCGCCAGAATGGACCAGCCCGGTTCGGATGGAACAAACACTTTACGGATTTTACGTCCTTCTTCTAAGCGGATTGGAATGTTCTGCAGGTTCGGAAATTGGCTGCTAAGCCGTCCTGTCGCAGCAATCGTCTGCCGATAGAATGTATGCACCTTCCCTGTTTTCGGGGAAATTTCCTTGAGCAGCCCCTCTACATAGGTGGATTGCAATTTGGCAATCGTGCGATATTGTAGAATCAAACGTACCACATCGTGATACGGTGCTAACTTTTCCAGCACCTCTGCGTCTGTTGAATATCCGGTCTTCGTCTTCTTGACGACAGGAAGACCCAGTTTTACAAATAAGATCTCGCCCAACTGCTTAGGTGAATTCAAATTAAACTCTGTGCCACAAATTTCATAAATTTCGGTGACCAGCTTTGAAATCTGAGCTTCGAATTCTTTTCCTAATTCTTTAAGATCCCCTTCGTTGACTGCAATCCCCTGTTTCTCCATATCCGCAAGAATACGTGATAATGGCATTTCGAGATCCTCGAACAGTCCGGTCATCGCCGTTTCGATCAATTCCTGCTGTTGTTTCTGGGCGATGCCAAGTACCGCAGCACTCTTACGTGCGACATGATTTCCTAAGATTTCAAGCTCAGGAATCTTATATTTGGCGCCTTTACCAAATACATCTTCATCAGGTGACAATCTTGGCAAGCCGTATTTCGTAGCGAGATCGTTTAGGTTCTGATTAGCTTCCGTCGGATCCAGCAAATAAGCCGCCAGCTGCACATCATGGGCTGCACCTGCAAAAGCAATCCCCTGCCAATGCAGTGCCAAATCAGCACGGTGAAGATCATATCCGCTCTTCGGAGCCTTCTCATCTCCTAACCAGTCGCGTAGCTTCGCAGCCGCTGGTTTCTGTAGTAATTCAAACGGCACATAATAATGTCGCTCCAGAGTAGATAGCCCTACCCCGATCACCTCGGCACGATGTGGATTATCCCCATTGGATTCTACATGCAGTGCCGAAATACTAGGGAGCGCTTCATTTAGCGCCTCAAGTTCATCTTCACTCACGATCGAAATATCGAGTGTAGCAGCTTCTACTTCCGCTGCACCCACTTCTCCATCAGCTACTGGAGCATAGGCACTAAGTGACAACCTTTCCAGAAGTGATTTGAATTCTAATTTTGCGAGTGCGGGTCCTGCTGTATCCGCAGAAATTCCGTTAAAGATCATATCTTCCCACGAATGTTCAAGAGGCACTTCACGATAGATGGTTGCCAGTTTCTTACTCATGACAGCGTCTTCCGCGTGAGCTTCCAGCTTTTCTTTCATTTTACCTTTAAGCTCACCAGTGCCTGCTAATACACCTTCAACCGATCCAAATTGATGCAACAGCTTGAGCGCTGTTTTCTCACCAACACCCGGAACGCCCGGAATGTTATCACTCGCATCACCCATCAGTCCCTTAAGGTCGATGATCTGCTCGGGTGTTAAATCATATTTCTCACGAATTTGTTCTGGTCCATAAAGCTCAACCTCAGTAACTCCTTTGCGGATCAACGCAACGGTCGTATGTTCGGAAGCCAATTGAAGCATATCCTTGTCTCCCGACACGATCATAACCTGCCGGCCTGCTTCATCTGCTTGGCGAGAAATGGTTCCAATAATATCATCGGCCTCATAATTGCCAATTTCAAACTGCGGTACACCCAGATTTCTGAGCAAATCTTTCAGCAGTGGAAACTGCTCGGAGAGCTCGGGAGGTGTCTTTTGCCGACCGCCTTTATAATCCTCATAACCTTCATGCCGAAATGTGACTTTCCCTGCATCGAAGGCAACAATCATATGTGTCGGCTTGTGTTCTTCAATTAAACGGAGCAGCATCGTTGTGAAACCGTACACCGCGTTCGTCTGTTGCCCTGCTGTATTCGTTAGCGGAGGCATCGCGAAGAATGCGCGGTAAATAATATTATTTCCATCTATAAGTATCAACTTGTCCATAGTGCACCTCGCCTTTTTCATGCTTACTTCTTACATCTTAACATATGGCCTGTCCAAGTAGAAACGGCTATACCAACTTAAACAATGGGATTAGCTGAAATGTTAGTAACATTAAGAGCTAATATGGGGTAATACAACAAGTAGCCGCCCTTATAAAAGGACGGCTACTTTCATTTACCTAAAAACACAAAAGATGTGAAGGTACGATAGTAATGGAGGAGAAGTTTGGAACTGTAGGAGCGAAGCGCCCGCCTTTGTCTCCGGATTTCAACCATAAAAAGCGGTATAAAATCAAGAAATCTGGAGACAACAGCGGCCGAAAGTCCAAACACTCTCTGTAATTACCAGCCACTGAACATCTTTTGCAAAACACTACTCATTCAAATCTGGACGACTACCGGTAACTAGGTAAACTACGCTTTCACCAATGTTAGTAGCGTGATCGCCAATCCGTTCGATATAACGGCCTACCAGTGTCAATAACATAGCTTGGGATACTGTCTCCGGCTTTGTTACCATATAAGAATACAACTCATTGATCATCGCACCATACAATTGATCGACCTGATCATCATCCTGTGCCATTTTATAAGCCAGATCAGTGTTCTCATCCAGGTAAGACTGGATCGCCTCATCGATCATAATTGTCACGATTTCAGCCATACGAGGAATGTCTACAAGGGGCTTAATCAGCTGTTGGCCTTGAAGACGCATGGTCGCCTTAGCTACATCAATCGCCAGATCCCCCATGCGTTCCAAATCGCTTGATATTTTGAAGGCAACTATAATGCGGCGCAAATCCTTAGCTACGGGCTGCTGCGTAATAATTAAGCGTGAGCCAATTTCCATGATTTTATCTTCCATGGCATTCAGCTGTAAATCCGCTTCAACGACTTCCTGTGCGAGCGTTGTATCTAGATTTTGTAATGCATTAATTGCACCTTCAAGAGCATCCTTAACATGCTCACCCATCTGCTGCAGCAGACTGCGCAGCTCTTCCAAGTCTTTATCAAATTCTTTTCTGCGAATCATAATAAGAGCGATCCTCCTCATTAACGTATGGTCAGCTTGCCATTTCCAGGGACGAACACCCTTTTAAATCTGATCAGCCGAAACGTCCGGAAATATAATCTTCAGTGCGGGAATCTTTAGGGTTCGAGAAAAGCACCTCTGTGTCCGCCGCCTCTACAATTACACCATTTAAGAAAAACACGGTTCGACCGGATACACGTGCGGCCTGATGCATGTTATGAGTTACCATAACAATGGTATACTCACTTCTTAATTCCTGAACAAGCTCTTCTATCTTGAGAGTGGATACAGGGTCGAGCGCAGAGGTTGCCTCATCCATTAGCAGAATATCCGGCTGTACCGCTAACGCTCTAGCAATACAAAGCCGCTGCTGCTGTCCACCAGACAAGCTAAGGGCAGATTTCTTCAGAAAATCTTTCACTTCCTCCCATAGGGCGGAGTGACGCAAGCTTTTTTCTACGATCTCATCCAGTTCACTTTTGGAACGGATGCCGTGTAAACGGGGACCGTAAGCTACATTGTCGTAAATCGACTTAGGAAAAGGATTCGGCTGTTGAAACACCATACCGACCTGCTTACGCAGGCTTTCCACCTCTACCTCATCACTATAAATATTTTTGCCACCGATGTTTACAGTTCCTTCTATACGTGTGCCAGGAATCATATCATTCATACGATTCAATGTGCGAAGCAACGTGGATTTCCCGCAACCGGAAGGTCCAATAAAAGCGGTAACCTGTTTCTCCGGGATTTGCAGATTCACATTCTTCAGTGCGTGGAACGACTCATAGTAGAGATCAAGATTCTCTATGTCAATGATGGATTTCATTAGTGTTTACGTCTCCTTCTCATCATCTTCGATCTCCATGATAAGCTTTTAGTGTAAATACAGTTGGAGAGAAATGTTAACGCAATGTAAAATCAGTGAGATGAATGGGTCCACATCACAGTATTTCCCCAGAAGCCAACTAGTACTCCGAACATTTCTTATTTATGAAAAGTATAGAAAAAATAGAACTCCAGTCACTCTAAATGACCGGAGCTCTTTTTTTATTAACCACTAATTTATAGCCTACGCCTCGAATCGAATCGATATGAACGGATTCTGGATCCAGCTCAAGCTTTTTACGAAGTGAACTCACATGCACGTCCACCGTACGCTGCCCACCAATATAATCAAAGCCCCATACAGCATTCATGAGATCATCTCTCGTCAACACAACCCCTGGCTTACGAGCCAAATATAATAGCACTTCGAACTCTTTAGGCCGCAAGTTAATACTATGACCACCGAGGGAGACTTCATATCTCTCAGGGTAAATCTCTAATTGACCTAAGATAATGGTAGAAGCAGAGATAGGTGTTTCTGTAGGTGCTTCCTCAGCAAGTCCAGAAATCCTCCGAAGTACAGCACTTACTCTAGCGAGCAGTTCAGAGACGCCGAATGGTTTGGTTATATAATCATCAGCACCTGATTTCAGCCCTCTAACAACATCTTCTTCCGCATTTTTGGCGGTCAACACAATAATAGGTGTACGGATACCTTGTCCACGCAATTTATCAAGGATGTCAATGCCATTCATACCTGGCAACATCAGATCTAATACGATCAAGTCAAAAGGTTCCCTCGTCGCACGATCATATCCTGCCGTACCATGATCCTCTACTGTTACCTCGTAACCTTCCTGCGTTAAGTTATAGGACAGCAGCCGGGCCAGTGTCGGTTCGTCTTCAATGACAAGCAATCGTTGAGCCATAGGTTCCCCCGTCTTCCATATAGTTTGATTTTTACAAAGCAACAACAAAACAATCATATCACCACAATGTTAACTTGGTGTAAAATCAATAAGGTGAATTTACAAAAATCTAATCCGCCTTTTCTTCCTGCAAGAGCGGCAACTCAATAATAAATGAACTTCCGATCCCCAGATCACTTTTAACCGAAATCACACCATGGTGCAGATCTATTAAGTGCTTCACAATAGACAGTCCCAGCCCCGTTCCACCGGAACTTCTTGATCTTGCTTTATCCACTCGATAAAAACGTTCGAAAATGCGCGGCAGATCCTTTTTGGGAATTCCCATCCCTGTATCGGTAACGGTAAATTGGACATTCTCAGAACCATCTGGCTTCAGTATATTCTTAACATAGACTTTTACGCTACCCCCTTCATGCGTGTAATTAATCGCATTGGAGAGCAAATTCATAAAAATTTGACGTAGTTTATCTTCATCGGCCTCAATGAACAGCTCCTCAGGAACCTCTACGTTAAGACTAATACTTTTCTTCTCAGCCACTTTGCTAATGGTTCCCAGCACGGAATCAAAGAATTCAATGATATGAACAGGTGAGCAATCGAGCTGCACACGTTTAGATTCGATTTTAGATAATTCCAGAATATCTCCAATCAATCGATTTAAGCGTTCGTTCTCATCATAAATAATTTGCAAGAAGGAACGGGCTGTCTTCTCATCCTTAACCCCACCACCCAGCAAGGTCTCGGCAAATCCTTTAACAGCGGCAACCGGCGTCTTCAATTCATGGGATACGTTAGCGACAAATTCACTTCGCATCCGCTCCAGGCGACGAATCTCTGTTACTTCCTGCAGCAGGAAGAGCATGCCTCTATACGTCCCGTCCTGGATCATAGGTACTGCGTCCATACGTACAATCCGCTCTCTCGGATTGTAAATACTTCGTTCTTCATGGAGCGGTTCTTTATTCGATACCCCTTCTTCAAGCAGACGTGTTAACTCATAATGACGCTTTAGCTCCTTGTACGAATGACCCGCCATTTCACTGTTGCTAACATCCAGCATCCGCTCTGAGGCTCGGTTCAGCAGGGCAATTTCTTCGTCGGCATTGATCATTATGATGCCGCCAGTCATATTGTCCAGTACGCTTTGCAGCAGATCCTCATTATCACGAATGGTCTTAAGCTGAGCTTGAAGACTGTCAGCCATGGCATTTATCGCTGTCGCCAGCTGCCCGACCTCATCTTTACGCTTCAAATGGACTCTTGCATCATAATCAAGATCTGTAATACGCCGCGCGACTCTCGTGATTTGTTCAAGCGGTGAAGTCATGCTCGATGCCACTTTGTAGCTGACAATAGTTGCTGCCAGGAACAAAACAACTAACCCCCCAGCCATAATCATCCAAGCACGGTTAAGCCCTTCCGTTACTGCATCCAGTCCCATCGAGACCCGAATGTAACCGTCAAAACCATGATCTGAGGTCACCCGCTCAGCTACATATAACATCTCGCGATCTAAAGTTTCGCTGTAACGAATGGCTCGTCCAGTCCCCTCTTTAGCCGCAACAATCTCCTCTTCACGATTGGCGTGATTGTCCATCTCCAGAGGATTTTTCTCTGAATCCCCTAAAACTTCACCTGACTTACTGATAAAAGTAATCCGGGAATCTAGAAGCTCGGCGACATGCTCTGCCTGCTCCGTGTAATACGGAATGGCATTGGTGGCGTTCATATCTACAAATTCCAATGTGCCTGCGAGTAAATTTATTTCCCGGGACATGTTCTCTTCGAGAGCAGCTATATGGGAGCTCTTAAACAGATGAGCCATCGTAAATCCAGTGCCAATCATGGAAATACCGATTAAGGCCATAAGTATAAACGTAAGACGAGCGCGAAACGGTTTCATCTGAAGTGTGCCTCTCCCTTTTTCATTGTATCTTTTATCCTAACTTCATTTTCATCAAAAAACCAGTGCTACTATTTTCGTGACATAAATCCCTACTATAATAGATTATATAAAAATAACAGCCCAAGTTGATTATCTCTGGACTGTTACTTTGTATTACTTTTGTAAAATATCATGATTTCATTCTATACAGGTTGCAAGAAACCACTGATTGCCCTGAGCATCTCTAATACCCGCTCCTCTTTCTCCATAAGGCTTATCCAATGGTTCTTCAATGATGGATGCCCCGGCATCCAAGCACTTACGAAAGGTCTCATCCACATTTCTTACATATAGATGAATAGCGAGCTGTACTGGTGAATATTTCTCATTAGCTTCGGAGACCTCGATGATCGAATCTCCTATTCTAAGTTCTGCATGTCTAATCTTGCCTTCATCATTCCGCAGCATATCATTAATTCTTGCATCAAAGCAGTTCACAACAAAATCAATCAATTGATCTGCACCAGCCACGATAAAATACGGAGTAACGTTAAGAAGACCATTTCTAATATAATGTGGTACCATTCGTAAACCTCCTTTAGACAAGCATAAACACCTTCGACGTCCCTATCTATATGGACGCTAAGTGATTATACGAGGAATATAAGGATAAATTATAGCTTGGAACATATAAATTCTTATATTTTTGATAAAACCGGAGAAAAAGCCATAGCAGCGGATGTCCCCACTTTATGACTATTTCACCGGACTGTACCCGACTTATTTAAATACAGGTTCTTTAAACTGAGTTAATTTTGCTGCGGAATCTTTCTCTACATCTGCGTGCAGACTGTTGCCATGGGCATCCATCGTTACAATAGCAGCAAAACCATCCACATCCAAATGCCACATTGCTTCAGGAATGCCAAATTCCATAAAATCAACAGCATTTACCTTCTTGATGCATTCCGCGTAATACTGTGCAGCGCCACCAATCGCATTGAGATATACGCCCCCGTGCTCCTGAAGAGCTTTTAACGTTTTAGGACCCATTCCACCTTTTCCGATGACGGCACGAATTCCAAATTTTTTGATAATATCGCCTTGATAGGGCTCTTCACGGATACTAGTAGTCGGACCCGCTGCTTTAACATGCCAGCCTTCCTCGTCCTTCATCATTACAGGACCACAGTGATAGATAACTGCACCGTTCAAATCCACCGGAGCCTCATGATCCATTAGATATTTATGAAGTGCGTCGCGGCCCGTATGCATTTCACCGGATAAAATCACTACATCCCCAACTCGTAAACTACGGATATCCTCTTCACTAATCGGTGTAGTCAGATGGACTTCGCGAGATCCAGTAGCTGCATTGTCTTCACCTGCATCCGCCACTTCCGTTTCCGACGCCTGGTCCCGTCCATCATCAACCGAAATCCCTGTACCACTCTCGTACAACCAGTCCTCTATATTGCCTGTTGACGGATCAACCAGCACACCTTGGCGACGGAAAGCCCAACAGTTGTAGGCAACAGATACGAAAAAGCTGGCTGGTAAACGATTCATAACGCCGACCTTACAACCAAGCAGCGAAACTTCCCCACCAAAGCCCATCGTTCCAATACCCAACTTATTGGCATTCTCCATGATGTAGTCTTCCAGTTTGCTGAGATCCTCTATTGGATTAACATCCTCCACTTTGCGGAACAGCTGCTTCTTAGCCAGCTCATAGCCAGTTGTGCGGTCGCCGCCGATACCAACACCAATAAAACCAGCGCTACAGCCTTGCCCTTGTGCCTGATAAACAGCATGTAAAATACATTTACGAATTCCGTCCAGATCACGGCCTGCCTTGCCCAATCCTTCTAATTCTGCTGGAAGGCTGTATTGAATATTCTTATTCTCGCAGCCGCCACCCTTCAGAATCAGTCTGACATCTATTTTTTCCTCTTCCCATTGTTCAAAATGAATGACCGGTGTACCTGCTCCCAAATTATCTCCGCTGTTCTCACCTGTCAATGAATCTACAGAATTTGGACGAAGCTTACCATTCTTGGTCGCCCGTACAATGGCGTTGTGAATATCTTTTTCCATCTCAATCTGATTGATTCCCACAGGTGTGTGAATGATAAATGTAGGCATTCCCGTATCCTGACAGATCGGTGATACTTGCTGCTCAGCCATTCCGATATTTTGAGCAATCGTAGTTAACGCAAGACCTGACCGGGTAGCTCTGTCCTCTAGTGCGCGACCCTTGGCGACCGCCCGGCGTACATCACCCGGCAAGTTCGTGGACGTTTCAACAATTAGATTATAAATGCTGTCTTCAAAATGCTGCATATTCATTCAAGCTCCTCTCAGCAGATCCAGATTATCAAAAGTCTGATACAATTAGTATAATAATATCATACCTAGCAGCTCATGAAAGGGGTTACTTTAAAATTGAACTACCATTTTTCCGCCTATTTATATCGGCTTCAATATATTCAGCGCTGGAGCCTAATGCGAAGCACCGCACCTGAGAACGTTGCCGAGCATTCTTTCCATGTAGCTCTGCTCACACATATGCTCTGTTCCATTGGTAATATTCATTATGGACGTTCATTAAACGCTGAAAGAGCAGCAACTATGGCCCTGTTCCATGATGCCAGCGAAGTGTTCACGGGTGACATCGCCACACCTGTGAAATACAATAATCCTCGGCTACTTACCAGCTTCCGCGAAATGGAAAGAATTGCTGCGGAACGCTTGACCGCTATGATTCCTCCCGAGCTTCAGGGCATTTACACGCAGCTCATGCAGCCAGAAGACAGTTCTCCCGATTCAGAGGACGTTCTCCTGCACAGCTACGTTAAGGCAGCCGATCGACTGGATGCTTACCTAAAGTGTGTCTGGGAGGTTGCTGCGGGCAACCGTGAATTCGCAGCGGCGAAAGAGCAGACAGGTGCGAAGCTACGCGGACTCGGCTTACAGGAAGTAGATTATTTCCTCACTCATATGGCTCCGAGCTTTGAAATGTCGCTCGATGAGCTGTCTGCTGGAAACTAAATCCCAAGATCAATACAAAAAGCTCTAATTCGGCTAACCCTGAATTAGAGCTTTTTAAATAAGTATCTAGGTTTGGTTGGCTGAGCGTCTACCCGTTTACGACCTCGCCACCATTTACATGAATAACTTGTCCGGTCACATAACTCGAATCGTCGGAGGCTAGATATACATAAGCTGGGGCCAGCTCCTCCGGTTGTCCCGGTCGCTTCATAGGCTGCGTACCGCCGAACTCACTAACCTGTTTTGCATCAAAAGTAGATGGAATAAGCGGTGTCCAAATTGGACCCGGAGCAACGCCATTTACCCGAATGCCTTTCTCTGCCAGATTCGTAGATAAGGAACGCGTGAAGCTCAGAATGGCTCCTTTCGTTGACGAATAGTCCAGTAATTGTGGACTACCACGATAAGCGGTAATCGAAGTCGTATTAATGATAGCTGATCCTGCTTTTAGATGAGGCATAGCCGCTTTGGTCAAATAAAACATTGCAAAAATATTCGTACGGAATGTACGCTCTAGCTGCTCGGACGTAATATCCTCGATCTTAGCTTGTGGATGTTGCTCCGCCGCGTTATTGATGAGAATATCCAGTTTCCCGAGGCCCTCTACCGTCTGTTTAATGAGATCTTTACAGAAGGTTTCCACACCAATATCTCCTGGAATCAGAATGCATTTGCGACCTTCCTGCTCCACCTGGCGTTTCGTTTCCTCTGCATCAGAGTGTTCATTCAGATATGAAATAACTACATCGGCGCCTTCTTTTGCAAAAAGAACAGCCACTGCCCGTCCGATCCCGCTGTCTCCTCCAGTAATAAGTGCCGCCTTGCCCTGCAATTTACCTGCCGCCTTATAATTAGCCGGCTCATATTTCGGCAACGGCTTCATTTCGCTCTCAATTCCTGGTTGATGATGCTGTTCTTGCGGGGGTAAGGTTTTCGTAGCTTGCTTGTCGTTTGACATAATCCTAGCTCCTCTCGTTAAGTAATTGATAGTTAACTGATCGTCTTAGGATGGCTCAAGCGTATACGTTTATACGCCGGCTTTATCATTTTTTTAAATTGCTGTATGAAAAGTTACTTACCACATGGCTGAGAGAATCAAACACCCTGAAGTTCATTTGAACGCAAATAAGGACTGTCCCCTAAGCCATGAAATGGCGATGTGGAACAGTCCTTATCGTTTAATGAAATTTAGCTTTGCTTCAGAAGAAGCAATTTTGCCTTAAGCTCTACAATTTTAGTTATAAAATCTCCCGCAATCAGATTCTTTTGATCGTCGGTTAGCTTGATATATCTGTCATACACCCAGTTTACTGCTGCCTCATCATTCAATACTAACAAATCTACAGCAGGAAGCTTGCCAATCTTAAAACCCACATTATTTGCTTTCTGTTGGTCGGTTAAGTTAGTCTTTTCCTGATAGTAACCCAACACCTTTAACTCCGAGTCATATAGAAGAACCATATATTCCTCTTCAAAATTCGGTTGAGTATAAAATGGTGATTCATCGTAATCAAAACTTTCATACGAATACTCAACAGCGCTATAACTTTTAGAAACCTCATTAAGATACGCTACCGTAGATGAAATATGTTCTACATTAAAATCCTTAGTAGGGTCCAACATATAGAATGCTGTATTTGGGGTTGTAGTAAAGTACTTCACTTCAGGATGTTGCTGAACAAATGCACCAGCTATCGAGATGCTATTTTGAATGTATTGCGAATTGCTCGCTCCTGTAATGTTTACACCTTCACTATATTTAGTTACCATTGACATATCAAGAGTAGTATATTTCACATTAAGATCCAATTTTATTGTCTTAAAGCCAATGGGTGCACCATTCTTATCAAATAAAATTATCGTCATGTAATCCTTAACATGCTCTGAGTAGATTGGAAAACTAATTAAAGGAGATACAGGGAAGCTCTCACGTTCTTTTTCCCAATCTAATGCTTCTTCAGGAACGGTAGTGAAATAATACTCTGCGTGATTAGTTTTGCTAAATATTTCGTGTGATAATCCAGTCATCTTAATTGTAATTGTAGCTGCATTCGTATATTTATATACAGCCTCCTGTACTAAAGTTATGCCGTTCACTTCGGGAACATTCACCGCAGGTGTTGGCGTTGGTGTTGGTGTTGGTGTTGGTGTTGGTGTTGGTGTTGGTGTTGGTGTTGGTGTTGGTGTTGGTGTGATTGTTGGTGTTTCCCCGCCACTACCGCCTCCACCACCGCTCGAACTGCCAGTAGCCGCTCCTACAGTAGGTGTAACGGTGGGAGTAGGCATAGTGATGGAATCCTTCTGAGATCCCTCTAACAGATCGGGCTTTTTCTCAAACGAAGACCCTTTAGCCCCATCGTTCACTGTTGCAGATAATAGCTGACCTTGTCCAGTTACCTTTGTGAGTGCATCCAGAATAACCTTACTCACAGTAGTACCTTGGCCTAGATTAAGAATTGCTCCAGTCTGTACAAATATACTCTTGATTCGGGTTGCTCCTTCAGTTACAAGACGAACAACTCCGCCTTTTCTCTGAACGACTACTTGCTCTATGATAGAATTCTTGAAGTGTATAGAATCAACACCTCCACCCTTAACAAAGACTTTTCCTTTTACAGTTACATTATCTAGTGATACTTCACCTTCTCCAATGCCTTCATCCAAAAGCAAATCCCCGTATATAACAGCGTTCTGAAGGTTAACCCCATAAGTACTCACTGTTACACTCTCATAACCCGTTAGGTGAGCAGGGTCTTTGCTGCCAAAAACTCCTGACTGCGTGATATGAAATCCAGCACCTATTGGTGTATTCAAGGATTCCAATATAGCTACTGCTTCAGCCCGGGTCATAGCTTGCAATGGAGCAAAATTCCCGTTAGGATATCCTTTCATTGCTCCTAGATTCACCATTCCCGCTACCTTGCTCTCACTCCATGACGCTATTTGGTACCGATCTTTGAATTGATCCAATACTACAGGGTCTGGATCTTCCAATTTCAGCAGCTTACTGATTATTACCGCAACCTCCTGGCGGGTAACAGGATCATTTGGGCGAACCTTATCACCATAACCCTTTATGTAACCTTGCGTAACTGCCTTGGAGAATTCCTCATACACCCAGCCGGTTGCAGGCAAGTCAGTAAATTTTGCTGCTTGACTCTTTGTGATCTCAAAGAAACGATTCACAAGGGCCACAAATTCAGCTCTCGAAATGCTTTGATTAGGCTTTACCGATCCATCTTCAAATCCTTTTAACCAGCCCTTCTCTAACCAGCTTTCGATCTGCTGCTGCGCCCAGTGACCCTCATAGTCTTTAACCGAGCTATCTGCTGCTGCGGATACGGAACCCAACGAACTAAATACTAAACTGAGACCCAAGCTTACACTCACAATCCTTCTTAACTTCACACCCATCCAAACTCCCCCGTAATCCCTCAGATAATAAAATAATTGTAATTTTAAACCAATCACATAAACATTTTCATATTACTCTATTACTACGTAATTGAAAACGTCTTTTTCTCTAAGAAATAACTACTGTAATATTCTCAACACACAAAAAAACCCGCTCTCCATTACGGAAGCGGGCTCATAGTGCTACAGATTAAATAATATCGTTAAATACCATGAAGAATACCATCAGCAGCAATGACACGGACAGCAGCGCACTAAGCGTACGCAATTTGCCTGTTTCTGCTTTGACATCACGGTTCTCACGAATTCCAGCAGCAGCAAGACGCAGAGGCTTGCTCATAATACCACCAAGCGCAAACATTGCTAGCAACAATACAACGATAATGATCATCCATGCTACAGAATAATCACCCTTGGTCATCATGTAACCACCTGTAAGTAGTTGAATCACTAAACCGTACTGTGCAAAGCGGTTAAATCCAGTAACTGCACTTAACGTACCTTCTTTTGCTGCAGGCGACAATTTTTCAGCACGACCGATGATGAAAGGCAGTACAAGGTAAAATCCTAGTGACAGCGTCCCGATCATATGTAAGAAAAACAAAACGTTCCAATCCATAGCATATCTCCTCCAATTTAACTGTGATAATAGTTACATATAATTATACCCATAATATTAGAATAAGAAAAGCAACATAGGTGTCCATTCTTTGAAGTTGTTGATATAAAAAAAGAGAGCGCCCTTAAGCCATTTCACGGCCTTCGGGACCCTCCCCTTTCATCTGACACAATCTACACAGATAATATTGCTGTTACACTACGTACGGACTCTGCGGACTTATCTAAAGCCGCTTTCTCCTCAGCCGTAAGCTCCAGTTCAAAGATCTTCTCAATCCCATTCGCACCAAGAAGAGCTGGAACGCCCAGAAACAGATTGTCATAACCATATTCGCCTTCAAGCAAGGCAATAACCGGAATGATCCGTTTCTTATCCTTCAAGATCGCTTCCGTCATCTGAACTAAAGAGGCTGCAGGAGCATAATACGCACTACCATTTCCTAAAAGGTCAACGATTTCCCCGCCACCCACACGTGTACGCTTCACAATCTCCTCAATACGATCCGTAGGAATCAATGTATCGATTGGAATGCCTCCAACACTAGAATAACGAACGAGCGGTACCATATCATTGCCGTGTCCGCCTATTACGAAACCACGTACATCTTCAACGGATACGTTCAGCTCTTGTGCAATAAAAGTGCAGTAACGCGCTGTATCCAGCACACCGGATTGTCCAATTACGCGGTTTTTCGGAAAGCCTAACGCTTCAAATGCAGCATAAGTCATCGCATCTACCGGATTACTCAAAATAATTACGATGGATTCCGGTGCTACATCTCTTACGTTCTCGCATACCGACTTTACAATCCCTGCATTGATATTCACAAGATCGTCGCGGCTCATCCCAGGTTTACGGGCAATCCCTGCAGTGATAATTACAATATCAGAATCTACAGCATCTTCATAACTTGAGGTTCCAATAATATGACTGTCGAATCTCTGCACAGGACCTGCTTCTTGCATGTCAAGCGCCTTACCCTTGGTTGGGTTCTCCATTTGTGGAATATCGAGCAGCACAACGTCTCCAAGTTCCTTTTGAGCTAACATAAGAGCTGTAGTAGCGCCGGTAAAACCGGCGCCTACCACTGTAATTTTATAACGCTTGATCGCCACAGATTCGCCTCCTAGAAATGATAAAGGTAAGGCTAATGTTATCTGGCTAAGGCTAATCTAACCTATAGGTGGTTAATAATTTCGTCTGCAAATGCGGAGCATTTCAGCTCAGTTGCACCTTCCATCAGGCGGGCAAAGTCATAAGTCACGGTCTTATTGTTGATAGCAGTTTCCATACCTTTATAAATCAGGTCCGCTGCTTCCTGCCAGCCCAAGTGCTCTAAGAGCATTACGCCGGACAGAATAACAGAACCAGGATTCACAACGTCTTTGTCTGCATATTTAGGAGCTGTACCATGGGTAGCTTCAAAGATGGCGTGGCCAGTAATGTAGTTAATGTTCGCTCCAGGAGCGATGCCGATGCCGCCGATTTGTGCAGCCAGTGCGTCGGACAGGTAATCCCCGTTCAGGTTCAACGTAGCAATAACATCGAAATCAGTTGGACGAGTCAGAACTTGTTGCAGCGCGATATCCGCAATTGCATCCTTGATAATGATTTTGCCAGCAGCTTCAGCATCCTTCTGAGCAGCATTAGCGGCAGCCTCACCGTCACGTTCCTTAATCACATCATATTGACTCCAAGTGAAGACCTTATCTCCGAACTCTTGCTCAGCTACTTCATAACCCCAGTTTTTGAAGGCACCTTCAGTGAACTTCATGATGTTTCCTTTATGAACAAGCGTTACGTTCTTACGTCCGTGCTTGATCGCATATTCAATTGCAGCGCGCACCAAGCGCTTCGAACCTTCGGAGGATACCGGTTTGATACCAATACCAGAAGTTTCAGGGAAACGGATTTTGTTAACTCCCATTTCTTTTTGCAGGAATTCGATGACTTTCTTCACTTCAGCAGAGCCTTCTTGATATTCAATCCCTGCATAGATATCCTCTGTATTCTCACGGAAAATAACCATATCCACCAGCTCAGGACGTTTAACAGGAGAAGGAACACCTTGGAAATAACGAACTGGACGCAGACATACATACAAATCCAATTCTTGACGCAAAGCTACATTCAATGAACGAATACCGCCTCCGATTGGAGTAGTAAGTGGTCCCTTGATCGCCACAAAATATTCGCGGATTGCTTCCAACGTATCATTTGGCAACCATTCACCATATGTATTGAAAGCTTTTTCGCCAGCAAATACTTCGTACCAAGCGATTTGCTTAGTGCCACCATAAGCTTTAGTTACTGCTGCATCAAGTACGCGCTTGGAAGCTTTCCAAATATCACGGCCTGTGCCGTCACCCTCGATAAAAGGAATGATTGGATTATTCGGAACTTGTAGTTTTCCTTCTTTAATCGTGATTTGTTCGCCTTCTGTAGGTAGATCGAATTTTTCTAGTTTCAACATTTGAGTGTATTCCTCCTAAAGTTTTGTGGGATTTAAATAGCATTGACAAGCATCCAAGCATAAACGCCTTCGGCGTCCTTATAAGGACGGTAAGTGTTTAAGCGAGAAATATAAGACATAAAGTATCGTGTGAAACTTATACTTTCTTATATTTGAACAAAACTCTCATCATCATTAAAATCAAAAATTTAAAACACTATTGCTAGAGTTCATTCTACTAAACTTTAGGAGCAGCCCGCAAGGCTGCTCTTCTATCTTTCGTCTACTGGAACGTATTTCTGTTCAACCATACCCGTGTATTCTGCACGTGGACGAATAATGCGGTTATCTGTATATTGCTCCAGAATATGCGCAGTCCAACCTGAAGTCCGGCTAATTGCAAAAATAGGAGTGAACAGTTCACGATCTATGCCTAGCTGTGTATAAACAGAAGCCGAATAGAAATCAACATTCGGTCTTAATCCCTTTTGCCCGGTAATCAATTGTTCAATATTTACGGACATGTCGTAAAGGGTGGTGTCATTTTTCATCGTGCCAAGCTCCAGCGACATTTTCATCAAATGTTTTGCACGTGGATCACCATTCTTATATACTCGATGACCGAAGCCCATGATTTTCTCACGGTTATCCAGTTTCTTTCGGATAAACGGTTCAACCGCTTCCAAACTTCCGATCTCCTCTAGCATCTTCATAACTGCTTCATTCGCCCCACCGTGAAGCGGGCCTTTGAGCGCACCAATAGCGGAGGTGACCCCAGAATAAATATCGGATAATGTCGCAACTGTAACCCGGCCAGCAAAAGTTGAAGCATTCAGCTCATGGTCCGCATGAAGAACAAGTGCGGTATCAAGTGCTTTGACAGATACGCTGTCCGGCTCTTTTCCCCACAGCATATACAGGAAGTTCTCAGCAATAGAAACGCCTTCTTTCGGAGCCACTGGTTCAAGCCCCTTGCGAATACGCGACAGTGCCGCCACAATTGTTGGGAGTTGTGCCTGCAGTTTTACCGCCTTAATCTCGTTCGCTTCTCTGCTCATATCGTCAGCCGCTTCATCATAGAGAGCAAGGCTTGATACAGCCGACCGCAATGCTGCCATGGTGTTGGCGTCTTTTGGATAGAGCTTCATTTGCTCGATTACCTGTTCAGGAATCTGTGCGAAGGCACTAAGATCCCGCTTGAGCGCTTCCAGCTCTGGCACCGTCGGCAGACTGCCGAACCATAACAAATAAGCTGTTTCTTCGAAGGTAGCATGTTCTGCAAGTTCATCAATATCATAACCGCGGTAAGTGAGTACACCATCCACAATAGAACTAATGGATGAAGTTGTTGCAACGATACCTTCCAAGCCTTTGGTAGCTGTCATAGCATATCTCTCCTTTGCCAACAAGGTATAAAAACAATCTTAGTTCCATGAAAACATTTCCAATTCAAAGCATTAAAAAATCTAATAAGTGCGTGTAAGAACATTTCCGTCAGGAATGCTGTATGACCAACATGCTTCGTATCTTTATTCATCATACTGGATTTTGTCGGTTATGTGAACAATGTGGAAGCTTTGGAGCGCATCAAATGATTTTATCAGAGAGATAGAAAAAAACTTCTAATCCTCTGATTCAATTTTTTCATTTCAGTTTACAGATTCCGGCCCATTCTAATATTTATCCCGCATTCTAGTCTTTAAATCGATCCTATGAATATATATGAAGACGAGCTCTTATTCCCCTGTCTATGCAGGAATGAAGAAGGTGTGGTCTCGGTATGGATCGTTTGGTATTAAAAAGACTGCTGCGCGGCCTGTGGGTCGTTCTGGCAACTTCCATCCTCCTGCTCGCAATCTATTTATTACTTCCGCTGTTATACCCCCTGTTGCTCGCTTGGCTGCTCGCATATATCATGCATCCATTAGTACTTATTCTTAAAGGCTTTAAATTACCAAGCTGGCTTGCGGTATCACTTGCACTGCTATTTTATATAGGCGGAATCACACTAGTCTTAACCGCGATGATTACAAGACTCGTAAAAGAATTAATCGTCTTGCTGCAAACCTTTAATCTCCACACCGACCAATGGAAGGATCTTCTGATGTCCTTAAGCCAGAATGCAAGCATTCAGAACATCATCAACCAGATTAATCAATTCTACCGAGACAATCCTGACTATCATGCTACGATTGACAGCAACATCAGCAGAACAACGGAAACTGTAGGTTACGCAGTCACGCAAGTGGTCACGGGATTTTTTAATGTAATATTGAAACTGATCTCCGCACTTCCTAGTATGGGTACGATTCTTATCGTGGTTGTCCTTGCTGCCTTTTTCATTAGTACGAGTTGGGAGCGTCATAATGATAAACTTACAGGCTGGCTGCCGACAGTATTCCTAAAGCCTGTGTCAGATATCTGGAGAGATTTACGCAGAGCGCTCTTCGGTTATCTACGCGCCCAGGTCATCCTCATCTCAATCACAGCGATCATTGTAGTAATCGGGCTGCTGCTGCTGGGTGTGAAGTCTGCATTTGCTATCGGCTTAATGATTGGCTTTGTGGATCTACTACCTTATCTCGGTGTGGGAATTGTGATGCTGCCTTGGGCGTTATATTCTTATATGACGGACAATCTGGCACTAGGGATAGGACTATCCATACTTTACGCTGTTATTCTTATTACCCGGCAGGTGCTTGAGCCGAAAGTGCTCGCCAGCAGCATAGGACTCGATCCCCTTGCCATGTTAATTGGCATGTTCGCCGGTCTGCAGTTGTTCGGTATGCTAGGGCTGATCATCGGCCCCGTTGTCCTAGTAGTCCTTGTTGCCTTTAACCGAGCGGGCGTATTCCGAGCTTTGCACAGCTACATTGTTAGCGGCAGATTAAGATAGGAACCGATAATCATCAATTCGTAAAATAGCAAACAGAGCGGTCCCTTCAGCAATGACAGGGTCCGCTCTGTTATTGTTGTAAAAAGTATACTACCGACGGTAAAAGGTGAAGGTGCCATTCTTCATCTTCTTCTCAATCCACTTCAGCAAAAATATACGGTACAAAGGCCGAGTCAATGGAAATACTAGCGTGAAACCGACAATATCGGTTACGAAACCCGGCAATATCAGTAGCAATCCTCCGAAAAAAATACATAAACCATCCAGCATCGTCCGACCAGGAACGCGGCCCTCCTGCATATGTGTTCTGCTGTCCTGCAGCACCTTCTTACCTTCAAATCGCATCATTAGTAGACCGATTACTGAAGTGGTCAGCATAAGCAGCAACGTTTTAAATGCTCCAAGTTGATCTGCTACGTAGATAAAACCGAATAATTCCACAGCAGGAATAATAAATAGTCCAGCCCATAACCATTTGCTTCTAATCATACTGAACCCCCTTCTTCCCGCAGCGCCTCTTTTATTGCGTGAAAGAGCTCTGGAAGGGCTCTATCCAGCCTAGCAGGCCTCCATTCCTGGTTCACCCAAACATGACTTGTCGTGCCGGTAACCAGCAGCTCCCCAGGTGGATCCATCGACCGCAACTCCCCTAGAGTAGCCAATAAATCTTCTGAATTTCCACCTTCTTCTTCCGAAAGCCTCCGCACTTGATACTCAAATACGACTCGTAACGCTGAGAAGGTAGTCATTCGCGCATACACGGAGATAAGATCATCATATCGCGCCGGACTTTTAAATTGCAAATCTGCTGAGGTGACAGGAAGTAGGACGCCTTGTTTCTCAAGTTCGCGATAAGTAAAACCAACCTGACGAAACATCTCCGTACGACCAGACTCAAACCAGTTCAAATAATTCGCATGATACACGACACCCATCTGATCACTTTCCTGATAGCGAACACGCAGGGTCGACTTATACCATCGGCTGGGCAAGCCAGCTCGTTCTAATTCCATCTATAAATACTCCTTTCAGCATAGCAGCAGGGAAGCGTTAAGCCTGGGCCCCGCCTGAAGATAGCGTGGTCGATAATTTGCGCCGAGAGTTTCTGGCAACATAGAACAGCAGCATTGCTCCTGCGATAGAGCTCAACATACAAGACAGATTCATTACTTCTACCCCGCCTTGATTGAGCAAGAATCCATTCAGTAAATTACCGACAATGCCAGAAAAACCTGCAAACACCATATTAAATACACTTTGGCCAGTGGCCTGCATCTCGTTAGACGTGATCTGAGATACATATTCGACTGCAGCAATATAAAAGAACCCAAATGAAAGACCATGCAGCACTTGCACTCCGATCATTACCGATGGATAAGGAAAAGCAACCTGAATACCCCACCGCAAAACATAAATAAGAGCCCCAAGGAGCAAGGTCCGCTCACGACCCAACCTCTTAATCACCTTAGAAGCAAACAGCATGGAAGGCACATTCGTCACCGATGCGAGAAAGAGCGCAATCCCTGCATAGCGCGTAGACCCTCCAACCGATTGAAAAGCAATTACAAAGTATGTACCAAAAGCAGCCATCGTCTGGTTCACAAGAAAGCTGCCACCCAAAAACGCAAGGAAGACCCGATTCCCCAGCAGTTGTCTTACCCCCTGAGTAAACGATTGCCTCATCATATGATTCTCTTCCGCCTGCTTCGGCAATGTAAACGCAATAAGGACTGCAATCAGATTAAAAAAGAGAAAAGGTAGCCATATCGTGGATACAGAGAAGGTAGATACGTACACCCCTCCTGCATAAGCTCCCAGAGCCGCTCCAATGCTCATCATAAGCCGGATGCTACCGTAAGTGGCTCCGGCTCTATTCGCCGCCGAAATCGCGTAAGAATCGGCTATAGGAGCCTGTGTAGAGGAGAAGATCGTTGAGCACGTATACACCAGAAGAAGTACAATGAAATATTCCGAACGATAAAAGACGGCTAGTAAGGCCGGAACCGCCACACTTAGGATTAGTACTAAACGCGTCTGATTATACCGATCAGAGATAATCCCCCACATCGGCTGAATGGTGATTGCAACTAGTGTGCCTGTTGCCATTAGTATACCTATCTGTCCACTATTAAGTCCATTATGGACCAGCAGCAGCGAAAGATAAGAGCCAAATGAACCGCCGGCCAATCCTAAAAATAGATAAAAGCCGCGCAGCTTCGATAATTTTTCCATTTGTACTATGAGTCCTCCAGCTTTATATTTTTATATTTTAACAGAACACCCGTACTTCATATGTAATCATCGCATTTAATATAGCAGTACTATAAAGGCGGTGGACAAGTTGAGCATAAAATATAACTCTCTCATGGTAAATCATCCTTGTCTAACAGACAAATCTAATGCGAGCAATAGACAAAGCTCTGCTTTTGGCTGGTCATCTAAGAACTGGAGTGGCTACACTGTTACTGGTAGAAAAGGTGCCTTCAATCGCATTTCCGGTGAATGGACCGTCCCATACGTAAAACCAACCCACAAATCCACCTATTCCTCCGCATGGATTGGCATCGACGGCTTCAAGAACAGTAACCTTATTCAGACGGGAACAGGTCATGAATTCGTAAATGGGATTGCCCGTTATTACGCCTGGTGGGAAATACTACCTGACGTCGAGACCGTAATCCCTTTTCCAGTATACCCTGGAGATCATATGAAGGGTACTATCACAAAAATAAACCACACGAAGTGGTCTATCACACTCCGGAATTTAAGCCGAAATTGGACCTTCCGAACGCTTCAGCGATATACTGGTCCGCAGACCTCCGGCGAATGGATTATGGAGGCTCCTGAGGTCGATGGTTCCATCGCAAAGCTGGCCCGCGTTGGTACTACCTATTTCAACTGTTGTCGAATCAATGGAAAACGACCTAGGTTAACTCTTTCTAATGGAGGGATCATGGTCCAGAATAACACCACCGTTGCGGTTCCTTCCAGTCCAAGCCCTCGAGGGGACTCTTTTAGCGTCAAACGTATATACTAACAGCATAAATGGATTCAGCACAAAAAAAAGAGCTGCCTCGTTTGTAGATTTTCACTACATCTGAGACAGCTCTTTTATTTCTCGCATAAACGCTTACCGTCCTTTAGGGACGCCAACCGCGTTTGGGCTTGGCTAATTAAAAACTATGAATCAGGCAAAGCACAGTCGAGTACTACTCGATTGTGCTTACTTTTACCAAGTTAGTGGAACCGGAACGTCCAAGTGGAATTCCTGCAGTAATCACAACTAGGTCGCCAGCTTGAACCAGACCGGAATCCTTACCACCTTGGATTGCTGTTTCAAGCAATTCATCTGTGGAAGTAGCTACTTTACCGAATACTGGCGTTACGCCCCAAACGAGGGACAATTGACGCATAGTTCTTTCTTGTGTCGTAACAGCAATGATTGGTGCTTTAGGACGGTATTTGGAAACAACGCGTGCAGTATGACCTGTAACAGTCGAAGAAAGAATAGCCTTAGCGTTCAGATCCAAAGCGGAAATTGCAACGGATTGGCTGATAGCTTCTGTAACTGTAGTTTCTTGTAAAGTTTGTTGTTTTGAGAAAATTTCACGGTGGTCCAGAGCGGACTCCGCTTTCTCAGCAATACGGGACATTGTAAGAACGGATTCTACTGGATATTTACCAGCAGCAGTTTCTCCGGAAAGCATGATTGCATCTGTTCCGTCGAAAATAGCGTTTGCTACGTCACTTGCTTCAGCGCGAGTAGGACGTGGGTTACGTTGCATAGAATCCAGCATTTGTGTAGCTGTGATTACTGGTTTGCCAGCAACGTTACATTTTTGAATCATCAATTTTTGAGCCAAAGGTACATCTTCAGCTGGAATTTCAACACCAAGGTCACCACGAGCAACCATCAGGCCATCGGAAGCTTCTAAAATTTCATCAAGGTTGTCAACACCTTGTTGGTTTTCGATTTTGGAAATGATTTGAATGTGAGAAGCGTTGTTTTTCGAAAGCAGCTCACGAATTTCCTGAACGTCGCTAGCTTTGCGAACGAAGGAAGCGGCGATAAAATCGATGTCCTGTTCGATACCAAAAAGAATATCGTTGGTGTCTTTTTCCGTAATACCCGGCAAGGAGATGTTTACTCCTGGTACGTTAACGCCCTTCTTGCTCTTGATCGTACCACCGTTTACAATACGGGTCTTGATTTCAGTTCCTTGAATGTCGACAACTGTCAAACCAATCAGACCGTCATCAATAAGGATGGTGGAGCCTACTTGAACATCATTAGGAAGCTCGCTGTACGTGATGGAAATACGTTCTTGGGTGCCAAGGATTTCTTCCGTAGTTAGTGTCAGGTACTCGTCCTGAACTAGTTCAATCGGTTCTACTTCCAACTTGCCTGTGCGAATCTCCGGTCCTTTTGTATCGAGCAGGATAGCAACAGTTTTGTTCAGTTCCTTAGATGCTTGACGGATCGTTTTAATCCGAGCACCATGCTCTTCAAAATCGCCGTGGGAGAAATTCAAACGGGCCACATTCATACCAGCCAAAATCAATTTTTTGATATTCTCCAACGATTCACTCGCAGGTCCGATCGTACATACAATTTTACTTTTCCGCATTAGGTTTTCCTCCGTTTTTTCGTTCTCTCTGTCTCACTTTTTCCAACTACAAAATCTACTACAAGGCTAACTAATTAAATAGGAACTTTGTCACATGTGCCTTTAACTACGCCCTTATGAATATTACTGCAACTTAGACACAAAATCAATGTTGTAGGCTCTTTTAGATGTAATTTGAGCTCGAATTATCTGAACGCACAAAAAAAATTAAAATAATCCCGGCATTGCGTCGAGATTATTTTAATTCCAATAAAATGTATAATTTACACTTAATTCAATATGGTCCACTAAGTATGGTTATATGTCTTAAAGTGCAAATGGAAAGGCACTATTCACACTTCAGATTCCACTTCTTCTTCAAGGAAAATCTGCTCCTGCTGGACTTCAGCAAACTCACCAATTTTACGGAATTTACGATAACGATCTTCTTTCAATTCCGCTCTATCCAGAGGAATCAGCTCCTGCAAGTGACGCCATAATGCATCCTTAATTGCAGCTGCCGTAGCTTCGTAATCACGATGTGCGCCGCCTTTTGGCTCAGGAACAATCTCTTCGATGACTTCCATTTCAAGCAGATCAGATGCCGTTATCTTCATGGCTTCTGCCGCTTGATCAGCCTTCGAAGCATCCTTCCATAGAATTGATGCAGCACCGTTAGGAGATATCGCCGAATAAATGGCATGTTCCAGCATAAGCACTCTATTACCAACTGCCAGTGCTAATGCGCCCCCACTTCCGCCTTCACCGATAACCACACAGATTACAGGAACACCAAACTGAGACATCTCGCGTAAATTACGGGCAATTGCTTCGGATTGTCCTCTTTCCTCAGCTGTATTGCCTGGATATGCACCTTTCGTATCTACAAAGGTTATAATGGGACGATTGAACTTGTCCGCTTGCTGCATCAGACGCAGTGACTTACGGAAGCCCTCAGGGTGTGCACTGCCGAAAAAGCGTAAAATATTCTCCTTCGTATCTTTACCGCGCTGCTGGCCAATGACCGTAACCGGGACGCCGTTAAGTTTAGCGATACCGCCTACAATTGCAAGATCATCCCCAAACATTCGATCCCCGTGAAGCTCGATAAAATCTGTGAAGATCTGCCCCATAAGATCAAGAGAAGTCGGACGTCCTTGATGTCTAGCTAGATGCATTTTTTGGGAAGGCGAGATATTAGAATAAACTTCCTCCTCAAGCACACGGTACCGTTCTTCCAGTCTTGCTACCTCATCCGTAAAATCAATACTTTTCTCTTCGCCAAACTGCTTTAGCTCGGCAATTTTCTTGCGCATTTCAACCAGAGGCATTTCAAAAGGCAACTCTCCTGCCAACCTAAAATCCCCCTTTCACATCATGCAATTCCAAAATTTTGGTCAGTGTGGCGCGCATTTCTTTACGGTGCACAACCATATCAATCAAGCCATGCTGCAGATTAAATTCAGCCGTCTGGAAATCATCCGGAAGCTTTTGGCGAATTGTCTGTTCAATGACTATACGTCCTGCGAAACCGAATACCGCCCCAGGCTCAGCAATAATAATATCGCCAAGACTAGCAAAACTCGCAGATACTCCGCCAGTTGTCGGATCCGTAATTATAGAAATATAAAGGCCGCCCACTTCGTTGAAACGAGCAAGCGCTGCACTGGTCTTCGCCATTTGCATGAGACTTAGAATACTCTCCTGCATTCTCGCTCCGCCAGAAGTAGAGAAAATAAGGAGTGGAAGCTGCTTCTCCGTGGCTTCTTCAATCGCCCGGGTAATCTTCTCACCAACTACAGATCCCATACTGCCGGAGAAAAATTCGAAATTCATCACAGCTACGATCACTGGATGTCCGCCAATAGATCCCTGCCCCGTAATCACGGCATCAGTTTGTCCCGATTTTAGTTGCTGTTGCTCCAGTTTAGAGGCATAACCCGGGAATTTCAGCGGATCTATAGAATACATTTCACTATCAAACTCAATAAAGCCCTCTGGGTCTAACGTCATAGCAATACGCTCTACGGCGTTCAAGCGCAAATGATGACCACAAGTAGGACATACTTTTAGATTCTTTTCCAATTCCTTGCTATACTGGATCGTTCCGCATTTATTACATTTACTCATTAATCCTTCTGGAATTTCCCGTTTGGGGCGTTCGCCTTCTGCAGGCACGCCGCTTCGCTCCAGACGTTCTGAAGGAATAGTCGCGTACTTCCGTTTCTTCTGAAATAAATCTTTGAACACACCCGCACCTCTTCAGCCGTTTATTTGCGTTATGCAGCTTGCCGCTGTCATGACTTTTCTCTTGATAGAAATTCAGGGATGCAGAATAAGATTAAGGACTTCCTGTACTTCCTCCAGTTCACCTGAAGGAACCAATATCTCAAACTGCTGCTTGGACATATTGATTGGACGGCATTTTACTAAAAAACCTTCTTCAGTCAGCTTACTCTTAATCATATCCGCCACTTTGGCGGTCGGCGCGATATATATTACCGTCCACATGCCTTGCAAGGCCTCCCCAATCTTAATTCCCAGCCGTATCCCGTATAATGGAATTATGATAACACAGTTTTCTTTTTTCCCGCAACAGGCGTAGGGCAAAGGAAGCAAGACTGAGGAACTCGTTCAAACGAAATGAATCGGGTCATTTATTCCGTATCCGTGACCAGAGGATATACTTTTGCCCCTTCCTGCCGATGAGCGATTCTAGCAGAAGCAGCTGCAGCGATACCCGCTACTAAGTCATCCAAGAACACGTGAATCCTCCCCTTATCATCGTTCAATTCACCAATGATTCCAAGCTTTATTTTGTCCAAGTACCCAAATCCTGTAAGTCCGATCATCCCATATACCCCTGTGATGCCAAGGGCTAGAGTCTCGTCCGCTCCATAAAGTGATTCATCCGCTTCCATTACTGCCTGGAGCGGCTGCGGAAGCAGTCTTTTCTCTGCCAGCTCATCAAGTGCGATCCCCGTCATTAACGTGTACTGCACTTCTCTTTTTCCCAATACAGATTTCACACTGGAAAGGCATTCTTCCTTGGATAAACCGGGATAATAGACCGATTGTAAAATATATACGATTTCAGCAATGGAAGAAAGTGATACGCCTCTTCGTTCCAACAGATCAACTGCCATTTGATAGGACATGATGTGATTCCCCTTTCCGCCCAGGGATTCGCCCTGTGGTTTCCTAATGTATGCGGAAAAGGGTGGAATTGTTCTTATTTTATTCTTACGGTACCTGCCCCCAGCATAGACTCGATAGCCGCGATTAGCTCCTCGGTAGGCTTAATCCGATAATTATCGCTAAGGGCCAGGAGCTTCTGATCCCGTTCGTAGAACAGAATCGTCGCTACTGGGCCTGGATGATTCTGCAGCAGCTCCTTCAGGCGCGACAGCTGCGCAGCATTCTCGGCGGCCGGCGTGATCTTGATAAAGACACGCTGGCCTGAGCCCGGCGCTGGCGCAGCGGCCGGTGCAGGTGTTGCAGGCGCAGCTGCGCCGCCTGCAGGTCTGCCAGCGGGGCCAGTGGCGGCCCCGCTAGCCCGCGAAGCAGGAGCCGCACCACGCGGCTGCGCTCCTGCTGAGGCCGAGCGTCCCGCGCTATACGGGCGGGACGCGGCGGCACTACGGCGCTGCAGCAGGCCGCGGAGTGTCTCCGCGGATAGCAGCGCCACTTCCTCGGCCAGCAGCTTGAAGCCTTCGTCCTCCTGCTGCACCTTGGCGCGCAAGGCCAGCAGCGCGCCCTTGGCAATCAAGCCGCGGCTTCGCTTCCACACCTCGGGGAAGAGCACGACTTCGCAGCGCTCGATCTGATCTTCCCATTCGATGAAGGCCATCGATTTTCCTTGCTTCGTCGTAATTTCCTTAACGGATACGACCATGCCGGCCGTAACCGTCTGGCTCTCATCTGCGGCTTCACCGAGATCCATCAGCCGCTGTATGCCCGGCTCCTCAAGCAGCTCAGCGCTATCGTCGAGCGGATGACCTGATAGATACAACCCCAACAGCTCACGTTCCATCTCCAGCTGCTGTCCTACTGTGAACTTAGGGATATCCGGATAGCGAATCTCCCAATTCGGCGTCTCCACCAAATCGTCGAACAACTGGATTTGCAGTTCATCCCGCTCCTTGCGCCATTTCGTCGCGGCGTCAACGGTCTCGTCCAGCATAGCCAGCAGCTGGGCCCTATGACCCGGCAGACAGTCAAAGGCTCCTGCCTGCAGCAAAGACTCCACTACCCGCTTGTTGCAGACCCGCAGATCCACACGTCGACAGAAATCGAGCAGGCTGTCGAACGGCCGCTCCTTGCGCACCGACATAATATTCTCCACTGCTAGCGTGCCGACGTTCTTAATCGCTGCGAGCCCAAAGCGGATATGCCCTGTTCCCGTTTCCTCTCCTGGAACAGGGGTAAACAGTACGCCGCTCTCATTCACATCCGGCGGTAATACGCCGATGCCCGTCCGGCGGCAGTCCAGTACATATTCCGCCACCTTACGGTGGGTTCCCATCACAGCGGTCAGCATAGATGCCATAAACTGTACCGGATAATGCGCCTTTAGATAAGCCGTCTGAAAAGCCAGCACACCATAAGCCGCCGCATGCGCACGCGGGAAGCCGTAATCGGCAAACCGTACGATCATATCATAAACGGCATTCGCATCCGTTTCGTTATATCCTTGCTGCAAGCTCCCCTGTACAAAATGACTGCGTTCCTTATCCAACGTCTCGCGCTTCTTCTTAGAAACCGCTCGGCGGAGCAGATCCGCTTCACCAAGCGAGAATCCAGCCATAAGCGAAGCAATCTGCATGATCTGTTCCTGATACACAATTATCCCATAGGTATCCGCTAATATAGATTTCAAATCAGGGTGCGGATACTCTACTTCGATCTGACCGTGCTTACCTGCTATATATTTCGGGATAAACTCCATCGGACCCGGACGATACAAGGCTAGAACCGATACGATATCTTCAAAGCCATTAGGCTTCAAATCCTTAAGCACACGTCTTACACCCGCCGACTCCAGCTGGAAGACCCCAGTCGTCTCACCAGCACCTAACATTTCATACGTGAGCGGATCATGATCTGGTATGATTTTAAAATCCGGAACACTGCCACTCATTTCTTTAATCGAATTCATGCAGCGTTCGATAATCGACAAAGTACGCAGGCCCAGAAAATCCATCTTCAGCAGCCCAACACTTTCCAAATGCTCCATAGAGTACTGAGTTAACGCTGTACTTTCGTTGCCCTCTTGAAGGGGTACAGCATCAGTTAACGGACCTTTGGAAATAACAACCCCGGCAGCATGTGTCGAAGCATGACGAGGCATACCTTCCACTTTCATTGCCATATCCAGCAAACCTTTGATCTTCGGATTACTATCATACAGCGCTTTAAGGTCTGGAGTAGTCTCTAGTGCTCTAGCAAGGCTGATACCTAGTTGTCCTGGGATGAGCTTGGCAGCCTTATCTACCTCGTTATAAGGTAAATTCAGTACCCTGCCCACATCACGAACTGCAGCCCGTGCAGCCATGGTTCCGAACGTAATGATCTGTGCCACATGTTCTTTGCCGTATTTCTCCACCACATAAGCGATAACCTCATCACGACGCTCATCACTAAAATCGATATCAATATCCGGCATCGTGATCCGTTCTGGATTTAAGAAACGTTCAAAGAGCAAGTTATACTTAAGCGGATCTACATCCGTGATTCGTAGGGAATAAGCGGTAAGACTCCCCGCGGAAGAACCCCGGCCCGGACCAGTAGCAATCCCCTGACGATGACAATAAGCGATAAAATCCCACACAATTAGAAAATAATCACTAAAACCCATATTCTCGATGACGCCAAGCTCATAGGCAAGACGCTTTTCAGCGGTTTCTCTTTGCTCAGGCGATGCCCAAAGCGGTGTGTCTATATACCGTTCTTCAAGCCCTTTAAAGCACAACTCTCGCAAATATGCAGCGGAGTCCTTACCTTCTGGAATTGGTGAATAGGCAGGCAGAATATGTTGACCGAAGGTAAGCTCCAAATTACATTTTTCTGCGATCAATAGCGTGTTACTGATAGCTTCAGGCACATGCGGGAACAACGCCGCCATCTGATCACTGCTTTTGAGAAACAGCTGATCTGTTCCGATTTTGAGCCGTTCCTCATCATCCACAGTTTTACCTGTTCCAATACAGATCAGAACATCCTGTACCTCTGCATCTTCCTTGGCCAAATAATGGACGTCATTCGTAGCTACAAGTGGGATCTCACAGGCCTTGGCAAGTGCGATCAACTTCGGATTTACTCGTTTTTGCTCGGAAATTCCGTGATCTTGAAGCTCCAGGTAGAAGTCTTCGCCAAAAATCTCCTTATATCGCAGCGCAGCCTTTCGCGCCTCGTCATCTCTTCCATGCAACAGATGCTGCGGCACTTCGCCGCCAAGACAGGCACTGAGGCATATGATCCCCTCCGAATGAGCGGCCAGAGCCTCCATATCAATACGAGGTTTATAGTGATGACCTTCCAGATGACCGATAGAGATCAGCTTCATCAGGTTCTTGTAGCCGGTTTCATTCTTGACGAGCAGAATCAGGTGATAAATCGGTTGATCTTTACGACTGCCTCGCTCACGGCGAGAGCCCGCGGTTAAATAAGCTTCACAGCCGATAATCGGCTTGATTCCATTCTCTTTACACGCTTTATAAAAGGGGATCGCCCCATACATCACTCCATGATCCGTAAGCGCCAGCGACTTCATGCCGTATTCGCCGGCCCGGCGCACGAGATCGGTAATGCGCGCCGCCCCGTCCAGTAAACTGTATTCGCTGTGCACATGCAAATGCACGAAAGGGCTCATCATCCCACTTCCTTTCTACTACAAAAATCAAACATAAATAGTTGTTCAAAAAGTCCGCTTTTGATCACGAAGTAACCCAAGAAGCTTACTCGACATCGAAGATTGAATTCAGGCGAAACTTCCGGTGCTCACGTAGCTCCCACTACGCTCCGCTCCTCATTTTCTACCTTCTTTCAATCTTCTCGGTGCTGAAAACCGTACTTTTTGAACTCGCACTATAAGATGAAACTATTTTATCATATTAAAGGGGGACCCGCCCATAGAATGGATTAAGAGCACATGGACAGGCAACGATTAGAGATGCCTCGTCCGGGAAGGGGCCTTTATGAGCATATTTATGAGCAAAGCCATCCTCGATTTCTTTATCGCCTTCGGCATCGTACTTGGCGGAGCTATGGTCGGCGGAATCGGCGCCGTAGTATCCCTGCAACCACCGACGCAAACAATGCTAGATGTAGCAGACCGGATTAAAATATGGGCACTTGCCGCCGCTGTAGGGGGTACTATGGACCCTTTACGGGTCATTGAAAGCAATGTGATTGGAGGTAACCTCTCCCCCGCCATCAAGCAAATCATGTATATTGCCTTCGCTTTTCTCGGAGCTCATATGGGCAGCGAGCTAGTAAAATGGGTGTGCGGCAGGGGGTAACGCCAGTGAGAGTTCCACCATTCAGTCGTTTTCGTAGATTCACCCAAATTTCCGCTATATTCATGCTGGGAATCGTCGTAGGAGCCGTCATATACAACGGTATATACCATGTTGGATATAACGTGTTATGGCTGCAAAACCAAGACTTACGCGTAGACATTGAGCAATATCAGGAAGATATTAAAACGCTCAAAAAATACAATAATACCTCTACCGTAATCAGAGAAATCAAAATCCGTTCGGAAGAGAGCAAGTCCAAAGAAGATAACCCCCTTGACCCCGTAACTGTAAAATTAATTATAAGCCAAATGGGCTCAGATCTGGAGCCCATGCGTGGTCGCAGCATGTTCGATATTGACACAGACAGTAAACTGGTTAGACTGCTGCTGGATGGCAAACTTTACATTGTGCGTGATAAGGAATACTCTGTCAAAATCCGGACGATGCTCGTCATGGAAGGTGTTCTGCAAATCTGGGTGGAAATCAGTCCTTTTAAGCGCAACTGACAACCATCGTGTGATACAATAATGGACAGACAAAAGTGGAAATTACTTCAAGGCTTTTGCACGACATGATAAAGGAGCTGGCTGTCCATGGTTTTATTTATCAAGTACTTATTGTTTATCCTGCTGGTGATCTTTGTAATCGGCGCCGCTGTGTACAGCTTATCCTCTCGCCGTGCCTTAAATCCCCAAGATAAGGGGCTAAAACGCTCCGTCATGAATGTGATGCTGGGCGCTATGCTCGTAACGCTCTCCCTGATTTCCATGTTTCTATTTCGCGGATCCACCGTTAATATCATTGTTGAAGCTGCCTTTCTTCTAATCGGTGTGTTTAACATCTTCTCAGGAATACGCAGCTATAGTTATTACAGCCGTAGCCGCAGCCAGGAACAACACCAGTCGAAAGCCTAGACTATCCCTCTGATAGGATTACAAGAATAAAATAGACTACCCTCACTATCATCGTTGAGGGCAGTCTATTTAGCATGTTTGTGATTCATTATCTATTAGCCGTGATCAATGGATTGCAGCATCAGGACAGCTTTCGCTACCAGGGTATCCGAATAGCTGATCTCTATTTCTAGCTTACATGTACGGCGACTTATCTCGAGCAGTCTCGGCATTACAATAATCGCATGTTCGATCTGTACCGGCCGGATAAAATAGGTGGACATATTATCTAATACATAGTCATTTCCTGTAATATCCTTAGCTGCCTTAAACGCAGAGAGCGTCATTAGCGTAGACAATACACCTTCAGAAATGGTACCAAGGTCTGTGGCCATCTGAGGCGTAATAAAGCCGTGAAAAAACAATCGTCCCTCTTCATCCCGCTCATCCGCAAAACCGTTCCAGATGAGATGATCGAAGGTCTCCCCAAGCTGTGGAGTGTTACGGACATCTCGCAGACTTTGCAGCACTTCTTTACGGGTTAGGGAGCCCACCAATTTGCGGTTACGGTCTACAATGGGTAGGAAATCGACACCTTCCCACATCATGATCTGCGCAGCTGAAGCTAGTGAGGTATGCAGCGCAGCGGTAACCGGACTCCGAACCATAGCCTTTTCAATACTTTGCCCTTCTGCCAGGTCCTCTACTTCGCGTCGGCCGATAATCCCAATCACTCGGTTCCATTCATCTGTAACGGGAAAACGTTGCTCTCCAGTTTCCTCAGAAATCTGTCGTAGCTCACCTACGGTACTTGAAATTTTTAACGTAATCATACGCGGTTTGCTGTCGACAATATCTTCTACCAGCATAATTTTTTTCTTAATCAATCTATCAAAAATCGCTCGGTTAATCATTGATGCCACGGTAAACGTGTCATGTCTTGATGAAATGATGGGGAGATCCAGTTCGTCGGCTAATGCCTTCACTTCACGACTCGTCCCGAAACCACCTGTAACCAGAACTCCGGCACCCTGCTCTAGCGCCAAGGAGTGAACATCATCGCGGTTACCCACAATAAGCAGACTGTCTGCGTCTATATAACGAATCATCGCGTCGACCTTCATCGCACCGATTACATATTTATGTAGATGTTTACTCAGTCCGCTAGCCCCGCCGAGAACATGACCTTCCACAATATCAACCACGTCACCAAACGTCAGCTGTTCAGAAATGTTACGAGGCTTCTTTTCTACCCGTACTGTACCAATCCGTTCCTTCGTAATAACAATTCCAAGATTCTCAGCTTCCTTAACGGCACGATAAGCCGTTCCCTCACTGACCAACATTTCTTTTGCAAGCTTACGAACAGATATTTTGGAGCCTACCTTAAGACTTTCAATATGCTGCAGCAGTTGCTCGTGTTTAGTAATTGCATCGCCTTGACCTTCCAACTGTTACACCCCCGTACTCCGATCTGTACTATACTGTACTCATTATACACGGAGAGAATGGCACAGTACAACCGATTCATAAGCATCGAATTCGAATTTAACTGCCCGTTATTTAGCAACCTTTTCCTCTTTTTTATAGTCTGAGAGTTAAAGAAAGAGGAAAGGAGCATTGTGGATATGAACAAGACCATGTTAATAATATTTACCATTACTTTGCTTTTCATAGGACTGATCGGCTGTGGAAATGCGAGAACAGAAGTAAAACAATCAAACCAAATAGAACTGGATGCACAAAATATAGTTTCTATTAACTTAATTGAAAAAGACCAGCCGGCGACGACTATTTCTGAAGCATCATCCTTGGAACGTTTCGTTCAAGCCGTAACTACTGCTGAATATGATAAAGGACAACTAGATATTGCTCCAAGCGATTACAGAACCACCGTAAACATGAAGGAAGGCATAAGTTATGAGTTCTCTTTTTGGATCGTCGGAAGCAACAGTGGGTTACTCATTAAATCGGGACAAACGGGTCACTATCGTCTTTCGGATATCAGCAAAAAAGATCTGTTGGACTTATTCCAATCGACTGTTAAAGAAGATAAGATTTCTCCAGCAGACACTACTAACCCACAGCCCCCTAACGTTCAAGTTACTGTTGGCGGTGAGCATTTCGATGCCATTCAAGGCTCTTATTGCTGGAATGACAATGGCAAAGGCGTCTGTGTAGATATGGCTTCTTATGATCAATTAGTTACCAAACAGAAGGTACATCCCAAAGCCATCAGCCGTGATCAGGTAGAACTCAAATTCTCATCTGCACCCAAGGAGATAGAGGTTGTGGCTTCATTTCCTGGTGAGGAACGTCCGGACGAAGCTCTTTCCGTAGAAAATAACAGTTTTCAGCTCGCAGCAGGTAGCGGAAAACATCTGTATATAATCCAAGCAAGATGGCCTCAGGGGAGCGCCAGTTATGTATTTGAAGTAGAATGCTCTGCCAGTAAAGAGTAACCCGTTTATTAGACAAACTGGGTAGTGGGTTGGCGAATAGAGAATAGTCCCTTAAGAAAAAAGGAAAAATATGTTATAATGGAGAGGTGAAAGGGGATGACTTTATGCAATTTCTTTTTATACTCGCGATTCTCGTTCCTGCGGTGTGGTACTACGCGGCTCTAGGTAAACGGATATCTGCAGAAGAAAAGAAAGCTGGAAAAGATCTCTCGGATGAGATCAATCCTTTTACAGGTGCAAGATAACTTTAATCCCCCTGCTTTGCGGGGCAATTTTAAAGCCCACTGGCTTAAGCTAGTGGGCTTTTCTGTGAATCTAGGGGATTTATACCCCTCTTTTTGCTAATTCTGC
>NZ_JBNNSE010000001.1:1236956-1568175 GCF_050277435.1 Paenibacillus sp. NPDC101420
CGCTTCTCACGGGAATTTAGGGGATTTATACCCCTCTTTCAGCTAATTCGGCGCTTTTCACGGCAATCTAGGGGATTTATACCCTTCTTTTCGCCAATTCGGCGCTTTTCACGGCAATCTAGGGGATTTATACCCTTCTTTTTGCTAATTCTGCGCTTCTCACGGGAATTTAGGGGATTTATACCCCTCTTTCAGCTAATTCGGCGCTTTTCACGGCAATCTAGGGGATTTATACCCTTCTTTTCGCCATTTCAGCGTTTTTCACGGGAATATTTAAATCTAGTTACTTAAGAACGCAGCCCCAATTCTATGATCTTTGTGTAACTCTAGTTTCTTCTTTCCATTTGGACTGCCATTGCTCCAATTTTGCTTTTCGCACAGCTTCCAAACGCTTGGTCTTCTCCTCATCAACACCGATAATAAAATGGAGATGTGCCGCAATGACCATAAAGGCAAAAAGTGACCAGACCACCCCAAAACCAAACACCCAGCTAGGCCCATTCGCAAGCGATAACTTCGGCAGAGCATACAAAAGCATGGCCAACGCCAGCAACAGATAGACACCATGTTTAAACTTGTTTCTTTTTCTCATAACCAACAGCTCCTCGTAGACAAGATATTCGATTAAATCTATATCTCTACTCTATGAACATGAAGCCCGTAATATGAGACAAGTCCATAAAAATATACTTCTATTCAAAAAATTATATAAAATAATACGCATTTATGTAGCTAGCAAAGCTTATATATGAGATGATTATTTCATTTAGGGGGCGATTTAGAATTGAATGCAACTTATACTCATACCGAATACATAATTCGAAAAAAGGTATTTTCGATCATGGGTGCGAAACTTCATATTTATGATAACGCCGAGCAGCTTGTACTCTATTCACAAATGAAAGCATTCAAGTTGAAAGAGGATATTGCACTGTACACGGATGAGTCTATGCAAAAGGAGCTTCTGCGTATAAAAGCCCGCAATGCCATCGACTTTAGCGCTGTTTATGATGTGCATGATTCGGAGACTGGCGAACACGTTGGTGCTCTTCGGCGTAAGGGACTCAAATCGATTTTGAAAGATGAATGGACAATTCTCGATCATCATGATCAGGAAATCGGAAAAATCAAGGAAGATAGCACCGCGATGGCTATACTCCGCCGCTTCATCTCTATTATTCCTCAAAAATATAATATCGAGATGAATGATACAACGATCCCGACTTTCAAACAAAATTTTAATCCATTCGTTACAAAAATCATCGCTGACTTCTCTGAGGACCCCAAGGGAATGCTTGATCGTCGTCTAGGTTTGGCTGCTGGTATTCTTCTCTGCGCAATCGAAGGAAAACAAGATTAGCGAGTTTACTCATGTGCTAGTCACAAAAATAAATAGGGTGTTCCCAATGCCAAACGGCTTCGGGAACACCCTATTTAGATTACACTGATCAAACTTTTCAGGTGAATACCCGCTTACTAAAAGCGTTTATTCGCCATACAATTGCGACAAGCTCTCGGTAATGATCTTGTTTACATCCTCGATTACAACACTCAAACGGCGTTCTGCATCGAACAGACGGCGAATCCCAAGATTCATGTTAAGCACCTCGAATAATTTCTCCATTTTCTCCATTTCTTCCTGTGGAGGCATATCTCCGCTCATCATCCGTTGTTGAAGCTCCAATTGACCATTGCGGAAGTTGTCGAGCATCGCCTTGGCTTCAGGATCTGTTTCTACCAGTTTCATCGCGTTGGTGATATCCGCTACCTCAGTGCTTTCTTTAATGGCTTTCGCCAGTTCATGTGCTTTGTCGTGAATACTCATTATGATTCCTCCTAAAAGTTTTGTAAGTCACTACTTCTCGATTCGTCTTCGTACAAAACTCACTTCGAAAGCGTTGCTTAAGTTTTGTTTGCGTTCGCTTCCTAGAGTTACTTCGTACAAAACTCACTTCGAAAGCGTTGCTTAAGTTTCCAAATATTAATTCATCCCATGCTTGTTTCGCTTCTTGGGTCAGACTTATGAAATGATGCGGCAAGGTTTTTAAAGAGTAGGTCAATCACCAAGGGTCATATGTCTCCATATGATGAATGATATGTAACCCTTAGCTACCAAATTGCCGGCATCATGCTGCCTACCGGAAGGAGATCCACGATGTCCCAATTCAAGATCCCGGTCCATACGGTCCACACGGGCATCCTGCAGGAAAACGCTATAATGCTTGGCGAACGATCCATGAAAAGACTCAAAATCCCGGCTCACGGAACGCTCCAGCTGGCTTTCGGCTCTTTCCGGCAGGAGGTTACCATTATCCCGGCTCCCAAATCCGAAAGCCTGCGTGTAAGCGAAGGACTGGCGCGGCGCACCGGATGGAAACATCGGCAAACCCTCAACGCCTCTTACAGCTCCGTAAGTCGTACCTTGCGACTTGGACCGTTGATCGGTGTACTCGTCAGCCGTGACCATCCAGATAATCTCGACAGGCTGTTTGGACCCATTACCATGTTCTGTCGAGAATTAACAAATGCCTGCCACTCACAAGGCGCCTATGTATATTTCTTTACCCCGGAAGCGCTGGAAACAAGCAGCTCTTCCATCCAGGGCTGGGTATACAACGAGGGTTGGAGGAAAATGAGTCTGCCCATCGCCGATGTAATCAACAATCGGCTAACGACGCGAAAGGTGGAGAATAAACCTAGCGTACAGCATTTTTTGGCGGATGTAAAATCACGGTATGGAACGCATTTCTTCAACGAAAAATTTCTTGACAAGACAGAAGTATTTGAAGCTTTAACGCAAGACCCTTCATTGAAGCGGTATTTACCGGAATCGCATGTTTTAAACGGTTTTGCCGTTGTAAAGAAGATGTGCAGCCAATATCCAAGCGTGTTTCTAAAGCCTGTACGAGGCAGTCTCGGCAAAGGAATTCTCCGAATCTCCAAAGATGAAGGCGGAGGATACCGTTTGTTATCTACTACCTCTATAGGTACACGCAAGCAAAGCTACCCAACATTAGCTAAACTGTATCAATCCATTGCTCCCAAGATGAAGACAACGCGCTACCAGATTCAACAAGGATTGCCCTTGATGGAGCTCGGTAAGCGTCCTGTAGATTTTCGAGCACTTGTACAGAAGAATGGTACCGGGAAATGGGGCGTTACCTCCATTGTCGCTCGCACCGCTGGAAGCAATCATTTCGTCTCCAATCTAGCAAGAGGTGGCAGTCTCAGTACTGTCCGTGAAGCCGTTAGCAAGAGCAGCCTTCCTCCAGGTACCAAGGATAGCGTACAGCTTCAGCTTCCAAGAGCAGCACTTGCCATTGCAAGAGGAGTAGAAACCTTTATCCCTGCTCATTTTGGAGAGCTCGGAATCGATCTGGCACTGGATCAATCCGGACGAATATGGCTCTTGGAGGTTAATTCCAAACCTTCCAAAAACGATAATACACCGCTAAACGATCAAAAAATCAGACCGTCCGTCAAGCAAATGATTCTGTATTGCCGCTATTTGGCCGGTTTATAAGGAGGACACAATGACTGAAACAGCTATGGGGTTCCTCGGCATTATGACGGGCCGTCGCCACGGGAATCCTCCGATTGCCGAGCCAGAATTTTGCAGTCATTTATGCCGTGCAGCTCCGCGATACAACCTTAAAGTCCTCGTGTTTCATCCGGACGGAGTAGCGGCAGACGGGTCATCTATAACCGGTTATACATGGAAAGACGGAAGCTGGCACAATACGACCTCTACACCACCAGATATCATTTATAATCGTTGTTTTTACAATAGTCCGAAAGAAAGAAAAGAAGCCTCTTCTGCACTCTCTTTCCTTCACCGCTCACTACCTTGGTCAAGAGGTTTACCTGATAAATGGGGCGTATACGAGATATTGAAGCGCAACCGAAGAGCCGCTATTTTACTGCCGGAAACTGTTCTTTATACCGGTACACGCAAGTTAAGCAATATGCTCGCTGAAAGAGAATACGGGGTCTTCCTAAAACCCAAAGCAGGCTCTCATGGCAAACGTACATTGCATGCCATACTGCAGAACAGACGCTCTGGAGGAGGCATAAGAGTACGAGGGCGTGATGGGACAAATACACCCTTTCAATATGTATTCAGCTCGCAGGATGAAGGACTGAACTGGATTCATGAATTTATCGGCACACGCCGCTATATTATACAGCCTTATCTGCACCTAACTAATCGTAAGGGGCAACCGTTCGATGTGCGTGTATTGATGCAAAAGAATGGCCTCGGTCGCTGGGATCTTACTGGCATGGCCGTTCGGCTGGGTAATCATGGTTCACTGACTTCGAACCTGCATGGCGGTGGAACTGCGGTTCCTCCTTTGCCCTTTTTACTTGCAGAATATGGTCAGGACGGAAAAGACATCATGCAGGAGCTTGCTGCAGAAGCTGCATACTTGCCTCCTCTTCTGGAGGCCGCATGCGGTAGGCTTGGAGAACTCGGCCTAGATTTCGGTATTGATTCGAGCGGTCGGATTCATTTACTTGAAGCAAATTCCAAGCCAGGGCGCACGGTATTCCGGCTGACGGGCGACCGCCGGGCTGCTAAGCTCGCCGCCGAGAATCCACTGTCTTATGCGCGCCATCTGCTACTCACACAGCGACGGATACCATCCCTATCTACGGACAGCTCCGTTATAAACGGGAGAATGATAACAATGGTTCCTAAGGAGGATTCATAAATGAGTCTCACTTTTTGCAATGTGCATTTTACTAAGCAGCCCCAAAGAGTTGTATATGTATCAGGTGCACTGATGAAAAGCTTGAAATTAACCGGGAAGAAGAACATTCGCCTTAGACTCGGTAAAGATGCCATCCCGACCATGATCAAGCCCATCAAGCGCGCCGGAAATCATCTATTCCTCGCCACTGGTGTAAAGAGTGCTATCAAGGTTCCGAAATCTGGTGGTATCTATTTACGCAATCTGCAAAACGACGAGGTACAGCTGGGACCTTTAGTCGGTGTATTGACGGATGGGCCAGCATCTTCAAATCAACCCTTCGGTTCTCGCACTGGCTTTATAAAGCAATTACTGCGGGAAGGCAGTAACAAATGTTATATATTTGCCTTTATGCCGCGTGATATCAACTGGCAACAGGAGCAGGTCTATGGTTATTTCTTAACCGCAGGCGGCAAATTCGAACGTAAAATGGTTCCTCTGCCTGATGTCGTCTACAATCGGCTACCCAGTCGGAGAGCGGAGACTTCACCTTATATCAACCAGCTTCGCGAACGCTTTATGCGCAAGAAAATCCCTTACTTCAACTGGAGCTTTTTCAATAAGTCCGATATTTATCGGTTGTTAGAGAATGACGGAGCAGCAAACCGTTACGTACCTGAGACACACAGCAATCCCTCCTCCGAAAAAATGAGAGAAATGCTGGATCACCACCATTTTGTATATTACAAACCTTCCGCAGGCAGCCTGGGTCACGGGATTTACCGACTTACCTATCTGCCGAAAAAAGGATATTTTGCCCGCTACCGCAAAGGTGGAAAAAACGTACTTCTGCGCTTCACTACCTTTGAAAGCCTCATGCGTATGCTTCGGTCACGACACGGTCAAGGCCTGCAAAATTATATCGTCCAACAAGGAATACGTTTGATTGAAATTGATGGCTGCCCCATTGATTTCCGATTCCATATGCATAAAAACGGCAGTAATCAATGGATTGTAGTTGGTATTGGTGCGAAGAAAGCCGGCCGAGGCAGTGTCACCACTCACCTCAAAAATGGGGGGGCATTGCTTACACCTGGGCAGGCGCTCGGGCGTGTATTCGGCAGCCGAGCAGATGAAGTATTACAGCGTGCGAAGAGTACAGCCATTAAGCTGGCAGAATCCTTAGAAATCCAGCATCGTCATTTGCTCGGTGAAATTGGCTTTGATCTCGGCATTGATCAGGATGAAGACATCTGGATGTTCGAGGCCAACGCCAAACCAGGACGTTCCATCTTCCGTCATCCTTCCCTGCGCGCTGAGGGCAAAGCTTCCATCGAGCACATTCTGGAGCATTGTCTATACCTCAGCAAATTCCGCAGGAGGGATGAGATGTGAACACCCATATTCCGGATGAAACAAAACCCGTTATTGCCATACTGACAACCAGCGATAAAGTAAGGCATTTTAATGGCAACCGTAATAATTTCCGGGACATCATTCGCACAGGCAAGGAACTGGGATTTCTTGTCTACGTCGTCACTGTCCGTGACTTGAAGCTCGAGGAACGGATGGTGAACGGTTATGTCCCATCATCCAGCGGAAGAATATGGTACAGCATTCCTGTACCTCTTCCACAAATCATCTATAATCGAATTCCTACCCGTGAGGATGAGGAAAAACCTGCTGTCGTACGCAAAATAGCTCAATGCCTGGAACATCCAGGCATTAAGCTATATAATCCATATTTTTTCAATAAATGGAGTCTATTTGAATGGTTGAAAGGCTCGTATGCCACCTCAAAGCATGTTCCAAAAACCAGACGTTTACGCAGTGCAAATACGCTTATCGCCATGCTAAATAATCATACCAGCCTCTATCTTAAACCTGAGAATGGCAAAGCAGGTAAAGGAATTATGCGTTTAAAATACCGTGCAGATACCACCTTACCCTATCGGCTGCAAATTCAAAGCGGCAAAAAAAATGTGACCTACAAAGCTGCCTCAGTAGAACGCCTCTGGGCACGGATAGGCAAAGAAAAGGGAAACTCGCGATACATCGTACAGCAAGCTATTGAACTAGCGACTCACCGAGGACGACCATTTGATCTACGTGTACTTCTGCAGAAAAACGGCAGAGGCGGCTGGGCAATGACCGGCATAGGTGCGCGTCTAGCTGGTGCCCGCAGCATCACTACGCATGTACCTCGTGGCGGAAGTATCGAGGAGCCCTCCACCATGCTAGAAAGCACATTTGGAACCGAAAGAGCAGCCTCTATCTTAAAAAGTGTACCTACAACTGCTCTGTTAATTGCCAGACAAATTGAAAGAGCCTCTGATTCTATGCTTGGGGAGATGTCGATGGATCTCGGTGTCGATGAGAACGGTGGACTCTGGTTCTTTGAGGCAAACTCCCGTCCGATGAAATTTGATGAGCCTGCGATTCGCAAGCTTTCTTTGGAGCGAATCTTTCAATATGGCCAGCACTTAGCTCGCCATATCAAGTAGAATTCATTAAAGGATGTGACACAGCATGCAGATATCCTCTATCTACGACACTGATGCTAAAAAGTGGAAATCGCGGCTAACCGGACTGCTTGAGTTTATAAGAGAGCATGGGGAGCGTCGGATTACAAACCAGGCTTGCAAGGTAATGGCCCGATTAACTCCAGAACAGTTGTCAGAGCCGGGTGTCTCGCTGCTTGTCGCCACCGTACGCGGTCAGAATGGGCGCCAGCTAGCAGGAGTAAGCTTCGTATCCGGTTTCGGTGAAGAGGCCTGTCTCGTTGCCGTGCATCCCTTATACCGAAATAGGCATACCGGCACCGCCCTTATGGCCGCCCAGTTAAAGCGTTTAGGCCGTCTGGAATGCAGTGTTGCCAGCGATAATACAGCCAGTCTGAAAATGTGTTTCAATGTTGGTCTTGCCGCAGTGGCGCTTTCTAGTGGCCCTACTGGCAAGCCAACTTTATTGATCCGGTCACCACAGAATACCGTCAGTACTACAAACTCTCCACAAGAAGGTGAACTCCTGTGCCAGAGCCCGTCTTAGGCATTCTTACTTTGTATATAAATGAAGCCAAGCAGCTTGAAGAAAAGGCCGTGTACCGGAGAATGATCATTGAGGGCAATCGAATGGGCTTGGATGTTTTTGTGTTTACCCCCATGGATGTCCATCCCAGCAAAGAGCAGATCCATGCCCTTGTCTTTGATCCAAAGAGCGGGAAATGGTCACGCAAATGGCGTTCCTTCCCGAACATGATTTATGACCGTTGCCGTATCCAGCGCAGCACGCGCTTTCAACAGTTGCTTCGTTTCCGTGAACGCTATAAACATCTGCTGTTTCTGAATCGTCCACTGCGCAACAAATGGACCATTCACCAAACGTTCTCACAAAAGAGTCGCTTCCGGCAGCATATGCCAGAAACATTACTATATAACTCCTCTGCGGATCTGCACCGAATGTTAAAGCAGAGCCCGGTCCTCTATATCAAGCCTGCAAACGGCACAGGTGGACGCGGTATCCTTAGAATTGAGCGGGTAAAGAACAGTAAAGGGGTATTTGATATTCAGGGCCGCCGCCAAGATCGCCGGATTATTCCACCCCGAAAGGTCTCTGCCTCCCGATTGGATTCCATCGTTCGACAATGGTGTATTGGTGGACGTTTCCTCGTCCAACAGGGGATTCCACTACGTCTGCCTGGCGGACGTTTCCATGATTACCGCATGCTCGTTCAAAAGAATGGGCAAGGCGTCTGGGAACTGACAGGTATGGCAGCAAGGGTCGGTGCGGCGCGAAGCGTAACCTCCAATCTTCATGGCGGTGGGCACGCCGTTCGAGCTGAAACGCTCCTGAAGGAATGGCTGGGTAGTCAAGATAAAACCGATAAGGTTATGAAATCTGCCGAAAGGTTAGGTCTTGATGCCGCTGCCTTCTTGGAAGAAAGTTTCGGAGCCTTATGTGAACTTGCACTGGATCTTGCCATTGATCGAGAAGGAAAAATCTATGTGCTGGAGGTTAATCCAAAGCCTGCACGTGAAGTGTTTGCCCGATCAGGGGACGGCAACACCTATCGCAAAGCACTAGTGCGACCTTTAGAATATGCGTTATGGCTATATAATAACAAAGGTGCCCCAACCACAGCTAAGACTACTGAGGAATAAATTGATACTCAACAACAAAAGCAGCGGCTTCCCAACTTGGGCAACCGCTGCTTTTGTTAAAAATAGGAATTAATAAATTCACTGCTACAATTAAGGATTTATGATTCCCGACTGAATCAGAAGTCTTCTTACTGCAGCGGCTGCCTCGGCACGAGTAATATTCTCGTTAGGCGCCAGCCGCTCATTTCTACCTACAATGATGCCGGCAGAAAGATTCATTTTCACGTCTTTTTCTGCCCATTTGGCAATCGATTTCGAATCCGTAAAAGACTGAAGCAGCTCTAAATACTGCTCTTCACTGCGGGTAGATACTAGCTTGGTAATTTTCATCGCTCTGCTGACGATGGTCATCGCTTCTTGTCGGGTAATGCTGTTATTCGGTCTGAATGTATCGTCAGGATAACCGGCAATTAGACCATTCTCTATCGCAACTTCCATTTCCCGTTCATACCAGACATGTGCCAGGACATCACTGAAGGATACAGACCGCTCATCATAATTGACAATTCCCAAAGCTCTGACCATCATAGCCGTGAATTCCGCTCTGGTGATTGCGCGCTGCGGCTCATAGACCGTATCGCTCATGCCATTCGCAACGAGCCTGGAGCCCATAACATTAACATCCTGTTTGCTCCAATGCCGCTCAACATCCTGGAACTCTTCCGGATTCCAGATTAATCCGAAGACTCCGGTCTCGAGGCTGTTAATGCGCGCATAGTAACGTCCATTCTCTATATTCACATAAGTTGGCTGATGATAAATCTCACCATCCTTGTAGAGAACACCTGTTGTAATCTTCATTCCTTCCGGTACCGGCAACGTATATTCTCCCCAACCTTGACTTGAAACGGATCGGGTCTGATTTTTATACGATGCTTCGATATAGAACTTGACAGGTTGACCTACAGGCTGTACCTGCTCCCTCTTGGCTGCCAGTTTGAATCCTTCAATGTAACTCTGATCGGCTGTGGTTAATCCTACACGAATCACAATGTCTTTTGGATTGATATGTTCTTGTCCAAATAGCTTCTGGATTTTATCCAGACTTACATTACCAGAATTCAGCTTGATAGTACCTAAGTCGGTTTCAACCTTAATCACTCCATCCTGATCCTGCAGCTCCTTCAACTTCTCGCCAGTCAGTTCAGTACTTCTGGTGTCTGCTGGTACCGGCACAGGAGCAGTGCTGACAACAATCGGGTTGCCGGAGTGCTGAGAGTCGTCCGATTTCTTATCTGCGATTTGAATCATTTGGAAAATACTGAATTTATCAATCTGGAACTCTGCAAATTCCGGTTCACCTTTAGCGGTGTATCCAATCCGGAGAGGAGAATACACTACAATGTCTCCGTCACTATGCTCAACATAGATTCTCAGACTATCCAGGAAGGCATCTCTGGCAACGGAGCTCTGAACAGGAATCTTGTCAGTCAGCTCAGACAGCGGAATCCGGATATACGTATTGATCCCACTGTAGTTAGTCTCAATCCCCCGCGGTATTCCCTGAACTTTAACGGTCTGGTTATTGGCTAGTAAAAGCTTCGTAGTACCAATATTAACGGCGTTCGTCTGGAAGGTCTGCTGTTCCTTTAAATTCCGTACCGGTACAATTCTGAAATACAAGTCTGTACCGGCAGCTTCAAGCTGCTTGATACTTGCTTCATCCAAATGAATGGATGCCAGACTGGTGACGATATCCAATGCAATGTTGCGCCCTGCAAGGGTCAATATGGCCGATGCCGGAATTTCTATGGCAATCTCATCCGCATGTTCAGAAGGATCGTCCACGTGACTTATGGTCAGGCTTCGATTCACCAGATCTGGATCATTTGGATTCACAGCTTCCACCAGATTAAACATTTGATTGTCGTCCACAATGATTGTATCGATCTTAGTCCCATCCGACATATTGGTTCTTAGAATGTTGATACCTTGCTGCAACGGCTTGCCATCGTTATTAATAGACAACTCTGCCTGTCTGGAGGTCACTTGACGGATAGCTCCGTCCTTCGCCACTCCCAGCGCCTTGACAATCAGCAGATATTTTTTGGTCGCAGTTTTGCCTTTTCGGCTAAAGGTTGCAGTCAGGATGACGTTGGTCTCTTCATTTTTCCGGTTAACCTTGCCTATAACTTGATCAGCGTTCTGATCAATTCCGATAACTGACGGTTGATTAGAGGCCCATGTAATATCAGTGCTGTACTTTCCAGTCTGCAGCAGCAGGAAGCCTTCAGTTACACTTTCCCAAATGTCACCTTCTGCAAAGACTGCGGCATCGTCTATCTTCAAACTTCTAGCTGCCTCGTCCACTGCTTCTTGATCACTCAGCTTTTTGACGATGACCGTAAACGTCTTGACTCTAAATTCGCCCGGCTTGTCCGGATCGGCAAGCCGCACGGTAAGCACTATCTTTACATCCTCTTCTTCCGGACCTGGTCTGCTGACCCGGCCAGTGTTCGAGATGATGTCAGGATTACTAGATGTCCAAGTCAGTAAGGAACCCGTATCTCCTTTAGTCGTCAAAAATATATTTTTCTTTACAGAAGTCTCGGAATCTCCTGGTGCGTATACAATATTCGCATTAAGTTCATCCTTGGGAAGATCAACCAGACTTGTTCCCTTAACCGTGATGTAGAAGTCCTTTTCATGAAAGAAGCCATCCTTCGTTACCCGGGCGGTCAATCTGACAATCGTATCTTTCAATGGTCGCTGGATTTCTCCTGTGTTACTGACAATATCGCTTCTATGGCTGGTCCATACTACTTTGGAATCATAGAAGCCATTCGAGATCAGCTGGATATTTTGCGTTACGCTGTTTACCGAATCCGGATTGGTATAGCCAATTCTCAACATACCGATTTCTTCGGCCAATTGTTCATTAATATCTGCAATCTTTGCCTTAACAATAAGGATGAACTCTTTCTTAAAGGTGACTTCACCCTTGCTTATCACTGCGGTCAGGGTTACTGTCTGGTCCCCTTCCAGATAACCAGGACGCGTTACCTTGCCGTCTGTATCAATCACTTTCTTATCCGACGTACTCCAGGTAATGCCGCTACCGTTGCTGCCTTTTGTCAGCAGTTTCAGCAGCGTCTTCACATCCTCCTGGCGCTCATTTTCGGCCCGGATCATCTTCCAGGTCAACCCTGCCAGGTCTTCGCTTACGGCTTCCGCGTCATTCATCGGCTGCTTGATGACTGTCACAACGAATTCCTTGGTCTGAACAGCTTTACCCTTGCTTACTGTCGCAGTCAAGGTTACCGTCTGGTCCCCTTCCAGATAACCAGGACGCGTTACCTTGCCATCTGTGCCGATGACTTCATTATTCGAAGTACTCCAGGTAATGCTGCTGCCGTTGCTGCCTTTTGTCAGCAGTTTCAGCAGCGTCTTCACGTCTTTCTGGCTTTCATTATCGGCCCGAATCATTTCCCAGGTTAACCGATCTAAATCTTCAGCAACCGACTGTTCATCGGTTCCCGCTTCTTTTTTGACAATAAGAATAAAGGTCTTTGTCTGGACAGAAGAACCGTTCTTGAATTCCGCTGTTAATGTAACCTCTTGATCCCCTTTCTCGAATGAGGGTCTAGTAACAGTACCGTCAGGCGAGATGACTGCTTCATTCGTAGATTTCCAGATGATCTTACTTCCGTAAGTCCCCTTCTCAGTAAGATATACATCCGAGGTGACAGACTCTTGCTGGATATTCTCTTCCCGGATCGTGTCCCAGGTAAGATCAGTCATATCCCTAACAATTAGAGAAGTTGCATCCGGCACCTGCAAATCGAAATTATTTGAGGTGAGTGATGCTGCAGCGTCAATGACAATTGCAGGATCAACTGTGACCGAAGCAAATGCGGAAGCATCGGATTTCTTCGTTGCCTGCCCCGTAAAGTGGACTTCGAGTATAGTGTCACTGATGCGCACCACAGTGAAGTCCAGTCCCTCCGGTAGGTTATTGATCGTTACACCAGTGTTAACCTCTTCGGTAAATCTGCCGTTCTTCAGGGTTACCCTCAAGGTCTCCTCGACCGAACCGTCGCCCGCATCATGGAGAACATCTGGAGAAGCCGAAATGGATGGCGGCGGAGAACGGAATAGGACCGAGAAGGTAGTTGACGGGATTCCCGCGACCGTCACCTCCGCATTATTTATACTATCCGTGATTTCGTGGCTGTTTGCATGTCCGGCAATAGATAAGGTTATTTGGGTAGGATTGTCAATCGTAATATCGCCTATATCCAACCCATCCGGCCAATTCACCGCGTATACTGAATCTGTAACGGATGCATCAAAGATTCCGTTCTTGAGCTCCAGAACCAGTGCATCGGCAATGCTGCCTTCATTAAGATCGGATTCATAAACAGGTGAGTGAACGACCAGAAAAGGCTCCTTGTCCTTAAAATCAATCTTAAACGTATTAGTGCTTAGAGATGTCGGACTTCCGATAAGCTTATCAGCCGCTACCGTTACGTAGGCATTGTATACGTCCTCCGTCTCCATTGCGATGCCATCAAAGCCGATTTGAAGCTCCTTATCAGAGATTCTCTTCAATGTCGCGCTTAGCCCATCAGGAAGATTTCGAATCTGAATATCCGTTGAACCAATATCCGAAGCAAATTTGCCGCCCGTAACGGACAACAGCAATGTCTCCGAAATCTGTCCGCTGCCGTATACGGCTTCCGAGACAAGGCCTTTATCCAAGCTCAACATAGCTGGATCAATAAAGGTAAGACCGAAGGTCTTGGTTGTTAAATCAGCGGATGTCCCTATCAGATTCTCTTTGCCGACTGTCACAGACAAGTTATCTACACTAAATTCCTTACTGTGGTTTACCGCTGCACCGGTCAGCTTGAAGTTGAGCTCGGTCTCACTCAGCCGGGTCACCTCAAAGCCCAGTCCGGCGGGCAGGTTGTTGATCCGAATATGGTTCACGTCAATCGGATCGGTAAGGGTAGCTCCAAGGATGTTGACCTTCTGGTTACCCTTCACCGTACCATCATTGGCCTCCGTCTCAGTCAGAGGGCCGCTGCCCTCATCCAGCTCGATTTCCGCGAGAACCTCTTTGAAGTCCCGCTCGTCTAGACTGGTGTAGTAGGTGAAGCTCTTGCTCTCACTTGGAGCCAGAGCGCCCGAATCCCAGGTCATCGTGATACCCGTATCAGCCACCACTTCCTGATTTTTAGGCTTCGGACTGTCATACGCCTCAAAGGCATAAGGATCTACATTGGTAAATCCGAATACGGATGCCTTGGCCTGCGGATTGCTTGAATAAAAGAAGATAGGTGCTCTCGAACTAAATGCTTTAAAGAGCGGGTCTGCGTCCGAATTGGTCTTCGCTTCAACGACAGCAACGCCATCCTCCTCTACGGTATGAGTTACCCTATTAGCCGTTGCATATGATCCGCCCTGGTCTACCGTATTATCCGGATCCATTGAACGCATATACCGAGCTCCATCCCAGGTCTGGTCGGAGAGATTCTTAATGGTAACGTCATTACGGTAGAACTTGTAATCTTCTTTAAAGCTTATAACCTGCTTAATTTCCATTGTTCCGTCCCATGTAGAGACGATAGTCGCACTCAGGAGCCCTTTATCCTCCTGCGAGGTATTCAATACCGTAGTCGGCATTTGCTTGGTGTTCATCACAGCTGAATTGGATTTCGCATATGTATTTCCACCCACCTTATAGCCTACCGCGAACCGTTCCTCGGGAGTCCCAGGCAAATAATAATCCACGGGCAGATCCAAGCCAGTGCCATACCCGTCATGATCCGCACTCATGCCAAGATTATTTCTACTGCTTGTTCCGCGGAAGTTCGCGGGTTTATTGCCCTCAGTGCCGAAATCGCCCCAGTTGCTGATTCCAAGCTCTATATATTTCCCTCCCAGGAATAGCTCAGACCCGCCTAATCCGCCATATTCGGCCCTTGCCCCCGCTGAACCTGCAGCCGCGTTTACTGTTGCAGGTGCAACAGGAAGCATGGACAATACCAAAGACAACACCAACATTATCGAAAACAGCTTATACCTCTTCATTGTTCACTCTCCATTCCTCATAGTCGTTTTACTGCCTTCACTTTTCCGGTTGATGAAAAATGATGGCAGGAGGCAGCGAATGTTTACAGCCTGCCGACCCCAATGGGGGAACTTGCTAACAGGCAGGATGTCCAATTCGCGCCAATCTTTCAGTTTGAGCACCTGCACTCCTCCTTTTAGAGAATGATGTAGTTTCATAAAACCAAATCAATCTCACAAAAAACTCACAAAAACTCGATTGGTGTCGAGATATTTTCCAGCAGCACAAAAAAAAGCAGAGCGAACGATGACTCGTTGGCGCTCTGCCTGCATAGGTTATGAAAATTGCCGAAAGGTTAGGTCTGGATACCGCTGCTTTCCTGGAAGATTCTGATGTTCTGAGGAACTTATATTAGAAAAACTCGTTGTATTGAAGATTTTGATTAGCTCAGCCAAGGCGTTAGAAAAAAGAAGAGCATAGTGGTACCCACACAAATATGGAGCAAGAGCTGTAAGTTCTTTTCTAATAGATGTTTTATAAACAAAAGATAGCTCACGATACACAATAAAAAAACAGCAATATAAAAAAATAAGGAATCATAATGAGTAACTATAAATAAGTCTCCGCCACCAATAGAAAAGACTATACCTATTACTAAAAACCACATGCCCACTCCAAGTGCAGCGCTTAAAGCAATAAAAAGGAAGCTCATTATCATTTTTTATACTCCTTTAACATGCTTCTCGATTCCTTATCATCACATAGGAATAACCCCTTTCCATGATCTATCGGATCATCCCCTTTGTTTATGTATATCTTTTTAGCTTTGAGCTATTCCTGCATCTGCATTTAGAACCTTAACATTAAAAAGGCAACCCTCTGCCTAGATGAGGTTTGCCTTTTATTCGTTTACCAAATATAAATCGCGATATTCCTATTCGCTAACCGATGCGTTGTCGTACAAGTCTATCAACTCATCAAAGGAAGTGATAATTACATCGGAGCCCTTCAGCTCATCCTGACGGCCAAAACCTGCATACGCACAGCCGATGACGGTTTGAGCATTTCCCTTACCTGCCTCCACATCGGACGAGCGATCGCCTACCATCCAGGCACTCTTGATTCCATGATTGTCCAGCAAAATGCGTAGCAATTCTGTCTTCGTCGCAGTGCCTTGACCACCGGCACTATACAATCCTTCAAATAACTCTTTAAGCTCATGCACCACAACTATACTGTGAATGTATTCCTCCAGCCCATTACTAGCCACAAACAACCGTACTCCACGCTCTTTTAGGGCAGTCAGTGTTTCGACCACCTGAGGATACAGTAACGTCCCACCTGCTTCAAGTCCTTCGACCTCAAGCTGCAATAGCAGCTCATCTGCACGGCGGTGCACCGCCTCATCGGCATCAGGCATAACCTTCTTCCAAATATCTGCCAGCAGCATCCCTAAGCCGCTTAGAATAAGCTCTTCCGGCGGTGTTGGTCCTGAGTATAATCCCTCTTCCCGCAAAATATCGAACATTTTATGATATGCAGGTAATAAAAGACTTTCAGTCTGGAACAATGTTCCATCCATATCAAAAACAATCGCTTCCGGCTTGTTCAACTCCGAGTGAACCGCGTTCAGTTCTGTTCCTTGTACCTCTTTACTCATCTGTTGTTCCTCCCCATTCTCTTTTGCTTCAGGTAAGCACATTCATCTGCACGAAATTTCCAGTACAAGCCCTATGATATATGATATCACTTCGGAATGTCCATGCTCTCCACTTTTCTTGTTGCAGTTTATATTTCAACATGTTATATTACAACCTGTAATATAACATGTTGAAATATAAAGGAGAGATAACCATGTCACGTCCATTAATCATGCGCTTCCTCAAGCAGCCTGCTACCATCGTCGGGATTATAACTGCACTGTTGTTCCAAGTCTTTTTCAGCTTAATCTGGATTACAGGGTATGACCATGTAACTGATCGGGTAGATCGGTTGCCGATTGCTATTGTGAATGAGGATGGTGCGAATGCTCAGCCTGTAGTCGATGGCATTACCCAGTCCCTTCAGTTCGTAACCAGACAGGACCTTCCACTACAAGCTGCCAAGGAAGCCCTTGAGCATAGAGAAATCCGCATGATTATCAATATTCCACAAGGGTTCACCGGAGCGATTAGTATTCCATCCGGAAAGACTGAACTCCGTTACCTCATAAATGAATCTAATCCGCAAATGGTTAGCAATGTTATGCAGACTGTAGCCCTTAAAGTCACGGCTGCCATGAACACTCAAAGCAGTAATACAGCACTAAACCAAACCCTCGAAGCTATGAAGCTGCCGCAAGCACAAGCAGAGATCATCAAAAGTGCGGCAAGCAGCCGAATCTCCGCAAACGTAGAAGTCATCCATCCCACAACTAATTTTGCACAAACTATGGTTCCGTTAATGATTGTTACTGCCTCCTTTACCGGAGCTATGCTACTCGCCATGAATCTGCAAAAAGCTTCTTCCAACTTATCGGGTCAATTTGGTAAATGGGATCGCTTTGGAGCCCGGTTTGCCATTATGGGTGCAACGGCTGTACTAACCTCTCTAGTGGGGACTATCATGGTTAACTCACTCGGGATCCACTCCAGCCATGGCTTTCTGCTCATGTGGCTGTTCGAATTCATTGTGATTCTCTCCTGCATGATTCTTGCACAGTTCAGTCTGCTGCTACTCGGCGACGCTGGTGCCTGGCTAAATATCGCACTTCTTTCCATACAAATGTTGGCTTCCGGAGCAACAATTCCTCGTGATGTGCTTTCTCCTTTTTATAGCTGGATCGGTCCCTTCTCACCTGCTTACTACGCGGTAAATGGCATGCTCGACCTAGTTATCGGAGGCAATGGTGTATGGAAAGATATGTTCTATCTACTCTGCATTGGTGCAGCAATAGCTGGATTAAGCATTATCCTAACCTTCATTCGCAAGGAAACTCAGTTATCACAAGAACAAGAGCCCGTACCAGCAAATGCGTAATTATTTAGTTTGCCTCCTTGGTTATGCCTTTTCAAATTGAGAGCGAAATGCAGTTGTGATATGGTAGGAGGTGAAAGAGAGGAGCGACAATGATTCATGAATATACAAGATGTCATTCTAGGGATATTAAGTGAAAAACCTCATTCGGGTTATGAGATAAAACGGCATTTCGAGGAATACTTTTCTTTTTTCTTTGATGCCAGCTACGGCACCATCTACCCAACCCTGAGCAAGATGGAGAAGCTGGACCTAATCACCAAAGAATCCATACGGCAGGAAGGCAAACCTGACAAAAATGTATTTACCATTACCCGTGCTGGCTTGGATCAGTTCCATGCTTACTTGCAAACACCGGCTGAAAAGGAAGTTCTGCGATCAGACTTTTTTATGCATCTTTATTTCGGAGATAAGACCGATAAAGAGAACATAGATAATCTACTTCGGCAAGCATTGATAGAAAAGCAGGCAATGTACGAAGATCTTGATCAGAAATTAAAGCAACTAGATTGCAAACTGTCCCCTTTCCAAAAGCTGTGTATGGAATTGGGCCTTGTGCAATATGAAGCCTTTATCAAAAAGATTCAAAGTGTGCTGGAGTCTGAATAAGGATCGTGTGGGCAGTAGATTTCCTATTTTTCTAGGGGATTTGCTGCTTTTTTTGTTGTGCTATCATAAAAAAGAACCGGCAGCATGCACAAATTGTGCTTGCTGTACCGGTTCTTTTTTAGCAAAAATGTGTAATCTATCGACTACACTCTGTCAAAGCTAGAAATCAGCTCATCGAGAACATCTTTGCTTACCATTTTACCTTTGAAATTGATGAGGTTCTCTGCGCTTCCGGAGAAGATACAAGTTGGCTCGTATTTTCTAAGAATAATTTTCTCTCCATCTACAAAAATCTCGAGCGGGTCTTTTATGTCAATTCCCATCGTTCTACGTAGTTCAATAGGAATTACGATACGTCCCAATTCATCTACTTTTCTTACTATGCCTGTCGCTTTCATCATCGTACATCCTCCCTTAAATTCACATTAATAATCATTTTTGCTAAAAGCTATGTAGGCTTCTAAGTGATAGTAATGATTACGCTATACTCTAATATTAAAGTGCTATTCATTCCCTGTCAATTTTATTTCTACAAAATATGATATTTATCGACAATTATTCGACAAAAATATGTACACTTTCGACAAAATGCTGTAAAGCGATCCAAATTATTTGTCTTGAAATTAATAAATATCCAACATTGCGATTACAAATCAGCTTGAAGAGTATCCCAATTGATACCCTCATTTACCCAATACATCAAGTCTGGAAACACTCCGACGTATATCAGAGCAAAAAAACGTTTAGTAGAGTTAATACAGACTATTTATGCTTTATGCATCTACTTTTTTCGACAATCAAGCTTTCTACTATGTACTGATTTAATATAAGTATTACATATTATTAATAGAAAGATCAAATATTGGATAAATTTAGTATAATTAATTGAATTTAATTACAAAAAAAACCGACCAGTGATCTCTGGTCGATCTATTCTATCGTTATAATGGTTTCTCCGTAACCCTGCCATTCGCATCAATAATTGCATTATAAGATAGGCTATTCATTAGCTTGATCGTCTTCTTATTATAAGAATCGTCCATGAAGTTCGGCTGTCCACCAATAATTTTGACTGGCGTAATCTTACTAGTCACCTTAGCCTCATTAATCTCAAAATTCACCAGCATCGAGTGAAGCGTCTTTTCTCCACCACGTGTTGAACGATTAAACACAAAGTTTCCAAGTGAATAATAGATCGGTTTATTTTTGTAGTATTCGATGCCCATCAGGCAATGGCTGTGTGCGCCGAGTATGATATCTGCACCACTATCAATCATCTGTTTGGCTAGCGTGCGGGCGTATTGTTCAGGATAATCCTTAAACTCTTCATTCCAGTGAATGTACACAATCGTGTAATCATTCTCCTTTGACATCTTCTGAATAGCCGTAAGCATAGGCTGCGAGGTGTACGCTGAGGCAGCTCCCGGTTTATTGTTGCCGGCATACCAAGAAGGGCCTGAAAGCACTCGACTTACACCTAAGATAGCGATCTTCTTCCCCTTTACCGTCCTTGTATACGGTTTGAACGCTTCCTCTACATTTTTACCAGCTCCTGTATGGCCAATCTTGTTTCGATCCAGATGCACCAATGTATCGAGCATAGCGTCTGTTCCGAAATCTAAAATGTGATTATTAGCCAAAGAAACGCCGTCAATCCCAGCATAGGTTAAGCCACTAAGCACTGCTGGTTTAGACCTAAAGGCAAAGGTTTTCTCTGCTGCCTTCCCTCGAATAGACACTGGCGTTTCCAGATTCGCGAAGGCGATATCTGCCTTTTGCAAGGTAGGTGCGACTTTCACAAACGGAAAGTTCACTCCGTATTTCGCGATCTGATCACCCACAAAACCGTCCAAGAGAATATCACCAGCAAAAGCAAGTCTGATAGGTTCTGAAGATGGCGAAGCTGCACTAGATGCAATCGTCGAAGGGAGAATCAGTGATAATAGAAGTGTAGTAAGTAGCATGCTGCGAAGTACATTCGACCCTAATCTCAAAAAATACAGCCTCCTATCCTCATTATGGAATCTATAATAGCTATTATTCTAGCTTACTGGAAATAGATTACTAATTTAAGGGTAAGAAGACCTGTTATGCCTTTGATTTTTTCAAAACAGCCCGGAAGCATTGTAACCCACCCCACAAATCTGTGGACACAGCATCTGCAGGCAACTCAAAATCCGTCTCCCCCCAATATTGAAATCCAGCTTGCAGCAGCAAATCATTCATGAGATTTAAGTTTACCGTTGGGTAATCAAACGTTAGCACGAGCAGCCCTTCTTCGTTCAACGTTCGGTGAAATTCCCGTAAAGTGCCGACCGTATCCTCTAAGGTCAAATGCTCCAGCACTGATATGCAAAAAATAGTGTCAAAGCTCTCATCCTCATATGGAAGAGCCGCAAGATTGGCCTGAGCAAGATGCAAGTTGTTCGTTCTTCTAGCTATAACCTGCTTTGCCGCTTTTTCCCCGATCTCATCTGTAATCGCATCTAGGATGTCCTCCCGGTAAATAACCCTGCTGTCCATATCGCAAGCATAAACCTCTGCACATACCCCAGCTAAATAAAATTTCAAGGGATGAGGAATTCCACAAGCAGCATCCAGCACCACACCATGTGGAGAAATAAAGTTAATACACCACTCATATTCAAAGGGACGGCTCCACCAGGATTCTGGCAAATCATAAATTAACTTCTCACGGCTTGCATCTGAGTTTACAAAAAAACGCGAGACAAAGGGATGTGTTGGCATGGCCAGGACTCCTTTTTAACGGAATTTAAGGTAGTGAGAGTATATTCATGATTTGCTGATTCATTCCATAACCTTACATTGAGCTAGACAAACCCAAAAAAAACGGCTGCTCCCTTAGGAACAGACCGTCTTTAAATATTAACCGTACAAATCTTATGAGTAAAAGGATAGAGGCTTGGCCTCAACTCCATGTTTCTCGATCAAATGATCTAGTAAAGCAGACCATTCCGCATCAACCGTGCATTGATCTGGATGAGCCTCGAACCAAGCAATTGACTGCTTTATCCCTTCAGAGAAAGGAACGGCAGCCTGGAAGTCAGGCACGAGACGTTTGATTTTACGATTGTCAAAAACACTGCTGACCGCTTGATCGCCGATCAAGCCATCAGCCGTCCCTGGAGGGGAGAAGGCTGTGATAAAGTCTGTAGAGATATGAACCACTTTCGGCTCCACACCTGCCGCTTGCCCAATGGCCGCATAGATCTGATTCCAGTTCAACACCTCATCAGAAGTAATATGAATGGCCTCCCCAATCGCTTCCGGATGCCCAAGCAATCCGACGAATCCTTTGGCAAAATCTGAGTTATGCGTCAGTGTCCACAAAGATGTTCCATCTCCATGGATGACTAAAGGCAAGCCACGACGGATACGATCAATCAAGGACCAAGGATGCTGTCCGCTCGTGAGTGCCGCAGGGATGGCTGTGTTTCCGTAAGTATGGGAAGGACGAACAATCGTAACCGGGAATCCGCTGCTCTTGTGTGCTTCCATCAATAGCTGCTCACAAGCAATTTTATTTCTCGAGTATTCCCAATAAGGATTCTCCAGGGGTGTCTCTTCTGTGATTATATAATTACGCTGTGGCTTCTGATAAGCCGAGGCCGAGCTGATAAAAATGTACTGCTTCGTTTTACCTGTAAACAGATCAATATCTGTCTGCACATGTTCCGGTGTAAAAGCAATCCAGTCTACCACTACGTCAAATTCATAATCTCGCAATACTTCGGCAGCCTCCGCCGGATTACGAATGTCACCTTGAATCACCTTCGCCCCATCCGGAACGAATTCGCCTCTTTGTCCTCTGTTGAACAAATACAGCTCTATTCCTTGTTCTACCGCGTGCGGGGATACAGCCTGGCTAATCAGTCCCGTACCTCCGATAAATAATACCTTCATTTCACACGCTCCTTATAGAGGATGTTCAAAAACCGTACTTTTTGAACTCTCATTTATAGTAAAAGTAAACCTGGCTCGTCATTTATTCATTAACGTAATCTCGCCATAAGTGCTTGGGCTGCCAATTCAGCAGCTTCTTCGCCTTCGCATTGCTGAGTAACGACTCATGGCCTTCCAGCGGCTGGCGGAAATCCGTCACCTCTGGATAACGTGCGGCCATTAACTCTCTGCTAGGAACAGCCATACTGGTCTCATCTGCGCATATATTAAGAGCAACTGCGCCCAATCCGTCCGTTTCAATCGCCAATTGGCAAGCTGTCGCTACATCCCGTGTATCAATATAACTCCACAGAATCCGATCACGCTGCGCGGGATCATGAATGAAGGAAGGGAAACGTTCATACGTCGATGGGTCAATGACATTTCCGATTCTTAGGGAAACGACTTGTATACCCGTTCTGCGCTGGAACATCTCTGCTGTCTTTTCATTCACAACTTTAGATAGACCGTAACTGTCCTCAGGTAATTGTGGATGCTCCTCATCCATAGGCACGTACTGCGGACCCAATGGGTTAACCGCAAAACAGATGCCATAAGAGGATTCACTGGAAGCAATAACTGCTTTGCGAATGCCTAGTCCAGCAGCAGCCTCCAGAATGTTATAGGTGGATACTACATTATTTTGAAAGGTGACTTCACTCGTCTTTATATTTGCGGCCGGGATCGCAGCCAGATGCACAACTGCATCAGCGCCTGCAAGTACGCCGTACACTTCACCTAAATTATTCAAATCAGCAATGATCGTTTGGCACAAGGAATCTGGAGATTTTTGCGTATCCACATTCACAACCTCATACCCTTGCTCAACAAAATGCCGGACCACCCATCTGCCGAGCATCCCGCTTCCGCCAGTAACAACTACTTTCGCCATGATCATATCTCCTTTTTTATGAATCTATCTCTAGTTAAGAATCTCTTCAATTTTCTTCAAAATATCCTCGGAAAGTTCTATTCCCGAAGCCTTAACATTCTCTTCGACCTGCTGCGGACGACTGGCACCCACTAGCGCACTTGCTACATTAGGCTGACGCAGAATCCAAGCCAAAGCCAGATTTCCCACAGAAATATTCAGCTCCGCAGCTACCCCGCTCAGTTGGCGAACCTTTTCAATCTTCTCTTCTGTAATCGCCTTTTTCAACCGATCCAGCTTAGCCGCACGGCTATCTTCAGGGATGTCCGCGTTATACTTTCCTGTTAACAGCCCTTGAGCCAGTGGAGAGAAAACAACCTGTCCAATGCCACGTCGCTCGCCGAGCGGAATAATTTCTTTCTCAATATAACGTTCGAACATATTATAAATCGGTTGGTTAACCACGATATGATCCAGTAAATAGCGGTCTGCTACAGCTAGCGCATCTGTCATTTGCGCCGCAGTCCACTCACTTACACCGACATAATATACCTTGCCTTGACGAATCAGATCATCCAGCGCACGTAAGGTCTCCTCAATTGGAGTTTCCGTATCGAAACGATGGCAATACATAATATCCACGTATTCTACGCCGAGACGCTGCAAGCTTGCGTGACATTGTTCCGTAATATGCTTGCGGGATAGACCACGATCGTTAGGTCCCGTCCCCATTTCGCCAAATACTTTAGTGGCCAGCACATAGGATTCTCTCGGATAGTTCCGCAAGGTCTCGCCTAGCACTTTCTCAGCAGCACCCTTTTCGTAAACATTTGCCGTATCAAAAAAATTTACGCCTAGTTCGTAAGCGGTTTCAATGGCTTTAACAGCATTATCTCTTTCTACATAGCCTCCGTATGTCAGCCAGCTTCCCAGACTAATCTCGCTAACTTTTAGGCCTGTTCCACCTAATCTACGATATTTCATAATAACTGCTCCTTTCCATAGTTCCGTGTTATGATTTCGGCAGGTTGCCTAACGCACATATTCATTCTAGAATAGTTTGTATATAATAGGAAGAAGTGAAATTTAGTTTACTATATGATCTCTAGAGTAGTTACTATACAAGAGTATAGTGGCACCAAAACAGGAGGAGATTCCTTGACAACAGCTAAATCTAGCAATAATTATATCCCTAAAACCCCACTTACTATTGAATGTAATGTAGAAAAAACACTTGAGGTATTGGGCGGAAAATGGGCTTTTCTCGTACTAAGGGAGTTATTCGACGGTACCCAACGCTTTGGAGCGCTTCAGCGAAAAATCACTAATGTCAGCCCTCGTGCTTTGACTAGTACTCTACGCCATTTAGAGGAACACGGTGTACTAGAACGCCATGTGTTTCCTACCGTCCCGGTAACAGTGGAATATTCTTTAACTCCAAAAGGTGAGGATTTGCATCAAATTTTGAAGGAAATGAAGCTGTGGTCCGCCAAATGGACGTAGCATAAATAATTGGTTGAAAAATGATCAAAATAGACCCGGGATCATCGTTCCCGGGTCTTCTTTGTTTTACTATAAGCTTAATATTTATCCACAACCGCGCCGAGTACTGCCGTATTTACATACGGTTTTCCTCTAAGGCTTTGCAGCTCCTTAGCAGTTCCTGTAACAACAACTCCCAATAGCTGTACGTCACTGGCATCCGGTGCCGCTTTATCCTTTTTCAAATAGTTCGAGATTCGCTCAAATTCTCCGTAATACTTGCCCTCTTTCTGAAGCCCATATGCTAGTGATTGTAAAAAATCCTCTGGTTTCGGTTTAAATAAGCCTTCCCAATTGACACCGTAACCGTATACTTGTCTCGCTGATTCCGGTAATGCATATTTATTCGGGCTGCTATCATTCGTAATAAACTCAAGCTTCTTTTTATTGTCATACGTATCTACCCAATACCACTTCTGTGTCAGCTCTGTTGGCAGCATCTTCTCTACTTCTGCTTGTGTATAGCTTTTATCAAACGAAACTGCCATTTCTACCAGCTTACCAGGTTCCATTTGTTCAAGTGCAGGTAGGTCATTCAACACCTTACCGTTATAATTCACCCCAGGTACATAGAACATCATTTCCCGCTGTCCATTTTGACTGTTATATCCTCGGTAATATTCATAATTTTGGCTTGTCATTATTGGATCAGGAACATTAATACTAGAGTATCCCCTGTAAAGTAGAGAAAAACGGCTGCTCATACTGAATTCCAGCTTTTTAGTATCCCACACGACAGGTACACCCTCAACAACCTTGTACGTACTCAGTTCAACTTTGCCCGATAAAAATCCTAAATCCAGCTCAGTTCTCAGCTCATGAAGATTAGGACTGCTAATTTCCATCATAATCCTCTCCTCATCCAGCCCACGCATCGCTAACCAGCTGGTCAGTTGAGAGATACCCAGCATGCCACCGAACAATACTATAATGGTCACGATCAGAGAAATGACCGTATTACGGATCATTGTTTTTCGTTTTGCTTTCTTAATTATTTTCGAAAGGTTTGGATCATCCTTTTGTTCCCATGGAGCCGTCATTCCGCTTCACCTCTGTATTTTTTTTGAAATTGCTTGCGGGCACGAAACAATGCCGATTTGACCGTATCCGTTGTAATCCCAAGGAGCTCAGCTATCTCCTGATAGGACAGCTCCAGCTCGTACTTCATAATAATGAGCTGTTTGTGGAGAGGAAGAAGCTCATCTAGTACACGTTCGATGTCCTCTCGTTTCTCTTTTAACAGCACATGATCCTCTGGCAGTTCCATGTCTGGAACATCCACATAATCAATAGGAATGACTATCCGTTTGCTGCGGCGGCACAGATCATAATAACGATTAATCGCTACTTTATATAGCCATGCACTGAATTTGTTCTCATCAATAGAATCGATATACAAAAGTGCCTTATATACCGTATCTTGTACGATATCCTCCGCGTCGGCTGCAGGTGCCCCGAGACGAATCAAGTATTTTTGGATTTCTTGCATTTTCGGTTGAAGTATCTGATGTAGCTGCCCGGGCTTCATCCTGCACCTCCCTTCGTATGTATAACGGTTAAGTTCTCGAAATGTTAGCTGAAAGTAGAAAAAACTTATAAAAGAAAAGTTTCGCAAAAAAATCCCCTTACCGCTAACAGTATATAGATACCGTATAGCGTAAAGGGGTGCTTTTTAAAAAATATTATTTATTCACTTATAGAAGATTCATTGATACTAGTAACATACGCCTTTTGAAATACCAAGTCCGTATCAAAATTTAGGCCAGATATGCAACTACACGCTCTTTAAACTCTGAAGAAGGAACCATGCCCAGCTCCGAACGATAAGCAATCTCGAATTTCTCATAGAGCCGTGCGATCTTATCCTTATTTCCGAGCCTAGCATATATATCAATCATTTGCTGGTTCATCTCTTCATGAAGAGGATATAAACCCAAGAACTTTTCTAATCGTTGCTCCGCTTTATGCCAATCCTGAGTAGCACAATCTCTGTCCACTAGCAATCGAGTCCAGGTTGTAAAATACTTGCAATAAGCTTCCTCCAGCGAAATCTTCCATAGATAAGGCTTTCCATCCAACAGGGGCCCCTGATATAAGAAACAAAGCCGCTCCATTTGAGTAGTGTTTTGTTTCCCTTCAGCCATTTCTAAATGAAACCTTTGATAATCAAGAGCATCATAACTTTCATTTCCGGTCTCCAGCATATAACCATCATTCATTTTACGGATTTCCATGCCGAAGCCCTTTTCTTTTAGCATTTTTTTCAAGAGGTAAATCGTATTATACAGGTTGGATGCCCCTCTCTCATCCTGCATATCTGGCCATAACAAATCAATTATTCTCCATTTACTGATATAACGACCTGCATTGCATAGAAAATATGCGAATAATTCCTCTGCTCTGCGCGTTCGAAAATGAATGGGCTTGCCTTCTGAATCACAAACTTCAAATCCGCCAAAACAGCGGATCATAGGCCCCGTTTTCTTTGGCTCTAGGATCACCGCAGGTCTCATTCGTTTAATAAGTCGTTCAGTGACCCTGTGGATCGCTTCGGGAGTTATTGGCTTAAGTATATAATCTAGTGCACTAACCTCGAACGCTTCCAGTGCATAATTCTTGTAGGCCGTTGTAAATACAATCTCCGGTTGATGCATTAGCTTCTGAATTCTGCTTGCCAGCTCAATACCATTCATCTTAGGCATTTCAACATCTATAAACACGACATCCGGTTGTAAATCAGGTATGCACTCCAGTGCCTCTAATGGATTTGAGAAGGCCCCGCTAATGGTATAATCTGGATTACGACCGATCAGTACCTTCATCAAATTCAAAATTGGCTTCTCATCTTCAACAATCACTACACGAATCATCGTGTTTCTCCCTCCATGCCCCCAAGGCTTGCTGGTAAATACATTGTTACTTTGGTCCCAAACCCAAGGTCGGAATGAATGGTTAGGGTAGCTCCGGGTATAGCGCCTAGACGCTTTCGAATGTTATGGATTCCAATACTGCCATCCGGCTGCTCGTCTCCGGTTAATTGATATAGCAAGTCATCTGGCATACCCACACCATCATCTTCGATGATAACTTTCATATAGTTACTACCTGCTTGAACCGTGAGCGAAACTCTGCCCTGACCCTCTTTTTCAAACAATCCATGTCTGATCGCATTTTCAACAAATGGCTGAATACATAAGGAAGGGATTTCAACAGAACGCAGACCCTCATCCATAAAAAAAATAAAATCAAACCGTTCTCCAAAACGCGCTTTTTCGATCTCCACGTAGGCTTGAATCAGCTCTAACTCCCGGTGCAAAGGAACAACTAAAGTGGAACGGTCCATATCGAGAATATAACGGATGTATTGACTTAACATGGATAACAAATAGGCGGCTTTCTCTCCATCTGTATAACAGAAAGAGATCACACTGCTCAGTGCATTATACAGAAAATGCGGTTTGATTTGCGCTTGATGAAAAGCATACTCATTTCGTATCGCTTCTTGTATCGATGTCTTCATTGCAATCAGCGTTTGAATTCTCGCAATCAGCGTTTCTCCATCAAATGGTTTAGTTATATAATCATTCGCCCCAGCCCTGAAGCCAAGCGCAATATCTGTTGGCGCGTCTTTTACTGTAGCAAACAAAATAGGTAAATCCAGAATGGAGTAACGCACCCGCAACGTTCGGCACAACTCAATTCCTGAAATCCCCGGCATCATGACATCTAATATAACTAGGTCCATATTAGGGTACTGCTCCATTTTGTCCATTGCTTCATTCGCTGAAAACGCCGTGATTACATTGTAATGATGCCGTCTTAAAATATTCAGCAGAATATGAATGTTAGAGGCCTCATCATCCACAATTAAGATCGTATATCCACTCTGATCCACTATATCAAGCGAGGTCTGCTCAAAATGCGCGTGCTGCCCCACCCCTGTAGCTGCTACTTCGCGGTAGCCTGGGATCCGCTCGATTTTGGGCAAGGTGAAGATCATTCGAGTGCCTTGACCAACCTCAGACCAATCCACCCGAATCTCACCGCCCATCCGCTCAATTAGCTTTCTGCTAATATACAGACCCACACCCATTCCTGTGTAACCATCTTGCGGAAGTGGTTTATCGACTTGTTCAAAATATTCAAATATGGCGGTATGCATATCAGGGGATATCCCAGTTCCTGAATCTTCCACCGTAACAGATACTGTACTTCCCTCTACATAAGCTTTTATGGTAATAAATCCTTTATCCGTATGCTTGATCGCATTGTGAACTAAATTGTACATGACTTGTCTTAATCGACTATCATCCGCAAGCACCCAAACATCGGGTTCCACCTGATTATCTAATCGCACAGATTTCCCTGCGAGCTCAAACTGCAACACATCAAATACAATTTGTGAAGCCACCCTTAGATCAACCACTGTCTGCTGTAGTCGTAATTCTCCATGCTTCAAAAGACTAACATCAATCAAATCCTGAATGAGCATAGACAGTTTTGTAGAAGTGTCCTTAATTAACCAAAGATTCTGTTTCTGTAATGGATACAGATTATCTTCGCCATCTTCTAATAAAAAGGATGTCATATTCATAATGCCATGCAGCGGAGTTTTGATCTCATGAGAAGTGTTCATCAGAAATTCATCTTTAAGCTGGTTCGAGATTAGCAACTGACGGGACAGCATTTCCGTCTTATCATAAGTGTTTGAGAATCGTACAGCTAACATAATATTGAAGAAAACAATAAAACCAATGACTCCGCATTTACCCACCAAATCGGTCTGCAGAACATTTTCAGAGTAAAGACTTACATCAAAGAAAAATATCAGGAGCGAAATCGCACCGCCAATGAACAAAAATAGTTCTTTTCGATCCGTCGTCTGGCTCTGGCTGCGAACATATAAATAGATCATTCTGACTATGATTACCACCATAACGATTCCAAGATAGGTTACAAATAGATACTTCATACGAATGTGTACACCATACGGGAGCACCAAAACCGATACAAGATATAGGACAAATGGAGACAACACAATCTTCATCCTCTTACTTGACATCAACCGGGACTCGACCGAGCAGTAAAACATAATAATGATAATCGAACCGACAAACTGGCTTATTTCCAATAGCTTGTAAGTTGATTCAAAAGGGAAATGGGGTAGTAACTGTTGAAATATCTTCTCTCCATATAGAGAATTGTTCAAAGAAAGAATAAGCAAATATAAACCGCTGAGCAAATAGGCCTTTTCTCTACGCCCAACGAAATAGAAGCTGAGATGATATGCTCCAAACATCCCCAGGATCAATATAATTCCAATGTCAGTACCCGTCTGAATACTGTTCAGTTTTGTAATATCCGTGTGCACGCCCAGTGGGATTGAATTCACGATCCCCCCAGTAATAAAGTTGAAGTTAGACACTTGAATTACAATTTCTATCTCTTGGGTATTAGATTGAAAAAATACCGTATACGGAGTATTCCCTGGTCTAAATGACTCACTTTCCGTCGAAGGAACCCCGTCCTCTCCTTCTTGCTTCCCATTGATAAACAACTTTTGAGACATACGGATACTTCTTATTTTCAAACCAAGAATCTCATCCGAATCTTTCACCAACACTTTAAGTCGATAGGTGCCAGCCCCTTTACGGTCCATTCCATCTTCTATGATCTTGCCTTTCCATGTGCCTGGGACAGATAGATATGTAGTATTCTTATCTATACTTTGCTGAATCTCAGATGGACTCAGTAATTTATTTTCATAAAACTCCCATTCTCCGTCTAGATCAACTAATCCCTGTTTCTCAAAGTCCCATCTCGACAAATCCAGTACGCCCTGCTTGGCCACCGGGGTATCTTGGTCCTGAATCGTTGGGGAAATAATACTTACTAATAGGGAAAAGGCAAGGATAAAAAACAACCCCATCCCAACTATTCCACGATATTTCATCGTCCTCAACCTTCAGGCTCCTCTCACCAGCGAGTAATTCTACCATTCTACTCCACTGCTCTCACAAAAATCTCTCAAAGTCCCGCCTGTAAGTCACTTCCAGACACTGTTTACCTATCCACCCCAAGCATCTCCAGCCCAAGCCGTACCCGAATGTCTTCGGCATTCTCTGTTAAATATAAGGCGTAAGCCTTTATAATCGGCGTGTCTAACTCACATTGAAGTTGAAATAGCTTCTGTTGATCGAGATAAGGTTGTGCTATAGATCGTGGTAGAAATCCAAAGCCTGCTCCTAGTAGCAGCATGTCCAGCATAATCATCGAGTGATCGGTCTGAAGTATAGGCACATAGCCGGCTCCAACGATACTAGTAAACCATTCCGGAAACAGACCTCCCCACTCTAAATGACAATACTCCCGCTGAAAAAAATCCTCCCTGCTTACAGGTGTTTCTCTTAATTGTGTGGAGACCAGAATAATCTCATCTTCAAACAGGAGATGTCTGGTCACCTTAGGATGTTCCGGCGGGTCATATTTAATCGCAACCTGGACTATTCCATCCAGCAAAAGATCACGTATCATATAGCTAGAATCAATATAACTTAGGAATTTGATAGCTACCTTGGGATGATCACGTCTAAATGAAAGAATATGCTGCAGGTAATAATAATGCCATACGGACCCTGGTCCACTCAAAATGATATAGTTCTCCAGTTCTTCGGATAGAGTCACCTTACTCTCTTCAAACAAACGAAGCATCCGCTCAGCATATGGAACAAAAGATATCCCTGCCTGCGTTAAACTAACATTCCGGTTATCACGTGTAAGGAGCACCTTGCCCACGGAGTTTTCTAAAGCTTTTATTCTTGCGGTAACGGCGGACTGGGAGATATGTAGATGTTCCGAGGCTTTGGTGAAATTTCGAATTCTGCATACCGCCAAAAAAGCTTCTAATTGAGATAAGTCCATGGATAACATCCTCTATCATTCAAAATATTAATGATTACGATCTATAAAATTCGTTATACAAATTATATGTATTCAGTTATGATTTCGCTATATTTTTAAACTTATAAGTGCTGGAGGAATTTATATGGTTAGCAATGTCAGAATCGAACAATTACTAACGATTGAAGAATCTATAGATGAGCTTTCAAAGCTTCTGATACAGGTTGTGGAGGATGGAGCCTCCATTGGTTTTTTACCACCCTTAGATCCGTCAGACTCTACATCATATTGGCACAATGTTTTGGCGCCCGATGTGATCCTTTTTGTCGCAACAATGAATGATATTATCGTGGGAAGTGTACAACTACATTTATGTACAAAAGCAAACGGAACGCATCGAGCCGAAATCGCAAAGCTAATGACACACCCTAATTATCGTCGTAATGGTATTGCTCGTTCTCTTATGGAAAAGGCTGAAGAAAGAGCTAAGCAGGAAGACCGGTCTTTAATAGTGCTTGATACAAGAGAAGGTGACCCTTCCAACCTCCTCTATACTTCAATGGGCTACATACAAGCTGGACGTATTCCGAGCTATGCGATATCAGCAAATGGTGAATTACATGCGACGATTTTTTATTATAAGGTTATTGGCTAGACATTTTGAACTTAAAAACATTCTAAAAGGAAGAGTGGCGAAGGGGAATCTTGAAACTGTAGGAGCGATAGCGCCCGCCTTTGCCTCCGGATTTCAACCGTGAAACACGGTATATAATCAAGAAATCTGGGGACAACAGCGGCCGGAAGTCCAAGCATTCACCGCAGTCACACAATTACCTTAATAGAAAAATCTTAAGTTCAACTAATATAGACATTTATAAAACACCAAGTTATAGTATTAACAGCACTTTTAATAACCATTTTCAAAAGTCTAGAGGTGATTAAAATAAACCAAATCGCAAACAATTCTATTCGTGTTAAAAAGATAAATCAGGAGCTTATCAAGCAAGCCTTGAAATCGATGAAAGAAGGAACCAAATCAACGATTGCAACCGCCACCGGGTTAAGTATTGCCACTTGCGGAAATATTCTGAATGAGCTTATGGAGACAGGTGAAGTCATTGAGACGGAGCTGGAGGCTTCGAATGGAGGCCGGCCGGCCCGAAGATTCATCTATAATGTCGATTTCTCCTACATCGCATGCATCTATGCCAAAATTGAAGATGGCCAACAATCCTTAACCTATGCATTAACAAATTCCGTTGGCGAACGTCTAGATGATGGATATATCAAGACTGAGAGTATTGACGCTACAACCATTGATCATTTAGTAGGCACACTAATTCAAGCCTATAACAACATCAAAGCCGTTGGTATTGGAATACCGGGACTGGTTCACCGAGGCGTCATCAATATTTGTGATATCAACACTTTAATTCACGCTCCCTTAGAGTCACTCCTCAGAGAGAAATACGAGGTTGAAGTCACAGTTGAAAATGACATGAATCTAACCGTTTACGGATTCTATAAACAGCAGGATTACGAAGAGGATAAGACCATCGTCGTGTTGACCTTTATCAAAGGTGCCTTTCCAGGTGCAGGGATGATGATCGACGGGCATATCCACAAAGGCAATACTAGATTCGCGGGCGAAGTCTCATTTTTACCGTTTGGAATCTCTCGTGACGAGCAATTCATTCGTTTGGGGCAGACAGAAACGTTTATCCCATTGGCAGCTCACACCATCGCTTCATTGACGGCAGTTATTAACCCCGAGACGATTGCGCTCACAGGTGAACAAGTTAGACAAGAGGATGTGCCACATATCTATCAAAGTTGTCTGGCATTCATTCCAGAAGAGCATATGCCTCATCTAATTGTGCTGGATCACCCTGATGATTATTACATGAACGGATTAATTGCGATCACGCTGGAAAGCTTGACCTATTCGTTGCAGCTGGTTGAGAAGCGGCGGTAAAACAACAAGGACTTCAGGAGGAATTACGAATGGCTACAAACAAAGAGAATATGATTGCAGGAAAGCTTTACATGGCTGGTGGAGAAGAATTAGCTAGGGATAGCAAAAGATCGAGAATGCTCACTCGTTTATTTAACAATACGACGGAAGAACAAGGCGAATATAGAGTAGAATTACTTAAGCAATTATTCGAGTCTACGGGTGAATCGTTGCATATTGAGCCACCTTTCCGCTGCGATTATGGCAGCAATATTACTGTCGGAAATAACTTTTACGCCAATTTCGACTGCATTATCCTGGACGTAGCAAAAGTAACGATAGGTGAGAATGTCCTCTTTGGACCTAGAGTAAGCGTATATACCGCTGGCCACCCTATAGATGCGGACGTTCGTATTAGTCTGCTCGAATTCGGTACACCGATTACCATTGGAAACAATGTCTGGGTTGGCGGAAATGCCGTTATCAATCCCGGGGTAAATATCGGCAACAATGTAATCATCGGCGCAGGCTCTGTCGTGACTAAAGATATACCTGACAATGTAATCGCAGTGGGGAATCCTTGCAGAGTGCTAAGAGAAATTACAGAGGACGATAAACAACACTGGGAGAAGCTTAAAGAAGAGTACTACAGAGACATCGAGCAATAAAGATACCCGATTCTGGAGGTTCTCACGTTGAAAAAGCGTTTTGGCGGATTTAATAAGGTTTATGCCATGCAATTGGCTACGATCTTTTTGGGGTTTATTGTGTTTGGGATATCGGAAAATATTAAAGGGCCAGCCATTCCAAGAATTCAGTTTGACTTCAGTCTGGACGAAAAGCAGCTGGGTACCCTTCTATCCCTAAACGCACTAGGTTATTTGATCGCCTGTTCCTTCACAGCTGTATTGGTTCGTAAGTGGGGGATCAAGGCTGTCAGTATTATCGCTTTCGCATCCATGATATTCTCTGGCGTTCTAATTTACATCTCCCATAGCTATCCCCTCTTCTCGGCTTCATACTTCCTGATGTATATCGGAAACGGAATGCTTGAGATTGGACTTGCCATTCTGGGAGCACGTATCTTCGTTAAAAATACCGGGACGATGATGAACTTATCCCATTTCTTTTACGGGTTTAGTTCCACGTTAGCTCCACTAATGGCAACAGGGCTGATGACAGTAAGTATATTCGGTCATACTCTGGATTGGCGCGGAATGTATCTAATAATGCTTAGCTTATCTTTACTGCCTATACTATTTGCCTTACGGAGTACTTTTCCAGGTGACGATCTTCCACATGAGGACCGTATTCCCTTAAAAACGCTTGTCCGTGACCCTGCTTTATGGCTAATGGTTCTTATCCTTTCCTTCGGAGTAGTGTCGGAGCTTGCTGTAGGCGGATGGCTCGTAAATTTCCTTGAAAAAGCATACCTGTGGGATACGGTTACTGCATCTGGGATGCTGTCTACCTTCTTTCTCTGCTTCTCGTTAGCAAGACTCCTGCTCGGACCCGTTACTGATAAGATTGGATTTAACCTATCGCTTATCATCTTTTCAGCCTTCTCTGCCCTGTGTACGTTTGCCGCAATTTTGGGTGGAGAAAAGCTCGCATTTCTATTTGCCGCTGCAGGAATCGGGATTGCGATGATTTATCCTACGGTTATGGCTTTTATCGCCAAAAGATATCCACATGGTAGCGACACCGCCATCACATTTACAGTCACGTTAATGGGAGTAGGTAGCGTAATTGGCAACTATGCTATAGGTGCTGTGATCGAAGGCGTGAAGCGGCTTTACGGTGCAGAGACGCAAATAGGTTTATTACGCGGACTTCAAGCCGGTTATGGTTTTATCGGATTATGTGCAGCGATATGCGCGATATCCGGTTGTATTCTATATCGTTATTTACATCGCCGCCAAGAACTTATCTAACCTCATCTATAATACTTAAAAAAACCTGTCGTTTTAATCGGCAGGTTTTTTGGATTTCAATTATAGCTTCCCTGTATGTGCTGCACCGAACGGCGAGCTAAGATCATCAGTTGATGGACTAAGCGATCCGCAGCCCACTCATCAGCTCCAGTATTTTTCTAACAATTTGCTCCTCTTCGTTGCACACCTTTTCCGTTGCCAATTCACCAAGCTCTGTGTGTTCTCCAACACATACCGAATGAGCGGAATGTCTAAACATTTCTATGTCGTTAGCATCGTTACCAAAAGCAATAAATTGCTGCATTTCTACGCCTAATTGTTGTAATCCTGTCCATTTATTTATACCTTTAGGGCTAATATCAATAATGTCCTCTTGACCATGTCTATAAATCACAACAGGTAGTCTATGTAATTGATCTAATAACTGTTCCCCGTTTAGGCTTCTCAAAATAACTACTTTCACAAGCTCATCCAGCTCAGATGGACTTACATTTTTGGCGCGTTGTTCTGGATCTACATTTCTTCGAATGGGATGATCATCAGAACCCGAGTATGCATAATCCCAGTGACTGTCAATCAAATAAGTGGCTTCAAATTCTTGAATCAAATTCAGTATGTTCTCCGCAGTCTGCGCGTCAAAATGTATGGTCGAAATCACCTCTCCACCCTTTGCAATAAACGCGCCATTCCCACCTACCATCGGATAATGGTGCATATGTGCAGGCAACACAGGCAATAAATCACGAATAGGCCGGGCTGACGCAAAAATAACCTCATGACCTTTTTCAATTAGAGTATCCAAGGCTTGTACGATTCGTATACTCAAAGGTTTGCCGCTAAAACATATGGTTCCATCTAAATCAAAAATAAATTTCATCGTCTATATCCTCCCCTTTTTCTCTATAATAACGAGTTCGTATATAATAGAAAGGACCGATGTCCAAAAAGGAGTACGCAATGAAAACTATTCAGGATCCAAATCTTATAGCACATTACATTACCCAATTTAATCTAAATCAAGTATTCACGACATCAAAACATGCTTTAATTCAGTTACGTGTCTATGAGCAGAATGAAATCATTTTGCATGAGGGCGATGAGCTGGACGGAATTTATTTTCAAGTGGAGGGGCGTACTAAGGTCTCTTCTAGTGTGGGAACGGGAAAATCCTTGGTATTACGGTTCTGCTCACCCTTGTCATTATTCGGGGACATTGAATACGTGCAGGAGGTTGTGGTCCAATCACAAGTGGAAGCCGTACTGCAAACCAACCTCTTATTTATCCCGAAACAAAAGGTTGAGTCTGACCTAATGGATAACCATAGCTTTAAAGACTTATTACTGAAACATCTCTCCTACAAGCTTCTAACCTGCACATCGGCATCCCGAACGAACTTGCTGGGCTCTGTAGAGGAACGGTTTGCAAGTTATTTATTAACCATTCAACTCCAACGTGAGTTTGGAAAAGAAATTCAGACGCCATATATCCCAGATATAGCCTCTTTGATCGGGACTACCCCCCGCCATTTAAACCGTGTCATTCAGCGGCTCACCGACATGGAGATCTTATATAAAGTTAAGCAAGAAATTGTAGTACTCGACTGGGATCGTTTGGATGAAATGTCTAACGGAATAAGATTTGAATAACCTAAAAGCCCATCATTTAATTCGGATAAAATGATCGATGTCATCATAACGGATATCGATCTTTTCTCCGTTTCTTTTGACAAGATTTATATACAGAGGAGCTGTATCAACACTTCCGCCACCAACTAATACATGGTAGTCATCATTGATTTCATATTTGCGGATGTACAAACCTGAACCGACGTCTTCAAAGGGATAACCTTCAAAATCCCTCCACGACAACGCCTCGCCTTGCTGAGCTAGATCCCGTACTTCATCCATGGACAATATCGCAGCTTTTTTATCATTACAGGCTGAAAGTATAATCGTCAAAGCAAACAATAACAGCATTATCAAGTTAGGCTTACTTCTCATTCATAAACCTCCCAACTCATATTTTGTTATTTATAGGAAAATATAAGGTAATAATATCATAGCTTAGACTAGATGTTAAAAAGGAGTAAAGCCCTTTGGGGGGTGCTTTACTCCTTTTGAAATCTTTAATTGGGAGGGATATTGAAAGCAGGATCGGCCCTATCACTTCCTATTATTAATGTGTAACCAATGCAAACTTTTCTTTTATCTTCACAGAAGTACCCGCCTGATTTATGACTTCTGTTGTTTCAGTTGTATTCGTAATGATGATCGGTGTAATAATGCTGAAGCCTTCACGGTGGATGCTTTCCAGATCAACTTCCATCAAGATGTCGCCTGCCTTCACCGTGTCACCCGGCTGAACCAAAGTATTGAAGTATTTACCTTTCAGCTTAACGGTATCTATACCCACATGGATTAGTACTTCTGTACCATCATGGCCAACAATGGCGATAGCATGCTTCGATTTAGCCAGGGTAGCAACTGTACCGCCAATAGGCGAAGCTACCTGCCCTAAAGAAGGCTCAAGCGCCAGTCCTTTGCCCATCGCCCCAATCGCAAACGCCTCATCCGGTACGGCTGAGAGCGGCAATACGCTACCTGTCATTGGACTGGACAACAATGTAGCATTAACCTTTTCTGTTTCGTCAGCACTGAGGGTTGCTTCATTGTTTACCCAATCCTGCACGGGCTTGTCACCGGACTCCGAAGCTGAAGCTGATACCAGCTTATCGTCCTCAACATCTTTGAAACCGAGTATGAGGCACAATAGAAATGCGGCGGCAAAGGAAATAACCATCATAATCACACCGTATATAATGTTTGAAGTTCCCCTCTCACCGGAAAAAGCAAGCAGAGCCATAAGGTTGTTCTGAGGTACATACAAGGTAACATGTACAATCCCAGCGAAGCAGCCCGCGATACCCGCTGAGATGGCGGCGGCAATCATCGGTTTCTTCAACTTCAAGGTTACACCATACAAGGCTGGTTCTGTGATGCCCATCATGGAAGAAATCCATGATGCCGAGGCCAGCTGCTTCATTGATTTGCTCTTAGAGCGAATGGCAACCGCCAGTGTAGCTCCACCCTGAGCAAGGTTCGCGCAGACCTGAGCCACCAGAATTAGGGCTTCCTGCCCCGTGGCTGCGAAGGCAGAGATAAAAATCGGTGTGAGCGCATGGTGCATCCCGGTCATAACAATGAACGGGAATGCTGCGGCGAGAAGAGCCACCATGACAAAACCGAGCGTACCTTGCATCAATTCAATCACATAAGCCAGTCCTTGACCGGCATAATTCCCCAGCGGTCCGACAACAATTAGGGCCAAAGGTGCGCTGATCAGCAGCAGCAGCGTTGGATTCAACAGAATTTTCAGCATATTAGGAACGATTCGGTCTATATATTTCTCAATATAGGACATCATCCATACTGTCAGCAGGACAGGAATGACTGAGGCTGCATAAATGACAGATGGAACCGTCATTCCTAGGAAGGATATCGGATCCTTGGAAGCCACCCAGGAAGAGAAGTTAGGATGGAGTAGAACACCAGCGACGATAACTGCAACTGAAGTATTCACTCTGAATTTCCGGGAAGCACTAACCGCTAATAGAATTGGCATGAAATAGAACGCAGCATCCCCGATAATATCCAAGATTCGATAGGTGTCTGCTTCTGGAGACATCAGATCGAAGGTGGTCAACAGTGACAGAATGACCTTGATCATCCCTGCAGCCGTTAAAGCCGGAATCATTGGTGTCATACAACCGGTAATCGTATCAATGATCCGGCCAAAGACTCCCTTGGTCTTGCCGTCCCCCGAAGGCTTGCCGGAACCGCTGTCATCAGCACTCTGCACATTAAGATCAATAATTTCTTTATAAACAGCATTTACTTCATTACCGATAATAACCTGATATTGGTCGGACGTTACGTTCACTCCCGCTACCGCTTCCATCCGGTTCAACTGTTCCTTGTCGGCTTTATCATTGTCTTTTAAACGGAACCGCAAGCGAGTCATGCAATGTTCCAGATCAATAATATTTCCCTTCCCACCGACCAGATGTATGATTTGTTCAGCAATTTGTTTGTAGTCTTTTTTCATATGCTCTTCCCCTTTAACCGTTTCCATTCGAACGTTTTGAAAATAACGGAGCCGCAAGTCCTCTTCCAGAGGACCGCCGCTTCCGTATACAGACACCTCTTTAGAGGCACTCGCCGCCTGATTCAATCACCTTTTTATACCAGTGGTAACTGGCTTTTTTATACCGTTTAAAAGTACCTTTGCCGTAGTCATCAGCGTCCACATAAATATATCCGTAACGTTTGGACATTTTGCCCTCACTTACACTGACCAAGTCGATGCAACCCCATGACATATAGCCAATTAGCTCTACTCCGTCCTGTTCCACGGCATCCTTCATGTTGCGTAAATGATCGGACAGGTATTCAATCCGGTAATCATCTTGAATATGAAAATCCTCATCCGGTTCATCAGCGATTCCAAGTCCATTCTCGACGATAAATAAAGGAATTCGGTAACGATCATACAATTGATTCATTGTTATACGAAGTCCAATCGGATCTATTTGCCAGACACTTCCACTAGGTGGTAGATATGGATTTTTTACCGTCTCAAAACCATTCGTACGACGAGTCTCCAGTCCTTCCGTGGATGCTGCCGTACAAGCGCTTGAGTAATAGCTGAAAGAGACAAAGTCTACGGTATTGTTCTTCAGGATTTCAAAATCCTCTGGTTCCGTGTGAATGTTGATCTTGTGCTTAGCAAAATACGGTGCGATATAATTTGGATATTTGCCGTATACCTGCACATCGGAGAAGAATAGTGTATGTTTGTCACTTTCCAGAGAAGCGAATACATCCTCCGGCTTGCATGTATAAGGATACGTTTTGCCAGCCGCTAACATACAACCGAACTGGATGCCCGGAACCATTTGCTTGCCTGCTTCCACTGTCAGAGCGTTAGCCAGAAGCTGATGATGCGCAGCCTGATATTTTTTCTCCAGCTTGTTATCAGCCGCTGTAAAGGTTAAGCCCCCTCCTATAAAAGGGATATGAAGGACCATATTCATCTCATTAAATGGAATCCAATATTTCACTCTGTGTCCAAATCGGCTGAGCAGTGTCTTGGCATAATTAACGTAAAAACCAACCACTAGGCGGTTTGCCCAGCCCCCATAATGCTCAACTAAATGCATCGGCAAGTCAAAGTGACTGATGGTAATCACTGGCTCAATGTTGTGTTTCTCTAGCTCGTCCAATATGCTCTCATAAAATGCGAGGCCTGACTCCAGCGCAATAGCTTCATCCCCATTCGGGAATAGTCGCGGCCAAGAGATGGAGAATCGGAATGCATTGATGCCCATTTCCGCCAGCATTGCGATATCCTCTTTGTAATGTTCTCGGAAATGAATCCCCGTATGGCTCGGATAATGTTGGCCCTCTTCTGTAAAAATATTATCTTCGTCCATCATTACGTCTTTCAAACGACGGTCATTCATGGGCAGAACATCGAAATTGGATAGACCTTTGCCATCCTCCAAATGCGCACCCTCGGTCTGGATAGCCGAAATAGCGCCACCCCACAGGAAATCTCGGGATAATTTCATAATAAACCTCCAAGTTGCTAACAGTTTGTAAATGCTCTCATTTATAAGCACCAACCTGTTTTCTTTTGTTGCATATGCCTATAATAAGGCTTGCTAGAAGAGAATGAATCCCTTGATTTCATCAAATTGTTCTCATATTTGGTCCTGTCCAAAGGCAACTTTGATGGTTGAGCTTTTATATTGCAGAGGAGCGATACCAATACTTTCCTTGAACAAACGATAGAAAGTCTTCGTGCTTCCGAAGCCTACCTTACCGGCAATCTCCGTCACAGGATCATCTTCATTGAGGAGAATCCACTTCGCCTTATCAATTCGGTATTCATTCAAAAAGGTAACAAAGGTTTTGCCGGTATGCTTCTTAAAGAATTTTGTGAAATACGATGGGGTGAAGCCTAGAATCTTGGCAGCATCCGCAAGTTTTATAGGATGGGTATAGTTTTTCTCCACATACTGAAAGACCATGGACAACTGCTCGAGAATTTCACGGGAATAAGGCTTATTACTGACCATACGCGGTTTAAAATGATCCAGTTCGCGATACATTACAGTGATCAGCTCACACAAAAGGCTTTTGATAGCATATGCGTAACCGATCTGTTGTTCCTTGCCTTCCTGGTATAGCTTAATTAATAACTGAACAATTTTCTTCTGAATATCCGGTCTCCAGAACGTGGAATACGGTTCAATTGAGGCAAACAGCTCCTCTAGTGTAAAAGGTGTGTTTTTCAGAACCATCACGTCCTGAAAAAAACTAAGGTCAAATTGGAAGACCAGCCGCTCACTTTTAGGTGAAGCCATCACATAATGAATATCTCCACCTTTGATGAAGACGAACTCATTTTCTTTTAGCTGCATCGGCTGGTCATTTACTCCAAGGTTCACTTTCCCTTTAACAATCCAGATAATTTCCATTTCCTTATGCCAATGTGGTGTAGTTAATATACTGCCATCGTTCTCAATACAGCGGTACGGAAAGGCTTTATCCAGTCGTGGGAATTCCAAATAAATGGCCATCTGATCATCTCTCTTACTTATTTAGTAGATTTATAATCTCATTTATATCGGACAAAGGCGAGTTTGGCTATTGAAGCTGTAACGTAAAAAGAGCTATCCAGTACCCAACCAGGGAAGCATGGACAGCAAATTTTAGGGATCGGTAATGATTCAATTTCTCTCATTTCGTAATTGCTCCACCGTCCCGACGAAACTGCTTGGGGGTCAAGCCAGTGTATTTTTTAAATAACTGTGTATAGTAACTTTGGCTGCAAAATTTAAACATCAAAGCGATTTCGGAAATAGACTGATTTGTGTGAATAAGGATCGACTGCGATTCCTCAATTCTACGCCGGTTGATAAATTCTGTGAGCGGCATACCCGTTTCACGCTTGAAGCGGTCGGACAAATAACTGGGATGCACACCAACATGCCGGGAGATCAGGCTAAGGTTCAAATCTTGAAACAAATGCTCGCGTATAAAATATACGGATAGATTGACAATATGTGAATAATGAAGGTTCTCCTTCTGCTGGCGCATCACTGTAATGAATTGCAGGACCATTTCATATTCGTATCGATGAAGTGCCTCAAGCTCTGTCGTAGCTTCAACCGAACGGATGAACGTATCACTCAGCTGAAAAGCTGTCTCAGGGTCAACACCACCCCGGATAATCGCACGTGTAAACAAGGTGCAGGATGCAATCATAGCGTTTTTCTTGGAGCGCAGCGGATATCGGGCTAGCGTAGCAGCTTCCATTGCGTTAATTCTATGCAGTGCTTCCAGTGCCCGGTTCTCGTCACCAAGTCGGATAGCTTCCAAAAGCTCTTGTTCATAATCCAGCGGAGGATGAACAAATCCCTCTGACAGATCCACAGAACGTGTGGACCAATATTCCGGTAGTTTATGTTGTCCTTTAAGTTGATCCATACTTGTTACCTCACCTAAAAATTTTGATAATATCCTAAATAATTTAGTATAATTCTAGCCCTTTCGGACTTAAAATTCAATTCATAACCATCAAGGGAGGAAACATAAGCATGAGCTGGAGCATTGCCAATCAGGGATTGTCGGCAGATACCCTACTGAATTTGGAAAGTATTTTTGCGCTGGGGAATGGATATTTGGGCGTGCGTGGCAATTTTGAAGAAGGGTATTCCGATAAAGAAATCCGCAGTATCCGCGGAACGTATTTAAACGCCTTTCACGATGTAATTGACATTCCCTATGGGGAGAAGCTATTCGCCTTCCCTGGTACACAGCAAAAATTGGTTAATATTATAGATTCCCAAGGGATAAATATTTATGTAGGCGAAGATATGGAGCCATTTGCACTTACAGCAGAGAATGTCCTCGCCTATGAGCGTAACCTCCATCTGGACAAGGGGTACTCGGAGCGTGAAATCCACTGGAAATCCCCCTCCGGTAAAGAACTCAAGCTGCATTTCCGTAGACTCGTTTCTTTCACTACCCGTGAACTTTTTGCCATTCATCTGACTGTTGAGCCTATCAATTTCACCGGTCCAATCCGGGTTGTCTCTCGTGTAAATGGCGATGTTAGTAACTATACTAACCCGAATGACCCGCGTGTAGCTGCAGGACATTCCAAACGCCTGAGCGTAGTAGCGTGCGAAGCTCGGGGTGAATATGTATGCCTGGAGAACGTGACGATGGCTTCGGCCCTGCGGACCTCCTGTGTTACCCGGCATGAATGGGAAGGTGACTGGCAGGTTGAAACTCAGGCTGGAGAAACCGATGCTACAGTGACGGCAACCGCCTCCTTGTCTGGGCCACTATCACTGACCAAATGGAATGTCTATACCGATACACTACGACATGAACAAATGCTTGTAGATACCGGTATTCAGGTACAGGAATCATTGAAGCACCTCTCCTTTGAAGACATGCTGGAACAGCAGGAGCATTATTTGGCTGACTTCTGGAAGCGTTCCGATGTAGTCATCGAGAACGACTTGTCGCTTCAGGAAGGTATACGTTTCAACCTTTATCAGCTGCTGCAATCAGCCGGACGAGACGCGCATAGCAACATCTCCGCTAAAGGCTTATCCGGTGAAGGGTACGAAGGCCATTATTTCTGGGACACGGAGATTTATATGTTCCCTGTGTTCCTAATGACTTCGCCTGATTTGGCCCGGCAGCTCCTATTGTACCGGTATTCCAAGCTGGAGGAGGCAAGGGAACGTGCTAAAGAAATGGGCCACGCCCAAGGTGCATTGTTCCCATGGCGGACGATTTCAGGTACGGAATGTTCCTCCTTCTTCCCCTCCGGCACAGCTCAATATCATATCAGCGCCGATGTAGCCTACAGCTATATCCAATACCATCTAGCGGAAGAAGATGACGACTTCTTGCTCCAATACGGCGCCGAGGTGCTATTTGAGACAGCACGGCTTTGGATGGAGATCGGTCATTACTACGAAGGTAAGTTTCACATCGATGAAGTGACTGGACCGGACGAATACACATGTCTTGTGAACAACAACTATTACACCAATGTAATGGCCAAACATAATTTAAAATGGGCCGCACGCAGTTTTGCGAGGCTTCAAGAATATGACGAGGCTGCATTCCAAGCTTTGTGTGTGCGCCTGCATGTAACTGGACCAGAAGCAGATAGCTGGCTGAAGGCGGCGAATGCCATGCTGCTTCCTTATGACGAGAAGCTAGGCATTAACCCGCAGGATGATACTTTTTTACGCAAAGCAGTCTGGGATTTCGAGAATACACCACCGGAGAAACATCCGCTGCTGCTGCATTACCACCCGCTTACCCTGTACCGTTATCAAGTCTGCAAGCAAGCGGATACCGTACTGGCTCATTACTTGCTGGAAGACGAGCAGTCGCAAGAAACGATTCGCAAGTCGTATGATTATTATGAGCAAATCACTACCCATGACTCTTCTCTGTCCTCTTGCATATTTAGCATCATGGCCTCGAAAATCGGATACAAGGACAAGGCGTATAACTACTTTATCGAGACTGCACGACTGGATCTCGATAATACACACGGCAACACCAAAGACGGATTACATCTCGCTAATATGGGTGGAACGTGGATGGCCATTGTGTACGGTTTTGCCGGAACTCGTCTTAAGGAAAACGGCCTATCGCTCGCTCCGTCCCTACCTGCGGACTGGCAGAAATATAACTTCCGCCTCACCTTCCGCGGACGTCTCATTGCTGTAACCATTCGCGAGGAAGGCGTGGAGCTTGAATTGCTAGAGGGTGAAGCCCTTGAACTTACGCTCTACGGCCAATCGGTAACTCTGGGCAACGAGAAGCCGGTAACTCAGGCGCTGCAAGCCTAATTCATAAGGAGCGAAACACAATGAATGGAACATCTCAAATTCAAGCCGTAATCTTTGATCTAGACGGCGTTATTACCGATACTGCAGAATATCATTATCAGGCTTGGGGCATGATTGCGAAAGAGCTGAGCCTCCCGTTCACCCGAGAGTTCAATGAGAACCTCAAAGGTGTATCGCGAATAGCCTCACTTGAGTTGCTACTTGGACAAGCGGCAACTCCGCACACCTACTCTCCCGAAGAGATGGAGGAGATGGCGAACCGCAAAAATGAGTTTTATCAGCAGCTCATTCAGCAGGTAACCCCGGCCGATGTGCTGCCTGGCATTTCTGAATTGCTCACCGAGCTGAAGGACCACGGAGTGAAGACTGGCATTGCCTCCGCTAGTAAAAATGCCTTTACAGTTATCCGCCTTCTAGGTATGGAGAAAGAATTCGGAGTTATTGTAGATGCAGCCAAGCTTGCCCGCAACAAACCAGACCCGGAAGTGTTCCTGACCGCCGCCGATGCGCTTGGTGTAGATCCGCAATTTTGCGTCGGGGTCGAAGACGCAGTCGCCGGGGTAGAAGCGATCAAAGCGGCCGGTATGTTCGCTGTATATATCTCCTTACAGGAGAGCTTGTCCATCGCTGATATGAACTTGAACAACACTGCTGAACTTAGCTACTCCGAGCTAAACCAGCAATTCGCTAATAAGAACAGAGTAACTAAATAATTGGGTATTCCAGTCTCAATATATGTAAGTCACGAACTAAGCCGGCAAGCTCCTAAGGGGAGCTTGGCGGCTTTTGTTTGAAATATACTTTTCAGAACAGCCGCTTCTGATTTCGATCATCAATAACCTATTGATAATATTGTGCTTGCGCTTTCCACATCGAACTATACTCTTGTTGGTCTTTCAACAATTGATCATGTGGACCGTATTCGCGCAATTCACCATTGTTAAAAAGTGCGATTTTATCGCAGAATTTACAAGCAGATAAACGATGTGAGATATAAATAACAGTATGATTTGCTGCCAAAAGATTAAAGTTGTTGTACATCTCAAACTCCGCATAAGGGTCCAACGCCGCTGTAGGCTCGTCCAAAATAAGAATAGGTGGCTTTTTGAGTAAAGCCCTAGCAATTGCAATCTTCTGACTTTCACCACCCGAAAAGTCTATGCCTTTTTCATCAAAGATTCTAAATACCTGTGTATCTAGTCCTTTGTCCAAACCTTTCATTTTTGCTTCCAATCCTACTTGATTAAGCATTTCTTCCATTTCTTTTTCTGATGTTTCGCTATCCATCGAGCATAAGTTGTCTTTGATAGAAAATGAAAATAACTTATAATCTTGAAATACTACGCCTAAGATTTTCATATATTCATCGTATCGATAATCTTGAACAGATCTTCCATTCAGAAGAATCTCTCCTTGATCAGGTTCATACAATCGGCAAAGCAGTTTAATAAAAGTCGTTTTACCTGCGCCATTTTGACCTACTATGGCTAATTTCTCTCCATTTTTTATGGTCATTGACACATTTTTCAATGAATAGGTCTCACTTCCCGCATATTTAAAAGACACATTACAAAATTCAATCTCAACATTCATAAGTTTCTCAAGACGCTCTTCTCCGCTTTTCATTGTTGGACTTAGACTTTCAAATTCACTAAACACCTCAATGTACTTACACATTTGGCGAAAATCAACATAAGCATTCATTCCCAGAGACACTTGCGTAGAAAAGCTATTGGCTGCGGAGATATACATAACAAAACCACCAATTTGAATTTTCCCCGTAACTACTTTCACAACCATGTAGGCGTAGATAATGACCATTTGCAATTGAAGATTAACACTGGTCAGGCCCTTATATCTCCCCACTTTTTCGTAAAGCCCTCCAAAACCACAAACGCTTTCATTATGATATACATCCACTTTATTCAGCAAATAAGGAGCCATCCCAAACAAACGGACATCTTTAGCCATGGAAAAATCAACGGCCAGTTTGGAATAATAGCCAAATTTCCGATTTAGAGGAGCTAATAATTTATGAAAATTGAATTGAGCTTGTTGCGACTTTTTAAAGATAAAGGTATTAAGTACAATCATCCCAATAATCAGCACGATGATTCCAATGTTTAACGTAGAGATTAAGGCCGTTAGTCCCAATAGGGAGAGCATTGTTTGCAGCAAAATCTTCATACTATCTAGCATTTTACGTATAACATCCTGCTGCCTAATGGGAGTAAGCGCCTGTTCTTTAAGATCTAGCACTTTGGAATTCTCTAAATTCTCATAATCCAGGTTCATAATATGATTTCCAATATGTAGCTCTAAACTATCCATGACCAATAAATTGGACAGTTCAATTTGTTTAGTAAGATAACTCTGAAGTAACCCCAAGACAGCATTACCTGCCACCAAAATTCCTATCCAAAGGATAATATTCATTTCGCGGCCAGCTCCCATCAATTCATCAATCAAATATTTGGGAAGGATAATGTTTATAAACGGAAAGATTGCGCTACATAGTGAAGAAACTACCATTAACGGAACATAAGATTTTGACATGGAATGTACCAGCTTCAAAAAGTAAAGGGTCACATGCCAATCCTTTTTCAGAGCGGGGAATGGATTCATAAGCTAGGTATCACTCCCCTTATAATATTGTGCTTGAATCTGATACATTTGATTGTATTTTCCTCTGCGTTCCATCAATTCGCTGTGAGAACCGGCTTCGGAAATCTCTCCTTGCTCCATATACAATATCTGGTCACAGAACCGTGTGCTGGACAACCGATGGGAAATATATAATGCTGTTCTCTCTCCGATCATTTCATTAAATCTTGTATACAAGTTGAATTCGGCAATTGCATCAACTGCTGCAGTCGGCTCATCCAAAATAATCAATTCTCCATTCTTATATAGCGCCCTTGCCAACATCATTCTTTGGTTTTCCCCTCCAGAAAACTCAACGCCTTGATCATCCAAAAACTTTTGCATTGGGGTGAGAATACCTGATTTCAATGAGGCGACTTTTTCGCTTAGTCCCGCTTTTTCAAGACTGTCATGAATTCTTAAAGCATCAGACTCTCTATGTTCTTTTAGAGAAATATTCTCTGCTAATGAGAAAGCGAGTACGCGAATTTCTTGAAATACCGTAGAAAATAATCTCCAGTAATCCGTTTTAGCAAAATGTTTGATATTGATTCCATTCAGCGTAATCTCTCCACTATCGGGTTCATACAACCTGCATAACAATTTGATAAGCGTTGTCTTGCCAGCACCATTATGACCCACAATAGCAAGTCGTTGATGCGGAGGGATGATGAAGGATATTTTATTAAACACAGGCTGGCTAGTACCAGGATATGTAAAGGAAACTTCTTTAAATTCTATCGAATACGGGCCTGTTGGGAGTGCATGCATAGCTCCTTCCCCCTGCTTATCTTGCGGTATCTCTAAAAAGTTACGGAGTTCCTCTATGTATAAATTCTGTGTGCGCAGATGGGCTAAATCTTTCATGAATCCCTGAAGAACGCCAGAGAATCCAGCGACAGCAGTCGTGTACATCACAAAATCACCTATAGTTATCCTCTGATGAAGGTAAAGATACGCCAAATAACCATATACAATCCCCTCACGGAACAACCGGATCAAAATATCTAATGTTTCACTCTGAAAATAAAAATTGCTGATAGCAGACTGAATTTTCTGTCTATTTTGAACAGTTGAATGGTATAGGGACACCAATGTATTGTTAAAGGAATTAATCCGAATTTCCTTACCAAAAGTAAAATCTTGCATAATATCCGAATAATACTTTCTCTTCCTCTCCAATTCCGAAAGCTGTTGTTCATGTTCATACTCATAACGTTTAGCACGAAGGGAAAACACATAAGAACACCCAATACTTACAATTAAAAAAATAATAACAGCAAAATTTAATCCTCCAATTACAGTGATATAACCCGCAAAAGCAAGAAATCCAGCCAGACATGCAAAAAATGTATGAAAAAGTCCCTGAAACCCATTCTGCACACTTTGTAGAGAACGCTTGGCCTGCTCCATCTGATTAAGATAACCGGGATCTTCTGTATTTTTGAAATCAACATTCATATTTTGCGCAGTGTGGGCGTGGATCTGTTTAAATACAACTTTCAGTAATTGAGTTAAACCCAAATTTTGTAGATATCCTGTAAAATAGCTAGTGATAGTCAGTATTAAAAACATCAGTGAAATTAGAAAGATAAACTGTTGAGGTCTTTGCTGTCCCGTCAGTTCATCTATAATAAATTTTGGGAATAGGATTAAAAGGAAGGGCTGCATAGCTAAAAGAAGCGTTACAGTAGAGTAATAAATAATGGAACGTCTACTGTTAATCCAGGATGTGGAGAGGACATAGCGGATGCTGGTCCAAGTGGAGGTTAAGGATTTTGTTCTCATTACATAAAGTTCCCCTTAGTATTTAAAATGTTTCTTGATTACATTTTATCAATACTATTATTTGGAAACAGTATGAATAAATTAGTATAAACAGTATTATTTTAGGTGGATTAACGGGTGAATTCATGCATCACAAATAAAAAGGTTCTTGCTAGCCGAAGCTAGCAAGAACCTTAATCTTTAGTTTCATCCTCAGAACACCGACTTCTATTCGCCATTGCGGGCATCCTCACAGCATTCCAGCTTTATCAGACCTATCTTTAAAAAGCTTCTTTATAGTGAGTCCAAATAAAACACAGCAAGTCAGTGCCGCACAAAAATCAGCAATAGGCTCAGCAATAATCACTGCATCTGTTTTCGGGCTAATAAATGTCGGGAGCAAAAGTACTAATGGAATAAGCAAGATAATCTTACGCAAGATCGCGATAAAAATAGAAACTCGTGCTTGTCCCAAAGCAATAAATACTTGTTGAAACGCTAATTGAATACCAAAAATACAAGTGCCAAGGAAAAATATCTTCATTAATCTAGCGGTCAGAGCCACCAGCTCAGGATTATTGGTAAAAATGATAATGGGCAGCTTCGGAACAAAAATGGCCACGCCCCACATCGACAATCCGAAAGCTGCGCAAAAAACACTGCAATATAAAATGGTGGATTTTACACGTGCGAAATCGCGAGCTCCATAATTATAGCTAATAATAGGCTGTGCCCCTTGTGCAAAACCAGATAACAACGTCCCAAAGATTTGCATCAGCGTGCCCATAATCCCCATGGCAGCAACGTACATATCGCCTCCAAATTTAGCTAAGGACGTGTTAAATACAATTTGAATTAAACTTTCGGTCGACATCATAATAAACGGAGAAAGCCCCAATGCAAGTACACTTCCAGCTTCCTTTGGTTTAATACGCATATTGGATAGACGCAAGCGCAGATGAGCTCGTTTAGAGATTAAGAACCCTAATACCCAAATAGCCGAAATAAATTGGGCAATTACAGTTGCCAACGCTGCACCCTTAATGCCCATATTCATCTCAAAAATAAAAATGGCGTCAAGGACGATATTCACAACCGCTCCAATACATACCGTGAGCATGGCTGTTTTGGCGTATCCTTGTGCTGCAATGAACGGATTTAATCCTAAAGAAATGAGCACCGCCACAGTTCCTAGAAGGTAAATGCTTAAAAAATCGTTGGCTAGCGGCAATGTATCGTGGCTCGCCCCGAATAACGTTAAGAATGGCGACTTAAAGATAAGAAACAAAGCGGTTAGGATTATGGATGCCATCAGCAGCATAGTAAAACAACTTCCCAGTAATTCTTCTGCTTTTTTATGTTCTCCTTCGCCCATCTTTATGGAAGCTAGGGGTGCCCCACCAGCTCCGATTAGAGCTGCAAATGCTGAAATCAACATAATGATTGGAAAAGATATCCCTATAGCGGATAAGGCTAGCGTTCCCCCCTCCTCCATTCTTCCGAGGAACATCCGGTCAACTACACTGTACATGGCATTGATTAGCTGAGCTATAACGGCAGGAATAGCCAATAAGAAAATAAGCTTGGGTATACTTTGGTTGGCAAAACGATCCTTCATTTGATTATTCATTTATTCATTTCCAATATAGCTTCCCGGAGGCTTTTAGGAAGCTTTTCGACAACCATATCGTAGGAATGGTCTATCATGTCAAAGACATCCGACGCTGACAAGGAACCATCGATCATGATTGAATTCCAGTGTTTTTTATTCATATGAAAGCCTGGTCGAACGCAATCATGTTGCTCTCTTAAGTTCTCCGCAATGATCGGGTCACATTTTAGATTTAAGCGAACAACCTTCCCTGTTTCCTCAAAAATAAGTGCGAACATTTTATCAGCCACTTTGATGACCAATGGAGTAGGCCCAAACGGATGCTCCTGAGTCGCCCCTTTCTTTTTCAAACAATATTCGATGATGTTATTCTTCAACTCTCTCTCTCCTTTGCTGATCAACAATCTGATCATTTCTGCCATTAACCATGTTTCTTAATTATATCATTTTGTTCTGCTGAGCAGTTTCTGCATAATTTCACCATACCTTTGGGAGAGCTCTTATTTTTTGAAGCAGACAAAAACTGCAACATTTGAACCTTTATGGGCATAATACATACGTTTAAATTTAAATATAAAGGAGCTTTCTTATGACAGGAATTTTAGGTGGCAACCCCAAGGATGAACCGATGCATTATGGAGAGATCTTTAGTGTATGGCAAGCTTCGATGGTAGCAAAGGGGGCCCTTTCGTGTTACCGAGCTTACTTGTATCATGCCGGTGATAATGATCTCAAAAAAGTATTAGGCGCATTAATTGATCAAGCCGAGCTTGAGGTTAGTGAGTGTGATACGCTGCTGGCAGATAACGGGATTGCTTCAGTACCAGCGATGCCGAATAGACCCGAAGCCAAGCTTGAAGATATTCCTGTAGGTGCACGATTCACGGATCCCGAGATTGCTGCTAAAATTGCTGCTGACACTGCTACAGGATTGGTAGCTTGTAGTCAGGTTATGGGTCTTTCTATCAGAGAAGATATCGGTGCATTATTTGCAAAATATCACCTAACTAAAGCAGCGATAGGCGTTAAAATCCTCAATTTGAGCAAGAAAAAAGGTTGGTTAATTCCTCCCCCACTTCAGGTAAAAAGACCAGAGTCTGAATAAGATTGTACCCTGAAAAGGCCTTCGATAAATCGGAGGCCTTTTTGGGTTGTCCTACAAAATGTTTCTTTTGAATAGGCTAGTACTACACACAAACATTAGAGAGGAGGGAATGCTATCAATACTTTCATAGGATATATTTTTCTTGGTCTTTCGCTATCCGCACCTATTGGTCCTATTAATGCCGCTCAACTGGACAATGGAATTCGTAAGGGCTTCTGGCATGCTTGGGTAGTGGGGCTGGGAGCCATAAGTGCTGATATCATATTCATGTTACTAGTTTACTTTGGGGTGATCCATCTGCTCGAATCCCCTTTTATTAAAGCATTCTTGTGGTTATTTGGTTTCTTTGTACTGGTGTATACGGGCATAGAGAGCATTAAAAATGCTGGTGTGATTTCTGAACCCGGTATGAGAAGCAGTGATTCATCTTTAACTAAGTCTTATTGGTCCGGTTTACTGATGTCTTTATTCAATCCGCTTTCCATATTATTTTGGCTAGGGATATACGGGTCCATTTTGGCCAAAGCGGCCATGGAGTATCCGATGCAACAGCTGTTGATTTATAGCGGAGCTATTGTACTCGGAATTTTGATCTGGGATGTATCTATGGCGGTCGCCACAAGCATGTTTCGTAAAGTCCTGACAACCCGTGTTTTAAAATCCATCTCCGTGCTGTCAGGTCTTTCGCTTGTTGGTTTTGGGCTTTATTTTGGTATACAAGCTGCTCAGCTATTGTTTTTTCATTAAGTTTTGTTTTTTTGGGGGTCTAATGATTTTTGTCGGACCCTTTGAGTAATCTATTATTCCCTAAATTTCTAACAATAAATTTCCTTTACTCGCTTCCTTATCCATATCAACGGTATATTTCTTACGAACACGTGTCACGATCCAATCACACACGGCGATCAGTGTGACAAGCAACAGACTAAAATATAACCCTGGGCGGCTGAGTGAATGAAAAAGAGTACCTGTGACCGCGAGACCAATGAGCAGCAATCCTAGCCAACGTTTAATCGTGCTAAACCAACTTCCTTTTAACAGTTTTCCAGAAGACAGCAGGATAAACGACCAATTGTACCTGCAACGCCTAATAAGTTTAACTGCCACCACTTCAATTTCTTTTCATTTTTTGAATTACGAGAAGCTTGGTTCAAAGAATTCAGTCCTTTTGTAAAGAAGATATAAGCTCACCTTCTGGATTTTACTCTCACTCCAATAAGCTGTCCTTATACTCTTAACTACATGCAGACGTATAAATTTAAAAAGAGTAAAGTGACCTATTGGTCGCTTTACTCTTTTTTAGTATCCCTCAGAATACCCGCTTCTGATTCCGGTCATCAATAATAATCTGCACAGCTTCTTTAAACCGAATCGCATGAATAATTTCCCGCTCCCTCAGGAACTTAAGGCTATCCTGCAGATCCACATCATCCGTCATATCAATCAGCCACTGGTATGTAGCCCGAGCCTTTTCTTCAGCCGCAATGTCCTCATAAAGATCAGCCAGTGGGTCACCCTTAGCTTGAATATAAGCCGTTGTAAAAGGTACGCCTGAGGCATTATTGTAGAACAAGGCATGATCATGTGCTGCAAAATGCGGTCCTAATCCAGCTTCCTCTAATTCGCAAACCGACGCATCCTTTGTCAGCTTGTAGATCATCGTGGCAATCATTTCGAGGTGGGCGAATTCTTCTGTAGAAATATCGTTCAAAACGCCAATAACTTTATCCGGAATCGTGTATCTTTGATTCATATAGCGCAGGGCTGCGGCGAGCTCACCGTCGGCTCCTCCGTATTGCTCACTTAAATAACGCGCCATCCGGATATCACATTTACCGACCCGTACCGGATATTGCAGCTTCTTCTCATATATCCACATTCGGGAACTTCCCCTCCTCTAGAAACTTAGTTCCTTACAGTACACACTTCTTACACCTGCCAAGGCCAAGGAGCCTGATTCCATTCCCACGGACATTTCGAATAAGCGCGACCAAAATTCTGCAGCGGACCATATAATTCCTGAAATTGATTCGCTAGCTTAGTACGTTCCTGAGTCAGCTGATTAAATTGTTCAATACTTCTTAAATCATCTGGATGAGTGTTCAGATATAAGTTTAACTCCACCAAGGCAAAATCAAGAGTCTGCAGCTGTTCAAGCATTTCATAATATCGTTGATCGCAAGGGTTTGCCTCCATAGTCTACTTTCCTCCTCCTTTGCACTTAGATTCATACGGGCTGAACAGTGCTGGCCAGAGCGTGCCATACTTCAAAGCTTCCTGTAAACTAAACTGCGGAAGATCGGGTGGCTGAAAGTTAATGAACTGATTCGGTGGAACTACATATGTCTTGAATGGTACCGGTGGGCAAGGATCAAACGGGCCCCTAAACGGGGTATACCTCCGTAGCTGTGATTCCATTTTTCTTACCTCCTTTGTTCCTGTTCCTTGTTTATTACTCCCTTAGCTAACTTATGACAGCAGGACACATTATAAAACGTTATTTATAAAAAAAGCACTGGAGCAAGATTTGTCATGCAATTGCACAACAAATAAGCTGCCTTCGGAAAAGTACCGAAAACAGCTTATTATTTGGATCTTATTGAATATTAAGATCTAGACTTCACTTTTTTGACGAATCTTCGTGGGTAATCTCAAGGATATCCAACATAAAAACAAAGATGGGAATGCCAAGAAGAAGTCCCCAGACACCTATATAATGCTCAGAAAACAACAACACGATAAAGGTGTAGAACATCGGCAAATTCATTTTTGTGGACATCAACTTTGGGTTCAAGAAATACCCTTCGATAAAATGTAATATCGCAATAATCGCCAGCACATAAGTGACTGTTGTCAGACCGCCGATGTTGTAGCCGATGATTAAGAGCGGAATGAGCGAAATCAAAAAACCAACCACCGGAATGAGACTGAGCAGAAAAATCAAGATCGATAAGGCAAATAAATATGGGAAGTTAAGCAGCCACAAGCCAATAATAGTAAGACAGGTGTTGAATAAGGCAATGAGAATTTGCGCTTCAATTACTTTCCCAAAGGAAACGATGAATTTTCGGCTGAAAAACTCCAGATCTATATAAAACCAGGCAATTCGGCTCTCTCTCATTCTAGAAGTGAAACTGACGACCCGGTTCTTCTCCAGAATAAACACAAAACTTAGAATGGTCGATATAACGAAAGTCGCACCCCAGTTGCTAACCTTCAGCACATAATCGATACCTCTTTTTATATAGGACTGATAGTTAAGGTCCCTGAGCATATCATACAAATACAATGTAATCTTGTTCTGCGGGAGATCTTCTGGTTTGAGATTGGTAAGGAAGATGGTTAATTGCTTAATCTGTTCCAATACTTTAGGGAGATATTTAGCAAGGGCCAGTACAATCACTGCGATTAAAGCGAGGTATAAAATGACAATAATCACCTTACTGTTAACCTTCATAAATTTACCAATTCGTTTACTAAGCAATGTCTGAAAGCTGTTCATGACAAAAGCAATCAAAAACGTCAGTAACACCAGATTAAGCATCCCTCGAATACTGAACAACAGCAACCCGATAAGTGCGAGAATAAAAAAACGCCTGGTGGTTATATTCGCGTAGAATCGCTTCAATACATTCATAGATCTTGCTCCATTCGATTGCGATTAATATTGCTGATCATCCATTGGCTATAAAAAGGAAAACTTAGCCCCCACAAAAAAGCCGATGGAAACAAAAAGGAGTGACCAGGTTAGCGCTCCTGCAGTCGTTATGAGTATATATTTTTTGAAAGACATAGCACTGATTCCAGAGATATAGCTTGATACATGCCTCAGACCGGGAATGAAATAGGCAATGAAAATCGCCCAGTTGCCGAACCGCAAAAACCATCTTTTCATACTGGAAAAACGCTTGGGTGTAAGGCCAACCCACTTGCCGAATTTTTCAACCACAGGTTGCCCTAGTCTTAAACCAATAGTATAGCTGATAAGCATTCCGGTGATAGATCCCATGAAACAAACCAATACCGAAAGTGAAAAGTCCAAAACCATAACGGAGGATAAATAGCCTACAAACAGCATTAACACCTCATCCGGTACAGGAAGTCCGATAATCCCAAGTGCCATAAGGGCAAATATGGCTAAATATCCGTACTGCGAAATGATCTCAATAATCCAAGGCATGGGTGTATCACTTCCTGTTGAAGGATTTTTTAAGTGACGGAAATGGAATACGACTGACCATCATTACGGACAGTATTGCCATTAATACGATGACTAGTCCTGGTTTCATGCGTTCATCTAGTAAAGAAATCATCGACAGAATGACTCCAGCAGCAGTAATGGGCATCCCCACGAACCCTTTGGAAGGTACCGATAGATTAAATCTGGCCAAACGAAGTGCACCACAGATCAAAAAGAATACTGAAGCTGCAGGTCCAATCCAGTGCGCATCTTCTAACCTATACAATAAGATAAGGAAGGTTGGCGCTAAACCAAATGATATAATATCCGCCAATGAGTCTAATTGTTTACCGAATTCACTGGTACATTGCAGTATTCTTGCCAGTAATCCATCGAGTACATCGCATATTGCCGCAAGCAATATCATAAATAAAGCCAGGCTGTATCGTTCTTGAATCGTGAAATACAAAGATAGTGATCCGAGTCCCAAGTTTGCAAGTGTGCACATTGAAGGCAACCAATTCAATTTCATACGATTTCACCCCTTTCATTGTAGTATTTTTGTTGATCCGTTTAACCTTCAAAGGTCACAGTAAAGCTGACGCCGTTCTCCGTATTTTTCACAGTATAAAGACAAGCGTGCATATCTAATATTCGCTTCGCAATGGAAAGCCCCAGACCTGTACCGCCCGTCATTCGACTGCGAGATGGCTCAGACCGATAGAACCGTTCCCAGATTTGCTCTAGCTGATCTTCGGGGATGGATTCTCCTATATTTTGAACAGTGAATACAATAGTCTGGGCATGACTCTCAATATTGACGGTGATAGAACTTCTTTCTTCCGCATGTCTGATAGCATTGGTCATAAAATTCAGCAGAACTTGTTCGATCCAGTTCACATCAGCATATATCGGTAATTCGTTTGCAGGAATAATGATGACCTCCAAATGTTTTTCACTCAGCAAGTGAACCAGCTTGTCCGTCACCTTTTCCGTCAGTTCACTTAACATAAAGGAAGTTTTCCGAAGTTTAATCGTGCCCGACTCCAACCGCGCTAGATCTAGCATATTTTTAACAAGAAACTCCATTTTATCTGCTTCCTCAATAATCACCTTAATGTAGTGATCCTGCTTGCCGGCGCTAACGCCGTCTTCTAATCCCTCGGCAAAACCTTTGATAATACTGAGCGGTGTCTTCAATTCATGGGAGGCATTGGCAAAAAAGTCCTGCTGCATGATCTCCATTCTTTGTTTCTGCTCCATATCCTCAACTAGCTGCTGATTGGCCTCTCTTAACTCTCGTAAAGCAGAATCCAGACTTAGTGATAAGGTGAACATGCTATTAGAAAGACTGCCTAGCTCATCCTTCTGCCGAATCGATGTGTCCCCTGTAAAGTCCAGAGAAACCATCCGTTTGGCTATGTTGTTTAACTTAATTAGCGGACGTGTTACCATTTTCGAAAAAAAGAGAGAAAGAACCAAAATCAGAACAATGCCGCCTATTCCCAGATATAAAAAGAACCAACGCAACGCCTCGTTCGAATCCTTGACTTCCTGTAATGAGGTGACTGTGAATAGTAGTTCAATTTCTCCGGTACTTTGTTTAAGGGGTAAAATAATCACCGAATTGCGACTCCCACTCCAGGGAGCAATCCAGTCTTGCTTCTGCAATTTCAAATTTTTGAAATCATCTATCTGCGCCGGTGTCAAAGGAAACCATTCCTCTAGAGCTTCAAACAGTATTCCTTGGCGTGGATTCCATATTTTCAAATCAGGCAATACAATTTCTGTAACAGTACCTGAAGCGTGAATCATCCCAGTCTCTTCCGTATCCCCTATTGTTCCGGTCTCTTTTTTTGTAATACTTATAGGGTAGATTATAGCGGGTGAAGAACTGTCTTCATCCAGTAGTTCGCCTTCGATGCTGAGCTGATCGTCTACTTTAATGTTCGCTGCTCTAAGCGCATCTCCGTACTGATTCATGAATAGGGATAAAGAGACAACCATACTCTTTCCGTCATCATCGATTAACTTTATGTGAAATGGATCTTCCGAATTCATTTTTCCATCCAGCTTCAAAATAACCATTTGTGTTTTATTACGCAGCATAAACCGAACGAGCTCCTGGGAGGTTCGAGTGCTTCCCCACGGCTCGCTTATATATCTTGCAGCAAAGCTCTTAAGATGTTTCTCCACGCGGTTCTCTTTTTGCTTCTGATAGAAATTGTCAAACAACAGCAATTGGCTTATAATGACCATGCCATAAAAGCAGAGGAAAAAGATAACGGTCATCACAAACAGTTTAAAAGTAATTCCGCGTCTTCTCATGCCTCTTCCTCGAACATGTACCCTGTACCAATCACCGTACGAATAAACCGAGATTCATAACCCAATTTACTTCGCAGCTTTTTAATATGACTGTCCACAACTCTAGAATCTCCTTCAAATTCAATTCCCCAGATCCGACTAAGGATCGTATCCCTTGAAATGACAATCCCTTTGTTTCGTATTAAAAGCCATAAAAGATCATATTCCTTAGGGGTAAGCTCCACTTCCGCATCTTCTACCTCTAAGCGATGAGCTAAGGTGTTAAACATCGCGGAACCAAATTTTATTATGCTGGATTCAGGCTGATGAGAGCCTTCAACACGCTTCATAAGTGCATTTGCCCGGGCTACCAGCACCTTTGGACTAAATGGCTTTGTAACATAATCATCGGCTCCTAATTCAAAGCCGTAGATTTTGTCGTCATCCGTAGACTTGGCGGTTAACAAAATGATAGGTACCGCTGATTTTTCACGAACTTCACGGCATACTTCAAAGCCATTCATAGCAGGCATCATGATATCCAAAATCAGCAGATCCGGCAGCAGTGAGTCAAACCAAACCAATGCATCTATTCCATTATCGGCTTCGAGTACTTCCCAATCATTCTGTATGAAATAATCAGACACCAGTTCACGAATACGAATTTCATCCTCAACGAGAAGAAGCTTCTTTTTCAATCTAGACCCCGCTTTCAAACCATTTATAAATATTAGCATAGTCGAACGCTATGTCCTTTATGTGTCCACAAAAAACTCCTCCTGTCATGAGCCATGCAGCTCTAGCAGGAGGAGTTCATTTTATCCCTGAACATCCGGAACAATACTTTACTATTTTCAATAGGTTATTCTTTATTTCCGTCCGGCTCTGATGGATTTTCTTCGTTCTCAACAGGGGGTTCCCGATGGATATTAATTCGAGTAATCCGCAATCTTGTCGATTCCTCGACTTCAAATATCACATCTTCTACTTTAACCCGTTTTCCTTTGGTTGGATTCCCCTCCAGCTCCTTAAACAACCAGCCACCAATGGAATCCACTTCATCATCCTCGATCACTACACCCGTAAGATCATTGACATCTTCAATCAACATCCGGCCTTCAACGGAAATATAATCTCCATTGCGTTCCACACTCGGACGCTCATCTTCGAATTCGTCATGCAGATCGCCTACGATTTCTTCCAGAATTTCTTCTGCTGTCAGTAGCCCGGCTGTACCGCCGTATTCATCGACAACTAGCGTAAGCTGAGCTTTATTCTTCTGCATAAAACGAAGCGTATGGCTAATCTCCATCGATTCCGGCACGTTAAGGATTGGTCGAACCAACGTCGTAAGATCATTCTGCTGTTCAGGTGGAGCAAACAGCAGGTCGGTAATATGAATAAAACCAATAATACGGTCCTTATCTTCAAAAGCAACCGGATAACGTGAATGTCTTGTTTCGGTAATAATCTTCATATTTTCTTCGAGCGAAAGATTGCTGTACAGCACATCCATATCCGTACGAGGCAACATGACTTCACGAGCGAGAAGATCAGAGAATTCAAAGATGTTATCCATCAGCTTCATCTCATCTTTATCAATGACACCACTCTTAGCACTCTGATTCATAAGAATACGAATTTCCTCTTCCGAGTGGGCTGCCTCACTCTCATTCGCGGGCTCAACACCCACTAAACGAAGCAATGCGTTCGCCGATGCATTCAGTATCCAGATAAAAGGCATAAAGAGATTATAGAAGAACATCAGCGGTGCCGAGAGTAGTAGCGCAGATCCTTCTGTTCTTTGAATCGCAAGCGATTTCGGTGCAAGCTCACCAAGTACAATATGTAAAAATGTAATAATCGAAAATCCGATAACAACAGAAACAGTAGAAATCAGAGTACCGTCGGTAATCCCCATTTTATACATTAACGGTTCAACGAGCAGCTCTGAAATGGCCGGCTCACCGACCCAGCCTAATCCCAGTGACGCGAGTGTAATCCCAAACTGGGTGGCAGATAAGTAAGAATCCAGTCTCTTATTTACCTTGAGTGCATATCCAGCCATTTTATTACCTTCACTGACAAGTTGGGTCAGACGAGACTGCCTGACCTTAACTAATGAGAACTCCGCTGCTACAAAAATACCGTTCAATAATACGAGCACCAGAACAAGCAAAAGATTAAGCATTAATCTCCCTACTTCAAATTCCGTATGCGCCACTTTAACAACGCCTCATTTCTACAGATTGATCGCTTTTCTAGTTTTGAAATCAACTTCCGGATAATACATATCCGCTACTAACAGGTTAGGTCCGCAACAACCTGCTGCATCGCAGTAACAATTCACCTTCTGGTTCAGCGGATGCTTCGTCTGCCAATCGATAAATATATCATCCAGTTTTTGGTTGTCTATGTTCCCAAAGGCTGCGATATCAGCGAAATCTGTAACGAAAACATCTCCAGTAAACATATTTACGTTCACACGATTCCGACCATCCGGATCGTTACGAAGCGTAACATTCTTCTCTGCACGCATTCTACTTAGCAATTTCTGATCTTCTTCAAGGAAGCTGCAAGCAAAAAACGGAAGCGTGCCGAACAACATCCATACCTCTGGATCACGCTGGTCCAGTAACGAATGGATCGCTGTCCGCATTTCATTTAAAGATAACACTGGCAAAGCGGAAGCAAAGCTCGAATTGTACATCGGATGAACTTCATGGCGTTTTGCTCCCATGTCAAGAATCAGCTTATGAATTTCGGGCAGCTTAGTGTGGGTACGGTAATTAATCATAGTTTCCGCAGAAATTAACATACCATCCTCACTTAGTTGGCGAGAGTTCTCAATCATTGTATTATATAGCCGGTAAGCGGCTTCCTTGGCAACCGCATGACCACTGTTCGCAAAACCGACTTCATGAAAATCGTCACCGTTCACATAATTAAATGAAATATGCATAACGTCCAGATATGGAAGCAGCTTCTCATATCGGGAATACGGCATCGTCAGATTAGAATTAATTTGTGATCTGATTCCCCGCTCTTTGGCATATTTCAACAATGGCACAATGATATTATCCACCGTTCCGGCGCGGAACATGGGCTCTCCACCCGTAATACTAATAGTTTCTAGATGCTCAACTTCCTCTAAACGGTCTAGCATATTCTTAAGCGGTAGCATATCTCCTTCTTTGGAGGTTAGACTATCACCAACAGCACAGTGCTCACACCGCATATTGCATAAATTGGTTACAGTGAATTCCACACTCGTTAGCACATGGCGGCCATGCTTACGTAGAGAAGTGATTGGATCCCATGGATCGTAACTTGGCGACAGCTCCCTCGGTGAAGATGTTAATGGTCTTAAAACATTCATTTGCACTAGCTCCTTTAAATCTTATTCCTATTATTAACCCAAAATCATGAAGAAAGAACGATGACTTACCCTATATCATACCACGTTAGGCAAAAAAACTGCACTTATGATGTCTTTCTGGCCTTCTATACTTGCGCTACATTTCAAAAAAAATAAAAGCAGCGAGACGAAAAATAGGCTTCCGACATATCTTCGGACAAGCCTAATCTTCTCTCCACGCTGCTATAAATAATCAATTTGGCGTTTCCAGAGAACCGCCTTGTTCTGCGACGTCAATAATAACAACGGAGAGGGCTTTACTAAGATCTCGTTCAAACGGTACGACTTTCTCTCCTTCAGGACCCGTAAGCACACGTACGGCGGGTCTGTGAGGCGTACTTGGATCTATTTTGACCACAACCCCGCTCTCCCCCGTACTGAGCTTCACCGTAAGCCCCAGCGGATAGATAGCTACGCGATCTCTAAACAACTCTAAATGCTTCTGCTCATATAAAGTACCGGAACCAACATAGAGGGCCTCAACGGCTTGATGTGGCAGCATAGCCTTTTTATAGACTCTATTGGAGGTCATGGCATCATAGGAGTCCGCTACACCCAGCCACTTGGCATATTCATGGATTTGGGGTCCTGTTAATCCGCGAGGATATCCGGAACCGTCAATGCGTTCATGATGCTGCAAGGCACAATGTGCTGCGAGCAGCGGGATATTCGGCTCCTCCTTTAGAATCTGAAACCCAATCTCGGTATGAGCCTGCATGTGGCGGAATTCTTCATCACTGAGCCTGCCGGGTTTCTGTACGATTTTTATCGGGATTTGTGTTTTCCCAATATCATGCAGCAGCGCGCCTAGCCCAATCACTCGAAGTTCCTCTTTACTATACCCGTGAGCAATACCAAGCACTAAAGTGTACAAGCAGACATTCAGGGAATGGACATATAAATAGTTATCAGCAGTGTGCATATCCATCAGCATGATCATCGGATCTTCTTGTAAAGACATATCGTCTAAAATGTTATCCATGATCTTAGAAAATTTTTTGTCCAGATGATACAGACCCTTGGTAATTCCTGAAGCCCCAGACATTTGCTGAAATTGATTACGAATCACCTTTAGGGCCTGATTGCGCGTCTCATCCTGTAGAATACCAGTAATCACAATATCGTCCGTGACAGAATCCTCTATGTAGATATAGCCGATATCAATTCTTGCAAGACGCTTGATCAATGCATCCGTAAGCTCCACCCCGTCTGCGAGTAGAGTTAGACCTTCATCATTATATATTTTTTTACCTAATTTCATGCCTGCTTGAAGCTGATTCACGGATACTAAACGCACTAAACTCACTCCTGCCTTTAACGGTAAAATACTATTCTGTATTGAAATCCTTGGGTCACACGCTTTGTCTATACCGTTTCTATGGAAATTCAGACAGGTGTACCTTAAAGAAAATCAGATGTGTCTAGGTCTATGCCAACGGGCATTAACGCATAATAAACAACCAGAATACAGCAGCAAGAATAAATCGATAGATCGCGAAATGCGTTAATCGAATCTTTTGAATCCATTTCATAAACAAAATGACCACTAAATATGCCACTACAAAAGAAATCAGAAAACCAATTACAAAATAACCAATCGTCTCACTTGTGAAGTTTTTATACGAATCCAGCAGTTCATATCCGGAAGCCGCACACATAATAGGAATGGCTATGAGGAAGGAAAAATCCGCAGAAGCCTTGTAGCTGACCCCGCTTAACATCCCCCCGGAAATAGTAGACCCGGAACGGGAGAAGCCCGGCCAAAGTACCGAAATAATCTGATACAATCCAATCGCGAGCGCCTGTCCGTAAGACAAATCATCCAATTCGTGAGCAGTAATTCGTATTTTGCGTCTGTTCACCCATTCTGCAACAATCATTAGAATCCCTCCGGCCACAAGTGCCCAGAGTACAGTCGAAGCTCCAAAAAGACTTTTGATAAAATCGCGGGCAAAAAATGCCACAGCAAGTGCTGGGGCAATCCCGAGAATCACATGAATTAAGTTCAGACGGGATGCCGGCATAACGCCTCCTCTACCTGAACTACTACGTCCAATCCCTAGCAAATTGAGTACTCGCTTGCGGTAAACAAGTGCAATCGCCAAAATCGCCCCTAGTTGAATTACAATTTCATAAGTCTTCATAATCGAATCTTGCTCAGCGAAGCCTAATAGCTTCGTGGTCAAGATCATGTGTCCGGTCGAAGATACAGGAATAAATTCAGTGATCCCTTCGACAATTGCTAAAATAATAGCTGTAATCGTGTCCATAATGTCCTCCTATTTTTGGGAATCTAGCACTGTTAAATGGAGTCTATAAGTGTAGATTATGAGCTGTCGGCCTTATTCAGACTTAGCCTCCCAGCGAGTGAGCATGCATTCATCGAGGCTGTTTGGACGCTGTAACTCCATCCGCAAGAGATCACGCAAAAAATGAGGTAATAGAAACAAAGCATCCTTCCCATTCGCGATCGTCTCATAGCCGGCCCTGAAAGTAAACATGTCCAGCGTACCAACATTATACTCTCTTTCATCCTCCAGTGGGTTTCCTTCGACAAAAACTGCAACACTCTTATCATACGGTATCATTAGTGGGTCGTACAAGATTTTTAATCCATCTACTGCCAAGCTGCCCAGATGATTCCCGCGGAAACCGTACCCGTAAATGACCTTACTATAAAACTCCTCTGTAAGGCTCTGTTCCAAAGCTGTGCGAATATCTATACCCTTCAGCTTAATGATGCAAGTATTGATGGGAGAAGGACAAAGTGCGTGCAGCATCCCTGTCGTAACCTCGCCTTCCGGCAATGGTCCTAGCAGCTGACCCGTATTAACTAATGACATACTAGTTCCTGTAAATCTACGTACTGCTTGTGCCAAAAGATTGCCAAAGGGGGACTCTCCCCGCAAGTTCAAAGGAAGCTCACGGTCAGTAATCGCAGCGATCGTCTGAAGAGATTCTTGGCCATGCTTCAAATGAATAGCGACTGCAGGACCTATAACCTCCTCCTTTAGAAGGGGGTCAATAGGAATACATTCACCCGTCACTAAGCTGAAATCAGACTGAGGATATAGTCGCTCAAATTGTAGGCGCCCGAGATACCGACCGAATTTCCCAGCACCGCATACGGCAGTACCATTAATCATAATAGGCTCTTCTAACAGATGATGCGTATGTCCACCAAGAATGGCATGTACGCCCTCTAACCGTTCTGCCAGAATTTTATCCGTAGGAAGTCCGAGATGAGATAGAACGATTAAAATATCCACCTGTGGCGCTAAAAGTAGGCATTGTTCCCGGAGCGCAGTCTCAGGATCTAAAGCATCCCAGCCCAAAAGGGAATAGAACGAAGTAAATGCCGCTGTTGCTCCGGTCACTCCAATTCTAATTCCATCCTTCTCCAAGACCGCATGACGCTTCATCCAGCTTGGCGGCTCTCCTGTCGAAGACTCTACAAAATTACAGCATACTACCGGGCACTGTAACCCGGAAAAAATAGATGACAACATCTCCTGAGAGAACGTGAGCCCCTCATTATTGCCAATGGTTACAGCATCATATCCTGTTAAATTTAATACATCGATGTTAGCCTGACCCATAGTGCCTTCTGTCTCAACAGCTGCACGATCCATATGATCACCAATATCCAGCAGCAGTACAGGCTCTTCTCCCGCTGCAGTCCTTTGTGCGGCGATTTCCGCTGCCACCGGACTTACCATTTCAAAATGGCTATGTATATCGTTGGTATGAAGTATGGTCAGTCTTTGTGGCACATGCCCCATAAGCAACATTCCTCCTACCCTTGAGCTGCTCTTTAATGAAGCAGTCGGTGCGTGATCTTATAGAGCCTAGCATAACATTTTCAGACACATTATGGTATATTGAAGACATCAGATCATACATCAGAGGAGAATAAAAATGCATATTACTATCCGACTATTCGCGGGTCTGGCTGAGACAATCGGCTCTTCTTCTCTGTCCTTCCAAGCGACTGAGATTCCCTTAACAGCTGGCAAGCTGAAGGAGCTTCTATCTGCCTCTTATCCGAATGCAGCATCCCAAATTGGGGCTTCTTTAATTGCCATTGACCGGGAATATGCTCCTGATGATTCTATCATCACAGCGTCTTCCGAAGTCGCACTTATTCCTCCAGTTTCCGGGGGAGAGAATGGCACTATATATGAAACTACTACTGATGGTCTCTATAGCATAACGGACCAGCCTTTAAATGCAGAGAAGCTTCTAGATGCCGTTCTTGACGTCAATCACGGAGCATCCTTATTATTTATCGGCACTACACGTGAAATGACCGGAGAACAACGTACAACCGCACTTCATTATGATGCCTATATTCCTATGGCCTTAAGTAAACTAGAGGAGATTGGTAAAGAAGTGAAGAACCGCTGGAACGCAAACTGCGCCATATCTCACCGCATTGGGCTTGTAGGTTTAAAGGAAGCAAGTGTTATCATTGCCGTCTCCACACCCCATCGCGTTACCTGCTACGAAGCCAGTCGCTTTGCCATTGAACGATTGAAACAGACGGTTCCCGTTTGGAAAAAGGACATTAATGAATCGGGCCAACATTGGGTGAACTCTGATCTAAAAGCTAGCGATACAATCCACAAATAATCTTTTCTCCTTTTTGATTGAAAAATCTGAACTTTGTTGATATTCTGGATAAAATCGGATAAAAGGTGGCATAGGCATTGAGAGTACACGTCTCGGATCTAAAACCTGGTAATCACCTTAACGCGGACGCGTATAGTTCTAGGGGTTTACATGTATTACCAAAAGGATCACTGCTCCAAATAAATGATATCGCCAAGCTGATGCAGCTTGGAGTTGATTATGTTGATATCGAGACGTTAGAGGAAGAGGTATCCCCCCTCAGCAGACCTTCAATTATTCAGACGGTGACCACTAGTTTTGATACCATGATTGACGGCTTCGAGTCTCTTTATATGGAAGCGTTATTAAAAGGAAGCTTCAACCAATCCGTGGTAAACGACATTCTTCAGCCTTCGCTTCAAACTTTGGACAAGCATAAAGATGTAGTGTCCCTCCTGCTTTTGCTAGATCGGGAAGATAACTATACCTACAATCACTCCCTTCAGGTAGGCATGCTCTCTTATTATATTGCGATATGGCTTGGTTATTCCAAACAAGAATGCTATGAAATTGGTCGTGCAGGCTATTTGATTGATATTGGAAAATGCCGAATTTCACCCTCCCTCTTGAATAAACCAGGGAAGCTAACGCCAGATGAGTTCGAGGAAATCAAACTACATACTAAGTACGGCTACGAAATTATACGTAATTCCATGGACGATTCTTACACAGCTTTGGCTGCTCTCCAACATCATGAGCGTGAGGACGGCTCCGGCTATCCGAGCGGTCTAACCAAAACCGATATTCATCCTTATGCACAAATTGCAGCTGTAGCTGACATTTATAGTGCGATGACTTCTAAACGAGTCTATCAGTCGAAGCAAGAGCTTATTTCCGTCCTGCGTGAAATAAACAATCTAAGTTTCGGTAAACTGAACGCTAAAACCGTTCAAGCCTTTATCCAGCATTTAATGCCCAACTTCATCGGCAAGCGTGTGTTGCTGAACACAGGTGATATTGGCGTAATTATTATGAACAATCTGGTCGATATTTTCCGACCACTGGTAAAGGTGGACGGAATGTTCGTGGATCTTTCCCGCGAACGTAACGTTGCCATTGTAGAAATTTACATGGACTAAGGCATTTCGATCCCTCCCAAACCCTCCCTTCCAAGGGAGGGCCCCAAGGGCTCCGCCCTCTGGACATCCGGAAGTTTGATGTAAACTTGTGGCGGTGGTGGATAGAAGGAACGCCTTGTGTAACCTCGCTTTGAGGCTCCTGCATTGCTGGCGCAAAGATCGGGGCGTCAAAGCTATCTTTCGAAATCCATGATCCCCCGTTTTCTTTCGGGGGATTTTTTCTGTTGTATTATGTACAACAGAATTCTTGTACGTAGAGCTGGATTGTAATTCTGTTGTATTTTGTGCAATCAAAAATAAAGAAACCTTCTTTTATAAGCACATTTTCCTAATACTGTTGCACAAAGTGCAATAGATGTTATTTTATGAGTGGATAAGGTGCTTTCTATTGTAAATACTGCAATAGAAAGCTCCGAATCCAGGTTCCTAATTCCTTACCTTCTTTAATCTGTACCTACCTAAATTCTTCCTTCCTACAAATCCCCAACAGATCCTCCCATTGCCCATAACCCTTAGTCAGTTGTACCCCTCCTATCATTAATTTCTTGATGATTGAATTACAATTTTCTTGGCGAGACTAATATGTGCCTTAAATATTTCCAGGAGGTAAAAAGTATGCTTCCAGTCCATGAACGTCTTGCCGAGCTGTTCACTCTAAGTCGTCTACGCCAGCTTACAGCCTCCGAAGAAACGGAACAACAGCAATGCCTACAGGTGAATGCCACTTACTGTTGGGAAATGGCACGACTACAAAATGAAATACTGTTAGCGGAACAAACAACGGATACACAGTGGCATCAGGATATTTGTGCCCAAATGTTTGAGCTACGTATAACGGGTAGATTGCCTAAACGTCCGAAATAATTGGACGTACGATATAAAACAGCCCACTCCTCATTTGCTTTCGCAAGGGGAATGGGCTGTTGTTCTTTGCTATAGAAAGCGGAACTGCGCTTCTATTAATCCGTTATACACACCATCACGTGATGTCAGTTCTCGGTGGGTTCCTTCTTCTTTAATCTCACCATGGTCCAGAACAACTATTTTATCCGCATGGCGGATGGTAGATAGTCTATGAGCGACGATAAAGGAGGTCCGGCCCTGAAGTAAGATTTTGAGTGCCTCTTGAATCTTCAGCTCCGTCTCTGTATCAATACTTGCCGTAGCTTCATCAAGGATCAGAATCCGTGGATTCGCCAATAGTGCACGGGCAAAGGAGAGCAGCTGACGCTGTCCCATGGACAAGGCACTACCACGCTCTTCTACCTCTGTCTCATACCCTCCAGGAAGCTTCATAATAAAGTCATGGGCATCTACTGCTTTCGCGGCATTTTCCACTTCTTCATCGGTAGCATCCAGTCGACCAAACCGGATATTATCGCGAATCGTTCCTGAGAAAATGAAGGTGTCCTGCAGCACGATTCCGATCTGCCTTCTCAGACTATCTAGAGTAACTTCACGGATATCTTCACCGTCAATCGTAATTCTTCCGCTCTTAATATCATAGAACCGGCCAATCAGGTTAATAATCGTGCTTTTCCCCGAGCCAGTATGACCCACCAGCGCGATCGATTGCCCAGCTTTTACATCCAGATCGATGCCTTTTAAAGCCGCCCGACCTTTTTCATATTCAAAAACGACCTTATTGAAGTTAATATCTCCACGAATCGTTCCTAGTGGTTTAGCCCCTGGATTATCTTGAACCGAAGGCTGCTCATCCAAATATTCAAAGATCCGTTCTGAGGAGGCCATCGCTACCAGCAGCTGGTTATACATCTGCCCCAGACGGTTGATCGGGTCCCAGAAGTTGCTGACATAAGAACTGAACGCTACCAGTAAACCGACAGTAAGCTCGCCAGATTGGATGAGATACGCTCCTAGCCAAAAGAGGATCATCGTTCCAAAACCACCAGTGATCTCGATCATCGGCCCGAAAGCTTGGTTCATCGCAGATGCTTTATTCCAGGACTTTTTACTATCTGTATTCATAAAATCGAAATAATTCATGTTTTCACGTTCTTGTGTATATGCTTGTGTGACTCTGATCCCCTGAATCGATTCATTCAAGTGAGAATTAATTCTAGAGTTCTTCATCCGCACATCCTGCCAAGCGATCCGAATCTTCTGACGCAGCTTAGTAGAAATAAAGAACATGATCGGAACCGTAACCATTACTGCAAGACCAAGTTTCCAGTTGATCAATAACAGAATAATGGTAATCCCTAAAAGCTGTACACAGTCAATCATCAGATTGACTACCCCGTTCGTGAACAAATCCTGCAGTGAGTTGATATCATTCGTCACACGTACTAATACCGAACCTGCTGGGCGTTTATCGAAGAAGTTAAAAGAGAGCTTCTGAATATGCTTGAACAAGTCAGAACGCAAGTCATAAATGACTCTTTGTCCAATGATGTTCGTGTACTTAATCCGGTACACACCTGCAATCCACTGAATGAGATATAAGACAATGACACCTGCCGTAAGCGAATAAAGAAGTGTTAAGCTTGGATTCCCAACCTTAGGCGCTATAGCACGGTCGATAGCTAAACTTGTCAAGAAAGGAACGGTCAGCTTCGTAATGGTTCCCAGAATCATCATGATAGAAACCAGTGGAAGCATCTGTTTGGCGTAAGGCTTCATATAGCTGAATAATCTGGTGAACTGCTTCCAGTCAAACGCTTTGTCGATCACATCATCATCTTTGTACACGAAACGTTCATCAAGTGTCTTCTGCTCGGCTGCTTTACGCTTTGCTCCCGAAGCGGTGTTCTGTTTGGCTTCAAGTTTCATATGCCTCACTCCTCCCCTCTTCCGGTAGCTCTGGCCAGATAGTCAGCATATTGTATCCGGTATACATCCTGGTATGGACCCGGAACTTCAATTAGCTCCTGATGAGTACCACGCTGCTGAACATGACCTTCGTTCATAACAATGATCTGATCCGCATGTCGCAAGGAGGATATCCGATGGGCAATTATAAGTGTTGTACGCCCATTCATGACCTCCTGGAATCCCGCTTGAATCTCATGTTCCGTTTCCATATCGACCGCACTGGTCGCATCGTCGAGGATGAGGATACGCGGATTCTTAAGCAGGGCTCTTGCGATCGCAATCCGCTGCTTTTGTCCGCCAGAGAGACCCATCCCGCGTTCACCCACTACAGTGTCATAGCCGTCTGCCATCTCCATAATGAAATCATGCGCCTTTGCCAGCTGTGCAGCACGGATAATCTCCTCCATGCTTACATTTTTTAAGCCATATGAAATATTGTTGCGGATGGATGAGGAGAACAGGAATGTTTCCTGGAATACGGTGGCAATCTGTGACCGCAGGCTGCGCACACTGTATTCTCTAATATCAATGCCATCCAGCGTAATACTCCCTTCATTGACATCATAAGCACGCATCATCAGTTGAGTAATAGTGGATTTACCTGAACCTGTGCCTCCAAGAAATCCGATAATTTCACCTGATTTAGCTTCAAAATGGATGTCAGTAACAGCAGGCATTTTGTTCCCGTACGCAAAGGTGACATGATTAAAGGCAACGTCCCCCTTAACCTCGGAAGGCACCAGTTCACGGGCATCCTCTTTATCCTTAACATCAATTTTTTGATTAAGTACTTCAAGTACACGTTCTCCCGAAGCTTTGGACTGTGTATAGTTATTAATATGAAAGCCTAGACCCCATACCGGTCCAATGATGTACCAAATCAAACTGAAGAAGGCAACCAATTCACCTAGTGACATTTTCCCGTTAATGACGAGTGTACCACCTACGCCTAACAGGATAGCTATACTGACCGATGCTAAAAGCTCCATGACCGGAAAAAACTTACTCCAGAGCTCAGCGGCAAAAATCTGATTATTCTTATAACGTTCATTACGGTGTGAGAATTTTTCAACTTCGTGAGCCTCTCTAGCAAACGATTTGACAGTTCGCACACCCGTGATATTCTCCTGTACAGCCGTTGTCAGAGAACTCAGCGCAAGGCGCATCTCTTGGAAGGCCGGATGAATCTTGGACTCAAATCTTAAAGCTACTGCTGCCAGAAATGGCATAGTAATCAAAGTAACCAATGTTAGCTGCCAATTAATGGTGAACATCATGATAGAACCAAAGAGCACCATAAAAAACACATTTAGCAACTGAGCAAAACCAAAACCGATAAAGTTCCGAATCGCTTCCAAATCCCCGGTCAGCCGGGACATCAGATCTCCTGTTTTCGCGGTATCATAATAACGGAAAGATAGAAATTGTAATTTCTCATAACAAGCGTTACGTAGCCGATATGCTAGAAAATTACCTAACCGCCCTCCAAAAAAACCATGTGCAAATTGCAGGCATGCTTTTACGATAACTACAGCTAACACACTGAGAGCCAACACGGGCACCTCTTTAAACTTGAGTGGAACAATTACTTCATCGATCAGCTTCCTTAACAAATTGGGGGTAATTAGCCCCACTGCAGTTGCGGCGGCCAAGCATACAATCGAAAGAATCAAATAATGTAGCTTCTCTCGGTAATAGCCTCGCAGTTGCCTGAGAACATCCATATCTCTCCTCCTTAAAGCTTTACGAAGTAAAGCAGCTTCGTAAGCATAGACTTAGCTTTACAATATAAAGCTATTTTTAGCGCTTTCAATTTTAGTGACTTTAAGCAGTGTATCATCCCTAATTTAAAGCGGCAAAGGGTAGAATTGAGCGTTTATCCTGTTATTTCGGAAAAAAGACCCATATATAGGTGATAAACGACCATCATTGTCTTAAAATACTCGAGTTTCCTCCTTAATGCTGTTGAATTAAGAAACATCATGATCCTTGATGTGATCGCCCCCTCCAAAATAAACTTTTATCAAGCTTTTTTGCATAAAATTTGGATTTAACCCTCTAGAATGAAAACCCCATCTCAATTTCCAATAAAAAATACGTATTCGAGTGACTTGAGCATAAAAGCATCAAGATCACTGCGAATACGTATTTTGTATTACTTATTAGAATGAAGCCGGAACCTTGAAGATCAAGGTTAACCGATACTTCCTTCCATTTCGAATTTTATCAAACGGTTCATTTCGACCGCATATTCCATCGGCAGTTCTTTGGTGAACGGTTCGATGAAGCCCATAACGATCATTTGAGTTGCCTCAGCTTCTGTTAGACCGCGGCTCATTAGATAGAACAGCTGCTCCTCAGAAACTTTGGATACCGTTGCTTCGTGCTCAAGCACGATGTTATCGTTCATGATTTCATTGTAAGGAATCGTATCCGAAGTGGATTCGTTATCCAAAATGAGTGTATCACATTTGATGTTCGATTTCGCACCTTCTGCCTGACGGCCAAAGGAAGCAAGACCACGATAAGTTACTTTACCGCCGTGCTTACTGATCGATTTCGATACAATAGTGGATGTTGTGTCTGGAGCCAAATGGATCATCTTGGCACCAGCATCCTGATGCTGGCCTTTACCCGCTACCGCGATGGACAGTACTGAACCTTTAGCTCCACGGCCTTTAAGAACAACCGCAGGGTATTTCATAGTCAGCTTGGAACCGATGTTGCCATCGACCCATTCCATCGTAGCATTCTCTTCTGCAACCGCACGTTTAGTAACGAGGTTGTAGATGTTTGGAGCCCAGTTCTGAATCGTAGTATAACGAACGCGTGAGTTCTTCATACACAAGATTTCAACAACCGCACTGTGCAGAGAATTCGTGCTGTAGATTGGCGCTGTACAGCCTTCTACATAATGCACGAAGCTATCTTCGTCAGCGAGGATCAAGGTACGCTCAAATTGTCCCATGTTCTCGGAGTTAATACGGAAGTAAGCCTGCAAAGGAACTTCACATTTCACACCTTTAGGAACGTAGATGAAGCTTCCGCCTGACCAAACTGCACTGTTAAGTGCTGCAAATTTATTATCGGTTGGAGGGATGATCGTCCCGAAGAACTTCTTAAGAAGTTCTGGATGTTCACGCAGTGCAGTATCGGTATCTGTAAAAATAACCCCTTGATCTTCAAGGCTCTTCTGCATGCTGTGGTATACAACCTCAGATTCATATTGTGCCGATACGCCGGCGAGGAACTTCTGTTCCGCTTCAGGAATACCCAGCTTATCAAAGGTTTCCTTGATTTCGGAAGGAACTTCTTCCCAAGTCTTCCCTTGTTTTTCGGAAGGTCTTACATAATATTGAATATCCTCAAAATCTAAATCATCCATATTGCCGCCCCATGTAGGCATCGGCATTTTACGGAACTGTTCAAGGGATTTTAAGCGGAAATCAAGCATCCACTGTGGTTCATTTTTGATTGCTGAAATTTCTTTAACAATTTCGGCCGTCAAACCTTTACCAGACTGGAATATCGACTTATGCTCATCACGGAACCCGTATTGGTACTCTTCCATATCAGGCGCTTTCTTAGCCATGGTGTCAGCCTCCTTGTTCTACTGTTATTTATGTTGCTCTTCTTCGTCAATTCCTTTACGAAGCGCGTTCCAAGCCAGTGTTGCACATTTGATCCGCGCAGGGAATTTATTCACACCCGATAGGGCTTCAATGTCTTCATAATCTCCAAAATCCACATCTTCACCCTTCATCAGTAAGGAGAAGTTATCGGCTAGTTCGAGTGCTCGTTCAACCGTTTGTCCTTTGATCGCCTCAGTCATCATCGAAGCCGATGACATACTGATCGAGCAACCTTCACCGTTATAACGGGCATCCTTGACGATTCCATCCTCTACCTTAAGCTGAAGTGTAATACGGTCACCACAAGTTGGGTTATTCAGTTCAATTTTCAGAGCATCATCTTCAAATGAACCACGATTCCTAGGACTTTTATAATGATCCATAATAACGCGTCTGTACAAGTCATCCAAGTTCATAGCCGAAGTACTCCTTTGTCTTGATTAAAGCGTCCACCAGTCGATCTACATCCTGCTCGGTGTTATACAGGTAAAAGCTCGCACGTGCTGTTGAGCTGGCTTCCAGCCAGCGCATCAGCGGCTGACAGCAGTGATGACCAGCACGGATAGCAATTCCCTCCGCATCTAGTACTGTAGCGACATCATGCGGGTGAACGTCACCCAGATTAAAAGTCACAACGCCAACTTCACGATTGCGCGGACCATAAATGGTCAAGCCATCAATTTCAGATAAACGCTGTTCTGCGTATGCGGCAAGCTGCTTCTCATGGCTGTGAATCTCATCCATGCCGATTTCTTGTAAGAAATCTACGGCTGCACCTAATCCAACAGCTCCTGCAATGATCGGTGTACCGCCCTCAAACTTCCAAGGAAGTTCTTTCCATGTCGATTCATAGAGACCCACATCATCAATCATTTCGCCACCGAACTCAATAGGTTCCATGGCTTCAAGGAGTGCTCTTTTGCCGTACAAAGCCCCAATTCCAGTAGGTGCTAGCATTTTATGTCCGGAAAGTGCATAGAAATCACAATCCAGATCCTGCATATCGACCTTCATATGAGGTGTGCTCTGTGCGCCGTCTACGACAATTACCGCACCGTTTCGATGAGCAATCGCCGCAAGCTCTTTAATCGGATGAGTTACTCCCATAACATTAGACACATAAGCGATAGCAACGATCTTGGTTTTATCCGTAATCGTCTTCTCAGCATCTTCAAGCGTAATCGTTCCGTCAGGTTGCAACGGTATATATTTTAAAGTAGCACCTGTCTTCTTAGCTAGCTGCTGCCAGGGGATCAAATTACTATGATGCTCCATCAGGGTGATAACAATTTCATCGCCTTCACCCACTGCAGATGGCCCGTAAGAAGAGGCAACAAGATTTAGGGCAGTGGTTGTGCCGCGCGTAAAGATGATTTCTTTAGTGCTGCGGGCGTTAATAAACTTAGCTAGCTTCTCCCGGGCTCCCTCGTAGGCATCTGTTGCACGGCTGCCTAGAGTATGGACGCCACGGTGTACGTTGGCGTTATCCCACTCATAATACGACTTGACCGCCTCAATCACTTGACGAGGCTTCTGTGAAGTAGCAGCACTGTCAAGATAGACCAGTGGATGGCCGTTCACATTCTGGTTCAGTATGGGAAATTGCTCCCGGATGGCGTTGCTAATCATTGACCTAACTTCCTTTCCACAAGAGATTGGAGCTGATTGCGCAGTCCCTCTAGTGGAATTTGCGACACAACAGGAGCCAAGAAGCCATAGATGATCAGAGTTTCTGCATCATGCCGTGTAATTCCGCGGGACATCAGGTAAAAGACTTGCTCGTGATTGACCTGTCCTACGGAAGCGGCATGGCCTGCTGTAACATCATCTTCATCAATCAGCAGGATCGGATTGGCGTCACCACGGGCTTTTGGACTCAGCATCAATACTTTCTCCGTTTGCTGACCGTCGGCTCTTGTAGCACCTTTCTCGATCTTAGTAATTCCGTTGATGATAGAAGTAGCATTATCACGCATAACCGCACGAGTGATCATGTCACTTGGGGTATTTTTGCCGAAATGCTGAGCTTGAGTAGTGTAATTCAGTTTCTGTGATCCCGTACCTACAGCAATTACTTTAGCATCCGAGCTAGAGCCATTACCTTTGAGCACAGACTTGGTATCACTTGCTGTATCACCATAGTTCATCTCTCCAACAATCCATTCGATCGTTCCGTCATTCTCAACAACAGCGCGGCGGTAAGTCACATCTGTTGTATCCACGCCCAGCTGATGCACTGTAGCATAACGGACTTTAGCACCTGCACCCACGAATACTTCTACAGCACCATTGTGCAAGCCAGCTTCCTCTTTATCCGACACGTAGTTGTCTACGTATGTCAGGGAGCTGTTAGTATCCGCTACAATCAGAATGTGAGGAACAAATGAAGCTTCCGCATCATCTGTTAACAGCACCGCCTGAAGTGGAGTTTCAACCACTACATTCTTAGGAACATAGAGGAATACTCCCCCGTTCCATAGTGCTGCATGAAGTGCAGCGATAGAATGCTCGTCAGGCTGAATCGCCTTATGAAGGTAACGTTGTACCAAATCTCCGTGCTCTTTAACAGCCGTTTGCAGATCGGTAAAAATAACACCTTGTGCTGCAAGTTCAGGAGCTAGTCGTGTATATACTGCACCAGAGTTACGTTGAATAATCAGACTGCCTTCTTCCTGATCCTTGATCAAGGAGGAAATGGAAGCAGGTGCATCCTTCAGTGAAGCAATGGTTTCGCTTGCTTTGTAGCTACCATAATTATTCACATTCCAACGATCAATCCGTGTCTTCTCTAATTTAGGCAGTGTCAGAGTAGCTGCCAGTTCAAGTGCTTTCAAGCGGCTTTCTTTCAGCCAACCCGGTTCGCCGCTACTATGCGATAATTCGCTCAAGCGCTCGGCATCCACCGGAAGAATGGTCTGTGTCGTCATAAGTGTTCTCCTCCTTCCTGGCGTTTCTTACGCGTCTTGCCCTACTGTTTCGTCTTCAATTCCAAGTTCTTCTTTAATCCATTCGTAGCCTTCTGCTTCCAGACGTTGTGCAAGCTCAGGACCACCGGATTTTACAATTCTGCCTTGCATCATAACATGTACAAAATCAGGCTTGATGTAGTTCAAGAGACGTTGATAGTGGGTAATAACCAGGAAACCGCGATCTTCACTCCGCATGGAGTTTACGCCTTCGGCAACAATTTTCAAAGCATCAATATCAAGACCAGAGTCAATTTCGTCAAGAATCACGATTTTTGGATCTAGCATCATCATTTGTAGAATTTCGTTACGTTTCTTCTCACCACCGGAGAAGCCTTCGTTCAGGTAACGGTGTAGGAACTCAGGATTCATGTCCAGTTCTTTCATCTTCGCTTCCATAAGACGGATAAAACGAATCAAAGAAATTTCGCTTCCCTCTTCACGACGGGCATTAATGGCTGAGCGCAAGAAATCGGAGTTTGTTACTCCGGAAATTTCACTTGGGTACTGCATAGCAAGGAAAAGACCTGCACGTGCGCGTTCATCAACCGCCATCTCCAGAAGATCTTCACCTTCAAGTGTTGCTGTTCCTTCAGTTACTTCATATTTAGGGTGACCCATAAGAGCTGACGCCAAGGTACTTTTACCTGTACCGTTTGGTCCCATGATGGCGTGAATTTCGCCACCTTTCATTTGAAGGTTAATCCCCTTCAAAATCTCTTTTCCCTCAATCGTCGCTTTAAGTCCCTCAATGACAAAATCTGCTGCCATAATATTATTCCCTCCATTGATCGATTTGCGAAATCAAAAGTTGTATTGAAACAGGATGATCCTGATTCCCAGCACAATTAGATTCTATATCACATTATAATTATTATAAATTGAATCACAATGATTATCAATGATTCTCAACAATTTTATAACAAACCCTGTCTTTTTACAAATATCTCTTTTTATTTATCCTTTAATGCACCGCATGTTTCGCTATTTTCCGTAACCACCTAACGCAAAAAATAAGACCTCCCGCAGGAAGCCTTATTTCATATACTTTATCGTTTAGCTAAGGTAGGAACGCAGCATCCATTGATGTTTCTCAAGATCACCACGAATTTTAATAAACATGTCAGAGGTAGGCTGGTCCTTAATTTCCTCAGCAAGCTCAATGCCTTCTGTCAACTCTTCAGAAATAGTAGCAAAGTCTTCAATCAGAGACTGGACCATACCACGAGTATCCTCTTTACCAGTAGCTTCTTGAATCGTTGCCAATTCCAGATATTCTTTCATCGTTGCAGCGGGACTTCCTTTGATGCTTAGCAGACGCTCTGCAACTTCATCCATTTGCAGCGTCACTTCATTATATAGATCCTCAAATTTCACGTGAAGAGAGAAGAATTGTTCTCCTTTTACGTACCAATGAAAATTATGGATTTTAACGTACAATACATTCAAGTTAGCAACCTGACGATTCAAAATTTGTTCCAGTGAAGTTGTATTTACTTTATTAGATGCTTTAGCCATGAGATGATCCCATCCTTATCCTTTATATTTACCGGGCTACTTAATCCTTCATCCGGCAGCAACTTGTCTATTCTTAATTTACCCCTTAGCATGTAAGACGAAACAAGGAGAACCCTTCCATAAAATCTCTGTTTAAATTATTTACACTAAAGACGATCTCTATAATGTTCAAATTCTGATTCTTGCAAAAAAACACAAGAGGCCAATGGCCTCTTGTGTTTTGGATTTTGTAAGATTGTTCAGTCAGACCATGAGAAGTAATGCATCCGCACCCGTCATGCCGGGTACGATACCTAGACGCTCCGCTTCTATGGTTACAGACTCCAATGGGGCAGCTAACAGCTGTGACAGCGTACGTACACCAACCGCCCGGGCTGCGATAATATGCCGATCACTGAGCTTCTCATTGAGCAAACCAACATCCAGCGCACCACACATAATATACCCTCGGCTTGTGCTGATTGAGAGCAGCGTTGTTTTCGGAAGCTTAACTTCTACCCCGATCAGCGTATGTTCACCTACGGTAATGGGCTCCATAGTAACCAATAGCAGCACCTCCTTTATTCACCAACCACGATGTATATGTATGCTTCACCCCCTGCTGATGTGCAGTTGGTAGTCCTAGGCTTTTCGTAAAAAACACAGTACCTTGGTCCCATTTTCTCTAGTGTCAGGTATATGATTATTACTTGTTTAATGTTATAGTTTATTTACATTCTTATAATTGTAAAGAAATGTTCAAACGAAAAGCTGGGGGATCTATGGACGAGAAACTACAACACACAGACGGCAACTATTTATTTAATGTCGACATCCTGATTAATGCCCGTACCAACCCGCTTGCATTGCAATATCTGCTTGAAATGTTGAACAATAATGACAAAATCACAGATTTCAACATTAACTCCGGTCTTGAATTGGGGAGAACCATTGACAGCTTGCTTCGTTCTGCCAAACTAGCCTTGAATCAAAGTTCTGCTCCTCCAACTTCATTTAAGCTGCCACCAAAGACCACTAAAAAGCAGCTCGATAAACCGATTGATAAACAGGCAATATTGCCTGCACAACAGTCAGCTATTGAGACGCCAGCTGATGCATACGGGAAAATTCGACAGTATATTCAGAACAACCAATTAGTACGTTTACGAGCGAATCGGTACGGAAAACAAGTGTCCATGCCCTGTCGTATTTTAAATTTTGATGAAGCAGCCAACTCTATTAGTGTCTATCACGTGGATGAGAAACAGGTATACAGCTTTAATTTAAATGAGATCGACGAATTTCTGTAAACGTATACGTTACAGATAAATAAGCATCCGCCCCTTTATGGAACGGATGCTTATTTATCAACTTCTGTAACTTGATTGCTTAGGATGTCACTTTGCTGCGTGAGAATGCTTCCACAGCCAGACATAACCAGCCTGCTATGAAGCATACACCACCAATAGGTGTTATCGCTCCAAGTACCTTAATCCCGGAAATGCTCAGTACATATAAGCTACCAGAGAACAAAATCGTCCCTGCTATTAATAGCCTTCCTGCCCAGCGTAACCGGGTACTTTCTCCCCATTGACCTACAGCCAGTGCTATCAGAATTACACCCAGCGCATGTACCAAATGATACTGTACACCCGTCTCATATACCTTCATATATTCTTCGCTAATAACAGGTTTTAATAAATGAGCGCCAAAAGCGCCTACTCCTACTGCCAGCATTGCTAGCACAGCCCCCCAGGCCATAAGTTTCCGTTGCATTCGATTACAACTCCTTAATATTAGACTTCTTCTATCATAAACGATTACCGATTGCTTTTTCCAGCAGCCATTTACGAATTAGCCACAATCAGGGGTTGCTTTTTTAGCATCAATATGAAAAAGTGGATATTAACAACATTTCATTCTTATCTCTCAAGGAGTGCAACCTATGGACCTTAATTCTCTCTCAAAATCTGACGCGCCTACAGCAGAGGTAGGAAATACCCAACCTGATCTGAGTCAGCCAAGTGCTGGTTCGTCGTATTCGTACCAGAAAGTAGATCATGACCTGCAACACTCTGGACCTGGTATTGCTTCTTTCATCATCAGCCTCGTGACCATAATGGGTTATGCAGCTCTCTTCGTCTTCATTATTATGAAGGCTTCTTCCATGGTTAACGAGAACTCGAATCTATTAGCCGAATCATCGCAGTCCATCATGCTTCTTGGAATGACTGTTATTATTCTTTCAGCTCTTAATGTAATTGGTGTTGTTATCGGCATTATTGGGCTTTCCATCCGGAAGAGACGTAAGGTTTTCGGCGTTATAGGCACTATCATCAACGGTGTGATTATCCTACTCTTTATGCTGCTTATTACTATTTTCTTAGTCAATGCCGGGACGCTATAACGTTCATTTCTAATTCCAAGACAAAAGGGCTGTTCCTGAAATCAATCAGGAGCAGCCCTTTTGTTATTCATAAATGATAGCGTTTCTTTATTTTGCAAGTGACAGCTTCGAAAGTACACGCTGTTTAACTGTAGCATCGCCTTCCACTGCTTTTTCAACATATTCAAAAGCTACAGGATCATCCGTATTTAACTTCTCAATAACGCTCTCCATACCAGCTGTGATCTCAAAAGCCGTAGGACCTTCTTTGGTCTCAATCTCAACAGAATGACTATCTATTTGGCCGACGTAAACGCCTGTTCCTTTAAGAATTTTAGCTTCTGGATTTGCAGTAGGTTTGGGTGCGGGAGTACTTGGATTCTCTGTTGGTGCAGTGGTACTTGTACCTTCTGTAGGTACGGGTGTGCTTGTGGTCTCCTCTGTTGGCACTGGAGAAGCTGTTGCACTTGGTTCTGCAGATGGCTGTGCTGAATTATTAGTAGCACCGCAAGCGGTTAGGGCTAGCGTTAATGCTGCGATTGCAGCTATAGCGGGTAAGGAACGTTGTTTTTTCATGTTGACTGCCTCCTCTATGTTTAGCGGTTGTTTGCAAAGTCATTTTCTATAAGCCTACTCCTATAAACGTATCAACTCTGCTAAGGTTTCATAATACGTTATTTTTAGTAACTTCCAATCTTTAATAGGCATCCGCCGGATGCAGGCTTAAGCGAGATTAATACAATAGTGTTGAGCCTGATTTATCCCTAAGGAGTGGTCCCCTTGAGAATCGATATCGGCTGCGGATCCAGTAAAGAAGCAGGTTATCTCGGGATCGATCGTATCGCGGGTCCCAACGTAGATATTGTCTGTGACATTAGCCAAGGCATCCCTTTGCCGGATAATACCGCCGAGTTTGTAATGGCTAGTCGTGTATTACCTTATATCGACGATTTATCCGCGGTTATGTCGGAAATTCACAGAATTAGCACCCACAAAGCCATTGTTTGTATACTGGCCCCGTATGCCCACAGTTTTGTTCATATGTCCAATCCTTCCTTTAAGCAGAAGTTTGATGAATATACTCCGAGGTATTTCACAGGATCCTTTTTCCAGCCCCCGTCCGGTCCAGTATGCCCATCGATTCCTGACTATCCCATCCCGGTGCCGCCGTTCGATTATCGATTGCTGCGGATGGAGCTTTTCTATCAATACCCTTATGAAGATCCTCTTTATGAAACAGAAGAATTAGAAATACTAAAGACGCTTCAAGCCAATGTTGTGCATGAAATCATGTACCACTTCACCGTAATCAAAGAAGATATTTCTATTCATGAGCTGGAATTGATGAGTAGAGGGCATTACGCTGAACCGCGTGTTCTTATGAAACGCAGGCTAAAATCACACGATAGACAAAATTTTCTATAATTTATTGATGGGACATACAATTATACCCGAATTACATCATAGGCTAACATACAGGTATTAACTGTGCCGTCCTGATTATGGGACGGTTCACTTTTTTAAAAGCAAATTGACCTCGAAGGAGGTGAGAATCATTCCACTAGTCGTACGGGCAACGATCAATGCGACCGGTGCTATCACATTTACAGGCAACACACTTGGACTTAGTCGCTCCGATACGGTCGGAGTGCCAGGGACACTAGACAGCATCGGCGGTTTCACCACTGTTAACACTACATCTATTTTTGGCACCTATCCTAATGGAACAACAAGTCTTTATACGAGCAACAGTTCATCCGCTATACTGGTCTTGCCATCAGGCAGCACTGTGCTATATGCAGAGCTGATATGGGGCGGTACTTATATTAACGGAACTGTGAATCTCAGTGCGGCCATAAACAACCCAGTCTCTTTAATTACGCCTACCGGAAGTACGTTCAGCATAACTCCCGATGCAGCTACTAGTAATACTGTTGATTTGGGAGGTGGTGCTTCCGCATATGTCCGTTCTGCCAATGTCACCAGCATTATTTCACAAGGCGGCGCTGGGACCTACACCACTGGCGGTGTAGTTGGTACGATCGTTATTCCTAGTGATTCCACAGCTAATCATGCGGGCTGGACACTTGGTGTAATCTATCAAAATACATCCTTGCCCTTCCGTAATATGTCCTTACGGGCAGGTGCAATACTTGTACAGGCAACTTCTGCACCAGTCTCTACTACAATAACAGGCTTTGCAACTCCAATTACAGGTGCACTTGGAGGCAGGGCACTATTTAGCGCACAGGAGGGTGATGCGAATCGTTCGGGAGACCAGGCATTGTTCGGGCCTACATCAGCTACGCTTGTAGCTTTATCAGGACCCAATAACTTTGCCAACAACTTCTTCGCTTCACAGATTAACAACGATCTAGGTGTACTGGATACCACTGGAACATTCGGAAATCGCAATCAAACAAACGGAAATCCAGGCACCAACATTATCGGTGGCCGACAAGGCTGGGACATTACTAATGTTGACGTGTCAGCCAGACTTGTAAATAATCAGTCTTCAGCGATTTTACAATTAACTACCTCTGGTGACGCTTATGTGCTTAATGGAAATGCCATACAAGTAGATATAAATGCACCCAAAATAAACCTTACTAAAAGTGCCAATGTGTCCGGGCCAATAGTCGGGGATACGGTAACTTACACTGTAATTATCAATAATACTGGTACAGCGAGTGCAGCTAGCGTCGTTTTATCAGATGCGCTGCCAGCAGGATCAACCTTTGTTACCGGAAGCGTTGTAGTGGCCGGCGTCGCAAGACCAACCTTTGATATTACAGCAGGAATCTCTCTAGGTTCATTAGCTTTGGGTACTTCAATAACGGTTACATATCAAGCCAAAGTTACTTCATTACCACCAAGTCCGCAAAATATCGCGAATACCGCAAATGCTGCCTTTACGTTTCAAAGTGTAGCAGGAGGCCCTATCATGACCGGGGTCATTCCATCCAATACTGTAACTTTACCCGTATACTCACCCGTTCTTAACATTGTAAAATCAGCCAACACTGCAAATGCGACCGTCGGAAATCAAATCACATATACGCTTCAAATCACCAACACCGGAAACATCGGTGCGCTAACGACACTTACGGATAACATTCCTACAGGAAGCTCTTATGTTGCAGGAAGTTTCACCGTCAATGGAACACCAGTCGCTGGAAATCCTGCTACAGGTATTGCTATTGGAACGATAGCTGCTGGAGGTAGTTCTACCGTTCAATTCCGTGTATTAGTGAACAGTCTTCCGTCCCCTCCACAACTGGTCGATCAAGCAAGCGCCGCTTATACCTTTCAGGTTCCAGATGGACGAATTATTGCTGGATCAGCCTCGTCCAATACATTGTCTATTCCCGTTAGACTCCCAAATGTTGCCGTGGTTAAAAGTGCAGGTTTTGCCGATGTCGCCGTCGGCGATACACTCCTATATACTTCTGTAATCACCAACAACGGAATCGAAGCAGTTACTAACGTCACCCTTACAGACACCATTCCCGCAGGGACTTCGCTGGTTACGGGAAGTGTTACCGTTGCGGGGACGTCACAACCCTCTGCAAATCCAGGAACAGGGATTACTGTGGGTTCAATCGCTGCGGGAAGTTCAGTTGCCGTCACCTTTCAAGTCAGTGTTACCTCTTTACCTAGTCCAGCACAGCTATTAAACAAGTCTACGGCATCCTACAGTTCAGGGGTCTTTACTGGCATTTCGCTTTCCAACACGACTACGACCCCGGTATACCAACCCATCATTCAAATTGTCAAAAGCTCTAACACCGCTAGTGCAACCGTAGGCGGTAATATTCTTTATACATTAAATGTTCAGAACTCTGGAAACATTGGGGCAACCGTAACCTTAACCGACAATATTCCCTCAGGCGCAGCCTTTGTATCGGGTAGCGTAACCGTCAATGGAGTCACACGACCCACAGACTCTCCACTTACGGGTATTAATCTAGGTACAGTAGCCATAGGAACGGTTGTGCCCGTAACATTTCTTGTCTCTGTGCAATCTTTGCCTTCACCACCTGTTCTGAACAATCAAGGCAGCAGCAGCTACACCTACCAACTACCAAGCGGTAGATCCTTATCCGGAACTAGCCAATCAAACACCGTTAGCATCCCAGTCTCCGCTCCAAATATTACGCTAACCAAATCCGCAAGCCTTGCTGATGTCACAGTCGGCGAGAATCTGACTTACACAGTCCAAGTGTCCAACACAAGCAGCGTAGCTGTGAATAACGTTGTCGTCTCTGACCCCATTCCTACGGGAGGCACTTTTGTAGCAGGCAGCGTTATTGTTGGCGGTTCATCGGTACCAGCCGCAAATCCAGGTACAGGAATATCTATCGGTAGTATTGCGGCTGGCAGCTCTATTACAGTCTCTTTTAGAGTGAATGTTTCTTCTTTACCAAATCCATCACAATTTACAAACAGAGCTAGTGCGTCTTTCTCATCCGGTGCCTTCACTGGTTCTTCACTTTCGAACACGGTAGTAACCCCTGTGTATCAACCTATTATTAGTATGGTCAAAAGCGCGAATACCGCTCAGGCATCCGTAGGAGGATCTTTGTCTTTCTCGATTCTCATCAGCAATACCGGGAATATTGCAACCACTCTACTATTAACTGATAATCTTCCACCCCAAGCTTTATTTAACGCGAACAGCGTAATTATCGGGGGAACACCTTTACCCGGATATAATCCAGTAACCGGAATCCCTGTAGGCCCATTGGCACCAGGTGACAGCGTATCTGTGAGCTTTCTGGTCACGATAACAGCGTTACCTCCTTCACAGATGTTACTGAACTCCGCTTCGGCAACATATAGCTTCACCCTCCCGGACGGGCGTCAACTCGGAGGAAATGTAGTATCAAATACGCTCTCTGTCCCTGTATCCGCACCTAATGTCAGTGTCGTAAAAAGTGTGAATGCAGCTACTGCCGTTACGGGCGATATCCTTACATTCACCTCAGTATTGACGAACAACAGCATAGCTACTGTAAGCAACATCATTCTCAGCGATCCTCTGCCTGAGAATGTAGCTTTTATTCCCGGAACCGTAATTGTAGGCGGCATTACTCAGCCGCTAGCAGTTCCGTCCGCCGGCATTCCAATCGGTAGTCTGGGTCCAGGCGCCACAGCTACCGTAACATTCGAGGTGAGGATAACGATGCCGATACCATCACAAATTAATAATCAGTCATCCGTCAGTTTTACATCCGGTGTATTCTCCGGTTCTTCTTCATCCAACATTACTAGCACACCAGTCATTCAGCCACAGATCTCCTTATTAAAAAGTGCCGTCGATGGAGATGGTGATGCCGATGCTCTTGTTGTAGGTGATACCGTCATCTACACAGTGGTTGTAAGTAATGCAGGTAATCTTGCTGCAAATGTAACCTTAACCGACAACATTCCTACTGGAACTGTATTCAATCCTAACAGTGTTATTGTAGGAGGCATGCCGCAACCAGGTGCAGCACCCAATACCGGCATAGCTGTAGGAAATGTCGCGCCGGGTACCAGTGTCCCTGTTAGCTTCTCTGTTAATATCGTTTCCTTGCCATCACCACAACAAATCAGCAATCAGGCTTCTGCAAGCTTCACCTTTACTCCTCCTGACGGTAGACCCTTAAGCGGAACTGCTGTATCTAATACCGTCACACTACAGGTCTCAGCTCCTAATATCGTGGTAGCCAAAAGCTCCACCTCAACTTCCGTAGCGATCGGAGATACGGTCACTTATAACGTAAATATTTCAAATAACGGTATAGAAGCTGTCAATAGCATAATCCTTAATGATCCAACACCAGCAGGTGCTGCTTTTGTAACGGGTAGCGTATCCGTGAACGGAGTACCTTTCCCAAACCTAAATCCTTCTTCGGGGATATCAATCGGTACCTTAGCGCCTGGAGCTTCAGCTCTGGTTGCTTACAGTGTTACCGTGACCTCTGTTCCTCCTACTGCTACACTTATCAATAAGGCATCCGTAACCTTTACATCAGGTGTTTTTTCCGGTTCGACTTTCTCCAATACCGTTACCATCCCTGTGTACCAGCCGAACATCTCGGTCGTCAAAACAGCAAGTACGAATAACGCTACAACAGGTGACGCTGTCAGCTATACCCTGACCGTGAGTAACACAGGAAACTATCCGGCAAACTTAATCATTACGGACAATATTCCTGCGGGTACCACCTTCGTTCCGAATAGTGTGCTCATTAATGGACTGCCCTTAGCGCAAGCAGATCCATCTACGGGGATTCCAGCTGGAGTTATTGCACCCGGTGCTACTACTGCAGTAATATTCACTGTTGATATCACCTCACTGCCCAATCCTCAGCAGTTGGTCAATCAGGGTACCGTAGCGTATAGCTTCACTTTGCCTGACGGCCGCACACTTGGCGGTTCCGTCCTATCCAATACAATTACTATCCCTGTCTCTTCACCAAATCTGGCTGTAGTAAAATCTACGCCTACCACATCAACTACAGTTGGAGACACGATCACCTATTCAGTTACAATTACCAATAACGGAATCGAAACGGTAAATAACGCAGTCTTCACAGACGCACTTCCTGCGGGTACCACATTTGTATCTGGCAGTGTATTAGTAGATGGTGTGCCTCGTCCAGGGGGTAGCCCTTCCACCGGGGTAACCTTGGGCAGTATTGCACCAGGTGTAACTGTAACTGTGGCATTCACAGTGAATACAGTCTCATTGCCACCTTCAGGCCTCCTAAATAACCAGTCAACGGTGAGCTTCACCTCTGGAGTTCTCTCGAATGTTGCCTTCTCTAATATTGTATCAACGCCTATTTACTTACCGATTCTAGCCGCAGCAAAAAGCTCGAATTCAATTCAAGCGACCGTCGGAGATACGATTACCTACACGATTAATGTAACCAATTCAGGGAATTACGGGGCTTTGGCTACTCTGAGTGATACTATCCCATCTGGAACAACATTTGTGCCAAACAGTGTGCTCATTCAAGGTGCCCCAGCTCCGGGAGCAGATCCAGCGGCTGGCATTCCACTCGGTGTTATATCCGCAGGTGCAACACTATCTGTTATGTTCTCAGTACTCATTTCAACACTGCCAGCAAGCCAGCAACTAATTAACCAAGCATCGGTAGCATTTGCTTACACCTTGCCTGATGGGCGGACGTTTAACAGTTCGATCAATTCCAATTCGACAACGATTTCGGTATCCTCACCGAATGTGATCGTAACTAAGTCATCACCAGCAACAGATGCCGTTGTTGGCGATACAATTACCTACAACCTTACAGTTACCAATAGCGGAATCGCCAATATCAGCAACGTAAACATCAGTGATCCAATACCAGCAGGTTCTTCGTTTGTTGCTGGCAGTGTGATCGTTGATGGCACTCCACGTCCTAATGCCAATCCAGCGAATGGCATCTCGCTCGGCACAATTGCACCGGGCGTTTCGGTCAATATTTCGTTCAACACTATCGTCAATGTACTGCCTAATCCTGCCACGCTCACCGATCAAGCTTCCGTCAGCTTCACATCTGGAGCATTCTCGGGATCCTCATTCTCTAATACACTTGTTATTCCGGTGTATCAGCCTATCATCGTTGTAGTCAAAAGCGCAGACAGAACCGCCGCAACTGTCGGAGATACGATTACTTACTTCCTGAATGTTACGAATACCGGTAATCTCATAGCAAATGTAGTCGTAACCGACACAATTCCTAGCGGAGCCATCTTTGTTCCAAATAGCGTGCTCGTAAATGGAGTGCCACAACCGGGCTCTGATCCGTCCGCTGGATTAAATATTGGAGCAGTTGCTCCGGGAAGCACGATAACAGTGACCATAACCCTGCAAGTTACTGTAGCCTCCCTCCCGTCACCGCAGCAGTTAGTCAATCAGGCTTCAGCAACTTTCTCATTCACACCACCAGATGGTCGTCTGCTCACCGGAACTTCACTTTCAAACGTCCTAATCATCCCTGTCTCTTCTCCGGATGTGAGTGTCGTTAAGAGCACTACCTCTATAGATGCAGTTGTCGGCGATATCATCACCTATACGATTGTTGTTACCAACTTAGGGATTTCAGCAGTCAATAACGTTATCATGGTTGACCCTATCCCAGCAGGCAGTCAGTTTGTAACAGGCAGCATCACTGTAGACGGAACCCCACGACCTAATGGCAGCCCGGCTTCCGGCATTGCCATCGGAACGATTGCTGCTGGCGCTTCCTCAACCATCACCTTCCAGGTTCAGGTAGTAGCGTTATGATTCCCGGCTCACGTACCCAACCTGTCGTAACCAATCAATCTATGGTACTCTTCAACTCGGCAGCGGGTGTTGACGGCATTGTCTATTCCAATACCGTTAACACCCCGGTCGTGGGCCCCGTGCTTTCATTGCTGAAGAGTACAGACAAACTCCATGCCTCTTTAGGTGACACTCTGGTGTATACCATTAAAGCTTCTAATAATGGAAACACAGATGCTTTGCTAACGGTGTATGACATTCTTCCAGAGGGTGTATCCTTTATTTCCAACAGCGTGCTTAGAGACGGTGTGCCTCTCCCAGGGGCTACACCGTCTTCGGGCATACCGCTAGGTTCTATTGCTCCGCAGAGTCAAGTAACCATCGCCTTTCAAGTGGTTATCATTTCACTTCCCTCTTCACTAGTGCTGCAAAATAAAGCACTGGGCCGTTTTTCTTTTGCCACACCCGAGGGAAGAATCGTTAACGGAGATTTATATTCTAATTCCGTACTAGTTTCTTTACGCTCCTACCAGCTCTCTACCTTGTTGTCTGCAAGCACTCCGACCTCTTTTATAGGTGATGTAATTACCTATACATTACGGCTTACGAACGAAGGTAACAGCCTATTAAACCAAATCATCGCAACGATTTCTATTCCTAACGGATCTGTGTTCATTCCAGGGAGTGTCATTGCAGGTGGCGTCTATTATCCAGAATCAGAGCCTACGCAAGGAATATTAATTGGTCAACTTGATAAAGACCTAAGCATTGATATTACCTTTCGCGTTCGAGTTACAGAGATCCCTTCATCCTTGGACCTGACTAACCGTGCAGCTGTCACTTATACCGTCGACGACGATCCCAATACAACCGAGAGTAACACCGTCGTTATCTCACTTGTTTTGGCAGGCGTCACCATCAGCAAGAGAGTAGATCATGTTACAGCAGCTCCGGGTGACAACCTAAGATATGAACTAACGGTAACCAACAGCGGGAACTTGGCCGTAAATGCGGTTCTGACCGATGCTATCCCTTCGGGCACTCTTTTCGTATGGGATAGTGTTCTCTTAAACGGAGTGATGCAAAAAGGTGCCCGTCCTGCTGATGGCATTCAGCTAGGCACATTAAGAGGCGGAACTTCAGCGGTCGTGGTCTTTCAAGTGAGCATTCCTGCAGCCATAAACATTCATGCCCACGCAGCTGTCCAAAATCATGGCAGTGTTCAGTATACTTTTGTGCTCCCGGACGGACGGACAGTAAGACAAACCTCTCGTTCCAATATCGTTACTACCTTAATAGTCCTGCCTATCATTTCTCTCGAAACTCATGCAAAGCCTACCCTTGTAGAAGAAGGAGAACATGTCCAATGCTGGATCTCCCTAACGAATAGTGGGAATTGGCCAGCAGAAGTATCCCTTGATCGGCTCACACCGGAGGAATGTCTTATTGATCCTAGCAGCATTGTGATTGATGGGATTCCAAATCCACAATCTTCATTTAACGGTATCTTGTCGCTAGGGACAGTCAAAGCTGCTGCCACTGTAAACATCCATTATTTTGTCAGGGTTAGTGAACATGTACTGGGTCGTTTTCTTAAAGGCTTAGTAACCGCTCCATACTTCTTCAATCTGGATGGACGTGAATACACTGGCGAGAGCCAGTCGAACAGTTATATATTGACCGTGGAAGAGATCAGTGAATAAGAAATCACATATCCCCCATCCCCATGAATATACTTTAGTTACAACCCCAAAACATAAATATTTATATTCCATGGGAGGTGGTCATCCTGTCGCAATCATCTGGTCCCTTTTCCTTTGTAGTCTCAAAAGAAGACTGGTCCCTTCATCGCAAAGGCCATCAGGATCAGGAACGTCATCAGCAAAAGGTCAGAGAAGCTATCAAGGATAATTTGCCGGATCTCGTGACCGAAGAAAATATTATTTTGTCAGGCGGTAAGCAGATTGTAAAGGTTCCGATTCGCAGTCTGGATGAATATCGAATTATCTATAACTTTCGTAAGCAAAAGCATGTAGGACAGGGCGACGGGGAAAGTCAGGTCGGTGATGTACTTGGGCGGGATTCACAGTCGGCACAGCCCGGCAAAGGGGAAAAAGCAGGCGATCAACCCGGTCAGGACACCGTGGAAGCAGAGGTCAATCTGGAGGATCTGGAGGACATCTTGTTTCAGGATATGGAGTTGCCACATCTGAAGCCCAAGAATAAGGAAGAGATCGAGGTTAAATCCATCATCTTCAACGATATTCGTAAAAAAGGCATGATGTCCAACATCGATAAGAAACGTACCCTGCTGGAGAACCTTCGGCGTAATGCAAGCAGAGGTAATCCCGGCATTCACAGTATAAGTCCTGATGATCTGCGCTACAAAACATGGGATGACATTCGAACGCCTCACTCCAATGCGGTCATTATTGCGATGATGGATACGTCAGGTTCGATGGGATCTTTTGAAAAATACTGCGCCCGCAGCTTCTTCTTCTGGATGACCCGCTTTCTACGCCGCCAGTATGAGAAGGTGGAGATTGTCTTTCTCGCCCACCATACGGAGGCTAAAGAGGTCAGCGAGCATGATTTCTTCACTCGCGGAGAGAGTGGAGGAACCATCTGTTCCTCAGCCTATCAAAAAGCGATTGAGATTATCGACAGCCGATACCCGCCAGCGCAGTACAACATTTATCCGTTTCACTTCTCTGATGGCGATAACCTCACCTCCGACAACGAACGCTGTGTAAAGCTAATTGGAGAACTGTTAAAACGAAGCAATATGTTTGGTTACGGGGAAGTGAATCAGTACAACCGCAGCAGCACACTAATGTCCGCTTATCGTCATCTGAAGCACGAGCAATTCATGCATTATGTGATTAAAGACAAAAAAGAAGTGTACCAGGCGCTAAAGACCTTCTTCAGTCAAAAGGGCACTGTTAATTCATAATTCCTACGTTTGATTATAGCCCACAGCTAGACTACCTGTTCTATTGTCCTACCCATATAAAAAAACCTCCATGCCAGAGCTTGGTAGGGGAGGTTTTTTTATTGAAATCTATTCAACTGTCCTAAACCGTTCCACAATACTTTAATTACCTCTTAGAAAATAGATGGCAAGAGTCATATTCCAAGTGAGCTTTAAACTCTACTGCCTATTGTACCTTCTCTCTATCCTTGCCTTTATCAGATTCACCCGCATTTCTATTCGCTGCTTCCCGGTCCTCCATCATCTCGTCCACAGTCTTTACCTTCAGGCGGGCTGCGCCTTCATTGTTGGCATTCGTTGGAATAAGATCTCCTGAAGCTAAGCGTTCCTTCGCTTTTGCAATGGCCTCGCTATATTGTGGCAGCCACTGCGCCCCAGCTACGAGCATCTCATCGACCATCTGCCAGATTTCTTTCGGGTTACATACGGCGCCTACCAACGGATCCATCATAAATGCTTGACGTAGCAGCTTGTCATCGCCGTGCACAGCAGCTTCGACGGCTAAACGTTGCACCGAGATACTAACGTTGCACACTGCGGCTGCTCCTAAAGGCAATTCACCCACAAGCGGCATCGATATACCGTTCCGATCCACATACCCTGGTGCTTCGATGATCGCATCATCTGGCAAATTAGAGATCACGCCATTGTTCACAGTGTTAAAGTGACCTCTATACACTCTGCCCGTTTCCAAGCCTTCAATAATAAACGAACCATGTTCTTCTCCGCGATTCTCCACTGTATACTCCAATGCCGAGTCCTTCATCCAATTTGGAAAATCCGTTTCGAACCAATTCCGCCCTTCGGTGCAGACACGTAGATATCCACCAGTCTCACCGTTAATCCAGCTTCCCAGGTCGATCCAATCCATAATTTCATCGCTGCGTTTACGATACCATGGCACATATTCACTTAGGTGACCATTGGATTCTGTACTGTAATATCCAAAGCGTCGCAGCATGTCGATCCGAACTTTTTCTGTGCGGCTGAATTCTGGATGACTCTCAAAAGCTTCTAAAAGACCTTCGGTCAAATCTTTGCCCTTATGACTCGCCGAAATATACCAAGTCTGGTGATTGATACCCGCACAAATAATATCGACTTCCGACTTCTTCAGCCCATACACATCTGCAATTTGTCCATGCCCATGCTGCACCCCATGACACAGACCAATCGTCCGTACACCACCGTATTTGTTGCATGCCCAAGTCAGCATAGCCATAGGGTTCGAATAGTTAAGTAGGAGTACATCCGGCGCAGCCATTTCCCTAATATCACGGCAAATATTCAGCATTTCCGCAATCCCGCGCTGACCATACATGATGCCTCCTGCACAAAGGGTATCCCCTACGCACTGATCGACTCCGTATTTCAATGGAATATCCACATCTGTAGCAAATGCTTCCAGTCCACCCATACGAATAGTACAAAATACGTACTTCGCATCCTTCAAGGCTTCTCTTCGATCCGTCGTTGCCTGGATTTGAATATTTAATCCATTCTCTTTAATATCACGTTGGCACAGCTCGGTAACCATCTCCAAGTTGTGGCTATTAATATCCATAAATGAGACTTCAATATTATTAAATTCCGGCACGGTTAGTAAGTCCCGCAACAATCCACGGGTAAATCCAATGCTGCCTGCCCCTATAAAAGACACTTTAAATGACATCCTTATCATCCTCCGGTAATGAATTGATTGTTCCTGTCCATTGTAGCAAGGGCGCTAGGGAAAGCGTAACCAATATCATGACCTCTTTTGAAGGAAGGTGTCAAAAATCCTAACTTATCTATTGAACATCCATCTCTTCATAACTCCAAGAATGACGCTCAATGGAATTACGATATTCTACGGGCGTGTTGTCAGTATATTTTTTGAAGAGGAGATGAAAATATTGTCTGCTACTAATCCCAACATAATCGGCAATTTCAGCAATCGGAATATCACTCTGCCCCAGCAGCATTTTCGCTTTCTCCATTCGCAGCATATTCAAATAATCACTGAGTGTCCTACCTGTATGTGACTTAAAGATACGATGCAGATATCCGGGATGCAGATTGACCGTGGCAGCGATATCCTTAACCTGAATATTCTGGTCGTAATTCTGATGCAGGAATTCGATACTGCGCCGCACATAGAGCTGTGACGGCTGTTGACTGGCATGAAGCTGATCCTGTCGCAAGCTAGATAATCGAAGCAGCAGCTCGCAGAACAATAAGTCGACCATACTTCCGCCTTTCCCGCCACTTTGATCAAGCTCTAGTACAAGTCCTTTTAGAACATGATAAATTTCCTCCGGATCAGGCATGACTAGACTGGAAAAGGGAAGCTGTAACCATTCAGCAAGCGCCGTTTCTTTCTGAGCGAGCTTGCCGATAGATGGAGCAACCCCTGTATAGTCCATAAATCCAAACTCCACATTCAGCATTCGGCAGGGCGTCCCATCCTCGACAATCAGTCTGTGCGGTACATTTGCATCGAGGATGATCAGTTCTCCCCGCTTTAACCTAAATCTCTCTTCTTCACCTGTTTTTGAACGGACATCCACAACACAGCTTCCTGAGATCAAATACATGATTTCGGTTGAATTATGCTGATGGTAAGACATACTGTAGTTGTTCCACTGTTTATAATAGTAAGCAAAAAAATGAGGACTATAATCTCTTTCAATTAATGCCTGCTGAAAAAGACTCCCACTAAGATTTAGAGGAAAATTCGTCAATCGATCACTCCTTTCTTCTATTAAAATGTTAACTCAAGTGTATCTCTCAAACTACTTCTAAGACAAGAAGAGCTACTTGAAGTCATTAAATTAGAAAAAAACGAGCAAAACTCCAATACACAGGAGAGTTGCTCGTTTTATTGTTTTTACTAATAAGATTTAATTCTCATACTTGAAAAGAAACCATAGATTGCTTAAGATCTGCTGCTAAGCTCTCCAGCTTTTGAGATAAGGAAACTAGCTCCTCACTTACAGTAAATTGCTGTGAAGACATAGAAGCTACCTCCTGCGTCGAAGCCGTCGTCTGCTGCACAATGGAACTGACACTCGCCATGGATTCACCTAATTGACGCTGAAACTCTATCAGTTCATGAATAGAAGCAGAGGATTCACTAAGATGCCCCATGAAGTGTTCCATTTCCTCTTTAACACTCGCAAAAATCGTTGACGACTCACGCACGGAAGAAATCTGCTCACGGAACTTTGGAGCGGTCTCATTGATATCTTTAACCGTGTTCTCAATGTGTAGACCAATCTCTTCCGTAATCTTGGAGACCGATTGGATCGACTCATTCGATTGGTTAGCGAGCTGTCTGATTTCATCAGCAATCACTATAAAGCCTCTGCCTGCTGCACCGGCTCTTACCGCCTCTATAGTGGCATTTAGTGCCAAAATATTGGTCTGCTTATTTACGGCAATCATAGGACTAAGAATACTACGAATTAAATGAGTACTCTCTCTTAGCTTATTGGAGTTCTCTTGTATTCGATTGAACATCTCCACCGTAGATTCACTCTGCTCTACTAGCAGCTTCATCAGCTCTGTCCCCTGATCACTAACCTCGATAACTCGTTCCGCCGAAGCGTCCATTACTGTATTTAGTTCAGTTACTTCACTCATCTTACTGCCAATGATTTCGACATTAGCATGGCTTTTTTCTGCTTCGACAGCAAGGCTTGCTGCTCCAAGTGCAATCTCACCCGTAGCAGATGCAACCTCTCTGGCATGAAGTGATGTTGTACCTGACGCTTTGACTAATTGTTCTGAAGTACCAAGCACTTCGTCCGCTGACATTTCACTCTGGCTTGCAAGCAGAGAAATTTGCTCCATCATTTTGTTAAAGCTATGCCCGAGCCGACCAATCTCATCCTTACCCTTAAAATTCGTGCGTACACGAAGGTTTCCTCGCTCACCTTCTTCCATTAAGGTTGCCAGTTTACCTAGTGGACGCCCAACCAAACGAACAAGGACATAACCAATTAACAGGGCTATCACGGCAGCTGCAAGCACAACAGAGAACGTAATATAAAGGAGCTTGTCCGCTGACTTCGTAAAATCACTAACTGGCGCATATCCCATGAGCGTCCACTTTGCAGTCGTTAAAGGTTGATAAACGACAAGCTGAGGACTTCCGTTCTCATCGGCTGCTGTAAATGAATGTTTCTTTTCTATATCTTGCTCTTCTGATACTTTTATGTAAGAGGATTGGCCCAATTTAGCATTATCCACACCATAAACAATGTTACCATCTGTGTTCAAAATTCGAATCTCACCAGTAATTCCAATCTGAAGATTAGACAACATTTCAGTCATGGCCTTCCCTTTAACTTCGATCAGCATGTAGTACTCCGCTTCAGGATGTAATAGATTCCGAAGCAATCTCCCCATAGTTAAAGATGGCTCTGTATAAGCATCAAAGAAGCCCTTCTCACGAACTGGAAACCATACTGGCTCTCCTTTAGCATCTGCAATTTGTTTCAGTCTTTCAGCAATACCTTCATCACTACGAAGGCCACTAACACCTGCAGATTTATACGATTCTGTTTCTTCCAAGCTCTTAGATACCAGTCTGACGCCATACATCCGCTCATCTGATCCTTTAACTAAGTCTAGCTTTCTACGAATCCGATCTTCTGCAGCGACTTTGGCTACCGTTGTAAGTTCTCCACTATTTATTTTTTCCAAGTCACCTTTTAATGCGGAGTCGAGTGCAAATTGCCTTGAGAGCGCTTCATATTCGGTTAGAACAAAATCCAGCTTGTCCGCTGCTTGAACTATAGACTGTGAGGAGGCCGCGGCAACCTCATCTGTAATGATATCTTTGGCAGCAAAATATGAAGTCAATCCTAGAACAGAGGATAAGAGCACTATGGAGCTGAAAAGAATAACGAACAATTTTATCCCAACTGATCTAAACTGTAGGGTCCATAGCTTTTTCATTAAGTTCACTCCCTATGATGGAAAAAGGGTACAGCCTTGCATTTCTGTACAAAGGCTGTACCCAGTTCATTCTTTAGTATGAAGCGAAATTGTTACCCCTTACTAGCTCCTGCAGTCAATCCATCAACAAGCAGACGTTGCAAGAATACAAACAAAATCATAATTGGAATAGAGATCAGAACAGCACCGGCAGAGAACAAAGTAAAGTTAGTGTTTTGGTTCGAGTTAACCATATCCCACATTCCGACTGCTACGGTCCAGTTCTCCTTCGTCCGCAAAATAAGTCTGGCAAAAATGAAATCCACCCAAGGACCGACAAATTGAGTCAGTGCCATGTAAGTGATCATAGGGCGTGACAAGGGAAGAATAACTCGCATAAATATCCCGAAATTACTCGCCCCGTCTATTCGAGCCGCCTCATCCAAAGAACGAGGAATCGTGTCGAGGAAGCCTTTGGCGATAAATGTTCCCCCGAGCGGCGCCCCAGCCGCATAAACAATAATCAAGGCAATATGTGTATCCAGCAAATTAAACTCCTTAAGGAGCATATAAATGGCAATCATACTCATAAAACCAGGGAACATACCAAGAATCAAAACGGTCGATAACGCTGTTTTACGCGCTTTAAACCGGAATCTGGATACAGCGTAACTGGTTAACAAGGTAAGAACTACACCGATAAGCATGGAGAATACGGCTATCTTCAATGTATTCGCATACCAAGTTCCAAACATATAGCTCGGTGATGTGAACAATTCTCTGTAGTGATCGAAGGTGAATTGCTCAGGGATAAACGTTTTACTGTACAGTGATTTACCAGGTCGGAAGGAAGCAAATAGAATCCAGAGGGCCGGATAGAGTGCCGCTATCGACAAAGCAATCAAGATGATGTAACTACCACTTAAGCGAATAAAGTTTGCGATCTTTCTGCTCATTGGATCATATCCTCCTCTTTGAATGATTTCGTCCGGCGGTAATTGTACAGGGAGAATGATGCAACGATGATAAAGATAATAATCCCTATTGCCGAAGCCATGTTGTTTTTATTCTGATCAAGTGTTAATTTGTATAGCCAGGTTACTAGCAAGTCAGTGGAACCGGCATATTGATAATCACCATTTACAGGACTACCACCTGTTAATAGGAAGATCGCATTAAAGTTATTAATGTTACCTGCGAATTGCGTAATTAAAGTAGGCGCTGTGGAGAACAATACCATCGGTAGCGTAACAATACGGAACTTCTGATAACCTGATGCTCCATCTACCTCAGCGGCTTCATACATATCCCGAGGGATTGTAGTCAGTACGCCCATGATAAGTAACATCGAGACTGGAATACCAACCCACATGTTAACAATAATTACGGTAACCTTAGCCCAGAATGGATCTGTCAGCCATGGTAATCCGCCCATTCCAAAATACCCAAGGTATTGGTTGATCGGACCGAATTGACCGTTAAATAAATTGCGCATGAGCAGCAAAGAGATTAACTGAGGTACTGCGTAAGGCACAATCAGAATAACTCTCCACATTCCTTTGAAACGAATACCTTTTTGGCTCACCAATAAGGCTACCAATAGTCCTCCGAAATATGTAGTAATCGTTGAAAGAACTGCCCATATAATCGTCCATGTTAATACACCATAAAAGGTGTGGCTCCATGTTTTGAGAACTAATAAATTTCGGAAGGTCTGAAATCCAACCCAGTCAACCAATTTAGCGGGTGGAAGATGATCAGGTGCGGAATAGTTCGTAAACGCTAGCAGGATCATGAAGATGATTGGCATGATCGTAAAGAATAGAACACCAATACCCGGCAAGACCAAGAACGTCTGAGCGAACTTATAATCCAGTATATAGCGAACACTTTGTTTAAAGGTGTTTGCCTGAAGACCGTTATCGCGTTTCTCTCCAGTCTTATAAGCATCTTTAATGTTCAAATACCAAGCGAGGATTATGATGATAAGCATTAGAATGGTGATCAAGCTTTGAATCAAAATATAAATCGAGTGATCCCCAGCTACCATCTTAGCGATGCCTTTTACTTTTACCAAACGGCTAGGGTTCTCTCCTAGTGTGACAAAACCCCATAAAGCAGTAGCAAGATTCTGAATAAAATAATAAACAGCGGCGGCTTCTACAACTAAAAACATGATTCCTTTGATGAATTGGCGGTTATATATTTGTCCCAATCCCATGAAAATCGTCGACAGTACTGCGGCCCTCGTGCGATGTCGCTGCATTTCGCTTCCGTTCTCCTCTCCGAGTGAAAATAAGAAGCTGCCCTCCGCTAAACATGCGACGGGCAGCTTGATTCACTGTATGCTGTTAAGACTGTGATTTATGATCCTTATTGCGATGAACTATTGTTCAAATCTTTGATTTGTTGAACGGCTTTGTCCATAGCTGCTTTTGGATCCACATTTTTATCCCAAATTTCTGGAAGTGCTGCATTTACTGGGCTCCAAACGTTACCCATTTCAGGGATAGAAGGCATAGGCTGGGAGCTCTTAGCTTGTGCTGCAAAAGCGGATACAAATGGATCATTAACGATTTGTGGATCAAGAAGCGCTTCGTTGTTTGTAGGAACAGAACCGATCGTTTTGTTCAATAGCAATTGAGCATCTTTGCTTGATGCAAAATGCGCGTACAATTTAGCAGCATTCGGATATTGAGTAAACGAGTTAACTGCGAAAATTTTGATACCAGAGAATGTAATGGCTGTTTTGCCATTCACTGTAGGGATCGGTGCGATACCAAGGTTGTCGCCAAGCGCTGCTTTGTATCCTCCAAGCTCCCAAGGACCTGTGATATCCATTGCTACATCACCTGAGTTGAACAAGCTGCGTTTGATATCAGCGTTGATATCCCCGCTCTTAATTGGCAATGCTTCTTTCATTTTCACAAATTCTTTAAGTCCTGCAACAGCTCCATCATTAGCAAGTCCGATATCGTCTTTATCTGTACCGTCTTTACCGAACAGATATCCGCCATCGGAAGCGATAAACATGTAGTTGAAGTACAAGTTTCCTACTTCCCACATAATTCCGTATCTGTTCTTGGATTTATCTGTGAATGTTTTGCTGAAAGCAAGAACATCGTCGAAAGACTTAGGTGCTTCTTTAACAAGTGATTTATTGTAGAACAATGCATAAGTTTCTGCTGCTCTTGGGTAGCCATACAATTCGCCTTCATACGAAGATCCGATAATCGAAGCTTCAGTATTGCTAGCTTTTGTTTCTTCACCGAAGACATCGTTAGGAAGAACCAAGCTCGCACTTGCCGCTTTACCTAAGTTGTCGTGAGGAATAAGGATAACGTCTGCTGCTAATCCTGAAGGACCATCTTGAGTAAGTTTAGTTACTTGATCTGGTGGTGCCAACTCTTCAATCTTGACTGGAACGTTATATTTTGCTGTGAACTGCTTAGCAATTTCGTCTGCGAATGGTCTTTCTTCCTTACTTTCCCATACAACTAGAGTCGCTCCATCTTCAGGTACAATCTCATCTGTCGCTGCTGCATCTGTGCCCTCTGGCGCTGCAGTCTCTGTAGTGTTATTAGCAGCATTAGTAGCTTTTGCTGCGTTGTTACCCCCGGCATTCCCATTGTTACTCGAACCACACGCTGTAACGGACAGTGCCATAGAGACAGCAGCGGTGATAACCATCACTTTTTTTAACTTCATTACTTTAACCCCTCCCAATTTTAAAAAAGCATAAGATGATAAAATAGTAGAGCAGAAACTTGCGCAAACGATTTCAGAAAAGCTAAAAAAAAAGTTATTCTTTTAGCTCACTCCTTCTAAAGCTGCATTTAGCAGATCAAGAAAGCGCTTCATTCATGAATACATCATACAACAGTATCGTTTGTTTTTAAAAACGTTTGCACATACCATATTTGACCATTTTCCATTAATTGATAAACAATATAGGCATTTATCTCCATTTTTCACATGATATCTTTTAATTAATCGATATTTCATGTGTTTAAAAATGGAATTGCTATTTTATTTGCCCCTGATATACCACAAATTCACTTTTCCAGTAGATTTACAATTATCGGGCAGTAGAAACGCTCATATACTCAAGTGAAAATTTGTGCAATGGTTTGAACAAGAGTATTGAAAGCCCTTTTATTCCATGCTATAATCCAAATCGTTAAGAGGCAATCCAACATGAGTCATTGCATCTATTGTCTGCCTCCTGTTCTATATAACTAAAAGGCAATGTTACTTATGAAAGGTACAACCTCGGACAAGCTACTTCGCGGCGGTTGTGCCTCTTTGTTATGTGCAAGTTTGCCTCATCATTTGCGCATGTTGCATAAAAAACTGTGCAACCATTAACAATAGCGACATTCTAAACCCCACGCGCTGTGGTGAATGGTTCGGGAAAGTATCGCTCACAAAACTTAAGCGTATGCTTTTGAGGTAGTTTTGCCGAAGCTGGTCTTACAAAACTTTAGGAGGACTTATTCATGTTACTGGAAGCTGTGTACCATCGCCCGCGGTTAAATTGGTCTTATGCCTATAATGAGAGTACGATTCACTTGCGCCTCCGCGCTAAAAAAGGGGATTTAACAGAAGTATTTGCTTTTGCAGGGGATAAGTACACTTGGGATACCACGAAAGAGCTAATTCCCATGACCCTTTTCACCTCTGATGCGATGTTCGATTATTGGGAATGTGCTTCAGTTCCCATCTATCGCCGATTGAAATACGGATTCTTACTGCAAAAGGATAACGAGAAGGTTTGGATGACCGAAAATGATTTTCAAACGAACCGGCCAGAAAATCCAAACAAGCTTTTCGAGTTCCCATTTATTAACCCCGTTGATGTGTTCACTCCACCTGCCTGGGTAAAGGATGCTGTATTCTATCAGATCTTTCCTGAACGCTTTGCAAATGGCGACCCTAGCCTTGATCCTAAAGATGTTCAGCCATGGGGAGCAGAGCCAACACCAACCAATTTTTTTGGCGGGGACCTGCAAGGGGTTATTGATCATCTGGATCATCTTAACGAGCTTGGCATCAATGCTATTTATTTCACACCACTCTTCACTGCAACTACTAATCATAAATACGATACAGAAGATTACATGAAAGTTGATCCGCATTTCGGGGATATTGCAACGTTAAAAAAACTCGTCGACCTCTGCCATAAACGTGGTATTCGTGTGCTGTTAGACGCAGTATTCAACCACTCTGGTGGAACCTTCGCTCCATTTTTAGATGTTCAGGAAAAGGGAGAAGACTCCATTTATAAAGACTGGTTCCATATTCGTGAGTTTCCGCTTCAAGTTGTAAAGGGGATTCCTACTTATGATACTTTTGCGTTTGAACCACATATGCCAAAGCTTAATACCGAACATCCTGAAGTTAAAGAGTACTTACTGAAGGTCGCTGAATTCTGGATTACAGAAGTTGGAATCGATGGTTGGCGCCTCGACGTAGCCAATGAAGTAGATCATGATTTCTGGCGTGAATTCCGCAAGGTGGTAAAGCGCGCTAATCCGGAGGCCTACATCCTTGGAGAAATCTGGCATGAGTCTGCTCCGTGGCTGGAGGGTGATAAATTCGATGCCGTCATGAACTATCCCTTCACTGATGCTGTCTTAGACTTTTTTGTTCATGGTAACCTTGATGCAGAGGGGTTTGCCAACTCTATTGGTAGACAGTTATCGCGCTACCCACTGCAAGCAAGTGAAGTTGCCTTCAATCTGTTAGATAGTCATGACACTCCACGCTTACTTACGCTGGCTGCTGGGGACAAAAATAAAATGCGATTAGCTGCACTATTCCAGTTCACCTTTATGGGTACTCCTTGTATCTATTATGGCGACGAGTTCGGAATGGACGGTGAAGGTGATCCAGGTTGTCGTAAATGCATGGAGTGGAACCCTGAGAAGCAGGATCGTGATCTGTTCGAATTCTACCGTCAGCTCATTCAAATCCGCAATGAGCAACCTGCACTTCGTACGGGGACATTTACTTTCTTAGAGGCAGGTCGACAAGGCAGTAAGATAGCCTATGAGCGCCGATTGGATCTTGAGACTATAGTTGTACTGATCAATAGCGAAGAGACCGCCCAAACGTTCCGTATTGACGTAGACGAGCGAAATTGGGAGAACTTGTTCACGGCCGATACAGTGCGTTCTGAGCGTGGCAAGCTGAACGTGAAGATGCCTGCTTATGGTTTCGCTATACTTAAAGCAATCAACTAGATTTAAATGCCTTTGGCCGTATAAAACATAACAAAACAGGGTATCTCACTAGCTATGATAGCTGTGGGATACCCTGTTTTCTATTAGAGATGACTAAGAATGACATTCACATTACTAGCCAACTACTAATACTTCGGTGCACTAACAATCAGCACACCGAAGTCCAGTTTACTTGCTCAGTAGTGTATAAATAATCTGTGCGCTTTCGGCGCGGGTCATCCACCCTTTTGGAGCAAATTGATTGTTCTCTCTGCCTTGGAGAAGCCCTAGGCCTGCTGCTGTCTTCACGTAGCTATCTGCCCACTTGCTAATGCTAGATGCATCTGCAAATGTCGTGACACCCACTGCTGGTTCGATCTTCTTACCAGACTTCACTTCAAGCGCACGGATCACCATGATAGCCATTTCCTCACGGGTAATGGAAGCATTCGGCGCAAAAGTATCCTTGCTTCGACCACTAACAATGCCCAGCTTAGACGCTGTTGCTACGTATGATGAATACCATGCATCTGACTTGATATCAGTAAATTGAACCGGCCCTTCCGCATTTAAACCAAGTGCACGAACTAGTAATGCGGTAAATTCCGCACGACTAACATTGCTCTTCGGATTAAATTCGGTTGTCGTAACCCCTGAAACAATTTGTTTTGCAGCAAGAGACTGAATGGCATGGAATGCCCAATAAGTAGTTGGAACATCCTCAAACGACTTCACAATCTCTAATACGGCATATTTACTAAAGTGCGTGACTTGTGTAGATATCACGTCTCCATTCAGCTGTCCACCTACGTACTCAAGCTCGCCATTATCGCCTAAATAGTAGATGCCCAATAAATCTTTATTCGATTGGCCTTTAATCTTAAACGATATCGTAATTGGCTCATCGAACTTCTTAACTACAATCCGGGTACCATCTTTCTTCAGAATGCTAAGTCTCAGTTCAAACACATCAGAAAGCGAAGTTACGGTCCCCACCTCTTTGTTTAAACCGTCGATTAATTCTTTTGTAGCAGACTGGACCAATGGTTTCAGCTCCAACAGGATTTGAGCACCTTCCGCATCCACACCTGAAGCTAAACTTGGTATTGTGCTTAACAGTTTGTTAGGGATAGTAAGTAATAGATCCCCCACTTTAAATACTAGATCATTAGATCCCAATGTTTTTGCTGCTTGCAACGGTAACAATACCGCTGTCTTACCTGCAGCAATATCGATTTGTACCTTTCCATCTTTACCATTCTTCAAACTGTCCTCACTGACAACTTGCATATCAGCAGGAGTTGTTGGGCTAACTACAGCACCACCTGAGGTTGGTGTTGGTGTCACTTTAGATACAGCAGCTAGAATAACCGTACCCCCATCATCTCTACCTGGTAGATCAATGATTACTTTTTGATCTTCGGATACCGTGTATGTTTTACCGCTGTACTCATCCTTTACAGATGAATTGGCAGCAAACGGTACTGGAATCGTTGCGGATTCCTCACTTGTTTTAGTGTTAATAACCGTCACGACGTTCTCATTATCGTAAGACTTATTGAAGGCTAAATAACCTAAATCATCTGAACCTGCCAACTTCGTGCGCGTACCTTTAGAATACACTTTGGAGTATTTTGCACGGATATTCAACAGCTTCTGATAATGATCATGAAGTGGCTTTTCTGCAGTCAACTGATCCCAAGGCATATCTTTACGGTTCTCACTGAACTCACCTTTAGACATGTCTCCTGCATTTTTACCCGATTTCCCCAGTTCTTCTCCGTAGTAAATGACTGGCTGTCCCTTGGCTGTGATTTGCAGAGCGGCTGCGATTTTCAGCTTGCCTTTATCTCCATCCACATAATTAGACAAGAAGCCATCCTCATCATGACTACTCAGGAATTGAGCCATCATCTTCGTGTTATCAATCTTTAACTCCCGTTCCTGCAAATAGGAATCAACACTGTTAACTTTACCATCAGTAAAGTCTTTCGCAGCATCATTAAATCCAAAATCAAGCAGTCCGTCCATCTGGCCTGTTTCAAGCATTCCACCATTGCTATCAATGGTTCCGCCGAAGTATTCACCGGTCATTTTGAAGTTTGGATCAATTGAAGTCAGTGCATTTTTAAATGCTTTCCAAGTTGTATCTTCTACATGTTTGACTGTATCCACACGGAAATAGTCAATCGTATCTCCACGTTCCGTCCGAGCGTTATCTAACCACCCTGTTTGCCAAGCGATAATTTTTTCACGAACGGCTGGATCTTCCGTTTTGAAATCCGGCAATCCTGCAAGCTCGCCTTTGATTGGATCTGTATCCGCGGATATACCATCCGTACGAAGCATTCCTTCAAAACGTGCTTTATCCTCAGCTGTAATCGTCGGCTCTTTATCCTCAGCCTTTAAACCGTAGCCCGTATGATTGAGTACAACGTCGACCATGATCTTGATGCCCTTGTCATGTGCCTTTTCGATCAATTCCTTGAAGGTCTCCATATCACCAAGATGCTCGTCAAGCTTTGTAAAGTCCTTGGCCCAATAGCCATGATATCCGTATTGTTTGAAGCCATCACCTTTATTAAAATCAATATTATCTACAATTGGCGTAATCCAAAGCGTGTTAATACCAAGTTCTTGCAAATAATCGAGATTGTCGATCATTCCTCGGAAATCACCACCGTGGTATGCTTCCAGTTGATCTTTATCTACATTCTCATTATTTGTTGGATCTCCGTCTTTGAAGCGGTCTGTAAGCGCGAAGTATATACGAGCCTCATCCCAATCAAAATCCAGCTTATCACCTGTGTAGGTTCTCGCTTTTACCTCGAGTTTAGCATTTTCTTTATGTGCATTTCCGTACTGGTCCACGAGCGTAATCGGAATATTTTTGATCCCCGCTGACACCGTGTCCTTCACAGCAACTGTCTGCTTCATCAGCTCCGTATCCAGCTTAACTTTGCTTGGTCCTCCAAGATTGGTTAAATCCATGTATCCCTCTGAATATGTTACCTCTTCTGAAGTCACTACATTGATGGTTACAACCGCATTCTGATTAGATGCAACTGCTTCCGGATTCACGGATGTCGTAATCTTAACGTCAGGAATATGATACACAACAATAGATTCATCATTCACTGTATTCTTAGGATCTGTAAATTCAGTAGTGATTCCGTTTTTCGTGATCAAGAACGTATACTTATACGTACCTTCTACTAAATCAGTCAACGTGTAAGTGAACCACTCGTTAGCGGAATCATAAACCATTGGATATGTTTTTCCATTCACTTTTACTTTTGCAGCTGTGATCCCATCCATATTTCCATTACGGAACAAGGCATCATCGCGATATCTAAAAGTAATCGTTCCATCCTTAAGGATAGGACCGCTAATACTTGGTTTGATATCAAACTCCTTCACCCCGCTAGTAACGTTCACTTTAGTGAATAATTCACCAGGCGTCAGCGGAATGATACGGTCATCCCCGTATGCATCCTTATACTTCCAAGGATCATCCCCTTCACCTTTACGAATGACGAACCCTACACTTGTCGCATTCTCAGCAACCTCAATCAAAACACTCGCTGTGCCATTCTTAAAGGTTGTAAAATCAATCTGATCATTTTTAACTCCTGTATTCCAGACCCAGATGTTCCAATCCTTATAATCCTTATCACTACGGGTATAAGTGAACAGAACATATCTCTTATCCGTAACCTTAACTGTAACGGTTGTAGAAATACCGCCATAAGTAATGGTAATTACAGCTGTTCCATTACCAATTGCCTTCACTTGACCTTTATTGGTTACTGTAGCCACTTCAGGCTTATTGGAAGTATAAGTAGCCAATTGCGTAACATTTCTTCTGCTGTTGTCGTCGTACTTCGCAAAAACAGCTGTTTGATGCGTATTGCCTGCTGCAAGCGTGTAGCTTGCACTATCGGTCTCTATAGAAGTAAGCGTAGCGGCTTCAGCTTCCATTTTGATAATCACTGCAGTCAAAGGATCAAGCTTGATTGAACTCGCATTTAAAATGAAACCACTCTGTTGACTAACCGCAGTAACACCAGCTTCATCATTGTCAACAAGCACCTGACCACTCGTCAAATCCTCCGATAAAGTCAGAGTTCTAGCTGTGCTATCGCCATTCATGAAGACATAATAGATACCTGTGCCATCAGTAGCTTTGTTTGAATAGCCAATGACAAGATCATCGGTCTTCATTTCTGGTGCAGGAATTAGGTTAACATTGGAATCAACCAGATCCTTGTCGCCCAATCGGAATGCATCGGTAGACTTTCTTAATTCCATCAGCCCTGACGTATATTTTCTTGTCGTGTTCTGTACTGGGAATTGTGACTCATCCGTTGCTTTGGTCCAATCAAACATGTTGACAGCATCCGAAGAATCATACGAATCATGAATAAAATAACCAAAGGATTTGCCTTCACTATCAAACATTTCAGTGTATTTATCCTGAGGAATCGAAGTGCTATTCCATTGCTTGGTACGCCCATATTCCTGGCCTGCATGAATGAAGGCAGTGCCTTGGGAGGTTAGAACAAGCATGTTTCCAAGTCTAATCCGTTTCTGGATTTCAAGCTCATTCTTCTCAATGGCAGGATCTTTCTTGATCGTTTGTGCAATAACATCGTGCAGCGTCAGGTTATCATGCGCTTCGATGTACGGAACGATATCACCTGGATCATCAGCAGGCGTATTTGAGGGCTCCGCCTTAATATTGTTAAAGATTGTCGCTATTGGACGCGCTCCGCCTGTAATAAATCTAGGTTGACCTTCGGAACCATAACCAGATTTCAATTCATTACGGAATTCATCAGAGAAAACACCGACGCTATCCGTTTTATCCATCCAGTCCTGATCTGCCCCTTTTCCAGCAAGGGAAGGATCGGCTGCGGCACCGCCGAATGTTCTCCAGCCTTCACCGATAAAAAGTGCCTTCGGATTTATTGCTGCCGCGGCATCATAAGCATTCTGAACAGCCTCCGCTGTCGCATCGCCCATCATATCCCAGCGCATTCCATCTATCTTGTACTCTTCAAACCAGTATTTCACGGAATCAACCATCAACTTCTCAGCCATTTTATGGTTAGTGGCCAGATTGTTTCCGAAACCTCCGATAAAGTTGCCATTTGCATCTTGGAACGCGTAGTAATTAGGTACGATGTCGTTTAAGAATTCTTTTTTAGCCATATGTGTGTACACTACATCCAGAATGACACCCATTCCAGCTTCATGTACGGCGTCAATCAAACCTTTTAATTCTTTAATCCGTGCCTCAGGATCAGCAGGTTTCTGCGAATAAGCACCATCTGGAGAGAAGTAGTTGTGAGGATCATATCCCCAGTTGTATTCATTGTTTTTAGCGGAATATTCTGTTTCTCTAGTCCCCATCTTCGTCTCATCCCCGTAATACCAAGCCATTACAGGAAGTAATTGAATATGAGTTACACCGAGAGATTTAATATAATCGAGCTTCTTTTCAAAAGCGCTATAAGAGCCCCATCTTTCGCCACTCAGACTATCTTCGATCGATACATCGGATGTAAAGTCTCTGACGTGGACTTCATAAATGATTGCGTCCTCGCGTTTTTCGTAGCCTTTAATATCAGCATAACCAAAGGTATCCGGGTTCGTCAGTCTTAAATCAACGATAGCCGCTTTACCGACTGTATCCCCGCCAGCACCAGCTGTACCTGTGGTATCCATAGTAAATACCGCCATTGATTTAGCATAAGGATCAAGGACCTTATTGGTTACACCGTCATTCGTCACTTCATATTGATAAAAGAATCCTCTTACATCGTTTGTAGTCGTGCCTGTCAAATCAGTCGGCTTCAAATCAACCGACCAGACCCCTTGATCTCCACTCGTTAAGTCAACACTGCCCACAAGCACGTTGGAGTCATTCTTATCGTACACATTTACGACAACCGAGCTAGCTTTAGGAGCCCACAATTTTAACGTGGCTGTTTTGTCAGCGTTGTACGTAGCCCCTAGATCATCTCCTGTATAATTGTACATTTCATCAAGCATTCTCCAACCACTAGCCGCAGAGACCGTTTTGCCTGAATAAGTAACGCTAAGCGGAACTTTATCCAGATCAAAGGCTTTTGTATCAACTTCAATTGAAGTTTTGCTAGTAATGGTTACAGCCGATACAGGAATAGCAACACCGTCTTTATCTTTAACGGTAATCTCATTCTTCAATGCTGCTGCATCCAAGCCGTCAGTTAACGTGAAACCAAGAAGGATTTTGCTCGTCGACAACACTTCAGCAGATACTAAACCGATAGGTGTTTCACCAAATGGTGAAACATATACATTGTTGTCTCCTTCTTTTATCCACAGCTGGTTGTAACGATCCAGTAGAGTAAATCCTTTGTCACCGCCGTCTTTATTATCGCCATTCAACGGGTTCACTACGAGAAACCCAATTTTTTTTGCAGCTTCTTTCAATGGAATATCAATATAAGCACCAAAGCGACCTACTTGATCGGCTTGGAATGGAATTGCATCTTTAGGCCAATCCTTAAGTGAAACTGCTACATCTTCCCACAACCATAATCCATACTGACTTTGATTGGAATCTGATCTCATATAATGGATCCGAACGGTATTTGCCGGAAGCTTAACCGGTTCATAAGGCGTAACTACATCAGAGCCTTCTGTGATCCATACTTCATTAGTTTGTGGAGTATTAATCGAGAAGTTCTTATCTCCTCCATCTTTAGCACCACTTGCACGCTGAAGTGCGATGAATGAGATTTTCTTAGCCCCATCCTTAATCGGCACATCAACATATGCACCATAGGAATCCATTTGTCCATCAGGAAAAGGGGTCGCACCCATAGCCCAATCAACAGAAGGGCTTACAACATCACCCCATAACCACAATCCCTTATCGGTGTAATCACTAGCTTTGTAGTGAACACGAATGTGCCCTGCTGGAACAGGTGTAACCTCTACAGGTTCAGTAGGAATTTTATATTCTGCGGTCACACTGTGATCTGCAGTATTGTACTTGAAGGTTACCTTAAGATCTAACGGTAGGCTCAACGCTAGATCGCTTTCTGGATAAGACATATCCTCTGCTTCTGTGGCTCCTGGAACAGAAACCTTATATGTGTAATCTCCCTGCGGCACAGTAACAACTCTACTGTACACACCATCAAAATCCGGATCTGTTAATGTGGACAACGCCTCTGCTGGCAGGTTTCCTGTCAATTTAGGCGTAATTGGCGTGTAATACGTAGAATCAGCTATTTTATGAGTGATGTCATTATAATAAAAGGTTACAGTCGTTTCTGTTTCTAGCTTGATGTGGATATCGCCTTTATTATTAACTCCATTAGGATTGGTGTAATTTCCGTAGCCATAACTCTCATCAAAACTATCGTTCAGAGCAACCTTATAATTATATTCTTTCGCTGGCAGAGTCCCAGTAAAAGAATACAACCCATCGCCTGAGTAAGTCATTTGGGTGACTACTGATGTCTCATCCCAATCCTTGCCGGGATTTTCCGCCCCAGTAGAAATAAACTGTGATTGCAAATCACCGACCAAAACTACCTTTGTCGTTTCTGCTGAAACCTTAACTGGGTGTAAGCCGAGACTAGAGAACACAAGAGCAACGATCATAAAGATCGCGAACGTCCTCTTACCCCATAAAGTTATTTTCATTTTTGTATAACCTCCCATAATTATGAATTCCCTTTGTGCAAGCGGATACATAATTTCTCGAACCCCGCCAATTATTCTGGGGTTATGAAATCATGCGTCTTCCTTCTGTGGTTGGAGAAGGTCTATGTGTGCGGCTCGTCAAACCGGATTAACAGCATCATCCTCCCATCAAAGTTAAAGATCAACACCAAAATCATGAATTTAGTGCAAACGTTTGCAAATAGTCGTGCACAAACCTAAGTACATAAAATTCATTCCTTAACACAACTGATATCGATCCAAAATCACCCAATGTAAACGCTTGCTATATTTTGATTTACATACTAATGCTGTATTTATGGTATTGTCAACCAGTATTTTTATGTGTTTAACGAACTCAAATTATCATAAAAGTAAAAATAAAGAAAAGTGAACCTGATAATCCCATTTAGGATTTATCCGTTTTTTTGACTGTCACTCTAATTCCATTCCTCGAATCAAATTGTTCCAAAAAATTCAAGCCACACGTTTGCATTTACGAAATGCTCCTCTCGATGAAATTGGATATCTTTTATACATATTAAGATCAATCTTGCTAAATCATTCATACTTTTTTGGTGAAAACAAACAATTTTACACATAAATTTCTAATACTCTTTCCAAAAGTAGCAATATTGCCCTTCCAAATGACTTTATCTATTTACAATTTAGAACTCTTAGATTAATATTACTGTGTAAAGCAAACGGTTCCATAAGGAGGTTTCTATGACAGTTACCATTAAGGATGTGGCCAAGAAAGCGGGAGTATCTCCCTCCACGGTATCCCGGGTATTGTCCAATCACCCCAGAATCAGCCTGGAAACTTCCCGCAAGGTCAAAGCTATTATGGAAGATATGGGCTATACACCTAACATGATGGCTAAGAGTCTAGTGTCGAAAACTACAAATAGCATATGCTTCAGTCTTCCTAAACCAGCTGAAGAGCTGTTCTCAAATTTATTTTTTATGGAATTAATCCGAGGGATCGTTACACAAGCTAGCCGTTCCGGCTACGACGTGTTAATTAGCTCCGGAGCAAACGAGAAGGAAGAATTGGAAGCCGTTTCAAGACTTCTAAAGGGTCGTCGAGTAGATGGTGTTATTCTGCTTTACTCTCGTACAGATGATGCTGTTATTGATTTTCTAGAGAGTAACGATTATCCATTCGTACTGGTAGGCCGAAGTGATCGATATGAGAATATTTTATCTGTCGATAACGATAATGTGATGGCAGCATATGATGCTACAAACCACCTCATTTCAATGGGTCATGAACGTATTGGCTTCGTAAGTGGACCGCCTAATCTAATTGTTTCTCGCGATCGTCTCGCAGGATACCGTAAAGCACTGCTGAATAGCGGTCTTGAAATGCGTGATGAATGGATTGTAGAAGGTGAATTTCTACAGGATAGCGGATATAGAGCGATGTCTTTTTTCATGAATTTGCCTAATCGGCCTACTGCTCTAGTTGCAGTGGATGATATGGTATCGTTCGGAATTTTACGTGGATTGAATGAGCTGAAATACAAAGTGCCTGACGATCTCGCTATTGTGAGCTTTAACAATATTCCATTATCTGAATTATCCAGCCCTCCGATCAGTAGTATTGATATTGGAATTTATCATCTTGGCTACACTGCATCTCAGGTACTTATTCAGAATATCAAGAGTCCGAATCACGATGCTGGTTATACAAACCGATTTGTTATTCCACATCGCTTGATCGTGAGAGAGTCATCCATGTACTCACATGCTAAGAACAAAACCGAATGAATAAGTGAAGCGATCAACGCTTCATTTATTTTTTGAAAATCTGTACAAACGTTTGCGCTAAATTACTAAAACTTCTTGATCCAGTTCTTTTCAGGGTGAATATTCGAATCTGAGGTTAAGATAAACTTAACATCTTTAGCAAAGCTTATACGAATTGAAAGCAAATTCAGATACGATAACCCAATGGATCACGATACTGTCACAAATTTTAGGAGGTACTACAATGACGGAAATTAAAGCCTGCTTGTTCGATTTGGATGGTGTTATCGTTGATACTGCCAAATACCATTATATCGCATGGAAAGAGCTTGCAGATGGATTAGGGTTTCTCTTCACAGAACAAGATAACGAACGCCTTAAAGGAGTTAGCAGAACTGCCTCGCTAAATATTTTGCTGGAAATCGGCGGACTAACTATCGATGAAGAAGAGAAAGCTAAGCTTGCGGAACAGAAGAATAATCGATATGTCGAATATATTGCGAAAATGGACAGCTCAGAGATTTTGCCAGGTGCGCTTGATTTTCTGAAAGAGTGCCGTGAGAATGGCATCAAAGTTGCCCTCGGGTCTGCTAGTAAGAACGCAATGACGATATTAAATAATACCGGATTGACCCCTTACTTTGATGCAATCATCGATGGCACACACACAAGTGCTGCTAAACCTGATCCGGAAGTTTTTCTTTTAGGAGCTAAAGCACTTGGCGCTGATCCTAAACACTGTGTTGTCTTCGAAGATGCAGAAGCAGGAATTGAAGCTGCGTCGCGTGCTGGAATGTTCAGCGTTGGTATTGGTTCACCGGAAACGCTCAATGCGGCGAATATCGTTGTTCCATCGCTCGCTCATATGAGTGTGTCACAACTCAAAAAATCTTTTGCTTAAAGTCTAACGAACATTAATCAACTGAAAGTGTTAATGTGATTCGCCCTGCTGCATTCCACTTATAAATGAAATATGTATATCTAGAGGTACGCTTGAAGTGGAGATGGCGAAAGGATTGTGTAGAAGCGCTAGCGTTCGCCTTTGTCCCCAGATGCTCACCTTTAATTCTTCAAATTTAAGCATCTGGGGACAACAGCGATCGGAACAACCTTTCGCCAGCGGAGCGACTCACAAGCACCAAAGTAGAGATATAGTTCATTATATATCCCCACAACATATTTAAAGGAGCCGGTTATCGTGAAACAATATTTAACAATTGATGAATGGTCCATTATTGAAGAATCCTTTGATCCACAGACACAAGAAATCTCTGAAAGTGTATTTAGCCTTGGCAACGGATTTATGGGTGGTCGAGCTAATTTTGAAGAGCAATATAGTGGAAGTAGCCTACAAGGCAGCTACATGGCTGGCGTGTACTATCCTGACAAAACACGGGTCGGCTGGTGGAAGAACGGCTATCCTGAATATTTTGCTAAAGTACTGAACAGCACGAACTGGATCGGTATTAACATCGACATTGAAGGAACTCCTTTAGACCTGGCAAAATGTACGGTTTCCGATTTCCGTCGTGTTCTTAACATGAAGGAAGGTACGCTTTCCCGTTGTTTCACTGCCACACTCGAAGATGGTAAGGAAGTTAAAGTTGAGAGTATCCGATTCGTCAGCATGACTCGTCAAGAAATCGGTGCTATTCGTTACTCCATCATTCCTGTGAATTTCTCAGGCAAGATTACGATCACTCCTTATCTCGACGGTGACGTGAAGAACAAGGATTCCAACTACGACGAGAAATTCTGGAATGAAGTTGAGAAGCAAGCAGGCACTGAAGGTGGACACCTCACCCTTAAGACTAAAAAACTCGATTTCCATGTAACCTCTGCTATGGCTTTTGATATCCTTGTCAATGGTGAGAAAGTCAACGCTGATGCTGAAGCTATTGAACAAGAGAAATATGTAGCCAGCAAAATGAATGTATCCGTACAATCTGGCGATCAAGTCGTCATTTATAAATATGTTGCTAACGTAACCTCGCGTAATCACGGTCTTGGACAATTGGTCGATGCCGCTCAAACTGCTTTGCAAGCTGCTAAGGAAGCTGGTTTTGTAACCCTTCTGACAGAACAAATAGAAGCTTGGAGAGAGAAATGGAAAGAAAGCGACATCATTATTGAAGGTGACGTTTCGGCACAGCAAGCGATTCGTTTCAATATTTTCCAGCTAAACCAAACCTACAATGGTGAAGATGACCGTCTGAACATCGGACCTAAAGGCTTTACAGGTGAAAAATACGGCGGCAGCACTTACTGGGATACAGAGGCGTATTGCGTTCCCTTCTATCTCAGTACAGCAGACTCCTCTATTGCTCGCAACCTGTTGATCTACCGTTACAAGCATTTGGAAAAGGCTAAGGAAAATGCTCGTAAGCTTGGTTTCGCAAAAGGCGCATTGTACCCAATGGTTACAATGAATGGCGAAGAGTGCCACAATGAGTGGGAAATTACATTTGAAGAAATTCACCGTAACGGTGCTATTGCTTATGCGATTTACAACTATGTAAACTACACAGGAGACAAAGCTTATCTTGGTCAATATGGCCTTGAAGTTCTGGTGGAAATCTCCCGCTTCTGGGAAGAACGTGTTCACTATGCAAATCGTAAAGACAAATACGTGATGCTTGGCGTAACGGGACCTAATGAATATGAAAATAACGTAAATAATAACTGGTACACCAACCGGATGGCTTCCTGGACTATGGAATATACCTTAGAAGCTCTGGATTATCTGAAAAAGAACGAATCCACACGCTATGCAGAACTAGTTGATAAACTAGGACTCCAAGAGAGCGAAACTGCAAAATGGAATGATATCATTGCCAAAATGTATTATCCTGCAGATGAAGAAATGGGTATCTTCTTGCAACAAGATGGCTTCCTAGATAAAGAGATTATTCAAGTCAAGGATCTGGCAGCTGAGAACCTGCCGCTAAACCAAAAATGGTCTTGGGATCGTATCCTTCGTTCTTGCTTTATTAAACAAGCAGACGTTCTGCAGGGATTATATTTCCTAGGGGACCGCTACGATCTGGATACAAAAAAACGGAATTTCGACTTTTACGAGCCGATCACTGTTCATGAGTCCTCCCTATCCCCTTGTATCCACTCTATTCTAGCCAGCGAACTAGGATATAAGGATAAGGCTTATGAAATGTACTTGCGTACTTCAAGACTGGATCTTGATAACTATAACAATGATACCGAAGACGGCTTACACAGCACTAGTATGGCCGGTACTTGGATGTCAATCGTACATGGCTTCGGCGGATTACGTGTTCATGATGGCAGACTGGCTCTAAGCCCATCGAACCCAGGTCACTGGACAGCGTACTCTTTCAAAATCATGTTCCGCGGCTCCCGTCTAAAAGTAAGCGTTTCGGACGCACAGGTTACGGTTACGAATGAAACTGATATTCCAGCTTCTATTACTATCTATGACAAAGAATATACCGTGAACGGACTAAGCAGCATCACTGCTGACAGCAATTCCGTCACAGTATAAACCGACACCACAAGAGACCCTTTGAAGCCAATAGCTTTTTAGGGTCTCTTTATTTTTTTCCTAAATGGATAACTTATATAAGGAGTGATTATTAATGAAAAGAACCTTTTGGAAGGAAGCTGTCGTTTATCAAATCTATCCACGCAGCTTTCAAGATAGTAATGGTGACGGTATTGGAGATCTGCAAGGCATCATTTCACGTCTGGATTATTTGCAGAAGCTCGGTGTCGATGTAGTGTGGTTGTCACCAGTGTATAAATCGCCAAATGATGATAATGGTTATGACATCAGCGATTACGAAGATATTATGGATGAGTTCGGCACGCTAAAAGACTGGGAGGAACTACTGACTGGACTGCATGATCGTGGCATTAAGCTAATGATGGATCTTGTAATCAACCACTCTTCTGATGAACATCAATGGTTCGTAGAGTCCCGTTCGTCAAAAGATAATCCATACCGTGATTACTACATATGGCGTCCAGGTGGACCGAATGGCGAACGTCCAAACAATTGGAGTTCCATATTCAGCGGTCCGGCTTGGGAACTAGATGAGACTACCGGTGAATACTATCTACATCTGTTCTCACGCAAGCAACCGGATCTCAACTGGGACAATCCAAAGCTGCGCGAGGAATTATACAAGATGATTACCTTCTGGCTCGACAAGGGTGTGGATGGATTGCGGATGGACGTCATTAATTTGATTTCTAAAGCAGAAGGGCTACCTTCCTTCCAAATCGAGGGCGAGGCGCCAGAGGAACTTGCTTGGGGTGGCGATTACTTTATGAATGGCCCCCGGGTCCATGAGTTTTTACATGAAATGAACCAAAAAGTTCTTTCAAGCTATGACATTATGACCGTCGGGGAAACGCCAGGGGCTTCAGTAGAGGATGCCGTTCTTTACACTGACGAAGATCGTGAAGAACTTCAAATGGTATTCCAATTCGAGCATATGGACGTAGATTCCGGCCCAGGAGGCAAATGGGATGTAGCCCCATGGACATTAACTAAACTGCGCGGCATACTTCATAAATGGCAGATCGGTTTGGCTGAAAAGGGTTGGAATAGTCTGTACTTAAACAATCATGACCAGCCGCGTATGGTTTCACGATTTGGTGATGATGGGAAGTATCGCGTAATATCTGCCAAAATGCTCGCTACCTTACTACATACACTTAAAGGCACCCCTTATATTTACCAAGGTGAAGAAATTGGGATGACGAATGTAAAATTCACAACGCTGGAAGATTATAAAGACATCGAAATTCTGAATATGTACCGTGAAAAAGTAACTGAGGGTGGCGCAGATCATGAAACGATTCTGAACGCTATCCATGTCAAAGGCCGAGACAATGCCCGTACCCCAATGCAATGGGATGCATCTGCTAATGCCGGATTTTCAGAAGGAGAACCATGGCTCAAAGTAAATCCGATTTACAAGGAAATTAATGTGGAGCAAGCATTGGCGGATTCTGATTCAATCTTCTACTACTACCAGGAATTAATTGCTTTACGCAAAAAAAATCCGATTATGGTATATGGAGAATATAAGCTGCTACTGCCTGATCATGTGAACCTTTATGTTTATACAAGAACTTTAGAGGATGAACAATGGCTGATCCTGCTGAACTTCAACGAGGCCCCTCAAACCGTTGATCTCTCCGCTGAGCTGAGCACCGTTACTGATTTAATCATTGGAAATTACCCGGATGAATCACCAACACGAGAAATTCTGCGTCCTTACGAAGCAAGAGTGTACAGATTACAAAGCTGACTCTCTCCACCTTCCTGAGTTATACTATATAGGATGATTTTGTTAAGATTATTCTTCCATCAGCAACCTGTCATTAGAGAGCAAGGAATAACAGGATTTGCAAATGGTGGCATGTTAGTATGAACTCAAAGGGAGATGGCAGGCTTGGAATGGCTTATCCGCATGAAAGAAGCTTTAGATTATATGGAGAGCAAAATGGAGGAAACCTTTAATATAGAAGATATAGCAAAGGTTGCTTATTCCTCCCCTTTTCACTTCCAGCGTATGTTCTACATGCTCACCGGAGTATCAGTCAAAGACTATATCCGTAAACGCAAACTAACTCTGGCGGCACAGGAACTCGCTATTTCTAAAGTTAAGGTGCTAGATGTCTCATTAAAATACGGATATGACTCTCCCGAGTCGTTTGCCAAAGCATTCCGCAAAGCACATGGAATTACTCCTTCTGCTGCGCGGGAGTCAGGGGTACAGCTCAAAGCCTTCCCTAGACTCTCCTTCCATCTATCACTGAAGGGAGATAAAGAAATGGACTACAGAATTGAGACAAGAGACGCTTTTAATGTTATCGGACTAGTAGAGGAAATGACAACGAAAGATGGGGAGAATTTACGCCGTATCCCCCAGCTGTGGATTGAAGCTAATGAAAATGGTACGTCGGATAAGCTGATTGAGATCGGTGTTGATAAGGACATCCTTGGTATTTGTAAAGATTTCAATCACGAAAAAGAAACCTTCTCCTATTGGATTGCTGTCGAAGCCTCTCCAGAGACGGACGCTCAGGGCTTTGCTTCTACGACGATACCAGCTGCGAGTTGGGCTGTGTTCACCTCAGTAGGGCCAATGCCGAATGCTATTCAGCAAGCATGGTCACGGATCTTTCAGGAGTGGTTCCCTGCAACAGGCTATGAACATACAGGAGGACCGGAGTTTGAGTTATACCTTCCGGGAAGACCTGATGCAGAGGATTATCGCTGCGAGATCTGGATACCGGTTATGAAAAAAAATTAATACTTACTTAGACTATTCGGAATTCCGGATAGTCTTTCTTTCTTTCAGAATTTCTACGATTTCATTTTGAGAATCGGCTTAATCTTGGTATAATAAATAGATTATGTGATTCAATAATGACTATTGTCGTCCGATTATCGGTGAAGGAGAAATTCATGTCTACTGTAAAAATATTTTCAGACAGCACTTCCGATTTGCCTCAAGGCTGGAAGGATACTTTTAATATCGGCATCGTTCCCCTTTACGTAGTGTTTGAAGAAGGAACCTACAAAGATGGTGAAGATATCACACCAGAAGAAGTGTATCGCCGTGTCGCAGCAAGCGGAGTATTGCCAAAGACGGCCGCGCCTTCGCCAGCTGACTTTATCGCCGCTTTTCATCCGGTAATTAGCCGTGGAGATGATATTGTATATATCAGTCTCTCCTCATCATTATCCTCTACATATCAGAATGCACTTTTGGCTGCTGGGGAATTCCCAGAGGGGCGTGTACAGGTTATTGATTCACAGACCTTATGTGGAGGCATCGCTCTTCTCGTTATGAAAGCTGTCAGAGCCGCTGAAAAAGGTTACAGTGCCATTGAGATTGCAGCTATGCTGAAGCAGAGTCGTAATCTTGTAGAAACAGAATTCGTGGTAGATACGCTAGATTACTTATATATGGGTGGACGCTGTTCAGGTATGCAGAATTTCATCGGTAGTCTGCTAAAAATTCGTCCTGTTCTTAGACTTGTAGACGGCAGCATCGTACCTACTAGTAAAATTCGTGGCAAAAAAGAAAAAGCCGTGGAACAAATGCTCCAGAACGCCTTGGTTAACGTCGATCGGATGGATAAAGAGCTGCTCATCGTTGTTCATACCTTAGCGGAAGAAGATGCTCGCTATCTAGAGACAGCGATACGAGAGAAAACTCAAGTGAATGAGATCGCTATCCTCAACGCAGGTTGTGTTATTGGTAGCCATTGTGGCCCACATACTGTAGGTCTCATGTATATGCTTCAAGATTAATATTCTAACGCAAATCTCCGGTCATTGCTTCGTAAGTCAATGAACCGGGGATTTGTGCGTTTACCCCTCCTGATTTGAAGTTGAATTTAACTCGACCTCTTTTTTTATGAAGGGTAACATAAACCGGAATGTTGAACCTTTATTCTCTTCACTTTCTACAAAGATTGTCCCACCCATCAGCTCAACCAGCTGCTTACAAATAGCGAGTCCCAACCCTGTACCGCCATATTTACGGTTGATGATCGGGTGCAGCTGTGAGAAGGATTGAAATAATAAATTGAGTTTATTATCGGCAATCCCAACACCTGTATCACGGACAGAGAATTCCAATAAATATTCTTTTGAATCCGAAAGTGGAATGTTCTTAACCGATAGTGTAACACTCCCATGTTCAGTGAATTTCAGAGCATTTCCAACCAGATTGACAATAATCTGTCGCAAACGGATCGGATCAGCCAGTAACGTTGTTGGAACACTCGTATCCGCCCACCACCGCAAGGCCAGCTTCTTCTCTTCGGCTTTAGGCGTAAATAAATCAATAATGTCCGATATCATCTTTCGAAGTTCAAACGATTCGGTTTGCAGTGGCATTTTACCCGCTTCCATCTTGCTGAAATCAAGAATGTCATTCAAGATCTGTAAAAGCGTGTAACTACAGCTTCGTAAAATCTCGACATACCCCCGCTGTTCTTCTCCAAGATCAGTTTCAAGTAAAAGATCTGACATCCCTATCATTCCATTCATCGGTGTCCGAATTTCATGACTCATCATCGCTAAGAAGTCAGATTTGGCTTGCGCCGCCTGTTCTGCAGATTCTTTAGCGCGAATGATTTCTTTCGCATTCGTGATATCACTAAAAGCAATAACTGCTCCTGAGATCATCCCCCCATCCATAAGAGGCGACACCCGATAATTGACAAAAAAGCTGGTTCCATCCTTACGCCAGAAGATCTCATCATCTTTCCTGCGGATAATTCCATCTGCAATTGTAAGACTAATCTGACAATCAGGGGTTGAATAACGTGAGCCATCGCCTTGGATTTGATGAATATATTCCATCAGTTTCAGGCCAACCAATTCTGTAGGCTGGTAACCTAACATATCTGCTCCCTCACGGTTAATAAAGAGCGTTCGCCCTATATTATCTAGTACGAATATTCCAGCTGAGACGGAGTTCAGAATAAGGTTCGCTCGTTTATCTTCGACTTCAGCAGCAAAAGTAGATTTGAAGTTTGACTCTAGTTCTACCTTATTCGATAATTTAGCATGAAAAGAATCTGCTAATGCGTTTAGCCAGTCATGTAACACTTCCGAATAATGATGATAGTTGCTGTTATCCACTTGTATGATCGCGAATACCCCAACAATTCCCTCGTCTATCGTTATAGGAATAAAGTTTCCCTTCACAACGTCCGCTTTGGGATTGTTCAGATCTTGCAATTCAAAGCTAGAGGGATTCCCTTGCAGGGCAGCCTCAAAACTAGCTACATCAACAAGGTATATTCTTTTAAGTGCTGTCAGACCTATATCTTGGAACGATGCTTCTGCACTGGATTCTAGACAGAACGTACGATTCGTTCCTACGCAGCGACCTTGCCGATCCAACACAAATATCAAATTAGGATGATGGTCATATAACGATTTATAAGCGCTCTCTTCCGAAAGCAATCGTGTTAGAATGGACGTCCAGTCTTTATCCACAATTCATTTCACCTCAGGCTCTCTCATCCATTATCATTACCCTAAAATGAGCGGAAATCATCTTAAATTTTAAATTCTTCTATTTTGACCATTATAGCAAATATACTTTAACCGGTCGCAGATAAACACTAAATCCCCCTTTAGAACCCGACCACGATGACTTACACATCGTACTGAGATTCTTAAGAGGGATTTCTATAAATAATTTAGGCTATATCTTTATGGTCAATATTGCGAATCGCCATATAGGCAATACCTGCTCCAATCAAGCCAAGCGAGATCGACACCGCCGCTAAATTACCTAAGCGTGCTTGATCAAATCCACCAGAAATTAGGGACGTAACTAACACCGCCGAGACGATGGTGGCAGGAACTGATTTTTTCTTCATTCCAAAGTACAAAGGAATCAGAGCAATCCCCGCTGCGTAAAATGCGTTTGCGCCTAACTTGATCAGCTCTGAAGTGATTATAGGAAGGTTTAACTCACCCGGGATAAGCCCTACAAACGAATTAAATCCTATTAGCATAGCTCCAACTACAATGTCTGACACGATGATGGCAACAAATGTGAAGGCGAACACTATCAATATTTTCGCAGTCATTAGCTTTTTACGTGAGATAGGGTACATGAAGAGAAGAGTAATCGTGTTGTTCTTATACTCATCAATCACCAGCTTGCTAATAATAACGGAAGCGAAAATAATATAAGCAGCCTTAACAAAAACGAACACACCCTCAAACATATCTGCGTAAGAAGCGAACGACGGTTCATTCTCATTTCGATCAACGAATAAAACCATAATCATAAACCCAAGAATAGCGAGATTGACGATTGCTGCCCCTGTAAGAAGAGTCTTTAGCTTATTCTTCCGAATCTCCAAAGATATTAATTTAAGCAACGCCTTCACCCCCAATCAATTGTAAAAAATAATCTTCCAGCGTATGTTGTTTCTTGCTGATGCTCTCAATCTCCACGTCTGCTAGCACTAACGCCTTATTCAGATCACGTTGTGAGATTCCGCCGTCATAGATTCTTACTGTAATATGATCAAGTACTTTGAAGTTATTGAGGCCAAGCTTGTGCTCCAACACGTACACTGCTTTGTTAATCTCATTCGTAACCACTTCGATATATTCTGTATTTTGACCGCGAATGGAATCCATCGCCACCTCTTCTACCAGAGCACCCTGCCGGATCACACCGATAGTATCAGCAATCTGCTCGATTTCCCCCAGAATATGACTAGATACAAGTAACGTCATTCCATATTCACGGCTAAGCATCCGGAACACTTCACGCATCTCTTTGATTCCCACAGGGTCTAGTCCATTAATCGGCTCATCCAGAATGAGTAGCTCCGGTTTCGTCATAAAGGCTCTGGCAATACCAAGGCGCTGCTTCATCCCAAGCGAAAATTGCTTCACCGGCTTTTTATCAATACCCGTAAGCTTTACCAGCTCCAGCGCTTCACCAATCGCTTGCGGATCATAATAGCCCATGTATTCTCCATGCAGGATCAGGTTTTCCTTGGCTGTGAGTTTATCATAGAACACTGGATATTCAATGATGCAGCCCATCCGTTTGAGCATTTCATACGAATGATTTGTCATTTTTTCATTAAAAAATTCAATCTCGCCACTCGTCAGCTTAACGAGGTTTGTGATCATTTTCATGACCGTTGTTTTGCCGGCACCGTTCGGTCCAAGAAAGCCATAAATTTCACCTTGTTTAATATTCATATTCACATTGCTAACGGCTTCTTTGCCTTGATAGGTTTTCGTTAAATTTCTTGTTCGAAGTATTGTAGTCATTTCCGCGCTCCCCTTTGTTTTCGTCTCGTCTTCCTTAGTTCTTATTGTACACAGCAGAATTTTCTTTTTTATTACTCGATTCTTACAAAAATCTTAAGCTGTACACAATTTCATTCTTTAGAAGCTTAATCTACGAAAAGAAAGGGTAAATACTGTTCTCACAAACGGTTGACTAACCAGTGTAATGGTACCATTCATCTGCTCCGTTAATCTTTTGGTGATCGTCAGACCTAGACCACTCCCTTGATATGATCGATTTCTCGAATCCTCCAGTGTATAGAGCCGTTCGAATACTTTATCCTGGTGAACTTCACTAATGCCTTTTCCCCTGTCCCAAACATCTATGTATACTTTGTTCTTATCACTATAGAGTTTCAAGCCTAATACGCCTCCGGCATCCCCGTAAGCAATCGCATTCGATAACAAATTGGTCAATATCCGGTCAAGCGCCTCTTCGTTTCCCATGAAATAAAGCGAGTCATCAGGGATTTCTATCTCCACCTCACTGCCCTTGGCGCTAAGGATATCATAGAAAGAGAGAATATTACGTCTGCACACCTCGCCTGCCTCAACACGTGAAAGATTGATTTCCCGATCCCCTGATTCCAGCTTAGCCAAGTCAAAGAACTTGTTCATCAGATGGATCACTTCATTTGCTTTTTGGTGAATCGTATTCATTATACGTTCCCGTTCCTCGGCTGGCATATGTTCATCCTGAAGAATCGTCTCAATATAACCGAGTACTACCGTTAGCGGAGTCTTAAGATCGTGGGAAATGTTCGACAGCATATTACGCATGGACTTTTCCAGCTTCACGCGCTCAATGCTTCCTTTATGATTAATGTCGAGCAGCCGATTTAGATCAATCAGCACACTTTGCAGCTCCACATTACTACTGAATAACAGCAGTCTTTCGTGTGAACCTTCAGCCATGATGCTACTTAGCTTGTCATGAATATATTTCAGGTCTCTGGAAGCTTTACGCGAATGCTGATATTGCCATACAATGACGACGAGCAGGAGTACAATGACCACACTAAGCGCCATGCTCATTATAGCTGCTCTCCCAACTTATACCCGATCCCCCACAACGTCTTGATGAACTCTGGATGGGAGGGATCATCTTCTATTTTTTCGCGTAATCTTCTCATATGTACATTAATAACGTTCTCATCTCCGAAATAATCATCTGCCCATACGCTAGCATAAATCTGCGCTTTGGTGAAGACCCTGCCCGGATGTGTAACGAACAGCTTAAGAATATGAAATTCCTTAGACGTTAACTTCACTTCTTCCCCGTTCTTTAGCGCAGAGAAATTATCCAAATCCACAGTCAGGCCACCAATGGAAATCTTTTGCTTCGCAGGAATTGGAGCTTCCGGTTGGATGGTGGGGGTAGCATAACCCGCTCTTCGAATCGCAGCCTTCACTCTTGCAGCTAATTCGATCATTGAAAATGGCTTGGTAATATAATCATCCGCCCCAAAGCCAAGTCCAAGCGCTTTATCCACATCGCTGTCCTTGGCTGACATGATCAACACCGGAACTAGACTTGTCACACGGATCGTCTGGAGAATATCAGTACCGCTGCGCTTGGGCAGCATGAGATCTAATAATACAAGATCAAAAGGATTGCTAGTACGGAATGTCCTTTCCGCTACTTCACCATCAAACGCCGTTTCCACTTCATAGCCCTCTTTTACTAAATAGGACCTAACCATTTCACTAATTGCTTCGTCATCTTCAATTAATAATATTCGGTGCATGAATGTTGCCTCCAATGATTTGAGAATAAAGATTAGTTAAAAACTTAATGTATTTCTTTAAGGTAAACGTGACTGCGGTGAATGTTTGGACTTCCGGTCGCTGTTGTCCCCAGATTTCTTGATTATATACCGTGTTTCACGGTTGAAATCCGGTGAGCCTATTCTTCCGGAGCGAGCTTTCCTACGGAAAGCTTTCAGGCGAACGCTATCGCTCCTACAGTTCAAAATCCCCCTCCGTCACTCCGTTCCCTTTTCCAAAGTTTCAAAATTCAATTTATATAGTGTAATTATTCGTAATACCCCTTAACCTCAGGCAGTTGCTTATAAATGCTTCCGTCCTGCACGATCTTAATGATCGCTTGAGCTAGTTCAGTCATCTGACCATCATCCTCAGTATTCTGGCATTCTGTCCACTGATAATGACGCTCTCCACTATTAATCTGAACCGATAAATCGTAACTTACAGCAGGTTTTCGATTACACTCGGTAGATAACTCTTTTTCACCTAAGTAATTCGCTAGTACCATTTCTTTATAGATTTGTCCACGTTCCTGTTCAGAAAACTCAAAATCACTAACCTCGACTACTTCCCCATTCTGGAGATCTTTGACCAACTTCTTCTCTATCGTATTAATTTCGTTCTTTTGGTTCACACCATACTTTAAAACAAACTCAAACTTATCTTGTTTCGTTACGTCAAAAGGAATCTGTAGCAGCTCGATCTTTGCTTGTTCGCCCTCGCAGCCCGTTAAGGTATACGACAGAAGTTTATCCGTTTCGTTTCTAACAAGGTTCTGACAAGTGTATGTGGTTACTTGGGGACTACCAAACGTATCTTCTGAATTATCATGCCGCATTTCAATCCCTTGGTCAGTATATTTCAAGTCATTAAAGATCGGATCACCCTCAATTGTGTAATGAACCACACGCTGCTTACCCGCTTTATTTTGGATAAAAGCATCCAGCTTCTTAAAATTCTTAACAATCATTCCATGGCTGTTTATCACATCTTCTTGTTCATTAATGGTAGTTGTGAATTTGTCTTCTCCATTGGATGGCTGGTTAAAGCAACCGGTTACTATAAGCGCTATAAAAATCAGAAGAATACCGCTCGATCTCATCGATCATAACCTCCTTAAACACTCTATAAGTAGAATCTTTTGTTAAAGTATACCAATAATAACGGGGGCTGGGTATCCCTTCAGAGGGATATCTGATGATAGAGAGATTGATAGAAATTTAAACTAGATAGCAAAAAAAGCCGATTGGATATCCAATCAGCTGTGCTTCTGTACCTCAGAAATCTTCTCAATATCTATCGTACTATATGCTTAACCTCTTTGTGAGTCTACGGAAATTCCTCCGGCTCTTAATGCAAGAAATGCATCAGGAACGGTGCTGCTACTGCGCCACCTAACATACTAGTCCCAAATATTGCCCAGTCATTTAAAATATGTGCAATGATCGACGTCCAGATATTCTTTGTTTTCATGTAAGCAAGCGTTAGAATAATTCGAGCGATTCCGATTCCCAGAATGGCCTGAGCAAAATTAAAATTGTACGTTTTTAAGTGTAGTGCACCAAAAATGAGCGCTGTTACGATTAATGCAATAAACACGGACGCCTTGCGTGACATTTTAAAGCCAATAAAGCAAAGCTGCATAATCGCCAGGAATGGCAAGATCGTTAACAATTCCTCGCCAATTAATTGAAATCCTGAGAAGAACAATGTCCAGAGCTTCTCACCTGTTGAAAGGGTATCCCCATGACCTAGCACCGCATTTACTGTTACAGCTCCCATCGATGAAAGCAGCGCGGCTACCCCCAACGTTACGATGAAATTAATAATAAAGAATAAAATCCCGTATAATACATGACTTACTTCAGGCTTTTTGAAGAGAATTCCTAACTTCCCTTTGGTTGCCCACACTAATGCGATTAACGGAAACAGCGTGAATAGAAACGGAGCAATCTTGCTCTGCACTTCATTAGGCATAAAAGGAATCTCTACTGTCATTGTTAAATAGCCTACAACGATACTTGCAAGGATCACTACCCATTTGCCAATAGGCATGAAATACGGCTGTCCATTATACAAAGGATAATCTACGGTTTGTTTTACTTTTGTCATGTTGCACGACCTTCCAACGCTTATTATTATACTGTGAATCCTATCACTGGAATATGAACTATAAATGAACCGACAAGTTCATTTATAATCCCTGATGAAATGCTCAATTTCTGGCCGAAGATGGAGCATAAAAATAACCAGTCACCGACATCGATCGGTAACTGGTTATCTTTGAATTATCAATTGAATCCTAAGGAATCGTCAAATAATCTCGATATTCCGATAAGCGTGTGTTCGAACAAATTTTCTGAAGAAAATATACCAATAGATGAATCAGCCAATCCCTTCTGGAGGGCGGGGCTAAATAAATCGATGCTTTTAGCAATCTGTCCGCCGATAACGATGCGGCTTGGCTGATAGTCTATAACATAGGACTTTAGCATCCTAGCCAATCGTGTTCCGAATTCTTCAAACACCTTGCAGCACAAGCTATTCCCGTTTCTTGCTTGTTCTGCGAGTTCCTTCACGTCCATTCCTTTTTCTAGAGCTCCCATCTGCTCAGCCAGGCGAAGAATTCCGCGACGTGAGAAGGCGTTATCTATGGTGCTCTCCAGGAAAGGTTTATCAAAAAGCCAACCGTCCTCGGGAACCCCTGGTCCTTCGTTCAGGATCAATGCACGATCAATAAATGCGGAGCCTAACCCTGTCCCTAAAGTTAATGAAATATATCGTTCATTTGGAAATAATCTGCTTACGCCTAAGGCAAACAGCTTCGCATCATTCTCAAATCGAATATCTGCCTGCAGCAGGTGCTTCGCCCATTCCTTATGTTGTAAGGTATTGAACCGGGTATATAATACTTCTCGTATATTCTCACCATACAACGCCTCATATTTACTAAGCCCCTGAATATAACAGATGCCTTGCTGATAATCAAAGGGCCCGGGAAAGGCGAGACCGATATTCCAAGTACAGTTTGCCGATTTCCCTAGTGTAACGGTATAAAACTGATATTGATCTTCGAATATAGAAATAAATTGCTCTATAATCACTTCGGCATCTTGATCAGCAAGTGCAGGATGCTGCTTGCAGCTAGCCTGTTGCAATTCTCCATCCACGACTAAACCAGATTTAATAAAGGTTCCTCCCACGTCTAAAGCGATCACGACTTTAGGCTTCAAAGGAGACTCACATCCCATGCCTTGGATACGCCTGCTTTCACAAGCTTACATGGCTTGTTTCCGATATTTATAATTTTATAGGCACTGAACACGGCTGGAAGGATATATGATTCCGCGTATTGTAACTCCACATATATAGATTCATCTGCACAGGATACTATACGAACCTTTTCTCCCTCAACCAAGTTATACATTACCATTTCGTTATTTGTATGGTCCACCCATGTATCATGTAAGTGCACACGATGAACATAAAACAGTAGATCTTCACGCTGTCCAAGAACATACTCCTCGTTAATCCCCTGCTTTTGCAGCAAGCTTGGCTTAGGAATCAAATTGTCCTCTACCCATGCCGTTCTTTTATCGAAATCAATATTGTCAAAGGCATGATCAATATTAATAGGACGTGGCTTGCCATCCATTCCTTTACGAAGGAAATCGTAGATTTTGAACGTAAACCACCATGTCGTAGAGGATATTTCGAGTACTAAGTTGTTCTTTCCAGAGGCATGAACAGTCCCTGTAGGAATTAGGAATAAATCCCCCTTATTCGCTTCATATTGATTAACGAAGTCAGTGATTTGAATGGGTTCACCAGTTTCTTGTGCATGGTGTACCGCGTTAAAGAATTCCTCCTTCGTACATTGTTCGGTCAGTCCCAAGAACACAGATGTATTCTCTAAATTCTCCATGATATAGTACGATTCTTGCTGTGCCATAAATTCATTAAATGTCTCACGAATATACTCCTGCTTCGGATGTACCTGGCACGACAAGCTATCTCCGTCGATGGTATCAAGGTAGTCGAAGCGAATCGGAAAATAATCACCAAACAGCCCGACAATACGATTCCCGAGAATGGCCGGATGCTCATAATGCATGACTATGAGGAAGGGGACCTCGATTATTTCGTCGTTGTATTTCAGCAAAATGGAGTTCTCCGGTGCAATCGGTTCAAAGCTCCATGCGCAGTTGGCCCACTCCTTCGGAAGCTCCGCGAATTTCTTCAAATATTGACCGCCCCATATCCCTGGCGCGAAGAACGGCTTCACACGCATAGGGGACTTGGCGATATCTGCAATCATCTGGCGTAGGGTGAAGACCGTCGTTAGCTTGGGACACTCGGGCTCATTCATATCCACGTAATAGTGGATCGAATCCAATACTTCTTTTCGGTAAGTTTCCAGTACTGGCCATTCCACAAATAGACAGATTTTATACTTCTCCACCACATCTCGGTTCCAGCTAAAGCCGAAATTCAATAAATGTGCTTTATGTTCCAATTGCTGATACTCACGAGATACATCCAAGAAGTAGGTAATATCGTAGTTGCCGTTCCCGAGCCAATAGGCCCCTGGTCCAAACGTGATGATGAAGGTTGTTTGGTGGGCAGGTAATTGAATCTGTTTTTTGTAGTTGTCTATCTTGTCTTGTGCTTCTAGGACGAAATAATCTGCAATCGTAGCATCCGAAAAATAACCAAATGCACGATTATCTGTAATATTCGCTTCAAAGAACATACGAAGTTCTTCGCTTGTCTTCACAAAACTATTGGTACCGATGAGAACCGTCTTATGCCCTTCTTGCTCCAATACATCTATGATCCTTGCCAGGACGTGCTGATATTGGGCACCATGCGTTCCGTCAATAGCTACATTAATAATACTATTGGAATTCATTGCAGCTTGTTGTAGAAGCGGGGACAGTATTGCTTCAAAACCTCGCTGGACTCCGGCTTTTGCATATGGCGTAACTGTATCTGGCTTCATTTGTTGAGTGTACCGAATAGGGTTAATAGGTCTTTTCTCGAACATAGTTGTCACTCCTATACAGTTAGTGAGCTCTATCCCGCTCATAGTGATATATTTTAGGGCAATATGCCTGATTCCAATGCCTTCCACACAAGCTGTGCGAACTGGCTGTTCGACCAAGCGAACCACTCACGTGTAAATTGGGTTGAATCATTGACATCAAATCCCTCATGCATAAATCCAGTACCAGCATCTGTCGACTCACAGATTTCAATCATCTCGAGCATTTCTTTAGGATCAACTGCGGTTAATCCCTGCATCGTATAGGCAAGATGCCATACGAATCCCGTGCTAGTATGTGGACTGCCAATGCCGCTCAGCTTCTCGCCTTTGAAGAAATAGGGATTATCCTCACTCAGGGCAAATTTGCGGGTATTCAAATATATTGGATCGTCTGGCGCACAGTAACCTAGATAGGGTGCTGACATTAAGCTCGGAGTACCTGCATCGTCCATCAATAAATGGTTACCGAAACCATCCGTTTCGAACGCATACATCTTGCCGTATTTGGAATGGTCAATGATTCCATAAAGCTCAATTGCATGCCGGATTTCTTCTTCCATTGCCGACATTCGGGCTACGAGATTTGAATCTCTATATACATATTGAGCAATTTCCTGCAATTGGTGAAGCGTTACAGCGGCGAACATATTCGATGGAATATTGAAGTGAAAGTCACACGCATCGTCGCTGGGGCGGAAGCCTGACCAGATCATTCCAACATTATTTACCGGCATCCCCAAACCGTTCTTACGTAATGTATCTATCATGATGCCGTTGTGACGTTGAAAGCGGTAGGTTGACTGCTCCTTGTGCTCCTGCTCAATCTGCCATACGTTCAACATCTTCAGTAGTGAAGTTCGGAAAACTTCATCAAAGATCCCGGTGCGTCCGGTTTCTTTCCAATATAGATATGCCAAGCGGAATGAGAAGCACATGGAATCCAGCTCAAATTTACGCTCCCATACCCAAGGCGAGCTGTCTGTCTCATCCGTTGCATTCCAATGCCAATCATTTGCAGACTCGTTAAAAGCATTCGCATAAGGATCGATTTGAATATAAAACATATGACGGCGTATTAAGCCTTCTAGAATCCGCCCAAGTTCAGCATCTTCCTTGGCAAAAGGAACATAATGAATAACCTGCTCAACAGAGTCACGCAGCCACATCGCCGGAATATCGCCAGTTAGCACAAATGTTGTTCCGTCATCCAACAGCTTAGTAGTTGTTTCTAATGTATTTGGAAAACAATTCTGGAATAATTGACGCAGCTTCGGACGATGAGCCAGACGTTCACTAGCGTCCTTCATAACTTGCTGAACCGCCTGAGGCAGAGGGAACTTATTAATTTCAATAGTAGGTAAACGATGCTCTTTCATAATTTGGTAACCCTCCCGTGATTACTATCTCAAGTAACGAGGAACAACCTCTAAGCTTGTTGAAATGATATTGCCTACGTTCGATCCAATCATGATCTCAAATTTGCCGGGCTCAACCATCCACTGCAAATCAGAACCGACAAACTGCAGCTCCCGTGGAGTAATATGAAATTGAACAACACGCATCTCACCAGGCTCAATATAAATCTTCTGAAATCCTTTTAATTCTCGTTCCGGGCGTGTAATTGTGCTAGTGCAATCTTTTATATATAGTTGAACAACCTCATGTCCAGCTACATCGCCAATATTCGTAACCTCCACGGATACAGTACAAGAATCATCCAGCTCTATTTGTGTCTGATCCAAGCGAATATGCTCGTATTGATAGCTTGTATAGCTTAGACCATAACCAAACACATATTGCGGATGAAAGTCCACCTCAAGATAGCGATGACCTCTGGAGCGTTTCTTATTGTAATAAATCGGTAATTGCCCTGGATGCTTTGGAATGGATAGTGTAAGCCGGCCGGATGGATTATAGTCTCCGAACAAAATATCAGCAATCGCATGCCCGCCCTGCTGTCCCGGGTACCAAGCCTCCAGAATGGCATCCGCATGCTCATCTACCCAAGGCTCGACAATGGGACGACCATTGATATAGACAACAATCAGTTTTTTATTCAAGCTGTGCAGCTCCTGCAGCAGATCAAGTTGCACACCGCATAAGTTCAGCTCTGCACGATCGAAGCCTTCTCCACATTCCATATCACTAAGACTAAATTGATCCGTAATGACGGCAGCCCCTGTCTTCAAATCAATCGTACCTTCACCGAAATCACGTGCACTTGATCCCCCGACAACTGCAATAATGGTATCCGCTGCTGACGCCACCTCCATTGCCTTCTCAAAGCCTGCTTTCGATGGATCTTTCACGCGGCAGCCCGGAGCATACAGCACTTCGCTGAGTCCTGCACATTTAGCGCGAATCCCGTCCAAAACGGTAATGATGTGATGACGCTCCTGTGGTGAAGTATAGTCACCCAATTGATTATAAATATTGTTGGCATTCGGCCCAATAACGGCAATCTTACCAAGTGACGGAGAAAGCGGCAGAGCCTCATCATGATTCTTCAAAAGAATGATGCCTTCACGTGCAGCTTGTCGCGCCATCTCTAAATGCAACTGTTGTCCAACGACACGCTGTGCTGTAGTCGGATCAACAAAGGGACGTTCAAACAATCCCAATTCAAACTTCGCACGCAGAATTCGTTCGACTGCGAGATCAATATCGGAAATGTCAATCAACTGCAGCTGTAATGCGTTTATTAGATATCTGCCAAATGTTTCACCAGACATCTCCATATCCACACCAGCTTTAAGTGCAAGAGTCGCCGCCTCTTCTTCGGTCTCACAAATCTGGTGACCGTGTTTAAGCTGGCTGATCGCACCACAATCCGTAATGACGAAGCCATCAAAGCCCCATTGCTCACGAAGTACCTCTGTTAATAACTCCTTACTCGAAGTACACGGAACACCGTCAATTTCATTGTAAGCGGTCATAACAGATTTAGCCCCAGCTTCAATTGCCTTCTGGAATGGCAGCAAATCCTTCTCCATTAACTCGCGTTTTCCCATCCGTACGGTGTCCGCATTACGACCACCATCCGAGCTGCCATACGCGACGAAATGCTTTAATGTTGCCAGGATCGTATGGTCTGTATTTAATGAATCACCTTGTAAGCCCATTACCGCAGCTACTGCCATTTCACTATTTAAATATGGATCTTCCCCAAAGCATTCTTCTGTTCGCCCCCAGCGCGGATCACGTACAATATCTAGTACTGGGGAGTAGGTTGCTGCCCCTCCTTGAGCGCGAGTCTCTGCAGCCACTGCTTGACAGATCTGCCGGAATAATTCCCTATTCCATGTGCTTCCGATAGCAAGCGGTACGGGAAAGACGGTGTTGCCAATCGCCATATGACCATGAGAGCATTCCTCGCCCAGCAGAATCGGAATACCCAGACGTGTATGCTCAATCGCATATTGCTGGATCAGATTCGTTACTTCTGCGCCTTCCAAAGGTGACAACCCAGTTTCCAATGATACCTCTGTCCAAGGATCTGCACGCAGCACACCATACAAAGAGCCCACGCCACCGCTTGCAATTGCTTCCTTAAATACTTCTGTCAATTGAATCTTGCCTTCTGATTTCTCATACGCCTTCCAGCCGAAGGGCTGGAGGAGCTGCCCGATCTTCTCCTCCAGCGTCATTTGAGCCAATAAATCTATAGCACGCTCATGAATCGGCAAAGATGAATCTTTATATCTCATAGCTTACAATTCCTCCCGTTCACATGAACTAGAATTGTCTCCACGCCAGGATTCCTGCATTCATCCCCCGACACATGTCGAACGATACTTCAGGGCTGTTAAACTTCTCACCCCATGTAATGTAATAGCGGAATTCATAGAAGCCGCCAAGCGTAGCTGCAAAGTTGGTTTCCCAATAGTTATTCATCACCCAGGCGTACAAGTGCGCAGGGTCCTGTTCTAGTCTTGCATCGCCATTAAGTAGACGATATTTATGCTCTAAAGCACCCACTTGAATCAACGGAGTGTCTGGCATCGCAATCACAATACCTTGTTCCTTTGAAATGTATGCAGCACCTTCGCCAACAGCCGTATAATCGGCCAAGCTGCCTGGTAATTGATCCTTGCGCAGACGAGTTAGTGCATCCATCTTATCTACCCACAGCTCCTGCGTAGAGGTTGTCAATGCGCCGCCAAACGGAAGTGAAATATACAAATTCTCAGGCTTCCATACACTTTCCTTATGCATCCGTACCGACACATCGACACGAGGACGATCCGCATACACGGTTAAGAATAAGGAATAATGCTCACAACCGGAGACTTCATAGGTCAATTGAATCATGCTATAAAGCTCTCCCTGTCCAACAATTTCTGCACTTGTCAACACACCTGTAGATACAATCGCATTCGGACCTTTCCGATTACGGCCCATAAGACGACGAACCTCCGTCATTTCGACCACCTTTGTGGCTGGCGTAACATCATATACCGGTGTGAATGCATGATGATTCCGGTCTGCACGTAGCAGCTCCTGTCCAGTCTCCTTATCCTTCCAAGAGGTGATTCCTTCACCCTTCTTCCATTCAATACGTACAAATGGTGTTTCAGCGTATGTGGATGTCACATGGAAGTCCTTTACTTCATGGGTAACATCCAAATCCAATACACGATCCGATGCCACATAATCGTTCATATATGCGGTTTTAATTGTTGGCTTAACCGCTACGATATGAAGCACTTTTTCTTCCTGAGGCTCCAGCATGACCGGAATGGTTACAATAACCCCGCGATGCGCAAGACGCAGTTGAGATGGGAGCACCTCACCTGTATTGAAATCACGCACCTCAAACCCTTCTTTAATCTGCTCGTAATACCAACCCTCAAGAATAAGATGAGCATGATCCTCCTGAACATAGCTGTAAGGATTGCAAATTTTGAACTTCATCGGCCGACCCGGTGCAAGCAGTGCATCTCCCTTGGCTTCAAGGATTTCGTACAATGCGCGATGTGCAGCGGTGCTCGCATTTGCTGCAAATGCCTCCTTACGCAAGCCCAACTCCTGAACAAACGGGTTCCAAGGCTCCGAAATGGAAGAATGATAGCCCCATGTGTGCTCAGCGAACATCGTTAATTGATATTCCATGTCCTTAATAGCTTCCGGGGAAATGATGTCATAATTAGGATCTAGTCTTCTTACCTTCTGGTACACCCGCTGCGCCTCACGGAATACTTGTACATGCTTTGGTGTCGAGCCAACCCCATCCGTCCACCAATCTGGCCAATCTCCTCGATAAACAGGAATATCTTCCGGGTGCTGTGCTGCATGGGCACGGACTTCTGCAAAGAAGTCATCTAGCGTTGCCATTTGAATTAAAATCCGGTCCCCATGCTTGGTGTTCCATTGTTGGATAAACTCTATTGCCGCCGCATTTGGCGGGTTATTATCCGTAGGCAAGCCTGAGAACATCGCCGGAAAGAAATCAAATGCATAGCCATCCTCTGTCAGACGATCGATATAACGCCCGATCCGTTGTTCAGCTATTTCAAAATCCGCGCCCTTACTCATATCGAATTCATCTTTAATCGTATATTTTCCACCCATGCCAGGTACAAGCCCCAGATCATTTCCGAACACATAATGCTCTCCGCTCCACGTCAACAGGCGATCCCCTGAAGGCATCTCCCACCAGAACGGCTGCTGCTTCTTCCAGCAAGGAAACATTCCATGATGCGTATGAATACAGGTGGACAGATTCTGGATCCCAGCATCCAGCAATACCTGACCATACCCCCAGCTGAAACCGTTAATATCTGCTGTCATTGCCGATGTTACAGGAATTTCAATGGACTGTCCGTAATCACACACCCGCGCAATCATCGATTGGAATAGCTCTTTACCAATTAATTCTGTCATATTTAGATAAGTCCCCGACAACCCGATAGCTCCCTGTCTCACGCCCTCAGCGAACTCTATCTTCTCTTGCTCTGTCGCCTGCTTCAGAAAGGTTTCAATCGGCCAAAATGTCTCACAGACCCACTTAAAGCCTTGCCATTCCGGACGACGTCCCGATTTGCTTTCACGTAAAATATGCAAGACCTGGCGAATGAAATTAACATGATACTGCTGAATTTTCTCTTGACGCTCTGTATATCCGATATCTGTATGAGAATGATGGATTGCGTATATTTTCCAAGGTCGTTTGCTGGACATCTCAATCTCTCCCTATAGTTATTTTAACTTGCTATGACACTTCGCTTACTCTACTAATTCTCGAGCGGATACTTATCCATATAGTCGAACAACTCATCCACAGTTGTGAAGGCTACGCCTGTTACGGTATCAGCACAGCCATAGTAAATTGCAATTCGGCCTGTATCGCCATCCGAAAGTGCTGCGCAAGGGAAGGTGACATTCGGCACATCTCCTACACACTCATACAATGTCTCTGGTCCGAGAATATAATTTCGTGAACGTGCTAACACCTTCCATGGTTCATGCAAATCTAATAAAGCAACACCCATCCGATATACGAACCCGTTACACGTATTTATTACACCATGATAGATCAACAACCATCCGCGATCTGTTTCAATTGGAATCGGCCCTGGACCAATTTTCTTCGATTGCCATGCAGAAGCGTCCGAATTGATCGTACCCATCACGTAACGATGCTTTCCCCAATACGTCAGGTCAGGGCTCTCACTAAAAAAGATATCTCCAAATGGTGTATGCCCCGTATCACTTGGACGGCTTAACATCGCATATTTGCCATTTATTTTGCGCGGGAATAATACACCATTCCGGTTGTATGGCAGGAAAGCGTTTTCTAATTGGTGAAAGGTTTTGAAATCATACGTATATGCGAGACCAATTGTAGGACCATGGTATCCATTACACCAAGAAACATAATATTTATCCTCGATTTTGCAGACGCGTGGATCGTAACGATACTCCCGCTTTGTTACATATTCGTCGCCTTCAAATTGGATCGGATTCTCATTAATCTCCCATTGAAGCCCGTCCTGACTGAAGCCAGCGAATATGTCCATACTTACAGATCTGGAGTCACAACGGAATACCCCTGCATATCCCTCTTCAAAAGGAATAACAGCGGAATTAAAAATACTGTTCGAGTTTAACTGTGCATCTCGCTGAATAATCGGATTATGGGTATATCGCCACACTGGAGCGTTATAGCCACTCGGCTTATCCTGCCAAGGAATATTTGATAGTGCTTCACCAATAATTTTGCTCATTTCATAAACTCCTTCCATGTATACAATTGTGATCTGCAACTACGTTTTCAGTATGTCTAACCCTACTTGCACCCCTACTTTAAATCATAATAAAGCGCATTAAAAGGGAATTTATCCTGAATCTAACGTTTGTTGACTGAAGTATCATGTTTCTTAACTAATTGAACAGGTAGCTCACTTCACGCTCTCATATAAGCCTGCATACAGTGCATCAAGCAACGTGTGTGTCCTATCACAGCTATATTCCCAGAACATGGCACCCGCAAGTTTTTCACGTTTGACATACTCACATTTATGTGCGATCGAATCTACGTCATCATAGGAAATAAACGTGTCTCCATTAAATAAATATGGTGCTTTGGCCTCATCGTCCCAATACCGTGTGTACCCATTCTGATTGATGTAATTAGCAAACAGCTCTGTATATTCTGGACCATAGCCACCCGTTGTGCCCGCCATTTGTAGAAATCCATGGTTCTTATCCGGCACCTGCTTCCACATTCGGGAATAGAACGCCACGCCAATGACGATTTTCTCTCGGGGAACGCCTGCCTGAATGAACATATTCACCGATGCCTCTGTACTGATACGATACAAATCTCCTGTCGTATGAAATAAATTCGTATGATGTCCCGTTAGAATCTGGAAACCGCCACGCATATCGTAGGTCATCAGCTGTATAAAATCCAAATATTGCTGTACTTGATCCATCTCGGTGCCATCAATGTAATACTGATCAGCACCTGCCGCAATTGTAAGCAGGTAATGCCTGCTATCCGCTGTACCTTTCACATCCAGTGCATCTCGAATCGCCTTTAATAGCAGTGTGAAATTGCATTTATCATCCGGCGACGATTTAATATCCGCTTCACTGTAACAAGGATATTCCCAATCCAAATCGATTCCATCGAACGGGAAATCCGTTACCACTTGCACAGCCGACGCTGCAAATTTCTGACGTCCTTCTTCGGTAGAGGCAGCCTCAGAGAAGCCCCCATTCCCCCATCCGCCTACGGAGAGCATCAGCGTCAGATTCGGATACATCGCTTTCATCTCTTGTAGCTGGTTCGTGCATTTCAAATGTGCTGTTGTAATTTGATCATCTTTCACATAACCAAATGCAACGTTGAGATGCGTTAACTTCATCAAGTGGTCACCCGATAACTCAGATAGTTTGGAATCACTCACGTAGCCTGCTACAATCATCTGTTGATCCATCCTTTCACAACCTTCTTAAGATTTGAATCGCTTCCTTGCTCGCTGCAATCTTATATCCTGATGACATGTAACGAATCTGATCTTCACGATCCACAATGATAAGATGCGGGAAGCCCGCTTCACTCGCTTGGGACGATGCAAATAATTCGGGCAATAGATTATTCGTTGAATCACGTACAAACACTGCATTTGCAGGAAGATCTGGATAGTCCTCGGGATGAAACGAAGCTGCACATTGCTTGTCACCAATAATAAGAATGATGGGAGCACCTTGCGCATTGAACTCATACTTCAACTCAGCGAGTTCACGAAGTAAATGCTTTGAAGGCTCTCGTTCCGGCTCCAGCCAAGCGACATAGGCGCCCTTTCCACCAATAATATCTGCGAAAGTCTGTTCTACTCCTACCCATGAGGTCAGCTGCTTGAGTCGTTCCACCTTGCCGTACACTGGAATTTCCAATGTAGATTGACGATATTTCATGACCAGCTTCGTCTCTTCCCCTTCTGCAATATGGAAATAAGTGAACTTTATAAGCACGATGCCATCCTTTAATCGTACGCCTGTCGTCAGACGGTATGCTCCCTGCTCAACCTCAAGTGGTGTATCATATAGGTCATTTGCGCCATGCGGGTAACATAAGGTTTTATAAAAACCGTTCTCCAGCCGAGCTAATGTGAAATTCTCATAGTATGAAGCCGTTGGTTGGACTGTCCCTGCACCCTGATCACGATGAAGTATGAGCGTGCCGTTCGCTAATTCTATCCCGCCTCCAACAACGCCTTTGGTAAATTGAGCATCCACGAAAATATTATCCACTATAAATTGCGGTTTGGATTCAATGGGATGAATTCGCGCTGGGATTCCTAAACTACGACAAATGGATACGAACATGATATCCAGGGAACTGCGATCGCCTACGCGCAATTCAAAGGTACCCACTGCCGTTCCCTTCCCTTTCAGATTCGGAAGGTCTGTCCATATATCCCACGTTTCATCTATGAATTGCACCAGCTTCGTTGGGTCCTTACGGAACAATGCCACTTCATCCGAAGTGAAAGCTTGTTGGAAAAATGTACGATACGGTGTAATCATCTCGTAGTGAACACGAGGACGCAAAATGTAGGGCACGAACACTTCCTCTGTGAGCTCACCACGTACAGCAAGCGCACCAGCCACATGATCTGTAAGGGTAGGAATAAATGTGTCAATTAAATCCTTTTCATTAATACATTCCAATAACCGTAAAGCCCATTCTCCATACGCGGATGTGGCTGCCTCCAGAAATGCGGCTATCTCTACACTGTTACCACGTGCCTTCTGAAGCACTGTCCATACACGATCTTCCGGGAGACCCAGTGTTTCCCCGAGCTTCCTCGCTGCTTCTTCTGTCACAAAAGTCGCTTCATATTTCGCACGGATTGAGATCCCTTCCTCCAAACGTTCATTATGTCGCTGGATACGAATTTCAGACAGTTCCTCTATTACCTCACCTTCACACGCTGGAGGTGGAACCATTTCATAATCGGCCATCGTTCCTGCAGCAGGCTGATTTTCTTGATTCAGTACAAGCTCAACGCATTCACTGTCCGCCACTGAAATTTTCACTTCCCCCCAAGTACCACCCTTTGCCGCACGAATCATGAGGTCACCGAGACCTGTTTTGAAAGTTGCTTCTCCTTGAGCATTGGTAGGAAGGATGGCAATCGGGAAAAATTCCGCCATGTTATACACTTGGAACTGTACTTCTGCATCCTGCACAGACTGTCCGAATTCATCTTTCACATGAATCGTAATTGTCCGCGTGGATGCGTAATTTTCCAACACATTAATTTCAGTGAACCACTCATCTGCAAGCGTAATATCTTCTGGACCTTGATAATTAGCGAGAATACGCGTGTTAATTAACATTGCTCTACGCGCTGGAGGTCCAAACCATCCTTGATTAGGACGGGCTTCCGGCTCACAAGCCCCAATAAAATACCATTCACCGTCTGCCCATGCCTCCACCCATGCGTGGTTATCATCACAATGCGCCCAACGTGGCGTATACACTTGACGTGCAGGTATACCTATACTGCGAAGGGCTGCCACAGCTAGTGTGGATTCTTCACCGCAACGACCGCGTGCATTTCGAATCATCGATAATGGTGAAATCGTCCGCAAATCACTTCCAATATACGTTGCCACCTCATGACACCAGTAATTTGTCTCCAGAATGGCTTCCGTCATGGACAACTTACTAGTTCGCTCTGCTAATTGTTCATGAAGAATTTGGCGGTGTTCTTCAATGTTTTCGGTATTAACACGGTAGGGCAGTACGAAATGTAAAAATATATGATCCGGGACTTGCCATGGCATATTTCGGCGAATCTTTAGTGTCGTTCTCACATGATTCAAGAAAAGCTCACCATTGTAATCCGCCAAATCATTCACTGGCATATACGCATAGAGATACTTAAGTGCAATTATTTCTTCTTCTGTCAAGTCCTGTTCAAAGATTTGAAATAACTGCGTTGCACGTGCCTTGGCCAAACTCTTTTTCTCCTGAAACTTACGTTCAATCTGTTCCATATCTGATTACTCCTTCCAGAGAAACCCGTCCTCGCGAATGTAAAGACGGGACGTCTCATCTGATGTTGATGCAGATATAATAAAAGTTTTAGTCGTCGTTTCAATGTTTGGTTCTATGGTCCATGTATCTTCTTCACACAATGCATTAAAATCGGCTGTGAACATGCCATGTGTTTCGTAATAGTTCCGCTCACGATAATAGAGCTTCCGTAATTCCCATTTGATATGTTCATCCCGAGGGATGTCGAAGTGATATGGACCCGCTTCATTCACGAATACAACATAGCCCCACAGTTCTGGATAATGCATATTTATGACTCCTTGTGGTGACCACACCCAATTATCCTCAGGATAAGGTTTCCCTGTGTCGGGGTTGAGAAGCTTACGATACTTGCCATCGACAACCTCAGTCCGCCATTCAACACGTGAAAAATTAACACGCCAAAATTCCCCAGCGTAAGGTGATCGTCGATCCGTGGCACATTCTTTTAAACTATTCCATGGTATTGCAATTTCAACCGTCCATTTCCGATTGTCAGCGTGCGGGTTATTTAACTCACCTTCGATATGAACAGCCGTCTTCAAGTCTTGGATATCCCAACCGTTAATTGGAGGACCTCCGTCACGATAAGGTTTCACAAGGAGTAAGTCCCATACCGTGTTCAAGGCGTTAATCTCAAACTCGTAATATTGATGGGAATCTCCTGTTGGATCTATAAAAATCTCAAAATCATTATCGTAAAAAATAACGGAATCACGTTCTGTCAGCGTTCCCCAGATCTGATCTTCCATCAGCTCTGCACCAAAGTAAAAATACTCATCATCCCATAGCATTTTTACCCTCGTATCCTTTCCTGGCATCGGACGCAAATCCCCTTCAATATCAACAAACTTTTCTGTCCATGCTGCATGCTGCCAAAAGGGCTTATCTAGCTTCCCATCCAAGACAAGCGACTCCGTCGCTCGTCTACACAGATAATGCTTGGGGGCGTATGAAACAATGTGTGGCTCTGGTACTCCACTTTGATTTACCATACGAATGCTCCTTTATCCGTTAATGTACTTTAGTTGTGCGTTACAACTGCGCCTGAACCGCCGTACATCTCAATTTCTTCATCGAATTCCAATTTAAGTACTGTCACTTGTTCATGCATATCTTCAGGTGTTATCTGAATCCAAGTTGTACCTGGTATGTGGAACCAGGGCACACCACCGTGAATTTCATGGTTGAGCTCCTTGCCTGAGTGAAGCACCGTAATCTTGGTAATGGGATTACACAGCCCTTTGAGGCAAATGTTCTCCTTCGGCGTATCGTAAACGAAGAGATACAAGTTCTTCTTATCGGGAGACAATGTACTACCACCCAGATAGTAGCGTGTCATAATACCCTCTTGTGTTCCATAGATGGCTTCTTCATGTGTACGTATCCAATCACCTAATCCGAGCAAGATCGCTTCCTGCCTAGGATCAATCGTTCCATCCTCCATGGGCCCAATATCTAACAGCATATTGCCGCCCATGCTGATACAGTCACAGAACATTCGGATCATTTGATTCAATGATTTATAATTGTGGTCTGTATGCACATAACCCCATGACGTATTTATCGTCGTACAGAATTCCCACGGACCTTCCGGACGCGTAATGGGAAGACCTTGCTCAGGAGTCTTATAATCCCCATACCCTTGCAAACGTGAGTTTATAATAAGATCAGGATTAAATGATTTTAAATAATCTTTGAATGCTGGCAATCCCCACTGCTCTGCGCTTCGTTCCCAATCTCCATCGAACCATAACAGATCAACCTGACCATAATCCGTTAACACTTCTCCTAGTTGATTACGGTTAAATGCCAGAAATCTCTCCCATCGCTCTGGATCTTGGACACCATCCATCGGACTTGAATAACGATTTATCTGTCTCAAGTCATCTGGTACGACACCATTCTCATAGACTGAAGGATAATCAGGATGAGACCAGTCAATGAGGGAGTAATACATCCCTACGCGAAGACCCTGATCTCGAATCGCCTCAGACCACTCCTTAATAATATCTCTCTTGGCAGGTGTCGCCTTCATAACGCTCAAATCACTGAATTTCGTATCAAATAATGCAACTCCGTCATGATGTTTCGTTGTAAGAACAGAATACTTAGCTCCTGACTTCGCAATCAGATCTGCCCAATACTTCGCATCAAATTTAGAGGCCGTAAAACCATTCAATTGCTTCATATAGTCCTCATAAGACATTCTCCCGTTATAGAAAGACCATGATTCTGCAACTCCTTGTACCGCATAAATTCCATAGTGAATGAAAATTCCTAGCTTTGCATCAGTGAACCATTGTTGCATCTGCTCTTCCTCCCATAGTTCAACTCGTTATTTTATGCGAAATACATGTGCAATTGGGGCAATTCCCGTAAGCTCGCTCTCTGGTAAATGAACGATCAATCCAGTTGTTGTTCGTTCGAATGTTAGATTCTCTTGTCCGCCAACAAGATCTATTTGCGTCACAGCCTGCTCGAGTGAAATACAAATCTCACTGATCACGAGTTCCTGCTCTTTTGAGTACAGATGGATAGCATAGATGACATCGCCTTTTTTCGTGAAATGTGTATTTCCAACGGAGTATGGCGCACATATGCGTGTTCCATAAATCGCCTCACCATGGACTTTGAGCCAACTGCCCATTCCTTTCATCCGATCCATCGCTGTTGGTGACAAGCGGCCGTCTGGTTGTGGTGCGACATTAAGTGCCAGGTTACCACCTTTGGCTACAACTTCAACGAGCAAATGAATTAATTGACGTGTCGTCTTGTAATGATCCTCATACCGATAAGAGAACGCAGTCCCCATCGTAATACAGCTTTCCCATGGGATATGCAGGGGACGCGCGGGCAACGTTTGCTCTGGTGTAACGACATTCTCATAAGGTCCGCCAACGGTACGGTCTGCACTTAGTAGCCATGGCTGATGCTGACGTGCCTTCTCCACCACTTCACCCAACCGAATATCCTGTGGATTATTCTTATTCTGTGGACACACCCACCCCGCATCCAACCAGAGCATTTCAATCCGTCCATATTTCGTCATCAATTCCATGATCTGATCATGTGTGTACTGTACGAATTGCTCCCATAGCCAAGGATAATCTTGTGTTGGATACGAAGGACCTCGATTCATGAACGTCCCCGTCTCCATACCTGGAGCCCAGTATGTTGGTGTGTGCCAATCCGCTTTGGAGAAGTAGGCAGAGATCCCAAGTCCCTTGGCCCGAAAAGCATCAAATACGTTCTTACAAATATCCGCGTACTTATGTGCATGGAAAGGACAATCCTTACCCGTGATGCGATAATCTGTTGTCTGCGTATCCCACATACAGAAGCCATCGTGATGCTTCGTTGTGAAATTTAAATATTTGAAGCCACCTTCTGCAGCAACCTCTGCCCACTTCTCAGGCTCAAAACGGAGCGGATTAAAGGTTTTATTCAGCCCGAAGTATTGCCGCTTCAGCTCCGTCGAATCAACCCCCCAATCAATATCGTCCCGTGACCAATCTCCATCTTTATCACTAAGCGCCCACGATTCAACAAGTCCAAGCTGCGAATAAGGTCCCCAGTGCATCATCAAGCCCAGCTTCTGATCCTTGAACCATTCCAGCTGATCTAATAGCTGCGAATCCTCCGGCTTAACGTAATCCTCCTCTGTGCTGTAATTATGAACTCCTTCAACAACAATTTGCTCCTCGACAACATTAGCGTCATTCATTTGCACGACCTCCATGCAGCTCTTCTGAGGCTGCGATTCTATTGATTTAGTATGATATATTTTCAAAAAACATTTGACATAAAAATAAATATCCGCTATAAACATCCTATTATTGAATATAAATAAGTATTCAAGCGCCGATCTATATCATGCTGTATTCATAGCTTGATAGGAACATCTCCATGTATGCTCCACAAAAGGGGGAAAACAATTTGAATTATAACTATTTCAAATCGAAATTGTTTCTGAAATTCACCGGTTCGTATCTACTTATCCTTCTTATTCCGCTTATATTTGTAATCGTTTTCATTTACCGAAATGCTACCGATAATTTACAAAAGGAGATTGAAAATGCTCACTTTAATCAGCTCACCCAAATTAAAACGGTGGTGGATGGACGCATGAATGATTTAAGAGATATGGCGTCACGGATGTCATACGACGCTCGTCTCGCTCATTATCGCATACTGGATCCTTATGAAAGTCGTGACGCCATAGCGGCACTAGATAGCTACAAATCTTCCAATTCCATTGTGGAGGATATATTTCTGTACTATCATCATGACCCTAATATTTATTCCAACCATGGCATGTATAGCCTGGATGTATTTCGTAGCTCCTATCAGTTTGGAAGCTGGAAGAATGATGAACTTGTGACTGCTTTAAACTCGTCCAAATTTCCATCCATTCGACTTACGAACATGCTGAATCAAAATTCACCACTCGAGCAATCTGTATTAACCTATATCCTGCCGATCATTCCCAACACCTCAGATCCATATGCTTCTGTCATGTACCTCATTAAAGAGAAAGAGTTGGCATATCTGATCGATTCCGTTCTCGGTAACTATCGAGGATTAACGTATATTTTTGATAATCATGGACGTGTTTTATCCTATAGTGGCCATGGAGATACAGCTAGCCAACAGGATATCCAACGGTTATCAGAGCTTCCACCCGGCATACATAATCTATCGATGAACAACGAAGATCATTCGGTTATTTCCGTCACATCGGATGTCAATGGCTGGTCATATGTGACTTTAATGGCGAGTAATCAGTTTTTCAGTAGCGTACTTAATGTTCGGAGCTTCATCATTATTTTATTCATTGTGATCGCCATTGTAGGAACGGCCATCGCTCTATTATTCGCTCGGATGCAATATCTTCCGATTGCTGAGCTCGTTCGCTTCACGAACAAAAAAACAGATACACCGGCCTCTGGAAATGAGCTCGAGTATATACGAACAACATTACAGCAGTATAGCTCCAAGGTTGATCTCCAAGAGCCCTATGCACGCAACCATGTTCTGTCCATGCTATTAAAGCATGGACATGCACAAATGATGACGCATGGAATATTCGATACCTTTCATCTGCACTTCGACCAAAGTCATCATTTTGTCATGATGATGGGCTGGGATGAATTAGAACAGCAGCATCTTCATGCGCGACAAGAAGTACATCGCAAGCTTGCGTTTATTGAATTTCCAGCGCTTGCTACACAAGTATACGGTGTAGAGCTCCCGCAATTGGATCAGCTCGCACTCATTGTGAGCTTACAGCTCGAAGATGATGAGGCACTCGCTGCACAAATCGTTCACATCGTGGATGCGATCCGTGAATATACGTTAGGCATAATGGATATCCACCCGATGATCGGTGTAGGCAAATGTTATGAGAGCCCTCAGCAGCTTAATCAATCCTTTGTTGAGGCTTGCTCCGCCTTCGAATTGCGTAAATCGACCGAGCATGGAACCACCGTGTATTTTGAAAAGCTATCCAGTGCCCATGATCAAACGGTGTTACTCCCTAGTAACGAGCTATTAAAGCTTGCACAAAGCTTGAAGCAGGGCAACTACGAAGTCGCCAAACAAATTATTCACACAGCCATCCATGGCCTTGATAATAAACAACGATCTACCCTGCTGATGCGATGCGTATTGTTCGACCTGCTGAATACCATGCTCAAAACTGCAGTTGAGCTAAAGATGGATAACATGATGCAGTCTGCTTCTCCCCATTTCATGAATGGTCCCGTCCATCTTATAGAGCAGAATTTCTACCGTTTAGCCACTCAGATTTGTACACAGGTAGAGCAGACGCATAAAAAAGAAGAACATTCACTCATGGATCATATCGTTGCTTTTATCGACCAGCACTATGTTGATCATTCACTTAGCCTTGAATCTGTTTCTGCTGCGTTTACGATTTCACCTTCCCATCTCAGTCGTTCATTCAAGGATAAGGTCGGCATCAACTTCGTCCAATATATTTGGCAAAAACGATTAGATAAGGTCAAGGAACAGCTCGTAATAACAAGTGATCCGTTAAAAGATATTATCCAGCGCGTCGGCTACCTCGACACACCAAACTTTATTCGAAAATTCAAAAAGGAAACCGGTTATACCCCGGGCCAGTATCGACAGATGAATAGTAATCATCCCAATACTGAGCCTAACGATACCGTATAATCCTTCCTCGCTTAGGGTTCATCATAACTTCCCGGTCATGCCTAGGATGACCGGGAAGTTTTTCAAAATATGAGAATGTATAAGCTTCACAAATTATTTACTAGCAGCCCATGTATCGTATGCTTGTTGATACGTTGATTCGAGCTTCTCATACCCCATTTTTTTCATTTGAGTGATATATTTGTCCCAATTGGATAATGGCTCTGCGCCTGTAACGAATTTCGCTTCCATTTCCTTCACGTATTTATCCAAATCGGAACGGAGTGTTTTGATTTCCGTCTGTTGGTCTACCGTCAGGAATACCGATGGGAAGGGAGTCTTTGCAATAGGTGTAAGCTTTGTAGCTGTTTCTTTGTCAATCCAGTCATCAAAGCTAGTACGAAGACCTAAAACATAGCTGTTCTCATAGGAACCTGGTGTATTAATCCCGTAGTTTGGCGTGATTGTACCGCGGTATTCTTCACGATCCGTACCATCTGGAACTGGCAGCCATTCTTTCTCGCCTGTTGCTTTATCTTTGTATTTAAATAACGTACCTTCAGGTCCATACGCCCAGAAGGAATACCCTTCTTCGCTAAATTGGTAATCAATCCAGCGCATACTTGCTTCCGGGTTGGGGTTCGTGTTTGAAATCGCGAAACCGCCAATGGTGTTAATACCAGGATGCTTGCCGTATACAGGTGTTCCAGCAATATCACTAGATACAGGCTGCATCATCGGGTTATCTTCACTCGGTTCACCACCAAGCGTGAAGTATGGGAAATAATCGGAGAATAAGGCCACTTGATTGTTTTTCCCTTTTGCTTTCTTCTGCTCATCGGTTTGAGAGAATGTTTCATGATCCAGCAAATTCTCGTTCCATAAGCGATTCAAGAAGGTTAAATATTCTTTGTAGGCTGGTTCAGCTTGTGGAAAGTGTACTTTGTTCTCCTTATCTACGTAGATATCCTCGTTATACATCCCCCAGAATCCGAGGAAGAACATCCGTAAATCATCTAATTTCACAGAGGATAGAGGAACCTCATCGTCTTTACCGTTTCCGTTCGCATCTTCCTCTTTAACCTTCTTCAAATAGTTGTATAGCTCTTCTGTGGTCTGCGGTAATTTGTTTTCCATGCCGAACTTCTTCAAGAACTTCCCGTTATACCACATCGGTCCACGATACCATACCGCAGATGGCTGAATATTGCGTAGTGCATAGATATGTCCATCTGGTGTTGTCATTGATTTGCGAATATCCGGATTTTCATCGAGAATTTTTTTTAAATTAGGTGCGTAGCCCTCATCAATGTATTTTTCTAAAGGCAGCAACAAACCTTGACTTCCGTAGGTAACTTGATCCGATCCTTTTAAATCCGCCGCATAGAAAATATCGGGAAGCGTACCGCTTGCAAATACCAAATTCTTTTTCGTCTCAAAGCTGTCTTGTGGGGCGTTTTGAATCTTTAACTTAATATTCGTCATCTTCTCGTATTCCTGAATAACAGGCATCTTGTTCCAATCCTGACGCCCTACATCCGGTGCCATAATAGAAAGCTCAATCGGATTATCCACGATAGGAAAGCCCGTCTTATGAACCTCTGCGGCTGTGTCTGAGCTTTCTGTGCTTGCCGTCCCCTTATCGTTACTCGATCCACATGCAGTAAAAATAGAAATTGACATGGAAAGACATAACAACATGAGTCCAGTTTTACGATAATTCGTCATACAAAAACCTCCCCTTTTTTACTTGTATCTTAAGATCAACCCTTAACAGAGCCAATCATGACACCTTGCACGAAATAACGTTGCAAGAATGGATAGACAGCAATAATCGGAAGCGTAGATACGATAATGACTCCATACTTCACAAGTGAAGCAATTTCTGCCTTGTTGTTCTGGGCTGCAGCAGCTGTCGCATCGATAATGCCACCTACTTGAGATTGCATTTCCTGAAGCACGAGAATCTGACGAAGCACAAGCTGCAATGGATACTTCGCATCATCATTCAGGTAGATCATGGCGCCGAAATAGCTGTTCCAATGCCCTACCCCGTAGAATAAGGCCATAACTGCGATAATTGGCATCGATAACGGGAGAACAATCCGCAGGAATAAGCGAATATTCGTCGCGCCATCGATTTGAGCCGCATCTTGAAGCTCAGCTGGAATGGAGTTCGCGAAGAAGGTACGAGAGACAATAATATTCCAGATTGACGCTGCGCCAGGAAGTACTAGTGCCCACATCGTGTTGACCATGCCTAGCCCTTTTACCAACATGTATGTAGGGACGAGACCCCCTCCAATGAACATCGTTACCATGAACATCCCCATGAAAAACCCACGGCCTACAAAGTCCTTACGACTGAGTGCATATGCCGCTGGCATCGTAACGACCAAGTTAATCGTTGTGCCTAGCAATGTATACAAAATCGTATTTCCATACCCCGTCCAAATCTTCGAGTTCTGAAATACAATTTCATACCCCTTAAAGGTAATACCTTTTGGAAGAAGCCACATTTCACCGGAAGCAACCATCTTCGGATCACTGATCGATGCGCTAATAATATATAAGATGGGATATGCGACTAACAACAATGCAATTGTCACATACGTATAGGTGCAAATTAGAAATATTCGATCTCGCTTAGATAGCTTTATACCTGATACCATAAATTCCAACCTCCTTCTACCATAGACTGTTCTCGCTCGTACGGCGGACAATTTGATTCACCGTAATAAGCAGGATGCAATTCACAATGGAGTTAAATAAACCAACAGCTGTTGAGAAGCTATATTGCGCATCGACAAGACCAGATCGATAGACAAAGGTTGAAATCACGTCAGAGCTTGACATATTCAATGAATTTTGCAGAAGTAATATTTTCTCAAAACCTACACTTAACAAGCCACCCATATTTAGAATTAATAGAATGGTCATGGTCGGTATAAGCGTTGGAATATTGATGTGGCGAACACGCTGGAAGCGAGAGGCTCCGTCAATAATTGCCGCTTCATGCAAGCCTGGGTCTACTCCCGAGAGTGCCGCCAAATAAATAATCGTCCCCCACCCCGCACTCTGCCACACGCCTGTGAATACATACATCGTCTTAAACCAACCAGGGCTTGTCAGAAACTGCGGTGCACTAAAGCCTAAGCTTTCAATGGCATGAATAATCATTCCGTTCGATGGAGACAAGAAGGTAATAATCATCCCCGCCATAACAACGACAGAAATGAAATGAGGTGCATACGTAACGGTCTGAACAAGTCGCTTGAAGAAGCCATCCTTCACTTCGTTAAACGCAAGCGCCAGAATAATTGGGATTGGGAATCCAATGGCTAATTCATACAAGCTAATACTGAGCGTGTTCCACAGCAAATCCCAGAAATAGTACGAGTTAAAAAATCGAATGAAATGATCAAAGCCTACCCATTCACTGCCAAAATAGCCTTTTGACGGAATGTAGTTCTTAAAAGCAATCTGAATCCCATACATCGGTCCATAGCTGAAAATGAGGAAGTAAAAGAATGCGGGTGCGATAAAAATGTAAAGCTCCCAATTCTGACAAATCTTCTTCCATGTCTCGTTTCTGCCCTTACGCTTTTCTTTCGGTGCTGAATTCACAGTTCGCATATGTACGCTTCCTGTTTCATGCATCGCGACATCCCCTCCTTATAGGTAATGATGAGAACATTCTGATCATCGAGTGAGCATCATTATCTATCGAATTGTTATCAATCGCATTAATGCTAGCGCTTACATTTACACTATATAGAATCGAGCAAATCGTAAATATGTCATTCTCGCTTATCAAGAATTTCGTGTTGTACTGCGGGATGATATACGTTTCACCGCTATGTTGATGTTCTATAAGTGTGTCATTCTTGCGCTTTTCGCCCATAATTGCGTTGTAATACAATACCAAAGCTCCTCACAGAGGCAATGTGTATAAATCTCCATAGCACATGTTTTTTTTGCGCATTTAAAGGGAATTCATCCTGAATCTAACGTTTGTTGACTGAAGTATCATGTTTCTTAACTGGAAGCATCTCACTGTACTTTATAAAATTAATTCAGGGAAAGCGGTTACAAATAGCAGCATGTATGAAACACATGAAGGAGCGGATGATATGAGCACTAAAATTGAACGTAGCAAAATTAGAAAGCGCATACACTGGCGAAAGCAAGATTCCGAGTTAACCCTGCTCGCCTTGCCGACATTCATCTGGTATATCTTATTTTCTTTCTTACCGATGTTCGGTATGATTATTGCCTTTAAAAATTTCAAAATCAGCGGCAACTTTATTAGCAACGTAATAAATAGTTCTTGGGTCGGCTTCAAAAACTTTGAATTCTTATTCAAATCAAATGATGCCTGGATCATTCTTCGTAACACGATAGGGTATAACATCATTTTCATTATTCTTGGCATCGTGTTGCCGGTAATGTTCGCCATTATGATCAGCCTGCTGCATAGCCGCAAAGCAAGCAAGGTTTATCAGACCATGATGTTTCTGCCCTACTTTCTGTCATGGGTAGTCGTATCTGCTGTAGGCTGGGCCTTCTTCAGCTTTGATAAAGGCATCCTCAATCAATTTCTTGTGGGTATTGGGCATGATGCTGTGAATTGGTATATGGAACCGCAATATTGGCCCTACATTCTTATCTTTTTAAACATCTGGAAGAGCATAGGTTATGGCATGATTATTTATCTGGCAACCATCACGGGAATCGACAGCACCTATTATGAGGCTGCAGTTATTGATGGAGCTTCAATCTGGCAGCAGACACGCTTCATTACCTTACCCATGCTAAAGCTGGTCATTGTCATGATGTTCATCCTGTCAGTAGGTCGTATTTTCTACACGGATTTCGGACTGTTCTATCAGGTCACACGCGACTCCAACTCCCTCTACAATGTGGCCACAACAGTTGATGTCCTAGTTTATAAACAGCTAAAAACCGCCACCGTAGGAATGGCATCCGCTGCCGCTTTCGTCCAATCGATGCTGGGCTGTATTACAATCCTGAGTGCTAACTGGATCGTTAAAAAAATCGATTCCGACAGTGCAATGATCTAGGAGGAGAGACAATGGCAAAGACACCCACCTATCAATCTGGCTTGGAGAAATTCAACCGCACAAGTAACGGCATCAATGCTTTGTTCACCCTAATTTTTATTCTGCTGGCAATTGCCTGCGTCGTGCCTGTGATCGTCGTGTTATCCATATCGCTTACCGATGAATCCTATATTCGTGAAACAGGATACAGCATTTTCCCAACCGTTCTATCCGGAGATGCTTACTCTTATATCGCCAAGCAAGGAACGATGATTCTGCGTGCGTTAGGTGTATCCCTACTTGTAACTATCGTAGGTACTGTACTTGGCGTGCTGCTCACCACAACAATGGGATATGTCATTTCACGTCCGGCTTACAAGCTCAAGAACTTCCTCACCTGGGTTGTATTCATCCCGATGGTATTTAACGGGGGGCTAGTCTCCAGTTACTTTATCAACACAAATTTCTTGGGATTAAAGAACAGCGTTTGGGCACTCATCCTGCCGCTCGCAGTATCCTCCTTTAACGTTATTATTTGTAAAACCTTTTTCAGGAGCACGATCCCTGATGGCTTAATCGAATCTGCTGAAATTGACGGGGCTAGTCAGTTTCGCACCTTCTTCTCAATCATTCTCCCAATCTCCTTGCCTGTACTAGCTACGATTGGACTGTTCCTCTGCTTCGGTTACTGGAACGACTGGTTTCAATCGATGCTGTATATCGATAATCAGAATCTCTATTCGCTACAAGCGTTACTTAACAGCTTAATGTCCAATGCCGATGCGCTCGCCCGAAACTCAATAAGCATGGGTATCAGCTTTGCTGAGCTTGTCGCAACAATGCCTAAAGAATCTGCCCGTATGGCTGTTGCTATTCTCATCGTGTTGCCTGTTGCCTGCGCGTATCCCTTCTTCCAGAGATACTTCATTACCGGCCTTACCATTGGCGCAGTCAAAGGCTAGTCCCGAAATAAGCCAAGCCAAGCTTGGTTTATGATATATAACCGTACTTTTACTACGGTACTATTCATCATTCAACACTAGGAGGAGTTAAAGTGAAGAACACCCTAAAGTTCGCCTCAACATTGTGTATTCTCGCATTAATGCTGTCCCTGCTTGCTGCATGTGGCAGCTCGAAGCCAGCGGCGCCCACAGCAACCAATGAAAACGAGAGTGGCACAACTGCTACTGATGCACCAACCACCAAGGAAATCCCTACATTGGTATGGTGGCTGATCGGCGGACAGGTTCCTGAGAATTTTAGTAAAGCCGTTGAGCAAATGAACGAATACACCGCTGAGAAAATCGGTGTCAAAGTGGACATCAAAGTGGCTAGCTGGGGAGAATGGGACACAAAAATCAACACCATTGTGAATACAGGTGAACCCTTTGATATGATGTTTACCAACAACACAAAGTACAGTAAGCAGGTCGCTATGGGAGCGTTCGCGGACATTACGGATCTGGTACAAAGTGAGGCCCCTGAACTTTACAAGTCTATCCCTACCAAAGTATGGGATGGTGTGAAAATTGGTGGAAAAACTTTCGCTGTACCGACGTATAAGGATTCTTCATTAACTCAATATTGGGTATTCGATGACAAGCTTGTACAAAAATATAATATCGATTACCAAAACATTAAAACGATGCAAGATTTAGACAAACCATTCCATGATATGAAAGCTGGTGAAGGCAAAAGCTTCTACCCGTTGCAGTTGATCCAAGGCGAAGGCTTCCCAGGCATTTTAAACAATTATGATGATATGACTTTAGGTTTCAATCCTATTGGAGTAAACGTTGAGGATGCTTCCCGGAAAGTCGTGTCCGTGTTTGAACAACCGGAAGTTATGACTAACTTAAAGCTGCTACATCAGTGGTATAAAGATGGTATTGTTAACCCGGATGCACCAACTAAAACTGAAGGCGACAAATACAGAGCATTCTTCTCCGCACAAGCCTTCCCTGGTGCAGAAGCTGGCTGGCAAATCACCGCAGGTATTGACAAATACGTCATGACTCAAATTTTTGGGCCTTTGTATACAACTAGTACAATTCAAGGCTCGATGAATGTAATCTCGGCAAATTCCAAATACAAAGTGGAAGCTATGAAATATTTGCAATTAGTGAATACAGATCCAAAATTACGAAATATGCTTGCATTTGGTGAATTAGGCGTCGACTATAAGAGCATTGACGGAGAGAAATCAATCGAGCGGATCAGTGATACATGGCCTTTGGCAGCATACTCCCAAGGTACCTTCTTCAATCTTGCGGTTACGAAGGGAGCTCCTCTAGATCAGTGGGAACAAGTGAAAAAATTGAACGAACAAGCGGCATCATCTAGCGTATTAGGCTTCGCACTTGATATTGGCGAGTTGCAGACTGAAGTTGCTAACTGCCAAGCTGTATATGATAAATATAGATATGAATTGCTTACAGGCGCTTCTGATCCTGAGAAGGTAATCCCTAAATTGCTGTCTGAGCTGAAAAATGCTGGAATGGACAAAATCATGCAAGTTGCTCAAGAACAAATCAACAATTACTTTAAGTAAAGCTTATCGAACTCACATGGTATATCAGCGCTGATATACCATGTGTTTTCCTTTCGTACTTTAAAATTTATTTGAACTAAAGCTACGCTTCATATATATTTACAGTGAATTACATGCTCTCACAACCATAGCAGCGAGAGACTTATTCCTCTATATTATGTGTCTGACCTTAGGGGGCATTACAAATGAGGTTTTGGAGGAGTTCTTTTTTTCATATTAAAATATATCGCAATAAATTTTGGGCTTACCTGATCTTCATTGTAACCATCGGGTTAACACTGGGCACTATGACCAGCGTTATTCTTATTAATCAATGGATCGGGAACACACGGATTGAAGCTGCGAATGCCTTTTCCCGTATTGAGAACAACTTTCAGAATGATGCCGATCGGATTGAAGCTTACATGCAAAGATTGTATTCCAATCAGGATCTGATGAAAGACGTCCGTTATTTTATGAGCCCTTCCGTTGAAGGATATCTGACTAAACGATTGGAGAATAGCCCTTATTCATCACAATCACTGCTCTCTTTTCCTGAGGATACTAAAACATATCTTTACAGCTGGGCCCAGGGAGATATTACTCAAATCAGCGTTCATACCAAGGACTACGGAAATATTATCTATTTTAATAGTTTTGGTATTCCTAGCTTCCAGTTTGGCGTTCCAAATTCTGACGAAATCTTCGATGAAAGTATACAGAAGGGCTTCGTCTCTCGCAAAAAACTAAATCAAAGTGCTACAGAACCAGGGGAAATCCACTTTCAGATCAGTAGCAAGCGAATATTCAGTATCGTAAATAATTATCAACTCGGTAATGCGGCTGTAATCAACCCCTCTACCGGGGAGACATTCATTATTGGTAACAATAAATCCATAATGAAAGAAATCACCCAACAAGCGGTTGCGAATAATAAAAATCATGGCTTTATCGTATATAAAGGATATATTCCAATTTTCTTTGTTACCTTTACATCTACCAAATACAATTATCGATTTATTAGTACAGTAGACTTGGCTGCACTAATAAGTCAGCATAGCACGGTATTGCTCAATATATTTATGATCGTCTTTACCGCTATGATCTGTGTACTCCTGCTCGTAGTCTACAACCTTCGTGATGATTCGCGGTTTCTGCACCGTATTATACAGTCAATCAAACGTGCGAAAACTGCTGACTTCACTCCCAATAAGCCTGCACGTTATCGTATGAATGAATATGGTATGATTGCTCGAGAAGTCGACGATATGATACACCAATTAGACAAATATATTCGAAACGAATACTTGCTTAAATTAAAACAGCAGGAAGCAGAAATGAAAGCGCTTCAACATCAAATCAATCCACATTTTCTTTATAATACCTTGGAGGTTATTCGATCTACTGCATTGGTTCATCAGAATGAGCCTACCGCAGATGCGATTGCAACCTTAGGAGCGTTGTATCGAGAAATTGTTAAAAAAGAAAATATTATTTCAATAGGTAGTGAGCTGGAACTGTTACGAAAATACCTGCAAATTATGGAGTTTAAATATCCTGAGCACTTTTTTTACCAAATTGATGTTGAAGATACTATTCTTGCTCTTTCTACTGTTAAATTCTGGATGCAACCCTTGGCAGAAAATTTCTTCGTCCATGGGTTTAATATAAATAAAGAATTTAATTTATTTATCGTGTCAGGCTGGGAAGATGAAGACTACTATAGACTGGATTTCATTGACAATGGAGTACGAATTGATGAAGAACAGCTAACTGCCATCAGACGGGTCCTTTCAAGTAATAATGACCATGCCACCAATAGCATCGGACTATATAATGTCTATGCCCGGCTACAATTTTTCTATCAAGAGGATTTCTCGATTACCATTGAGAATAATGACGAAGCTGGTGTCAAAATCTCTGTACAGATTTCTAAAAGAGGTGATTAGATATGTACAAACTTTTGATTGTGGATGATGAACCTCAGATTTTGGAAGGTATGAAACGTATTCTGGATTGGGAGCATTACGGATTCAAACAAATAGAAACAAGTGAATCCACTGAAGATGCTGTATTTAAAGCTGTAGATTTAATACCTGACATTGCTATTATCGATGTGTGTATTGGAAAGAATCTAGGGTATGATGCTATCCAAAAGCTAAATGAAGTGAGCCTTCCAACCAAATATATTATTATAAGCGGCTATAGTGACTTTCAATATGCCCAGCAAGCTATTCGTTGCGGAGTAAAGGATTACCTATTAAAGCCTGTGGATCGAATCAAGCTGCAGGAGGTCATTGAAAAAATAATTATCGAAGACTTACATGGCACGATTAGAGATGTGAATGCTGACTCCATGAGTATTGATCCTGTACTTGGAATACATTACGATGCCTTCTCAAAGCTGGTCAATCGTATATTAATTATGATTAAAACAGAATTCGCTCATAATATTTCATTAAAATCCGTTGCTGATCGATTTCAAATGAACAGTACCTATCTCGGACAAATCTTCATTAAAGAAACAAGTATGAAGTTCTCAGAGTATCTAATGAGCTATCGGATGCATCGTGCACAAGAGCTTATCCAAACGACTAATGAGAAAATACACTGGATTGCCCTTTCTGTTGGTTATAACAACCTGAACTATTTTTATACACAATTTCAAAATCATTTTGGTACCTCTCCCTCAAGTTTACGGATGAAAAGTTAAGGCTGGATGTATATTGCAAAGTGATTTAGGGGGCCGTGTCATGAATAGATATAGCTGCTTCATCTGTGGCATTATTCTGCTGTTCATTACATTGTTAACTGGCTGCACCAAGCAGAACTTGAACGCTGCGAACTTTAATGCAGAACCCACGGTAAATCTGATTTATTATACAATCGGTGATCCTGATAAGGATCTGGCCCTTGTTAACAACAAAATTAACGACATATTGATGAAAAAAATTGGAATTACCATAACCTATAATAAAATTGGTTGGCAGGAATATGCTGATCGCATGAATACAATGATCTCCTCTGACAGCCCTTTTGATATTGCTTTTGCTCCGGATTATGCTAAATATGCCAAACGTGGGGTATGGCTGAAGTTAGATGACTATTTCATGAATCTAGCCAAAGAAATGTACCTTGCAATAGACCCCATCTTTTGGAAGGGTGCTGAGATGGATGACGGGTTCATCTACGGCGTCCCCACCAACAAAGAATTGGCTGTACGCGAGAATTGGATGTATCCTGATTCTCTGGTAGAAAAATACAATATTAAAGTTAACCAATATAACACACTGGAATCTCTGGAACCGCTGCTTCGCATGATACAAAAAAATGAACCCGATTATTTGCCCATGGAGCTTGATCGAGACTCACACAATTTTTTTGCTATGTACGGCTACGAATATATAGGGGACAACAGACTCCCATTAATGATCCAATCTCTGGATCCTACTGCTCCTGTGGTCAATATCTTCGAAACCCGTGAAGCCAAACATATATTGGATACGTTAAGACGTTACTATCAATTAGGGTTCATTAATCAAGACGCCGCTTTGCGAGAACCAGGAAGTTTGAAACATGGTGTAAAGGTATTTTGGGAATCTGGTAGTGGCGGTCCACTCTCTGAGAGCGTCTGGAGTAACGATCTGGGGTATAAAATTGTAACCAATCCAGTAACACCCGAGGTGGCAACTACAGAAGCTGTGCGCGGAGGGATGATGGTTGTGAATGCACATACGAAGCATCCTGTGGAGAGCATCAAATTTCTAAACTTATTGAATACGGATCCTGACCTGCGTAACTTATTTCAATACGGCATTGAAGGCGTTCATTATACACTGGATCAGAATGACCAGGTTGTCCTAAGTTCGATAAAAGACAGTCAAGGAAATCCTCTTCCCAAGGCGAACGGTGGCTACACTGGCATACAATACACTCAGGGAAACTGGTTTATCTTAAGTACATTAGGTGGAATCTACCCTGACCCACTAAACAAGTGGGAGCAATTCCGCATCTACAACTCCAAGGTTGTGGAGTCCCAAGTACTGGGCTTTACTCCCGATCTGTCAGAGCTAAATGAGCAAATTGACAACATTGAGATTGTCTGGCGCAAATTTTATCCAAGTCTTATGACAGGCAGTGTCGATGTTGATGCCATTCTCCCCAAATTCAACCATGAACTTCATGAAGCAGGTATTGATAAGGTACGTAAGGAGATCCAGAAGCAATTGGATCTTTGGAGGAAATAGAAAGTCACTGTAAAGAAAAGCCCCCAAGAGAGACACTTTAGATAAAGTGACCTTCTTGGGGGGCTTATTTAAGACTAGTGACCCATCATCATCGCTGGATCTACCTCTTCACCGATATTTTCAGCTTGTTGCAGCTTCGGCTTGCGAAGGATGAGGGACATAACAATACCAACACATACGATACAAGCGGTCAGGAGAAACGTATCTCCAAAGCCGGCTACTAAGGCAGTCTGCGGGTTTCCTGTCTTTCCGATTGTTGCCATATGAGTATTTGTATGAGAAGTCAGATAAGCTGTAAGACCTGTTACTGCGAAGGATACGACAACCTGTTGAGCCGCTGAAGTCAACGGTGTCACACGGCTAACCAAATGACGTGGTGCTGAATTTAATACATGTGTATTAAGAGGCATCATGGTTGACCCCATACCTAACCCCATCACACAAACCGCAACAATAACCATCCAAATCGGTGTATCCACGGTTACCGTCGAGAGAATAAACATCGCGGTGGCGATAACACTCAACCCACAGAACGCTAATGGACGAGCTCCAATTTTATCAAACAACCTACCACTAATCGGCATCATAAGACCGGCGCATAACGCTTGCGGCATCACGATCCAACCGGTATGAAGTGCGGTATAACCTTTAATATTCTGTAGATACAAAGGAATCATCAGTGTAGCTCCGAATAATGCCATCTGTACGATCCAAGTAAGAATAATACCGCGAGTGAAATCAGATGATTTAAATACCTTCAGTTCAAGCAAAGGATACTTCTGTCTAAGCTCCACCACAATGAACAGTATTAATGCGATACCACCGATTGTTAAGCCTGTAATAGCACCCGTTGAAGACCAATCTGTTCCACCTTCGCTTACACCATAAGCAAGCATAGCGAACGCAATCGGTGCAAGACACATCCCGAGAATATCAAGATGTGTTGACTTCTGCGGTTCAGTCTTCGGTAAGTATTTCTTACCCAAAATGAAGGCCACAACACCAATAGGCAAATTGATAATAAAGATCCAGTGCCAACTCACATAATCGACAAGATAACCGGATATTACAGGACCAAAAGCTGGCGCCATCAACATTGGGATTCCAAGAACACCCATAATTGAGCCTCGACGTTCGGGTGGAGCTAATTTGAATACCATTGCCATCCCGATCGGTGCAACCATACCTCCGCCTAGACCTTGAATAATACGGAATAAAATTAGTTGTTCAGGTGATTGCGCTAAGCCGCATAGAACAGACCCTAATGTAAACAGCACAATCGTTACAAGGAAAATACGCTTTGATCCAAATTTATCGGTCATCCAACCAGCAAGTGGAATTACTGCGGATAGTGCTAATGTGTACCCCGTTATTGCCCATTGAATTGTCTTTAGATCAGTATGGAAATATTCCACTAGTTTAGGAACTGCATTGTTAACAACTGTACTGTCCAGAATAACCATAATCATACCGACGATTATCGCAAGCAAAGGTGGCAGAATAGCTTTCAGGGAGAACGTGTCCCCTTCCTGCGTAAGGGGTTTTGTTGCAGTATTTGAAGTCATTGTGATACCTCTGCTTTCTAAATTTTGACTGAATATTTGTGAAAATAATGCTCGAAAAACAAATCAATACTTTCCTCAATCGATATAGGAATATCGAGTAAAGACGATTGAATGCAGTTGTTCGGCTGACATTTAGTAACAGGATTCACTTTGGTGAACAGTGACATAATGGCAGCAAACATATGCTGTGTCATCAACAATATGGTCTTTCGATCGGTTACACCCGTCACTTCTGTCATGACTGTGCTTAATTTCTCGAACCCTTGTTGCTTCATAAAATGTACATATTCGGCTACCGATTCAAACATTGGATCATGACCAAGAATCCGCTTGAGCAGATCAGGATAATCTTTAAGAAATAAGGCGTACGTTAAAATAAATTGTTTCAGTCGTTCGATTGGCTGATATTCCAGAGCATCGAATATATCAAATGCCGAGCGGAATGTTTCCAGGATCATCTTCATTGCTTCATGCATAAGTTTTTCTTTCGACCCGAAATAATAATTAATTAGCGCTACATTAGTACCAGCTTCACTAGCAATCTTCCGAATGGTAACACTATCAATCCCTTCGGACTTAATTAAATGCAGCGTTGCGTCTAAAATCTTCTCCTTCGTCATAGAACTCTCCTTAACTCGTCATGCAATTAAACACTGTTTAAAACAATGTTTAATATACCTTGAAAACTTAATGTGCGTCAATGGAAATTTCAGAAAGTATATTTACTGTTTTCAATAAAGACGGAAACATGCGATGCAGTGCTTAGTTTTGAAGAACAAAAATAACCGGCCGAGAATATATCTCGCCGGCTGATTGTGTTTGTTTGTTCTCCTAGCCCTTTATCGAACCGATCATAACACCTTTTTCAAAATACTTCTGAATAAACGGATATACGATGAGAATCGGTAAAGTAGATACAATAATAACTCCATACTTAACCTGGTCAGCAAATTGCTGAGCATATCCGCCTGCACTGCCGCCCGAGCCTCCGCCTTGAGAGAAAACCTGGTTGGATAACAGAATATCACGCAAAATGATTTGTAACGGCTGCAAGTCATTCGAATGAATGTAGATAAGCCCAGTAAAAAAATCATTCCAATGTGCTACCAGATAATACAGCGCAATGACCGATATGACGGACTTAGATAAAGGGATCGCAATATAGAAGAAAAATTTAAAATGAGTACATCCATCCAATGCAGCGGATTCATAAATTTCTTTAGGTAGTGAAGCTTCAAAGAACGTACGTGCAATAATGAGATTAAACACATTCACTGCAAAGGGAAGAATGAAGACCCACATCGAATTAGTCAAGGATAGATCCTTCATCAGGATATACGTTGGAATTAGTCCGCCATTAAAAAATAATGTAAAAACGAAGAAAAACATTAGAAACCGGCGTGCACGGAACTCTGGTCTGGATAGTGTATACGCTGCAGGGATCGTAAGAAGCAAATTAAACAATGTTCCTAAAACTGTATAAATAATGGTATTCTTGTAGCCTATCCAAATACGCATATCCTGAAAAATTTGCTCGTAGCCAAAGAAACTGATTCCTCTGGGAAATAGAGTAACCTTGCCTGTGGAGACCAATGTCTGGTCACTGACAGAAGCAATAATAACAAAGTACAAGGGATAAGCGACGATCAGGAAAATTAGAACACATAAGATAATGATCGAAATATCAAATAGAATCTCACCCGTGCTGCGCTTGTGATTAGTTGTTGCCTGCATAAGCATCACCTTTCGATGTTCGTTCCATTTACCAGAGGCTAATATCTGAGTTGCGTTTGGAAATCCAGTTCATGGTAACCAGAAAGAAAAAATTGATGACGGTATTAAATAATCCGATGGCTGACGAATAACTGAATTGATTGGAAAGAATACCGATTTTATAAACATAGGTGGAAATGACCTCTGATACGGGAAGGTTCAATGAATTCTGCATCAAGAATACCTTCTCGAATCCGGTTCCCAGTACATTCCCCATACTCAGAATAAATAATATGATAATTGTCGGAACCAAGGCAGGGATATCGATATGCAGAATCATCTTCCATTTGTTCGCTCCGTCAATTTTGGCAGCATCATAGAGACTTGGACTCACTGTTGATAATGCGGCCAGATAAATAATACTGTTCCATCCAGCATGCTGCCATATATCCGAAATCACAAACACCGGGACGAATGAATTCGTGGAGGCGAGCAAATTAATGTCCGTATCGCCAAGCTTGGAGATCAGTTGACCAAGGATTCCTGTATTCGGTGACAGGAGAACATTCAGCAATCCAACCATAACTACAATTGAGATAAAATGAGGCATATATACGATGGTCTGCAGCAGCTTCTTAGTGCGAAACCATTTCACTTGATTCAGTATGAGCGCTAGTATGATCGGTGCTGGAAATCCAAGAACGATTGTTGTGATGCTGATAATCACAGTATTTCTCATCAAATCCCAAAACTGATAGTTATTGATGAATTGTGAGAAATAATGCAGACCGCGCCAGGCGCCACCTGCCAATCCACGCGAGAAATCATAATCCCTGAAGGCAAGCTGAATTCCATACATTGGAATATAGTTGAAGATGATAACTACAACGATCGCCGGAATTATCATAATCCATAATTGATAGTCGCGTTTAAGCTCCATTAGATTTCTTCTATGTTTATTGGGAGTTATTGAGGACATCATAAGCCTCCTTTATAAGGAGACAGCTTCTCTTCATCCTGTAAAGAAAAGCCGTCTCCGGATGTTCTATAAATCTTTACAGCTTATTTCTTACTTTTGTAATCATCATAGTATTTCTGCATAGTGGACAAGTTGTTATCCAGCCCCATCTGCTTAATGTTACTCACATAGGAGTCCCATTCCTTGGTAACTCCCCCTTTGGTAACCCACTGCGAGAACTTAGACATCGCCAGATTAATCATATTCGTATTCACTAACACCATGGCATTGTTGTCTTCCGGGTTATATTTAATGAACATGCTTGGTAAAATATCGTTATCCTTGTCAATCCCACTGAGGACCGCCTGCAGCGGCTCTGTCTGTTTGCCAACAGATTGCATATCAGTTCCAAGTGTCAGTTTCAATGAATCGGAGATAAAGGTAGGTCCATTATCCGCCCAGGTTGATGTCCACTTCCATGTGCCTGGGTCCATTTGGCTGTCAGTAGGTGGCAGGACCGCGTAGCTTCCATCTCCATTATCTTTAATGTTCGTACCAAGTGATCCGAATAGTACCTGCATACTAACTGTAGGATTATACAGCTCATTAATAAATTTCATTGCCGCTTCTTTATTCTTGGACTTAGCAGACATGACGACCATGTTACCGCCGAAATTCAATGAGTAACCGTCATAGTCATAGGACTGCTTAATCGTTGAATCCGCCGACACTTTAAGCGGAGCGATCGACTCATATTGTGGAGCCAAGGTGTTGCCAAAGCGGTCCGTTACTTCCCAACCCCATGAAAAGCCGACCTTCGCTTTGTCCCCGCTGCCGCGCGCAACCGATTGGAATTTGGAATAATCCTGCGTGAAGGCTTCCGGGTTAATTAAGCCAGCTTGCCAGCACTTATTCATGAATTCCACGAACTGCTTGTATCGATCATCCACAAAGTAATTTTTAATCTGGCCACCCTCGGTAAAATATCCTTGACCACTACTATCCGTTAATGTAATACCTAAACTGCCAAGCAATATTTGTGGCTGAAAATAACCAAATCCTGTCGTCCCCACCGGAGCGAAATCCATAGGAATTTCATCATTTTCATCACCGTCCCCATTGGCATCCTTCTCTTTGAACGCCAGGAGCACATTATATAATTCATCCCAATTAGTCGGTTCCTTGAGACCTAAATTGTCTAACCATTGTTTATTGATATATTGCCGACTTACCGTATCCGGCCAGAATCGTTGATATTTTGGTAAACCGTATATTTTCCCATCCAGCTGTGTAGCGATTAATTTGGTCTCCGGCTTCTCAGTAAACATCTGTTGAATGTTAGTGCCGCCTGTTGAAATGAGCTCGGTTAAATCCTGAAAGAGTCCGGTGAACTGGGCAAAATCAGCATCCGTGATCACATTCGGTCCTATAAGGATATCCGGAATATCTCCTCCGGCTAACAAAGCGCCTTTTTTCTGATCCCAGTCCGCTGAAATTTCTTGCCACTCAATATCTACCCCCACTTGCTCCTCAACCTTGGTCAACCATTCCATTTTGGAGAATTCTTGCGTAAGAGGATGTTTCAGCATGATCCCTTTTAGTTTTACTGTACCGGTTGTAGAATTCGTTGACGAACTTGAATCAGAAGAAGAGGCACCATCATTACTCCCGCCTCCACACCCCGCAAGAATTGTTCCAAATAGGCTAAGTGCTAATACGGGCTTCATTACCTTTAACAAATATTCCCTCATACAACGAACCTCCCTTTTTGGTTTAAAGCGCACGTTCAAGCTGCGAGGCAAGCAATTGGAATACAATTTATTGCTTCTTGCTGCTCGCATTTCACATGACGGCTACATCGCAACTTTAACCCGGGGTTGAGGCGGCTGTATACGAACAAGAATTTAAGCATTCGCAATATTTGAAAGCGTTAACAATTCAATGGTTTTGGGCGTTTTTTGAATGCGTTTTCAATTATTGTTGACGTTCAAATTTGGTTGAGCATAATAATCGTCATAACCCTGTTGATATATTCTGTACAGTACTGGCAGTCCCATTTGTTTCAGCTGATTAATATACTGATCCCATTCCTTATCTACCGTTGAATTCATAATCCATTCCGCAAATTTCTCATCGACCAGCTTAAATATATCTGATTTTGCCAAGGCCATTTCATTAAGCTCTTCTGACGAAAATTTAATCATCGGATAAATGTCCTCTGATTTAGGCTCATAAGCTTTATAGATGCTGTCCAATTCTCTTCGGATCGTTACCGCGGGAGGAACAATCGTTTTGTTCTCCAATGATTGCGAAAAGTATAGCGGACCATTATCCACGAGAGCATTCGTCCATTGCTGTGTATCTTGATCACCTTCTGGAGCGGGAACTATGGTATATATACCGTCAAGTTCCTTAGTCACATAATCAGGCATGGAGCCGTAATAGCCTTGGATCGAATTTTCCTCGGAGTAGAATTGATCAATCCATTGAATGGTCTCGACAGGATGCGGATTAGCTGTTGTCATGCTAAACAGATTGGTTGTTATTCTTACGCGAGAAGGACTCATTGGCCATAATGGCGCCACATTACTACCGCTACGCAGCGGTGGCAAAGCCACATATTCGTTGGCCCATTTACCAACGCGGTCTGTTAATGACCAACCGAAGGTCACACCAACCGTTGCCACATCATCTTGTTGCGCACTCGCTTTCATCCCGGAATAATCTTGCGTGAACACGTCCGGATTGATCAGCTTTTCCTTCCAGAGCTCTGCCAGGTAAGAGACTAAGCTCTTATATTCATCACTCTCGAACAAAAAGCGGATCTGCCCTTTCGTCACTCCGATCATCTCTTCGGTGAAATTATCTGTCACTCCATAAGCCCCAAGTAAACTGGTCACACTAAATAGACCTCTGCTCCCCAGACTTCCTCCAGCACCTGCCCACCAGTCCATTCCAAGCTCATCCTGCTTCCCGTTGCCATTGGGATCTCCATTGCGAAAGGCGGTTAATACATCACGCAGTTCATCCAGCGTAATCGGTTCTGTCAGTCCAAGCTTATCCAGCCATTTCTTATTAATCATCAAGACATTATAGCTATCTGTATTAATTGGTCTTACACCGGGAAGAGAATACATCTTCCCATCGGGAAATGTACTCACACGCTTGGTTTCGGGAACTTCCTCAAACATTCTCTTGATATTCGGGGCATATTTATCGATATATTCACTAAGGTCTACGAATTTATCCTTATTCGCGATGATATCCTGATCGGTCAATCCAGCCAAAAAAGCATCAGGCATTTCTCCGCTTGTCAAAGCAGTGCTTTTCGCTTCTTCCCATCCGTTACGTTTCTGCATCCAGTTCACATGAATTTTTGCGTCAGTAGCGATGCGATTCAAATAAGGAATATCCTGAAGATTCTTGGATAGCTGATGTGTAGGTGTCATCACGCTAATCTGTACCCTGTCTAGCAGCTCTACATTGCGCTCTGTAGTATGGTCAGACTCATTCTTCGCACTGCATCCCTGAAGCAGTATAATCACCGGTAGCATACATACACATATAACCCATCGTCTCATTCCTCGCATATTGAATCCCCCCGTAGCTTATATCTGCAATAGACAAGAAGATATTCACTTGTTAAACAATCTGAATTGCCCAGGTGTGACCCCTACATGTTTTTTGAAGGCGCGAATAAAACTGGAAGGGTTAGTGTAGCCCACCCTGCCTGCAATCCAATCAATAGTTTCATCGGAATGAATAAGCAGCTGCTTCGAATGATTGATTCGGCGCCCATCCATAAAATCTTTAAAGTTCTGTCCGGCGTTCTTCTTGAAATAGTGGCTAAAATTCGACACCGACATTCCAAAGTGATCGGCAATAGCTTGTAGTGAGAAGTTGATATCAAACTGATTCTCTTGAATATATTTAAGCACTTCATCCAATGTAGCTGCCTTAGAGGAAGTATGCGTACTAGCCATCAATTCACATAATATATCCGCACTTTTCTCTAAAATCTCAGTGATCTGGGCTACCGTAATACGATTATGAAACGATGTGATCCCAAGCTGCTCCATATTCTCCTTATGCTTCAAACGGATCAGATTGTTTAATATAATGGTCGAGATATTTACAAATACAGCCCGAATCATATAGGGAGGTGTTCGATCATGTTGGAGAAATTCAATGAGTCTTTGAACTGTTTTCTGCACTTCAGAGACATCACCCGTCATGATAAACAATTCCAGTGATTGAATCGTTTCAGCCGGATAAGGAACAGGCTCATTCCTCTGCTGCATCAGATCATGAAAGGACAGGATGGAATCTTCATTCTTGATGCGCAAATGTTCGACTGTTCTAAGCGCATTAATATAAGAAGCATGAAATTCGCCTGGGCTATCAACGGTATTTCCTATTCCGATCACAAGCTTAGCGCCAGTAACCAATTCAATCTCACCCTGCAGCTTCATGAACATCTCCCGTAATGCTTGCTCCGCTGTATGTGTGGAAATAAATAGAATATCATCATTATGAATACTCCGAATAAAATACCCTTCCATTGCATCCTCGGGCTGTAATTTAACGCTCTTCACAATTTCAAATACTTGCTCGATATCTCCAATCACATTGATGACCACAGTCGTGCATTTCGCATACGTAAAGGTGATGCCATAGGACTTTGCCTCTAGCAGCATGTCTTGAAGTGAAGAGTACTGTCCACTTATGATTTCATATAGAATATTATCACGTAACTTCGGAACGATACTTTGGACATTCCGATCTAATTGCTCTTTCGACTGGAACAGATTCTGGATTGTAGAGCGTATAATATCAAACTCATTGCCACCACTTTCCGTGTTGCCTTTAAATGCATGTCTGGAGAATTGGACAAGAGACTTAATCGGGGCATAATTATTACGGATGGATAAATAGATGATAATAATCTCAGTGAGCAGGATGGATATAACCAGAATAATTGTGTTGCGCTGCGTTTCCTTCGTCTCCAGAAGTACCGATTCCAGCGGATTCATGCTTATGTATTTCCAGCCATTCTGCTTGGATACGGTCTGGGAGGCAATATAAGCTTCTCCGTCATAATCCATTTCACCGCCTGATGGCGATGCTTGCAGCTGCTTAATAAATTGCTTGAAATTTGCCTGACGCAAATCATCACGTTGGTTGAGGGAGAAGATAGGGGTGTTATTTTGATCAAGGATGATGAAATCTCCTGTATAGCTATTAGACACTGACTTCATCATTCGCTCGATCGTATCATGCCTGATCATATAGATGACGCAGCCTTCGGATTGGTCGACACCTAGAGGTAGAGGAATCATCACCGTAATCATCTTAACGCGTCCTTCGCCAAGAATGGCAACATCCTCTGAAGGGCGAACTTGAATAGCGTTGATTACATTGATCTCTTGGCTGAACTGCTCTTGACTCCAAGACGTATAAACATAACCATTCTTGGGGTTCATAAAGCGCTCCAACTCATAGATATACCCTGTACTTGAGAACAGATACCCACTTTGTTTGATATATAAGAAAGTATCATTCAAGAGGGTATCCGTTGTTTTGTATTTCTTCATCTCATTAGCCACGACGTATCGCTGGTATGCATCATTTTTTAATAAGGATAATTTGATCTCAGGATTAGCTACAATCGAAGTTGGGAGAGAATAGATGGGCCGCATAAACAGATCCATACTGCTGGCTACTTGCTCGGTAATATGTGTATTCCAGTCCAATATTTTATTCTTCACAATCGAATTGGAATATGGATAGTAATAAAAGATAATAACAGAAAGCGGCAGCATCAAGACAATGATATATGAAAGTAGAAATTTCCATAAAATATTTATTTTAAATTTACGCATTTTTACCTCCATAATCATAATCACTGAGGAGTAGCACTGGGATGTGCAGCTATACTCAGTTCATCTGCTCATTCCTATAGCTCAACAACGTCAACCGAGTAGGATTTCCATCCTTACCACTCCCACTTGTTAGATTTAGGCTGAATAAGGAATGGTCCAAACAAGATTTACATTTTTATTAATTATTTAATAAATGTATATATGAATACGGTTACATCGCTAAAGTAGCACATGCATAGGCGATTGTAAATACCAAAACGGTGTTCATTTAAACTTATTTATATTTAATTAAATTAAATATGCAATGCTGTAGCTTTCATATTGAGAAATATACAATGGATACTCCCGGCATTCGATAGTTTTGTGCCATAGTGACAGCGAGGAAGAGTTCGTCATATTGCCCTCCCCCTACCCATATACATAATATGAACTACATTGATCGACCCATCTATATGAAGCCAAACCCCATTTCGTGAGGGTTTATTCAGGTTGGATCTACAGAATTATAGGAGGGAGTACAGAATCATGCCAAGCGAAGAAATTAATGCGTTGGAGCGGGCGATTGCAGAAATTACGGAAATAGCTACTGGCTTCGGCTTGGATTTTTATCCCATGCGTTATGAAATATGTCCTGCCGATATTATTTATACATTCGGTGCGTATGGAATGCCGACAAGATTTGGTCATTGGAGCTTCGGAAAAACATTTCACAAAATGAAATCCCAATACGATTTCGGGCTGAGTAAAATATACGAGCTCGTCATTAACTCCAACCCTTGTTATGCCTTCCTGCTCGACGGAAACTCGCTGATTCAGAACAAACTGATCGTAGCTCACGTGCTGGCGCACTGCGATTTTTTCAAAAATAACATGCGTTTCTCCATGTCCAACCGGGATATGGTCGAGAGCATGTCGGCTACTGCGGACCGAATCGCGGGTTATTCAGTAACCTACGGCACCGATGCTGTGGAGAAATTCATTGATTCGGTGCTGGCCATTCAAGAGCATATAGATCCCAGCCTGATTCAGCCGCGCAAGCTAGGTAAGACCCATCTGCTGGAAGCCAAAATGAAAGAACTCAAGGATGCCCCTCCGGGTGGCTCCAAACCAGCTAATCCGTACGACGAGTTATGGAATCTAGACAAGAGAAATTCTGGACCACAGGAAGCATCATCCGGAAATCGTGCGTTCCCACCTGAGCCGGAAAAAGATATTGTCTGGTTCATCCAGCAATATTCCACCGTCTTGGAGGATTGGCAGCGCGATATTATGACGATGCTTCATGATGAAATGCTCTACTTCTGGCCACAAATGGAGACGAAGATCATGAACGAAGGCTGGGCTTCGTACTGGCATCAGCGCATCGTTCGTGAACTGGATCTGACCGAAGAAGAAACCGTAGAATACGCTAAACTAAATTCCTCCGTCGTGCAGCCTTCACGGCAAAGCCTGAATCCATACTATCTTGGTCTAAAAATCTTCGAAGACATCGAACGCCGCTGGGACCGAGAGAAAATATTTGAGGTTCGCGAGTTGGAGTCTGATACTTCTTTTATCCGCAGCTATCTGTCCAAAGAACTGGTGAACGACCTCGATCTTTATGTTTTTGAGAAAAAAGGGCCGGAATGGAAAATCACCGACAAAGCATGGGAAAACGTACGGGATCAACTGGTGCTCGCTCGAGTCAATGGCGGGTCACCTTACTTGGTCATAGAGGATGCCGACTTCGAGAAGAATGGCGAGTTATTTATCACCCACCGCTATGAAAGTATCGAGCTGGATCTGAAGTACCTGGAGCGAACACTCCCGCATATCTACTCATTATGGGGGCGCACCGTTCATCTGCAGACCGTCGTGGAGGACAAAAAGGCGCGGTTCTCGTATGATGGCAAAAAGGTGCAACGGAAGTTTATTTAAAGAGGAATAAGTGAACAGTGCTCTATTGCTTGAATAATAAAGCGGCAGAACTGGACGCGTAGTACGTCCCTGGTCTGCCGCTCTTTATTTGGTCTGTTGATTATTCGGATTCATTTAACATCTTTGAAAAATATTTTGGAGCTTCAGTAAATCCTTGTCGGGCATAAAATCTATGCGCATCAGTTCTTCTGGAGTGGCAATGAACTTGAATTCGGTCACAGTTTCTTTTTCTAGCTAAATCAGTGCAATATTCCTCAAGCATCCGTCCAATTCCCTTACTCCTAATGGCATTACTTACCACAAGATAGCTTATAATTGCAGTATCCCCTGTGAGCCCTAATTGAGGTATGTAATGCATGGAAATGCAAGCGACTACTTTATGATCTTCCTCGAAAACTAATAATTCCTCATCCGGATGCAGGACTAGCTTTTCTATTTTTTCTTGCATGAACGCTTCTGTCTCTGAATAACCCAACTGCTCTAATAATTCGGATATGTCTTTCCAGTCCTCTACTTTTGCTTCTCTAATCATCTGTTTCACTCCCCGAGATTATCAAGTTACACGTCTATTTAATCTATTAGACTACGGGAGGGGATAAGCGTCAATCAACCTACAATAAATGAGAAAGCCCGCAGCGTATAACCCGCTGCGGACCTTCTTACGTCGACACCCCGTATCGACTGAATAATTGAACTTTGCAAATGCTGCAGAGGTGAAAGTAACGTAGGGGAAGTTTGGAACTGTAGGAGCGTAGCGTTCGCCTTTGTTTCTGGATTTAATCCGCTAAGGAATAATCAATAAATCCAGAGACAACAGCGACCGAAAGTCCAAACATTCCCCGAAGTTACGATCATCACGGAGCAGCATTTGCCCTAACACATCATTCGGTCGATTTTTTCACAGGAACATAAATCTCCATCACCGTATCCGGCCGCGAGTGGCAGCGTTCATCATAGAATTCGAAATCCAGCTTACTATCATCATAATCGTAGCCACTATCCTTAAACCATTCTTCGAAGATGTACTTCCATGTGCTTTTTATAACCTGTGCAAACTGTATTTGCTCTGTATCCGTTGATGTATCCACTGGCGGCGTTGTGAACACAGCATACTCGGCTTCTGGCACATCCATCGTCAACATATCATCTTCCACCTTGGAGTAGTCCTCTACAATAACACCTAGAAGATAAGTCGCATTGCCATTATCTGAGGAAGGAATACATAAGCCGACTTCTCCGTGTTTAGGCGGGTTTAGTATTTTATACATTTTGGACTCCAGATTCTCACCCTCATAATGACTCCAAAAAGATGCAATATCCTTGGTGTACATACTTCCAGCAACATTAGTTTGGATCCCATACCCAGCGACCTTAAATGCAGGCTTGCGAACAATAACAGGGTTCATTATAAAACCTCCGATTTCAATTAGTGTTTTTCCTTTAGTAAATCCGTCCATCCGTGCGGCATACTGTGTCGGGCTATAGCCAAAAGCCTTACGAAAGGCCTTAGTGAAACCACTTTGTGTCTCAAAACCATAGTCCAGCGCGATATCAATGATTCTTCTGCCGGCAAACAATTCAATGGACGCTAAAGATAATTTCCGGCTCCGCACATATTCCATCACGGACATTTCCTTGCATAAGCTGAACACTCGGCAAAAATGATACACCGAATATCCAACCTCAGCGGCTATTTCTTCCACTGTTATATTTTCTTTGATATGAGCTTCAATATATTCAACACATTTCTCTATATCTTTACTGTAATTCAAGTGCAGCACCAGCCTTCCCCCGTACGGTGATTTCATTATATCAACTGCAAGCAAGTAGGATTGTTCCTGTTTTGCTGAGCTGTATGATGTTGTATGATCTAACACTTTCTTTAGTTAGCTGTCATAAAAACCTGCAAATGTGCAGTTTTTTACATTGATATCGCCCTCATCTAGCTCAAAAGCTGCAGATTTGCGGAATTACTAACTTAAAGAGCTATGCCATATAAAATAATATACATTTGCAATTTTTTCCTGTATGGGCGTCTGCTCCCCTGCTACTTTTCATTGTTCGTGCATTACTTTTCGGTCGCGCGACCAAAGCCTAATTCCACACAATATCACGTATTGAAACACGTAAAAAATATCTATCACAAAAAAAAGACCACCAAATGGTGGCCGCAAATGTACTTGTATTCTTTTACCGATTAAGCAGACTGCCCACATACTTCAGCAGCTCATTAGCGCAAATTGGGCAATAGTGATGCCCATCAATAAGTCTAGCGCACACCTCATTGATCCGTTTAAGCTGACTTTCATCCGGCGTTTTGGACGAGGTGGTGATTTTGACGATATCTTTGAGATCTGTGAATAGCTTCTTCTCAATCGCTTCCCGTAGGCGGTCGTGGTTGTTGTACTCGAATTTCTTCCCTTTGCGTGAATACGCGGAAATCCGGATCAGGATCTCTTCACGGAACGCTTTTTTCGCATTCTCAGAGATACCGATTTGCTCTTCAATCGAACGCATTAACCGCTCATCCGGCTCCATCTCCTCATCCGTCAGCGGATCACGGATTTTGGACCAATTGCAGAAGGCTTCGATATTATCGAGATAATTCTCAAATAATGTCTTGGCGGACTCCTCAAAGGAGTAGACGAAGGCCTTTTGCACTTCGCTTTTAGCTAAAATATCATATTCTTTGCGGGCAATGGAGATGAAGTTCAAATAACGCTCCCGCTCCTCTTTTGTAATCGATGGATGCTGATCCAGGCCGTCTTTAATTGCACGCAACACATCCAGTGCGTTCATGCACTGCAGATCACCTTTGATCAAAGCGCTGGAAATCCGGTTGATAACATACCGCGGATCTATTCCGGACATGCCTTCATCCAAATACTCCGTTTGCATCTCCTTGAGATCTGCTTCTTTGTAGCCTTCGACCTCTTCACCATCATACATGCGAAGCTTTTTGATCAAATCCATGCCCTGCTTTTTACTTTCTTTCAGACGGGTCAGGATCGAGAAAATAGCAGCGGCACGCAGCGCATGCGGCGCAATATGCACATGGTTCATATCACTCTGGGCGATCAGCTTCGCGTAGATTTTTTCCTCTTCCGATACTCTGAGGTTATACGGAACAGGCATAACAATCATACGGGACTGGAGCGCTTCATTCTTTTTATTAGAAATAAACGACTTATACTCGGTTTCATTGGTGTGAGCTATGATCATTTCATCCGCACTGATCAGCGCGAACCGGCCAGCCTTGAAATTGCCTTCTTGCGTCAGTGACAGCAGATTCCATAGAAACTTTTCATCGCATTTGAGCATTTCTTGAAATTCCATCAGCCCACGGTTAGCTTTGTTCAGCTCTCCGTCAAAACGGTAAGCGCGTGGATCGGATTCCGAACCAAATTCAGTAATGGTCGAAAAGTCGATACTTCCTGTCAAATCGGCGATATCTTGCGACTTCGGATCGGATGGACTAAAAGTACCAATCCCTACCCGCTCTTCTTCTGACAAAATGACACGAGCCACTTTAACCTGCTCAATATCTCCGGCATAATCATTTCTCAGCCGCATCTGGCAGGACGGGCACAAGTTGCCCTCAATACGCACACCGAGTTCTTTTTCAATCTCTGGACGAAGCTCCAGGGGGATCAAATGTAGTGGGTCCTCATGCATCGGGCAGCCCTCAACCGCATATACCGCACCCGCATCCGTCCGCGAGTATTGTTCCAACCCTCTTTTTAACAGCGTGACTAGGGTCGATTTCCCCCCACTGACAGGTCCCATCAATAACAGAATCCGTTTACGAACATCTAGCCGGCGTGCTGCAGAATGAAAATATTCCTCCACTAACTTTTCGACTGCACGATCAAGTCCAAAAATCTCCTGTTCAAAAAACTTATAACGTTTGCGTCCGTTTATGTCCTCTACGCCATGCGACTTGATCATGTCATAAACGCGGGAGTGAGCGGTTTTTGCGGGAGAGGGGTCTTTTTTCAAAAGTTCTATATATTGCTTGAAGGTCCCGCTCCACGCCAAACGGTCGTTCTCAGCCCGATACGAAGCTATTCGCTCAAAAATATCCATTGCTCGCTGCCTCCTCTTGCGCTCCTACTTGCTCTCCTATAGCGTTAAAAAGTGTATTACATACCTATGCGGCAAGCGCAGAATAGTTGACCTCTTTTTTGCTGTGCTATAATAGAGAATCATAAAATCGCAGTAAAACCTTAATGAGAACCCGAAAAAAAGAGCTACGGGAGTGACACTATGGCGGTACGACATGAAACGGAGCTGTATGCTCCTTTGAAGGTTTTTTTTGAAAAGCAAGGATACAGCATCAAGGGTGAGGTTCGGACTTGTGATTTGGTGGGTATTCGTGAGGATTTAGAGCACCCTCTAATCGTAGAGATGAAAAAATCGTTCAACCTCGCCTTGCTTCTGCAAGGGGTAGAACGGCTAAAGCTCAGTCCTACGGTCTATCTCGCAGTAGAACGTGTCCGTGATAAAAAAGGGGCGGTAAACCAGCGCTGGGGCGAGCTTAGCGGACTGTGCCGCCGTCTTGGTCTCGGGCTGATCACCGTTGTTTTTTATAAGACCAAGGCCCCGCTGGTCGAGGTGCTCGTCGAGCCGGACGAGACGCCACCTGCGCAGCGCAGCAACAAGCGGCGGCGCGAGCGCCTGCTCTATGAGTTCCGCGAGCGCAGCGGAGACTACAACATCGGCGGCAGCACGCGCGTCAAGCTCGTGACGGCCTACCGAGAGAAAGCGCTGCGTGTCGCGCTTTCTCTGCAGGCAGCGGAGGCGGAAGCCGCCGTCGCTGCCGAGAAGGCCGCTGCGAAGGCTTCGCTCGCAGCGGGCAAACGTGCAGCGGCGAGCACCGCTGCACAGGCTCCGGCGCTGAGCTCAGCGCCGGAGGGGCGTGCTGCCGGGGACACGGCAGCACGGGAGGCAGCGGCGGCTGGCACGCGAAGCGGTGCCCCTAGCGCTGCCTCAAGCGCCCGCTCTGCCGGGATCTCTCCGGCCGAGCTGCGGAAGCGTAGCGGCGTACCGAACGCCGCCGCTATGCTGCAGCACAACTACTACGGCTGGTTCCACCGTGTCAGCCGTGGGCGCTATACCCTGACCCCAGCCGGTCAGGCCGCGCTAGTAGAATACGCCGCTATTACTGGCGGCGTACCCCATGACAGCAATCATCACAGTAATTAGCTCGCCTATGCTAAGCAAAAAATTCTTTCAATTTCAATTTTTTGCTGGAGCCTTTATCTTTTTCTCTGCTTTTGATCTTTCACTCTGACTTTTATCATTATCCGATTTTGAACTTTCACTTCGATTTTCGTCTTTTAATCAGGTTCTGATCTTTCACTCGGACTTTAAACTTATTATTCTAATGCACACGTAACAATGTCTAGGTAACGCCAAAAAGCATCCCATCAACGGGATGCTTTTTGTGTTCCAATCCGTTAAGCCATAGAAACAGAACTAACCTTCGAAGTATTAGTCTCAAGCTGATAAGTTAAATTAAAGGGAAATCATCCCTATAATTACTCAATATACGCACTAAAATCCGATATATAGGGAATTCCTCCCTATAAATGCATAGATTACTCCACAAAAAGGGCTTTTTCTGAAATTTATAGGGAGAGATTCCCTATAATCTCCATTCCAGAATATAAATCAGCCAGTTATAGGGAGAAATCCCCTATAATGAACCCCTCGCACTCTACTTCTTCCCTAATGCCTCACTCTGTCTGTTATGATTTTCCGGTGTGTCATAAATTGAGCTGCCAGTTCAACCTGCAACACATCACCTTGCGCATCTGATCGCACATCTGCCTTTGCATTTGACCGCTCATCAACCTGTTCATCACATTTTTATGTCCGATCCATCAGATTCCTTAAACATTCATTAAGCACACTCTTCACGGTACAATGGATCAGCACCCACCTAACTCCGAGCCGTGAACTCCTTAACCGCCTCGCTCATCAGATTCATGCCGAGAAGCAGCTCATCCCGGCCGGGATGGCTGAAGTTAAGACGAATGTGATTTCCGCTTCCATCTACGCTACATAACGGTCCTGGCAAAAATGCCACTCCCTTACCTAGCGCACATTTTAGCAGTGCCATAACATCCATCCCCTCCGGTGGAGATACCCATAGAAACATACCTCCTGACGGCAGGTCGTAGGAGCTTCCTTTCCAAGCTGGACGTTTTAGCAGTTCAACCATTAACTTCAGTCGGGTGTTATATTCTCGGTTCAGCTGCGCAATATGCTCACGAAGATCAAAAGCGGTCACATCCAACAAATGATGCAAGAGCCGCTGATTTAATGCGCTCGATTGCCAGTCTGCCATCTGCTTGGCAGCAGCCATCATCCCGATCACTTCCCGGCTACCTGCAGCCCATCCCGTCCGCAGCGCGGGCGCAACGGTCTTGCTGAACGAACCGATATATAATACGTGTCCGCCATCACTTATATTTTCCAGCGCATACAAGGATGGATATCTTGTGGCCCAATGTTCACCATACTTCTGGAAATGTAGATCACCATAAGAATCATCTTCTACAATCAGGATGTTATACGCGATGCAAAGATCCAACACCTCACGCCGTCTCTCTAAGCTCCATAGGATGCCACTTGGATTCGTAAAGCTTGGTGTTGCGAACAACATCTTAGGCTTATGCAGTTCAATTTGCCTCCGCAAATGATCTGGATGAAGCCCGTCCAAGTCACCCTCTACAGGAATAATGATGGCACCCTGCATCCGAAGAGTTTGTAAGAATCCTGGAGATGTCGGATTTTCTACTAATACACGATCTCCCGGATCAATATACACCCGCGACAACAAATCAATCGCTTGCTGGCTCCCCGTTGTTAGCAGAACTCCACCCTCAGTAACAGTTACCCCTTTTTCTCTTAGCCAATCCCCGGCAAGCCACTCCCGAAGTGGACCATACCCTGCAGGATCACCATATTGAAGTGCTCCTGCATCTGCAGATATCACCGTAGAGGCTGCTTCGGCAAGCAGCGATAATGGGAACAGTTCTTCCGCTGGTAATTCTTCAGCAAGCGATATCATGGAGCTTCTCCGTGTTTGGGTGCGAATACTTAGAAGCGGTGACGATAGCAGTGTGTGTGCGCGAGCAGAAAATTGGTAAAGCATGCGAAATCCCCCTTCCCTAGTACCAAGTAGAAATGGTTTAGTTTTCCTCTTCCGAGGACGATTATCCATTTAACGTGATATGCTTTCTTCTATTTCAAGAATATTCCGCCTTTCCCGTCATTATGTCGTATAGCTTGGGTTATGCGTAGATTTGTCTGTTTTGTCTTGAAAAGAGAGCAAATTTCTCAATGGCCTGCGCTCGCGTCGAAACATCAAGCTTCACATAAATTTTGCGCAAGTAATTGTCAATCGAACGACGACTTACTGCAATTTCAAGCGCTATTTTATCATAAGTAATCCCCTGAACGATTCGCTCCATAATAAACATCTCTGTCTGTGTCAATTGAAGAACATCATCCAGTCCTTTAGAAGTCGAAATCGGCCAGGATCCTTTTTCTATCCATTCTAGCGGCATTGAAAGAAAACCCACCCGCAAACCCAGGATCAGCTGTAAAAGCTGATGAGGAGAAGCTCCTTTGGAGAAGATCCCGCTGGCTCCCAGCTCTATGAGGGGCTGAAGCAGATCCCTGCCGTCTTCATCCGTCATTACGACAAAATGTGAGTTTGGTGAGCTTTTTTTCATATTTAACAGCACACTCTCAATATTACCTTCAGGCATATGATAATCTGCCAGCACTAGCTCGGGATTCTTTTCCCTTACGATGGAAGCGCCTTCGTCCCAAGTTGAATACATTCCTAGAACTTTAAGCTCTCCTCCCTCTTCCAAAATCAATTTTGTCCCCAGCATACTTGTAGGATGACACCCCACAATAACCACCTGCCAAACCTTCATCATTAATGCCCAGACCCCCTGCTTTATATAATCATCCAGAAAGGAAAGCGCCGCAGCGTTTCCGGTTTAAACGCAAGCAAGGAAGTATGATGACTTGTTCGTTTATTCTCTCGCTGGTTACCTTGAGTACGTCTATCAGAAATTCCAATCTATAGAAATTGTATCGCAGTAGTTTAATAGGATGCAATTACTTTTTCAAGTTTTCACACTCTCTTACATTTTTGCGAAACTAGTCAAAGTCTGATAGAATGGGGACTTGAAAAAAAGACCAACCCGAGGTGATCAAATGCAACCGCTAGCGGAAACGTCCCCGGTACACTCGCGCCGCGCTGCTGTGAGAAGCGGCCCTTCCGTAAAATGGTTTTTACTGTTCTGGATCGTGATGATTGGAATCGGTGTATATGCTGTATACAGCTACACAAACCATTTGAAGCAGCAAGTGCTGAGCGAACTTAGCAATCAGAGCCAGCAGCAGCTAACCGTTCTTAAGACCGACTATGAGTCGAAAATTGCCGTTCTCACTGAAGAAGTGAAGGAATTGCAGAATACAGTGCAAAGTTTTAACGAACTATTAACCTTCACTAAAGATAATGCAAGTGCCAAGACAGACAATAGTAACAAGCTATATACGCAATTGAGCGAAGTTAGCAAACAGTTAGAAGCTTTGAAGAAAGAAATGGATCTGATCAAATGATGACGCCAGTCAAGAGAGTGAACCGTTTCTTTATGCTTCTGACCGCACCTTTTTTAGGTTTACTGATATGTATGTGGTGGTATCGACCTCCGCTCGAGCTGGATCTTGATGTAGGACAATTCGCACCTATCTCAGGGCCTTTGAATGAAACAGCTGTCCTAAAAAAGGATTTAACCCTAGCCGAAGGCACTGCATCCTACACCATAGATGCAGTCAGCGCTAGCGCTAAGCTATATAAAGGAACCACTACTGCTATGAATAAGTTAGTCGAGACAGCGAAGACTCAAGCGAGCCGTCCTGAGCTTATCTATAACCGCCGGATATCTGCCAAGCTTGGAATACCTTCTGAGGTCCTTACTAGCGACCGGATTAGAATCGAGCTGTATAAGCTGAATCCAGGTAACTATAAGGCCTATGCTTTGAAGATCAAATTGAAGGATCCAACTGCGATGCAAATGAGTCTTGCGAAGGAAGCTACTGGTGGCGCAGAAACCACTATGCACGCTGTACAAAGTCATGGTGCTATTGCAGGTATTAATGCTGGAGGTTTTGCGGATAAAGCCGGAAAACGCTATCCCTTAAGCACTACTGTGGTTGATGGAAAGTATCTCAATGGTTTCGAGCCGACATTCAAGGATCTCAGCTTCGTAGGTCTGAACAAGTCCGGACAGTTAATCGGCGGGAAATTTTACAGTCGCGCACAGTTAGATCAACTCGAACCCGTATTTGGTGCAACCTTTGTGCCTGTTCTACTTAAGAATAACGTCAAAGTACCGATCCCGGAAAAGTGGAAAACATCCCCCAATCGGGCGCCACGTACAGTAATCGGTAATTATAAGGATGATCAGCTTCTCATCTTTGTAGCGGATGGCTATAATGAGCTTGGCAGCTCTGGTGCCCGACTAGAGGAAATTCAGAACAAGCTATATAACATGGGTGTCATGGATGCTTATAATCTGGATGGTGGAGGATCGTCATCACTCATCTTCAATGGAAGAGTAGTCAACAAGCCATCAGACGGAAATCTTAGAGCTGTACCAACCAATTTCCTGTTTTTTAAATGATTATAGTAAAATGTCTATGCAACATATCACATTTGCGTTTATTTTTATTGATTTGCAGGGTATAATCTTGATAACGAATACATTTGCTAATGGAGGTGCCAGTATGTCGTTCTCATTAACCTTTTGGATCGTAACTATCGTATTTGTGTTATTTATGGTCGGCATCCTTACCTCATCTTACAACGACGACAAAACAAAAGGTCTATAAGCAAGAAATGCCTCAGCAGCCACTTGGCTCTGAGGCATTTTTTATAAGCCTGAAACAAAAAAACTGCCACATAAGTAGAGAAATCTACGAATGGGACAGTTTCTTTTTTTAGAAAACTATTGGCTGTCAGAATTCTAAATGTGTAAATATGTACTTCCTAGGCGTGTCTTGGCAATTGCGTCATTTCTGAGAGGCATGCAGCGCAAATATAACGATCTTTATATTCACTCACACCTTCCATTGATCCGCAGAAAACACATTTTGGACGGTAACGCTCCAAGATGATATGGTCACCCTGTACCAAAATTTCAACCGGGTCGCCTTCATTCATCTGATACCTTTTACGCAGGGACTTAGGCAGAACAATTCTACCCAGCTGATCCACTTTGCGAACTACACCAGCAGGTTTCATATCTAACGTACACCTCTCCTGTTCAACTAATAATTTGTAGCTACTATATATTTCGGCTCATTCATTATATTTCGTTATTAAAATGTCGAATCCTGCTGAAAAAAAACAAAAAAATGTCTTTTTTCTAAACAAGATTAGGAAAATCCAGCTGTCGAAGGGCTTCATATACAATAATAGCTGCAGAATTCGATAAATTCAGCGATCTCACGGCATCACTCATTGGCATGCGCATTTTTGTTTCTTTACCCGCTTCCAGAATTTCAGCAGAAAGCCCCTTCGTTTCTTTACCAAAGACAAAGAAGTCTCCATCTTGAAAATCAAAATCGCTATATCTCTTCTCCGCTTTCGTCGTTGCGTAAAAGAAACGTCCCTCACTGTACTTCTCAAGTACCTCAGCAAAAGAGTCGTGGTATTCAATGTTAACAGCGTGCCAGTAATCCAATCCTGCTCTTTTCAATGTAGCATCGTCTGTACGGAATCCGAGCGGGCGAACCAAATGAAGATGAGTGCCTGTTGCTGCGCAGGTACGCGCAATGTTTCCAGTATTGGCCGGTATTTCCGGCTCAACTAATACGATATGGAGTGCCATTATATGGTTCCTTCCTCTCTAAAGGCTTAATAGCCAGATGTTTTACTCTACTGCATAACCATAGCTTCTCCAAACAAACTGAAAACCTTCCACCCATAGGCGGAAGGTTTACGATAGAGTTCATTAACCTTGAGTTTGCCGGAAATGGTTCATGAAATCAGAAAGTGCTTTAACACTTTCGTAAGGAACTGCATTGTAAATGGAAGCGCGCAAGCCACCCACACTACGATGTCCCTTTAAGCCGACAAAACCTTCCAGTTCAGCAGCTTTAACAAACCGTTTTTCGAGTTCTTCTGATTGCATCCGGAAGGTAACGTTCATAATGGAGCGACTGCTCTTCTCAGCAACACCACTGTAGAAGCCGTCACTTCCATCGATGTGATCATATAATAGACCCGCTTTTTCAAGGTTCTTGGAATGGATACCAGCAAGACCACCTTGCTCCTCAATCCATTTTAATACTTCGTTAACCATATATACAGAGAAAGATGGAGGTGTATTGTAAAGAGAGTTATTTTTGTAATGAGTGCTGTAACGCATGATAGTTGGAATGTTAGAAGGTGATTCTGCGAGCAATTCCTCTTTAGCAATAACTACAGTCACACCGGAAGGACCAAGGTTCTTTTGTGCTCCAGCATAGATCATTCCGAATTGGTTGACATCGATTGGCCGGCAAAGGATATCACTGGACATATCTGCGATGAGCGGAATCGAGCCAGCATCCGGATATTCTGCATATTGCGTTCCTTCAATGGTCTCATTGGAAGTAACGTGAAGGTAGGCAGCATTTTCCGCAGCTTTAATCGAACTCAATTCAGGTATAGCTAAGAATTTCTTGTCTTCGGAAGAAGCAGCAACATGAGCGCCCCCTACCAATTTAGCTTCTTTATAAGCCTTATCTGCCCAGCTACCTGTCATAACATAGCTACCTACTTGGCCTTCGGAAATCAGGTTCATAGGGATCATAGCAAACTGTGTGCTTGCTCCACCTTGTACGAACAATACCTTATAGCCCTTCGGATTGCCGAGGAGCGAAAGCAGACGTTCCTGCGCTTCATTATGCACGGATTCGTAGATTGCTCCACGGTGCGACATCTCCATGATAGACATTCCACTTTCTCGGAAATCAACAAACTCCGCTTGTGCGCGTTCCAGTACCGTAAGCGGCAATGCTGCCGGTCCGGCATTAAAATTGTATGCTCTCTTATTCAAAACTACTCCCCACCCTTTCTCTCCTATCAATATGGATATCGCTTATGATAGCAATAATCTCACACACCAGCAAGTATAATTATTCACATAAAAGCTTTGATTACTGCTTATCATGACGTGAAAAAATGATAAGTTCGGCTCCAGGACTTGCTTTCATGCGGTAAAAGACTAATGTTCACAAAAACTTCAGGTGAGACCACATGACGTTCTCCCCATAGCGCCATTCGTGCTACTGGGAAATCTCCGCTCTCGCGTACTCCTGTTCCACTAGGCTTATGAACCAACTCCCAATTGAACTCAGCCTCTGGACCTCCCCAGCCACTCAGCTTGCAGTAAAATGACCGGTCTGGCTCTTCTGACCAAGTAAGGGTATTACCAGATACCTCCAGCAAATTATTCGTGTATTGAGATTCTGGTTCTACTACTTTGAGCCCATTCGAGAGGCGCAACTCAAAATCCGAACCTATATTCAAACCATCAATTCCTACGAAATTGTGGATGTACTCCTCGGTTTGGATTGGCTTATCCCCTTTGTTATGCAATTCATATGCAATTTTCAATTGGTCGTCCTTTATAGAGATCGTTTTGGTCAAAAGCATCTCGTATCCATTACTTTCCATCGGCTGGACAGTATATGTAATCGAATCATCCCTAACCTCCATATCAACAGCAAAGGGGGTTAGTGGATATTTATTATGAAAGCTATAGCTCTGCGAATCCAGCTTTTGTAACAATCCGATTCCGGGCTTTGGAAACCAGCCTCCGATCGGCGCTTCATCATACCCAATTGCCCGGGAAATGCCAAACTCGTTGCATAGTCCACTTCCGCCAGTACCCTCGCCTTCCTTCAAGCTCTCTGGCACACAAAACGTATGGTTACCCTTTTCTAACGTAACCTGTGTGATAAACCCCGTCCAGTCAAAACGAGTCCCTTTATAATCTTCTCCAATATCAGCGATATCCACAGATAATACGCCATTTGACAGCCTGTAACCCATCCTACACAAACCCCTTTCAATCATTCAACAAATAAGTAAATTAGCCCCATTATATCATTTATGAAGAACCTTAGTTTTTATAATTTTCAAAAAAACGTCTGCAGCCGCTATTCATAACGGTGCAGACGTTTATAAAAATTCTAGTTAAGATTACGCCAGAGTCACTTCAATCACGTGAAGCTTCTCTGTCTGCAGAGCAAGTAGCTCCTCACGTGGAATAATCGCACTTCCTGAGCCGCGCTGCAGCGTCACCTCGCTGCCGTTCAACGTAACGGAGTGTATTTGGTACTCTCCGTAGTTAAAGCTTCCAGTGGCTTTATAGACCACTTCAAACTCACGATCTGCAAAGATCGTCTTAATTGATGCTTTACCCTCGGAATCAAATTGTTCTTTTACTAATTTAGGTTCTAACAATAGATCTCCCAGCTTGCCCTTCACACCAAATACTTCAGTGACCATGGTTAGCAAGAGCCAGCTTGCGGAGCCTGTTAGATACGTGTACATCCCTCTGCCTTGCTCGTTAATATATTCAGGAATACCTGGGTAGATACGAGCTTTTTCGAAATCCGTACTCAAGCTGTAAAGAGATTCGAGGACCTTATGACCTTCTTTTACATAACCACGTTTGTACAACGCATTTCCGTACATGATGGTCATGTGACTGAACATGGCCCCATTTTCTTTATGGCCAAAAGCAAAACCAAAAGCACGACCCAGATTTTGCTGAATCCCACCGAAACGTGAATTAAGCCTGTATCCAATCTTATCATCAAATAGATTACGATCTACAGCAGCTATAATGTGTGGAATTTGCTCCGGAGCCGCTGCATGACCCATAAGCGGGAACACTTGGCCCGTAAGCGTCATACGAACGCCTTCAGAAAATTCACCCTCTACCTGTTCACCATCGTTATTATAATAACCATTAAACCAGCCATCGCCATTCTCACTCTGTACCCACTCGTTGCTACGCAAATGGTTAAATAACCATTCCGCTTTTTGTTCCAGATCGTCAGCTACTTTATCAATATCGAGAGATACACGAACTCCACTCACCTTATTTGGTGCGGCAGCATAATATCGATCCAATCTCTCATGTTTACCTGATACAGAACCATAATCCACAGACTCGTTAAGGGTATCCAGCAGTAGCTGCATTTCTTCGGCTAATTCAACAGTTTCCTGACCTTTAGAAGTCTTAAGGTTACGTAGGACCCGGGAAATATCCAATAGATTGCTAGCATAGAAAGATGTAAATGCTACACTCTCTCCGCGATCCGCCCCCATATCAAGGCCATCATTCCAGTCCGCGCCTTCGAGCAGGATATTATTATGTTCTCCTACATTAAAGAACGGAACTAGATTTTGCAGTAAAATGTGTTCCAGAATTGTACCTTTGTAGATTTCCCCAGAAACTGTTCTAAGATCACTGCCTACAGAGGTATTCCATGAAGTGTCACGTTCCTTACAACGACTCATAAAAGTATCCCGGAAATAAGTCTGTTCTTGCAACAAGAAATCAAGATCACCACTCTGATCCAGATAGAGCATCGTTGTTAAAAATGGCCATGCCCCATGATCCATCCATACACGAGGGATATTGTTACGGTCAGCGATAAATTCACCTGGCTGTTGACCGATAATGGTTGCGTTACTGCCATCAATTCTCACACCAGCGTAATTGTTGAAGAGTAGGCTGCGAACTTCGGCAGGCTCCATAATGAGCAGTGCCAGACAGTCTTGCCAAAGATCTCGCCAGCCACGTCCGCCTCTTCCATAATCATGATACGGTAAGAAGGAGTTACCATACAGTCTTCTAAGGACTGGTTGGATGGTTACCCATTTCATCCATTGATCTGCATCCGAGTCGCCGGTATGAAATTCAACCATATTCACTTTGTCTGCCCAGAACATTTTAGTTTCCTCTAGCAGATGATCAAAAGCTTCAGATGTACCATATTTACTCATCAACGCTTCAACGTTAATTCTATCACTATCAATTGCCATAACTACGACATAAGAATGGCTTGCACCAGAAGACAAGGTAATTGAAGCAAAACGAAGACCACCAACGGCTTCATAACCCTCTCTATCCACTCCTCCACCTTTACCAATCTCTGGCGTAGCATTCAGAATAACAGCTTCTGGCCAGTCAAGACTTCCACCTTCACCGATAAATTCTTCTTGAATCGGGAAGAAACCATCAGGCTGACTGCCATCACCTTCTGCACCAAATACACCGTAAGAAGTGTGATTAATGCGATGACCACGCTCATCGAAAGATAGTGCAGGTTGAACCTCAACACCATAAGCTGAGGTGTAAATCCGGTTCAGCAGTGAAGTTACATGTCTGTGATCGCGCAGATCATCTGCGGAACGGGCATACAAGGGAACTACCGCCGTTGGCGTAAGAGTAAGCTCCTCTGTTCCCGTATTCGTCAACGTAACTTTCATAAGTTCTACCTTGTCGTTACCGCTAGGTACGAAGCTGGTAATCTCAGCTTTGACACCCATCTCAGAGTTGCTGCGAGTCACACGATGCCATAGAAATCCAGCCTCAAGTACTGCATCATCAGCAGATGGGGTGTAGAACGCTGCATTTTGCTTAGCAGAGTTTCCAGCTGCAGACCAAGCACCTTTGCCATCGACGTAAACCCAGAAATTACGCGAGGCGCGTGAATTATGCAAATCTTCAACAGATAATGGCGGTGTTAAAAATGTATTATGACCTGTTGTCGCCTGACCATGAAGCTTCGGGGTTACAGTCGACATCATTCCCCCCTCATTTACTAGAGGGAAATATAAGAAACTACTATGATCCGGTTGCTGAAGCTTGAACTCCCCGTCCTTTCCGGTGAATTCAAAGCCTTGAATTTTTTTGCGGTCCATTGTCCCCATCCTCTCATTTACACATCTACTTAAGCTTTAACCGCACCTGCCAATGCACCGTCAACGATATACTTTTGAATGAAGGTGTACAGGACGATAAGTGGTGCGGATACGATCATGATACCGCACGCCAACATAGGCCAGTTGTTTCCGTATTGACCGCGGAATTCTTTAAGCCCGAAGGTAATTGGATAATGTTCCGGACTTGGCAAATACATGATTGGACCTACAAAGTCATTCCAAATGGTAATCGCCGTCAGGATAACACCTGTTGCGATAACAGGTTTCATCAGTGGCATAATGATCTGGAATAAATACCGCATATACCCAGCACCATCCATACCTGCAGCTTCATCCATCTCACGGCTGATCCCTTTAATATAACCTACGAACATCATGAAGACGATCCCTGTTCCTCCTGTTTTTAGGAGAATATAACCCAGCTTCGTATCATAGCCCACGAATCCAAGCTCTTGTTTCAAGGTAAGCATCAATTTGAACTGTGCAACCATAGGGTTAGGCAAGAACTGTGACATCAAGAAGAATAAATAAATAAACCCGCTCCACTTCACATAATTTCTCGCCACCGGGAAAGCTCCGAATAACGATACGATTAGTGTTAGCACTGTTGCTACAACTGTGTACAGCAAACTGTTAATGAAATAATTAGAGAAATTACCTTTTAACCAAGCTTCCTTGTAATTATCCCATTGAATACTTTTCACAAGTCCGATCGGGTCTAGCAAATAGTCCGAAAAAGACTTGAATGAAATGTTTATTACAAACAATAGTGGCATGATATACAAAACAAGCAATACTGCAATCAGAATATAGGAGAGAGTTTTGGCGGTTTTGGAATCTTTCATTAATACTCCACCTCTCTCTTACGCATTTGTTTAACTGCAAATACAACGAAGACCAGAATCATAAGGAACTGCACCACAGAAAGCGCGGATGGAAGTCCCATCTGTAGAGAACCACGGAACGTCTCTTTATACACGTCATAAGCCATCGTTCTTGTGTTAAAGCGACCGTCCGTAGTTGCGAGAATAATATCAAAGGTCGACATCGCACCGATAATGGACAAAATAATATTAATGGTGAACGATGGAGCAATAAGTGGGAACGTAATGTTCTTAAAAGATTGCCACTTCGTGGTTCCATCAATATATCCAGCTTCATACAGATCCTTCGGAACGGATTGAAGTCCTGCAAGGAAAATCAGCATGGAGTAACCCATGTACATCCAAATTTGCGTGAATATAATATAACCAAACGCATGGGTGAAGCTTCCAAAGAACATATCTTTATAACCGAACAATGAATCATACAGTTGATTTACGGGACCACTTAGCGGATCGAACATCAAGCCCCATACCAGTGCAACTACCGATACACCGAGCACAACCGGCAAAAAGAAAACTGCGCGATAAAAATAATCGCCTTTCAGCTTCTGATTAATCACTACGGCCATAAGGAGACCGACACCGTTTTGTACGATTGTAACAATGACCATGAAATAAACTGTTCGTATAATGGAATCCCATCGTTCGCCTGAATTTCCGGAGTTAAAAACACTGTAATAATTGTCAAGGCCTACGAAATTCAATTTGCTTCCTGGAACGTTAGTAATATCTGTAAATGAATAAATGACCGTCATCATAGAGGGTCCAAAATAAAAAATAACGTACAACGATAATGGAATCATAAGCAGCAGAAGCGGTAAATATCTTTTTATACCTTTTCCGAACGGATACATTTCTCTCACCTACCCAATCCTAATTCAATAAAATGATCGGGGTCTGTACGAACAGACCCCGATGTTGTAGTACATGATGGTGCACAGTATGTTGTAGATGTCTGTTTATTAGGATAACAGCTTATTTAGGAGCTGCTGCTTCCCATTCTTTTTGTTGTACATCTGCAAGTTCTTTAGCGGTTTTGAATTCGCCGCCTGGTGCCAGGTATTCAGTGTGAACGCCTTCAGCAGCAATGTGCTCGCCTACATTGTCGCGGTTAATCATAATGATTTCATAAGCAAGTTCAAAGTCTTCTGCCATGTATTGGGCAAGTTCGTTATCAATGAAGTCACTGCCAGTTGCGATGTTATCTTGTGTTGGCACGAATCCGGCAGCCTTAACATATTCCGTGTAATTTTCTGGTTCAGAGAAGAATTCCAACCATTTCAATGCGCCTTCTTTGTTCGGACCTTTTTCTGCTGCATACCAAGTTACATCGTATTTGCCGACAAGAGAAGCGTTCTTAGCAGCATCTTCAGTAGCAGGGATTGGGAAGTATCCGAATTTCACATCAGGATTTGCCGCAGCGATTGTAGGTGCATCCCAAGTTCCGTCAGCAATCATAGCTGCCTTACCTGTTGCGAAGTACGAAGGTGCTGTTGCATAGTCAATACCCAAGAAACCATCGATGATGTAGTTATCTTGAAGGGTCTTCATTTTATCCAAAACTTCTACAGCCTCAGCATCGTTGAACGCCGAAGTGCCTTTCCAAACGCCTTCAATCCATTTTTGTTGGTCGCCGCCGCCTAGAATCTTAGCTTGCAAGCCGAACACTGGCAGTTTCAAAGGCCATACGTCTTTACCAGCCACTACGATTGGCACAATGCTCTTGGATTTCAAAGTATCTAGAACACTGATGAACTCTGTCCATGTTGTTGGAACAGTCAAACCGTTTTGTTCAAAAATTTCTTTATTATAGAAGAAACCTGACATTGCTACTTTACCGGTTGGGATCGCATACACTTTATCGTTGTAAGTACCCGCTTTGGCAATATCATTCGCATTGTAGTTTTTAACGAAAGCTTCGTTGCTCAGATCAGCAATCAAACCGGAATCAATCCATTGTTGCCAGTCTGGCACTTTCGCACCTGGTGTCCAATCTTTCGGAGACAATCTCATACCGGACAAATCAGCAAGGACGTCTACGTCACCAGCTGTAATTCTTGCTCTTTGTGCTTGTTTAAATTCATCGTCCGGACCTGTCGTCGTGTACTCAATCTTGTATTCTGGATATTTCTCTTCAAACTTCTTATTAATGTCTGTAATAACCTTGTTAATGTTTTCTTGTTTCCAGTGCAAGATTTTAATAACCTTTTTCTCACCATTTGCGGGCTTGCTTGTTCCGTTGCCCGAAGTAGCCTCACTATTTGTGTTGTTGCCGCTTCCACATGCTGCTAATGAGAGCACTAGCGCTGAGCTCAACAATACCGCAGAAAGCTTCTTTACCATTTTTGTTACCCCCCAGATGATTTGTATGACCTCTTAACGAAACACCATCTTAATTATTGAAATTACGAAACGTTAGCGATTATAATACAGAAAGCGGTTTCGTTGTTTTTATTATTACATCGTTATTTATCTTTGTAAAGTCTTTTTTATTCTTTATCTTTGAACTATTCTTGAACTGAAATTCTCCAAAACCCTTTAAAATAAAGGATATATCTGCTTGAACGCCAAACATCCCATTGACTATCTACCTATATAATTATAAAATCATTTACGAAAACGTTTCGTAATTCATATTTGAAATCCAAAAAAAGTTTAACTCAACGATACTTTTATCATAGATTACGGAGTATTTCGCATCATAAGGAGGACTAAAGTTGGCCTATAACATTAAAGACATAGCGAAAATAGCTGGAGTTTCTGTTTCGACAGTATCTAAAATCATAAATAACTACAGCGACATTTCGGAAGACACCAAGACTAGGGTACAACAAATCATAAAGGAAACTGGATATACTCCCTCCAATTCAGCAAAAACATTAGCTACAAAATCATCGAATCTAATTGGTGTTATTTTTGCAGGAATGCTGAACGTTGACTTTACCCACCCTTTTTTCATCGAAGTTCTAAATTCCTTCAAAAAACAAATGGGACTGCTAGGTTACGACCTGATCTTTTTCTCTAACGAAAAATTCCAAAGTGGCGATACCAATGATTATCTTGCCCGTTGTTTGCATTTTAATGTGGATGGCTGCCTACTTATTACCGGACAAGAGCTAGAAACCTCCATCAGCGAATTGGATAATAGTTCTATCCCATGCATCGGCGTAGATTTAAAGCTATCAGGCGACAATTCGGGTTATATCATGTCTGATAATTTTAAGTTATCTACCAAGGTAGTCGAACACTTTTACTTATTAGGCTATCGAGAACTTGGTTATATCGGCAGCTCCTCTGAGTCAGAAATCTCCAATATACGTGAAAGTGGTTTCCGCAAAGCGCTAGAAGATTTAGGTCTACCGATCAACGAAAACTGGTTCTTAAACGGCAGCAACTTCTTTGAAGCCAGCGGTTATGAAACCATGCGTAGAATGATTTCGAATGGAAACTTGCCCAGAGCGATCTTCGCGGCTTCTGATCAGCTTGCTATTGGGGCTATGCGTGCCCTAAAGGAATCTGCTATTGCTGTTCCTGGAACCGTCGCGATTATTGGCTGTGACGATATCGAAGCCTGCAATTACACAACACCACTCTTGACTACGATTAAGCAAAATAAAGATAAGATTGGTCGTCTAGCCGCGTTAATGCTGTATGATCTAATAAACAATCAATCAGGCACGAGCTCTTTCAGCGTCGAGCCAGAGCTCATCATAAGAGAATCCTGCGGAGCTCCTGAGCGGGGTTTAGTATAGATCCCCAAGTGATACCTCTACTTAATTAAAGCGGAACTACAGGGCAGAATATTAAACTATAGAAGCTAAAATGAGGATATCCTTAGCCATATCAATGGCCAAAGATATCCTCATTTTTGTTAGGATCAATACAAAAGGTGTTCCTAAGTTATTTCCATGACTTAGGAACACCTTTATTGGTTAAAGCTTTATATGATTGAGTAATCTTACAGGTCGAAGTACAGAGAATATTCATGTGGATGAACACGAATCGCAACCTCTTGAGCCTCGGAACGTTTCAGAGCAATATAGTTATCAATGAAGTCCTTAGTAAATACGTCGCCTTCTGTAAGGAACTCGTAATCAGCTTCCAAAGAATCAAGCGCTTCGCTAAGGCTACCTGGAACGCTGCGAATCTTTTCTTTGTCTGCATCGGACAATTCGTAGATGTTCTTATCCAGAGGACCGTAACCCAGTTCTTGTGGGTTGATCTTGTTCTTGATTCCGTCCAGACCTGCCATCAGCATTGCGGAAAATGCCAGATAAGGGTTAGCGGTGGAGTCCGGTGTACGGAACTCGATACGACAGCCCTTTGGTGTCACAGCCGCTACTGGAATACGAACTGCTGCAGAACGATTTCCTTTGGAGTATACCAAGTTAACCGGTGCTTCGTAACCAGGAACCAAACGTTTAAATGAGTTGGTGCTTGGGTTAGTCAAAGCGATCAAGGCTGGTGCATGGTACAAAATACCGCCGATGTAGTGAAGCGCCATTTCGCTCAAGTTAGCATAAGCGCCTTTTTCGTAAAACAAAGGAGTGTCTCCGTCAAAGATCGATTGGTGTACGTGCATTCCGCTACCATTATCGCCAAACAGTGGTTTTGGCATGAAGGTTGCTACTTTGCCGTACTGACGTGCAGTGTTTTGTACAATATATTTATAAGTCATGAGATTATCAGCAGTTTTCTTTAAGGTATCAAAACGGAAGTTAATTTCCGCTTGGCCTGCAGTTGCTACTTCGTGGTGATGACGCTCAATGCGCAGTCCCACTTCAGCAAGCAGACGACACATTTCACTACGGATATCCTGTTGGGAATCCACAGGTGCTACAGGTACATATCCACCTTTAACGCCAACTTTAAATGCAAGATTGCCGCCTTCTTCTTTACGACCCGTATTCCAAGCCGCTTCTTCAGAGTCTACGAAGAATGAGGAGCTGTTCATACCGCTCTCGTAACGAACATCATCAAAGATAAAGAATTCAGACTCAGGTGCGAAGAATGCTGATGTTCCAACTCCGCTCTTCTGAAGGAATTCTTCTGCTTTCACAGCAATACCGCGAGGATCGCGCTCATAGCGTTCACCATCAGGAGTGAAAATGTCGCACATAACGTTCAGCGTTGGATGAGCTGTAAACGGATCAATGAACACACTGTTCGGATCAGGCATCATAACCATGTCTGATTCTTCAATACCACGGAATCCTTTAATGGAAGAACCGTCGAATGCTACCCCATTTACAAAAGTTTCATCTTCCACTTCAGAAGCAGGCAGAGAAATGTGGTGAGCACGGCCACCTAAATCTACGAATCGAAAATCTACCCACTCGATATTGTTTTCTTTAATTGTTTGCAACACTTTTTCAACCGACATGAATTTTTCCTCCCCCAAGTTCCGAACATTAAGCCCCTCACAGTATGCAAATGTTCTTGTTTCATTTTTATTTGCTGTCGTCATTATAAATCTCATACCTAACATCGTCAATGCTTATGTCAGGTATTTCTTTCAGCAATGTAAGATATTCTAACGCTTTCGTGAAATCCATTATTTTCGCTAATATTCATAACATTTCTAACTTATCCAATAGCAAAGAAGCCCTACTATCCCGCTGTACCGCGGGTTTAGAGGACTTCCAAGGTTGTTATATTCTTAAAAATTATAGCGCCGAAACGGTTTCTGGCGAAGTTGAAAACTTACGTCCAACAATCGGAGCAAGCTTTTCTAGATCCTTAAGCAGATTATCGAACTGCTCAGGGAATAACGATTGAACACCGTCACCTGTCATGGAATTGTCCGGATCTGTGTGCATTTCGATGATTAGACCATTTGCACCAGCTGCAACCGAAGCTTTAGCCATAGGTTCAACTAACTCACGACGTCCAGTGCCGTGACTTGGGTCAGAGATTACCGGAAGGTGGCTTAAGCTTTGTAAAACCGGAATAGCCGATAGATCCAGCGTATTGCGTGTGTAAGTCTCAAATGTACGAATACCACGCTCACAGAGCATTACATCCTTATTTCCGCCTGCCAAAATGTACTCCGCTGCATTGAGCAATTCATCATAGGTTGCACTGAAGCCGCGTTTCAGAAGGACAGGTCTTCCACAAGTACCCAGCTTGCGCAACAAATCAAAGTTCTGCATGTTCCGTGTACCCACCTGGAGGATGTCAGCATGCTCTGCACAAATATCCACATACTCTGGTGTCATAACCTCTGTAATGGTTAATAGGCCATGACGCTTTCCTGCTTCAGCCATCATAGTCAAACCTTCTACACCTACACCTTGGAAGCTGTATGGACCTGTACGCGGCTTAAACGCGCCTCCACGCAGTACCTGAGCACCTGAAGCTTTAACCAGACGGGCAATCTCATCAATCTGCTCTGGAGACTCAACGGCGCATGGTCCGCCCATAATCACCAGATTCTCTCCACCAATCTTCACACCCTTGATATCGATAATGGTATCCTCTGGATGGAAATCGCGGCTAGCTAGCTTATAAGACTTGGAGATCTTTACGACGTTCTCTACTCCCTTCATTTGCCGCAAATGCTCTGCAAGCTTAGGAGTTACACTTCCTACTAAACCGATAACAGTGTGATCTGCACCTTTAGAGAGATGTACCTGCAGCCCCTCTTTTTCGATAACTGCAATAATATCTTTAACCTGCTCTTCTGGCGTTTGATTGGATGTAATGACGATCATTTTAATAACTTCCTCTCTACACTTAAAATTTATAATAATTTCGCTCAACACACTCGCACTACGACGCGTGTTCGCTTTTAAGCTTTTAAGCTTTTATGCTTTTAACCAATAAAGCGATTTTACTCTAAAAATCCTTTACCGTCAATCCTATTTCCTGATTTATAAGATGAAACCGCTTTTTCTAAATAGAAAAGCGCGTAACCTCGATAGACGAGGTTACGCGCTTTTGCCCTAACACAAATATATAAGTTCGCTTACAGCGCATTAAGTAGTGCTTGTGCTCTTATTCTTAACCGGAGGAAGTAATTTCGCCATATTCACAGTACGTTTGATCTCCCATGTCTCGGGATTCTCAGAATCGTACTGCTCCAAATAATTAATAACTTCTTTGGTAATTGGAGTAGGTGTAGACGCGCCAGAGGTAACCCCTACAATATTTACACCCTTCAGCCAGTCGGTGTTTAGTTCAGAGATATCAGAAATCCGATGAGCAGGCACACCTGCGATCTCTTCCGACACCTGTGCCAGACGATTAGAGTTGTTGCTTCGTGGATCGCCAACGACAATCACTAGATCGCATTGACCCGCCTGTTCCGCTACAGCCTCTTGACGCACCTGAGTAGCCATACATATCTCATTATGCACTTCAGCACCTGGGAAGGTCTCTAGAAGCTTTTTCATAATATTCTTAATGTCCCACTGGCTCATAGTGGTCTGATTCGTAATTACAATCCGTGAAGAAGGAATGGATAGAGTTGCAATCTCATCTTCTTTTTCAATTAAATGCACATGCTCTGGCGCAATGCCGACAGCACCTTCCGGTTCCGGATGGCCTTTCTTGCCGATATAAATAACCTCATAACCGTCATCGACTTTCTCCTGAATGAGATCATGCGTCTTTGTCACATCAGGACAGGTAGCGTCGACCGTAGTCAATCCTTTATCCCTAGCCATCTTGCGTACCTCAGGTGAAACTCCGTGAGCAGTGAATATAACGGTTCCACTGTCTACTTTATCGAGAATATCCAAACGGTTATGACCGTCCAAGGTAATAATGCCATCGTCCTCAAACGAATTCGTGACATGACTATTATGAACAATCATGCCCAGTATATAAATCGGCCGGGGAAGATCGAGATTTTGCGCAGCCTGCCGTGCCATTACCATAGCATCGACTACTCCGTAACAATATCCCCGTGGAGAAATTTTAATGACTTCCATGACTTCACCAACTTTCTGCTTTCGTTGACTTCTGTAATAGGACACACTTTAAATTATACCCTATTCCAGCGGCGGAGCAAAGAGAAGCGGCAACCAGATCACAAAAGTAGTTCCTTCGCCTTGGCGTGTAACAACTTCCACAGACCCACCATGCTCGTCAATAATCCATTTAGCAATGGATAAACCAAGCCCAATTCCTTCTGTAATTCCACGTGATTCATCTGCACGATAGAAACGGTCGAAAATATATGGAACCTCATCTTTATCCATACCTATCCCCGTATCGGTGATCCGAATACCAACCTGATTCTGATAGAAAATCGTATCTAAACTTACCTCACCAGAAGGCGTGTATTTAAAAGCATTATCAATAAAAATAAATAACATTTGTTGTAAATAATCTTTATTACCCACAACATATTTTCCATTTAAGACGGACATATCCCCTGTAACCCACTCCGCTTGACGAGGCAGGAAGGATGCCCTACGCGCGATCTCAGTCATCATTGGTTCCAGTGCTACCGGCTCTATCTCGAAGGTTCGCCCTGTATCAGCACGAGCGAGCGAGAGCATATCTGCTACAAGTCGGCTCATTCGCTTAGACTCGTCCGCGATATCCTTCACCGATTCCATCGAGAGCTGGCGAATTTCAGCCTCGCTCATCTTCCCTTCGCCCGGTTCCATCTCCCAAACTTTTTGCAGCAGATCTATATTCCCACGAATGGTTGTTAGTGGAGTCCGCAGCTCATGTGATGCATCGGAAACGAATCGACGCTGAGCTGCATAAGAATCCTCTAACTCTGTGTAGAATCCTTCCATCCGCCCAAGCATGTTATTGACAGTCTCAATTAAACGACCTATTTCGTCCGGAGGTCCATCATATTCAATACGGGAGCTTAGGTCTGTCCCAGTCTGGATACCGTTTGCAGCTTCAATCACTTTCCCAATAGGACTCATCGCTTTACGTGCCAGGAATAAACCAAAGGTAAATGCCGCGATCAAGGTAGCAAAAGAACCGACAAGCAATATATTTTTCAAACGCTCCAATAGCTTATTCTGCTCATTCACATAGGCAGCGACTTGTAATACAGCCACTGGATTATTATTATAATGCTCTAGTTCGATAGGCATCTCGTAGATCAAAAACTGATTGCCGTCCACAACAACATTACGAAATCCTTTTGCAATTTTATCTTTAGCAGGATAATCAAACCGTAGGCCAAAGTTAATCATATTTGTCGATTGTGACAAGCTTTTGCTGCCATAAGTATAAATCTGCGTATATAAATTGGAGTTTTCAGGACCGACTCCGCCAAGTTTCAGCTCACCATTGTAGCGATCAACGCTAAATAAAAGTTTCGTTTGCTCAGATTGTACCTTCAGACGATCCTTCAAGTCCCCATACGTATTAAAATAGACAAAACCGTAAATTGCGGCTGATAAGGCCAGCAGCATAACGGCCAAAATCCCTGAATACCAAGCAGTCAGCCGCAATCTTATAGACATGTTAGTTGTCACCTCTTAGAATGTAACCGGCACCCCGGATCGTTTGAATGAGGCGTTTACCGCCATGCTCCTCCGTCTTTTGACGTAGCATAGCTATGTATACCTCAAGTACATTTGATTCACCGCTATAATCATAACCCCATATTTTATCCATGATCAGATCCCGCGAAAGCACCCGTTTCGGATTTTGCATAAAGAGATGCAGCAGCTCAAATTCCTTCGCTGTCAGCTCCAGTCTCTTGCCGGCGCGTGTCACTTCACGTGAATCCACATCCAAGGTAATATCCTCGTAAGTAACCGCTTGCTCACTGCCGCCACTTTGCTCACTCTTGCGCCGAAGCAATGCTCGCACACGCGCAAGTAACTCTTCCAGCGCAAATGGTTTAACTAGATAATCGTCCGCACCCAGATCAAGCCCTTTCACACGATGCTCAATTTCATCCTTGGCCGTAAGCATTAGAACAGGTACATTACTGCCCCCTTCTCGCAAACGACGACAGACTTCAAATCCGTCTACCTGAGGCATCATAACATCCAAAATCACCACATCCGGATCGCTGCTTAGGATTGCTCGTAAACCATCCGCTCCATTCACCGCTGTCTTTACATCGTAGCCTTCAAAAGCTAACCCCCGGCGCAGCATGGAAATAATTTTTTCATCATCATCAATAATAAGAATATTCGGTCGCATCAAGCAGCCCCCATTGTTCATTTCTATTTATTTATATTGTAGCAGTCACACCATGATTAGACAAAAACGGAAGGGTTGCCCCTTCCGCGTTATTCACCGTCCGGTGTTATTACTTCTGACTTTGCCCAGTAGTCGTATCAAAATCATTCTTGTTGCCGATTGTTACGGAAAGATCCATGTTTTTACCATCGCGCACCACATTCAGCGTTACTTTGTCACCGACTTTTAACGTTTGAATGAAAGCGATCAGATCTTGATTTGTTGCATATTTTGTACCATTTGCACCTGTAATGATATCGTAAGGGCGCAAGTCAGCGGCATACGCTGGCGATTTAAAGATAATGTCTGCAACTACAGAGCCTTCTTTAATATCCGTGCCCATTTGCTTAGCTACTTCATCTGTAATCGTCATAAGCGTTGCACCAATGAATGGTACGGGTTCTTTTGGAATCGCTTGGTTCGCTTCGAGTTTATCTACGACCTCTTTAATCGTATTCACAGCGATAGCGAAACCTATACCTTGGGAATCTGTGCTAACAGCTACGTTCATACCAATTACCTGTCCATTCATATTGAGCAACGGACCACCGGAGTTACCAGGGTTGATAGAAGCATCCGTTTGCAGCAGGTTTTTGTAGTTGCGTGTTCCACTACCGTCTTCTTCGTTGATATCGATGCTGCGTCCTTTTGCACTAAGAACACCAGAAGTTACTGTATGGTCGAAGCCTTGTGGGTTACCGATAGCAACCACTTCCGAGCCTACTTTCAAGCTATCCGAATCTCCCAGAGCAACTGTAGGGAAATCAGTATCTCCTTCAATCTTCAGTACTGCCAAATCCAGATCTTTGCTAGAACCTAGCAATTTTGCTTCGTATGGTTTAGTCACGCCATCCACTGTAACTTGGATGACATCGGCATTTTCAATGACGTGCTGATTGGTCAAAATATATCCGGATTTCTCATAAATGAAGCCTGTTCCAATTCCATAAGGGATGAGCTGCGATGAAGAATTTGAACCTGACTTCGAGTCCTGCTCATTTTGTGAAGAACCACTTCCACCGTATTGATCCCCGAAGAAAAATTGAGAGAACGGATCACTCAAATTCGGACTGGATGAACTTCCATTACGTGAACCGGATTTCACTAGCGTCTCAATCTTGACGACTGCTGGTCCAACCGCATCAACTACGCCAGTCACATCACGAGATCCTTTCACCAATGATGTAGTGGTAGTATTAGGTGTAGTACTAGCACTCTCATTCGTCGTCTTCGCCGTTCCATTCGATTCTGAGCTCGCAATGGTTGAAGCTGCATCTCCTGTGAACCAGTTGCCTCGATCTGCCATGAACATAGAACCTGAGAGAACGACCATACCCGCTAAGAAGGAAACAAATATTGTTTTCACTGAGCTTTTTGGCTTTTTATTAAACTGCCAGCCACCGCCACCTTCAGAACCACCTCCGCCGTTTCCTCCACGTCCACCGCCATTACCATCAAAGCCTGTACTGCGATATGAACTGTTATATGGGAGTTGTTTTACAGGCTGTGGAGGTGTAATCTCGACCCGCTCCGGCTCCATCCGGTTGTAATGCTGAGCACTTCCGTCTACGTTACTTTCATCTTTGTTCAATGATTTAAATGGTCCATAAGAATAGTAGTATGATGATCCGGATTCGGATGACTGATTATTATTGCTATTATGGTTATTATTGTCCCAATCCCGATCTGGTGCTGGTCCATTGTCTCGATTAAAGTTGTTTTTGTTATCGTCCATGTTTATTTACCTCCTGCATCCTGTCGCCTGACAAGGATTAATTTGTTTTCTTGTTTCTTATTTTGTACTTTAAACCTTAAGGTCACATTAAAAACAATTTAAGCGGAGATAAAAGATATAGGCGAATAGACGAGATTTGGTTCAAAAGGCGCACGCTGTTGATCGGGACTGGGTTTCAGGCTACACCGCTGTTGAAATCATGTTCCTATGAATTGACCCTCCGGGTGGAACATAATTTCAAAGGCGGACGTAAACTTTTCGCTCTGATACCCAATCCCTAGGCAGGGAAGTAAAAAAGAAGCTCGGGCGCGGAAAACAACGCGGCCCGAACTTCCAACATACAACCTAGAACAAAACCCTAGAACGACGTCCGTGAACGAAGTCCAAGAACAAGGAACAAACAACGATCAATAATTATAGGGAAAATCTCCCTATAATTAACCAAAAATCACAAGAAATCAAGATTTAAAGGGAATACCTCCCTATAATTCTCAGCAATATAGCTATTTATGAGAAAAACAAGGAATTTATACGGAGGATTTCCCTATAATCCTGTATACAAGCCTAAAACTCAAGTTTAAAGGGAAGTTTTCCCTATAACTTACTTTTAAGCCCCCATAAACTACTCCAAATCATCTTAAACACCAATCCCTAACCCTGAGCCCAACCCTTCCGATGAGCATAAATAGCCAACTGGGTTCGATCATCCAGCTCGCATTTCATCAGCAGGTTACTGACATGCGTCTTCACAGTCTTGATGCTGATATGTAGTTCCTCGCCGATATCCTTATTGGTCTTGCCCTCTGCAATAAGTAGTAGGACCTCCTTCTCACGCTCCGTCAAGCCGGAGGAATCACCTTGCACGGTACGCTGGCGAATGCCACGTGTCAACGCTTGCGATACATCCCCTGTCATAACTGGCATACCGCGAAATGCGCCTTGCAGTGCGTAGATCAGCTCCTCTGCCGATACGGTTTTGAGCACATAGCTGACTGCTCCAGCTTCTATAGCGTCCACGACGAGGTCATCCTCTAAGAAGCTGGTCAAGATAACGATTTTGAGACCAGGAAATTCCGATAGCACTGCACGAGTAGTCTCCACACCATTCATCACAGGCATCATCAGATCCATTAGCACGAGATCGGGTAAGCCTTCATGTCCGCCAGCACGCAGCATCTCCAGCGCTTCTTGTCCATTTGCTGCTTCTCCTATAACCTCAAACGTCGGCTCCAGCATCAGATATGTTTTAAGACCCATCCGCACCATATCATGATCATCCACGAGCAACACTCTTATGACGCTCATGCTCTATTCCTCCTCGTCCTCTGTATCTGTTCCTAACGCTCTTTTTCCCTCTAACTCAGAGTTCCCTTGCACAAACTTAGGGATATGTACACGTATGGTCGTTCCCGCACCCTTACGGCTAATAATCTCCACTTGTCCACCCAGTTTCTCCGCACGCTCGCGCATGGTGGTAAGACCGTACGAACCCTGTTTTTGCTGTATATGTTCAAAACCTTGACCGTCGTCGCTAATACTCAGCACAACCTGTCTTGACCCTTCACGCAGTGATAAACTGACCAGTCTAGCTTCAGCATGCTTCACAATATTCGCCATAGCCTCCTGGATAATCAAGAATAACTGATGTTCAATAGCCTCAGATAATTCTCCTTGCAGCTCAAGCTCCTTCATTCCTTTTAAGCCGTTCTGGCGGCAATAATCAGGGAACCATTTTTCCAGTGCTTCGAAGAGATTCCTGCCTTCCAGCTCCACCGGTCGCAACTGTGCAATAAGTGCTCTCATCTGCTTTTGTGCCATCTGTGACATTGCAATTAACTGATCCATTACCAATTGACCTTGAGCTTCATTAACCTTCAGCACTTTAGGCAGCGAAGAAGCCGACATATGGATGGCAAAAAGCTGTTGGCTCACCGTATCATGCAAATCCCGGGCCATACGCCTTCTTTCCTCCAACACCGCACTCTCCGCTGCCTGTTCCTTCTCAATAACCTCTTGTTCACCCAATCGCTGCAGAAGCTGCATCTTGTTCTCAACCGTATCCATCATGACATTAAATTCATGGTACACTCTCGCAAAAGACTGGTCATCACTCTCTGGCATACGAACGGACAGATTCCCTTTTGCCACCTGCAGCATATTTAGATCCAGATGATCAATCCGGCGCTGAATGCGCTGACCTGCCATATAGCCGATTACAACAGTGAACAACACGATCCCCAGACATAAGTACAGCCACATGCGATAATCCATTACTTCGATATACCCAAGGCAAGTGCCTGCATACATCAACCCGGCGCTTACGGCTCCAGTGAGCAAAAAGTAAAACAACAACAACCATTTGGTATTACTAAAGATTGTTCCCATCTAACCCACCGTTTTAACTTTAATGTCACCTATAAAAGCACTTACGTTAATGCGGACCTTTTTGCCCGCTTCTTTATAATAAGGCGTCTTGCATTGAACACTGCTCATAAATCCACTCCGAGACTGATCCAAAACTTCCATATCGCCGATAAATGAACTACTGTTCACTGAGATTCCAAGATCCATATCATTCGGAATGTACACCTTGATGTCACCTATAAAAGCGGAGATATTAATTTTCGTTTCTCCATAAGCAATCTGCGCGTTCGTCAGATCCAGTACAGTATCACCTATAAACTGCGAGACATTTGTATTCTTCAGTTGGAAATGCTCGCGACCCATGTGGACATCCCCAATAAAAGCAGAGCGATTAGTTGACTCCTTGCTGCTACTCTCTGTCTTATGGAACTCCTCATGCCATTCCCCATGTCTTCTAGCATGACGCTCATGACGTTCTTGGCGTCTGCGCTCATGACGCTCCTGTTTCTCCTGCCAACGTGATTCAGCGGTGGACTTAAAAGCTCCAGTTCCGTCCTCATCCTCTTCTTCATCTTTTTGAAGATTAATATTCCAGTCTCGCTCTCCAGAAGGTTTGCCGAATTTCTGCTCGAATTGTTCATCAAGCGTGGAATCCAGCGGCGTTGGCGGCTCCACATCCAGTGAGCTTTTTCCTGGAGGAAAGTAATCAGGTGGTGATGGTGGCGCAGGTGGCACTGGTGGTACTGAACCTCGTGGTTTAAAAATCACATAAAGACCGCCACCAATAAGCATGATTGGAATGAACATTTTGAAAAAATCCCCGGCTGAAATATCGAACCAGTCCAAATTTCGTCCAAGGAAGAACACTCCGATCGCCAGAAAGAAAAAACCGCCGATAGGTGAAGATCCACCTTTTTGATGTTCGTCTCCCGTACCCAGGAGTCGCTTCATCCCCATGAGGATCAAGATAACAGGCCAATAATTTGAGATTAAATAACCTAAGCTGAAATCGGTGTAACCCAATTGTCTAAGTAGAAACATGGCTCCAATCCCTATCAGGATCAAGCCGCCAAAAATCTGACTGGTGAACCTTCTTTTCATATTCCATTTCCCCTTTAAATTAGTGGAACGCTCTCTTCTTCAATCTTATAGCTTTAGTCTACAGGAAGGAAGCGCTCATAAACAGCGGCGAGAGAAGGAACTTCCACTCAGTCTCTAGACGGAGACGAATGGGTTAATATTCCATTTACTTCATTATATATGAAAAATGAAAAAAGACCGTCCCTCAGTTTTAAACTGATTGGGACAGTCTCTTTATTCAGCAGTCTTCTGCTTCAGAAGCGCATTATTGTTGCGGTTTCTGAGCTGGCTTAGAAGTATTTCCACTTTGCTTAGTTGCGCCGTCATTCTCAACAGCAAACTCAGCATTGTATTTTTCATTCGGTGTTTTGTAGTTTTCTTGAACTTTAGATTTTTTATTATTAGCCACGTAATTCACCTCCCTTATCCCTTATGCAGCATAGATAATGCTTACTAAGAGAAAATCTTGGATGAGGCTAATGCTCTGCCCCAGTCCGTATTATGGCAAGGTGATGTCACTATTATGCATGACCAAGTGAAATTAAGTTCAATCCACCAAATTCATTGAAGTATAACCGCTAGATCTTAAATGGATTCTTCCAGCAGGGATTGCGGTACAGCATTATAAGTCTCAATTGCCTGAGTGAGCTTCTTCAGCATCACTTCTGTACATGTACCGTTTCCTCGCTTAATGAGCTGAACTACAACTGATTTTTTGCCCCATTCCTTATACACCTGTTTCGTAGTAGCAAAATACAAATCAATCTTCCGCCCTTTAATGGCAGATCCTGTATCAGCTACGATGCCGTATCCATAACCAGGTATATAAAGTATACTCCCTAACGGGATTACCTTAGGGTCAGCAGCAATAGTCGAGACTGTGTTCTTATCTCTACGTACTTTAACACCTGAATAGGTGATTCCGTATTCGGGATGTTTAGATGTTTTACCTGTTGATTCATAACCCGCAGTATAACCCGTCGCCATCACTTTCATTGAAGTAATAATCTGGTCAGGAGCTGGCGCAGCTACAGGAACAGAATTCGGCGATTTTGAAGAGCCTGTGCCCCCACTCCCTTTGGTAATTGGAGCTTTAGTGCTCTGTGGTGACTTTGTAGCTACTGGTTTATTTTTTGTTGTCGCAGGAACGATCGGTACGCTGGAATATGGCTCGTTTGATAACAAGGTAGAACGGCCAGTGGTGAGAATAGCTTGTTGATCTTTGGTTCTCATTGAACCAGAATTAGCCTGAGTATGTTGCAATTCGTTCGAAAGCGTTTTGCTAATATCTGTGTGCTGTAATGTGTCTCCTGTCCCATTGGCCACAACTGCTTGATGCTTGGATTCAGGAATGATACCTGCAGCAGTCAACAGTAGGACTATTGTGACGAAAAGACACCAAAACCTCTGAAATATGCCCATTTTGTTCATGTGATAAACCTCCCCCTTATTAGCGAAGGTTTCCCGATTCACAAAATTTTATACATAAAGATCAATTTTCAATCCTTATGGGCATATGACAGAGGTCGTTATTAGACGTACTTTTGGTGTTGATTATTACAAGTAATTAGGAGATTACACGGTCAGCAATTTCCTGAGCCAGCAGCTCAATCACTTCTTGAAGCGGCTTAGCTCCCATATCGCCTTCTCCACGCTTACGGATGGAAACTGTCTCGGCATTCATCTCATTCTCGCCAACTACGAACATGTATGGTAGCTTCTCCAGCTGAGCTTCACGGATCTTATAGCCAAGCTTCTCATTACGTAAATCTGCCTCAGCAGAGATACCACGGCGACGCAGCTTGTCTGTAACTTCCTTAGCATAATCGTCGAAGGCAGTCGAAACAGGAATAACTTTAACCTGCTGTGGAGACAGCCAAAGCGGCAGTGATCCTGCAAAGTTCTCTAACAAGAAAGCAACAAAGCGCTCCATAGTACCTAAAATACCGCGGTGTAGAACGACTGGACGGTGTTTCTGACCATCGTCACCGATATATTCCAATTCAAAGCGTTCAGGCAGCAAGAAGTCGATCTGTACAGTGGAGAGAGTTTCTTCTTTGCCTAGTACAGTCTTGATCTGCACATCCAGCTTCGGACCGTAGAAGGCAGCTTCGCCTTCTGCTTCGTAGAATGGCAGACCAGCTTCTTCTACAACTTCACGCAACATACGCTGTGCAGTTTCCCACATTTCGTCATTAGCGTAATATTTCTCTGTATCCTTAGGATCACGATAAGACAACCGGAAACGGTAGTCATTAATACCAAAGTCACTGTATACCTGTTTAATCAACTCGATTACACGAATGAACTCGCCTTTAATTTGATCCAGACGGCAGAAAATATGGGAGTCATTTAGAGTCATCGAACGCACACGGTGCAAGCCAGTCAATGCTCCTGACATTTCATAACGGTGCTGGATACCCAGTTCAGCAATACGGATCGGCAGATCACGATAGCTGTGCATGGAGCTCTTATAAATCATCATGTGATGCGGGCAGTTCATTGGGCGAAGAACAAATTCCTCATTATCAATAGTCATTTTAGGGAACATGTCCTCTTGATAGTGCTCCCAGTGTCCAGAAGTTTTATATAGTTCAACATTACCAAGAACCGGAGTATATACATGTTGGTATCCTAGACTTGCTTCCAGATCCACAATGTAACGCTCCAGAATACTGCGCAGTTTAGCACCCTTAGGCAGCCAGATCGGCAAGCCTTGGCCTACTAATTGATTAAATGTGAAGATTTCAAGCTCTTTACCCAGCTTACGGTGATCGCGTTTCTTGGCTTCTTCAAGCAGACGAAGATGCTCATCGAGCTGCGCTTTTTTAATCCAAGCTGTACCGTATACGCGTTGAAGCATTTTATTCTTGCTATCGCCGCGCCAGTAAGCACCAGCTACATTCATCAATTTAAAGACTTTGATCTTAGAAGTCGACGGTAAGTGTGGTCCACGGCACAAGTCGAAGAATTCGCCTTGTTCATAGATCGAAATCACACTATCTTCAGGCAATGCTTCAATTAGTTCAAGTTTGTAAGGATCGCCTAGCTCACCGAATATTTGGAGCGCTTCCTTACGGCTAACTTCCTTACGTACGATTGGAAGGTTCTCAGAGATAATGCGATCCATTTCCTTTTCAATCTTTAGCAGATCCTCAGGATTAAGCGGATGTTCCAAATCCATATCGTAGTAGAAGCCATCTTCGATAACAGGACCTACACCAAGCTTAACTTCCTTTGTTCCATATAAACGTCTTACAGCTTGCGCCATCAAGTGGGCAGTACTGTGACGCATAACTTCCAAGCCTTCAGGTGAATCCAAAGTTACGATTTCTATCAATGCGCCTTCCTCTAGCGGAGTGGACAGATCCACGACAATACCATTCAATTTCCCTGCCACCGCATTCTTGCGAAGTCCACTACTAATAGAAGCCGCTACATCATCAATATTACTACCTTCTGCATATTCCCGAACGGAGCCGTCCGGAAGTTTAATACTTACCATTTTAATTTCCTCCTTCATTTCCTTAAGCCAAACAACAATTTTAAATTTTTCGAAACGGAAATATCCACGCATACAAAAAACGCCCGTCCCGCAAAGGGACGAGCGTTTGCACCCGTGGTTCCACCCAAATTCGATTCTCTCAATCTGCTCTTAAAGCAGAGTCGAGTCAGAATCCTTCGTAAGCATGGAATAACGACCATGAACCGGCGGTTCTTACTATCCCATTTCAGGGAATTCATAACCGCAGCTACAAAGGGGTAAATCGATAGTAGGATACCGGAGGAAATTACAGCCTATGTTCCCTCTCTCTGATACGGTCCAGAACAATCCATTCATATCTTTGTCAAAGCTGTTAACGTGAATTATGGAGTAATTATAAATCTGTCCTCTCTGACAGTCAAGTCTGTAGAGGGAGCAAAATTTTGTAAACAGCGGACACAGTCACCTACACGGACAGTTCTGCAGCCAGGAAATAGCGCTAGAACTGTCCTTAACAGGTTACTCTTCTCTGCGTTTCCCAGGTAAGCGGCCTGCACGTTTCAAAGACTCACGCAGCAAGTATTCGATATGTCCGTTTACACTGCGAAATTCCTCTCCCGCCCAACGTTCCAACGCCTCATGCAGATCCGGATCGATCCGCAATGGAAAGCTTTTCTTGGCCGCCATGATGCACCGCCTTAATACAACGAGCCGGCGTTAATGACCGGACTCGCTCCGCGCTCCGACACGATCGCCACCATCAGATTATTAATCATGGCCGCTTTACGTTCTTCGTCAAGCTCCACTACACCGCTCTCTTTAAGCTGTTTAATCGCCATATCGACCATACCAACTGCACCTTCAACAATGATTTGACGAGCAGACAGAATGGCAGAAGCTTGCTGCCGCTGCAACATGGTGCTGGCAATTTCTGTTGAATAAGCCAAATGTGTAAGCCGGGCTTCAATGACTTCTACACCAGATAAGGACAAACGCTCTTGAAGCTCAGTCGCTAACTCTTTAGCAATTTCATCTGCATTGGCACGCAGGGACATCCCAGATTCATTGAAGTTATCATAAGGGTATTTGCTGGCTACATGACGCAGCGCCGTTTCACTCTGAATCTCTACGAAAGCCATGTATTTATCTACATCAAAGAGGGCTTTAGCGGAGTTAATCACCTTAAAAACGATAACTGCAGCAATTTCAATCGGATTACCTTCAACATCATTGACCTTGAGCTTCACACTGTTAAAGTTACGAACGCGTAGGGAAACCGTCTTACGTACGCTGAACGGAATAACTGCGAACAGTCCACTCGTTGCAATAGTCCCTACATATTTGCCGAAAAAGGTGACTACAACCGACTTATTAGGTTGTACAACCGTAATACTCGTACATAGTATTGCTGATACAACGAACAGAATGACCGGTACTGCAATATACTCCTGAACAGCACCATAGATTCCACCAGCCAAACAAACTGCAATTAATGCGATAACCCAAAATCCGCTGACAGGACGAAGCGTCTTCTCCTTCATAAAAAAGCACCCCCATAAGATATTCTTTTGATATGATTATGATATCACTTTTGGATAATAATGTGTATACAGAAATGTAATAAAATAATGAATTTATGTTCACAGGTAAAATAAACCTTCGAAATCTTAACCATACAAAAAAACGCTTGCTGCTCAATCATCCACTAAACGGATTAACGAGCAACAAGCGTTGATTTAATTTATATATTAGTTCTGCATGATGAAATCATTATCAATCTTCGCATTAGCATCATCGAACACGCGCAGAATATCGTAGCGTGTATTCCGCTGTGCCGGGATTTTGCCTGCTTCGCGGATCAGCTGAGTAATCGATTCGATATTGACCTTGTAGGTTGCGCCCGCAGAAGATACTACGTTTTCTTCAATCATCGTACTACCGAAATCGTTGCAGCCATATTGAAGGGAAAGCTTACCGACCTCTGGTCCCATTGTTACCCAAGAGGACTGGAAGTTTTTAATATTGTCTAGAACAAGGCGACTTATGGCTACCGTCTTCAGATATTCTTCAGGCGTTTGTCTATCCAGCTTCAGGTTGGTATTGTCCGGTTGGAAGGTCCAAGAGATAAAGGCCAAGAAACCCTCTGAATCATACTTGTTGGCAATACACTCGTCCTGAGCCTCACGCACACGAAGTAAGTGTAATGCCCGTTCTTCCATACTTTCACCAAGTCCAATGACCATCGTAGCTGTCGTATTCATACCGATCTTATGCGCTGTCTGCATGACATCCATCCACTCGCGCCATGAGCCTTTAAGTCGGCTGATCTTGCGTCGTGTGCGATCATCGAGAATTTCCGCTCCACCACCTGGTAGTGAATCCAGGCCAGCAGCATGGATTTCACGCACAACTTCCTCGAGCGATAATCCAGATACTTCTTTCATCTTCATAATCTCAGCAGGAGAGAAGGAATGCATTGTAATCTCAGGAAAACGTTGCTTAATTCCGCGAAGTATATCGGTATAATAGCTGAAAGGAAGATTTGGGTTCGTACCGCCTTGCATCAGTATTTCTGTACCATTTACAGCGATAGTCTCAGCGATTTTTTGGTAAATCGTCTCATCCGGCAATACATAACCCTCATCAGAGCCAGGTCTGCGATAAAATGCGCAGAAACGGCAGTAGACATCACATACATTCGTATAGTTAATATTACGACCAATTACAAACGTGGCCATCGGGTCTGGATGCCAGCGTTCCATTATGGTGTTTGCAGCTGCACCCATTTTCTCAATTTCGTTGCTCTCGAACAGCCGGATGGTATCTTCCAATTGGAGACGTTCACCCCGTAGGGCTTTGTCCAAAATAAGATCTATCGCACTCATCGTTCGCATCCTCCTTCTAAACCCTTAGGGGTATGGTAGAATCACAAAATTACAGGAAGAAAAAACGTTGTCTCTTTTTTCAAGGTGACAACCCTTTCTCATACAATTGAACAGTTCATTTCCTCATCGTATCACAATCTGAACAGCTTGAAAAATGCTTTTACATTCTTCGCAAATTCCTATCCAGAAGAAAAGCAGCATCGCACTAAGCGATACTGCTAGTTATACTCTATTTCTCCACTAACACTCGATTGAACATTTCTTCCTGTTACTTGGACTCAATTTCTGCCCTAGCGGCTTCTAGTGCTTGGCTAAGATCAGCAATCAAATCCTCTGCATGTTCAATACCGACGGAGAAGCGCAGTAAACGATCATCTACACCCACAGCATTTCGAATCTCCACAGGAATATCAGCATGCGTTTGTACAGCCGGATAAGTCATCAGTGACTCTACACCGCCCAAGCTTTCTGCGAATGCAATAAGACGAATATGACGAAGAAGCGGCTCTACGTATCTGGCATCTTTTAATTTGAAAGAAAAAATACCGGTATTGCCTGAAGATTGGCGATTCTGGATTTCATGTCCTGGATGATCAGGCAATCCTGGATGGAACACTTCCGCAATCGCTGGATGCTCTAATAAGTAGTGAGCGATCGCTAATGCATTGCTTTCGTGACGCTCCATACGCAGCGCCAATGTCTTCAAGCCCCTCATCAACTGATAACTGTCTGTTGGTCCGAGCACGGCGCCAATAGAGTTATGTAGAATAGCTAATTCAGCTGATAATTCTACACCCTTGGATACAATCAGGCCTGCCAGTACATCATTATGACCACCCAAATACTTAGTAGCGCTATGAACTACAATATCCGCACCTAATTCTATAGGCCGTTGGAAGAATGGAGTCAGCAGCGTATTATCTACAATGCTAAGTAACCCATGATGACGTGCCCAAGTGCACACGGCTTCAATATCCGTGATCATCATAAGTGGGTTCGTTGGCGTTTCAATAAATACAGCTTTCGTATTTGGACGACGCGAAGTTTCCAGTGCATCCAAATCATTCGTGTCTACATATGAAGCAGTGATTCCAAACTTGGACATAATCCGTTCCAACAAACGATAGGTACCGCCGTAAAGATCCAGCGAAACGATCAGATGGTCGCCTTGAGCAAACAAGGTAAGCACCGTTTGTATCGCTGCCATCCCTGAGCTACAAGCAAATCCTGCATCTCCGGATTCCAGTTCTGCAGCTGCATTCTCAAGCACTGAACGGGTCGGACTCTTGGTACGGCTATAATCAAACCCTGTGCTCTGACCGAGTTTTGGATGACGAAATGCCGTTGCATTATAAATCGGAAAATTAATTGCTCCTGTGGCTGGATCTTCTTGAGAACCTATTTGAGCCAGTCTACTTTCAATCCTAAGTTTGTCATCCATGATTAATGCCTCCTAATTTATATTGTAGCGCTATTATTAGTAAACAATCGGGTCGATATCATAAGGCGTTTCTTGATATACATAGTAATTGAGCCAGTTAGAGAATAATAAATTGGCATGCGCACGCCACACTGCTGGAGGTGTACGTTCTGGATCATCTTTAGGGAAGTAATGTTTCGGCAAAGCCATCTCCATCCCTCTAGACACATCACGGTCATATTCCCATTTCAAGGATAGAGGATCGTATTCGGAATGTCCGGTCACAAATATTTGTTTACCGTCGTTTGTAGCCACTAGATACATACCAGCTTCTTCGGATTCCGCCAGAATCTGCAGATCTGGATTATTCTCAATATCTTCACGGGAGACATCGGTATGACGAGAGTGTGGTACATGGAATACCTCGTCAAAGCCGCGCAACAGTTTAATGTTATTTTGATTAATCGTATGAGGGAAGACGCCAAAACATTTCTCAGGCAATGCCACTTTACGAACACCAAAATGATGATATAAGCCTGCCTGTGCCGCCCAACAAATATGCATGGTTGAAGTCACATTGTCCTTGCTCCATTCAAAAATCTCTTTCAGTTCTTCCCAATACGATACTTCCTCGAACTCCATTTGTTCTACAGGAGCACCTGTAACGATTAAACCATCCAAACGGCGGTGGCTGATCTCGTCAAAGGTTTTGTAAAAGCTCTTCAAATGTTCAGCAGAAGTATTCTTGGAAATATGGGAACGCGGATGCAATAAAGTAACATCAACTTGTAGTGGCGAATTTCCAATTAAACGCAGCAATTGAGTCTCTGTCGTCTCTTTAGTCGGCATGAGGTTCAGAATAGCAATCCGTAGTGGACGGATATCCTGATGGAAAGCCTGACTTTCGTCCATCACAAAAATATTTTCTCCGGATAGTACTTCTTTCGCCGGTAAACTGTCGGGAATTTTAATTGGCATTGTCTTTCCACTCCTTAGCTGAATTTAGTTATTTTGCCGCACTGCGGCTTGCTGAACATAAAAAGACCTTCCTCGGAAATCGAGAAAGGTCATATCTACAGTCATATGCGCCTCTCTCATCTGCCAGAATGTTCCTGAAGACGATTAGACGTCTGCAGAAATTCCGCAAGAATTAGCACCGTGCGTTTACACGCCGGTTGCCGGGTTTCATAGGGCTAGTCCCTCCACCTGCTCTTGATAAGATTTAGCTGTATTCAATTAAATTACTTTAAAATTCACTTTAAATCATGAACCTCCTTTTCGTCAAGTCCATACAATGCTGAAGAAGCCTCAAAATCACAATAAATTTGCTTGAAAGAGGCATACTCCGTTGTTATACTAGACAAGTATTTCATACCTGAACGAAAAGAAGAGGTGAGAAGAAGGATGGAAGGCGACCCGAGCTCGCAAATATGTGTACAGAATGAGCAACCACACAGGATAATCATCAGCTTGCCGGCGGCGGGAGCAGTTCTTCTTCATGCCCTCGAAACGTCATTTGGCCCTATGTATTGATTGTACCGCCGGCCAAGCTGATTTTTTTCTCTGTGCTTAATTTAGCAGTCCCTAGTGAAGACCTGGGGATAGGAGGAGTGAAATCAGATGAAAATCCGGCTGGTAAATGCAGGGGTTTTTACACCTATTGATGAAATTGATGAAACACTAACACCCCCAACGGAAGGGTTCTATTGGATTGACGCCGATGTTGAGGATTTGGAGCTGCTTCAGCCCTTGTTCAACCTACATGATCTTGCTGTTGAGGATTGCCTTAGCGAAGAGGATCAGCGTCCAAAGATCGAAATATACGAAAGTCACTACTTTATAGTTGTAAATAGCATCCGCTTTGACGATGAAGAAATTTTTCTACGGGCGCTCAATGTATTCCTTGGAAGACATTACATCATCACTGTCACGAAACAAAAGATCAATGAACTACGAATCCTGAAGCCTATGCTCTGGGAGCAAGAAGTAAGTGAACCGGATATGTTCCTTTACTTGCTAATTGACCTTGTCGTTGATAACTATTTCTCCGTCGGCGACCGAATTGAAGCTCGGATTGAGAAGCTGGAAGAAGATATCCTCATGCATACCAAGAAGTCACATCTCAGTGAAATTATCGGTCTGCGAAGTGAAATTCTATGGTTGAAGAAAATGCTGGGGCCACAAAAAGAAGTGATCAATACCCTAAATAAAAAAGACCTCCGTCTGATTGATGATCAGCTGCAGAAATATTTTAGCGACATTTATGAAAATGCGGTTAAAATATCTGAAACCTTTGAGACGTATCGCGATCTCATGGGCAACTTACGAGAGGCATACCAATCCAGTATCGCCAACCGCGCGAATGAAATTATGAGAGTATTTACTGCGATTACAACAATATTCATGCCCCTGACCGTAATTACCGGAATCTACGGTATGAACTTTGATCATATGCCCGAGCTTCATACGAAATATGGCTATTATGGCGTTATAGGCGTTATGTTGACGTTAGGCTGTGGGATGCTGTATGTTTTCCGCAAGAAGGAATGGCTATGAAACAAACCGGACGAATAAGCAAGACGAAGGACCTGTAACCGTAAGGTATAAGGAAGCCTTCGTCTTTTTGGTATGCGCAAATTTAAAAACTGGTCGCCATGCCCACTTTATGCGTTTGCTCTCGACGGAAACGGATGCGGATCAATCGCAGACGCTCATAATAAATATCCAATCCTTCAGCAGCGGAAAAGTCGTCGCCATACACCTTATGTAACACCGGTTTTAGGAAAAGATCCCCGAGCTCCACATAGGCATTCCATATAGCATCCTGCTCATTCTGCGGCATATTGCCAAGCTCTACATGGATTAGCTTCTCGACGGAATAACCTTCTCTTTCTAGCTCCTCTACCGCTTCTATAAGTTCACGCCGGTTCACTCCACTATTCACCTTAAGCTGTTCCAAGCCCAACCCATTCTCGATCCCCTGCAGCAAAATCCTCCGCAAGCGCAGTCGTTCTAGCTGCTTCTTATATTTGACTTCTTTCTGTTTATAAAGCCAAGAGACGAAAGACTCCTCTTCAATTACTTCATGCACCCAATTTAGAGGGAAGGAATGTTCCCTTGCCACCGCAGTAGTTATAGCCAGCCAATCAGCCCCAAACTGCGCTATCTTGCCTTCTCCCACACACGGAATTTGCATCAGTTCCTCTGGCGTATGCGGTAGAAATGTACTTAACAAGCGCAACAGACGATTACTGGCGAGAATATAGGGCGCCTTCCGTTCACTCGAAGCCTTACCACGGCGCCAAGCACATAACTCTTCATAAATGGCTTCATTCCCATAATGTTCGCTGTAATATTGAAGCTTCAGCTGTTCCTGATTACGCCCAGTAAGACTATCCTCCTCGTGGAATATCCCATCGATTAAGGGTCGATAGCCATCTCCCATCTTCACTGCTAGCTCATGCCTGTATACACAGAGCATCTCATTCCATGAACCACCTTCATACCACAAATTCTCAATGTAATTCTCCCCACCTGAAAAATCACGCCAGCCCAAACTCCAGATCCCCTCTTCCTCTCCAATCCACAGCTGGGCGTACACCTCTTGATCCACTCCAGATATTCTGGATAAACGGTTCATAAACACAATTTGCATATTCATCCCTACCTTTCTCAACATTACAGCAAGCACAATAACCTTCCGGGAAGAGCCTCCTTCGGAGCGAACAAATCCTTTCTCAATCAGACCCCGAACGCAAAAAAGCACCTCTCTCACGATAAACGCGAAAGAGGTGCTCCCTCATTAAATGCTATACTGTTAGATCCTAGAATACCATATATTACCGAACAGTCAATGTCTTTTTATACTAGCTTCTAGCTAGAGCTAATGTAGCCAATCCAATCGCTCCAGCAAGCCCTGCATTGTCTCCAAGACCTGGTGAGACAACATAATTATCGATGTCAATATTAAGCGATGGATGCTGAACATATCCGCTCAATAACTCTTGCAGCTTAGTGCGAATTAACGGGAACAGGTGGCTTTGCTTCATAACACCACCGCCCATTACGATTTTTTGAGGAGACAGAATCAGCACATAGTTCATGAGTGCATGTGCAAGATAGTGAGCTTCCATTTCCCAAGCCGGATGGTCCACTGGTAGCTCTCCTGCCGGTTGTCCCCAGCGTTTGCCGATCCCCGGACCTGCGGCTAATCCTTCAAGACAATCGCCATGATAAGGACAGTAACCCTCAAACGTATCCTCTGGATGTCTACGAACTAGAATATGTCCCATCTCAGGATGTGACAATCCATGGACCATCTGGCCGCCAACAACCGCTCCTGCTCCAATGCCTGTCCCAACCGTAATATAAAGACAGCTGTCCAAACCTTTAGCCGCTCCCCATTTACTTTCCGCAAGCGCTGCACCATTCACATCCGTGTCAAAGCCGATCGGAACGTTAAATTGCTCAGCCATTGTGCCTACCAGATTATATTGTCCCCAGTGAGGTTTTGGTGTCGTTGTTATGTAACCATAAGTAGGGCTGTCCAGTACGGGATCAATCGGTCCAAAAGATCCGATTCCGAATGCTTCTACATTCTTCTCTTTAAAATAGTCTATTACTAGTCCCATCGTTTCTTCCGGTGTTGTTGTCGGAAAGCTAACTCGGTCAACAATGGTACCGTCCTCATAACCAATCCCACATACAAACTTTGTTCCGCCTGCTTCAATCGCTCCCAATAGCTTCACAGCAATTCTCTCCCTTTCTCTAGTTAGAAGTTGAAACGCTACCCATACACAAATGAATAATATCATTAAAAAAAGCAATCACCAGCCCTAATTATACGTCGAATGAAGCGCTATCACAACAAGTATAAACGCCTTTTGCGTCCTTATAAGGACGCAAAAGGCGTTTAAGAGAGAAAGATAAGGATAATGTTTAGTGTGAAACTTATACGTTCTTATAGTTTAACAAAACACCCTCCATGCATCTTTGCATGAAGGATGTCTTCTTTAACCCAAATCGCCTAACTCAATCTGTACAATTCCTCGTTCGTCCTGCACCTCAGCAATCAAATGCATCAAGCTGCCGAACTCTAGCTCCTGAAATTTGCGCGCAGCTGTTTCCCGCTGTAGTTGCCACAAGGCTTCCGTCAGCTCGCAGACCACTGGTACATCGCAACGGATTTCCGCTAGCTCTCGCGATAAATGCAGCATATCCAGATCTGCTTCGATTTTGGTACGCACACCTTTAGGGAGCAGATGCAGATTCTCAATTACACCTTCAACTGTTCCGTATTCGGTCAGCAGTTTCAGCGCAGTCTTCTCACCAATCCCTTTTACGCCGGGATAATTATCACTGGTATCGCCCATAAAGCCTTTCAGGTCAATCACTTGTCTAGGGGTTAGCCCCTTTTCCTCCAGCAATTCTGCAAGGTCATACACTTTATAGTTAGAGCGTCCCTTTTTCATAATGACGACCTTAACATTCTCATCAATGAGCTGAAGCATATCATGGTCACCCGTCAAAATATATACCTCAGAGTTTTCACTGTAACAAGAAGCCAGCGTACCAATGCAATCATCCGCTTCATAGCCTGCAAGTCCAATATTCGGCACCCCAAGCTCAGCTACTACATCTTTTACTAGATCGAACTGTGGAATCAGCTCTAACGGGGCTTCAATCCGATTCGATTTGTATCCATCGTATTTCTCGGTGCGGAACGTTCCTTTGCCCATATCCCAGCAGCATACGACGTGAGAAGGCTCAAATGTGCTTACCGCATCGAAAAAATACTGCAAAAAACCATACACCGCATTCGTCGGCAATCCAGCTTTTGTCTTGCGAATATATCCTCCATAAGAGGTCGCATAAAAGGCCCGGAACAGCAGAGCCATTCCATCTACAAGCATTACACGGCCCGTTGTTTCTGCTCTCATGTATAAACCTCTCCCTTAATCGTTCATTGTATTGTTATTAAGCGCTTGTCCATGTTATTGCACAAAGAGTATTCTATCAGAAAATACATGATCTGATAAGGGATCATATAGTTACACATATGGGAGCTTATTCTTATCCTTTGAAATTAACATAAAAGACCACGCTCTCAAAATGAGAAGCATGGCCTTTTGTTGTTTAGCTAGATACGATTATTGCACAGCGGACACACGGTGTGTCTCACCTTCAGCTACTTCAAGTGTAATAAAGCTAATTAGTCCTCTACCATCAGTTGATTCCTGCTTTGCTGTGATGGCAGTGCCGTTATGGTATAACTTACTAACATTTCCAGGGAAGGCCGCTTTCCAGACAAAAGGCTCTCCAGATTGCAACGTAATTGCACTTTCTGTGTTGCCATTATGTTTAACCGTGAGAGTACGGTCGAGAATTGGGATCTCCCCCATCTCCGCCCATTCCAGAGAATGTGCAAGGGCAGGCAGTGTGCTGATTAAAGATGCTCCATTCGCCGCAATTCCCATCAATCCGGTAGCTATGGAACCAATCACGCAATAAGACACTTCTGGGTAATCCCGGCGATCTAGAGTAGGGTCAACCAGCTCCTTCAACTCGTTGAAGGCCTCCTCTTTCTCTCCATACCGATAGAAAATATCCGGCAGATAGGTTTTCCCCTCGACATTGGCTACACGATTGACTTTGACATCCTCCAGCGCCATACGCAGTTTTTCCTGATTACTGATCGAACCGTAATAGAGTGGAAGAAAGTTGCCCTCAGCATGGTAGTCCGTTACGAAGGACCGGTCTTGCAGCATCGCACCGTAGAAACGATCTTTTGCTTCATTCCACCAGTCTTTCTCGTAAAGCTGTTCCAGTTCTTTCGCCTTGTCGGCATACTGCTTCGCTTCTCCAGCTTGGCCTCTAAGACTAGCGAGATGGGCAAACGCTCGGTATCCAGAAATCTGTGCGCCGATCATATCACCGCCGAGCAGCGGATGAAGTCCAGCTTCATTGAAAGTCGCCAAACCTCTTCGGCCATACTCCGGATAATACTCCAATAGACCATCGCCATCTTTATCCCAAGTCTTCGTATATTCATTTAATGTTAATTCGAAGAATTCCAGCAGCTTGCTATCGTTTAAATAATAGTTATCGCCCGTCCATTGGTATTGTCGCCAGCTTGTGTCGATAATATCGAAGTTTGCAGGGAGATTGTACCAGAAGTCCTGGTCATTATCATAATCAACTGGGGCAGGCACATTGTCCTTAGTGATCTCCCAGTATGTACACCAGTCCCGCGATTCCGCAATGTTCTCAGCAAAACGCATGATCATATTCTTAGTATGAAGTCGAAGCCCCAGTACAGCAGCTCCATTGCTATGATGCATAACATCACGAATGCAAAAAGCTTCACGTTCAGGCAATGCTGCCTCATACCATAGCCCAACGTCATCTTCACCAAAATGGGCATATGCTAGTGCCTGCTGTTTGGCCCAGACAAAACCTTCGTTCAACTCTTTGTCAGAGGATTGGAAAGTTACTGCACCTGCTTTAGACTTTATTTCATTCAGATGAGTCATCTCAAAGTCACTCCTGTTATTCTGTTTAGCTTTCCTTAGAACCCGAGAAGGTCAGACCCTCCATAAATGCCTTTTGCGATGTAAAGAACAATAGTATACATGGCAGAGTTATTACGACTGCTGCAGCCATCAACAAATTGGTATCTGTGGCATAGGTGCCTTGAAATCCAGCGAGTCCGAGCGTGAGCGTCTTCCATTTATCGCTGTTAATATAAATCAGCGGCCCCATGAAGTTGTTCCAGGATCCCATGAAGACCATGACGCCAACAGCCATCAAAGCCGGTTTGGACAGCGGGAGGAAGATCGTCCGCCAAATTTTAAAGTAACCGCATCCGTCGATGATTGCCGCTTCCTCAAGCCCAACAGGCAACCGGGAATAAAACTGGCGCAATAAGAAAATATAGAATGCTGAGCCAAAGAAAGCCGGAACGATCAATGGATAAAGTGTATCGAGCATGCCCAGCTTTTTGAACAAAATGAACTGTGGGATCATCGTTACTTCACCGGGTAGCAGCATGGTTGAGAGGACGAGTACGAATAGGAATCCGCTTCCTCTAACCTTTAACCGAGCAAACGCGTAGCCGACAAGCGAACAGGACAGCACCGTACCTATAATGGGCAGAACGGTTGTAATCAAGGTATTAAGCAAATATTGCGGGAATGGAAAGGCCGTGAGTGCCTTGGCATAGTTGGCCCAACGCCAGCGCTCCGGCCAAATACTCATCCCCGAAACTGCAAGCTCCTCTAGACTTCGCAATGAGGCAGAGACCATCCAAACAAATGGATACAGGAACGCAACGCTCCCGATCAGCAGCAGAAGATAGGCCAGCCAGTGCCACTTTTTCTTTGCAGAATTACGCTCTTTTTTGACGGACACGACGCTTCCTCCCTCCGGTTTGCTCTGTTTCGTAGTACACCCATAAAGCACTGCTGCGGAATACAATCGCGGTGAACACTAGGATAATTACAAAGAGTACCCAGGCCAGCGCAGAACCGTAGCCCATTTTGAACCACATAAAGGCATTTTGATATAGGTAATAAGCATAGAACAGCAATGAATTATCTGGCCCTCCGTTGATCATGAAACCTTGGGTAAACGTCTGGAAGGCGCCTATCATACTTGTGACTGTATTGAAGAAAAGGATAGGCGAGATCTGAGGCAGAGTAACATGCCATATTTTTCTCGCGGCAGTGGCACCATCGATTTCGGCCGCTTCATATAAACTTTGCGGAATGTCTGACAAGCCGGCCAGATAAATGATCATATTACCGCCAACGGTCCAAAGGCTCATAATAATTACCGCAGGCATCGACCAATCCGGACTGGAGAACCAACCAGGACCTTCAATGCCAACCAAACGCAGCAGCGAGTTCACGAGACCGACATTCGGATTAAAGATCCAGATGAACAGTACCATTTGTGCAACACCCTGCACCAGTGTAGGGAGATAATAGATCGTACGGAAAATATAAATACCGCGAAGCTTCAGATTCATCAGGATTGCAATAGCAAACGACAAAATGACCTGCAGCGGAACACTTACCAATGTGTAATAAAAAGTAACGGACAACGATTTATAGAAAAGTGTGTCTTTGAACAGCATCCGGTAATTGTCCAGCCCCGTCCACTGCGGATCACTGACCACTTCCCATTTATTGAAGCTGATATAGAACGAGAAGATCATCGGGCCTACCGTAAACAATAGAAAACCGATAATCCAGACCGAAACGAACATATAAAAGCTAGCCGTTTTGGTATGCATAATCTTCTTCTTCACCAGCATTCTCATCAATACAAAAATAACAATGAAGACCAGCGCAATCACGGTCAGAAAAGGGAGAAGCGGCAGTAAATCTGCCGGCATCCCCATTCCTTCATAGAAATTGTAAATCCCTTCTATTATTCCATTCATAGTATTCTCCCGTTAGTTTTGTTGTAGGATCTTATTAATCTTCTCTGCTACCTGCGGGAATACTTCCTTAACATCCTTTTGACCAATTCCGATCGGGGTCGTATCGTCGATAGCTTTCATCTCGTTACCGATCTCATTCGTACGCTTCTGAGCTTCCTGTGCATGCTGCTTCTCCGCAGCAAGAACGAAGGCATTCAGATTCTTATCCGGATAAATGGCTTCAAATGCACTAGTAGCACTGCTCAGAACAGGAATTCCATAGGCATTTTTGTTGCCGCCAATAATTTTTTGAGTTTCTTCATTCTGTGTCAGGTGATTAATGAAAATCTTAGCCGCTTCCGCGTTCTTGCTGTCTTTGCTAAGTGCCAGACCGTTGACTTCCTTAGAACCGCCACCTCCAGGGAACGGTACTAGATCCCATTTAAAGCTTTCTACTTCAGCCATCTGCGGTAGGTACCAAGGACCAAAGTCGGTGAACATACCGATTCTGCCGCCAAGATACCAGTTCATCATGTTCTGACCTTGTTTTTCTGTATCATTCGGTACAATACCCTCTTGCTTGGAAGCAACCATATACTCAGCGGCTTTAATGGCTTCAGGCTCACCCAATGCTGATTGGGTCAGATCATCACTATAGAATTGCCCACCGAACGAATAGATCCAGTTGCCCAGGTATAGCGGTTCAGAACCAAAAACCTTGGTAGCTCCCTCACCAGATGTTAGCTTCTTGGCGATATCATTGAACTCATCAGTCGTCATTGGCTCCGTTTTGCTCGGAAGCGGAATGTCATTCTTCTCAAAAAGGTCCACATTAATTGCCATAACCTTAGGCTTAATAATGAAAGGCGCCGCGTAGGCTTTGCCATCTACACTCATGGAATCAAGCAGTGTAGGCGAGCTGAAGACGGATCCATCCACTTCTAATTCTTGGAAAGCGTTTGCAAAACCAGGTAAATCCCCTCCGGAGATCAGCATCACATCCGGTGCAGTCCCCCCGGCAATCATCGTCTGTAATTTCGTCAGATAATCCTTTTGAATCCATTGACTTTCTACTTGAATATCTGGATAAGTCTTCTTAAAGTTATCTATCGCTTGCTTAATGGCGTCAGCCTCTGACTGGGCTCCCCAATAAGCAAACGTAATTTTCCCTTTAGGAGCCCCACTGTTACCTCCAGAGTTTGAGGAGCTTTGGGCTGTGTTTCCTCCGTTACCGGAGCAAGCGGATAAAGCAATTACAACAAGCAGAGATAAAACAATCAAAGACCATTTTTTCATCATGTTGTCCCCCTTTTGAATGTTTAACTACCTTCAGATGAATGGGTTTCTGCACCGCAGCTGCTTCTGATGATCAGTTTAGATGGAAGTACAATCTTTAACGGCACTTCTCTACCACCGATACGTTCCAGCAGCATCTTTACCGCGCTCTGACCCATCTGTTCTGTATAGATTTTCACCGTCGTTAACGGCGGATTGGCATAGGCGGCCATTTCAATATCATCGATACCGACGATGGCTACATCTTTGGGAACCTTTAAGCCCGCTTCCTTCAGCGCCCTTCCGGCTGCGATAGCCATCGGGTCCGAACCGATCAAAAAGGCCTCCGGCAAGTTTTGCTTCTCAATCGCATCCTTCATGAGCTGATATCCAGTGGACATAGAAAAGTTATTGCCGATGTGGACATGTTCAGGCATGTACAAATTCTTTTGCTTCATATAAGCTTCAAAGCTACTTTGCCGCTGATCCAATGAATCTGTACCGGAATTGGAGCCAAAACGATTAATGAAATCACGCGAGCTAATTAGACCGATCCTCGTATATCCAAGTCCAAGAAGATGATCTAATGCTGTTCGAGTTACTTTATCGAAGTCGTTAACAACGGAATCAAAGCGATTCTCATCCGGTGAGTAGTCCACAAAGACGACATTCTGTATCCGACTAAAAAATAAATTATAAGGATCAAACTCGAATTTCCCAATCACAATAAGTCCATCTAAACCTGACAGGCTTTCATAGGATTCATGGTTTACCCAGCGGATAGTACGAGTAATATGCAGGCCAAGCTGATTGAACTCTTTCTCGATTTGCAGTCTGATGGATAAATAATAGGGGTCCTCTGATTCAAATTGCTCCGAACAAAAGGTTACCAACCCAATTTTATAATCTTTCAGATGTGCCGCATGAGTTACTGGACGTCGCTGACTCCCTTTATATTGCAGTTGTTCCGCAGCGGACAGAATCTTTCTCCTTGTTTCCTCCAATACCGATAACGAAGGATCTCCGTTCAGCACCCGGGAAACAGTAGATGCAGATACCCCTGCCAGACTTGCGATATCACGAATAGTTGCCAAAACTAATCACCTTTTCACTTCATATTTGGGAAACACCCCTCACAATCATTTTATAGTTTAGCCAATCATTTGCCAATCTAAATTATGTTTGTTTACTAAACATCAGTGAACTTATGCGTGGTTCTAATATAACAGGGATTATTTTGTTTGACAATACTTATATTTAATCGCTTTCATCATTTATTTTCGCTATTAATGAAGCTTTTATCAGATAATAATTTATATTATATATTCTTGTTTACTATACGTTTCGTAAATATTATACTCATAACGAATGGTAAACAGTAAATATCTATTTTTTGAACTAGGAGGCATTATGAAAACTTTAATCAACAACGACTGTCCCCATGTAACTCTTATTAGCGACAACCCTTTCTTTGAGAGCACTACCACTGTTGAGACCATCGAGGAGAATCTTTTTCTGATTCATATCCGGTTAACAGCCTTGCAAAAAGATTATCCGCCCGTGTGCCGTATAGAGTGGTCTATTCCAGCAGTTGACATCCATTCCCTCTGGCATCCGGGAACGGACCGAAATAAAGCTTTTCAGGTAGATTGGGGCGATGGCTTCCAATCCAAAAGCACTTCCCTCGCGCCAGTAGCTTCCCTGTTCAACTTAAGCGGACAGAACCGCATGACCTTTGCTTTTAGTGATGCCTTGAACAATGTGTCCATTAAAGCCGGTATCCATGAAGAGGATTCCAGCTTCCTATGCTCTGTAACCCTGTTCGAAGAAGCCCTACCGAAGATGGACCATTATGAAGCTACACTTCGGATCGACCATAGAAATATTCCATACCATAAGGCGTTGGAGGATGTAACATTATGGTGGGAGACCTTACCCGGCTATAAACCGGCCGTAGTCCCTGATGTAGCCTTACGTCCTATGTACTCTACCTGGTATTCCTTCCACCAAGCGTTGAACGCCGCCGAATTAGAGGAGCAATGTAGACTTGCTAAGGAACTCGGCTGTGACAGCATTATCGTCGATGACGGCTGGCAAACAGACGACAACAATCGGGGTTACGCTTTTACTGGCGACTGGGAGGTTTATGATGGTAAGATTCCAGACATGAAATCGCATGTCGAAGCTGTTCATCGACTTGACATGAAATACATGCTTTGGTTTTCCGTTCCGTTTGTAGGCAAATGCAGCAAGGTATGGGGTCAATTTGAGAATAAGCTGCTTCGCGTAGATGAAAAACTAAACGCCGGCGTGCTTGATCCTCGTTACCCAGATGTACGGGAGTATTTGATCCACACCTACGAACAGGCCGTTACAGGCTGGGATATCGACGGACTAAAGTTGGATTTCGTGGACAGCTTCAGACTCAGTCCAGATCAGAAGGAAGGAACTGCAGAGGGTAGGGATTACGAATCGGTGCCGGAAGCAGTTGACCGCTTGCTCTCCGATGTTATGGATCGATTAAAAGCCATCAAACCTGATATTCTGATTGAATTCCGCCAGACCTATATAGGCCCTCTGATGCGAAAATACGGCAACATGTTCCGAGCGAACGACTGCCCTAATGATTCTATTCAGAACAGAGTCCGTACACTTGACCTGCGTCTTCTGTCAGGAAATACAGCTGTTCATTCCGATATGATCATGTTTAACCCGAATGAACCTTTAGAGAGTGCGGCCATGCAATTGATCAACGTGATCTTCTCTGTTCCGCAAATCTCCCTGCGTCTTAATGACATCGGGGAGGATTATTTAGCTATGCTGCGTTTCTGGCTAGCTTTCAGCAGGGAGCATAGCGATGTTCTGCTCAGAGGAGCGTTATACCCACAGCAACCGGAGTTACTATATCCTTTAGTGACTGCACGAAAAGACGACATACAAATTATCGCTATCTATGCCGATGCTGTTGTTCCTATAGATCAGGATGCTTCCCAATTATTCATTGTGAACGGAACCTATAGCGAAAAGCTAGTCATCCGAAGCTCCCTTTCCCCTGCGTACTACAAGATACAGGTTAAAGATTGTTGCGGACAACTCATCAGCTTACAAACCCAGCAAATCAACAAAGGATTACTTGAAGTGTCAGTTCCTAAGGCGGGGATAATTAGCTTTACCCGAGTACCTGGCTCCCTGTAATTCCATCTATAATTCTTGTGTTTTTCAAATAGAGTATAACAAAAAGGGATGCCACAACAGCCATGAAATGACTGTTGGACATCCCCTTTACGGATTTATACTTCGGAAGTATTGGTCCAAGCTTCAGCATATTGATCTTCTTTAAAGCCTACCGTAACTTTAACACCATCAGTGACAATCGGACGTTTATTTAGCATACCATGGCTCGCGAGCAGCTCAAGCTTCTCCTGCTCACTAAGCTGTGCCATTTTGTCCTTAAGACCCAATGCTTTATAGACTTCACCACTTGTATTAAAAAACTTTTTCAATTCTAGTCCGCTATTGGCCAGCAATTCACGCAGCCCCTCAACGGTAGGCGGCTGTTCTGCGATGTTTTGAAGCTCAAGCTCATGACCTTGAGCTTGTAGCCATTTTACTGCACTGCGGCAGGTGCTGCATTTTGGATATTGATATACTTTTAGCTTGCTCATGTTGTTCTCCTTTAATGGTAGTGATGAGTGCGCTACGCTGGCAAATTATTCTTCCGATCGCAGTTATCCTCAGATTTCTTGAATTAGTCCGCTTGTTGCGGATGAAATCCGAGGATAAAGGCGAAATTCCGTTTCTCCAGAACCAATTCACCCTCTCCGCTTAACATCACTAAGATAATTTTTACCTCAAATTCGCTTTCGGGCCTTGCTCCAGTATTTCCTCCAAGGCCGCCATATCAGGCGGCAAAGGAGCTTCAAAGATCATTTCCTGCAGCAGCACCGGATGCTTGAACGTCAGACGCACCGCGTGCAGTGCTTGACGCGGTATGGAAGCATCTAGTGCTGTAACGGACTCTAACTGTTCACTTTGAGTTAAAGTCAATTCCGGTAGATTATACAGCTCATGACGATACATGCTGTCACCAATCAAAGGACAGCCGATAGAGGTCATATGGACCCGAATCTGATGAGTACGACCACTCTCCAACTTCAGTTCAACTTTTGAACCTTGTGCGTATACGGTTTTAACCTCATACCGAGTCAGAGAAGGATAACCTTCCGGTGTCACGATACGCCGATGAGGCTCCTCAGGATCACGGTCAATAGGTCCGTCGATATCGCCGAAAGGCTCCACAGGAGCCCCATGAACAAATGCAGCATAACGTTTGTCCACTGTACCCGCAATCATCTGCTCAGAAATATGCTGATGGCTATACGGATTCTTGGCGATGACTAACACACCGGAGGTTTCCTGGTCCAGACGATGGACGGGTCGAAAGCGGAAACGTTCATTTTTTTGCTCCCAATAATGAACTACTCCGTTAGCCAGCGTATCAGTGTAATGTCCGTGTGTGGGATGCACGATGATCCCTGCTGCCTTGTTTACTACGAGCAGATGCTCATCTTCAAATAGAATTTCAAAGGGAATCGGCTGCGGTAAAATATCATCCGAAGTCTCTGTTTCCATGCGAATCTGTACAATATCGCCTGCCTTAACATGTACGCTGATATAAACACGTTCTCCATTTAATGTAATCCCTTGTTCTGTTTGCTTAAGGCGTGACATCAATTTACGTGAGACATCCATCCGTTTATGCAGGATCGTCTTCAGCAACCAGTCATCCTCTTCAGGCGGTATAATGTAAGTAATTGGTGAATAATAGCTAGTCATATTAGTCTCGGAACACCTTTTTACTGCGAATGTATTCTACATCAGTAATCCCTGCCCGTGTATTAGCCGTCCTAGCCAGCGCAAAGAAATAATCAGATAACCGGTTCAAATAAATAACCGCTTCCGGGTTAATGTCTGCATTTCGTCCAAGTGTAACTGCCCGGCGTTCCGCCCGGCGGCAAACCGTACGGCACACATGTAGAACCGAAGCTAACGGACTGCCCCCAGGGAGGATGAATTTTTCTAGTGGTGGATTCTCTGCTTGAAGATCATCAATCCAGCCCTCCAACCGTTTAGTCATCTCACTTGTTACCATATATTGACCACCATCACCTAGCTTAATAAAAGCCAGATCGGTTCCGCAATCGAATAGCTCATGCTGAATTTCCAGCAGCTGCACGCGTACATCATCAAACTGATCGTCCTCCATCAGGCTCCTTGCCTGACCTACAAAGCAATTCAGTTCATCGATCGTTCCGTAAGCTTCAACTCGGACATCGTCCTTACCAACCCGGCCGCCAATCACTGAAGTTTGACCCGCATCACCCGTGCGTGTATAGATCACCATGGCTTACTCCTCCTATCCATTCTTCAAATCACATAATGCTAGTTTAAGCTTTCTTATATAAAAATGGCAAATGAAGAGTATAGTTAGCAACTGACATTTGGGCTTAAAGGAACAACAAAAAGAGGACCCTAGGGTCCTCTTCAACAGCATGTAGCGACGTTATTTTCCAACTGGACGCCCCTTCATGTATTCATTTATCTTGAGATCCAGTAAACTGCTAATTTCAATCACATTATCTGAAGTGAATGATTTTTCCTGCAAAAAAAGCTGCTCCATTTTGCTACGGAGTATTCTAATTTCATCTTCCAGAGAGAGTATGCGAGCAGAAGCATCACCCTTGGGGGACAGTTTCCCACTTCCAGAAAAACACTGCCCTCCATAGGAAGGTAAGTAATAATCGGCACTAAGCACAATCATCCCTCCTAAAAGTATTATTGAGCGCGTGCCACAAAATGTCATTAAAGTAATAAAAGCAACTTCAAAGCAACGCTTAATTCCAGAGTAAAATACGTCCTTGTTAGTTCTATTATAGGGGTTAATTACTCTCAAAGTAAAATAATACCATAGGATTATAGGATAGGCTATAGTCCAATTTTCTCTATTCCATTCTCTCTCGTTCCAGTTGTGTGACAAAAGCACCAATGCGTTCTATAGCTTCATTTAGTTGAGCTACTGATGTAGCATAGGAGCAGCGTAAGTAACCTTCACCACCTAAACCAAAGACACTTCCAGGTACAGCTGCCACCTTATATTCAAGCAATAATCGTTGTGCAAACTGATCAGATGTCAGTCCTGTTTTGCGCACGCTTGGAAAAGCATAAAATGCACCTTGTGGTTCATGGCACTCCAGTCCCGCATCACGCAAACCCTTAACAATCAGCCTCCGCCTTTGGTTATAAGAATCGACCATTCGATCCTTCTCTTCCATCCCATTGGTCAGTGCCTCAAGTGCAGCCACCTGGCCCATAGAAGGAGCGCACATCACAGTGTACTGGTGAATCTTAAGCATAGCGGAGATCAAATCAGGGTGACCACAAGCATAACCCATTCTCCATCCAGTCATGGCAAATGCCTTGGAGAAACCGCTGACCAAAATCGTACGGTCCATCATACCTGGCAATGAGGCAAAGCTGACATGATTAATTCCATACGTTAATTCCGCATAGATCTCATCCGAAATTACAATAAGATCATGCTTCTCTACAACCTTGGCGATCGGCTCCCAATCCTCTCGAGTCATAACACTTCCCGTTGGGTTGCTCGGGTAGCACAGAATTAGAACTTTGGAGCGTGGAGTAATCTTCGCTTCCAAACTCTCTGCAGTAAGTTTAAAGTCATTCTCTCCGATGGTTTCGATACCTACAGGAATACCTCCACCAATAGCCGTTATCGGCGAATAAGAAATATAGCAAGGTTCTGGTATGAGGATCTCATCGCCCGGCGTGATCAAAGCGCGCAGAGCCAGATCGATAGCCTCACTTCCGCCGACCGTTGCTATAATTTGATTGGCAGGATCATACTCCACTGCAAAACGGGTGTGCAAATAGTTCGCAATACCCTCCCTTAGTTCAGGCATTCCTGCGTTGGATGTATAGCCTGTAAATCCTCTTTCCAGCGAATAGACACAAGCTTCTCTGACATGCCACGGGGTCTTAAAATCAGGTTCCCCGACTCCGAGTGATATGATATCCTTGCTGCCTGCAGCCAGATCAAAAAACTTACGAATACCCGAAGGCTGAATTTGCTGTACCAGCGGGGCCAAATAAGAATTCATTGATTTGCTGTCTTCTCCGGTTAGCTGCGTTTTGTTCGTGATCATATGATTACTTCCTTTATGGAGAGATCATCAGACGGTTGTCTTCCTCATGCTCCTCGAAGATGATCCCATCCTGTTTGTATTTTTTAAGGGTAAAATTCGTTTTAGTTGAGAGTACTGAATCAATTGGAGACAGCTTCTCGGATACAAAATTGGCCACTTCACGTAAGTTTCGGCCTTCCACTTCTACCAGAAGATCGTAAGCACCTGACATCAGATAAACGGATTTCACTTGTGGATACAGGTAGATTCTCTCGGCAATGCCTTCAAATCCGCGACCCCGTTCGGGTGTAATCTGTACCTCAATCAGCGCTGTCACTTTCTCGTCATCGACTTTATCCCAGTTTACAACGGCTGCATACTTAACAATTACATGGTCCTTCTCTAATTGCCCAATCGCCGTCTTTACGTCTTCTTCTTCCTCGCCAAGCAGCGTAGCTAAGAGTGCAGTAGATCTTCTCGCGTCCTCTTTAAGCAGTTCCAGCACTTTCCTCTTTAGTTCGTTCATTTCCTTCATGCCTTCCCTCCGGATAGTTCGCAAATGACGTTGCGCTATTCATGCGTCGCCCCGCGAAAAGAGTTTAATACTAATATGACATGAATTGAGCATCTCTGCAAACAAAATAACCCCATATGATGTGAGCATAGAAGACTGTGTTTACTCAGCTAATTGGATTTATATACAAAAAACACCCGTTTACACCGGAGCTTTCCGGAATAAACGGGCGTCAGCCTTAAGGTAATGAGGTAGGATGCTTCATCCCATAACCATCTTGGTTACATTAAATGAGACGGTTGATGTTGCCCATTCGAATGAAGATGAGCGTTCGCATTGTGAGCAAAGGATCCAGCTTGTCCGGTTTTTTGCTGAACAAATTGTCCGGCTTTTTGCTGCAATTGCTGTGCAGTTTGGAGCTGTTTGTCTACATCTTGGCGCAATGCTTTTGCAGGTGCAGGATACATATTCAGTTGGGACATCTGCGTATAAAGCTCGCCCTGAAGTCGAAGCGTGTTCATGGTCATGTCGTTAAACACCCGACGAACCGCTGGACATGCCGATTCCGTAGCAGCTGTCGCATACTCACGAACCGTCCGCTTCAAATCACACAAAATGGTGTTCATTAAATCCTCATCTGGCATAAATGCTGCTGGATTCTGTGCATTCATTTTATAACCTCCTTAAGATTAATAATGCAATTATTGTGGGCTTGTTGGTGCGTACTGTTGATGCTGCTGGAGTAACTGAGTGAGTGTATCCATGTGCTGCGTGTGATTTTGGATATGCTGCAAACAAACTTGTCGGACCTGCTCGTTCTGCGTTGTCGCGGCGGTAGCCGCACATTGCTTAAGAAGCAAGTCCTCATTAGAGATGGAGTCTGCGATATATTCCAATTCTTTTCCACTTAGTGCCTGCATTTGCATTGATTGCATGAGTTGTAGTCCCTCCTTGTAGTTGATCCAAACAGGCTTTAGTATACCGCCAAAGCACACCATTTATTTGCCCAACAGCACTAGAGAGTTATGACAGAAATAAGAACATGCTGCGAATGAGACGGTAAAATGCCGCCTATACTAAATAATGGAACAAATGAAGGAGCGATCATTTTCATGAGACTAAATAGCGGCACCCCACCTTGGAGAAGCACTTTACAAGACCCACCAACTTATCCTGCGCTAGAGGATACCATTCACTGTGATTGCTTGGTCGTAGGGGCTGGAATGGGTGGAGCAATGGCATCCTATCGCTTGTCTTTAAGCGGAGCTGAGGCTGTTCTGATCGAAAAAAGACGAGTCGGAAGCGGAAGCTCACATGCCAACACAGGTTTACTACAGATATCTAACGATAAATCGTTAACCTCATGTATGAACACTTTTGGAGAAAAGAACGGCTTGCTCTTTTATCAGTTATGCCAAGCAGGGGTTAGAAATATTTTGGATCTGCCAGCCAAGCTCGATATCGATCCCCAGATCATTCCTCGCAGCAGCCTTCTATATGCCAGTACACTAGAGGATGTACCTGCTCTGCGAGAAGAATATAAGAACCTCGTTGCTCACGGATTCGATTCTGATTTCTGGGAAGAGGATAAAATTGCTTCGGTGTATTCTTTTTCTAAACCTGCTGCACTTTATTCACGCAGTGATGCAGAAGCGAACCCTTTCCGGACAGTTCACAGCCTGATCGCCAAGGCAGCAATGAATGGTGTACACGTTTATGAGCAGACCGAGGCTAAACACTATGAGTTCACTGAAGATGGAGTAATTTGCCACACAGAGAACGGACTTATTATTGCGAAGAAGGTTATTTTTGCAATGGGTTATGAAACGCAGGAGTTTAAAAAAGACCGAGGCGCTGAGCTGATCAATACGTATGCAGTGATGACCAAACCTCTGAAGGAATTCCCCAAGTGGCATGAGCGGAGCCTCCTCTGGGAAACCGCCCGACCGTATTTGTATTTTCGGACAACACCGGAGGGACGTATTATTGCAGGAGGTAAAGATGAACCGTTGACGGATCCAGAGCGCCGTGATATCAGAGTGATTTCACAAAGTCAAAGGTTATTGGAAGAGCTGGAAGCTTTATTCCCTGAAATCAAAGGCATTGAGATAGAATACTCCTGGGGTGCTGTATTCGGATCTACGCGTGATGGGCTTCCTTATATCGGCCCTCATCCCAAGTACCCTCATTGCTACTTCATCGAGGGTTATGGGGGCAATGGGACGGTGTACAGCATGATTGCTGCGGAGTTATTAACCGATACGATTGCGGGTAAACATCGGCCGGAGCTTGATCTATTCTCATTGACACGATCAGCCAAACCTTCTCCTTCTTAGAAAATGGACGTGAATAAGCAATATTGGGGTTTTTAAAAAAAAGCTTAGTCCCCTTATGGTCAATAAGAGGACTAAGCTTTTTATGAGGATGCTTATGCTTTATCGGTACTCAGATTACGTACGAGCTGAATACGGTCTTCCTGCGCTAGACTGTGCTGTACATGGAAACAAGACGGGCACACATACACATTAAGGGAGAATGGAGATGTTAATACAGGTCCACCTAGTGTAGCCGGTGCAGATGGCTCGAAGCTGCTAACAAGCTGTTTACCAGCAAGGATAGTTAACTCATGGCATTGTGTACATTCCGGAGCTTCTTCCTGAATCGCTAAGATGCCCGATACACGCTCTTCATACTTATTCAAATCATAATCGTCACCGAATTGGTTGAGCGTGTTGTAAATAGGAACTACACTGTCTTTGTCGACGTCTCCCCAAAGATCATCATCATTAATAACCTCTTGTTTAGGTTCTTCTACAACTTCTTCTTCCTCTTCTTCAATGCCGTCTATCCCTACAGTAACTGTACGATATCCGTTAAGTTCATTGTTGCAGTGAGGACAATTTTCCTCGGGTCCGAATTCCTCGTCCCATACGATTTCGGTATGACACCAAGGGCACACAGTTGTTTCCATCTTAATAATCTCCTTCATACTTCACGTTTAAATTTAGTTCATCATTAAATAAATAATACCGGCTGCTATAAAAGCAATAGCTGACACAAACAGAACTCGGGTAAGAATCTTCATGATATCCTCCTAATACTCCACAAAGTGGAGCTGCTCATTTCAAAGCTTGTCCAGCTTCATCTGGAATCCTTTGTAGGGAGGTGCAATACTTTCTATTTTTTTAAAATATAGCTGCACCGATCACATAAGACAACGAAACCGAGATCAGCATCGCTATTAGCCCAACAGCACGGTTATCTGCAGCGATCTCCTCATCAATAGAGAACACTGGGGTTAGGAATTCAAATAAAAAATAGGCAAGCAGCAGCAGCAAAAAACCGACGACCGACCACTTCATCGTCTCATAAATCGAAACACCTGATTCAATGCTGAAACGCAGTACGTTGCAAATTCCGAAGATTTTGCCACCAGTAGCCATGGCTACTGCCAAGTTCCCCTTGCGAATTTCTTCCCAGCAATTATATTTCGTTACCATTTCAAAAATAGACAGAAATACAACAAGCCCAAGAATTGCTACTGCAAAGTAGCCAAGCAAGGCACCTAGCGGATGACCCAGCAAAAGATCAATATCTCCTTGCACACTTTTCCCTTCTTTCTGCCGGGCAATCCCGCTATTGCAGCTCAGCCACGGTTACGCCTGCGCCGCCTTCATTATAATTTCCAAGCCTATAGCTCTTAACATGTCTGTGCTTACGCAAATATTCTTGAATTCCTGTGCGGAGCACACCTGTGCCTTTACCATGAATAATAGAAATTTGGCCCAGATTTCCTAAGAAGGCTTCATCAATAAAACGATCCGTCTCCATAATCGCTTCTTCCAAATTCGTACCTCGCAAATCCAGTTCTCTACGAATGTTCTCATCACGGGAGCGTTTAACGGTTGTCGCCTGCCGAAGGGGCGTTGGTACAGAGGCTGCTTTCGAAGAGAGCAGTTCCAAATCATCCAGGCTTACCTTCATCTTCATGATCCCAAACTGTACTAAAGCCTCTTTAGAGCCGCTTAATTCCACTACAAAACCTTTTTGGTTTAAGCTATCTACTTTCACTTCGTCACCAGGACCAATCGTCCGCGGAGTCTTAGCAGGCTTACGAGTAGCGGCTTTCTTACGCGGTGAAGGTTCGGCTTCATCTAGACGTCTTCGTGCTTCAATCAGCTTATGCTCTTTGACTGAAGCGCCTTCTTCCATAGCTAAGCGTCGTAAATCACTGATAATTTCCTCAGCTTCTTTACGCGCTTTCTCCAAGATTGCGCTGGCATCTTTCTCCGCTTTCTCCAGTCGTTTATCTCGCTGACTTTCCAGCTTCTCCAGCTCTTGCTGCTGTCTGCCGCGTAATTCCTCTACTTCGCGGCGGATACTCTCTGCTCGCTCATGTTCCTGTTCCGCTCCAAGTCGATTCTCTTCGAGAGAGGCAATCATATGCTCTACACGTAGATCCTCTTCCTTCACTTCGCCGCGTGCATGCTCCAGAATCGCACCTGGCAGACCTAATCGCTCTGCAATTGCAAAGGCGTTGCTTCGTCCAGGAACACCAATCAGCAAACGATAGGTAGGGCTGAGACTCTGGACATCGAATTCCATGCTGGCATTGATGACCCCTTTACGCTCATAAGCGTAAGCTTTCAATTCGCTATAATGCGTGGTAGCGACCATACGGCATTCAGTCCGGTGAATATGTTCCAGAATGGCAATCGCCAGCGCGGACCCTTCTGCAGGATCCGTTCCTGCACCCACTTCATCAAGCAGAATAAGACTCTTGGGAGTCATTCTACGCAGAATGGAAATAATATTCGTCATATGACTGGAGAATGTACTCAGACTCTGCTCAATGCTTTGTTCATCCCCGATATCTGCATAAATGGCATCAAACACACACATTTGACTACCTTCTTCTGCAGGGATGAATAACCCAGACATCGACATGAGACTCAACAGTCCAATGGTCTTGAGTGTAACGGTTTTACCACCCGTATTCGGTCCGGTTACAATAATGGAGCTATATTGGTTGCCGAGCTCCACATCCAGAGGAACCACATGCTCCGCGGGAATAAGTGGATGGCGTCCTTTGCGCAGCTTCAAATACCCGCGATCGTTCATACGAGGCTGTGTAGCCTTCATATCTCGGGCAAGACGCGCCTTGGAGAAGATAAAGTCAAGCTCACCAAGAATATCGATATCATAAGTCATTTCTTCGGCTATATCAGCTACAAGCGCTGTCAACCTATGCAATATGATCTCGATCTCCCGTTCTTCACGCAGCCGTGTTTCACGCAGCTTATTATTCATCGCCACAATGGACTCAGGCTCGATAAATAAAGTGGCTCCTGATCCGGACTGATCATGTACAATCCCACCGAAATGCGCACGATACTCCGCTTTTACAGGAATAACAAACCGATCTCCACGAATGGTTACCAGCTGATCCTGCAGCATTTTAGCAACGGAAGAAGAACGAATCATGGAATCCAGCTTCTCACGAATTCGGGTCTCTCCTCCGCGCAATTCACGGCGAATCGTAGCTAATTCAGAGCTAGCTGTGTCAAGTACATCTGCGTTCTCGTCTATACATAAACGGATGGCATCTTCTACATGTTTTTGCTCCGATAAAACATCGCTGAGTGAAAATAGGAATTCAATCTTTTCCTCCTCATGCATAGCTGCCAGGAATCGTTTGACTCTTCGTGCGCCGCCAATGGTAGTTCCCACTGCCAACAGTTCAGTTGTTCCCAACATTCCACCTATAGAGGCACGTTTTAGTGCTGCTCGAATATCGCTTATCCCGCCGAATGAAGGAATACCCTTCAGACGATCTACATTAGCCGCTTCGTCCGTGGCTTGAAGTAGCTTCTTCACACCTTCAAAATCACCGGATGGTCTTAGTTGCTCTGCAGTCATTCGCCCCATTGAGGTTTGCGTATATTGCATTAATTTATTTAAAATCTTGCGATATTCAAGCGTATGCAAAATTTTGTCGTCCAATTACAGTCACAGCTCCCTTCATAGATGTTTCCATTATACAGAATTCAAGCCAATTTCGCTATTTGGTATCGGTTAAAGCATAAAAACAAGTATTAAGGTCACAATAAGAACTGCACATATCCTTAGCTTGGGCCAAAGGAGGTTAGTACAGTGAATTTCTTGAGTCATGTGGGTCGTTTTATTGTAGCAGCGCTTGTTCTGATGGTCGTTAGTTGGATTGTTCCACAGTTCTCGGTTGGTGGCTTCTGGAGCGCTCTAATCCTTGCACTGGTGATTGCGTTACTCGGCTGGGTTGTCGAAGGAATCTTCGGCAAAAAAGCAACGCCCTTCGGGCGCGGTATCGTCGGTTTCATCGTTAGTGCATTAGTCATCTGGGTCGCTCAATTCGTAGTGAGTGGAGTCAGCGTTTCCATTCTAGGAGCTATCCTGGCGGCGTTGGTCATCGGTATTGTCGATTTGTTTTTGCCGGTATCCACGCCGTTTGAGGCAGCAAAGTAACGAAAGCTATTTACAACACAGAACCCCTATTTCCGGTTTTTTTCCGGTAATAAGGGTTCTGTGTTGTTTTTATCCATATGACACAATCTCCGCTTCATGACTCTCAGCACAATTGACCACTCTGTTCTTACCTTGCTTTTTAGCGGTATAGAGCGCTTTGTCCGTTTTACGAAAAAGAAGCTCTTTCCCATCCCCAAGCTGATAATCACAAATTCCAATGCTGACAGTAATCGGCTTATTTCCAGCCTGTAAATGCTCGATTTGAGCAATATTGATCCGTAATTTCTCTACAGCCTCATAAGACTCTGAAAAACTTTTGTCTGTAAAAATCACAGCGAATTCTTCACCGCCATACCTAGCCGCAAAATCATTTAACTCAATCATACCGCCCACCTTGTCCGCAATTACCTTAAGAACAAGGTCCCCAACCCTATGTCCGTAGGTATCATTAACTTGCTTGAAGTTATCTATATCGAAGAGCGCCAGCTGTAGTTGAAGATTGTTGCTTTCACATTGCTCCAATAATGAATCCAAATATTCATGAAAGGTTTTATGATTATATAGTCCAGTGAGTGCATCTATCTTCAGCAGCTTATCCGAAATAGCCCTCTCCACCATTAGATCTTGGCCTTCCTTCGTTAATCTCTCCAGATTTACACGCGCTTCCCGCGCACGAATAATTACAGCAAGAGCCATCCCTACAAATATTATAAACACACACTCTACTATTAAGAATTCAAGCAGCGGTTTATGTAGGAATGGCCGTTCCAACCCGAAATATACTCCCGCATAAAACACAATACTAAATAGTCCCATTAGATACAGGAGCTTACGATCAAAATAAATTAGAGCGACCATAATCGGCATCATGAGCGTCATCTGAGCACCATCGACAAAAGGCTCTAATACAAAATACATAAGGTAGGACACTAAAAATCCACAACTAACCACCCCATATTTAGGGGATTGTTTACTATAACGAAGCCACAGCTCCGCAGTAATCATAAGGACCACAATTAGTAAATTACAAGCAATAAATAAGTGCCATAGATTCGTGTCCATGGTTGTTTTTATTTGAAGTCGGTCAATATTCGACAAAAACAGCAACTGTGAGATTAATAAAAGAATAACTACCATCCAATAACCTTTTAAGATTCTACGGTGCCAAACCTCCGTATTTAGCGTATCGTTAGTGCTTGAAATATGTATCCCCTACTTTTGCACGTTAATGTAATAGCTTTCATTATAATAAATTTTAGTTATATTTTCATCATTTATTTGCAATTTACGACAAAGTTTGAACAGTCTCCCTTGTTCACGGATTTTTCACATTTAATCAAAGCGCTTACTTAAATTTTAAGTTATGATGTCTACATAATTGTCACATTTTCACTATGCTTGGACTTCTTGGGAGGAGGTTTGGATCATTAAAAAATTTGCAATTCTACTTTCAATTGTGTTCGTTATAGCACTTACAGCCTGTGGAAACAGCAATGATAGTGCTGCTGGCAATGCTAACACATCGGAGCCGGAGATCGAGGCAGAAACAGAACTTACAATTACAGCTACGAATTACAGCTTTGATCAGGAAGAATATCATCTAAAAAAAGGTGTACCCGTCAAAATTATTTTTAAAAACGATAGCGGCAATCACGGCATCCTTATCCCTGAATTCGAACTCCAGCTTAATAGCAAAAAGTCCTCGAAAGTAATTGTTCCAGAGGAAGCTGGCACATTCGAAATGACCTGTTCGATTATGTGTGGATCCGGACATAGCGGCATGAACGCAAAAATCATTGTGGAATAGATGAATCATTAAAAAGCCGATCGTTAGGGAATTGCCCTGACGATCGGCTTTTTATTTAAGTGAGAAATATAAGACATGGTGTGAAACTTATTCTTTCGAATATATTAAACAAAGAGGGCTGACCTGAAATAGATCTCTCTACACATCAGGTACAGCCCTCTTTCTTGCATCCGACATTCAACTGTCCTGTTCGATCAGTTGAATCCATTCATTATATTCATTCTGAAGCTTGGCATATTCCTCTTGAAGATTACGATGCTCATCCGTCATCTTCTGTAGCTCATTCTGATGCATCTCAAACTGGACCTGTAGCAGACGAAGTTGTCCTTGGGCCAATTCATAATTCTCGCCGACTTCACCAAGCTGCTGAAGCACCTCACTGCGTTCACGTTCAATAGATTTCTGCTTAGCCTCAGCTTCACCGGCCTCCTGCTGCCAAATATCTATCTCTTCACGCAGCTTCGCTTCCAAATCACTCCACTGCTGCTGTCGCTCGAATAATTCCTCGTACTTTTGCTTCCATGAAGCGCCGTACGCCTCTGCTTCCCTCAGAACATCCTGCTGCTCTGCAACCGTAGCAGCGGCCTCAAGGCTAGCTTCAGACAATTCCTCTAAGCGTCGAGCTGTCTCTTCGCCTTCTTCTTGCAGCAGTTGATATCTTTCCTGTAGACGTTCTCCATCTTGCAGCACTTCATCATATTGAGAGATCAGTTCCTCATAGCGTTCACGAAGTGCAGACAGTTCCTTCTGAACCTGTCCACCTTGTTCACGGAGTGCTGCAGTTTCGTGTTCTGCATCTGTACGAAGCTGAGCTTCCCGATCTAACTGTTGTACTAATCCATCCGCTTGACCACGAAGGATCTCAATCTCCTTTTGAAGCGCCAAAGATTTCTCTTCGGTCTCCAGTAGGTTCATTTCAAGCTCACTAATATCTTCCATCCGTTTATCCGAGAGCTCCTGCCAATTTGCTGCCTCCGCCATAGATCCAGCGAGTTCTTCCTGAACACGGTGCAGATTGTCATTCGTTTCCTGTAGTGACTTCCGCAGCTCTGATGCTTCATTCTGAGACTGCTGATAACGCTGGCGCAATTCTTCCAGCTCTTCATTCAACAGCGTGCCTAGCTCAGTAGCAGTACGCAGCTCTTCACTGAGCTGTTCTTCACGTTTAACCACCGCTTCATATTGTCCGAGCAGCGTCTGACGAGCATCTCGTTCACTCTTAAGACTGGCTTCAGCCGAACGGAGTCTAGACTGAAGTTGTCCTGTTCCACCACGAAGCTCAGCCAGCTGTTTCTCGAGCTCTTGAATGTTTTGCTTATGTCTATGTTCCTGAGTACCTTGTGACTGACGAAGTTCCTTATTCTTAGCAAGCTCCCGTTGTAAAGCTTCCCGTTCTTCAGCCAATTCCTTGCTTAGCTTCGTTGTCGTGCTCTCAAGCTCCTTACCTAGTGTCAACTTCGTCTTCTCGAGTTCCTTACCTAATGTTGATTTGGTTTCCTCAAGCTGTTTCTCTAAGGTTGATCTGGTCTCGGTTAACTCAAGCTCCAGAGCAGACAAGGAGTCTGAATTCTCCTTAGTCAGCGTCTCACGGATGTTCTCCAGCTCTTGCAAATGCGCTGCCTTCTGCTCTTCCAACTGCTGTAGACGGATGGCTTCTGCATTCGCTAGTTCCTCTCGATGATTCTCACGCATAGCAGACTGTTCAGCCTCATAACTTGCCCGCAGTTCCTGCAACTCCAGCTCACGCGCAAGCAGCTCCTCTTCCAGCTTCTCTCGTGCGGCTTCAGCCGCTTGGGTTGCCTCTTGCAGCTGGTTAGCATGTACTTTACGCTCATTCTCCTGAATTTCCAGATGACGCTTGCGCTCTTCTTCAACCGCAGCAATCAGTCGTGTAGCTTCTTCTTTAGCCGCCGCTTCAAGGCGTTCATATTCTTCTTGTCGCTCCCGCTGAACCTCCAGCAGGCGAGATACTTCCAATCGCAGTTCACTGCGTTCACCTGTCATCATGTTGAGTTCATTTTTAAAATCCTGAACCTGAATAGCCTGCTCCGCCATATGTACTGCTGCAAGCACCGCTATGCGCGGCGTATCCAGTCTGTTGTGTGATTTAGAAATCGTGCGCATATGTTCGTCAACATAACGGGCCACTTGTTTCATATATTCAGTGCTGCTTCCGACGAGTTTATAGGAAGTTCCGTATATCTCCACGGCGACACGTGTCCGGTCCATAGCCACAGTTGTGCCCTCCTTTGTATGTGTGCGGATTCTAAGTTAGTCTTACTGTTTCTATTGTAGCTTTTTTCTTAAGCATTTGGCAAAATCCCTTGTAATCAATAGACTCTCGCTGATATCCTCCGCATTTCACTCTACCCAGAAAAAGCCGCAGCGAATCTCAGTTTCTAAATGGATTCGCTGCGGCTTTACACAATTCCTGCTATTTTCTTAATTCTGCACCAAAAGTTTGTTGAAGGACTGATAATAGCTTATCATGCACCTCTCCAACCTCTTCATCTGTCAATGTATGTTCACCGTGACGATACAGCAGTGAGATCGCAATACTCTTCTTTCCACTCTCTAACTTGCCGCCAGTGTACACGTCGAATACCTGTACGGATTGCAGCAAAGTTCCTCCGTTTGCACGGATGGAAGCTAGTAGATCGCCTGCTGGTACAGTTGAATCTACAACCACTGCAATATCCCGTTCCATACCTGGGAAACGTGGAAGCTCATTATATTGCAGACGGCTTTGCGTGTTATCATACAGCGGCTGCAATAGAATCTCAGCTACATAAGTATCCACTAGATCAAGCTCTCTTTGCAGTTCCGGATGAAGCTGGCCCATAGTTCCAATCTTCACACGACCCTCGTCTCCGACTAAATATACCGACGCGGAACGTCCAGGATGATACCCTTCTGGACTATCTCCCTCGTAGATAATTCTGTCTGTAAGACCCAAATAAGCAAATACAGATTCCAGCGCACCCTTCAAATCAAAGAAATCTACAGGCTGTGCAGAAACGTTCCATTGCTTCACGGTTAGGCTACCGCTAAGTAACAACCCCAGCACCGGCAGTTCACGCGGCTGACGAGTCAACTGTTCCTCATCTGTGAAGAAGACATTGCCGATTTCAAACAACGCTAGATCGCTTTGACGACGGTTGGTATTATAGCTAGCAATATCCAATAGTTGTGGCAGAAGGCTAGTACGCAGTACACTTCGTTCTTCACTCATTGGCATAGCCAATTTAACCGCTTGTGAGCCTTCTGATAACTCAGGGAACATTTTGCTTTGTTTCGGCTGGATGAAGGAGTAACCCATCACTTCCTGATAACCGCCATGCGACAACAGGCGACGCAGTTCACGGCGGAGTGATTGCTTATGCGTCAATGCGCCTGGCGTTGTAACACCTTCAATCAGAGTCGTTGGAATATTGTCATACCCGTACAGACGAGCAATTTCTTCGATAAGGTCAACATCATAGCTGATATCGCCACGTCTAGTTGGCACCTGAACTTCGATCAATCCTTGTGCGGTATCCCCGCATTTGAAATGTAGACGACCAAACAATGTCTTCACTTCTAGCAAGGACAGATCTGTTCCGAGATAACGGTTCAGCTTCTCCAAGGACAAAGTAAGTACCTTCTCTTCTCCTGCGACTGTTCCTGCTTGCACAATTCCTTCATGCACAGATCCGCCAGCATAACGCGCAATAAGTACTGCAGCGCGATTCAATGCAGGGATTACTGCATTTGGATCCACTTCTTTCTCGAAACGAAGCGATGCTTCCGAGCGAAGTCCCAGTTGACGCGAGGTTTTACGAACGGTTCCTCCGTCAAACTTAGCGGATTCCAGAACGAGATTTACCGTCTCAGCAGTAACTTCCGTATCCTGACCTCCCATTACTCCAGCCAGAGCTACTGCTTTAGCTCCATCAGCGATAACGAGCATATGTGGCTCAAGCTTCCGTTCTTGGCCATCAAGTGTAGTCAGGACTTCACCTTCATGAGCAAGACGAACGCCGAGTTCTCCACCTTCTATTTTATCTGCATCAAAAGCATGAAGCGGCTGTCCGTATTCGAGCATCACATAGTTAGTGATGTCTACGATGTTGTTAATTGGACGAATCCCTGCCGCCATCAGACGATTCTGAATCCACAGCGGGGATGCTGCTGATTTAACACCTGAGATATAACGAACTGCGTAATGACTGCAATGTTCTTCATTCTCAATCTTAACGGAAATAGATTGAGCAGCTGCTCCGCTGATCTCAATCATTTCACTCGCAGGATCAGGCAATTTAATGTCGCGTCCAAGAATCGCGCTCACTTCATAAGCAGCACCAATCATGCTTAGGCAGTCTGAACGGTTCGGAGTCAGATCGAATTCCAGAATTTCATCATCTAGACCCAGCAGCTTTGAAATATCTTGACCGATCTCTGTACCTTCAGGAAGTACAAGAATTCCTTCTTGCTGCTCTTTAGGAAGCAATTTATCATTGAGTCCCAATTCTTTAGCCGAGCAGATCATCCCTTGTGATAATACCCCGCGCAGCTTCGCTTTTTTGATATCCAGCCCTGGCAGCTTAGCGCCAACAAGAGCTACAGGAACGGTTTGTCCCGCAGCTACATTCTTTGCGCCACAGACGATTTGCAGATCTTCACCTTGACCTGCATCCACGATACATACGTTCAGCTTATCCGCATCAGGATGCTTTTCTTTCGATTTCACATAGCCGGTTACGATGCCGGAAATCCCTTTATTGCGGCGCTCTACTCCGTCAATTTCAATGCCGGCAGCGGTAATCTTCTCCGCTAGCTTTTCGGCGGTTACTCCTTCAATCGATGTATAATCAGCCAACCATCCGGTTGATACTTTCATGTCCGCTCACTTCCTTTATGTTTCAGATGTATTTATCTACTTGCCGTTCGATCTGCTTCCTGTGGGAGTAGTACAATTTAGGATTACTCGATGAAAGCTTCATACCCGTCCTATTTATAGCAGTCACTACGAAAAATATTGGACTTCCGATCGCTGTTATCCTCAGATTTCCTGATTAGAACCGCTTCTCGCGGTAGAAATCCGAGGATAAAGGCGAACGCTGGCGCTTCTACAGTTCCAAAATTCCTCTCCGTTCCTTCTATTAATAGTCTTTTATTAAGCAAGATCAGTAACCCAATTGCTACTTACTCCTAACCCACCAGCCAGCTCGCCCACCAAAAATCTAAACGCCCTTGAACTGCTTTACAAAACTCATATCGTTGTTATAGAAATGACGGATGTCATCGATGCCGTATTTAAGCATAGCAATCCGCTCAACACCCATACCAAATGCGAAGCCGCTATACTTAGCAGGATCATAGCCACCCATTTTCAGAACATTTGGATGCACCATGCCGGCGCCAAGGATTTCTAACCATCCGCTTTGCTTGCACAGTCTGCAGCCATCGCCGCCACATTTGAAGCAGCTTACATCCACTTCAACGCTTGGCTCGGTGAATGGGAAGAAGCTCGGACGAAGACGAATGTCTGTATTCGGGCCGAACATCTCTTGTACGAATTGCTGCAAGGTGCCTTTCAGATCACTCATCCGAATGTTGCTTCCGATAACCAAACCTTCAATTTGATGGAACTGGAAGGAATGCGTTGCATCGTCATCATCGCGGCGGAATACTTTACCCGGGCAAATGATTTTAACTGGAACTTCACCGTTCATAGCCTGCATAGTACGAATTTGTACCGGAGACGTTTGAGTACGCATAAGCAGGTCATCCGTTAAATAAAAGGAATCCTGCATATCGCGTGCCGGGTGATTTTTAGGCAGATTTAGGGCTTCAAAGTTATAATAATCGGTCTCCACTTCCGGACCTTCAGCCACACGGTAGCCCATACCAATGAAAATATCCTCAATTTCCTGAACCACTCTGCTAAGCGGGTGAACGCCCCCTTGCTGCATGCGGCGACCCGGCAGGGTTACGTCTACTTTTTCAGCCTGCAGACGTTGCTGAGTCTCTTGCTGTTGAAAAGCCTCTTGCTTCGCTCCAATAATCTCCTCAATGGCACTACGCACCTGATTCGCTACTTGCCCGATAACCGGACGCTCCTCAGCACTAAGTCCTCCCATACCACGTAGAACTTCTGTAAGCTCGCCTTTTTTACCGAGATATTTCACTCTTAGGTCATTCAAAACCTGTGGATCCATAACCTCCTGCAACTTAGCCAGCGCCTCAACCTTCAATGCTTCCAACTTCTCTTTCATGGCCGTGTACAGCCCCCTTCAATCATTGTCTAGTTCAACAAAAAAAGGCCTTTCCTCCCGGTAAGGGACGAAAAGACCGTGGTACCACCCTTGTTAGACAAGCTGATCTGTTCCCCTTAAGAGCTTCATCCCTCTTTTGGCTGGACAGATACCTATCTCACTTTATACAGAAATAACGGTCTGTGACCGGTTTCCCCTACGCTTCCTTACAAGGCAATCTTAAGGAATTCAAGGAACTGCTCCGGAGTGAACTTCGACAGCTCTGTATCCTAGAAACGCTCTCAATCACCGGCGTCTCCTCCCTGTAAGTCAGGCACTGTGTACTCTTCTCCATCACTGCATTTCACAATTCAATCTAATTGTCAGGTATCTCTTTTATGCAAGAGATATGTCTGTTTATTATATGCAAAATCTGTCGTTTTGACAAGTTCAAGCATAATTAGGGCAATTTTTATCTGGCTTTAAGCTGGCTTTAAGGTTCAGAGCCATTTTGGGGACTTTTTTTCAGCTAACGTTCAGCGGAGCTTGATAATTTCCATTATTAAGAAGGCATGGTTGTACTCAATCATAAATCACCTTCAAAATACAAGGACTTTCATACCGGGAGGGAATTACATGCATGCACGAAGAACAAAAGTAGCTGTGATCATACTTAGCGCAGCAGTTCTGAGTCAAGCTTCAGCGTATGGAGCATACGCGGCATCAACTACTACTTCATCCACCAAAACAGCAACTGCCACCACTGTATCCACTCTGGATAAACTCGGCTCGATAGCTTTAAAGAGTAACTTTAGTGTGAAGCTGACCGATGTTGGCTTTTTGACTCAGGATGGCGGCAATATTCTTACATACACCCTCAGCTATAACAATGGGAGCGGAAGCAGCATCAATCTTGTGGACTATTTCTCTAAAGTAACAACTGCCGGAGGAACCGTTATCCAAGGAAGCCCAGTAACCAGCAGTGCAACCATCAAATCTATCCCCTCCAAAAGCAGTCAATCCGTAACCTATTACGTAAACGTCGGTAAATCCACATCTTTAAATGGAGTGAAGATTTCAGTATTCGGTTGGGATTTCAGCAGTACCGATTATCAAAAAAAGCTGGGGACCTTCACCATGCCTGTTGCTTTTTCACAAGCGGTCGCTAGAGGCCAAAGTAAAAAGATAACCTTGAATAATCAGCCCGTAACAACCAAAACGGAAAGTCTGCAAATTTACAAATATAACGGTAAGGTATACGCCAAAGTAGGTGTGAGCTTAACCAATCAAGGAACCAAAGTGCTAAGTGATCCTGGACTTAAGGGATACCTCGCATCCGCAGGAGGATCTGTATTTGAATTAACGCTTGATGATGCGAGCAGTAACTACAAAGTACAGCCACAGGAAAAAAAGACGATCTACTACATGACGGAAATCCCCTCTTATATGAAGACAGACAATATGACTCTGCAGTTTGCTGCAGAAGATACCTCATTAAAATTAGCTTTGCCCATCGTCACCTATAACCTTCCCGCTGCTACCACACCAGATCTTGTCGTAGCCAGCAATGTCATCAAGAAGCTTACGATTAACAATAATACTGTCGAGACGCAGTTAAAAAGCGCCAATGTCTATGCCGACAACGGCACTGCGAAGTGGACGCTGCAATTTCGAGTAAAAAATAGCGGCAACAAGGCGATTACTTTGCCTGCTTATGAGTTTACCGTTAAAGCCGCTGAAGGATATAGCTTTCCGTTGGACACGAAGGCTTTCGCAAACCTTACACTCAAACCCCTTGAAGAAAAAATAATTGAGCTCAGTGCAGAAGTTCCGCTAACGATCGCTCAAGGAACGCTACAGCTGCAAATGACTGAACCCGCTGTAGAGGGTAAGATCATTTTTCCTACAGCCTATTATCAGATTCCTTACACACTCCAAACTAACAATTGGCAGGATACAGAATACGCGGTGGAGAACAGTTACGGCACATTTGCTGTCAAGCTTGAGAACATCCAGCGGCTACCTTGGGCAGACAAAGATCAGCTTGTAGCTAAAATCAATATTCGCAACACGAAATCGACCTCTGTGCAGCTTCCTGCATTTACAAGCGTCATTAAAGCTGGTGAGAGTGATATTAGCAGCACTTCCCAAGTTGTCACAGAAAGCACGCAAACCATACTCGGGCCAAATGAATCCGCAGACGTTTATGTCGTGGCCAATGTTCCTTACACCTACCAGTTCAATCAATTAAAAATAACGCTGCAAGAAACCTCCGGCGAAAGCAAAATTAATTTTCTTTCTTTAAGTACAAATCAGTTGGACAGCCGTGTTCAGGAAGTTGCAGCACTAAGTTCCTTCCAAATTGACCTTGAAAGTAAAAAAGCAGAAGTGTTAGAGCGCCGGACAACGGTTTATCAGGGTGCGAGCTCCAATATCATGTACACAGAACTGGAAATGAACAGTGAGGAAACACGTAAATCGGAGCAGGCTCAACTCGTAGCTTATTACAAAACGCCTGACAATCAATATTACGAAGCCGAGGTCAACCAGTCTACCACTTCCACGAGCCCTAACGGAAAAAATCTGGTTACCGTCTGGACTAAGCTTCCACTTGGAGTAGATCCTTCTCAGCTTGTTCTTTATGTCGGTGAAGGGGTATCCGAAGGAAAACTTACGGCTCCTGGCGGGAAATCAACGGGTTATATCAATACGGTGTCACTGGGTCTAAATAATGTTGCGGTGGAGTCAAAAAGTAATCTTTTGGATGTAGAATTGTTCCCTTATACCCTATCCGTTACAAATGCAGTCGCCACCGTCACTGGTGGAAAAGATACGCTAAGCACTGTCCTAACCTACAACCTGTCGAGCAGCACGCTTTACGAATCGGGTACCTATGAGCACAAGCTTGTACTAGAGCTAATCGACCCCTTCGGACAAACGATGGAGAAGACATTAACACTGGGCACAGATCTACCATTAGGGAACTTCAAGTCATACACCACAACATTCACAAGCAATCTTTACAAAACTCTAGGTGGCGGCGCGATCCGATTGAATGTATACGACGAATTCCAAGGCCATCGAAATTTGCTGGGAACTGGGACCTATGTTGTCACTTATCAGGCAGCGTCAACGACTTCAAACAACAATTCCACTTCAAACACCGATTCAAGTGCTAACAATCCATCCGACACTTAGTATGCGAGGGGTGGCCTAAGTTAAAAGAAATTTGATGATCTATGGAGGAAAGAAATGAAGAAGAAAAAAGTGTTGCTCTGGACCATCGGAGTAGTAGCTGTAGTAACAGCCGGATTGTTGGTGTATACATTTTTACCTGATAAGAGCAGTCAGGCTGCTGAAGTGCCCATTAATACAGCCACGGTTACGAAGGGCGATATCGTAGTAAATGTATCTGGAGCAGGCTCCGTCACGGCCACTGAAACAGGAAAAGTGAAAACGAAGGACGCTGGAACCGTAGCTGAGGTGCTTGTCAAAGAAGGCGACAATGTGAAAAAAGGTCAGACATTAATTACCTTCGAAGGCAATGATTTGAGCGACAATCTCAAGCAGGAACAAACCTCTCTTACCTCGCTTGAAGAGGATCTTCAGGACAAGCAGGAGCAGTATAAGAAGCTTGCCGTGGCAGGTGCCTCTGAGGATGAATTAGCCAGTGCCAAACGTTCGATTGAAAAAGCGAAAACGGATATCGCTTCTCAAATCGAAAAAATTGCATCTGTACAAGAGGATATGATCCCTCCAGATCCCCTAACCGCCCCTATTGACGGAACTGTTACAGCAGTTAACATAGCCAGCGGTGAAAAAGCGATGGATGGCTCTGAACTCATCGATATCACCGATTATGCTAATTTAAGCGTCATAGTGCAGGTGGATGAGCTTGATATTCCTACAGTGAAAATAGGGATGCCTGCTACCATTTCATTGGATGCCCTGCCCGACACTGAATTCAAGGGGAGTGTTACTAAGATTGCCAAGGAAGGCACCGTCTCGAACGGAGTCTCCCTCTTCGATGTTACCGTTGGCTTAACCACCTCCGAAGGCGCCCTTGTAGGGATGTCGGCAGAAGTTTCAGTTACAACAGCTGAGAAAAAAGATGTATTAACCGTACCTATTGAAGCTGTTCAAGAAAGAAATGGCAAGTACACAGTTTCTCTCCCTTTAACAGCGGGTTCACCGGGTTCAACCGATTCCTCAAAAGCCTCTAGCGAGGGCCAAGCACCGAGGCCTAGCGGGGCTCCCGATGCTAACGGTGGTGCTATGCCTAGCGGGGCTCCTGATGCTCGCGATGGCGCTATGCCTAGTGGAGCGCCTGATGCTCGCGGCGGTACTATGCCTAACGGAGCAGCTGGCACAAGAAACCGTGGAAATAGTAATCAGCGAACAGTTTCCGTCGAAGTGGGCATCCATGATGAGAGCAGTATTGAAATTGTCAGTGGGCTTAATGAAGGAGACAAAGTGATCATCCCTACTGTCATCTCTACCAAAACAGGTACAACTAGTACTGAGATGCAAATGCAAGGTGGCATGGGCGGTATGGGTGGCGCCGGTTTCGGCGGCGGCGGCTTTAGTGGTGGTGGTGGCTTCAGTGGAGGTGGTACTGGTGGCACGGGCGGAGCACCTGGTGGTGGCGGAGGTGGCAGTAGATGAGTGCTTTAACGCCACTGATCCAAGTCCAGAATATGACCCATGGCTATACTATGGCCGGAGAAACTATGACAGTTCTAAAAAATCTTTCCTTTACAATCGACTTCGGAGAGTTCGTAGCGATTATAGGTCCTTCCGGTTCTGGTAAATCAACACTAATGAACATGCTCGGATGCCTGGATGTATCGGATGAAGGAAGCTATCTCCTAGACGGACAAGAGGTTCGTAAGTTATCCGACAACAAGCTGGCAGTTATCCGGAATGAGAAGATCGGCTTTATCTTTCAAAACTTCAATCTCCTCCCCAAGTTGTCTGCTGTCGAGAATGTGGAGCTTCCGCTAATATACCGCGGCCTCTCACATCGAGAACGCAGAGAAACAGCGCAGCAAGCACTCCTTAAAGTTGGTTTGGAGGAGAGAATGCATCACCGACCTTCTGAGCTTTCAGGAGGTCAGCAGCAGCGTGTAGCGATTGCGCGAGCCATGGCTGGATCTCCCCCGATTCTACTTGCAGATGAACCTACCGGGGCGCTTGATACGCGAACTGGACAAGAGGTCATGCAGATGATACGAGAATTAAATGAGCAGGGTCATACAATCATCCTAATCACACATGACCTCGAAATTGCAAAGCAAGCAAAGCGGATCATTCGTATTCAGGATGGCAACCTCGTAGAAGATCGGAGGAATGCGAGGTGAAATTATTTCAAAGTATGCGGATGGCTCTAAAAAGTATTTACAGCAGTAAAGTAAGAGCTTTTTTAACGATGCTGGGTATTATTATTGGTGTATCATCCGTTATCATCCTCGTTTCTGTGGGGCAGGGAACTACTTCTCAGATTACGGAGCAGCTTAATGGACTCGGAACAAATCAACTGACGGTAAACATCACTGGCCGTGGGGCTACCACCTCCCTCACCTATGAAGAAGCCTTGGCACTAGGAGATATAGAGGGGATAGAAAATGTAGCTCCTGTGATCAGTGGCAACGTTACAGCCAAGCATAATACTGAGAATGTTAGCGTTACAGTTGAGGGCATTACACCTTCTTATGAGGACGTTAAGGATTTTCATGTACAGTCAGGACGTTTCCTGCTTGATATTGATACGGAGTACCGGCAGAAGGTAGCGCTAATCGGCACAGGTACGGCTGAGGATTTATTCGGTACAGATGATCCTGTCGGCCAAAAGGTACAGCTAAACGGGATCAGCTATAAAATCGTCGGTCTTTTGGAAGCAAAAGGCTCTAGTCTAAGTGGCTCCAACGATGATATCTTATTGATTCCTATAGCTACTGCAGAACGTCAGTTAAAAAGCAAAGGCGTACGTTCCATCACAATTGCGACGACTTCAGCAGACACTGTAGCTACCGTAAAAGATAAACTAGAGAGTACACTGGATGCTAAATTTAATTATGCGGATAATGCTTTTAGTGTCTTTGACTCTCAAGAGATGCTGGAAACTGTAAATTCTACGACAGCTACGCTTTCAATGGCACTTGCGGGAATTGCCGGCATTTCTCTGTTTGTCGGGGGGATCGGCATTATGAATATTATGATCGTATCCGTCAATGAAAGAACAAGAGAAATTGGTATCCGCAAAGCAATCGGCGCCAAAAAGTTCGATATTCTCGCTCAATTCATGATCGAATCCATTGTGCTTAGCGGATTGGGTGGGGTGATCGGTGTTGGCATTGGAGTCGCAGGTAGTTGGTTACTAGGAAAGTACACTTCACTTACAGTATCCATTGCTTGGGATATGGTACTGATATCTTTTGTTTTCTCCTTGCTTATCGGCGTGATTTTCGGAATGATGCCTGCGAACAAAGCCGCACGGCTTCGCCCCATTCATGCACTACGTAACGAATAGTAACTTCAAGTCAGCTGCCACAGTCATTATTATGACTAGGCAGCTTTTTTAACATAACAGAACGCATATTTTTGGGGCTGAGCTGGGTATCATTTACGAAGGCGTTGGGTAATAGGATTTATGGATTTGAATATAGATAAGGCAATAGGCCCATACCATAATCATTTAAATTTTTTATTATTGATATTTATTTGAGGAAGCGATTGCTCTATAAGTAGGACGTCCTATATACTTGTTGTACTACAAACAGCGATCCACACACAATTTATCTTTCCCATGCCTCATTTCCCACTATGTTACAACACCTCTTTTTTTTACATAATCACTCTCAACATCTCTGCCTGAAAATAAAACACGCCTGCCACAAATGGAAGTTCCGCAGGTTATAGGTTAGCAGCAATAAGATTTGTTAAACATCTTATGCGGGGAGAAGATGACCGTGGCTGGATTTTTCGATATCAAAGTAACACGCAAACTAATCTTTATTTTCGCTGCGATCTCCATTCTACTGGTTGGGATTAGTGTAGCTTCTTTACTCTATCTAAATCACACCATTAACAGAATGTCAGATTCTTTATATGAAGATGTATTTGAGAACTCTGAGCTCATACTGAGTGCTGATCGTGATCTGTATCAAGCCGCAATCGCTCTCCACTCCTCCATGAGCTCGAACCTCACTGACGCTGAACGTGATCAGTTCATTCAGGAATTTAAGGACAATAATCAACAAGCACAAGAACGGGTAGGCCTAGCAAGTTCAGACATCAAATCTATCAATAAACCCTACAGTGATTTGAAACAGGCAAATATTCTTACTGAATTAGAGAACGAGCTCCATGCCTTCGAAACATCCCTAGTCCTATGGAAGAGTACAGGGAGTAAATTGATAACTGAACGGATGCAGATCGGATGGGATCCTGCTTCATATCATGCTGTAAGTCTGAACATGCAGTTAAATGAAGTCAGAACTCATCTAGATCAATCAGAAGACCTGATAGACACCTACGCTTTACAAGTAACAGATGGATTCCAAGATAAAAAGAGTGCACTCTTTGCGCTATACTCATTGGTCTTCTTTATTCTGCTTCTAGTTATTATTTATCTGGGTCGCAAAATCATTTGGCTCAAAAATGAAATGCTGGAGGAACAAACACTCTATCAGCTAATCGGCGAAACCATGTCTGACTTTATTATTTTGACTGATCCTAACGGGTTGATACTGTATAGCTCCCCTTCACATTCAAGTATTCTCGGCTATGTTCCTAAAAAGGGTGACCCACTCTCCAACTACATTCGTGAACCGGAAATTGCTTGGGCTAAACTAAAGAGTGTCGTTCAAGGAACCCCTCGTATCTCAGAGCTACGAATGCGTGGAGCTGAAGGGCAATGGGTATGGCTGGAAACGAAGGTGTCGCCTGTTCGGGGAAGCAATAATTTCCCAGCACAATTTATGTTAGTGTCCCGTGAAATTACACAACGGAAGCAATACGAAGAACGATTACATAAGCTAGCCTTCTATGATCATTTAACCGCGATTCCCAACCGTGCTCATTTCAAAATGTACATGGAGAATCTCATCAACCAACCCGAGGAACGGAGAAAGAATATTGCACTCGCATTGCTGGATTGTGATAGATTCAAGCAGTTAAACGATACCTTAGGACATCTGGCTGGAGACGAATTTCTCCAGCTGCTCTCTCGAGAGCTTTTGCAAACGGTTAAAGGTGTAGGCCAGGCGTTCCGGATTGGCGGTGATGAATTCGCGGTGGTACTGCACCGATTTACTTCTCCAGAAATGTTAGATGAAATGCTACAACGGTTGCTTAAGTTATTCAACAAATCTTGGTCTATTGACAATGGATCTAGCTTCCACACCTCCGCAAGTATTGGTGTAGCCCTATTTCCTGAGCATGGAGGCAGTATTAATGAACTTCTGCGTGCCGCAGATCTAGCGATGTACCTTTCCAAAGACCATGGAGGGAATGAAGCTAATCTCTACTACGAGCTTTTAGATGTAGGTTTATCCAACCAGATCATCGGAAAACCATAAGATCAACAAAAAGAGCTGTTCCGGGGGACAACTAACCCTGAAGCAGCTCTTTTTTATTTTTTTAACTGGTTAACTGCAGATGATCATCTGAGATTCCATCATTCTCCTGATCACGATCTATAACCATGACCTTGATCAGCTCTTCATCCTTGGAACAATTAATGAAGCGATCGCCATCCCCATCTTTCTCTTCCCAGTCATTTAGTCGTAATATATATCCGATAGAATCGGTATCTGGCAACACCTCAATTCGTGCAACTGCACGCCCATCCTCCATATACCGAAAGTCGCATTGTCCGTCCTGAATTCCTGTATCCCAAACCCAAAGATTCCAGCCTTGATATTTCCCATCTGGCCGCTCATAGTGTACTTCGATAATTTTGGACCGCGGTGCTGGCTCACCACATTCATCATAGAGCACCATCATCGACAAGCCTTCAATTTCCACCTCGCTACCTGCGACCTTCCGGAATGCTTCTGTCCCCGCTCGGGTATGATCCACTACCACGTTCCAACCGTTATTAGCTTCAGGAAGAGATAGCTTTACTCGATCATTATTGGCATTAAAGATGACTGTTATATTGTTCCAGAGGTCGCCTCCTGCATGATTTCTAAGCAGGTACGACACGATCCCCCCATCACAGCGCAGAAATTCCAGCGAACGCTCAATTTCTTGCCGACCATGTAGACGAAACGCCGGATGTGTACGCCGCAGTTCGATCAACCCTTTATAATATTGAAATACAGGCTTAAACATACTCTTCATGTTCCAGCGGATCGCGTTAATCGTATCACCGCTACGATAGCTATTATGATCTCCAAATTTACTGCGCAGTAGCTCATCACCGGCATGCAGGAATGGAATCCCTTGCGAGGTCAGGATGATTCCATTTGCAAGTAGGGATCGGCGCACGGTCTCATTGCAGAGAATATTCTCCAGATCTACATTCACGTAAGGATTAGCCCGTGAAACGGCATCCTGAAATCCCCCTTGAACGGTAAGCACCTTATCCCATAAATTCAAATTGTCATGGGCCGTTACATAGTTCACCGATTCCACTGGGGAGTCTGTAAATTCGTGGATGGCTCCTTTGATTCCGGCTGCAATAGCTCCTTCTTTACCGTATTCCCCTGTAATGAAGCCCCGTCCCCATCCATCACTATCACCTTTGATCGCGGAACGAAAGTTATCATTGAAGACAGCATATCCTTTCCCCCGCTGCACACCTTTTAGCGTCTTTGTTGCCAGTGGAGAATCTCCACCTGTCCAAGGTTCGCCATATAACAGCAGATTAGGATTCACCTCAAGTCGAAGCTCTTCCGTTATTTCACGCATGGTAACACTATCCATCAGACCCATAAGATCAAATCTGAAGCCATCAATATGATACTCCGTAGCCCAGTAGGACAACGAATCCTTAATATATTTGCGTACCATCGGACGCTCTGTAGCCAGCTCGTTACCAACTCCCGAGCCATTAGATAAACGTCCCAAGTAGTCACGGCGATAGAAGTAATCTGGTACAAGCGGCTCGAAGGGACCCTTCTCCACAGCATACGTGTGGTTGTAAACCACATCCATAATTACTGAAATCCCACGACTATGCAAAGCCTGAACCATTTCTTTAAATTCCCGGATTCGTAGACCTGGATCGGTAGGATCAGTGCTATATGATCCTTCCGGTACATTATAATGCTGAGGATCATATCCCCAATTGTAGTCGGTATGTTCAATGGACGAACCACGCTTTATTACACTTAACTCATCTACGGTCTGGAAATCAAACACGGGCATCAGATGTACATGAGTGATACCCAATTCAACCAGATGATCAATACCTATTGCATTTCCTTCCGAATCTCTTAAGCCAAATTCAGTAAATGCTTTGAATTTGCCCTTATAGTACATGCCAGAGCTCTCATGTGAGGAGAAGTCACGCACATGCAGCTCGTAAATAACCGCGTCTGCAGGATGCTGCAATGGAGGAGCAACGTCCTTCTCCCAATGCTCAGGATGGGTCCTGCGCAAATCAACGATTGCTGTTCTTAAACCATTTGCCGATACGGCTGTTGCATAAGGATCTACCGCTTCCGTCACATTTCCATCAGCAAATACAGCACGGTACATATAATATTTCCCTTTTAAATCACCTGATAACTTAGTCTGCCAGACTCCGCCGTTCTGACGCTGCATATATATAATACGCCCACTATCTGTAGAGCTCGGATCAAATCCAATGTTACGTTGATTTCCATCTGTTTCGTACAAAACTAGAGATACAGCAAAAGCAGTAGGTGCCCAAACTTTAAATATACTGTACTCCACCGAGTACGACAAGCCCAGGTCTTTACCTTCATAGACCTCTAACATTAATTCTGTATTTATAACATTTTTACTCATGAGTTAACACCATCCTATGGCTCCCTAGCTAACTTATAGGGATGCTTATAAGTCCAAATATTTCCAATTTAGATCATATTAATACTTGCACAGCTCTGCAAGTCGGTAAAGGAGTATAAACTTTCTATGGATTCATACTATTATATGTAAGACATATTTACAGGTTTGGGTTCCTTACCGACTTTATACTCATCACTATTACTATCGGCATAGACATCTGTGCAATAAAGCAAATAAAAAGTGAATTTAATTATTCTAAATTGAGTATAACGCTCACGTATGAACTTAAGCCAACGTAAGAAATAAAATTATCGATATAAACACAAAAAAACCGACCTCCATACATCGGAAGTCGGTAATAGTAGTTGGAACGTTATAAAACGTTTAACGGAGTAATGCATATGGAAATAGTTAGTTAGTGATGCTTTGAACAAGTGCAGCTACTTCTTCAGCAGTGCCAAGTTGCAATGCTTTTGCAGCCAGTTCCTTCATGTCGGCAGCCGACAATTTAGAAATTTGACTACGTGCTGGCAGAATTGACGTTGCACTCATACTGAATTCATCAAGACCAAGACCTAGTAAGAGTGGAATCGCTGTTGCGTCCCCAGCCATCTCACCGCACATTCCTGTCCATTTACCTTCTGCATGCGCTGCATCAATTACATTCTTGACCAGACGCAGGATGGCCGGATTGTATGGCTGATACAGGTAAGACACCCGTTCATTCATACGGTCAGCAGCCATTGTATATTGAATAAGGTCATTCGTACCAATACTGAAGAAATCAACTTCCTTTGCAAACTGGTCAGCCAGTACAGCAGTGGAAGGAATCTCAACCATAATGCCGAGCTGAATGTTGTCAGATACTTCCTTGCCTTCTTCACGAAGCTTCGCTTTCTCTTCAAGCAGAAGATCACGAGCTGCACGGAATTCACCAAGTGTTGCGATCATAGGGAACATAATGCGAAGATCCCCATGAACACTTGCTCTCAGTAAAGCACGCAGTTGCGTACGGAAAATATCCTGACGATCCAGACAAAGACGAATCGCACGGAATCCTAAGAAAGGATTCATTTCCTTTGGAAGATCCAGATACGGCAGTTCTTTGTCGCCACCGATATCAAGTGTACGTACGACTACCGGTTTGCCTTTCATATTCTCAAGCACAGTACGATAGGCGTTATATTGAATTTCCTCAGAAGGCAGCTTATCGCGGCCCATGTATAGAAACTCAGTACGATACAAGCCTACACCTTCGCCACCATTCTCAATTACACCATTGACATCGTTTGGTGTACCGATATTAGCCGCCAGCTCCACGTGCTTACCGTCTGCAGAAATCGTTGGTTTATCACGAAGTTTCTTCCACTCTGCAATTTGCAAGTCGTAAGCTTCCTGCTTGCGAACGTACTCCGCCACTTCTGCTTCACTAGGATTAATAAGAACGTCACCGTTCAGACCATCGACAATCACTAGATCCCCAGAATTCACTTCTGTCATGACATTCTTAGTTCCAACTACCGCTGGAATTTCCAAAGAACGTGCCATAATCGCGGAGTGGGACGTACGTCCACCAATGTTTGTTGTGAAGCCTTTAACATACTTGCGATTGAGCTGTGCTGTGTCAGAAGGTGTTAAATCCTCAGCGATAACAATAACCTCTTCATTGATTTCTGCAGGACTAACATAATGAATACCCAGCAAGTGGTTCAGCAGGCGTTTGGTCACATCACGCATGTCAGCTGCACGTTCTTGTAAGTAAGCACTCTTCATGTTTTCGAACATTTCAATGAATTGTGTAGCTACTTCGTTTAGTGCATAGTCCGCATTAACCGATTCCTGACGAATTTTATCAATTACGGGATTAATCAGCTCAGGGTCCTCAAGAATCAGCAGATGGGATGCAAAAATCTCTGCTTTCTTCTCTCCTAGTTCTGCTAAAGTACGCTCTTTAATGGTCTGCAGTTCAGCACTTGATTTAGCAAGTGCGTCATTCAACTTGGCGACTTCTGCTTCAGGATCACTGATACTAGTTTTTGTAATTGTATAATCCGGATGTTTCAGGATAAAAGCACGGGCTACTGCAATCCCTGCTGAAGCCGCGATTCCTGAAATTTTATTCATGGATTTCCCCTAGCCCTTCTTTAATCATTACATCAGAAAGTGCGCTCAGAGCTTCAGCTTCTTCGCTACCTTCCGTAATCAGAGACAAAGTGTCTCCAGCTTCTAGACCCAATGACAATACGCCAAGGATAGATTTCAATGTAACTTTTTTGCCTTTTGCTTCTGCATAAGCTTCTGTACCTTTGAATTTCGTAGCTGTATTTACCAAGGCAGTTGCCGGACGTGCGTGAATTCCATCTTCATCGATAATTCTGAATGTTGTTTGCATAATATTATCCAACTCGCTTTCTTTTAATAGAATATTTTTAAATTTATAGTGAAGGCTTCGCTCCCTTTAATCTTTAAAGGAAGCGTCCACCCTTGCACTTTTACTGAATGGTAATAATATCCTTATCGCCAATGGATACCTTACCTGGCTTCTTCAAGGTTACGGAAGAGCCTTCTGGTAAATTGGAGAAAATAACAGGAGACATTACTGATGGTGCATGTGCTTTTACATATTCTAAATCCACTTCCATGATCGGCTGTCCAGCAGCTACAAGGTCGCCCTCTTCGACTAGAACCGTAAAGCCTTGACCTTTAAGCTTAACTGTATTAACCCCTATATGAACGAGCACTTCCTTACCTCCATCGGACATAATGCCGATCGCATGCTTGCTCGGGAACACATTAAACACTTTACCGTAGACCGGTGAAGCAATCTTTCCATCATCGGATAAGAAAGCAAAACCATCACCCGTCATTTTTTGGGAGAATACTGCATCGGGAACCTCAGTGATATCCACTAGTTCACCATTTACCGGTGAGACGATATCTTCTTTGATAATCGCTTCACCAGCTTCACCTGCCTGCTGTTCTTCTTCAGGCTGTGGCGTAGCCGCAACCGGCGTTGGCGCAGGTGTCTTCCCGCTAATTACATCTTGAATCTGAGATTTAATGGTATCGGAACGTGTGCCGAAGATCGCTTGAATGTTATTACCCACCTCAAGCACACCTGATGCACCTAACTTCTTCAGACGAGTCTTATCCACACCTGATTTATCTTTAACCTCCACACGAAGGCGGGTAATACAAGCATCCAGATGAGCGATGTTCTCTTTACCACCCAACGCAGACAAGATGTTTCGTGGTAAATCATCACCCGTTTTAGAAACGGATTCTGTGTTAGTATCTTCAACCTCACCCGTATCCTCTTCACGACCCGGTGTCATCAGATTGAACTTCCGAATAACAAAGCGGAATCCGAAGTAGTAAATTACGGCAAGAGCAAGACCTACTGGAATTACGAGCCACCAAGCCGTACGGTTCGGGATAATACCAAAGAGCACGTAATCAATAAAACCTCCAGAGAAGGTCATACCAATCTTGACATTAAGAATATGCATGGTCATAAAGGACAAACCTGCAAAAACAGCATGTACTGCGAACAGCAATGGAGCTACGAACAAGAATGAGAATTCAAGCGGCTCTGTAATCCCTGTCAGGAATGAAGTCAATGCTGCGGAAAGCATCAAACCTCCGACAATTTTTTTATTATGAGGTTTAGCTTCATGATAAATGGCCAAAGCAGCTGCTGGAAGACCGAACATCATGAAAGGATACTTACCTGTCGTAAATGTTCCTGCTGTGAATTCTACGCCATCACGAAGCTGCTGCATGAAGATCCGTTGGTCACCTCGAACCAATTCCCCAGCTTTATCTACGTAGGTACCAAATTCATACCAGAACGGAGAATAGAAGATGTGATGCAGACCAAAAGGAATAAGCGAGCGTTCGATTGTTCCGAAGATAAACGCTGCGAGCGTTTTATTCGTATCAATCATACTTTGTGATACATAGTTCAGACCGTGTTGAATTGGCGGCCAAACTAAGGTCAATGCCAGACCAAGAATCAAAGACGTTACCGCAGTCATGATCGGTACGAAACGTTTACCTGCGAAGAAACCCAGGTAGGATGGAAGTTCGATTTTGAAGAATCGTTTGTACATGGACGATGCCAATATACCGACGAGTATACCTCCAAATACCCCCGTTTGCAGTGTTGGAATTCCTAAGACGCTAGCATAGGAAAAGTCGCCTTGGCTCAGGACATAATCATTGACGCCAATTACAGTACCCATCGTAACATTCATTACGAGGAAACCAATAATAGCGGCTAGACCAGCAACACCCTCACCACCGGATAAACCGATGGCAACACCCACGGCAAATAGTAAGGATAGATTATCAAATACAATTTGCCCTGAGTTCATCAATACGTTCGCAATTGCCTGAACTACATCGTTCTCAAGTGCCGGAACGTATTGTAGAAAATCGGGGTTTACCAGCATGTTTCCTATTCCAAGGAGCAGACCGGCTGCTGGCAGTATGGCTACTGGGAGCATCAGCGCTTTACCGACTCTTTGTAAAACGCCGAAAAGCTTTTTGAACATAATGGTCACTTCCTTTCATTATTCACATTTTCAGTAAAACAGATGCCAAAAAAGGCATGAGCAACACAGTATAAAGGTTGTTATCTAACGGTAAGGTTAGATTACCCCAAGATGGGGACTAGCAACCAAAATACTGTAAATCACTCATGCCTGATCGAATCAGTTACACGCTTGGTATTCTGTTTTAATTAGGACACCGATATTGTAGCACCGTTTTTTTGTAGTGACAAGCTTTTTTTAAAATATAAGAAAGTTTAAGTTTCACTTTATACATTATCCTTATATCTCTCGCTTCGTCTCCATACCCACTTCATCCTCTTTCTTCTGGGCAAGACGTTGCAAATGAACTGTCAAATAACTGACCTCTGCTGGATACACAGGAATTCGCACTCGGTTCTCAATCACCTTAGTTAATTGCCAAGCCAAGGTATACATTTCGGGATACTCTCGTTTCATAAGACCATCCAGTGTAGAAGTCTCCCGCACTGATTCTCCACGGCGCAGTCTTTCTAGAACAAATCGTAGATGAGTCACCAACCGCGAATAATCAAGTGAATCACGTGGAATTCGATATTCGAGATTATTCTCTACAATTCCGATCAAATCACCAATCAAAAGAGAATGCTGTCTGACCTCGGAAATTTGTCTATTACTCAGCGCGCTAACGATATGAAGTGCAACAAAACCCACCTCATCTACAGGCAGTTCCACGCCCATGCCTTCATTAATCCGCTCAATCGCATACTCTGCCATCTTATACTCTTCAGGATAAATTTCCTTAGTCTCATACAGAAACGGATTGTGAATTGGGATATCTTGTTCATAACGCCGTATAGCAAATGAGATATGATCAGTGAGTGCAATATGAACATGCTCATTAAGTGGTTGACTACTGCTATGCATAATATATAACAAAATTTCATGTACAATCTCAATCAGCTTTTCATCCACTTGGGGAAGAAGCTGTTTATATTGTTCCTGTTCTTCCTGGCTGCGGAGAATAAACATCTTCTCCACAGAGGATAGGTTAATCCGATCATGCAATTTTCGATTAAACCCTATCCCTTTGCCAATTACTACAACCTCGGAATATTGGGGATGGTCCGCAATGATAACGTTGTTATTTAACACCTTTGCTACAGTTATGCTACTCATTTTTGCCACCTCTTTTATCTCTAAACACCTGACTTCCAAGCAGCAAACGCAACATGAAACGGTACGATTAAAAAACTCTCGTTACCATCATATCATCAACATTCCGATATTAGAAGAACACTCGCGTTCTATTTTACCCGGAAGGTTCGGCTGGAGAACTTGTATACCAACGTCACGGCAATAACCATATAAGCAATCGTTCCCGCAAGAACAACTAGCGTAAATAGTGATGATGCTTTTGGAAATCCGATACAAGCGACGCTTAGTCCCAATACAATGCTGTTGACGATAAAAAAGAACGGATTTTTCATATTTAGCTCCGTGCTGTACGGTTGAAAGATATAATACATGAACAAATGGTGCACTGAGAAGAACAAGGAAAGACAAAGAATCGTTACCCAAAAGATCACTGCATCCATCAAACCCCAATCTGCACCAGAAAGCAGAAACAGCAGAGTACATGCTAAACATATGGCGACAGCAGGAATAAGATTAAGGCCACTCAATTTAATAAGACGAATCTTAAAATTGTCCAGAATCGCAGTTTGTTCACGATAGAATCCATAGCGCAACAAGCTTAAATCACAATTGTAAAACATCGCTTTGCATACGCGCTCACCTATAGAGGTATAGTTCATTATAAATACAAAAAAGGGAAGTCCACCGAGCAGAAATGCTGTAAATTCGGACGAAGTCTCCGGCGAAATAAGCATCATTAGGACAGCCACTATAAAGAGCACACCAATGATCGTTAAACGCCTCTGGATGGGTTGAATCAACAAGCGTTTATGCCTGGAGAAAAAAATAGCATTCAGGTAGGCGTAACCTGTCTTTCCTTGAAAAGCTTTCCCCTTAAGTTCTTCCGACGAAAAGTCCTTCTCCTTGGTCTGAATATCTGCCACCCTTGCTTCTTTCATCATCCGGTTCATATCCAGCAATGGATCATCTATCTTGGTAACGACATCTACAGCACTGCGATAGTTAGGATATTTCCCAATATACACAGCCGCAATTCCTCCAAGTACAACGATCACAAGACTCACGGGGACACTAAATCCTGTCGCATCATTTACAAAAGCGTACCCTAGATAAAGGGGCACATAGGCAAGTAAGCCACCTAGTCCAATCACCGACCATACCCAGCTCATCTTTTTAACTAACACAATTCCTTTTTTGTCAAAAAACCAAAGATTCAGCGCCTCGGTGACTATCCTCCAGGCCGTTAACAGAAGTGTAAGCCATACGCCATGCCACAGCGGTGCCCCAAAAATCCCCGCAAACACGGTTAATGCCGGAATAAAATATATAAAGAACGTTAGCCCTTTAAGCAAAAGCGTAGCATGCATATACTGTTTCGCCGGAATTCTCATCAGCTTCACACATATATATTTATCCCGTTTGGGCTCTAATATAAATACATTCGAAACCGCAGCCACTATAAAGCTCAGAACTATAAAAATATGTAAGAACAATGCATACTGTTCGGCGAGCGGCAATTCTTTGTGTGTAAGGACGATTGGCAAATAGATCACAATTCCCAAATAGGCGAACTTGCCTAAAAACCCCCACACTACCTTCAATGCAAGTACTATCCCAGCGAAGACTTGTTTTAGTGCAATGTTAGAGTAAATATCCCCTTTTAAAAGTTTGCCAAGAACAGGCAGCTTTTTGAAATAGTAAATCAGCCGATTGGCTCCGGACGAACCTCTAATCCTCTGAATGCTGCGAAGTGTACTAATCATTGTTGCCATCCTGAAGTAAAGCTATGATTTGCTCCTCAAATTCTGGACTTTGCAGAGTTTCACGCGGAATTTCTTGAAGGGTTCCATGATTTAGAATAACCAACTCGTCACATAAATCGGCGGCTAATTGCAAAATATGCGTAGAAAAAATAATGATGTGATCCTGCTTCATCTCACGCAGCAATTTCTTGATCTCAAGAGCCACAACCACGTCAAAAGAAGTTAAAGGCTCATCTAATAAAATCAAAGGCGGGCGAGTAATGATAAAGCAGAGCATTTGAATTTTATTCTTCATCCCGTGGGAATAACCCTTAATCAGCCGGTGCCGATCTTCTTCCTCAAACTTAATAATTGAAAAATAATCTTCAATGCTTTTATTCGGATCGATCTTTTCACGGTTGATGTCCATATAAAACTTTACGAACTCATAACCTGTCAGAAACTCAGGCAAAATGGGTAGGGAAAATACATATCCGATGTCCTCGTCACGAAGCGGACGGGCACTATCCTTCTCACCAATAAAGGCAGCTCCGCTATCCATTTGGATCTCACCACTCAAACAATTGAAAAGTGTGGTTTTACCTGCTCCATTCCGTCCAAGCAGCCCGTAGATCTTCCCTCTTTCAAAGGTGAAGTCTGCATCTTTAATCACCTGTTTACCATCGAAGCTCTTATGGATATGATCTAAAGTTAGTTGCACGCTCGCGCACCTCTCCTATTCTATAGCTAAGACCCAAAACATAGAGTAAGCCCGGTAGCAATCACCGAGCTTACCTTAAGTTAAATCATTCTATAGTAGTTATTGCTTTAACTAGTCTTCAGGTTGCTCAGCCACAGAAGTTGAAGCTTTGCTCGCTCCCCCCGATGCTGCTGGAGGTTGTATGGAGGTCACTGGTGTGACCGGAACAGCCTTGCTTCCAGTTGACCCTGAGGATCTAGTCGTCAGCCCTTTAATCAGGGCCTCTACGTCAATGCCAGAGACGCTCTTCAGCATCTCAGGAGCCGTAGACATCAACTGGGTTACATAGTTGCTGACACGTGCCGCACCTTCACCATTACCGGTATCTACAACCGTAAGCTTATCAATGGATGCCAGCGGCTTCGCGATTTGGCCAGCCAAATCAGGCAGCATTTTGACGATAATATCGAGCACGGCTGCTTCGCCGAATTTCTGGAAAGCTTCCGCCAGCTTTTCTTTGGCTTCTGCTTCCGCTAGACCGCGCAACCGGATAACCTCAGCATCCGCTGTACCTTTAGCCAGCTCTGCATCCGCCATCGCTTGACCTTCAAGACGCTTCTGCTCAGCTGTCGCTTTAGCTTGCGTTTCAATACTATATTGCAAGGCATCTGCCTCACGCATTCTCTTCGCCTTATCAGCTTCCGCCGCTTGCTCTACTGCGTAACGATCCGCTTCCGCTTTTTTCTTCACTTCTGCGTCGTACTGCTTCTCGCGAACTTGAATTTCTTTGGCTTGCAAATCGATTTCACGTTCCTTACGTACTAGCTCAACCTTCATCTGTTCTTCAACAACGGTCTGCTTTGCACGTGCCTCTTGAATATGATAAGCCTGGTCGGCTTCCGCTTTCGCTGTATCCTGATCCCGTTTAAACGCAGCCACCTTAAGCTGGTTTTCCTTGGAGGCTTCGGCGATATTCGTATCCCGCAGCAGTTCTGCTTTTTGCCCTTGCTCTTCAGCGTTTGCCTTTTGAATTCTCGCATCCCGCACTGCTTCTGCTTCAGCGATCTCTGCATCCCGCTTCACTGCAGCTATCCGCGGTTTACCTAATGCGTCAAGATATCCATGTTTGTCTCGGACATCCTTGATAGTAAAGGAAACAATTTGCAGACCCATTTTCTTAAGATCACGTGCCGCCACGCCTTGAACCTCTTGCGCAAAACGGTCACGGTTACGATATACTTCCTCAACGGTCATCGAACCGAGAATGGCCCGCAGATGACCCTCAAGAACTTCTTGTGCTTCGCTCTTCAGCGCTTCAATCGGTTTGCCCATAAATTGCTCAGCGGCTGTCGCCACATCTTCAGTCGAGCTACCCACTTTAATAATCGCTACACCGTCAGCAATAACCGGAACCCCTTGTTCGGTGTATACTTCCGGGGTCGTCACATCGAGTTTATGAGAAAGAAGCGACATAAATTCAGCCTTCTGAAAGATAGGGAGGATAAATGCCCCGCCCCCACGTACTATCTTTATTTTACGACCAGATCCATCGTCTGAAATATGATTTTTCCCCAAGAACGACCCCGTTACGATCATCCCTTCATCTGGTCCAACAGTTTTGTAACGTGCCCAGAATGCGATACCTAGCACAAACAAAACAGCAACGACAACAGCAGGGACTAACAAATACTCAGGAATACCGAACATTAAAGATCCACTCCTCTTCTCTTTTCGAATTCTGACACCAATGCAACGCCTTCTCTAACCTCCACTACAACAACTTTAATCCCTGCCGGAAGCAGTTCATGATCAAAGCTTGCTGCCGTATGTAGGCTATTGCCGGCGCCAAACTTTACCATAATCTCACCATAACCCGTGGCGGGAACAGGAATTGTGATTTCCCCGATCTTGCCAGGCAGATCACTCATAGAGAAACCATTGGACATTTCGCTTTTTTCCATGGGCTTAACCACCCCTAGATACATAAGCACTCCCAAAAAAGCGGCGGCTAACAAAGATAAAGCAATGATCGCCCCAGCTTCCAGAGCGCTGTACCGGGTTAGAAGAATGCCCGCTCCGCCGAACACGGTTATTCCTCCTGCCAGTACGGTGGGATTCAGAAAATCTACGGATACGAAATCAAAGACTCCATGCAAAGCATCTCCGATCACATCACCCACCAGGACGCTGACTATGGCAAATATGACGCCTAGCGCCAAGCAGCCTAAATACAGCGTTTGCATATTTACTTCCTCCTGTCTTCATTCAGGACTGTCATATTACTTTAAACGAATAAAGTAGGTCATTGGTTTCACAAACTTTGGATATTTACCCATAAAAGTTCCATTCTGAGGATAAACGCACGAAAAATGCGGTCAGCAGCAGCGGAGATCAGGGACGATGTTGAGGAGAAATCCACAGTAGAGCATAAACGCAAAGAAGCGATTCATCCATTATGGAAGAATCACTTCTTTGACGTTCTATAACATCTTCTAGACTAAAGACGAAGGGTCTCTTTCGTAGAAGAATTTACTTACAAAGCCATTTTATAAATTTCAACTACATCCTCACGGTCAAGCTTGCGGAAATTACCAAACGGTCCGAAACGAACCGCCTTATCAGCCATGCTGCCGATCTCGCTGTCATCAATATCATAATCAGCGAGTGTCTTCGGTGCACCAATGGAATCCCAGAAGCTACGCAGCGCTTCAATTCCTTCCAGCCCTATTTCCTTATCGTTCTTGCCCGCAGGATCAACTCCAAACACGTTTACAGCAAGCTTGCGGAAACGGGCAGGATCAGTATCGATATTATATTTCATCCATTGTGGGAACAGAATGGCCAGGCCTCCACCGTGTGGAATATCGTATACAGCTGATACTGCGTGCTCGATGTTGTGAGTCGCCCAATCTCCTGCAAAACCCATGCTAACCATACCGTTAAGCGCCATTGTGCCGCAATACATGATCGTCTCACGCAGTTCGTAATTATTCAAATCTTCAATAAGCTTCGGTGCGGTTTCGATCACCGTACGTAGCAAAGTCTCACAGAAGCCGTCTTGTACCGGTGTGTTGCCATCAGTATGGAAATAGTGCTCCAGAACATGAGACATGATATCTACCATGCCGTAGACCGTCTGATCACGTGGCAGAGTGAAGGTATTCTCTGGGTCAAGAATCGAAAATGCAGGGAATGCATGAATACTGCCCCAGCCCATTTTTTCCTTGGTCACTTCGTTGGTGATTACAGAGCCGCTATTCATTTCTGATCCTGTAGCTGCCATCGTCAGCACTGTACCGAGTGGGAGAGCATCTTGAGCAGCTGCCTTACGTTCAACAAAGTCCCACATGTCACCTTCATATTTCGCCCCAACAGCAACTGCTTTAGCGCAGTCCAACACACTACCGCCGCCTACAGCGAGGATGAGGTCGATATTATGCTCGTGACACAGCTCTACACCTTTATGTACGGTGGAAAGGCGTGGATTCGGCTCTACGCCTGAGAGTTCAGTAACCACAGCATCTATTGCGCTAAGCTCAGCCATGACCTTATCGAACAGACCGCTACGCTTGATACTACCGCCACCGTACATCAACAATACATTCTTGCCGTACTTAGGAACCTCAGTCTTCAACGCTTCCAGCGTACCCTGTCCAAAAATCAGCTTGGTAGGATTATAAAAATCAAAATTACGCATATGTGTAAACCTCCATTAGTTATTTCAGAATGTTTTGCTCACTCGTATTATAAACCTCTGAATTGCCGCATTCAAATGGATTAGCTTCAAGCCACATAAATATCCCCACAAAGTGGTGCTTTACTTCGATGCAAACTCAGATACTTTTCAGGGACCCCAAATATATAACCTAAAAAAAAGATGTCCTTAAGCCTACAGGCTTAAGGACATTCCCTTTCCAAACTTTAGATCGCGCCGAAGCTCTTCACGAAACGACGGAAAGCAGCTTGCCCTTCCGGAGTCCGTTTATAGACACCTGCGTGTTCAAGAATATGTGTAAACTTGATGCCGACTTCGTTCTGCACAATCTTGACGGCTTCTTCATGCTGTAATGCCGTTCCGAAACGCTCTACAAGCTCCTGAACCCAAGCAGTGTGCTGCGCAAGTGGATGACTAGGATCATTCTTCACCGCTTCTAGTAGTGCTTGATCTCCTGTAAGGATGCTCGCAATAGAATCGAGCTCTTCCTTCAGACGACCTGGCAGAATTGCGAGTCCCATGACCTCAATCAAGCCGATATTTTCTTTCTTGATATGGTGCATCTCCCGATGGGGATGGAAAATCCCTTCAGGATATTGCTCGTTAGTCCGGTTGTTACGCAGCACGAGATCCATCTCGAAGCTGCCATCTTCTGCCCGACGAACGATTGGAGTAACGGTATTATGAGGCTGCACTTCACCATCAACTTCGCTGAACGCCAACACTTCTGCATCAGGATCACTATACGCCTTCCAAGCTTCATAAAGTGCATTGCCACACTCCAGTAATACCGCTGGATCTTCACCATTCAAACGTAATACGGACATAGGCCATTTTACGATATTAATGCTGACACCCGGATAAGATGCATGCGTGAACGTATCTTCCTTAGGTGCTTTCTGAATAGGAAAGGTGTGACGTCCACCTTGAAAGTGGTCATGCGTCAGAATCGATCCGCCAACAATCGGCAAGTCTGCATTCGAGCCAATAAAATAGTGCGGGAAAGATTCCACGAAGCTAAGTAGCCTCTTCAAGGTATCCTTGGTAAGCTTCATTGGCACATGATCATGATGGAATACAATACAGTGCTCGTTGTAGTAAACATATGGCGAATACTGAAAGAGCCATTTCTCATTATTCAGCTGAAGTGGAATGACACGCAGGTTCTGGCGCGGCGGATGATTAACCCGGCCAGCATACCCAACATTCTCGCGGCACAGCAGACATTTTGGATAGACCGGCGGCGGGAGCAAGCGGGCCATAGCAATTTCCTTCGGACTCTTCTCAGGCTTGGACAAATTGATGGTCATCTCGATGTCACCGTAAGGCGAATCTTGCAGCCAGTAGACATTCTTGGAAATCCGGTCCATCCGGATATAGTTGGAATCTATGCTTAATTTATAAAAGCGATCTGTAGCCGCAGAGATACCTTTTTCAGCAGCTAAACGGTTGAACTCCGCATTTACGTCTGATGGACGGGCCATTAGGAGTCCCATAATCTTGGCATCCAGCAAGTCACGGTAAGTGTCGCTATTCTCTGGAATCAATCCGATTTCAAAACCATAATCAATCAGTGCATCCAGTGGAACCTGTGGACCTGTAAGTGGACTTTGATCGACCTCGCCAACGAACGGCTCACTAAATCCGAACTGATCTAGCAGCACATTACGGCTATAGTCTTCATCTGATGGAGCAATGAGCTGCTCACGTAGTGCGAACAAAACTAGCTGCTCAATCGCATGTAAGGCTTTCTGGCCAGCAGGCGTAACCTTATTCTCGTTGTGCATTTTCAATTCTCCTTAAGTAGGGTCTCATGCTCTAGTTAAGCTATGCTAAAGCCCCTTATTCTCCGTACCCCTGCGGATTGGCAGAATGCCAGTTCCAGGCGCTTTGAATGATATTCTCTAAGTCAGCATGCTGAGGGTTCCATCCAAGGATAGAGCGCGCTTTATCGGAGGAAGCTACCAATACTGCCGGATCTCCAGCACGGCGTTCTTGAATAACTACAGGGATTTCTAGTCCTGTAACTTTCTTCGCAGTTTCAATAACCTGTTTTACCGAGAAGCCAAGTCCATTTCCCAAGTTAAAAATATTACTGCTGCTTCCGCTACGCAGATAAGTTACTGCGCGAACATGGGCGTCAGCCAGATCGCTAACATGAATGTAGTCGCGCACACAAGTACCGTCTTCTGTAGGATAGTCGTCTCCGAATACGGCGATGCTCTCCCGTTGCTTCAAAGCGGTTTGCAATACCAGCGGAACCAAATGACTTTCCGGACGATGGTCTTCACCGATTTTGCCACTAGCATGTGCACCTGCAGCATTAAAATAACGAAGCGCTACATATTTGATACCCAGCACTTTATCAAACCAAGCCATCATGCGTTCCATAGTCAGCTTAGTTTCGCCATATACGTTTGCTGGCTCGGTACGGTCTGTTTCTTCAATCGGCACCTTTTCCGGTTCGCCGTAGGTTGCAGCTGTAGACGAGAATACGATTTTGTTCACGCCAGCTTTTTGCATAGCTTCCAAAAGGCATTGTGTACCGTATACGTTGTTGTCATAATATTTCACTGGGTCCTTCATGCTTTCACCAACCAAAGAGCTTGCTGCAAAATGGATAACCGCATCAATCTCATTCTCGGCGAACAGCTTGCCAAGCAGCTCCTTATCACGCAGATCGCCTTCGTACAGCTTGCCACCCAGTAGCGCCTCACGATGCCCTGTTAGCAGATTGTCGATGACAACCACTTCTTCGCCGCGATCCAACAGCTCTGCTACAGTATGAGATCCAATATACCCCGCTCCACCTGTTACTAAAATTGCCATTTGATTACACTCCCTTCAATTCTTGGACACCATTACCGATGCCGCAAACGTAGAACTCACCAACCAAACCAGATCTTGTGGTATATGCCTCGCCTACTTCACGAATGAAACGTTCTACATCATCTTCATGTACCAAGGATACAGTACAGCCACCGAAACCTGCACCAGTCATACGGGAACCCAGTGTACCGGGAATACGCTGTGCTTCTTCAACCATAATATCTAGCTCTTCACAGCTAACTTCATACAAATCACGCAAGGAAGTATGTGAGTCATTCATAAACTGTCCAAACTGCTTCAGATCATTGTTCTTTAAGACCTCAACGGATTCTAGTACACGTTGATTCTCTTCCACAACATGGCGAGCGCGGCGTCTAACAATTTCATCTGTGATTTTATCTTGATGTGCTTCGAATTGTTCATGATTGAGCTGTGCCAGATAAGCTAGTGAAGGAACTTCTTTTTGCAAAATAGACAAGGCCTCATCACACTGCTGACGACGCTCATTGTACTTGGAATCTACAAGTCCTCTGCGTTTGTTCGTGTTGCCGATAACCAGTTTGTAAGCACCTGTGATGAAAGGTACCAGATTATATTCAAGCGTATCACACATTAACAGGATTGCATGATCTCGTTTGCCATTAGCAACTGCGAACTGATCCATAATTCCGGAGTTTACACCTACGTACTGGTTCTCAGCACGCTGAGACAAGAGTGCAATCTCAACGGTATCCGTGTCGCCGCCTTCGAGAGTTAGGAAAGCATAAGCAGTCACGACTTCAAGAGAAGCCGATGAGGACAAGCCTGCGCCATTCGGAATATCACCATGGAACAGCAGATCGTAACCTTTAGATACTGGAGTGTTTTTCTTCTCCAATTCAACCATTACTCCAACCGGATAGTCGATCCATTCTCCAGTTTTGGCCTTGCCAATTTCACTATAATCAATAGATGCTTCATAAGGAAAATTAGTAGATGCAAAATTCACTTTGCTGTCACTACGTGGACGGACAATCAATGTTGTTCCGAATTCCAAAGCTGCCGGCAGCACGTATCCACCGTTATAATCCAAGTGCTCTCCAATGAGATTAACACGGCCTGGTGCATAAAATACTTGAGCTTCTTGCTCGCTTACCCCGTACTTTTCGATGAATTTCTTTTTAAGTTCCTGTGTGCTCATTAATGCCACTCCATCCTTTCGCTGCTTCAGCCAGTGGGAATAAGTAAAGCGTTCTTTATGTATTCATTATAATAGAATCAGTCATCCTCTGATAATGCAATCATGTGTGTAATGTATGGATAAATGTGACTTCCCATAATATAATAATTACACAAATAATTGATACACCCTAAACTATAAGCCATAAAATGACAATAACACAAGAAAGGCTGTCTCAAATGGAGCATACTTATTCCGTAGGATCTAATCCCGTATATTACGATAAACAAAATCTCCATGTACTGTTTGCTGGTCAAAGTCAGACGATTCCTATGCATCAAGCTGGCCCTAAGATTTACGATTATTATTTACTTCACTTTATAGAGTCTGGCTCAGGTGTTTTCCGTACTGAACATCATCAATATGCACTGGGAAAAGGTGACTGCTTCCTTATTCATCCAGGACAGCTGGTCAGTTATGTTTCGGATAAAGATCAGCCCTGGTGCTATCGCTGGGCAGCTTTTACTGGGAGTGAGGCTGATAGCCTCGTGCTGCAGACAGGCTTTACACCTCAAAAACCTGTGGTGACTACAACGGGTGATAGCGTCATCCCAGGTGCCCTTTCCAGTATCATGCAAGCCTTCAAAGCAAACAAAGAAAGTGCACACCTAACTTCTCTAGGGTATCTTTATCTCATTGTAGGTGAAGCCGCAGATTTACTCTCTTCCTTCTCCCGTCTTCCTGGAGCTGAATCGCAGGTTAAGCGTACTGTGAAGCAAATGATCCACTACATGGCCTCCCAATATGCTCATCCAGTATCCATTGAACAAATGTGTGATACTCTTGGCTATAACCGGGCCTATCTATCCCGTGTATTTAAGCAAGAGACCGGATTATCTCCGGTGACCTACTTGCTGAAGCTGCGCATTGAAAAGTCCAGACAGCTGCTGCGTGAACGGCCCGAGCTGTCCGTGGAACAGGTAGCAGCATCCGTGGGGCTCACCGATGCTTTATACTTCTCACGCCAATTCAAACGGTTTTGTGCTCAGTCACCCACCGCTTACCGTCTCACAACGACTAGACATGTAAAAAAGACAAATCAGTAAGGGAAGCCTTTGAAAAAGGGATTCACATATTAGGCAAGTCCAATATGTGAATCCCTTTATTAAGCTGATCATTCAGTTAGCTTCGGTTATGTTGCATATAGACTCAGATATTCAGGGTAAGCACGAAGATGTATCTCTTTTGCCCTTTTCTGAGCCATTTCCTTCAGTTCTGGCACTTGCTCCGCTTCAACATAGTCAGCAAGAACATCAATCACATCATCAAGGAGCTTCGCTCTAAAATAAAACTCAATCCGTTCCAATATTGCAAGGCCTGCTAAATCACTAACTAGATCCCTACAGTAAGTCCAATCTTTTGATTTATAGAGCGGCCAAAGTAGTACGGAATAATCCATTGCAGCGTCTCCAAAAACCGTAAGGTCATCCCAATCAATAATCCAAAATTCATTATTATCATTGACTAAGATATTCTGCCAATTCACATCATTGTGTACGATGTCGGACGCCTTTCTCTGAAAAGAAGGGTGCTGACTAACCATAATTCTCAAAGCTTCCACTTCAGTATCGAACCAATCTAAAGTGTCCGCCGTTACGAAGTCCAGCAAATGCTTTTCCGCTCTAATAATTTGCAGATCTTCTTCAAATCGGTTGATGTATTCGTCAGTAAATGCGGCGGCATAATTGTAGTCCTCATCCTCACATACAACTGCCATCCTAATTCCTTTATCTGCATGTAATTGATGAAGGGACCTCAGAACCTTTTCAACCACTGGCAGTGGATCGGAAATGGAGCTTAATGGTTTACCTTCGATAAAATCAAACACTAAACCATAAGAATAACCAGATGTTATTTCTTGTGTAATCTCCCTAATCAACCGTGGTGCCTTGTAATTATAAGTCAAATGTTCACTGATCTTAACCCACTGTTTAAGTCCCACTGCTTTTTGTTCTTGCGAGAGTTTTAAATGACGAAAGGTTTGACCATCCGTTATGCGATAAGATTGGTTTACAAACCCTCCAGGATTCCAAATATACTTAGCCTCAATCTTCGACCTATTTAAGCCTATAGATTCCGAGTTGGCTTCGGCCCACTCTTTCACCTTGTTCTCATCTTGAAGCAACTCCATCGATGCAGCTCATCCCTTCACCTACGTCTTCATCCAGTTCCATTCTCCGTTTGAAGAATAGTCTCAATGCGATCCAATTCTGCCTGCGAGAACTCCAAATGCTGAAGTGCAGCTATATTCTCTTCAATCTGACTAATTCTGCTAGCCCCTATCAATGCAGAAGTAATCTTCCCATCACGTAGTGTCCAAGCTAGTGCAAGCTGCGCCAAACTCTGGCCTCTTGAAACAGCAAGCTGATTTAACGCGTGGATCTTGCGCTTCACATCCGGTGTAATTCGGCTTTCATTTAACGCAGCAGAGGGTTTGGCAGCTCTTGATCCTTCTGGGATTCCATTTAAATACTTATTGGTTAACAATCCTTGAGCCAGAGGTGTAAAAGCGATACTGCCAACTCCGCTCTGTTCCAGCACACCCTGTAAACTACCCTCAATCCAGCGATCGAGCATAGAATAACTCGGCTGATGAATTAAGAGCGGCGTTCCTAAGCTGTTCAAGATTCTAATCGCTTCGAGCGTCTGCTCCGCGGTATAGTTAGATAATCCTATATACAGAGCTTTGCCGGAACGCACAGCATGGTCGAGCGCCTGCATGGTTTCTTCAAGAGGTGTTTCCGGGTCCGGCCGATGCGAATAATAGATATCAACATAATCTATGCCCAGCCGCTTCAGACTCTGATCCAGACTAGCCAGCATATATTTACGCGAACCCCATTCGCCATAAGGACCGGGCCACATGTTGTACCCTGCTTTTGTAGAAATCACCACTTCATCTCGATATGGAGCCATATCACTTGCAAGCACTTTACCAAAGAGCTCTTCTGCTGAACCCGCTGGTGGTCCATAGTTGTTGGCTAGATCAAAATGAGTAATTCCAAGATCAAAAGCACGAGTGATCATTTCTCTGCCATTCTCGTAAGTATCAATTCCACCAAAATTCTGCCATAGTCCTAATGAGATTGCCGGAAGCTTAAGACCTGAGTTCCCGCAACGGTTATAACGCATGTCTTCATATCGTGCTTCATTTGCTACATATACCATTGCTTATCCCTGCCTCTCATTACGCGCTGTTTCTGTACTACCTATCTTTAAACTACTAAGCGCAATAATAATCTGACAACCGGCAAGCGATGAGATTATCCCTTCTAACCAAGCAGATCCTTTACACTGCCGAGTACTTTCCCAATCCGATCTGTAATCAGAAGATCAGCTTGATCATCAAAAGGTGTCGGGTCGCCATTCAGCAGCACCGTACGTTTGCCCCGGAAATAAGTAACTAGACTAGCTGCAGGCTGGACCGTAAGAGAGGTTCCACCAATCATAAGCATATCTGCAGCTGCTATCGCTTCGACAGAACTCACCAGCACCGAATGGTCCAATTCTTCTTCATATAGCACAACATCCGGCTTAATAATACCACCACATTCGGGGCAGCGAGGGACGATCTCAGTGGTACTTAGGAGCTGCTCCAGCCCGTAATAACGTGAGCAGTCCATGCAATAGTTACGATGAATGGAACCATGCAGCTCAAATACCTTTTGGCTACCCGCCAGCTGATGTAGGCCATCAATATTTTGCGTAATAACTGCTTTAAGCTTGCCCTGCCGTTCTAACTCTGCAAGCAGCAGATGTGCGCCATTCGGACGAGCATCGGGATGAATCATTTTACTGCGGTAAAAATCAAAAAAAATGTCCGGTGAGGACATAAAAAAAGTTCGGCTCAGCATCACTTCAGGCGGATAAGGTGAATTGTGCTGAGTCTGGTATAATCCTGCTGCCGAGCGGAAATCCGGGATCCCACTCTCTGTTGACGTACCTGCCCCTCCGAAAAAAACGATGTTGTCACAGTCTTTAATCCAAGAAGCAAGTGTCTGCAATTGATCCATATGTTGTAGCACATCCTTTCCATTAATATGCTGATCAATAGGTGATCCTTAGCTCATTATAGCTAGAAATAATCACATCTGCGTCAATCAAGTGATTTCCATCACCCATGCTGGAGATTCCAACGGCGAGGCGTAAGCCTGCACCTTTACCCAATTGCATATCTGCATTGCTGTCACCAATAATAATCGTCACTTCAGGAGACAGCCCCAGCTCCCGGCAGGCTAATTCAGCCATTTCAGGTGCGGGTTTTCCGTTTAATACTCTGTCTCTTGTAACTACCGAATGAAAATAATGAGCAATACCAAGCCAATCCAGATGCTCCTGAGTGGTCTTTGCGCCATCTGAGGTAACCACCCCTAGCTTGAGTGATGCAGCCGCGCACTGTTCCAGAAAAGGAAGAAGCCCTTCTAGAGGTTGTGCTGTGCGGCGTTTGCGTAATTCATACATAGCGTCCTTAGCTATACTCTTTACACGGGTCAACGCTTCATTCCAAGGAACACCAGCAGTATACAGCTGCCATGCAAGCACACCATAACTTTCTTCTTCTGTAGCCATGGTGAGCGGCCCTGCTGGATCATAACCAATCAATTTTCCTGCAGCATCATGCTGGGTACCTAGCACTTTACTCCGATCCACGATAAAATCAGTTCCCATAATCGCAAGCTGATTTTCCATTCCACATAGTACAAGCTCGGCCCAATTCCCCCAAGTGGCTAATAGATCCAATAACGTGCCATCTTTGTCGAACAATATTCCTGAACAGGGTATGCATTCATCGTTAATCTGTAATTCTGGCATAAGTATCCTCCCTTTGTTGGAAAGACCGAAGACTACCTGATATTCCCAAGCCAATCCAGCATGGCGCGCACAGTGTCATTTTGCTGTTCTTCTTCGGAAATGGTTGCTTTCCCGTCTCCTTTTTGTGGTCCATAGCTTCCAAACTGAGCGTGATTTCCACCGACGATTGAACTATAAACCGTATTATCTGGCAAATAGGAACGTCCTTTGTTGTAGCTGTCTCTGTCAATAACCTGATCCTCTGTACCCACTACCGACAATACTGACAAAGTAGTCTCACGCAGACTACCTTTTTCATCTGGATAAGAAGCCAGGAAAAACACACCTTCCAGCTGGTCCGCATGCTCAATCGCATAACGTGACGCCATGACACCCCCAAGCGAATGCCCACCTAGAACAAAAGATTGCTTTGGATGCACACGAATAATCTCTTCAGCAGCATCGCCCTTTGTTACTGCTAAATTAAGCGGCATTTTAGCGATGTAGAACGGATGCCCCGCAGCAGCAATGCCCTTCGCAAGTGGGGAGTAAGCTTCTGGTTTCACCAGAGCTCCAGGGTAAAATATGATCGAGGCCCCCTTAGTAATTGAGGGTTCGAACGAAATCCAGTTTTCATTCTGTTCAACTGTAACTCCACCGCTTGAAATCAGTGCAGTTTCGGCTTCTTCAGCCGGTGCATACGGAGTTAAATATTTCCAAAGCAGCAATCCGGCTACAACAAGAATGATTAGTACAATTAAACCAATACGACGCTTAGTTATTCTTTTCTTCAACATGCTCCACTCCCGGATGTTACTGCATATAAGAAAATTATAGTAGAAACCCACTGTTCTAACAACCTTCAACACATCGCCACATTTGGCACTTATGATAACGCTTTCAATAGTGAGTTAATTCACAATTCAATTGAAGAAAATCTTGTATTTTAAAATTAAAGCATCAAGCATCTTTGGGGGGAAGTCATGGTAGGGGAAAACTCGCTAGACACGCCTGGAAAGACCTTTTTTCTAAATTTACGTTTTGTTCTCATTCTTACTGTAATTGTTGGAAACGCCATAGAACCATTGATAGGCTCAATGAGCAGCTTGCATAGCTTATATATGTGGATCTTCAGCTTTCATATGCCGCTCTTCGTACTTGTTACGGGCTTTTTTGCCAATAAACACCTTACGGGTACACAAGGCCGTCGGATTATCATGCAAATCGGATTGCAGTACATTATTTTTCAAAGCCTCTACTCTGTGCTGGACGCCACCATATATCAGGTGCAGGGTATCCATCATTCCTTTTTCGCCCCCTATTTGCTCTTATGGTTCCTGGCAAGTCATGCCTTCTGGCGTATACTGATGATCGGGATGCGTAAATGGGCGCCTGCCACTCAATTCATTTTTGCTGTCGCCGCTGGAATTGCCGTTGGGTACCTACAGCTTGATGGCGTATGGTTCAGCATTAGCCGCACTTTTGTATACCTGCCATTCTTCGTATTAGGTTATCATTTTTCGTTCCAGTCCTTTTCTCGCTTTTTTCAAAAATGGATTAAAATTACCGCTGCCGCAGTCTCCATCCTTCTATTCCTTCTGTTTGCATCTTGGGGATTAGACTTGCCGATAGGCTGGCTTTATGGAAGTATGACCTACATGCAGCTTGGGCTTCATGAATGGTACGCAGGAATTTATCGTCTGGGCGTTTACGGGCTACAAATCACTGCTGCACTAGCGTTTATGGGGTGGATTCCTTACTCGCTTAGCCGACTGACTGACTGGGGCTCCCGTACGTTATATGTTTTTCTACTTCACGGATTTATCGTTCGTTTTGCCGCTGTTTCTGGCCTGTACGCTTATATCAACCATTCTTTAGGTGCCATGTTATTGGTGCTTTCTGCAATCTTACTGACCATTCTCTTAGCCCAACCAAGTGTAAAAAGGCTGATGCATCCTATTGTTGAGCCCCCCGTCGGTTGGATGATCACCCTGCAGCGTGTTGCCTTAAGGCGCTCATTATAAGTGGCCTATCCCCTTGCGGATAGGTTTTTTTATACTATTTAAGGTCGGTCTCCTCATGAGAAACTTCACATTGTCCGGTAGAAAAAACGTGCTCTTTGTGATAGACTCACTAATAACAATGACTTCTCCGTTCATTAAAGGCGGGAACCGTTTATACCAAAACAGCGGCATTTTTTATAGAATCGGCTTCGCCCTTCTTCTCTAGGAAGCTCGTCCCCGTTCATTCTATAAACCGTATATACGCAGGTCTTTGGAGTTCATTGCGTTAATGCGACACTATATTTCATTGCAATTTATTTAGGGGGGAAATGTCAATATGGCAGCTAAGAAAATGCGTTCAGACATGATTAAAAAAGGCTTTGACCGTGCTCCACACCGTAGTCTCCTGCGTGCAGCCGGAGTAAAAGAAGAAGATTTCGGAAAGCCGTTTATTGCGGTCTGCAATTCCTATATTGATATTGTTCCAGGTCATGTGCATCTTCAAGAGTTCGGTAAGATCGTTAAGGAAGCGATTCGTGAAGCTGGCGGCGTTCCTTTCGAATTCAATACGATCGGCGTTGATGACGGTATCGCAATGGGACATATCGGTATGCGTTATTCACTACCAAGCCGTGAGATCATCGCTGACGCCTTGGAAACTGTCGTTTCCGCGCATTGGTTCGATGGCATGGTCTGCATCCCTAACTGCGATAAAATCACACCGGGAATGATGATGGGCGCATTGCGTGTCAACATTCCAACCATGTTCGTAAGTGGTGGTCCAATGAAAGCCGGCGTAGACAGTAAAGGTAAAAAGCTCTCCCTTACCTCCGTATTCGAGGGCGTAGGTGCTCACCAAGTCGGAAAAATCAATGACGCTGAGTTGCTTGAATTAGAACAATTCGGTTGTCCTACCTGTGGATCTTGTTCAGGAATGTTCACTGCCAACTCCATGAACTGTTTGGCAGAGGCACTTGGACTGGCATTGCCAGGTAATGGTACCATCCTAGCTGTAGCTGATGAACGCAGAGAATTTGTACGCAGATCTGCTACTCAACTGATGGAACTGATTAAGTTAGACCTTAAACCAAGAGATATCGTAACTAAAGAATCACTCGATAACGCTTTTGCACTGGATATGGCAATGGGTGGCTCCACCAATACGGTGCTACACACCCTTGCACTGGCTCAAGAAGCTGGTATCGATTATCCGCTTGAACGCATTAACGAAGTGGCTAACCGTGTTCCTTATTTGGCGAAGCTGGCTCCAGCATCCGATATTTTCATCGAAGATGTGGACCGCGCAGGCGGCGTTAGTGCCGTCTTGAATGAATTGCTGAAGAAACCAGGTGCTCTGTACGGAGACTGTATGACGGTTACCGGCAAAACATTAGCCGAGAACGTAATCGGACATGAGATCCAAGATACTTCCGTTATTCATAAGATCGATAACCCTTACTCCGAAAGAGGCGGTCTCGCCGTCCTATACGGCAACCTGGCTCCTGAAGGTTCCATCATTAAAGTAGGTGCAGTAGATGCTTCTGTTGGTGGATATCACAAAGGTCCTGCGATCTGCTTTGATTCCCAAGAATCCGCACTCGAAGGCATCGCTAACGGTAAGGTTAAAGAAGGCCATGTAGTCGTTATCCGTTATGAGGGTCCAAAGGGTGGACCGGGAATGCCGGAAATGCTAGCTCCTACATCGCAAATCGTGGGGATGGGTCTTGGTGCTAAGGTTGGTCTGATTACAGACGGACGTTTCTCGGGGGCTTCCCGCGGAATTAGCATCGGGCACATTTCTCCGGAGGCAGCTGAAGGCGGCCCGATCGCTTTTGTTGAAGATGGAGACATCATTGAACTCGACCTCAACAATCGCAAGATTGAACTCCTGGTTGACGAAGAAGTATTGGCGGTTCGCCGTACGGGCTGGAAAGAGTTTGAGCCTAAAGTTAAGACTGGTTACCTGGCTCGCTATTCCAAAATGGTTACCAACGCCAGTAACGGTGCAGTACTGAAGATTTAATTAGCAAACCCGAGTTCTATTTGTTCCTAGCATACAAGAGCAGTCCACCTTAGATAATCTATGGTCGGACTGCTCTTTTTTATTGGGCACAAGAAAAAACGCCCCACAATCCATTTCTGGTTTGTGAGGCATCTATATTACGGTTCATTATATAAGACTAAATAATATCATGAATCAATTCGTTACTGTTGCTCCTGGCAATTCCACTTCTGTGAGTGAATCATTAAGTGACAACGCTTCTTCTTGGTGCGGTTTACGTTTTCTTACTGACCTTTCATCATGAGGCAGTTGCTTATTCATCTTCTTGAGTAATTCTGAGACAGGCATCAGAATTAGCTTCGGTACAAGGACCTCACTACGCTCCTTGAGCCTAGCACCACCATCTGGATGAATCACACTTAACAGGATCTTTAAGTAAAACTTGGTGGAGCGTGCGAATATGCCATCGGGCAAATCATGTACACTAAAGCCGAATTTCTCTGGCCCACGGTTAATCATACTAACCCCATAAAGTGCTTTGGCTTGCGCGAGGTTTACATCTTCGGCAATAACTTCTGCCAGCATTGGCAACCCCTTCTCCATTCTGCGGATCATGCGAATCGCAAGTTGAGCAGAAGAACGAGAATGAATACCTAACTCGAATAATTGCCTGTTATCAATATGCAGCTCAATGACTTTATCACCTTTACTCAGCAAGGTTCCATCACCAAGTTCAACAGGCTCTCCCTGATATTTACGCATTCGATAATGCATGAATGGATCGGCCGGGTTAATCGTCTTGAGCTGGAATAATACTTGGAATACCTGCTCCCAAGCCAACCAGAGTCCGACCAGTACTCGTTTACCAAAGGATAAACGCCGAATCGGTGATTTCTCCGCCATCTTGATCATGTCATCCACTCGAATACTGCGCAGTCCTCTTCTTTGGGCCTCCTGCAGCGTCAGTTCAAGGGCTACAAGCATATTCTCGGGTGCGTCCGGATCGGCACCTAACGTTGTGCCACTATCATGCAGCAGCATCACTTCACCGGGATTCAATCGGGCCAGCATCTTCTCAGTGAGGCGCTGCGCACCAAGCTTCTCACGCCAATCTCCAAACATTACCGACCATAGAACAATTTCAACTTGGCGACGCTTGGAAATATCGAACAAATTGACAATCCCCCAAGGTGGACGGTAATAAGTACTACGCTCGCCTATTATGTTGTAGATAATATCATTCGTGCGCTGAATCTGCCGACGAACGGTTGCGGGCCGCATGAGCCAGTTCGTCTTGTGAACATAATTATGAATTCCAATAAGATGTCCCTCTTCATGTATCCGCCTAATAAGATCCGGATAACGTTCAGCGTTAGATCCTACTACAAAAAAGGTTGCTTTTGCATCATACTTCTTCAATAAATCCAGAAGTAACGGTGTAAATCGAGGGTCAGGTCCATCATCAAAGGTCAACGCGAACTCATTTCGCCCAGTTCCTTTACGAAAGACACGGTAACCAAAAATGCGGCTAATCATACCCGGGATAAAAGCATAAAAAGATGAGATATAAAATAACCAGAGCAGCAAAGTCTGCATATGAATTCCTCGCTTTTCCAGAGTTGACTTTGGCTCGCCTTACGTCTGCAAGCAGAACCTGTGATACGGCCAAGTGAAGTTAGATAAAAAATACGTTACCCCCTATTTTAACACATGTATCAAAGAAATAGACGGTTTTTAGGTAAAATCATGTACAATGTATTCAAGCTGACCTATCAACTTATTAAAAAAGGGAGTTGTTTATATCTATGCTGCCGTTATACAAAAAATATTGGCGCACGTTCTTCGACATTGGATTAATTGTCCTCACGGTCTATCTGGTTATGTTCGCCTTCAGTAAATTGTATCAGTTAGCTGCACCTGTATTCCTATCTTTTTTTGTATTTTTGCTTATTGAACCGCTTGCCCGTTTCTTGAACCGACGGGGGCTTGCCAAACCATTCGCTTCAGCGATCTCAGTGCTTCTGTTCTTAATCGTTCTTCTGGGTACGTTATTTGGCGCTGGGCTATTGGTCACCATCCAAGCGCTTCACTTTCAAGATAATCTTCCTAAGTATACATATGTGGTGCAACAACATTTCGTGGAATCCACAACCTACCTTCAGCAAAAAATCGAAAGCTTGCCGCCGGATATTACCGATAAAGTGAATGGCTACTTTAAAGATGCCACGAATGTTCTTACTGGATGGCTTGTTACTTTTCTAAAATATATGGTCGGTGTGCTCGGATCCTTCTCCTCCTTCATGGCCAATTTTGGGATCGCCATTATTTTAGCATTTTTCCTTAGTATGGAGATTAAAGATTGGCGCAAGATTGCCCATGACAAAATGCCAAAAACATTTAAAACTGCTTACGCTTTTTTGCAGGGCAACGTCTTTAAAGCCATCGGCTCTTATTTAAAAGCCCAGCTTATTCTGATCAGCATTACCTTTGTTATCGTACTGGTTGGCTTATTCATACTAAGGACCGGTAACGAAATCACTATGGCGCTTATCTGTGCTGTATTTGATGTCTTGCCGCTCCTTGGTGTAACGACGATTTTAGTCCCTTGGATCATCTATCTGTTCATTGTTGGCAATACCTCATTAGCAATCGGTTTAATCGTACTCCTGGCGATTGTATTGATTGTAAGACAGCTGCTTGAACCGAAGATTACCGGGAATTCGATTGGCGTATCGTCTGCTTTTCTGATGCTGTCCTTCGTCATTCTGTCCACATCCGCTTTCGGTATGGCCGGTCTGATCCTGTCGCCGATTCTGCTTATTCTGATCAAAGAACTAATTCAACAAGGATATCTTCAGAGCTGGATCTATTTGCCTCAAGAAGAGTTTATCGTTTCGCCCTTTGCTGCAAAAGGCCCTTCATCTAAGAGCAAGGCCACTGCTACTCCTCCGGAGCCTCAAGCTTCTGTAGAAGACGATAATAAATCAAATATCTGACCGAATAGCTTAATGGCGAGATGCGGACTATCCGGAGCGACATTCTCTACTGCAACTGATACAGCATATTTTGGGTGATCCACCGGACCGTAGCCGATAAACCATTGATTGTTGCGTGCTACGCCCTTAACCAGCGTCTGTGCCGTCCCAGATTTACCTGCAACAGGCCAGTGTGTGCTTTGTAGACGGGTTCCCGTTCCTTCCGTTACAACTTTGCGCATCATGGACAGTAACTGGCGGGCTGTAGACTCAGAAATCCTCCCTGCTGAGGAAGGGGACAGATGTCCCGGCAGCTCCTCCAGCTTCTGCCCGTTCGCAAATGTGATTCGCTGCAGAATCCTTGGTGCCCTTACTTCACCTCCATGCAGTAGCGTTACAATAAGATTAGCTGCTTGTAAGGGTGTGACTTGTACATCCCGCTGTCCAATTGCAGTCTGTACCCTGGCTCCCTTGTCATCCGGCAGTAAGGTAGTAAAGATGGTTCCCTTTTGCTCTCCGGAAAGTGGTTTTAGAAGTGGAAACCCAAGCGTCTTCTCGGCTTGCCAGCTGATATCTCTACCGAGTCCTAGCGCCAGTGCAGTTGATTGAAGCTGGATACCGCTTAAGCGCTCTGCCAGAGCAGCAAATACAGTATTACAGGACACGGCGAATCCTTGCGCCAGCGTAAGGGGTCCGTGTCCTTTTCCTGTCAGACAAGACAATCCATATTTCTCAAATTGCCCGGAACAATAAAAAAGCTCATCAGCGGAGGTTACACCCGCTTCTAAGGCCGCGGCGGCTGTAACGATTTTGAAGATCGATCCAGGAACGGCAGCCTGGAGTGCCCGATTGTTCCACTCCCCGCCTTGCGGAGATATCTTCTCTGGATTATAGAAGGGTAAAGATACCATGGCTTCAATATCTCCCGACCCGGTATCTAACACCACTATGGCTCCTTCCTTCATTCCGGATTTGAGCGCAAGCTCCTCAATTCCCTCCTGAAGCTTCTTATCAATCGTTGTATATAAAGACAGAGGGAAATAAGGATTGCCCGGAGCTTTAACTTGAATGGGACTGCCTGGAAGGCGATTCCCACGCGCATCCACTTGAACATATGCTTCCGTGTGTCCTACCCCTTGAAGCAAAGGCTCTAACGTCTTCTCTAAACCGTCCGTTCCCGTCATAGGAACTCTAAGACCCGTAGGAGAAGCTTTAGCTCCAGCATGCATAGTAGCTTCCGATAAATAGCCTAGCCATTGCCGACCTGAAGAGATCCCATCATATCTGCGTGCGAAAGGGAGTACGCCTACTCCGTCGATCCCCAGTGCACTCACTTCTTCTGCCTGTGCCTGAGACAACGCGAGTGGTCCTTTTCCCACTGAAGATGGCCATAGCAAAGGTTCTTTAAGTGACGACCGCTTATTCAGCAGTTGTTCATAGCTGACACCCAGAATCTCCGCCAGTCGGTGCATGGGTTTAGCTTCTTCGTAAACAACCTTCGTCACAGATTTCTTAGCCATCTCCTCTTGTGGAAAAAAAGCCGCCGTCCAAATGGTTTCCCCCGCAAGAGGCTCATTCTTGCGGTCATACAGACGTCCCCGACCGCTGTCCAGTACAGTCTCCCGTTCACTTTGAATTTCCGCCATCTTCGCAAGTGTATATTTTGTTCCAGGAACCGTCTGTTCCTTCATAATTAGCTGAACCCATGCCAGCCTAAGGATCAACACGGCTACAGCCGCAGATAAAAAAAGAAGACCGCTGAATACACGCCGATGTTTGTTATTACGCAATGTCTTCCCTCCTGAGCAGACTCCACACCTATTATGTCCTACCTACATCCATTAGAATCGCCATAAAATGTTCATTGCAACATCACAATCCATAATTTATTTTCCAAACACAAACACTTACCATCCTTATAAGGACGGTAAGTATTTGTGGGAGAAATATTCGGATTAAGTATGTGTGAAACGTTTCTCGGGAAATATACGGATTGTTTATGGATTAGACTGTAGTTCCTTTGCTTTCTTAAAAGCTTCAGCTTCTAAAGAAGCAGGCAGCCTACTATCAGATACTAGCTCCTTGTTCTTTGCACTGTTTCGGAATGCCTCCATGGCCTGTCGGCTATAGCTGTCATAATTCGAAATCGAAACGTCCTGCCTAGCTGGAATCGAACCTTTAAGCGGATTAAAGGCATTCTGACCTTCGGCAGATCCGAGTACCCTTAACCAATCACGAACTGACTCTCGATCCTCAGCACCGCGTGACAATCCAAAAGCATCCAATTGGAATCTAAATATCCCTTCTGTACCTGGTGAAGCGTTCCAGCCAAACTGCACACCGTCCTTCAGCTTCAGATCATGTGTGAAAAAACCATTCACCCAATCACCCATAATGTTCATTGCTGCTTTTCCCTCAGCAACGAGCTTAGCCGCTTCCTGCCAGTTTCGTTCAGCATGATCAGCATTCACATAGGTCAACATCTTTGCGAACCGCTCCATCCCTTCTTTTACATGAGGATCATCAGTATTGATTTCTCCTTTACTTAGCTTTTTATAATCCTCGGCCCCCAGTGTTCCGAGCATGACATTCGTGTAAAGAGCGCTAACCATCCACGGTTCCTTGTTTCCAAAAGCCAGCGGTGTGATGCCTTTTCTTTGTAATTGATCAGCCACCTTAAAAAACTCATCGAATGTCGATGGAACCTGAAGGTTGTTATCAGCGAAGATGGATTTATTGTACCAGAGCACATTTTGACGGTGAATGTTAAGTGGAACATAATAAATGTCATCCCCAAGACTAAGCATATCGATGATCTCTGGAGGAAATACTGTATACCAGCCTTCTTCTTCGTACAGATCATTTAACGGCTCCACCCGCCCTTCAGCTGCCCAGAGCATATTCCTTCCCTGAAAGGTATCCGGCGGTTCCCCCTCCTTCATTCGCCGTTCAAGTACTTCCTTGGCATTTCCCCCTGCACCACCTTCAACGGCAGCATTAAAGACATAAATGCCGGGATACTTTTCTTTGAATACCTTGATCAAAGCTTTTAACCCTGCTTCTTCCCCGGCCCCTGTCCACCAGCTAAAGATTTCCAACTGCGGATGATCCGACTCCGCCTCGCTTCTCGTTATTGCCTCCTGAATGTTGTTAACCGGTTCACTAGATCGCATGGCCTCCTCATCAGGAAAAAATGCAGACAAATTTTTTTCTCTTAAGTTCATACATGAGGATAAAAGCAAGCTGACAATGAGCGTGTTGGATACCAGACTAATCAGCGACCTTTTCATTGAGATTCTTCCTTCCTATAGTTCCCGCTGTATTCGTTTATTTTCTGCTTACAGTCTGCCAATGGATTGCCGAAATTCCGTCGGTGACATTCCTGTTGTCTTTTTGAATACTCTGCTGAAATAGTTAGGATCACGGTATCCAATTCTTATACTGATCTCTTTCAGCACTTGCGCAGGATCGGCTAGAAGCTCCTTGGCTTTATTGATTCGCAGGCCAGTTAAATAATCAATAAAGGTTATGCCGCAGCGATCACTAAATATTTTGCTAAAATAGTTTGGGTTCAGCCCTACATGTTCAGCCGTCTCCTCAAGCGATAGCTCCCGCCTGTAATGGTCGGAAATAAACGTCTGAGCCCGACGAATCGCGCTAGCCGAATTGTTATCGTACCAATGCTTCAACATTCGGGCCTGAAGAAAAAGTCTTGAATGGGCTTGCTCTACCAGCAGCTCTACCTGTTCCACCTCTCCGAAGCTAAGCTGCGGCAAAGGCTCAAGCCCGCTCTCCCTAAGCGTCTCATCAGCCAAAGTAAATAATCGGTGTAGTCCGCTCTTTATATCCTGGATCTCGTCACTACAGAAGAGACGAAGTTCCGCTACCCAAAACTCGAAATCTTCCTCCATCTCTCGGAACTGTCCACTACCTAAAGAACGAAGCAATCTTCGTTCCGCCTCTCTCATACCAGAATTTGAGAGCCATTCCTCTTGTGTTTGTGAGCTTTCCCCCTCATTAAGAGCACTGGCTGATAACAGCGCTTCGTGATAAGAGCCTATCAACTGATCAGTAGAAGCTGCTAAACCTCCGATTCCAACAGACAGCTGCAATGAACGGAAACGCCGGGAAGCAAATTTAGCCAGATTGGACGCAAAATCCTTAGCATTATGAATATGCTGTATTGGCAAACGGGATTTCGCATCCGGAAACATGAAGACCGGGATACGAGCTCCTGTCATCGGACCTACAAGAGAGAAGCAACTAATCTTACACTGATGCCTAAGCCAAGAATATATCTCCCTTCGTTCCTGAACACTCCATGCCTTCTCCTTCGTTGACATCACAAATACGATAGCGAATCCTGAAGATTCTGGTACACCAAGGGTATGGCTCCAATCTCTAACCTGCACTTCCTGTATTCGATCCATCAAAATAGCACTAACCCATTCGGACTCTACTAGTGATAATGTCTCTTTAAATTTGGACTCCAGCTCATTAGTTCTTTGTTTATCCTCTTTTTCTCGTGCAATCTCATGGGACATCGTGCGGATGACCTCCACGATCTGATCCTTCCGATATGGCTTGAGCAAATACTCCCTCACACCATAACGCATGACTTTACGTGCATATTCAAACGTATCGAACGCAGACATCATAATAAAACGAATCGCTGGAAACCTATTATGGATCAAGGACACAGCTTCCGTTCCATCAATTCCCGGCATTTTGATATCCATAGTGATGACATCAGGCCGTAGTTGTTCGGCGAGCTCTACAGCTACCCTACCATTTTCGGCTTCACCAACTACTCGAATCTCTGGTAGAAACCGCTCGATGATCATCCGTAGAGCACTACGTTCAATACGTTCATCATCCACAATCAGGAGCTTAAGCATGCAGGATCTCCTCCTTGCTATTATTCACACGCGTTAGCCTCAGTTTGATGGTCGTTCCCTTTCCCTGCTCGGACATAATCTCGATTACATCGTTCCTTTGATAGAAAAGCTGCAGCCGTCGTTGTACATTTCGAATTGCAATTCCATTGGAGTTCGAATCAGCGCTCACCACAGGCTCCCTTTCTTTCTCTGAATCTATGGGCGTATGTTCGGAAAAAGGAATATCTCCGCTCAAGCGAGCAATCGTTTCTGGGTCTATTCCAACGCCATTATCCTGTACCTCTACGATGACATCATTACCACTCTCGTAAATGGCCAGATGCAGTTTCCCACCCTGTTCATAGGATTCCACACCATGGGTGAAAGCGTTCTCAATAAAGGGCTGCAAAGTCAGTGGTGGTAACAAGCAATCCAAGGCTCGCTCCTCAATGTCATCCGTAAACGCAACTCTATCATCAAAACGCATCCTTTGAATAAACAAATACTCTTTAACAATATTCACCTCATCACGCAGCTGAACAATATAATTCATCTTCTTCAGATTGTAACGCAGCAAGGTCGAAACGGAATCCACCAACTCGCTTGTTCTTTCTGCGCTCTCGACATAAGCCATTTTAGAAACCATGTTCAGTGTATTAAATAGGAAATGTGGATTGATCTGATTTTGCAGACTTTTCAGCTCCATTTTCTTAACCAATTGATCGAGTTCCGATTTCTGTTTGATTTCAACCACGAGATCGCGGATGTTAGAGCGCATATTATTAAAGGTTGTTGCGAGAAAGCGCATTTCATCACGCGTATTCACCGTAACCTCCCCCTCGAAATTCCCGCGAGATATCCGATTCGCCGCAGCCGTCAATTGCTGTATGGGCTTCGTAATTCCATTGGAGAACCAATATGCAAAAATCATACACAAAATGGCTACCGAACTAAAAACAAAAACACCTAAATATCTAAAGTTCTCATTCTTTCGACTAATCAGCTCAAACACATTCCGGTAATCCGTCAGTTCGCTATTAATAATCGTCAATGTGGTCTCTTGAATATATCGGGTAATCTCACCCGATTGTTTTAAGTGTGCGTAGTAAGCATCCTGGTTGCCTAGATCAAAAGCTATAAGACTTTGCCGGCTCTCTGTCATGTAGCTGTCTATCATATTGCTATAGTTATCAACGAGCAGTTGGTTATGATCATTTTGTAGAATATCTACTAGTAAATCCTGTTTGTTATTAAGCTTCATAATGGCAGTTTCATACTGCTTCAGGGTCTCATCGCCGCTTCGATTCCGGAGCACATACCGGTTCATAGCATCATTAACATCAGTGGCATCCTGGTATAGCTCATTAAGCAGAAAAAATCGGTGCAGAACTTGATCGTATGTCCTTGCCATATTGATATTATCTATGTAAAGAAAGACGAAGACACTACTAAGTAGTACTATAAAAGCACTAAAAAAGATCATCAGTTTGCTTTTAATACGAATCATGGCCCGAAGTCCCCCTTTCCGCGGGAAATTTCCTCTTTGCGGACCACATTGGCATCCGTATTAAAGATAGTAACAATCTTTTTCCCTGCTAGATAATCCACCATCAGTTCTACACTTTTTCGTCCCATCATGTACGGTTGCTGCACTATAGAGGCATCTATGATGCCCTCTTCAATGAATTCAAGCGTTTCCGGTAAGTCATCAAAAGCAATGATCCGCGCCTGCTGATTTTTACCTTTCAGCATTTGGGCAATTCCCAATCCATCCAAAGAACTTGTACCCAAAAAAGTGTCTATTTCCGGATGCTGATTCATGATTTTAAAAGCTATGACTTCTGACTGAATCCGATTAATGTTTGATTCTTCAATTTGTACGACATGGATACCAGACTGTCCATCAATTGCATCCATAAAACCTTTAACCCGCTGCTGTTGATTCGTAGAGGTAAAGCTCCCCGTCACAATCCCAACTTGACCTACGCCCTTCGATTGCTGAACAAGTGTCGTTCCTGCTAAATATCCAGCCGCGTAGTTATCAGTGCCAACATAGGCAATCCGCCCGCTAGATGGTGCATCCGAATCAATAGTAATGACAGGGATACCTTGTTTAACAGCTTCAGCTATGATGGGATTAAATTCCTTATCATTAAGTCCTTGTGTCAATATTCCGTCTACCTTAGATGCAATAGCTTTATCTATGATTCGAATTTGCTCTCTCTTATCTGCTTGGACGGGTCCGAGATATTCCAGCGCAATCCCTTCCTCTGCTGCTGCTCTCTGAGCACCTTTCTCAATTTCACGCCAATAGGGATTATCCAATTCTTCCGAAATTAAGACCAGATGTAGTAGTGGCTTTTGCGCGGGCTTTTGTTCGGCTAGTAAATGATCGTAATACAACACTTTTCCAGTAAACACGCCAGTAAAACATAGGGAAATGGACAGTAAGAGCAGCATGAAAGTATAAAAAGGTCGGCGAAGTATGTTTATGATGTTCTTCCCCCTCTAGCATTGTTTATGCCAATAAGAATGCGCTTACATTAAAATAATAATAGATACTATAGTAAATATAGTCAATTCCCGATTCCAAAAAAAACTGCCCCAAGCTACTTATAGCTTGAGGCAGCTTTGTCATTCCTGCTTACGAAGGGAAAAGGCTATGGTGCAACAGTTAAAGCCTCTTGCGCGTAATCGGCAATGACCGGATGAACCAAAAGATTTAGTGGTTTGACTGGAATCAGTACACTGTTGGTGGTTTTCACTGTCAATAGCGATTCCAACTGGAAGTACGTATTCAGTTTCTCTCCTGCGGAAGAGGAACCGATTCGAACCGCATAAGTGCCTGAATCTGCTACCCAAGAATGACTGCTCTCATCAAAGGAAGCTAGATCCATACTATTTAGTGTGAACGTAAGGGTCTGATGCTCTCCTGCATTCAATAACGCTGTCTTTTGGAAAGCCTTCAATTCTTGAACTGGTTTATTGGCACCCGGAGCGCTTAGATATAGCTGAACTACCTCTTTACCTGCAACTGTACCGTTGTTATATACATCCACGGTTACAGTCACACTTCCTGCTGCAGAATCAAAAGCATCTGAACTGATCTTAAGATGGCGGTAGCCAAAGGTTGTATAGGAGAGGCCATATCCGAATGGATAGGCAACCGCACTGCTTTTGCCAAACGTATCATAGTAACGGTAACCCACATAAATATCTTCCTCGTACTTCACTTCCGCACTATTTCCTGGAAAGTTATTAGCGGAAGGAGCTACACCATAACTTGTAGGAAAAGTCATTGGCAGCTTGCCCGATGGATTCACAGCTCCGGATAATACGTCGGCAATTGCATGGCCTGCTTCCTGTCCTGGCTGCCAAGCCAAGAGAATAGCATCCACTTTATCTTTCCAGGAGATCATTTCAATCGGACCGCCGATATTCAGAATCACGGAGACCTTCTTACCTTGCTCATGGTAAGCAGTTGATACCTTATCAATCATATCCAGCTCTGTTGCTGTCAACAAAAAGTCACCCTCAGCATTTTTCCGGTCTGCACCTTCACCAGATATTCTGCTGATTACAATAATGCCCATCTCGGAAGAAGCTTCTGCTGAATTAATCTCATCCGCTGATAATACCTTTTCAGGAAGCGGTGGATAGGCCAAGCCGCCAAAGCTGCTCACTGGACCGTATTCTGGTTTCTTTCTTAGCTCTGTAATATATTCTTGATAGCTGACATTTAAAGGTTCATATATGGTGTAGCCTGCGTCACTTAACCCTTCAACAATCGATACTGTATGCTCGACATTGACATCCCCGCTGCCAGTTCCGCCCTTGACGGTTTCAATCTGAGCATTTCCGAAGAGGGCAATATTCGTACCTACTGCGATAGGCAAAGCCGCCGCTTTGTTCTCCAACAGCACCATACCTTCTGTTGCAGCTTGACGAGAGGTCACTGCGTTTGCAGCAAGATCAGGCTGGTTGCTATGTCCGATTCCTTTAAAGGATGGTGATTTCACTACGACTTTCAAAATTCTTTTTACGTTAACATCCAATTGTTCTTCACTCAGATCGCCATCGTTCACAGCTTTAGCAATCGCTGCAATGGCTGTCGCATTACCTGGCATGATGAGGTCATTGCCTGCAATCATATTTTGTGCCCGGTTCGAGCCCCCACCCCAGTCCGTCATTACAAAGCCTTGGAACCCCCACTCATCGCGGAGAATTGTGCTCAGTAGATCTTTATTTTCGGAGGCAAACGTTCCATTGATTTTGTTATAAGAGCTCATAACAGACCATGGCTGCGATTCTTCCACTGCGATTTCGAACCCTTTCAAGTAGATTTCGCGCAGTGCTCTCTCTGAAACGACTGTGTCGATAGACATCCGGTTCGTTTCCTGATTATTTGCGGCAAAATGCTTAATTGTCGTTCCGACCCCATTCGCCTGAACCCCATTCGTAATCGCAGCGGTCATTTTTCCTGAGATGAGCGGATCTTCGGAATAATACTCAAAGTTTCTGCCCCCCAATGGATTGCGGTGAATGTTCAGCGCGGGAGCCAGATATAAATCCACACCATACTCCAGTAGCTCATTCCCCATCGCATTACCTACTTGGTTAGCCAAGGCTTCATTCCAAGTCGCTGCAATGGAAGTGGCGATAGGGAACCCTGTAGCAAATGTTGTATCTTCACCCTGTTTCGTGTTGATTCGGACTCCCGCTGGTCCATCTGCCATGATTAACTTGGGAATCCCAAGACGTGGCAACTCATAAGAACCACCAGCAGCTCCAGCTACCTTCGTGCCTGAACCAGCACCGACAACCAGCGAAGCTTTTTCCTTAAGCGTCATTTCACCAATAACGGCATCAATGGATGCTTCGTCTGTCAGTACAACCAGACTTGCGTCGATAGTGTATTTTAATTCAGCTATAGGACTGGATGGGATACCAGCTTTAACTGCCAAGGCTTTAATTGTAGCCGTCTCTTTATCGGCACCTACAATCGTAATTGGTCCTTGATATACGATACTGTTTTCAGTTGGTGTACTTCCGTCAAGTGTGTAATAAATTGTAGCGCCGGATGTTGAGGTGAGCGTAACCTTAGGGCCACTCTTATATACACCAGGCTCTGGAAAAGCAGTAGGCAATGCCGCTCCAATTACATAATTGAATTCAGCAACTTTACTTGTCTTGCCGTCTTTAACCGTTAATGCCTTTACTATTGAGGAGGCCGTAATACTGATTCCAGACCGTGAATTATACTGCTTGGTCGTATTCATTACCGATGCTGCAGGTGCAGATCCATCGGTAGTATAGAAGATGGTTGCGCCACTCGGAGCAGTCAACATTACCGTCTGAGCTCCATAATAAGTTCCTGACGGGATAGAAGCTGTTGGAGCAGCAACGAGTCCTTCTTCAGGTTCAGTTCCGGGATCAACAGCTTTTTTGTATTTCGCTGTCCGGGCATCGTTAATTACGCCGCTCCAGTTCATCCCGAAGGCAAAGTCATAAGCATTCCCTTCAGAATCTACATAGACTTTCATATCATGGGATACATCCTCATACTGCTCCTCTACCGTCTTCATGTCTTTAGGCATTTGCATAGGCAGAAGGGCCGATGGTTCATATGCACCTACCAGAATATCGAAGATCGCTTGATTCTGAATGCCAAAGTTCGCAATAATCGCATCCGCACGATCTTCGAATTCAGCAACAATCGTTGGATTAGACATCGTTAGGGAAACGACTACTGGTTTATCTCCCATTGCTTTTTTGGTATCAAGCACCAGATCAAGATCAGACTCATTGGATGCCGTAGTCTTCTTTCCCTTGTAAGAACGGTTCAATACATCTCTTGCATCACCAGCCAAACTCGTTTCACGTGCATACTCCGCTGTATATGGACGATACTGCAGGCTGATCGGGATATACCCATTACCTCCGGCATCTACGTCAGCTTTGCTGTAGCCTGCGCCAGTTTGCGGATTCTTGATAAAGACAATCGCGCTGTCAGCTTGAGCCGGATCATCCGTCACATTGAAGTATTTCTTCAGCTGATCAATGTTGACAGGATACGAATACGATTTGGTAGCTGCATCATAAGTTTTTGGAACATAAACTTTCTCATCTTTTTTAAGTGGAAGTACATGGTTATCTTTGTTTTTCAGCATAATGACTGACTTTAATTGGGCCATATAACCCTCTGTCATAAACTCCTTGTTACCCACAGTAGCTTTTGTTTCCTCTACATCAAGATATGGATTCTCAAATAGCCCTGCGTTAAAAATATTAGTAAGTAGTCGTACTGCTGACTCTTCAAATCGTGTCCGTATCACCTTCTCGCCTTGTTTCTCAATTCCTATTTGATACGCTGCAATGATAGGTTTGGAATCGTTATTTCCACCGAATTGGTCGACACCGGCCATGATGATTCGATAGTGACGTTCCGCAACTGTGTAATTTTCTTCTACACCCCATGGGCGGTTACCAAATAATTCAACAGGTCCTTCATCGCCTGTGATTCCCCAGTCTGTTGTGATTACCCCGTCGTAATGATACGTGTTCCGTAAAAGATCGGTGATTACATAAGGACTATACGAGTTCCCTACATTCTCTCCATTCGCCTTATCCTGATTAAATGAGATTGTATAATACGGCATAACTGCAGCGGCTTTTCCAGTCGGTCCTTCCAGGTCAAATGCTCCTTTTGTAAAAGGAATCAGATGCTCATCGAAGTTATTTCCCGGATAAACAGCATACTTTCCGTACCCGTAGTGCGCATCTCGGCCGCTTTCACCTGAACCCCCACCTGGCCAATGTTTTACCATAGCATTCACACTCTCATTGCCCCATCCATCGCTGCTGCCCGGTGTAGTCTGAAAACCATCCACATAGGCTCTTGCCATATCAGCAGACAGTTTGGAGTCCTCACCAAATGTTCCGCTGAAACGAGTCCAGCGCGGTTCCGAAGATATATCCACCTGAGGGGATAAAGCTGTTGCGATGCCAAGCGCCCTGTACTCTTTAGAAGCAATTTCGCCAAACTGCTTCGTCAGATTGGCATCGAAGGAAGCAGCAAGACCTAGTGCCTGCGGCCACATCGAGATCGCTCCACCTGATCCTTCGTTATACTCTGCGTTAGCTACAGTGCTATGACGAGGGTCCGAGCTGTTATTAGCTGGAATACCAAGTCCAATCTTCTCCACTAAGGCTTGGGCATTGTTGTTCCAACGGGCAGCCACCTCAGGGCTCTCAACCGTAGTAATCAATACATGCCGCAAGTTATCTTCTGTCAAGAATACTTTCTGTTGGTCTGTTAGATCGGATGCTAATGCACCGCTTTCCACCAGCGGTTTTCCACCATAAGTTCCCCCACGGAATCCCGAAGCTGAGGCTGCTGGTATGGATTGATGACCACTGTACAGCATAAGTCCGGCAATTTGCTCCACAGACATTTGCGAAGCAAGATCCGTAGCTCTTACTTCTGTGCTAAGACGCCAATCCTCATATTTGTCTAGCTTGCCGTTTTTATTCAAATCTTTAAATGCTAACCCATCTACGGTTAACAGAGCTACCCCTGATTGTGTTGAGTATCCTAAGGTCTCTCCACCAGGATTGGTCACTGTACCAATCGTACCAACAACGCTTTGGCTCCATTTCGTGCTACTGCCTCCATTATTTGAGCCTGACCCGGACCCTCCGCCGCCAGTAGCAGGACTGCTGGTTGGCTTAGCCGCAGTATCTTTACCATCATAAGTAATTGTTCCTTGGCCAACCTCTTTACCATCAATGATCACACCTGAAGTTTGTACCACGATACTGGTCACATTTTTCCCACCAGTTATGATTGTTCCCTCTGCTCCTGGCCGGATAGTGATCGTTCCCACCTTCGCCCCATCATTGATTACAATAACGGTAGGAACTAAAATTTCCATAGATTGGATTGCAGTGAACCCTTCGGCTACAACTCGAACCTTTCCGCCTTGCTTATTAATGGTTACACCCGACAAAGTGCTACTCTTCAAGTGAATACTGTCTATTCCACCGCCGCTTACAAACGTGGTTCCAGATACGGTTACTTGATCAAGTGTAGCCTCTCCGTTACCGATACCTGCGGTTAAATATAAATCTCCACTCACTTTGCTACCAGATAGGATTGCTCCTGAAGCAGTAATTAGCGCAGAGCCCGCGATCGCCGTGGCATCATAAGTACCTGCAGCATTGTAATATCCTTTTGCCATACCATCAATAATCTTAATGACCTCAGCACGTGTTATGGATCCCGTTGGTTTGAATGTTCCATCCGTATACCCGTTGATAGCCCCTTTTTGAGTAAGGATGCCAACCGCTGAGGCAGCATAAGCACTTATTGAAGCAGCGTCCGAGAAGGATAGGGAAGCCGTCCCTGCCTGTTTCAATTCGAACACACGAGCCAGCATGGTTGCAGCGTCCTGTCTCGTTAGGTAGTTATCTGGTTTCGCAAGATTACCTGCAAAACCTTCAAAGTAACCTGCTTGACGTGCGATCAGCACATCAGCTGCATACCATTTCCCGCTCGGTATATCGTTAAAGCTATTGCTTGTTTGCTGTGAAAAACCGAATAATCGGTTGAGCACTGCCACGAATTCTGCTCTAGTTACTTTTCCGTTTGGTAGGAAGCTTCCATCCGTATATCCATTTATAATTCCGCTTGACGCCCATTTTCCTATTGGTGATTGCGCCCAATGCCCGTTTACGTCCTTAAAACTCGCAACCGTTTGAACATTTGTAATTTCAGCGGCAAACGCCCCTGGATTCACAGATGAGAATAACAACGCAGCGACTGCTAAGCTACTGGCCAGCTTTCTAGCTATGGGCATTTTCTTAACTTTTAGGCTTGAACTGTTTTTATATTTTGTCAACATGCCATCCTCCTCAGTAAAATATGTAAACGCTAACAATACTGTCTAACAAAAGGATCTCTTCAGTTCACCCCCTATTTGATAGACATATTATAGCTTGAGGTTTGGGATGGCTTATCTAGACTATCTTCAGATGCATCTGGATTATTTTATACTCGCTACATGCCGCTCAAAACAAAGAACCGCTTCTCCTAAAGGAATAAGCGGTTCTTTAATTTAGTATTCTGTTAAGGCTACCCTACACGCTGAATTTCGATAATTTCTCCTTTAACTGCAAGGATGCATCCTCCAGCTTCAAAGAAAGCTCTACCAAATGATCACTTACACTTTGTTGCTCTCCACTAAGTGAGGCAACTTCTTGAGAGGCAGCTGATGATTCCTCAGCTATTGAGCTTACGTTGCTCATCGAATCGGATAGAACCTTTTGCGATTGACTCAGGCTGTCCATCGACACAGTTACAGCATTCAGACGGGCGATAAAATGCTGCATCTGATCCTGCACAGATACGAAGATATCGCTAGTACTCTGCACGGAAGTCATTTGCTGATTAAAGAGCGGTGCAACTTCTGAAAGGACCACAACCGTCTCGTTCATATCTCTCATAACGGTATCTGTTATTTCTGCCACAACAGCGATAGACTCTTTCGATTGATCTGCAAGCTGGCGTATTTCATCGGCTACCACCATGAATCCTCGCCCGGCCTCGCCTGCTCTTGCTGCTTCAATGGTGGCATTCAGAGACAAGATATTCGTCTGCTGAGTAATATTTTGCATCACATTAAGAACCTTCATAACGGAAGATGCCGCTTCTGTCAGCTCGTTAACCTTCAACACAAGCTGATTCGTCTTCAGGCCCGTCCTATTCGTCTCATTAAGTAATTCTTTCAACCTGTTGAAGCCTTCCTCACTGAGTTCGCCGATGCTATGTGCGGTGTGATCCATCTCGTGAGTAGCTGAATTGACTAAATCCATCTGTACCGAAATTTGCCCCGTCAACTCATTGCCACGATCAGCTTCCAAGGCCAGACTGCCTGCACCACCCGCAATTTCTTCCGTGGCCGCAGCAATATCCATAGCTGCATCAGCTGTCTTGCGCGAAACACCGCTAAGCTCATCGGCGGTTTCCAGTACCTTCCGAGCGGTTTCATTCGTATGGATAACCAGCTCTGTTATTCGTTCCATCATCATGTTAAAAGAACTGGATAACTGACCGATCTCATCACGTGATGTGATATTCGTACGCACCCCTAGATTCCCTTCGGCTCCCTCTGACATCAAATTCTTAAGTCTGGTCAGCGGTCGAGATACCATTCTGAACATCCAATACCCTATTAAAATAGCGATAACAGCAGCTACAGCAACAATAATATAAGTAGTCTTGAGAATACGCAGCGCGTCTTTCGTCAAGTTCTCAGCCGGTACAACACCAAGTAACCTCCATCCCGAGGTTTCTAGTGTTCCGTATACAGCTAATATAGATTTCCCCTTCTCATCCTTTGTTGGCAATGAGCCTGCTGTATTCTGCAGACCACCCAGAAGCGTCCCTCCCAGATTCAAATATGTATCCGTCCCCACTTGCTGGGAGGAGGCTATCAATTCATCCTTATTCGTTAGCAATTGCATGTAGGAGCTTGTTCCAAGATCCACTTTACGAAGCTGATTTTCTAATTCGCTAATTCTAATATCGTTAATGACTATGTATCCTGAGCTTTCAGAATCACCAGCAATCGATTTGGCCAAATGGAAAACACCTGACGTATTTCCTTCCTGGCCCTGTAATTCACGTGGAATCCATACACTCTGTGGCTTCTCCTCTAGCTGCTTAAACCATGAGGATTCTCTGAAACTCTCAATAAAAGCGCTATCTTTTGTACCCGCCGAAGAAATCGGAAAATCTTTATTCATCGGAATAAGGTATACGGCCTCCACACCGTTTGATGCCGTGAGCCAATCATTTAGCTGCGCACTAATCTGGTTAGATAGTACCTTACGTTCCTCATTACTTGTAGTGGGATTATTCCCTTGTTTGAGTGCATTTTGAATTTCATTGTCGTACAAGATTCTACCTAGACCATCCTCATAACGTAACAATTCCACATCAAACTTCTCAGCGGTTTGAACGACTGTCTGTTGATTGGCTGACAGCGCATTCGTCTCGATCGTATGCTCAGCTACGGAATAGGAAGTGTAGCCGAGAGAGAGCACGAGCACCATCGTCGAAACAAAGAAGATGAGAAAAAGCCGCACCCCAATGGATTTGGATGGATGCAGCTGGAATCGTCTTTTTTCTTTTTTCACTTGTACTTTCATCTAATCATTCACCACCGTTGTCGTCTGTTATGCCTACTGGCTTATCGTTTACAAGGTCATGAACATTTGTAACACCCGATCGGAAAGATATGGCAAATACTCATGACCGTACTCATAATAAACCATAAGCTCTTTGGGCGCTAGTACTTTGTTGTACGCGGCAAACTGCGTTGAAGGTGGACAAATCACATCGGATAACCCTGTAACCCACAATATTTTGGCTTGAATTCGCTCCGCGAGATTCTGAATATCGATGTAACCCAGTCTATTAAAAATCTCGTCCTCACGTAAATGATGGGGATCAAAAAAGCGGAAATAATAGTTAATTTCCTCATAAGCTGACGTAGTGATATCAAGCTCCCAAGCCCGTCTATAATCTGAAAGAAAGGGATACACAGGAACGGCCATGCTCACACGCGGCTCTAATGCTGCACAAGCTACAGTAAGCGCTCCGCCTTGAGATAAACCAAAAGCACCTACTCGTGCTGGATCAACTTCTTCCATAGACATCAATATTCGAGCAGTCTGCGCTGTATCCAGAAACACATTACGATAATAAAGGTTGTGCGGATTAGGATCGTCAATGCCGCGAATAATATGTCCACGAATGGTTGTGCCTTTTACTGTAAGATTATCCTCGGAAAGTCCGCCTTGTCCCCGGCAATCCATCGCAAGGACACTAATCCCATGGGCCGCATAAGTCACCTTCTCCATCCAATCCCCGCTGTCACAGGAATATCCATGAAACATCACGACACCAGAACCTTTTTCTGAACCCCTTTTCTTCGGTCTTACATATTTACAATGGATTCTTGCTCCGCCAACACCGGTAAAATACAGATGAAAACATTCCGCCAGCTCGCTGACGAACTCCGCAGGCTCTAGTTCATAATCTAGTGACTGGGCGTCCAGATCATGCAAAGCCCGCTCCCAAAATGCGTCAAAGTCGACTGGTTTTGGGCTGCTTCCGTTATATTTTTTTAATTGTGACAATGTCATGTCATTTCCCATATTAAGGTCCTCCTTAAGGTTTTTTCACTTAAAAAACAATGGAAACGGAAAACCCGCTATGTGGGTTTTCCGTTAGTTTCTACTAATAACAAGAGCTCGCTAGTTGCACATTGTGCAACTATTACAGCTAAGTAAGTCGTGTTGTTCATTTAATTGCATTCTATACAACTAAAATTGCTCACAGCGGGGTTTCCGGGGCAAAATCGCCTGAAATAAGTGTACAATGTGCAACTATTTACACTAAACACCACCAAACTGGTTAGTTTAAGTGCACTTTGTGCAACTAGCGGCTTTAGCCTAGACATACTGGCGTCTCATGAATGAGCTCATAGTACTCACTCGTTGCTCTTTGGCTGCACTTTGTGCAATAGAATCTCTCCATATGAGTGTCCGTCTTTGTTCTATTGCACTTTGTGCAATCAGTTCGAGCGAAACCGAGCATAAAAGTGATTTTTGCGGAAATCCATTGCAGAGAGTGCAATAGATTCTATTTTCAGACGAAATCGAGAGTTTCTATTGCAGAGAATGCAATGAAAAGCCCAAACCACAGAACACAAAGCACGCAACGTGCAGAACCCAGCATACAAAATACAGCACACTACACGCCGCACACTTTTTTCGAACGCTGCTCAGCCACCAAATATCTACCCAACTTCACTCTACCTAAAGCTTGTTCCTCAAAGGTTGTTCACCCTATTAAATTTTACCTAAACCCGCATCATCGCCAACCTCTTCATGGGTGTCGATGACATAGTTGACGATTTCATCAACAGTTGTATATGCAACGCCTACATAAGTGTCAGCAGCGCCATAATAGATGGCGATACGGCCCGTTTCTGCATCATGCAGAGTGGCACATGGGAACAGAACGTTATTCACAAAACCTCTTTCCTCATACCATTCTTCAGGAGTTAGCACAAAATTTTTCGAGCGATATTTTACTTTCGAAGGCTCGTTAATATCCAAAATAACTGCACCCATGCTATATACAAGACCGTTGCAGGTTCCTGTAACGCCATGGTAGAACATCAACCAGCCTTCTGTAGTTTCAATCGGTGCAGGTCCGCCGCCAATCTTGACACTTTGCCACCAGCCTTGGCCACCTTTACTCATGACATGGCGGTGTTTACCCCAAAATACAAAGTCAGGGCTTTCACTAAGGAATACATCACCGAATGGTGTATGTCCGCTGTCACTTGGACGGGACAACATCACGAAGTTATTATTGATTTTTCTAGGGAATAATACACCGTTCCGGTTGAAGGGCAGGAATGGATTTTCCAAGCTGATAAATGTTTTGAAATCTTGCGTTTTAGCAACACCGATAGCTGCGCCGTAAAAATCTGTACACCAGATAATATAAAATGTATCTTCGACCTTAACCAGACGTGGATCGTAAGCATAACGCGGCTGATAAGAGTTACCTTCTTCATCTATAAATCGGATCGGCTCATCATCGATTTTCCAATCTAGACCGTCAACACTATGCCCCATGCGCAAATGCGGACGCGTTGTGTTATCTTCTACACGAAATACTCCGATAAAACTACCTTCAAACGCAGTAACCGCACTATTAAAAATACGGGCTACACCTTTTGCAGGATTTCTTTTGATAACCGGGTTATCATTATGTCTCCAAATCGGGTTCTCATAGCCAGCAGGCTTATCCTGCCAAGGCATGTTCGGGATGTTAATCGCACTTGCTCCAACCAATTTCACTTCACTCATTAGTATTCCCTCCAAATGTATGCAACTTTTCAGTTTGCTATTTTATCTAGTACTGCTATGAAATCCACTACTAAGCTTACTTAACGGAACCTTGTGAAAATCCATTGTAGATATACTTTTGCAACGCGGTAAACACAACCAATGTCGGAATAATCGCGATCATAATCGCCGCACATATTACTTCCCACTGCGATCCGTATGGACCTTTAAACTTAAAGAGTGCTGTGGAGATCGTTTGGAGATCTGTTTTCGGCATATATAGGAAAGGAGTGTAAAAATCGTTATAAATATTTACGCCCTTCACAATAATTACTGTTACAATCGCCGGTTTCAGCAGTGGCAAAATAATTCTCCAATAAATCGTCCAATACGAAGCCCCGTCCAGCATCGCGGATTCATCCAGTGACTCGGAAATCGAATCCAGGAACTGCATGAAAATATATACAGCAATAATATCCGTACCGAGGTACATCACGATGGGTGCCCATCTGGTATTAAACAGGCCCAAGTGATTGATGATTTGGAAGGTTGCCACTTGCGTTGTAACACCCGGAATCAGGGTAGCAATCAGAAACATACTGATGAGAACTTTACTGCCTTTAAATTTGAAACGGGATAAAATATATGCCATCATCGAACCCGTCAGCGTTGCACCCAGGATAGAGATCACAACGATAATGACAGTGTTTTTAAATCCTAGAAGCATTTTGCCATCAACAAAAGCCTTAGTGTAGTTGGAGAAATTCAGCCAATTCTCTGGCAGCGTTAACGGTCCGGTTGAAGCGTATTCCGGCCCTGTTTTTAATGAGGCAAAAAATACAACTACGATAGGTATCAATGCTGCAAGTGCTCCCAAAATCAAGGTGAGATATTTGAATATACTAGCAGTGGTATATTTTACAGAATGCATAGTTTATTTCTCCTCCTTGATCAGAACGCGCTGCAAAATAGTAACTACTATAACGATACCCAGCAAAACTACGGCCATCGCTGACGCTAATCCAACTTTGCTATATTTGAACGCTACATCGACCGTCTGAATAACAAATGTGCTACTTCCGTTAGATCCGCCTGTCATGACGTATGGAATTTCAAACACACCAATGGCGCCACTGACCGCAAGAATCAGGTTCAATTGCAGAATACGTTTAATACTTGGCAAAATAATATGCATAAACTGATGCCATCTGTTTGCACCATCAATCTCAGCAGCTTCATAAATATCCGAACCGATCGAGGAAATAGCCCCAAGGAAGATCAGGAAGTTCATCCCCATGTATCTCCACAGTGACGCACCTGCGAGCGAGAAGTTAATCAAGTTCGGATTGAGCAGCCACTTCTGCTGTAAACCGCTGAGTCCGAGCAGGTTAAGAATCGTATCTAGCGTTCCATCTGGTTTGAAAAAGAACAGAAAGATAAAGCCGATCGCTACACCGTTTAGCAAGGTTGGGAAGAACAAAATCCCTTTGAATAAATTTTTCATGCGAACACTAAAGCTCAGTATGGTTGCAAAATACAAAGCAAGTGCCATCTGAATAAAGGTAGTGAAGAAATAATACAAGCTGACCTTAAATACGGAAAAATACTCCGGTTTCGTAAAAATGGTTTTGTAGTTTTCTAACCCAACGTACTCCATGTTTTTACTTAGGCCATTCCAGCTGGTGAAGCTGTACCGAAACATACTGATTACTGGATAATAAGCAAATGTGAGTAGTAATACGATCGGCACTAATGAGAACAAGCATATGATGGCAATCCGTTGATTTTTGTAACTCAAATTCGAAAACTTGAACACCCGATACACCTCCAGAAAAGCATCCTCATTTATTTATGACTCGTTTAAATGTGAAGGGGGAAATGCCCGTTAGCATATCCCCTCCCACATCCACTACCGCCTATAGCATTTAAGAAAGCTTATAGTTGTTTACTGTGCTGTGACTTTAGCGCGAGCGGCTTTCCACTTGTCGTTGAGGTCCTTCATGATGTCATCATAGGATTCTTTTCTGTTGCCAATTGCGGCTTCAATAATCCGTTTCTTGAAGTCTGGTTGCCAAGCACCGATTTCGGCTTGTTTGTCGATTTCATCAGACCAGCCTTCTTCGCCGGCTTTAGCAGCTGCAAGTGTATCAAAGGTTACTTCAGTGCCTTCATATTGTTTCAGAATTTCTGGAAGCTCTGCACCGATAGCCGGACTCATACCGCCACCTTCAGTCGTTGGGTAGCCAGATTCGTTAATGAACCAATCCACCCAAGCTCTAGCAGCTTCTTTGTTTTTACTATGAACGCTGACACCCAGATTGTAGTCACCAGCAAGTGGTACAAGGATTTTATCTGCATTCGTAGGGAATGGCATAAAGCCGACATCATCTGGATTCGTTGCTAAACCTTTGATTTGACCGATTGCCCAAGATCCAAGAACCATCGTGCCGATTTTTCCGTTAGCCAGATCCGCTTTGGAAGATTCCCAGTCTGTAGTCGTTGGATCTTCTTCAATCAAACCTTTTTGTGCTGCATCATACAGGATTTTGTACAGTTCATAGTGAGGTTGGCCTGGAACATAGTTATCGTCGCTAGCCACTTGCCCAATGTTCACATAATCACGGTTACCAGCTACTGTAGCCAAATCCGCTTCCCATTGGGTCAATGTCCAGCCAGCTGCGTAGTTTGTGTACAGAGGCACAGCTTTCGTTTTATCTTTAACAGATTGCAGAGCAGTTAAGAATTGTTCAGGCGTTCTTGGAACCTCTGTAATCCCAGCATCTTTAAAGACTTGTTTGTTGTAAATAATACCGTTAAAGTTGATGGTCATTGGAATTCCGTAAGCCATTCCGTCTACTGCTCGTTCTTCCACACCTGTATATTGTTTTTGCATATCTTCGAGTGTACCCAGTGGTTCGAAGAAATCGGGAATATCTTTAATAGCTATGCTTGTAGGTAACAACAGAACGTCGCCATAGTCACTAGTGCTCATGCGAATTTTAATTTGATCTTCGTAAGTAGCAAGCGCTTCAAAGTTTACCTTTACATCAGGATATTTCTCATTGAACTTAGCCGCATACTCTTTGAATACGGTATCAACAATATCCGTTCTTTGCGTAATGACCGTGATATCCCCTTTAATATCCTTGGCTGCTGCATCATCAGCCGGAGCTGCCGTCGCCTCTGTTGAGGATCCATTGCTTCCTGTGTTTTTAGCACCTTCATTGTTGGTGTTGTTGTTTGAGGAACAACCGCTAAACAATCCTGCCATAAGTGTCAGTGCCATCAAGCCCATCATTGTTTTGCCTTTTTTCATGCTTTTACGACCCCTCTCTTCAATTCGACTCTAATTTGGTTTAATAACAAAAATAATAACTTTTATCATCACCATCAATTTAATAGAGTAATCACTATTATCAAAATCACTGAAATACTCTTGAAAAAAAGTGATGATATCGCTTACAAACTCATTATAGATCTATTTTTAACGCAAAACGATGGTTTGAATTGCTTTTTCTGGTCTTGTATTTGTTATTTTTGTTTTTGTTATGGTGTTTTTATTATCTAATTTATTGAAAATAACCACAAAAAAAAGAGAGCTTATCGCTCTCCTAAATAATAGCTTCCTATATAGGACTAAAACTCACGCTCCATTTTCGGTAATTTACAGCCACTTTTATAATCCTTAGGTGTCATACCACACATTTTCTTGAACAATTTATTAAAATAAACCGGATCACTATAGCCAACCTTATCGGCAATTTCATAATTTTTTAAGTCGGGATGCTCGATCAGCAATTCTTTCGCCTTAGTAATACGAATTCGAATTAGATAGTCGGTGATGGTTTGCCCCGTCTTTATTTTGAACAACCGGCTGAGGTAGCTCGCATTCATACCGACGGTCTCCGCCAAACGCTCAAGTTCGAAGTTCTGATCATACTCCCTCTCCAGTATGCTTTTAGTCTGTTCAACTACGTAATGCTCTCCACCATCTGCCGCTTGAGAGAACATCTCCTCCTGCTCTGTGACGTTCTTTTTCTTTGTATCCTCTACTCTCTTGAGCAATTCATATAACTGAGTCTTATCAATAGGTTTTAGTAAATAATCCATCACCCCATGGCGGATTGCTCGGCGGGCATATTCAAATTCACTAAAACCGCTAAGAACGGCAATAGGTATATCCTCCATATGTCCTCTAACCTGTTCAATCAACATAAAGCCATCCATTCTAGGCATTTTGATATCTGTAATAAGCAGATCAATGTCATCTCGGGATAACTTTTCAAAATGCTCCCAGGCTTCCACCCCGTTACCGTAGGATCCAATTACATGTACATCTAGCTCCATCCTCGATGTGATTTTTTCGAGCCCCCTGCGAATGACCTCCTCGTCGTCCGCAATCATAACATTTATCATTTGAGCACTTCCCTCCAGTTGTATCTGCCAGTTATTATGAATGCTCCATCATCACGAATAGAATTCTTCCTATGTATTACGACAATGTACGATTACACTCTTTTATAGTCTTGTATTTACTATAACGAAAGTTATTCTAATTTCCCAGCTGCAACTATAAATTGTCCTTGAAATCATCTTCGAAAAAGTATATAACTAAATTAAGTTGTTATCATAAACTAACAAATTAATAATAACTATATAACAAAATTATTTTACTAATTATTCTCTTTTCTATTTTCAATGTAAGGTGGGGATTCTCGATGGTATTTAACAACGAATACATTGCAGGTATAACCTGGGGCTTCTCGGGTACACGTGGTTCATGGAAAACGGAAGAAGCGGAACGTTCGATGGAACTCATGTCTTCAGTCACTGGAGCGAACTGGACGGCCATTGCCTTTAGTGCGCTTCAAGCTACCGCTCATTCTACGGAAATTCCCTACTGGGAGGCGCCAACCGTTACCGACGAAGAAGTGAAACAGTCCATCAGTAAAGCGAAGTCACTGCAGCTAAAGGTATGCCTGAAGCCGATCGTTAATTGCGCGGACGGAACTTGGCGTGCTCACATTAACTTTTTCGATAAGGATGTTCCTTGCGAGCCTAAATGGTCGGAGTGGTTCAGCTCTTATACTAAATTTATTCTGCATTATGCTGCTATTGCTGAAGAAACAGGCTGTGAGATGTTCTGTATCGGCTGCGAGCTTGTACAAACGGATAGACGAGAAACCGAATGGCGTACGCTTATTGCCGAGGTTCGGAAGGTTTACTCAGGAATTCTTACTTATAATTGCGATAAGTATCAGGAGGATAACGTGACCTGGTGGGATGCGCTCGATGTAATTTCTTCAAGTGGATATTATCCAGCCAACGATTGGGAAGCTCAGCTCGACCGGATTGAGCATGTGGTGAGATCACAGAATAAGCCATTCTTTTTCATGGAAGCGGGTTGCCCAAGCCGAAGCGGGAGTGCGGCGATCCCTAATGATTGGACCTTGAAGGGTGAACCAAGTCAAGCAGAACAAAGCAAATTCTATCAGGCAATGTTTCAAGGCTGTGAGCGCAGAGATTGGGTTCAGGGCTTTATGCTTTGGGATTGGCCTACTCATCTTTATCCAATTCATGAAGCAGAACACAATGATGATTATTGTATGTATGGCAAACAAGCCGCTGGGATCATCAACGATTACTTCACCTCGAAAATCAATAAGTAATGTGAGGAGTGACTACTTACCAATGATTAATTCACCAGAATTATGGTTGACCCAGCTTGAGGATGAGCTACAGGGTAATATTCTTAGTTTTTGGATGAAACAGACGAAGGACGAAATCAATGGCGGTTTTGTTGGTGAAATCGACAATCAGCTGAACATTGCACCTGACGCGGAGAAAAGCCTTGTGCTTAATGCCCGTATTCTTTGGTCCTTTGCCAGCGCTTACCGGAACTACGGCAAGACAGAATATCTGGCCATGGCAGAGCGTGCCTATGCCTATTTGATGGATCATTTCATCGATAAGGAGTATGGCGGATTATACTGGATGGTGAATGCTGAAGGCAAACCTTCTCAGGAGAAAAAACAGATCTACGGCCAAGCTTTTGCTATCTACGCATTGGCTGAATTCTACCACGTGACTGGACGGCCTGAGGTGTTAGATGAGGCCATTCAAATATTCCGGCTTGTTGAGAAATATGGCTATGATTCAACTTATAAAGGTTATGTTGAAGCTTTATCTCGGGAATGGCAAATCACGGATAACCTCAGTCTTAGCAGCAAGGACTTGAATGAAAAAAAATCTATGAATACCCATCTGCATGTTCTGGAAGCGTATACCGGTCTCTATCGAGTATGGAAGTCAGAGGAGTTGGCGAGTACGCTGGCTGAGCTAATCGAAACGATGCTGGACCATATCATTGATAACGAAGGCAAGCATTTTCATCTTTTCTTAGATGAGGCATGGAATGTAAAGTCAGATATTATCTCCTATGGACATGATATCGAAGGCAGCTGGCTGCTTGTGGAAGCCGCAGAAATACTTGGCGAAGAAAAGCTGCTACAGCGTGTTCGAACCGTCGCTATCTCCATGGCAGAAGCTGTTCTTGCAGAAGGTATAGATACCGATGGCGGGATATGGAATGAAGCTGATCCGAGCGGATTGCTAAGCAAAGATAAAGATTGGTGGCCGCAAGCGGAGGCGGTTGTTGGATTCTATAATGCTTATCAGCTGACCGGTGACAGCAAATTTAACGAGGCTGCCCAAGCCTCCTGGACTTTTATCGATAAATATATGGTGGATCACAAACAAGGCGAATGGTACTGGGGCGTGGACGAGAAGCATCTGCCTCTCCCTCACGCAACCAAGGTTAGTGCCTGGAAATGCCCTTATCATAACAGCAGAGCCTGCTTCGAAATGATCGCACGACTGAATTCAACCCTAAAGGAGACTGTATAATGTCATCGTTATTTCATGAACGCAAACAACTATTAACAGAACGTTATGAAGCGCTGATCACCCGTAAAAATGAAAAGCTTCCTTGTGGAAACGGTATTTATGACCGTTATGCTTATCCACTGCTTACCGCTGAGCACGCTCCTCTAATCTGGCGTTACGACTTCAACCCTGACACTAATCCTTACTTCGCTGAAAGAATCGGCGTCAACGGCGTTTTCAACCCGGGTGCCATTGCACTGAACGGCAAATTCTATCTTGTTGCCCGTGTTGAAGGCAATGACCGCAAATCTTTTTTTGCTGTAGCAGAAAGCGACAATGGCGTAGACGGCTTCCGCTTCTGGGATCATCCAGTCGTGTTGCCTGAGACAGAAGCTCCGGATATCAACGTTTACGACATGCGCTTAGTAAGTCATGAAGATGGCTGGATCTATGGCCTCTTTTGTACAGAACGCAAAGATTCAGACGCCCCACACGGTGACCTTTCCAGTGCAGTAGCACAATGTGGTATAGTTCGCACAAAGGATCTGAAGACCTGGGAACGTCTGGCCGATCTTAAGACAGGTTCTGCTCAACAGCGCAATGTCGTGCTCCACCCTGAATTTGTGGATGGAAAATACGCCTTCTACACTCGCCCACAGGATGGCTTTATTGATGCAGGCTCCGGTGGCGGTATTGGCTGGGGACTCTCGGATACGATTGAGGATGCCGTGATTACAAGTGAGACAATCATGGATGAGCGCCACTACCATACCATCAAGGAAGTTAAGAATGGCCAAGGTCCAGCTCCAATCAAAACACCAAAAGGCTGGTTGCATATCGCACACGGTGTGCGAAACACTGCCGCTGGGCTTAGATACGTCCTTTATGCCTTTTTATCTGATCTGGAGGAGCCAAACAAAGTCACACATTCACCAGGCGGTCATTTCATCGCACCAGACGGTGAAGAACGTGTCGGTGATGTCTCCAACGTTGTATTCTGTAACGGTGTAATTGCACGCGATAACGGTGAGATCTATATCTACTACGCTTCCTCCGACACCCGCATCCATGTAGCAACAACTACGGTTGATCAAATGTTAGATTACGTACTGAACACACCAGAAGATCCACTCCGCTCTTATGCTTGTGTAGAGCAACGTATCGCCCTCATCGATCGTAATTTAGCGCTGTAAATAAGAGTTCAGAGTCCTTAAAAATCAACAGAGCAGCGATTCTCCTTAATGGAGGGTCGCTGCTCTGCGTTTTTGATCATTCTGTGTCCCCTAGCACGTTACTATGGGTATTTGATAGTGTTTACTAATGCTCTTTCGACTTGTAAATCTGTTCATGGATACTCCCTTATTGTTGATAAATATCCATACTTTTTAGCCGTTTAATGATTAATTCCTATAGATTAAGCTCAAAATAGCTCAGTAATCCCCTAACTCCAAGGAGGCTGAGATATAAATGTTCAAACGTATGGATGAGATCATGATCGAAATTCCTGAAGTTGAGAAGCCAGATCCCAATGCTGCTGCCGCTGTACAAGAACTGCTTGGCGGAAAGTTCGGAGAAATGTCGACCCTTAACAATTATCTCTATCAATCCTTTAATTTCCGTTCAAAAGACAAACTGAAACCCTTTTATGATTTGGTGATGAGTATAACAGCGGAAGAGCTAGGCCATGTGGAGCTAGTTTCGCATGCCATCAACAAATGCCTTCGAGGGTCAACAAGTTATAAAGAGCCTGATTCCACCCCTCTAGGGTCCGTAAAGATGCGCGTTTATCCTATCACTTTCTGGCGGGGGCTCAAGGTGCTATGCCTTTTGATTCAACGGGGAATCCATGGACCGGAGCAAATGTATTTAATAGCGGCAACTTAGTGGAAGATCTGCTACATAACTTCTTCCTCGAATGTGGAGCCAGAACACATAAAATGAAAGTTTACGAAATGACGGACCATCCAGCTGCACGCGCTGTAGTCGGATTTCTCTTAGTGCGCGGTGGTGTCCATGTGGTCGCTTATGCCAAAGCCATCGAAATCGCAACAGGTGTTAATGTAACGAAACTCGTGCCGGTTCCTTCGTTAAATAACAAATCGTTTAGTGAAGCGAAGAAATATGAGGAGAAGGGTGTGCATACAAAGCTGTACACCTGGAGTGACAGTGACTTCGGCGCCATCGATCAGATTTGGAAGGGAACCCACCCAGAGGATAACCTCCCGCTTGAAGTCATTAAGGGAGCACCTAAAGGCTTCCCGATCCCCGTAGCTCCTGCTGTCGAAGAGGAGTTCGCCCCAGGAATCTCCCCCGAAGACTTTAAAGAAATTGCCAAACGCCTCAAAATGGCTGGAAATATTACCGAATAATATTTAAAATGAATCTGGTGAGGAATTTACGCAGCGTCTTCCTCACCATAGGTTCACTTTTTTTTAATTGTACAAAGCCCGATATTCATCCTCCAGCATAGACATCAGAATCATGTTATGAAATTCTCCGTCTACATAAAGAGCATCCCGCTCTACACCATCGTGCTTGAAACCAAGCTTCTCATAGACATGAATGGCTCTTGGATTAAAAGGATATACACCCAGATGGATACGATGCAGCTTCAAGGCTTCAAAGCCATATCGCAGCATTTGAGTCATAGCCTCAGTACCGTAACCCTTCCCTCTATGTTCATGACTACGAATCCCAATTCGAATATTTGCGCTACGGTTGTCCGGATCTATTTCGTTCAGAACCACTTCTCCAATAAGCTCATCCGTTTCCTTGACGATAATCATAAGATCCACACGATCCTCAGCTGGAACACTAATCTTTCGAATCCATGCCGAAGTTTGCTCGCGAGAGATTTCCCCTTGCGACCCTGTTAGACGACCCATCTCATCATCAAGTAAAAATTCGTAATAGGCCTCCAGATCGGACTCTCCTACACCACGCAGATGAATATTTTCGCCTTCGATCTTAGGTATTGCAACTGCTTCTGACATAACTGAATTCCCCCTAACCAAAATTCCATGACTTTCAATTATTTTTAATCGGCTGATTTCTAGTCTCTCGGTATATCCACAGAATCACGATGCACTATGTCTGCTGCAATCAGGATCTTCTCCAGTGGTGCAGAGGGATGCCCAATCCGACTTAGCAGTTTCTCCACTGCCGCCCGGCCCATCGCTTCTTTAGGGACATGTACAGTAGTAAGCGGCGGAACGCCTCTTGAGGCATCCTCAATATTATCAAAGCCCGTGACCGAGATATCCCCTGGAATATTAAGACCTTCTGCCTTCAGGATATCACTGACCGTAAGTGCTGTTTTGTCATTGGCGCAGACCAAGGCGGTTGGGAGTGTCTTAGCTTTTTTCCGCTTCATCACCCAATTTTTAAAATCCTCTTGGAATACATCTTCCTCCACCCCTTCTAAAAAGAGATTCGCATCATCTTCCAAAGGCAGTCTTATCCCACTCTCCTCCAGCGCACTCCGGAAGCCAATCCACCGATCCCGAAAACTGCGTGAAAATCCAATATTCCCGATAAAATGCATTTGTGTATGGCCTGTCCCCATCAAATGATTAGTAAGTCGAGCCATGGAATCCACATTGTTCGCGAATACAGTATCACTTGGAATTAATGGATCTTCATGGTCAATCAACACCATCGGCAGACCGATGCGATGTACCTCAAGTAGTAAAGAAGTGGAGATTTCGCCCACACCTACCAAACCAAGAATCCCGCTTGGGTTCAAGATATTCACGAAATTATCCGCACGATTCTCAGAGATGATCACCATTCCAAGTCCTTCTTGATCCAGCGCAAGGGCAATACCGTCCACAATTTTCCCCCAATACAAGGAATCCTGAGTTTGCGAGCGGATATTCGGCATTAATACAAGCACAGATTGCTTATTCCGATCACTCCCCCCTACCGGAGGAGTCCGTTTGACACCTTGGACAAAAGCATTTTTTTGCGTAAAATAGCCTAACTGCGATGCCGCTTGAATCACTCGTTCTCTGGTCGTCTCATTAACGCCAGCTTTACCAGATAGTGACTTGGAGACAACAAATTTGGATACACCGAGATGATCAGCTATTTTCTGCATGGTGACCTTTTTAGCCATATTAAAACCTCCAGAGATTGTAATAAAATTAATATTAAACTAAAGTTAAGGCTGAGAAGTTACCTGTGTAGCTACCCGCGCTTCCGTCCATTTTGCATTTAATTCGTCAAAAGACTTTTGTAAATCAGGCGCAGCAAGTAACTCTTGAATATAATCTCCGGACCAAAAGGACAGCTTAGCTCCATTTGCCAGATCGATGAACGCATCACTTTGTACCGTGCCATAAACCAGCTTAGGTTCATAAGATAAAAATTCACGGTACTGCGGCAAAAAAGGGTTCAGACTACCATCAGCAGGAAGGAATCCCCAATCATCTGAATACGAAGTCTCTTTTACAAAAAAATTCAACCAAGCCATAGCAAGCTCTTTATTCTTACTGTATTTGCTAACACCCACGAACCAGTCCGGATTGATCGGTGCATAGTGAGTACTGCTATTATCATAAGGAAATGGGAAGAATCCGATATCATCTGGTGAAGCCCCCACATCAAGCACTTGACCAACCGCCCAATTTCCAAGTAAATACATGCCAGCTTGACCTTTAGCGAGTCTAGTCTTAGAGATCTCCCAATTGTTCGAGAAGAGTTCATTCTCTACATAACCTTTAGCAATTAAGGTTCGAGCAATGGAAATGGATTTCCCCCACTCATTATCAAGCTGCCATGGACTATCCTCATTTACCATATTATTTAGATACTCAGGGTTGCCTGTCATATAATTGACCAGACTATTTCCCCATTCACGCAGTGGCCAGACGGCTCCATAATTCATATACAGCGGGATAATTCCAGCCTCTTTTAATTTAGCGCAAGCTTCGTAGAATTGATCCAGTGTCTGTGGAACTGCGGTAATTCCTGCTTTTTCGAAGGACCTTTTATTATAGACAATCCCTACCGTGGTAGTTCCCGTAGATAGCCCATATCGCTTACCATCATAAGTAGCAAAAGAAGTGAAGCGCTCACTAGCCGAAGTTTCTTCATCCAACGGTTCGAAAAAATAATCCAGTTCCTTTGATGGTAGATTCACAGGAAGCAAAAGTACATCTCCGGCGTCCTTGGTGGACAGTCTTACCAGAATGTCCGTTGCGTAATTGGATAAACCTTCAAATTCAACATTCGCTTCGGGGTACTTTTGCTTAAATTGGTCTGCGTACCCTTGAAAGGTTCCGTTCTCAATCAGATCTATTCGATTGGTCATCATGACTATGGTGCCGGATAAGTCAGACTTCACCTCGTTTCCAACTAGAGGCACTGTAGATTCCGTCTGCTTGGTGTTGTTCTCACAGCCACTAATCGATAACAAAATGAGAAGCAGCAGTATGGTACGCGTAGTCCAGTGTAATCTCATCCCCATCAACGGACAGCCTCCTCTTATTTCAGTCAGATAATCTAATCATTTCCGGTTCCAGCAACGGCAGTGACAAAATAACATCCGTCCCTTGTCCAAGCTCACTATATACCTCAATTCCAAAAGCCGCTCCATAATGAAGGCGCACTCGCTGCTGTATATTTTTCATACCAATGCCCCCATTGATACTTTTCTTAGGAGGACTTTCTTTCTGCAGCCCATCGTTCAATCTCTCCAAAGTGATCTTATCCATTCCACAGCCATCGTCCTTAATATGAAAGAACAGCATTTGCTCAGTCATCTCACAACGGATACTTAAATGCATTTGTGGTTTATTATCATCCAAGCCATGATAAGCAGCATTCTCTATGATCGGCTGGAAGACCAGCTTGATAATAGAGTAATTATCTAACTCCTTCGGTACGTCGATCTCGAGTACAAAACGATTAGGGTAGCGACAGTTCAGCAGCTCAACATAATTGCGTACATATCCAAGCTCTTGCTTCATTGTCGTTTTGCCGCTCAAATCACTTGTACTATATCGTAGCAGTTTACCTAAAATTGAGATCATGTCCGCAGCTTCAATATCATCATTGAGCTCAGCGGTCATTCGGATCGACTCCAGCGTATTATAGATAAAATGAGGATTAATCTGACTCTGCAGTGCGTGAAGCTCCGCTTCCTTCTTCTGTTCTTCAATTCGGTAGATATCCTGAATTAACTGCCTGATCCGAGCCAACATTCGATTAAACTGATGCCCGAGCAGACCAATCTCGTCACGCCGTCTAACCCTAAACATCACATCTAGATCGCCGCCCTGAACCTTTTTCATCAGTTGAATCATCTGCGATAGTGATTTAGTGAGTGCAAAGGAAAGGATAATGGAGATAATTAACGCAAGTACAATGATACTTAATGTAGCAGCGAGCGTTGTATTACGGGTTACCTTCACATCCCGCATTAGCACATCTACAGGAATCGAAATAATGGCCTTCCAATTGGTCTTGCTAGAGCTTGAGTAAATATTTAGAAAATCTTTTCCGTTGACTGTATCATAGAAACTCCCGGATTTCCCATCGACCCTTTTGAATAGCTCTGAATCAGATACATCCGTGGCAAGAAGTTTTTTATCACTGTCGTACACGACCATCCCCATCTCATCAACGATCAAAGATTTGCCATGTGTTACTTTATCCAGCTCCGTAACCCGATTCTCCAAATTGCTAATATTTGCTTCAACCGCGATCAGCCCAATCGGATTTAACAAACCATCCACGATTTTGCGAACAACGGTAAAAGCATATCGAGTGCTCTGCAAATTACTCGTAAATGATTGGGTACCAAACAAAAGGGCCTCTCCGCTGGAATCCTTCGTCTGCTGACTCCAGTACTTATAGCTTTGATCGAGGTCGAGCCGTACTCCACCATCCTTGGCAGAATAATAACCATTCCCATGCGCGTCAAAAATATAAACCGTGTTCGCGCCTCGCTTAATATTGTTAATAAATGAAATGTTGCCTTCTATGCCCCGCTGAATGGACAACAGTAAATCAAAATCTCCGGGTAACAATGTAGCACTGCCTGATTCGCCACCCATGATCTCTTTCTGCTCATGATAGTGGTTCGAACGAATTAAATTTTGTTTAATATCGTTCACATAGGCTGGCATAGATGAAATACGCTTCATATCTTCGATATAATCATCTACTCCATCCATCATTTGATCGATTAGCTTCTCAGAATAAGCAATGGTGTTGCCCTGAATAGATTCTGAATAACTCTTATAAGTAAACACACTAATAAAGGTAAGCGGAAGGGTAATAATTATTAAAAAGACGAGGAGCAGCTTGCGTTCCATACTCATGTCCCCGATAACGGACCACCAGCCAAAGATGCGTTTACCTTTCATACGGTCCTTCTCCTTAACCCTTTTTTACCTAACTTGTTATTATTATTTACCTAACAAAATTATTATACGGGGAAGTCCTTCTTTACACAATAACAAAACCGCTTCCTCATAACGAAGAAGCGGTTTTGTTATGTAAATCATAAAAAATTAGTTAGGGACCCACTTATTTTATCGTGAATAATGACAGTTTGTCCTTTAACTGTCCTGAAGCACTTTCCAGCTTACCTGACAATGAAACGAGTTGATCACTTACACTTTGCTGTTCATTACTGAGTGAAGCCACTTCTTCGGAAGTCGCTGATGATTGCTCAGCTACAGCACTTACGTTACCCATTGCTTCCGACAACACAACCTGTGAATGATTCAAGCTACTGATCGCTGTTGTCACCGATTCCAGACTAGTAATGAACTCATCCATCTGTCCTTTTACGGATACAAAGATATCGCTCGTGCTCTTCACTGCGCTTATTTGCTCTTTAAAGAGAGGTGCCACTTCAGATAATACAGCTTCCGTTTCGTTCATTTCCGTTATGATCTTGTCGGTGATCCCAGCAACAAGAGCAATAGACTGCTTCGATTGGTCGGCAAGCTGTCTTACCTCACCTGCTACCACCATAAAGCCCTTGCCAGCTTCGCCTGCACGTGCGGCTTCTATCGTCGCATTCAATGATAAAATATTCGTCTGTTGTGTGATACTCTTCATCACATCCAGCACCTTAATCACTGAGAATACTGTTTCTTTCAAATTGTTAACACGTTCTACAAGCGCACCTGTCTTTTCCCCAGTACGGCTAGTCTGATCCAGTAAATCCGTTAATTGCTTGGCACCTTGAGCACTAGCTTCTCCAACCCCGCGTGCTGCCTCATCCATCTCACTGTTGGCACTAATCACGGTCTGCATTTGCGTAGCTATCACATCTGTAAGCTCATTACCACGTTCAGCTTCAAGTGCCAGACTGCCTGCTCCTCCAGCAATTTCTTCCGTAGCGGCTGCGATTTCCTTCGCGGAAATAGCAGTCTTACGCGAAGCTTCTCCAAGCTCGCCAGCGGTCTCTAGCACATCTCGAGCAGTTTCTCTAGTTTGCGATACAAGCTCAGTAATACGCTCCATCATCAAGTTAAAGGAGGCTGATAGTTGTCCAATCTCATCCTTAGACACATATTCTGTACGTACACTTAAATCTCCGCTTGCACCTTGAACCATAAGATCCTTCAATCGTGCCAGAGGGCGAGCAATCATACGAACCATCCAAATCCCGATCAATATTGCAAGCAGTGCTGCGCCAGCAGCTGTAATAAACGTCGTCAACAGAATCGGACGGGCTTCCTTCACTAGCTCGTCTGTAGGTACTACGCCTGATAGCTTCCAATCCGCCCGTATCATCGGATTAAATACCGCCAGAATTTCTTTTCCGTTTGGATCTTTAGCTTCTAGGCTATTATTATTTTTCTTACTCTCTTTGATAAAAGAAAACTCGGATGGCTTTCCATCGTCTATCGAATTAGAAGAAGCTACAACTGTACCTTCAGGAGATACTAGTTGAATACGGGAGCCATCTCCCAGCTTCACACTTGCAAAAGATTCCTCCAGCAGTGTGTTTTTCAACACAAGCATGATTATGTATCCTTTTTCTGATCCCAGATTTTTAAGGGATCTTACCATAGCAATCTCCTTATCTCCATTTCCTTGAATAGAAGTGGAGAACCAAATATTCTTGGCGCCGCCTTTGTCACCGTCCGAATAATATGAATTATATTCTTTGGTGTCGGCTACTAACTTCTTGTACCATTCTTGTTCACGTAATCCGTCAAGACTAATACCAGCACTACCACTTGTAACGATATCCTGCTCAGGTGTCTCTGGAATCAAAGAGACACTGATAATATTAGAATCCGTTGTTGTCTGACTGGACAATTTCTTACTTATTGCACTTGTTGCTTCAAATTTCTCGTAAGCTGTTTGTGCAGTAGACAAAGCCTTCAGATCCGTTTGCATCTGCGCATCAAAATAAAGCTGTAATGCCAAGTTCTCGTACTGTTTCAAGGTAATATCCAGCTTCTCAGCAGTCTGAATAATAGTCTGACGATAGGCTTCGGATACATTATTCTTTATCGTTGTTTTCGCCTTCGAATAAGATATAAGTCCAAGTGACATTACTACAATTACAGTGGAACATAGGAATATTAGAAATAACTTCACTCCGACGGATTGGATAGGATTAACTCTCTTGATTTGGCTTCCCCAACCCAACATCATTTTCTTAGCATCTAACTTTGATGTCTTTCCTGTACCTACTTCATTGCTCTGTACATTTACGGATTTTTTATTGTTCTTCTTCATCTCTCTAACCTTCTCTCTTTATGCTTTTCACTAATACTATCTTGATCAGGATCCCCATCATGATCATCTCCGCTAATATTAGAGGACATATGAAAGCGCTAACTATATTATATATCGGTTTATTAGGCCTTTTTTCTTAGCTTTACTATACTTTTTTTATAACTTTTAACCTATGTATTTTAGACAAAAAAACGCCCTTCGTTCTACCCTCCTTCTTGGATTTATTTGTTAGTTACTAATATATATAACTTATTGTTAGCTTTGTCAAAAGAAAAACAGGGATGCTCTTATAGCAAAGAACATCCCTGTATCTTATTTAAGATTTTCTCTTACGCATCATATCAAAGTATGCTACCGGCTGATCTACCTTCATGCGGACACGTTGCAGAGGATGACGGGCTGCGTCAAGCGGGTTACCTGCTTCATCCCACAATTCCGCTACAGTCTGCTTAAAGAATGTATCATTGGGTCCGAAGAATTCAACTTCCTGCCCTGGCTTGAAGTGATTGCGTTGCTGAATGAGCGCCATTCCACTCTCAGCGTCGTATTCTAGTACAAGTCCGGCAAAATCATAAGGAGCGGCTTTTTCTTCAGGCTCATAGATATGATCTTCATGATCCGGAGTATCATAGAAGAACCCTGTGTTAAGCGGACGATTCGCCGCTTTATTCAGCTCATCCAGCCACTCTTGCTTCAACTCGTATCCTTCCGGATCAACCATGTAAGCATCAATAGCTTTACGATAAGCGTTAACTACAGTAGCTACATAGTGAATCGACTTCATTCGTCCCTCGATCTTGAAGCTGTCAATGCCTACTTCAATGAGTTCAGGGATACTTTCCAGCATGCACAAATCCTTAGATCCCATGGAGAAAGGATTATCTCCTTGCTGATGCTGTGGAATCTGAGTTACACCCGGAAGCAAAGGGGCCGGAGATTGTGCTTCAGCTTGATCTTCTTCAGATACCCAAGTGCCTTCAGGACGCGCATCCTCGAACAAATCATATTTCCAGCGGCAAGACTGACAGCAGCCTCCACGATTGGAGTCACGGTCTGTAAAGTGATTGGATAATACGCATCGACCGGAGTACGAAGAGCACATCGCACCATGGATAAAGCTCTCGATTTCAATGTCAACATGCTTCTTAATCTCAGCGATCTCTTCCAGGCTTGTCTCACGTCCGAGTACTACACGTGGCAGACCCTCTTCTTTCCAGAAGGATACCGCTTGCCAGTTCAGTGTAGACTGCTGAGTACTCAAATGTACCTCTAATCCAGGAACTAAACGGCGTGCTGTATCTACAATGACCGGATCAGCAACTATAATAGCCGCAATGCCAACTTCATATAAGTTACGCAGATATTCTTCAATCCCTGCGACATCTTCATTGTGAGCATAAATGTTCGTTGCAACAAATACCTTAGCGCCGTATTTCTTGGCGAATTCAACACCTTCACGCATTTCCTCAAAGCTGAAATTGTCTGCTCCTGAACGCAAACCGTATTTCTGCCCTCCGATATAAACAGCATCCGCACCATAGTGTACTGCGAATTTTAATTTTTCCAAATTACCGGCCGGAGCTAGGAGCTCCGGTTTGTCCAGACGGTAACGTTTGCCCTTGTATTGCGGCTTTGTCATGGTTCCCATTCCTGTTCTCCCCTCCATCGCCCCACAAAGTGATGTCTATGCATGCTTACTGCACCTAGTCTTTGCGGGGAACTAAAAAACTCTCATTAAATTAAACTTAATATACTTGCTCTTTATAGAAAAATCCGAAGCTTAGCTCCCGTTCTGGATCCTGCAACGTTCTGATAGCTTCCATCCAATCCTCTTGGAAAGAATATGCTTCTGGATCAGCTACGTAGAGATCAATAGCTCTGCGATAAGTCTTAACAACCGCCACATTATACACTGTTGATTTCAACAATCCTTCAATCTTAAAACTCTGTACGCCTGCAGCCATAAGGATATGAAGATCCTCCAAAATACAAATATCTTCCGAACTCATAATATGTGTACCGTTCTCGTCTTCATAGATTGGGAACTTTTGGTCATCTCGTTCTGCCTCGATTAAAAATAGACCACGTTCCTTACCAAGACTGCCGCCCTCGCTTGGACGTCCTTGATGTGACATATAGCTTTCTACAAGCTTACGCTTGGAATGGTATATATTGGTCATGCCGTGAACCTGAACCTGTGCCTCTACCTCTAAAAGCGGAACCATTTCCGTCATTTCATCCATATTCAGCTCACGGGCAAGAACGACGCGAGTAGCACCTTTACGCCCCCAATAATTCGCGGTTGCGTAATTGGTAGAGGTCATTTCCGCATTCCAATGCAGATTCATGCCCGGTGCTTCCTTCTTCACTGTGGTTAACACAGCAGGATCACCGAACTCAACACCGTCAACACCAAGTTCACCTATAGCCTTCACATAGGCAGGGAGCTCTTCGAGAAGAAGGTTGGACATAAGTCCACCTAGTCCAGCATATACTTTGCAGCCACGCGCATGTGCCATTTCTACAACAGCAGCTGTATCCTCCAGAGAAAAATGTCCGGCAAGACGCATGCCAAAACGGTCATCCCCGATGAGCAATGCATCTGCTCCGGCATCCAGCAAAGCAGCAGCTTCCTCTAAGGATGCTGCTGTCGCCAGCAATTCCGGTTTGTTAATCATGTTGTACCTCCTACTTGTACAGTTATTTCAACCGCACCACTCTTCATTTTAATATTTTATTTCGATTCTTGCTTACTTTTTTCGATATTGGCTAAATGTTCCTTGTAGGTCTTAGCAAACAAATGGCCCTGTGTACCATCTTTCTTAGTCACATAGAAGTAGTATTCAGATGCCTCAGGTTCAAGTGCCGCCTGAATGGAGGCCAGCCCTGGATTACTAATAGGTCCCGGAGGAAGCCCAATATTTCTATACGTATTATAAGGACTGTCAACTTCCAAATCTTTATATAACAGTCTTTCCTTCTGTTTGTCGAGCAAATATTGAACCGTAGCATCAATCTCCAGCTTCTGCTCTTTCTTTAAGCGGTTATAAATCACGCCAGCAACTAGTGGTCGTTCACTATCTACCACAACCTCACGCTCGACTAACGAGGCCACTGTCAACAGCTCATGAAGTGTCATTCCACGTGCTTCTAGCTTTTGCTTCCAATTCGGAATCGTGTCCAGTTTCTTCTGGAACTGATCCAATAATGCCTCTACAACTTCCTGCGGCGTACTATCCTTGGCTAGTTCATACGTTTCAGGAAACAAATACCCTTCAAGCCGATGACGAAGGTTCTTATTCTGCGGGATACCTAGAACATCAATTCCCTTCAAGCCCGCACCGGTATCCATTATTTCGAGAAAAATAGCAGCATCCTGATTCCAAGCCTCAGCAAGCTTCTTGGCAATCTGCTCAGCAGTATATCCTTCCGGAATCGTAAAAGTTACGGTCTCTTCCTTTACAACATCACCCGCATTTAACCTCTCGATGAGCTCGTCATAGGTGTCTCCTGGACTTGCAACATAAGTACCAGCTTTGAAGCTGGAACCTTCTTTGGTCCATTTCAAATATCCCTTAAAAAACAGACTGTTCCGAATAATGCCATTTTGTTCGAGCAGATCAGCAATTTCAGCGCTGCCCATGCCCTTCTCTATCGTAAATGTTACGGCGGGTCCTGCAGGTTCTACCGGCTGCATCCCGTTCCAAATGTACCAAGCGCCTCCGCCTCCTGCTGCTACCAGCAAAAGAATAACAATAAGCACAGTACGGATTGCGGATTTCAAGTCAGGTTCCTCACTTTCCGACTATAAAGTATAAAAGTGTACTACTAAAAATTCAATACATATATTTCATGATCATGATTGTTGTTTTAATTATATTGATCGTATTCCAAGCAAAAAGAGCGCGGAATTCTCCGCCCTCTTCCGTACTCATCATAAATGTAACGTACATGTTTAAAGTTTATTCTGCATCGTCCACTGGAAAAGTCATCTCATCATATAGCTCAGAGATGTCTTCCCACTCTTCATCGTCCACGATGTTCTCTAGTTCCGGAAGTCCGTTAGGAGAGACAACGATACGCAGAATTTCATATTCCACGTCTTTACCGGTGCCTTTCAGCACCGCATAGCCAATACCACCGACTTCAAATTCGGCGATAATATCGTAAATGGAAGACTTGCCCTGCTCATCTTCCAGTTCTACTGTTTCTCCATAGGCTTCCTTAAGCCGCGAAGTCCATACCGCTTGATCAGCGGATACATCAGTCATTCTCAGATCCTCCGTCCAACTCGTCAACCAGTGTGTTGAAAGTCTCTTCGACAATCGCCCACTCCTCGTCATTATCGATCATGAACAATTGAAGATCGTCGCCTTCTTCCACATAACGGAACGCATAAACCTCATCGGTTTCCTCGTCCTCGGAATCAAGCGGAACCACCATCATGTACTTAGCGTCCGAGCCATCAACCTCAAACTTCATAATGACCTCGAATTCCTCTTCATTACCTTCCTCATCAGGAATATAGATAATTTCCGGTTCTTCCTCTTGGCCAATCTGTTCGTTTGTCATATCCTCGCACCCCTCACCTTTTACTGTTAGCATCCAAAAAATTTTGCAAAATCAGGGCTGCAGCCATTTTGTCCACAATCCCTTTGCGTTTCTTCCGGCTGACGTCCCCTTCAATCAGCACCCGCTCTGCGGATACCGTCGTCAGACGCTCATCCCAAAGGTGTACGGGCATTGCAAATTGCTCCCGTAGCTTGTCAGCGAACTCTATGCAGATTTCGCCCCGGGGTCCTACTGAGCCGTTCATATTCTTCGGTAGACCAACTACAATCTCTCCAATTTCGTGCTCCGTAACAAGTTCACGAATACGTTCGAACTCATTACCAGTACCGCGGCGCTCAATCGTTTCAAGAGCTTGTGCCGTCCATCCAAAAACATCGCTTGTGGCTACACCGATTCTACGGTCGCCGTAATCCAATCCTAACTTCTTCATCATCTGGGATTATCCACCTTGTGATTGACGAGGTAGAATCTAACCAGCTCTTCAATCAGCTCATCACGTTCTTTTCTCCGGACCAAACTTCTCGCATTGTTATGACGCGGAATGTAAGCTGGGTCTCCGGAAAGTAGATACCCTACGATCTGATTGATCGGATGATACTCTTTCTCCACCAGTGCATCGTATACAGCGAGCAATATTTCCTGGGGAGAAGCTTCCTTTTCGTCGCCCTTCACATTGAATTTGACCGTTTTGTCCATGGAGTCCATTTGTGACACCTTCCTTCTGCAAAATCACCCTAAAAGGGCGGCTTCGCAAAGTTGCTACTGTGCAGCTCACTTGCTTCCTTTATCATAACATATTCATAGCCCAACGAGGAAATCCTGCGCGTGGAATAACGCTTTTTTTGGCATTTCCTCTACAAAAATAATGATATTTTTGGCTTTTAAGCTATTGTCAAGCACAACTATTCATGAAAATCTAACCACCTGTTAATAAAGAGTAGCGGTACTGATGTCAAACTCTCAGTACCGCTATGTTTTTTCGTAATACGTTTAAATTAAGAAATAGTTTCGTAATTTTTATTTATGCTAGGGAAGCCACTAATTCTTCTGCTTTAGCCAGTGCCTCGCCAAGCTTGGAGGCATCTTTACCACCAGCTTGTGCCATATCTGGACGTCCGCCACCGCCGCCACCGCATACTGCTGCGACTTCTTTAACGATCTTACCAGCGTGGAAGCCCTTCTTCACCAGATCCTGTGGTACAGCCACAACAAAGTTCACCTTATCGTCCATGGCAGCACCCAGAACAAGTACAGCATCCGGGAGCTTGGATTTCAATTCATCTGCAGTAGAACGCAGTGCGTCCATATTTCCTGCTTGAACAGCAACAGCAAGAAGCTGTGTACCTGCACCAACCGTCTTCACACTGCTTGTTAGTTCAGCGGCAAATGTTGCGCTCAGCTTAGATTGCAAGGATTCATTCTCACGCGAAAGCTCACGCACTTGGTTATGCAATGCTTCAATCCGTTTTGGAACGTCGTTCAGAGAAGACTTCAGTAGACCCGCAGATTGCTTGAGCAAATCCAGTTGGCTCTCAGTGAACTGATAAGCGTAACGTCCAGTCACTGCTTCGATACGGCGCACTCCGGAACCAATACCACTTTCGCTAAGCAGCTTGAAAATTCCAATTTGAGACGTGTTGGATACATGGCATCCACCACAAAGCTCAAGGCTGTAATCGCCGACTTGAACGACACGGACAATATTGCCATATTTTTCACCAAATAATGCCATGGCGCCCATAGCCTTAGCTTCGTCAATTGGCTTGTTCTCAATGACTACATCAAGGCCACGCCAAATTTGTGCATTCACACGATGCTCAATGTCGCTTAGTTCTTCCGGTGTAATCGCTCCGAAGTGGGAGAAGTCAAACCGTAAACGAGCACCTTCTACTAGAGATCCTGCTTGGTTGACATGACCACCAAGAACCTCTTTGAGCGCTTTATGCAGTAGATGAGTAGCTGTATGGTTCTTCACGATATCTTCACGCTGTGCACGATCCACTTCAGCGCGAACCGATTCGCCTACTTTCAATTCTCCAGCTTCGACAGTTACCAAATGTACATGTTGACCATGTGGAGCCTTGAACAATCCTTTTACCTTAGCTGTAACTGAACCGCCAGTAAGCAGACCTGTGTCACTCACTTGTCCACCACTTTCAGCATAGAACGGTGTTGCCTCAAGAATTACTTGGCACTCTACGCCTTCGCCAGCGGTATCGACCAATTCATCACCCACAACAATAGCCATAATTTTCGACTCTGTTACCGAGTCATTATATCCAACAAATTCACTTTTAACCGTCAGATCCGCTAATGCGCCACCTTGGATCTTCATGCTGCCACCGTCATGACGTGCAGCTCTTGCACGATCACGCTGTTCTTGCATGGCGGCATCGAAGCCTTCACGGTCTACAGTTAATCCTTGCTCTGCTGCGAAATCTTCAGTCAGGTCAAATGGGAATCCGTAAGTGTCATATAGCTTAAATGCATCAGCGCCAGCAATCGTGCTGTGCCCATCTGCTTTTGCTTTAGCGCTGATCTCACCCAAGATGGCCAATCCATCAGACAATGTCTCATGGAAACGTTCTTCTTCTGTACGGATAATCTTGGCGATATATTCCCGATTCTCGACAACAGATGGATAATATACACCCATAATCTCACCAACGGTTTCCGTCAACTCATGCAGGAACGGACGATCCAGACCCAGGGTCTTTCCGTAACGAACAGCACGGCGTAGCAAACGGCGGATAATATAACCACGACCTTCATTAGAAGGAAGTACTCCATCCCCTACGGCAAAAGTAACGGTACGCACATGGTCAGCGATAACTTTAAGCGCGATATCCTGCTCAACATTATCTTTATATGTTACACCAGCAAGCTCAGCTGTTTTTTGAATAATCGGTTGGAACAAATCGGTATCGAAGTTGGAATCTACATCTTGAAGAATGGATGCAAAACGCTCCAGTCCAGCACCGGTATCAATGTTCTTGTTCGGAAGCGGCGTATAGCTGCCATCCTTGTTATGGTTGAATTGTGAGAACACAAGGTTCCATACTTCGAGCCAACGTTCGTTTTCTCCACCTGGATACATTTCTGGATCGCTCATGTCGCTGCCATAAGCTTCGCCGCGGTCATAAAAGATTTCCGAACAAGGACCACAAGGGCCTTCGCCGATATCCCAGAAGTTCTCATCTCCCAACTTAATGATGCGTTCTGCTGGTAAGCCCACTTTTTCATTCCACAGCTTGAATGCCTCTTCATCCTCAGCATACACAGTTACGGAAATACGTTCTGGATCGAAGCCGATCCACTCCTTGCCAGTCAAGAATTCCCAAGCCCATGTGATAGCTTCTTCTTTGAAATAATCGCCGATAGAGAAGTTACCTAACATTTCGAAGAATGTATGGTGACGGCGTGTCTTCCCTACATTCTCGATATCATTGGTACGAATACATTTCTGCGAGTTCGTCAGGCGCGGATTCTCAGGAATCTCACGGCCATCGAAGTATGCTTTCAGCGGTGCCATACCTGCGTTGATCCACAACAGCGAAGGATCGTTATGCGGTACGAGAGATGCACTAGGTTCAATCTTGTGACCTTTACTTTCAAAAAACTTAAGCCATTTGGAACGAATTTCACTTGCTTTCATTGTTTACAGCTCCCGTCTCATCTTTTTAATTCGGCTCATGCGCCAGATTGTACAAATTTTCTAAAAAATAAAAACAAAAAAACGCCCCTGAATAATTCAGGGACGATTAATATCGCGGTACCACCCTGGTTATCGCCTTGACCCAATTTACGGGAAAGTTAAAGGGCGATCGCCTTGTCGCGGCTGATAACGGGTGCCCCCGGTGAGTTTGTGATCTCACACTCCGAAATTAGCTTTCCACCGGCCTGTCTTCAAGGTTCTCCCAGCCATTACGAAATGTTTTCGTAAAGGAACCTGTTCTCTGATCAAGCCATCCTCCGGCGTACTTCATTTTCATCAACGTTTTATCCGATTTACATTTTAACATTTCAAGTATAGCCAGTGCCCCTTCATCTGTCAATCTGAGTAGGAGTTAAGAATAACGTGAGAATATATGATTTTTGTAATGGTGAACTCGGGCACTTAAAGAATATAGTAAATCTCAGATAACATTTGGAAAATTATGTATTATAAATAGTGCTCTAGAATACGCAATGCTCGGGTAAAACCAAAGGAGGATTACAAATCATGCTGCGCAATAAAGTAACTGAGGAGCTATCGATTGTTAAAGTTCAGCCTACATCAATACGCTTTATCGTCAGTCTCATTTTTATTCATATTCTCTTCACTCTAACGGTTAACCTTGTACTTTTTGCAAATGGAACTTTAAGCGTTATTGCCAAAAGCACAAACGGATGGATCAACGAAACGTTAGCTGCAAATCTGTTCGGTCTTGTGTTAGAAGTGGTTATTTTCTTATGTATAATAGCTAAATTATCGCTGAGGGATTTGGGGTTAAAAAGGAATACATTATTAGCAGGACTTATCGGCACTTTTCTATTTTGGCTCGCAATTAACATTGTTGATTTAGGTATGACATTACTGACTCACTCAAGTTTAACATTCAATAATGATATATTTACGAATTCGAACGTCGTCTTTGGTGCATTCCTGGGTCAGATTTTCGGAAATGCTTTACTGGAAGAAGTCTTGTTTCGGGGCTTTCTGCTAGTTCAAATCTATCTCTTATTAAAAAAAGTCAATAACAATACTTCACGCATTGGTTATGCAATGCTTATCTCACAATCGATCTTTGCCGCTATACATATCCCAAATCGGATCTATTCAGGATTAGCCGGAATGGATTTTGTTTATGATTTTATCGTACTAGTAATTCTAGGGGTCATATTCTCATTACTCTATGTCTTAACCAAGAATCTATTTTTCGTGATTGGCGTCCATTCCTTAATGAATGTTCAGATTATGTTTTGGAATAGTAGTTTTACTCATACAGCAACGTTAATCTGTGTGTTGTTACTGACTTGTCTTTTAATTTGTTTCAAAAGGAAGGAATTCCGAGCGCAGAAATCAGAGGAGGCAGTGCCAAGCTGAATAAATGGAATCGGAGAATTTTCTAGAATCGCGACTGACCCAATTGTAAACATAATCAGCTAAAGCAAGCAGTCGATAACTAAAACGGAGGGCAGCAATTCTCAAGTAAATATGAGAATCGCTGCCCTGTGCTGTATTTTTACGTTGTTAATATAAAAGAGCTACGTTTCCGTCAGCTGGCGTACGTAGTACGTATCCTTAACAACAATTCTAAATCAGCTTGTGTGCAAACCACTTTTCGCCCCTGAAGCGCCAAAGAAAAATGCCCCCGCGAACGGCCCACTCGCAGTTCATCGCCAGCCAGACACCCATGACGCCGTAGCCCAGTACGATCCCAAGGATGTATCCAAAAATCACCCGAAACAGCCACATCGTCAGCATTGAGGTAATTGAGGTGAAGCGGGAATCTCCTGCTGCCCGCAGTGCGGACGGCAAAATAAAGCTGATGGCCCACAGCGGAACTTGGGCAATGGAATTCACCAGCAGCACCACAAACAGATCATCAATGATCTCGGAAGGTGGGGAAAAAATCGATACCAGCGGGTGGAATAGCGGCATCAGAATCAAGGCGATCAACGCCAAAGAGCCGGACCCGATCCAGAGAAAGGACTTGATGAACTTTCTGGCTTCAGAGACATTCCCCCGCCCGATACATTGGCCGACCACCGTTACAATAGTTAGCGACAGCGCGCTGGCTGGAATTTGAAACACCAGAGCCAGCGAGCCGGCAATGGCATTGGTCGCTATGGCATAAGTGCCTAGGCTGACAATAAACACCTGAGTGAGCAGTTTCCCCCCGTTGAAGAACATCTGCTCTGCCGCGAACGGCACGCCGATGAACATGATTCTCCGCAGCATGGTCAGAGGGATTCGGAATAGGTCACGAAAACGCACCCGCAGGGCCGTATCCACCTTGAACAGATACACCAGGGCACAAACCATACCAGCATACCGCGCGATATTAATCGCTAGCGTCATCCCCAGCACACCCATGTGCAACAGGTTAATGAAGACCACGTTCAGGATAACATACAGCAGGTTCATGATGAGCGACAGCATCAAAGAAGCCCGTGTCTTGCCCACTCCTCGCAGAGCTCCGCATACCGCCTGAACCACCGCGATGCCCAGATATGAGATGCTGCTGCCGATCAGGTAGATGCGGGCATTGTCCAGCACTTCGGGTGAGGCGGTTCCGAACAAAAGGTTCAATATAGGAGTATGTAAGCCCATCAGCAGCAGACCGATTCCCAAAGCGATCAGCGACACCGAAGCGACCGAAGCCGCCGTAGCCTGGGACACCATCCGGTCGTTTCCGCTCCCTTTATACTGCGCGACTACCACTGTCCCCCCGGTTGCAACCGCCACGAACACATTGATCAGAAAAATATTCAGCGAATCCACCATATTCACTGCACTGACCGCCGCCATCCCGGACGAGCTGATCATTGCGGTATTTACCAGATTAAGTCCAATAATGAAGGCCTGGTCAATCAGAATTGGAATAAATAAAGCTATAATTTGCCGATAATCCATCCCCTCCCCAGAAAGATATTTCTCCAGCAATCTTTTCTTCTGAAGACTAGCCCGAAGCTGCATAACATATCACATTCTTTTCTGTAAAATGGAAAAAACTCTTCATCCGAAGAGCTTTTCAACAAATTATACCCATTATACCGTGGGCACTTTACATTCAGTTTACTATAGATACACTTTTAAGTCTTTAATCAGGAGTCAAAAAACAGCAACTACCCTTCACATATTTGGAGAACATAAACTTCATCAGAATTATGCAGCTTCAGACCATAGAATCATTCGTTCATCAAAAGTGTTGGCAAAAGTCTTTAAGCGGATTGCGTTATGCTTGATGATTATGATCGATTTTTGCATTTACGCAAGAAAAACGCCTGACGGCTTCCTTGGAGGTAGAGTAGAGTTACAAGCTGAGTACATCCGTAATTCCATAATCGTATCCATATACACCTTCGTAGTGAGGTTCCGAGAGACGGACCATATTTCACTTATTCCCTAAAACAAGCCCATTCCCGGGTGATTTGGGGCGGATAACGGCGCTGGCTCGCTTACTTTACCGTAGGCACATTGTATTCGGTTTTTCGCATACATTTGGCTCGTTTACGTTACC
>NZ_JBNNSE010000001.1:1568267-1850254 GCF_050277435.1 Paenibacillus sp. NPDC101420
TACGTTACCGTCGGCACATTGTATTTGGTTTTTCGCATACATTTGGCTCGTTTACGTTACCGTCGGCACATTGTGTTCAGTTTTTCGCATACATTTGGCTCGCTTACGTTACCGTCGGCACATTGTATTTGGTTTTTCGCATACATTTGGCTCGCTTACGTTACCGTCGGCACATTGTATTTGGTTTTTCGCATACATTTGGCTCGTTTACGTTACCGTCGGCACATTGTGTTCAGTTTTTCGCATACATTTGGCTCGTTTATGTTACTCGCGGCACATTGTATTTGGTTTTTCGCATACATTTGGCTCGTTTACATTAGCGTCGGCACATTGTATTCGGTTTTTCGCATACATTTGGCTCGTTTACATTAGCGTCGGCACATTGTATTCGGTTTTTCGCATACATTCGGCTCGTTTACGTTACTGGCGGCACATTGTATTCGGTTTTCCCCATACATTTAGCTCGCTTACGTTACTGGCGGCACATTGTATTTGGTTTTTCGCATACATTCGGCTCGCTTACGTTACCATCAGCACATTGTATTCGGTTTTCCGCATACATTCAGCTCGCTAACGTTACCGTCGGCACATTGTATTTGGTTTTCCGCATACATTTGGCTCGTTTACGTTACCGTCGGCACATTGTATTTGGTTTATCGCATACATTTGGCTCGTTTACATCACCATCAGCACATTGTATTTGGTTTTTCGCATACATTTGGCTCGCTTACGTTACCATCAGCACATTGTATTCGGTTTTTCGCATACATTTGGCTCGCTTACGTTACCATCAGCACATTGTATTCGGTTTTTCGCATACATTTGGCTCGTTTACGTTACCATTAGCACATTGTATTCGGTTTTTCGCATACATTTGGCTCGTTTACGTTACTGGCGGCACATTGTATTTGGTTTTTCGCATACATTCGGCTCGTTTACGTTACTGGCGGCACATTGTATTTGGTTTTTCGCATATATTTGTCAGCAATCTCGAAATTTTATAGATTCTATTCCATAAAAAAACCCGCGCTAGGCGCGGATTCTTAAAGAAGCAATTAAGCCTTCTATTATTTTGCACTCTCGGCAATCGTCTTATAAGCCGCTAAATCTGTATACACTTCCACTTTAAGCGGATTGCGTTTATGTTTGGTAATTTTATAGAAGTGATAGACAAACACTGCAATATTAGCTGCTAAAGATAATGCACTCACAACCCAAAGCGCCGTTTCGCTGTGAGAAGATTGTACGGAGAACTTTGAATCGCCAACAAACGCCGGGAACGACATTGTAAACATCATCCAAATCGCCAAGGTTTGTGCACGGTGCTGTAGCCATGCTCCTTTTTTGAAGAAGAATGCTGGAATTGTACAAGAGATCAGAAGAGCTGCACCTGCATAGAAGGAATGGTCAGAAACTGCGTTATATACATAGGCAAAGTTCCAAATGTCATAAGCAATGATCCAGAACCACAGCTGGTCCGGCCACAACATATCCTTACTCTTGTCTTTACTAATAACAATACCCATCCAACCAGAAATCGTAATAATGTTCAGAATACCTGCGATCCCGTTCATAATGTTCCAAGGACCACCTACCATCATTACGCCATCCACCATGCCTTGCAAGCTGTACACTTGGAAATCACGGATAACTGCTTCAAGAATGTTAACTGCAAGGATAATAGCCGGGAACATTAATATATATTTATTTTTGTCCCATCCTTTAACATAACGGATAGCCATAAACCCTATACATCCTGCCAAGGCAGAATATACTTTTACCCAGTGAAACCATGTTCCAGTACTGGAGCCTTCGCCTGCCGTATTCGGCCAGACCGCTATGGTAAGAACAATAGGGACAACGATAAACAGAATGATTGAGAACCACTTGCTTCTTCGAGCTATTTCGTTGAAAATCATTAATCCTGCAAGTACCACTAACCACATTAGAGCAGAGTACCAAGGAATCGATTCGAATAAAAACATAATGCATTCCTCCTAAAAGTTTTGTGAGCATAAACATCACTGATTGTCTTCGTGCAAAACTAGCTTCGTAAGCATTCGCATATTTTGTATATAAGCTATGTCTTGAGTCCAATATATCCCATCCTCCTTCGAACGATCAAACCGCTCAAAACGTTGATTTATCAAGGTTTTCATAGTCTCATTTCGAGTTGAGTTTACACATCAATAGGACTGGAATTCATCCAAGGTCCTACCCCAAGTAAGGGAATCTATTAGAAACCATGCCTACAGAACTACAAACTGTAAACCTAACTCGAACGTAAAATATCCCCCACAAAGTGAAGTTTTGCTTTAATGCTTACTCAGTTACTTTGTGAGAGGCCCAAAATATATACTTTATGCAATACAAAAAACCTTGCCGACAAATTTCTTTGTGGACAAGGCTTACTACTCACTCATTTTTAAAAAAATCTTTCAACTAAGTATTTCGAATATACGATACAGTTCTCCAGTGTAGGAAAATTCATGATTTCTCCAGCATAATAGATCTTATCTCTTCCCTGCATCTGATCAAGCCGTTCATAGAAGCCTTCACGGATCGCATTAGAATCTACATGGGGGAACTGCTTCCAGCGCTTCATCATATACAGACGGATATTCTCACCGCCAAGCTCGCGAAGTTTATTTTCTACCTTTTCCCTCATCTCGAGATCTGTCATCTCATCATTCTCCGCTACATAAACCGTAACTAGATCCGTTGTTCCCATATCTGCCCACCTGTAATACCATGCCATCATATGTCCCTTGCGTTCAGGATTCATATTGCAGGGGATATACCCAGAAAGCTCCGGCAACCCCTTCACTCTGTAGGCATATACCCGAAACCGTTCGTAGATTATACACTCAAATAATGCTCTGTCTACCGAAGATAAGTGAATCATATCGCCCAGATGCTCTAAGGAAGCAGTATAAATAACCTTGTCAAAATAAAAGATATCCTGGTTTGTTTCCACCCGAACTTGACCATTTTCCTCTTGCTCCATATGTAGCACTTCACAAGTCAGACGCAGATCCTCTACTTGATCGGCCATTCTTCTAATGAGTTCAGTGACTCCCTTAGGCCAGGTTATCATGTGAGTGATCTCAATAAAGGATAATAAATTATCATAAGTAAGAAATTTCAATACATAGGCGGCCGGCACATCCTGAATACTCCCAAAACCAAAAGTATTGAAGTAATGCATATATACCTGCCCAATTACAGATAGCTCATTCTCCGTACACCAATCTGAAAAGGGCTGACATAGATCTGCCGGTAAGTGTAGAAAACCCGGTTCTTGTAGTGACTTATAACGTTTCAAAATTTCCGGCAACCGTTTGAATTCTTGGGTAAACATCTGAATTTGGTCCATAGGAATCTGAGTAGTTTTTCGCCCATTTGTATCAAAAAATCCCCGTTCCAAGAGTGGCCCCTTATCCATAAGATCAAACTCCCTCATGAGTTCAATCGTATGTTTATAAGTTGGCAAGCCGATTAGGGTTCCCATTTCATAGGTTTTCCCTTTATATTCAATCGAATGACACTTGCCACCTACTCGGTCTGACTTCTCAAGGAGAGTGATATGGTTATATCCTTTTTTCGCGAGCTGGTAAGCAGCTGTAACCCCAGAAATCCCTGCACCGATGATCCCTATTCTGTCTTCATACTTCATATTAGTCATCATCCGTTATCTCCTTGTAAATAACCATAATGGCAAGGTCTCACGCTGACCTGCATACTCAAGTGCGACATCCGATGGTATTTTACCTTGATTAGGTCCGTCTGTGATCACCCTGCTGAAGTTATAGATCCTCAAATATTCGTGTAAGCGCTTTTCTAAAGTCTCAAAGGATTCAATCGTATCATCCAACCAAGCCTGCTGATAGAACTCTTTCGTCAACACTGCTACAAATTGCTGTAAGGGCTGAAATACTTCTGTCTGATCTGCAGTAATAGCTACTTGATTTATGTTGTTCTTATGTAAAAAATCGCTGTATTTATGTTTACCTCTATCCCAGTTCGTAGTAAATTCACGACTCTTGTTCGTAACCAGATTATCAATTTGGAATTCTAAGGTCTTCATCAATGGGATGACCTTCAAATCCATAAAATCGATAAAATGAATGGCGGACTTCCGATTATATAGCTTGACTAAGCCTAATCTGGAATAGGCATCGTAGACCACGTATTGATACACCTTTCCTACCCTTGGGAACACTCCCATATAGCTAATACTCTGTTGGCACATATACCCGGGATGAGCATTTTCCGGATTTTTCATCCTATAGTCCAGAGGTTTGGATTTCTCTTTACACCCTCTGCTGTTAGCCGCTTGCGCGCCGTCCCGCTTCTTTGCTTTAACTTCTTTGGCGTAAGCCTCCCGTTCTATTCTCTTACTAAGTCCATTTCGACGCAGCACATTATAAATACCTGACTCCCCTATGTTCACACCCTCATCCTGCAGTTCGTAAAAGATTCGCTTGGGTCCATCTTCAGGGAATTTGGCAACGTATTGTAAGATCAATCTTTCCGTTCGCTTATCCACTTTATTAGGCATTACCGGCTTTCGTTCCTTCTCTGCCAGTCCATCCATCCCCTGCTCTTGGTAAGCTTTACACCACTGATAATAGATCGTCCGGGATATGCCAAACTCCTTGCAGGTTTCGCTCACATTGTTGCTGATAGTCCCTTGCATGAGGATATGATATTTGTTGTTTGCATTCATCTATTACACCCCCTATTCTTTATTTTATACATAGTTGGCGTTAAATACAGTGCTATTCTACAAAGGATAGGTGAAAAACTTATACTTTCTATTATTTAAAAAAAAGAGAGACAGCTCAAGGCTTCTCCCCATTCCGAACAAAATGTGTGCTGTATGCCCCTCCAGAAATCTCCAAACAGTTCAGACGTTGACCATAGGCACATCCACCATCCACACCAATCTTATCGCCCAGCGGACTAAACCAGATGTCTTCCGAATCATGTAGATCCATCGTCGAGGTATGACCGAAAATAACCGTTTTGTCAGTGCTAACTACAGGATTCGTATAAAATGGCTCTCTGATCCAGATAAAATCATATGGATCCTGCTGCTTCCAATCCGCTATTAATGGATTAATGCCTGCGTGGACAAAGATATGGTCTTCCGTCTCATGATAAAGTGGCAATGAACTTAGAAAATCCAAATGATGTTTGTATTTCTGTCTAATTTCTTCTTTCAACAGCATATAATCATGCCAGCCAAAATCCGCTTTAAAAAAGTCAGAATCCGCCTCACAATAGCTCATCAATGTATACAAACCACCGTTGTTTAGCCAATGCGTATCCAGTTTATCATCCTCGCTGGTGAGCGCGTCATAGGCCATTTTATCATGATTGCCTTTTAGAACTGTGACGTCCCATTCCCGCTTTAGGGCCATAACTTGATCCACAATTCCTTTACTATTGAGACCTCTATCCACATAATCCCCCATCAGGATGAGCTTGTCCTCGGATGGCCGATAGTTTATTTTTTTTAATAATGCGTTGAATTCGGAATAGCTTCCGTGAATGTCGCTAATCGCTAATATTCTGATTGTAATTCCTCCTTGCTCTGGATGCTGCAAGCTAAAACGCCTTCGGCGTCCTTTAAGGGACGGTGAGCGTTTATGCGAGAATTATAAGGATACAGTATATCGTGAAACTTATACTTTCTTATAATTTAAAAAAGACGTTCCGGGCAGAGGCACCGAAATATCTTTTTTTGTAATGGTCGCTATACGGAATCCATAACGAGCGGATCTTCATCGGATTGAGTAAAAAGCTGGCGGCTTCTGACTTCATGCACCGCTTCTTGAAAACGATCACATAGAAAAATCAACTGGTCGATCTCTTTCTTACCCACCTTTTCCGTAACTTCACTTAAAATACCTGAAAAAGTAGCCATCTGGGAATCATAAATCTGCTCCCCTTTATTCGTCAGACCAATATATACAACCCGCCGATCGGTATCGGACGTTGTTCGCACCACGTAACCCTTCTCCTCCAAACTGTTAACCATTTGTGTCGCAGTAGGTCTGCTAATTTGGAGCAAGTCGCTTAATCTAGAAATCATGACTCCCTGCTGCTCTTCGACTTCGTCTGAAAGCTTCTTTCGCTTCATTAAATTGTTTATGACATACATCATCATAAATTCTCTATACGAAATCACTTCCTTTGAGGACGGACGAGAGGTCAAACGTTTAATATTTTCAAAGGCTATAATTAGCTTTTGCTCTTGACTATTTTGAGTATCCATAGGGCACCTCCAATTTAACTCAATCTAATTAGATTACTTACCTATTTCCAAAAAATCAAGTCCAAATCACATTCTGTTTCCATAAAAATTAAATAATTAAACAGTTGTGCTAAATGATGAATTTGTGTATTATACATAAATGATAGTTTGGCTACCTAATTATCAAGACATGAATTCCCAAACTACAATATATAGAAGTTAAAGGAGAGGAACAGCTCTGGAGCATCTTACGCAAAAGAAAAAAGTTACAATTATGATTGCTTTAATGGCGGCTATGTTTTTCGCAGCAATCAACCAGACCATTGTGGGTACTGCAATGCCCCGAATTATTGCGATGTTAGGAGGCATTGAACATTATACTTGGGTAATTACCATCTATATGCTCACCTCTACAATCGCTACCGTACTTGTCGGCAAATTATCCGATATCTATGGAAGAAAACCATTCCTCTTAGCGGGGATCGTTATTTTTATTATAGGCGCTTTCCTGTCCGGATTGTCGACAAATATTTTCCAAATGATCACTTATCGCGGGATTCAAGGTCTTGGCGGCGGGATTCTAATGTCGGCTACCGTAACCGCTGTAGGTGATTTGTTCGCTCCTAGAGAGAGAGCCAAGTGGACTGGAATTATGATGGCCATATTTGGATTCTCTAGTGTAATTGGTCCTACCCTTGGCGGCTTCATGGTGGATCACATGGCTTGGAAATGGATCTTCTGGATCTTCTTGCCTTTCGGTATCGTGGCTTTCTTCATGATTTGGAAAATGTTCCCTAAAACTGCACGCTCCACTTCAGAATCCATTGACTACTTAGGCTCCATTTTCCTTTCCCTTACCATTGTTGCACTCTTGCTCGGCTTTTCATGGGCGGGTACAAAATATGAATGGGGTTCCCCAGAGATTCTCAGCTTGTTCGGGGCATCTATTCTCGGAGTTATTATTTTAATTCTGATTGAACGAAAAGCTAAAAGTCCAGTATTGCCATTATCCTTATTTAAGAATTCCATCGTAACCATCTCCATGGTTGTCGGCTTCCTGATGAATGCCGGTATGATGGGCGCAATGATCTATCTGCCATTTTTTGTCCAAGGTGTAGAAGGTGTCTCCCCAACCAACTCGGGATTCATTAATATGCCAATGTCACTGGCAATGATTGTACTTAGTACGCTCGTGGGTAGATGGATCTCCAAATCAGGTAAATACAAGCGTTATGCCCTGATGGGTATGCCATTTATGGTTGTAGCCATGATCATAATGGCCTTTATGAGCAACATTGCGATGGCCGTAGTCAGCATGATTGTCTTCGGGATTGGTTTAGGACTATCGATGCCTGTCTTTACCTTAACCGTACAAAATGCTGTAGCTCCCTCCATGCTAGGGGTTGCTACTGCTACAAATACTTTGTTCCGTAATTTAGGTGGAACCATCGGTATCGCTATTATGGGTACCATCATGAACACTTCATTAACGAATAAACTAGAGGCAGCAGTGTCCTCTGGCAAGGGTCCAGATTTAACCAAACTTGACCCTGAATCCGCTAAACAGCTTTCCGCATTTATGAATCCGCAAATGCTGCTAGATCAGCCTAAGCTGAAGGAACTGCACGCAACGCTGCCAGAGCAGATCCAGCCGCTCTTCAATCAATTGATTGAGATGCTGCGGAACGCACTAAGCGATTCTCTGACGGTTGTATTCTTAAGCGGCACGGCACTGTTAGTCATCGCAGCATTGCTTGTCCTGTTCCTTAAAGAGATTCCGTTACGAAGTGGTGAGAAAAAAACAGAGGTAACTACAGAGGGAAAAAGCGAAGGCAAAAACCTTGAAAAGTCAGTACCTGCTGCACATTAATCACAAATAAATATACATTAGAGATGTCCGTAAACAGCTTTGGCTGTGCGGCATCTCTTTTTTATGTGAAGGAGATTAGGATTCGGTTGGTTGATCGTTCAATTCTTCGAAATAATCGTAGACTTCGTTTAACAGCTCCATTAACGAATCTGTCTTTTCTCTACCCATATAATCAATCATGCCTTTAAAGGTATTTCGGGATTTCGTCACAGCCATTTCGGCCAAATGCTCTCCTTTTTCCGTAAGCGTGATCTCACTGATTCGGCGATCCTGGGCATCGGCAGAACGCACTACATATCCCTGTGCAATCAGACTATTGACCATCTGTGTAACCGTAGGAGAAGTGACTTTAAGAAACTTGCTGATATCTGATACGGTCTGGCCCTTCTTCCCTTCCCGTTCCTTGCCGAGCTTTAAAGAAACCAACATCCGAACCTCACTTGGCTTCAATCCCCAGACTGTAGTTTTACGCCAATTCATCCTGGCAAATTGCTGGAAAGCTTCCATTAGTCCATCAACATTCTGATATTTATCTTCGTTCATCAGTACACCCCATAAGATCCATTTAACACTAAGTATAGCCTAATCGGGCATAAAAAAGAATTGATAGATGTCAGATATCCATTTTCAAATCATTACTATCGAGATGTATAATGGGATCAGAAGAAAGGGCTTGGTCGTCCTTTACTGACGATAAATGATACATTGTTATATATAAAATACAGGCAATTCACGCCTATTCGAAAGAGGTTATCTATCATGTCCTTTTCTTATTCTACATATGACGCTCTAGGGCTTGCTTCGCTTGTCAAAGCACGTGAAGTCTCCCCTCGTGAGCTTGTCGAAGCCGCTTTTGCTCGGCTCGATGAAGTTAATCCAGTTCTTAATGCGGTCGTACGCACTCGTAGAGAAGCTGCTCTTAAGGAAGCTGACGATATGCCTGTTCATGATAGCACTCGCCCGTTTGCTGGCGTTCCTTTTCTGCTCAAGGATATCTCCCAAGCTATCGCTGGAGAACCTCTTACTTCGGGTGCCTTGCTTATGAAAGACAATATTGCCAGACGTGACTCGAACTATGTAGCACGAATCAGAAACGGCGGATTCATTCCGCTTGGACATACGAATACACCAGAATTCGGCCTCAAAAACATTACCGAGAACGTCCTTCATGGCCCGGCACGTAATCCGTGGAATCCCGAATATTCCCCCGGCGGTTCAAGTGGTGGTGCAGCTGCAGCTGTAGCTTCTGGTATTGTTCCGGCAGCGGGTGCTAGTGATGGTGGCGGCTCGATCCGTATCCCTGCCTCGTTCACCGGCTTGTTCGGACTGAAGCCCACCCGTGGACGTACTCCAGTAGGACCAGGTGTCGGTCGTCAATGGCAAGGCGCTTCTATTGACTTTGCATTGACAAGGTCCGTACGCGATAGTGCTGCCATGCTGGATCTACTACAGGTTGTGCAGCCAGAGGCTGCTTTTCAAACACCACTATATCCGGGCGTCTATTTAGACGATCTATTCAAGCCAGCACAGCGAAAACTGCGCATAGCGTTCACAACAGCTTCTCCAGTAGGCACTCCTGTAACGAATGAAGCAGTCATTGCTGTGCTCAAAACTGTAAAATGGCTCGAAGCTGAGGGGTATGAAGTTGAAGAAAAGCTAAGTCCAGTAAATGGTGTTAGGCTGATGGAGAATTACTATACGATGAATACTGGCGAAGTGGCAGCGATGTTCGTATCGCTGGAAAAAATGATGGGACGTACCATTACTTCCAGTGAAGTCGATATCGTTACTTGGGTCCTTGGGGAAGCCGGAAGAAAAGTCTCTGCGGCAGAATTTGTGCATAGTCTGGATGAATGGGATATTGCAGCCGCACAAATGGCAGGTCTGCTTAACCGCTACGATCTGTATATCACACCAACAAATGCGGATTCAGCTCCTAAGATTGGCGAGTTAACGCATAGCTCTGCTGAAATCGAAAAACTGCTGCATGTACATGAATTGCCGAAAGAGGAACAAGAGCGAATGATTTACGCTATGTTTAAACCAAGCCTAACCTACACACCGTTCACCCAGCTCGCCAATTTGACGGGTCAGCCAGCTATGAGCGTTCCCGTCCACATGTCGCGAGAAGGACTACCGTTGGGGGTACAGGTAATGGCTGCTAAAGGCCGGGAAGATTTACTGCTTCAGCTTGCAGCCCATCTTGAACAATCCGAGCTGTGGGTAGGGATGACAGGGAATCCGCTCTTTCCATGATGAAATTCATGAAGTGGTGGCTAAGTCAATTGAGAATCATAGTTCTATTACTTAACTATGTTCGATCCTATTGAGAATATAATGATCGTAGGAAGATCGATAAAGATTTGAATCAAATCAAAATGAGATGGCCAAACAATGACTATGATTGGATCAAAATAGATAATAGTATTAGCGCTAATGTATAGCAGATATATATTAATAAATTAATGATTCTGGTTAGCTTGTCCACAAAAATAAACCGTTCCTCGATGCCCAGCTCCCGACCACATTTTGGAACATAATAACAGACGTTTTTAAGTGTCCACAAAAGCATGCTTTTACGGTGCCGATCGATAAGCCGGTTGTTGGATTGCGCTTCAGCTTGCCATTCACCAGGAATGTATTGGCAGCAGCAGCTGCGGTGGATCCGCGAACCGGCCAGCGCCGGGGTAGCCAGGGAATACCTGCAGGCACTCCTGCAGACGGCAGGTATGGCCACCGGTGAGCACTGCAGCGAGCAGCCTGACGTATGCCCGTTCGCGGTATCCACATCCGGAAGCCGCCGGCTGCTACCGATCGCTGAGCCGGCACCGTGCCGGGTAGTCCGGGAACTGCGGCAGGCACTCCTGCAGACGGCGGGTATGGCCACCGGTGAGCACTGTAGTGAGCTGCCAGGCGTTCGCCGGTCCTGGTGCATCCGCCTCCGGAAGAGCGCCGGATGCTGCGGATCAAAAACCCGATCACCTGGTTGTGCTGCAACTTGCAGCAGCAGCAGCATCTGCGGCGGATCCGCGAGCCAGCACTGAGCCAGGGAGCCCGAAAATAACTGCAGGCAGGAATGGCCACGGGTGAGCACTGCAGCGAGCAGCCCAGCGTTCGCCGACCACCCAGAGATTGACCTATATTGGAATCCCTCAAGCATAAAAAAGGAACCCGCGCTGGTATCAGCGTGAATTCCCCTCACCTGTAAGATTGTTATTTAGCAACTGCAATCTTCATTTCCAAGGACTTGTAATAGGTCTTGATCCATTTTTTTCCTGAGTCTTTCAGGATGTCTCCTTTAGCGTCTATGGTGTACGTAAATGGCCTAATTGTGATGGTTTTCGGCACTGCTTTGAAGGAGGCTGCATAGAACAGGTCTTCTTTAATGTTTGCTGTGATCGGTCGCTTGATGTCGATGTCGCTGACGGTTGCCTGAATTAGATTTCCTTTCTCATCGGCAATGTCATACAACATCTTGCTTGAACGCCCTTTGGATTTGGCTGCTCCAGGAACTTTCCCGCTGCTGTGCAGCTTGAGTTCCATCATTAACGGCGTCATCTGGAAATAGTCCACGGTATAGCTAAAATCCCCGCTTTTTTGAGTTGTACCCGGCTGCAAGGTTGCAAGACTATTCAGCTTTTTCACCGGGACGGTAAAGGTAAATGGCTCCTTGACGCTCTTGGTGTACACCTCTATCGTCATTTTGAATTCATCCGCGAGCTGCGGTTTGCCATCTTTGGGGATGTTGAAAGAGAGCAAAGCTGCCCTTTCATCTTCCGGCATAGACGTCACATAGGGAAGATATAACATCCTTTTCCCATTAACAGACAAAACCGGGATCTGCGCGATATCAATAATGATCCCCTTACCCACAGTGCCTCCCTCCTGCCGGAATGCCATGTCAAGACGGTTCCCGTCAAACATTACTTTGGTTATACTGAGCGTTACGCCCTCGTGGGTAATCGCTAGATTGGAACTGGTAGATTGCCCGGAGGTCTCGGCACTAACGATTGAAGGGAACCCGCTGCCTGTGACTGCCATTACCAACGTTACTGCCAATGCTGCTCCAGCGAATTTTTTTCTCAATTCAGGTTTCATAGAATTCAATGGATTAGCTCCTGTCCTATTTTTTATGAAAAGAAAAAGGGAGCTATCCCCAGGTCATTATTGATGACCTGCGGGACTGTCCCCTTCTCTAATGGATTAAGGCTTAACAGGAATGGTCAATTCCAGATCTTTCAGATATGTTTTCTCACCCACACTGTTCTTTCCTTGGCCAACAACGCTCCAATCCTTGTTGTTCACAGTAAGAGTAAATGGCTTGATTGTAATCGTTTTAGGTGTGCCAGCAAAAGGAGAAAACAGTTGATCAATCTGATATTCAGTCTTGGGTTCGCTGTTGAAATACTCGAATCTGCTCGGATTCACGACATTTCCTTGGTCGTCTACAAGCTCGTAATAGACCATACTGGCGCTGTAATCACCGGTTTGCCCCGGAGATTGTGGTACTTGGCCCTTACTATCCAGAACGAAACGGGTGGACACCGGCGAAATATCCAGTTGCTTAACGGTATAACTGAACTGTCCGTCAGATTTGGAGGCCTCTGGTTTCACAACAATCGATTTATTCTCCACGTTCACAGGAATCTTGAATTCAAAAGCTTCTTTCACCTGTGTGACATTCGCCTGAATGGTCAGCTCGAATTGGTCAGGCAAATTTAGACCCTTAGTCACTTCAACTACATAAGCATTCTTCTGCCTAGGCGAGTCGCCAAAGCTGCCTCCGCCATATTCAATGGCTTGTCCGTTAGCGAGGATCGTTGGCATTTTAATATAACCTTTAAGCTGATCCTTTTCCTCAACATCTTTTTCAAAAAGGTATGGAGAGCCTGTATTCGGCAAATCTACGCCTTCACGTTCCAAAACGAAGGACAACCGGGTTCCATCATAAAGTAAATTAGCTACCTTCAGCGTGATTCCTTCATGGGTTACACTCAGGTTAGGTTCTGTTACGATTCCTTGTTTAATGGCAGTATCCAAAGCTTCGTTGCTGGTTCCCTCAAAGAGAATTCCAACAATAGGAATTTGCTTTAACGTTGAAGCCATTGCCGGTGATACAAATCCCGTACCCACCACACCTGCACCTAGGATGGCTGCTGCTGCGGCCACTACTGCTGTTCTTTTCATTAAATTAGGTTTGGATGATGTTCTTTTCAATTCACTCGCTCCAATCGTATTCATAATTTGATAACTCATACTTTTCTTTGGTAAAGACGATTCACGAATCATTTGTTCGATGGCATTCATTTCAGCGAATTCCGTTTGTTCCGGCGAATGTCCCATGTGCTATCTCTCCTTTTCGGCTTTTACATTCCATCAGTTTGCGGCGCAATCGTTCATATTTTTTCCGTATGGTTGCGGACTTGAGGCCCATGATTTCGCCTATTTCCTCAAAGGTGTACTGCTCTACTGCCTTAAGGAGTAAAATATGACGCTCTTCAGTTGTGAGAAAAGTCAAAAGCTCATAAACCTCTGACTCATGACGGGAGATTTGCAGCACAGGCTGCTGCTCTTTATAATGATCGATCAGCTTAAGCCAGCGGCTCTGTCTCTTCTTCAAATTGATTAGGTGATGGTATGCCATCTTATACAGCCAGGCTGAGAAGGATACTTGCCTGCTGTACTGGTGAAGATTTTGATAGGCGCGAATAAAGATCTCCTGTACGGCATCTTCCGTCTCCGCATGATTTTTCAGGATATAATAGCAGTAGGTATACATTTGCCGTTCAAACTGGATGATGATCGCACTGTATGCCTCTTTGTCTCCTGCTCTGACCTGTTCTACAACCGCTTCAATAGCATTCCATTTTCCTTCCTCTTCCCCGGGGATGGTTGGCTGCAAGAGCTCACCTCCTTTCTTGTTTACCTATATAACAATCTCGTAATGCTATTTTGTGACACTATTTTTTAATATGCAGTTAGATTAGGGACTACAAACGCAGTGAGATTAATTACATATACGAACAAAATCACCCTAACGGGTGAATAACTTTTTAGCCAGCGGTTATTTGTCCGCTGGCTAAAAAGTTATTCACCAAGGTTCCGTTACAGAGACAAACTCTGGGGATTCTCCAGACTCCAGGTCGTAGGCACACTCTCCCACTATAAATTCAGGGACAGGATCTACCGTCCCACATTCTACGCAAACATAATCGATCCATACCTCTGGTTCTTCCTCCCACGGCTCAACATCCGGTGATTGCAGCATGGACAGAGCATCGGGTCTCGCCCATAGCTCTCCAGCATCCGCTGACGGTAGTTCTTCTTCTTTCGTTCTTTCACAGGAAAGGTCATCTCGATTTGTTTATGGATCATGTACCACCACAGATTAATCACCTTCTGTGACTCTTTGTTTTTCCCCCGGCTGTATAGACTATAGCGACCCACCATCCGAAAATGCTTCGGTGGAATGTGCTGCACGAGATCGTAGATAAACTTCATCACCGGCGACACCACATCCACCCGTTTCCCCGTTCGGTGATCTTCGTACCAGTAATGCACCTTGTGGTGGTCGTAGCTGACCACCCGGTACTCTGCAATCGCCGGTCGCGCTAAATAACCCCCTATGTATTTCGCTGCTCCTCGGGCATCCTTCATCCGCTGCTCTGCATTCACATAGAAACCCTGCCGAGAAGTCATTAGAAGTAAATGCTTTCAAATCGTCAGTTGTTCCTTCTTCAATAGTGCCCGAAGCTTTTCCATTAAAAATGGCAAACTCCTTAGTATCTTGGTTAGTATACAATGGATCTACTATTTTATTTATTCGCATTTGAACAAAATCTTTTGATAAATCACTGTTAGCGTAATCTACGATCATTTTTCGGAATTTTAAAATATGATAATTATTTAATTTCATTGTAAACATAGCTTTCTGCAACTTCATTGTTTTTTTAAACCAATACTGATCTAAATGTATTGGGTAAGTGCTCCAACTATTAATGCAACAAACCTCACGCTACTCCTGCTCACGCCCGCAAATACCATAGAAGAAGAGATGGATGGCTTCCTCCAGGAAGGCATCTATATCTTCTTGTTTGCTGGCTTCATCTAGCATTTCTCCCGAACTTCGCATATACATTCCTATAAATGAAAGTATCCCTTTGGTGGACACTTTATTTGAAATTTCTCCTCGTGCTTTGCCATCCTCCACCATCTTGACCATCAATGGTAAAACGTCATTTGTGTAACGTTCTTCAATATAATGAAACATTTCCTGGTCCTCAATCATAAGCTCCTTCACAGTCGTAGGAGACAATGAACTGTAGGTTTCTCTCTCCATCGTCATAATATATTCAATAATCTCTTTTAGAGAATGCTCTCCATGAATGTAATCTTCAAATTCGCGAATGGCCTTCTCTATAAAATCCTTAAAGGCCTCACCAAGCAGTGCTTCCTTGCTGCCAAAATAATTATAAATCGTCACCTGTGAGACGCCTGCCTCTTTCGCAATGTCTGCGATCCGGAGACGTTTGGGCTCACTGCTCTTGAGCATCTCCATCGTAGTCTTCATAATTTTGAGTTTTATTTGAGCGGCTCTTTTCTCAAATCCATTCATGCTATCCACCCTTAACTTCATTATATAGTGCGCTTATTTAAATTTAATGAAATATTTATTATAAATTATTTCATAATTCCATTGACTTCACTATTCACTAGGAATAATATAACATATGAAATATCCAATTAGTAATAGTTCATTATTTTGCAGCGGGGGTGGCGGCATGCTTGTAGTTGAAGGCTTAACCAAACGTTTTTCGAATGGCAAAGGAATCGAAGATGTTACGTTTACCGTTAATAAAGGTGAGGTATTTGGGTTTCTGGGGCCTAATGGCGCGGGTAAATCTACGACCATAAGACATATCATGGGATTTATGAAGCCGGACAAAGGTAATGCGAGCATCCATGGACTTGATGTATGGAAAGCACAAGGCACAGTCCAAAAGCATATTGGCTATCTCCCCGGTGAAATCAACTTTTTTGACGGGATGACGGGCCTTTCCTTCCTTAAGTTCATGTCTGGCATGCAAGGGATGAAGAACACTACTAAACGTGACCGCCTCATTGAACGACTGCAATTTGATGCCTCAACTCCGATCCGCAAAATGTCAAAGGGAATGAAGCAAAAAGTCGGTATTGTCGCAGCTTTCATGCACAATCCTGAAGTTATTATTCTGGATGAACCAACCTCGGGACTCGACCCGCTTATGCAAAAGTTATTTATAGATCTCGTATTGGAGGAAAAAGCAGCCGGAACCACATTTCTAATGTCCTCTCACAGCTTTCAAGAAATTGAGCGCACCTGTGACCGAGCTGCGATCATTAAAGACGGACGTATCATCACTATAAAAAATATCCACGAATTACAATCGATGCAGCGGAAGCTGTTTGAGGTTGTTTTCGCGAGTCGCGAAGATGCAGAGCAATTCGCCGCCTCCGGCCTGCAAGTGGAAGCTCGTGAAGGGAATATGGTCCGCATTGCCGTTCAGGGTAATTACGATCGATTCATTCAGGAGACCGGGAAATATAATATCCGCAGTATGGATGTGTTCACGCAGAATCTAGAGGACATTTTCATGGACTATTATGACCGTGAGGGGGCCGTGCAATGAATCTTCCACTCTATAAAGAAATGATGAGGGTGAACCTCAAAGGCATTATGAATTACGCCTTCGGTTCTGCCTTCTATATTCTGTTTATGATCTGGCTATATCCAGGGATCGCCGGAAGCACAAAAGCCATTGATGACCTCATTAAAGCTATGCCGGAAGGTGTAGGTAAAGCCTTTGGATTAAACAGCGGATTTACCAGTGCTGAGGCTTTTATCTCAGGAGAATATTATGGACTTATTCTGGTACTGATTCTATCCATCGTATGTGTACAAATGTCGACGCAGCTCATGGCTCGACTTGTGGATCGTGGCTCTATGGCTTATCTTCTGATAGCACCAACTACGCGGAGAAAAGTAGCTACCACGCAGGCGCTTGTACTCACAACAGCATTGCTCCTGATTATGGGCGTAACCACACTCGCCGGATTATTAGGTAAAGCATGGTTCCTCGGCAGTGAATATGAATTTAATAGCGGCCGATTCGCTCAGCTGAATAGCGTAGCGTTTTTATTGTTTTTTGCCGTGGGGGGACTCACTTTCCTCGTATCCTCGGTTTGTAATGATGAGAAAAAAGCGCTTGGAATTTCCGGCGCTATCACCTTCGGATTCTTCACTCTGGATCTGCTAGGCAAAATAAGCGATAAACTGGAGGGATTACGTTACATGACCTTGTTCTCCTTCTATCAGCCTGGTAAAATCGTTCAAGGAAACGTGGAGATTATTCAGGTTTCTAGTTGGTTACTGTTGATCGGTATTCTCGCTTTTGCCATAGGGATCGAACTGTTCAGACGACGGGATCTTCCATTATAAGATTAAGGGACGCTCCAATAGCATGTGGCTACTGGAGCGTCCCTCTTTCATATAGAAGAATATAATAAGCTTCTTCACACTAGAGAAGCATTATTTTAAGATTTCGTATCCGGTCTAGGGACACCAAAGTTTGGCGTTCCATCCTCATTCCACTGGATCACTTGCACACGCGCATGCCGATTAGGATCATATAACGGGTCTCCCACAATTTCCTTATAGCTTCTAGCATGGAACACTAGGATATCCTGTGTGCCATCTTCTGAGACTGTAAAGCTATTATGTCCCGGTCCATATTGACCGTTTTCTTCAGAAGTTGTAAACACAGGTTCTGGTGTTTTGACCCATGATTTCGGATCCATTAAATCACTATCCTCATCAGCGGTTAACAACCCCATACAGTAGTTATGATCTGTTGCACTTGCCGAGAAAGTCATGAAAATACGTCCATTTCGCTTAAGAACTGCCGCACCCTCATTCACCAGGAAGCCGATTTTTTCCCAATCATATTCAGGCGTGGTGATGCACACCTGCTCTCCTTTTAACGTCCAAGGGTTTTCCATTTCAGAGATATACATATTAGAATTACCAGGGATATCGGGATCCTTTTGTGCCCATACGTAGTATCTAACCCCTCTGTGTTCAAAAGTGGTTGCATCCAGGGCAAAGGATTCCCATTTCGTTTTGATTTGACCCTTTTCCACCCACTCCCCTTCTAATGGATTTACGGATGAGTTTTCTATGGCAAACATGCGATGATCAAATAAGCCATCTTTCGTATCGGAGGTATGTGCAGCTGCAAAATACACGTACCATTTTCCATCAATATAATGAATCTCAGGTGCCCAAATATTGGCACTCATTAAGCCTGTTTCATGCTTAACCCAAATGGTCTTACCCTCAGCCTCAGCTAATCCCTGAATGGATTCAGAACGACGAAGCTCGATTCTATCAAACTCCGGAACCGAAGCTATGAAATAATAATAACCATCAGTATGTTTATAGATCCATGGATCTGCCCTTTGCTCAATAAGCGGATTTTTCGCATTGAATTCTCTCATGATGACAACTCCTATATCTCTCTTTATTTTTAATTTTATGGGTCACCAAAACACACCCTTCCTTATAAGAAGGCAAGGTGTATTTAAGCTATGTTCATTTGATCTACCCTTTAATACCTGAATTCAAGTTAATAGATTGAACGAAGTATTTTTGAGCAAATATAAATAACAGCAGGGTTGGAACGATCGCCAAGATTGCCGACCCCATTAATTGCCCGATCATACGATAGTTTCCGTAGATATCTTGTAACAAGAGCAACCCAGCTGTGACTGGCATTTTGTCTACATCTGTGTACACGATAACCGGCCAGAGGAAGTCATTCCAAGATCCCGTAAAGGAGAACAATCCGCAAACAATCAGAATCGGCTTAACTAACGGCAATATAATTTGCGCAAAAATTCTAAAGTCACTAGCACCATCAACTTTTGCAGACTCATCTAATTCTTTTGGGATACCGTTCATAAACTGTCTGACCAAGAAGATATTCCCCATACCCGCAAGACCGGGAATAATCATTGCCCAAGAAGTGTTCACCCAGCCTAAGGAATCGATAATTTTATAAGAAGGAATTAAGTTAACTACGCCCGGGAAAAAGGAGATCCCTAACAAAGTAAAGAACAGTGTGTCTCTTCCTTTAAAGTTAATACGGGTATAACCAAAGCCTGTAATCGAAATCACAATAACGACCAGGATCGTATGAGTTGTAGCGATAAACAATGAATTGCCTAACCAACGTAGAATTGGGGCTGTAGAAGTATTGTTCAGAATCGTAACATAGTTCTCAAAAACCCATGTTTCAGGAAATAGTCTAAAGCCTGAGGAAACCACTTCCGTTTGTGATCTAAAAGACGTGGAAATCCCGAATATTACTGGAATAATCCAAATCACACAAAGGATAAGCAAAAAAGCATATGATACATATTTTGAAATACTAACATTGGATGATCCTTTTACTTTGCCTGTTCTATTTACAACTGGACGATTATCTAGGCCATTTACCGCCTGATTTGACATTATAGTACACCTACCTTTTCCATTTCCTTGTTAATCAATTAGTTCCCTAGAACCTTATGTAGCATTTCGGTTCATTACATAATATTGCAGCGCTGAGATCACCAAGATTACTAATCCCAATAACACTGCCATCGCCGATGCCATCCCTGCAATGGATTCACCGTTTCCGAAAGCTAATTGACGAATATACATCATGAGTACGTGTGTACTTTGTCGAGGCCCGCCATCAGTCATCATTAACGGTTGGCCGAATACATTGAAGGCTCCGGCAGTTGTCATAACAAAGGTATAGATTAATGGAAAACGAATAGATGGCAAGGTGATACTTGTGAATCTTTTAATTGAACCCGCACCATCGAGCTCGGCTGATTCATATAATTCTTGCGCAACGCCACTTAAGGAAGCACGATAAATAATCATGTTGCCCCCAATACCGCCCCATAGTGTAATTACAATGATGATAATCCACGCATACGGCTGATTTGCAGGCCAAGCAATTTGTGATCCGAATAGATTACCAGTAATCCCTAATTGCTTATTAAAGATCAAAAGCCAGATTAGTGCAGCCGCAGAAATCGAAATCAAGCCCGGAATATAAAGAATAGATTGAATTAAGCTCTTCATTTTAACTTTTTTATGTTCTAGTGCAACAGCAACCATTAATGGGATAACTATTAATAATGGAACAGAGAGACCCACAAAGATCAAAGTATTTTTCAGACCTCTGAAAAATTGAGTATGAAACGTTGATTTGCCATCAAAAAGAATGGCCTTATAGTTATCAAAGCCTACCCATACCGGGTCACTCATTAAATTCCACTTTGTAAATGAAGCATAAATCCCATAAATCGTTGGCAATAAAATGAAGACAGCAAACAAAATGACGTGCGGACCTACAAAGAAGGCAGGTGCCCAGTTTATTTTCTTTTTCATAGGATTTCATTTCTCCTTTTGCACAAAGTAATGCACCAATATACGGCACATTACTTCGTACAATCTATTCTATTTCGCTTTATTTCGCTGCACTGCTGCTTTCTGCGATCTTATCTTCTACAAACTTCTGCATGGTTGCCAAGGTCTCATCTAAATCAACGTTACCGCGAACGATATCTGCGCAATAAGTATCTACTGCTTCTGCAATGTATGGGTAGTACTCATATGTGTAAATGTAAAGGGATTCAATTTCTTTTTCATTAGAAGTAAAGAAGGATTGCATGTAGTTTTGGTATTCCGGACTTTGGTTAACTACGTTACTTGCGACGTTTTGACCAGCTTTTGCCCATTCCATTGAGTTTGTACGCACATATTCTAAGAAGTTAGCAATCCCTACTTCTTTTTCATCTGTTCTCTTATCGTTCTTAAGCATAGCGAACAAGTGAGAAGAAGATCTATTCGTGAATTTATCAGCGGTTGGAGAATAAATGTTAGTCACACCAAAGTTCAAGCCTTCAACTCCAGCATGTGCGGTAGAACTCCAAGTTCCGTCTGTGGAGAAGAGTACGTTTTGGGATTGGAACATCAAGTAACCGTCTTCACCAAATGGAGTCATCAAACCAGCATCAGCAATTTTCTTAACATCTTCAAAGGCTTGTTTAAATACTGGGGAGTTAACAGCCGGTTTGCCGTCCACCTGAATATCTCCGCCCAAGTTTTGAATTTGAGCCAGGATAACCCATCCGAGCAAGGCATCATTAACTACATAGTCGCCTTCATCCAATTTACCTTGTAAGGAAAGCATTTCATCAATCGTAACAACGTTATCATCCAAGAAAGATTCAGCATTATATTTCTTGAGCAAATCTTTATTGTAATACATTACGTTACTGTGGATATCAAGAGGTACTGTGTATTGTGTTCCGTCGATGTTACCAGTGTTCCAAGCTTGTGGTAAGTAATTTTCAGCTTTTAGTTCAGGTTGTGCCGGCAATACAGTATCTTGCATGGGTTCTAAGACACCTTGCTTAACAAACCCAGGAACACGGTCAGCGTGGATAATTGCTAAATCAGGAACACCTTTGCTGGAAGCCAAAACGGTAGAAATTTTCGTGTACATATCAGCTGTAATAACGTGCTTCACTTTAATCTCTGGATTCGTTGCATTGTACTCTTTAACGATTTGATCCATATAAGCACCATCATCACCAGTCAGCGGTGTCCAGAACGTAATCGTCTTACTATCATCTTTACCACCACATCCTGCTAACACTGTCGTTAACATTAGAACCGTTGCTAATACTACTCCAAATTTCTTTTTCATTACTCTCTCCCCCTGCAGCTGTAATGTTAAGATAATCATTCACATTAACTTTGTTGGAAACGATTAACTTAAACTTAGTATACAGTCGCTTTGAAAGCGTAGTCAATAACTTTTAAATAAACTTAATAGATTTTTTTAAAACTTAGTTAACCTTTTAGTTCATTAAGACGAGATGAAAGCGATATATTATTTACTTCAGTTACCTTTCGTGTTACTTTATATAGAGATTAATAAACTTTACAGTATATGAAATTACTTTGAAAGAAGTGGATAAAATGCAATTGGAAATAGACAAGTCCTCTCTCGTTGTTTATGAAGCCTTGGCAAGTGAAGTACGAATAAAAATCATTCAGTTACTCTCCAAAAATAAGATGAACATCAAAGATTTGGCAGAAGAACTTAAAATAAGCAGTCCCATCGTAACAAAACACATTAAAAAGTTAGAAGATGCAGGAATCATAAAAACAGAAAAAGTTCCTGGTAAATCCGGAATGCAAAAAATCTCAATTCTTAGAGTCGACCATATTGAGATCAACTTCCCTAAAAAAATCTTTCATTCCTTTGCCTCCTATGAGACATCGGTGCCGATTGGTCATTATACGGATTATGATCTGAAGCCTACATGCGGACTTGCCACAGAGAAAGAGTTTATCGGCAGAGTAGACGAACCTAAGTATTTCATGGATTCTAAAAGAGTCGATGCAGAGATTCTATGGTTTACCCAAGGTTATGTTCAATACAACATTGCCAATTTTCTAAAAAAAGATGAAACCTTGCAGCAATTTGAAATTAGCTTAGAGCTTTCTTCCGAATTTCCATTTGCCAATGACGTATGGCCTTCAGACATCACCTTTTCATTGAACGGCTTGGAATTAGGTACTTGGACAAGCCCTGGAGATTTTGCTGATGCAAGAGGTAAATTCACACCTGAGTGGTGGCCGCACAATATTAACCAGTATGGATTACTAAAAACGATTAGAATTACTAATCACAATGGAACATACATTGACGGTGACCCCATGTCTTCCGTTTCGATTGAGGATTTAGATACGACCTGTGACCGATGGACTTTCCGGATCGAAGTGAAGGAAGATGCAAAACACGTCGGAGGCGCAACAATTTTCGGAAAAAAATTCGGAAATCATGATCAAGATATCATGTTCAAAATGTATTACCTTTAAAATCTTCTAGTATGCAAATGTATCAAAGTTGGTTCTTTCATGGGGGCGAACAACTAATTAGTATTTATTCTTCATTAGCCCCCCCTATCTGTACTGTGATATGAACCAGTTATCACTTTCCCCTATCCATCTCTTTATCGCCCACATTTCCCACCTTCTTTCACTTTCCACAACTCCAGTAGTAATCTGCAGTACTTTTCATACGCTATCCAAACCCAACTACCTTTTGTTAATAAAAATATAAATAGATTCATTGTTTCATAAATTTCTATTTGACTATATGCTAATATCATGCTTAAAATGAGATCAATATAAAACGTTTTCCACGATATGGTTTGTATAAACATAAAACAAATTCATTTTGATTTGTAAAAAACGTTTTTTTAGTAGCTCTATTGTAAGCGTTTTACATTTTTCGTACCGCCGCAATCTCTAATCAATAGAATCGGAGGATCATGAATTTGAGGAAAACAACTCGTAAGCTAACCGCTTCACTTCTTGCACTCACGCTGCTAGTACCTGCACCATTCATTTCAGCAGCTTCTGCAAGCGATTCCAAAACAATCCCACCATCCACGCAACAACAGGCTGTCGATTATTCAGGCCACTGGGCACAGAAAGATTTTCAATCCTGGGTGGATAAGGGCTTGATTTCAGGCTATGGAAATGGAATTTACAAACCGAATCAAGAGATCACCCGCGCGGAATGGGTCACATTGATCAATCGGGTCTTTAATTTGCAGGAAAAATCAGAAATCGCCTTCATGGATGTACTGGAGTCAGGTGCTTATTACAGCGATATCCAGAAAGCTTCGGCTGCAGGATATGTATCAGGATATAGCGATGGCACCTTCCGACCAACACAGGTAGTAAGTCGTCAAGAAGCCGCGGTTATGCTGCACAGACTATTCCAGCTCAATTCTTCTGCAAATACCTCTGCACCAAAAGATGTTGAAGATTTACCCTCATGGAGCCAAGAAGCTGTATTATCTTTATTTGGTGAAGGTTATTTGAATGGTTATAGTGACGGCAGCTTTAAAGGCGCAAAAGCCGTAACAAGAGCGGAAGCACTGCGTATGATTGAGAAGTTGGCCGGGGAAATCACTTCTAAGAGCGGGAGTTATACGGGGATTACCACTCAGAATATGGTAATTAGTAACCCGGGTGTTGAGTTGAACAACTCCACCATCTCCGGAAACCTGTACCTTACCGAAGGTATTGCAGAAGGTGATATCACGCTGAATAACGTCACTGTTAAAGGAACAATATTCGTATCCGGCGGCGGCGAAAATAGTATCGTACTTAGTAACTCTAATGCAGGTGACATGGTTGTAGATAAGCGTAATGGGAAACTCCGCGTCGTTACTAAAGGAACGAGTGCCGTACCAAGCGTACGTGTACATTCCGGTGTAATGCTTGAGGAAGATACCACTTTGACGGGAGCAGGCTTCGGCCGGGTCGTTATAGAGAATACACTCCCGAACGATTCAATCATCAGGCTGAGAGGAAACTTTGATTCTGCTGAGGTACGAGCGTTAGGAGTGCCTACACTACATCTAGCTGCAGGCAATATTACTGAAGTTACATTGAACCAATTAGCCAAGCTGCGTGTAGATGCTGGTGCAGCAATCAAGAATCTAATCCTTGCCATAAACGATATAATTACTATCCAAGGCACCGGGAAGGTTAGCTTTGACAATAAATACAGTAATCTAATCAAATTTGAAATACCTACTCCGACAGCTACGGCAACGTCTGGTTCTGGTAGTTCAGGTTCTGGTGGATCGGACGGCAGCGCTGTTGCTACACCTACTACTACCCCGGTTCCTACAGCTACAGCGACTCCTACTGCTACACCGGGTCCGTCAGCAACGGCACCAGCACTCACCAATGTTTCTGTACATGATCCGTCAGTGGCTGTAGACAAAGGAACGTATTATGTATTCGGGTCTCATATCGATGCGGCCAAATCGGATGATCTGCTGAACTGGACTCGTTTCACAAATGGTTATACAACACCGGGCAACGTACTCTTTGGTGATCTTTCCGCGAATCTGGCAGAATCCTTTAAATGGGCTGGAGAGAACGATTCTGACAGTAAAGGCGGATTCTCCATATGGGCTCCAGACGTTTTCTGGAATGAGGATTATAAGAATGCGGACGGAACCACTGGCGCTTACATGATGTATTACAGTGCTTCTTCCACTTACATCCGCTCAGCGATTGGCTTTGCCACTTCACAAAATATTGAAGGTCCTTATACCTATGGAAATACCGTAATTTATTCCGGCTTCACCAAGGAAGAAGATTACGATACTAACAGCAAAATTAACAAAAAATGGACAAACACAAATATTCAAAAGCTTATTGATAACGGAACACTAGAAGATGCCAACCCAGATTGGTTTGACGCAGGCGGTTCATATAAGAACAAAACGTATACAAACGCAATTGACCCGACGTTATTCTACGATAAAGACGGCAAGCTGTGGATGACTTATGGATCATGGTCAGGCGGTATATTTATTCTAGAAATCGATCCAGCTACCGGCGAGCCAAAATATCCGGGTAAAGATGGAACGACCGCTGATGGACGTCTAATCGACCGGTATTTCGGTACCCATATTTCTGGTGGTATGACCAAATCGGGCGAAGGTCCGTATATCGTTTACGACAAGAATACAGGTTACTACTTCTTATACGTAACTTATGGAGGACTTGCGTCCGACGGTGGTTACAATATGCGTCAATTCCGTTCAATGAATCCAGATGGTCCTTATGTGGATGCTGCCGGACAAAGTGCAGTGCTGGCAACGACCAATGATCATTCGGCCATTGGCAACAAAGTTCTTGGTAATTTCATGTTCACGAACGTGAATAGTGATCCAGAATTCCAAACTTACGGCTATGTTGCATCAGGCCATAATTCAGTCAATTATGATGAAGAGACGGGTAAAATATTCAACTTCTTCCACACTCGCTTCCCGCAGCGTGGTGAAACACATGAGCTTCGTGTGCATCAAATGTTCACCAACGAAGATGGATGGCCGCTCACTTCTCCTCATCGTTACACTGGTGAAACTATCGCAGCTGTTATGCAGGAAGATGTTATTGGAGCTTACCAGTTCGTGAATCACGGGAAAGATACTTCTGCTAAAATTAAATCCACAACAGCTATCGAACTGCGAAGTGATGGAACCATTACAGGGTCCGTAACCGGTTCTTGGGAGCTAAAAGGAGAGTATTACGCCGACCTGCTCATCAATGAAATAGAAAACGGAGCTGCTGTACAAAATCTCTACAAAGGTGTATTCGTAAAACAATGGGATTCCACTCGTCAGAGCAATGTTATGACTTTCACAGCCATGTCCAATAAGGGTGTTACCGTCTGGGGCAGCCAAATTGAACTGCTGAGCACAGATCAAATTGTATCCAATGTTAAAGATAGTTTAAGCTTGGGCAACACAAGTAAAGTATACAAAGATCTTACGCTCCCAACTGAGGACGTTAGAGGAACAGTCATTACGTGGTCGTCTTCCAATGAAGCCGTAGTAGGAAACGATGGTTCAGTTGTTCGTCCTGAAAAAGGACTCGGAAACGCAACGATTGAACTTACTGCTACGATTGCGCTGGGTGAGTCTACTGCAACTAAGACCTTTACTATCATTGTAATGGAACTGACTGGAAATATACTGGAAGACGGTTTGGTGGCAGCGTATGATTTTGAAGGAGATCTTTCAGAGAACGGAGATCGTACTGATAAGGGTACAATTACCGGCAATCGGATTAACAATACTGGTGGGAACATCACCTATGAGACAGGTGAAGTTGGTCTTGCAGCTAAATTCGACGGTAGCTCCGGTATTCGCCTACCAAATGGTTTGATTAAAGGCAACACCTACACAATAGGCATGTGGCTTAACCCACAAGAACTGACTCAATTCACTACAGCCTTCTTTGGTGCTACAACAGATACGAATTGGATTAGTCTCTTGCCTTATGGAAACGGTGGAGCTACTACCCGGATGTGGTTTGGTAGCCAAACCTTCCACGATGCAGAAGCAGGCATGCAGATTCCAGTTAACCAATGGTCGCATATAGCTTTCACTTACGATGCCGGGACTGTGAAGCTGTATGTGAACGGAGTATTGAAGTACACTGGAAAAGGATTTACGGATGTATTTAACAGTGCAGATACAGTATTCGCCCTGGGTGTAAACTACTGGGATATCCCATACAAAGGTTTGATTGATAACCTGCGTATCTACGAAAGTGCACTTTCCGCTGAAGCTGTAGACTTGCTGGTAAACGGTGAGCCTGACAGTAATATTAAAGTAAGTACGATAACCATCCGTGATGCTGAAATGGATGTGGCTGTGGGGAATACCTTTACCCCTCAAGTAAAAGTACTTCCTACCAATGCCGGAAATAAGAAACTTACTTGGAGTTCTAGTGATCCTAGCGCCGTTACAGTTGATGCTACAACCGGAACCGTAACCGCACTAACGGTAGGTGGCGAAGCAGTGATTACAGCCACTGCGGCTGATGGCAGTGGTGTCTCAGCAGACTATAAGGTAAACGTTACAGATGGAAAAGTAGCCTATTATGCTTTTGATGGAAACCTTGATGACTCCCTCCAATTGGTCGGTACTGGACAGGTTACGGGAATAAAAATCGAGGCTCCAACTGTAGGTAACATCACTTACGGTAACGGTATCACTAATCAAGCAGCAGTATTTGACGGTGTTTCCGGAATCCGGTTACCTAATGGATTAATTGACAGCAATACCTATACCGTATCTATGTGGTTAAACCCTGAGCAGCTTACTGATGCAACAACAACCTTCTTCGGTGCTGCTTCGATAAACAGCTGGATTAGCTTCGTTCCACAGAACGGCGCAGGTAAAACACTGCTATGGTCTGGCGAGGCGTGGTATGATGCTGTTTCCGCTATGAAGATTCCAGAGAATAAATGGACGCATGTAGCATTTACGGTCAACAACGGTACCGTGAAGGTATACCTCGACGGAGTTGAGCAATTCTCCGGTGAGGGCTTCCCGAATGTGTTTAAGAACAAGAATGGTGTGTTCACTCTTGGTGTAAACTATTGGGACGTACCTTATAAGGGAATGATTGATGAACTGAAGATTTACAGCAGAGCACTCAAATCAGACGAAATACTGACCGAATATAACTCAAATGTAAATTAAGAGAATCATCATTTGGAAAGAGAGCGGAGCCTCAGGCTCCGTTCTTTTTATCTTAAGGCACGCGATCAAAGTGAATGAGCGCCCATAAAATTTCTCACCTTCGTATTGTAAAACAAGCATTTAAATAATATAATCATTAACTATACGTCTTGAACTAAATTGGAGGCCATCTATGAAACTTGACCTGTCGGAAGAATCTCTTCCCGTCTACGAAGCTTTAGCCAGTTCAGTTCGTCTGCACCTGCTGCGCTTGCTTGCCGAGAACCCAATGAATGTCAAGGAATTGGCCGCAGCGGTAAATTTGAGCAGCGCCATTATGACAATGCATGTGCGTAAGCTAGAAGCTGCAGGACTTATCCAGACACATATGGCACCTGGACGAAGTGGTCTGCAAAAGATCTGTACGCTGGCTGCTGAAAGCGCCGAGATCACCTTTCCAGGCAGACAAATTAATGAGCGCAAAAGCTACCGCAAGGAGATTCCTGTTGGGCATTATTCTGACTTCATGATCGAGCCTACCTGCGGTCTTGCCACTACAGAGCAAGTGATTGGCAGCTTTGATGATCCCCGTTATTTCTGGGATCTCGAGCGTATGAATGCTGGTATTCTCTGGTTCGGCAAAGGGTATATCGAATATAAAATTCCTAACTTCCTTCTCTCCAGTCAACAGCCCGAGGAGCTAATCATTACGATGGAGATTGCCTCCGAAGCGCCTTCCATTAATAATAATTGGCCCTCCGACATCACTTTCACACTGAACGGAGTACAGCTTGGATTCTGGACAAGTCCGGGTGACTACGGAGATAGACGTGGTAAATACACGCCAGCTTGGTGGCCAGCACTCACGAATCAATACGGCCTTCTTAAGCAGCTGCGCATTACATCTAAAGGCACGTTTATGGACGGCCTGAAACTGTCCGACGTTACGCTGGATCAAGTGAACATTCGCAACAAGCAATGGACTTTCAAGCTTTCCGTCGATGAAGAGGCCGAGCATATTGGCGGCATTACCCTTTTTGGCAAAGGCTTTGGCAACTATAATGATGATCTAATCGTTGAGCTGTTCTACACAGATACCCATGAATAAAGCCGCATTCATCTCCCGTTGGAGAGTCGAATGCGGCTCTTATTTTACCTTATTTCATGTTCAATGAAGGGTCCCCATAATCCGCCACCAGGCAGTGGACAGCCACGTTCCTTAAGCTTAGCTACAACAGGAATAATGCATCCACAAGCTACGCAAGTCACACTCTCATGCAGCTTAGGACAAGTCCCGCAAAGAGAAATCCGTTCAGCATAAACCTCATCTGGAACACAAAGCTCTGTCTTAAACATGGATGATGACAAGATTCGCTCTATCTGTGCATCGGTAACCTTATAATCGTCGCGACACCCCTTGCATGCAGATGTTGTTGACATGATAACACCACCTTATGCCTTCGGCGTAATCTCCAGCACAGTTACTGACATTGGAGCCAGCTCTACATTAAGAAGATCACCTTCAAGTGTAAAGGCTGTAAAAGCTTGCGGTACGACAGCATCTGGCTGACTAAATGTATTATGAGCATCTATCTTGTTACCTGTGAGCGTAGTGCCTGTCACTTCAACCTTCTGCCCGGAAAGACCACGCAGCTCGAGGGGTACAGTAGCTGATGCAGCGTGATTCAAGTTGCAAAGACTGACATGAATGATCCCAGCGTCTGTTACGGAAGCTGAAGCAGATACTTCAGGAATCTCGCTGCCCTCAAAGCTGTAAGTCCCACTATCGATTGTTAAATCCAACAACTCAGCATCCTGATGGACTTTAAACATATTGAATACATGATAGGTAGGCGTTAGCAGCATTTTTTCTCCTTCGGTTAAAATCACTGCTTGAAGCACGTTAATGGTCTGCGCAATATTTGCCATCCGTACCCGGTCACTGTGTTTATGGAAAATATTCAGGGTTACGCCAGCTACAAGGGCATCCCGAATTGTATTTTGTTGATATAGGAATCCTGGATTCGTACCCGGCTCAACATCATACCAAGTTCCCCATTCGTCAACGATAAGGCCTACTCTTTTATCTGGGTCATATTTGTCCATAATAACACCATGTTTAGTAATCAGCTCATCCATGCGAAGGGCCTTCTCTAAAGTGCTAAACCATTCACTAGTTTCAAAGCCTGTTGCTGCCCCTTTATTCTCCCATGCTGGACCAGGAATCGTATAATAATGAAGAGTAATCGAGTCCATAAAGCGTGTAGCTTCACGCATTAAAACTTCCATCCAGTGATAATCATCCACGTTAGGACCACAAGCGATCCGGTGAATACGATTCTCCCCGTAATTACGTACATACGTCTGATATTGGCGATAAAGATCTGCATAATATTCTGGACGCATATTCCCGCCGCAGCCCCAATTCTCATTACCAACGCCAAAATAAGTGACAGCCCAAGGCTCTTGATGACCGTTCTGCTGGCGAAGCTCAGACATCGGTGAGACACCGCCAAAGGTTAAATACTCTACCCATTCGGACATCTCTTGAACCGTACCACTTCCCACATTACCATTGATATAAGGTTCACATTCCAGCATCTCACATAATTCCATAAATTCATGTGTACCAAAATGGTTGTTCTCAACCGTGCCGCCCCAATGCGTATTGATCATACGTTTACGAGCTTCGCGATCACCAATACCATCTTTCCAATGATATTCATCTGCAAAACATCCACCCGGCCAGCGAAGTACTGGAATTTGTATTTCTTTAAGCGCTTTCACAACATCATTACGAATACCGTTAGTGTTAGGAATCGGTGAATCTTCTCCGACCCAAATGCCTTCATAAATACAACGTCCTAGATGCTCAGAGAAGTGTCCATAAATATTTTTGTTTATCGTACCTTTGCGAATGTCTGTGTTAAGGATTGCGCGATCTGCCATGAATAAACTCCGCCCTTCAACATTTATATTTTTATTAACTAATTAATAATTATACAAACATTATAGAGCGGTCCTCAGCGATCCGTCAATCTCCAATATGAATGAATCTATTCTTTATCAATCGGTTTGTTTATCCCGTCTTCATAATAATCAAAAACGAGCTGCCGCTGCGTTCCTCTTACCCCGTAAAATACGTCGGAGATCCGTTTCCCCTTCCGTCTTAATTCGCTCTCCAGCCATTCTTTGGTCAGTCCATTATTCTCAAGATTCTCTTCAATGAGGACGCCATCCATAATTAACTCAACGGGAAAGCTCTGAGGAACCGAAAGAAGCTTCAAATCTTTTCGAGTAACATATTGATACTCTTGTTTCTTTAAGACGGATACCATTCCGTTATCTTCTAATACGGCATACTCTACTACCTCCAGATTAAAAATTTCTTTTTCCCTCAGTGCCTGATCCAAGGAGTCTAGCGAATACCTTACCTTTTTCATATTCCCTTCAAGAATTTTCCCGTTTTCAATAAGTACCGTAGGTGATCCTGAGATCCAGCTTCTCATTCTACGACTCTTTATAGCGATGATAGATAGTAGAAAAGACGTAGCAGTGATAACAATGAGCGCCACGATCATATATGACGACTTCAGGTCTTTATTAAAAGCCAGGTTTGCCGCAAGCGATCCTAATATAATGCCTGTCACGAAATCATGAAACGTCAAATTAGAAATCGTTTGTTTACCCAATATCTTAGCTATCACTAGCAGCATGATCATAGCGACCACAGTACGAAGAACAATATCCATATGCGCCTGCATCTCTAATGCTCCTTTCTATTCAATCCCCTATTATTCACAAACCAAGGTGAAATGAAACGTCATTACAATCGGTTTAATTTTAAGAGGTCATCCGGAGACTTCTATAAACGTCAAAAGGGCTCTGGAATGGTTCTACTGAACCGTCCCAAAGCCCTAGCTACGAATGCTTATTTTTCAGTCTTGATTGCAAGCAGATTGTGCAGAATCATTGCGCTTTCAGCTCGAGTTGCTGAGCCTCCCGGATCGAATTGCCTGTCACTTCGACCCGGGATAAGTCCAAGGGCTTGAGATTGACCGAACTATAATTGACTGCAGCTTTCGATTCTCCATTGACATACGCATCTTCAGAAACATACAGCTTCGTCTGGTTCCGAATCGGAAGGCTCGGTGCAGTACCATCCCGATCATTACCGCCATGTGACCGTACAGTTCATCTATCGACGGGATCATTTCAAGACAAGCGCGTTCCATAAATTTATCGAATTATTGCAGCAAAAACCCTGAAGACTCGTATGATGAGTTTCTTCAGGCTTTTTTACATGGCACCGTTATGATCACCTGTGCGCCGCCTTCGACACGGTTTCCTGCTTCGATATGCCCTCCGTGCTTTGTAATGAGCAACTGTGCTGTATACAATCCAAGCCCGGAATGACCTTTGTCTTGAGATCTAGACGGATCCCCCGTGTAGAATTTATCGAACATCCGCCGCAAATCAAGAGCGCTTAACCCCTTCCCCGTATCCTTCATGTCAAAGGTAATCTGCGTCTCCTCTACGATGACCGTCCACTCGATCCTTCCCTCCACTGGCGTAAATCGCAAGCTATTGGTAATCACGTTATCGAATACTTGCTCCAACCGTGATGTATCCACAAGAAACTGCTGTTCTTGGTCGCATCGCCTATTCACATAAGAGAAGTCAAAAGCAATCCACTTCTCACGGCATAACAATGCGTATTCATCTTTTTTCCGCTCACAGAAGGCGAGTAAATCCGCTCTCGTATACTGGAGGACAAAATCAGGCGTGTCGATTTTATTCATGAACAGCAATTCCGTCAGCATTTTGTCCGCACGCTGCGTACTGTTCTGAATGGTTAACAAGTACTTCTCCAGCCGTTCGGGACGGCGTGCACCGCTCTCGATTAAATTGTCTACATGACCTTGAATGATCGTCAGCGGCGTCCGCAAATCATGGGCAATCGCAGAGATCATGTCGCGTCTCTCCTGCTCCAGCTTCCACTCCCACTTCAAGGATTGCTCCAGCGCGATCCGCATCTCTTCGAAGGCATCGGAGAGCTCGATCAGCTCCTTCGACCCACCTGCTCCTGCGACGGAGAAATTCAGGTCATTTTGCTGGATTCGTCTAGCTCCCCCGATGATCCGTGCGATCGACGGTTCGAGCCGTTTACCCAATTTTCTCGCGAAAATAAAAGAGAACAAGACGATGAAGAAGAACGGTGCGATCAAACTGCACAAAATAAGCATAACGAGCAGCCCGTTTCCAGGGTTGTTGGAGGATACACTTAAACTGTATCGTAGCACCAGCATCCCCTTTAATTTTTTCTGCGAATCAAGGATCGGGTGGTAATTGATATATTTCCCGCCCTGTTTCTCGCTACGGTTCAGCTTGCTTAGCACATCCTCCGGGCTGTTGACGAAAGTCTGCCCCTTCCAGCCGTAGACGATTTGCCCCTTCAGATTCACGATTTGATACTGCATGCCTTTCGTCAGAATAACATGTTCCAACGCATTCTGCTTTGAAGGAGATAATAAGGCGTCTTTTTGCTGATCTACATAACCTAGAATCTGGGGAATTTGCTGCTCATAATAGTTGGCTGGTAGAATGCTCTTGTCCGTTTGATTAATCAAAGCATAAAGCGTACCGCCCCAAACCAGCATCGAGCCGATGAAGCTATAGAAAAGAACGAGTGTAAATGCGCCCATAAACTGTCTGCGCAGCGGTTTTCGACTTGCCTTTACTTCCTTTCGAATCTGTACCCTACCCCCCATACCGTTGTAACAAAGGTCTTCTCCGGTGCTGCGCACGCCAGCTTCGCCCGGATATTTTTGATATGTTCGGTAATTGTGGCTGCTTCTCCCTCCGCATCGAATCCCCAGATCTTCTCATAGATTTGTTCCCGCGAGAATACTTGATTCGGATGCATGAAGAGAAGCCGGAACAATTCGAACTCCCGGCTGGTCAGCGGAATCGGAAGGTTCTGGTAGAATACCTGATGGCTGTCCAGATCCATCGTGAGATCGCCATGGTGCAGCAGCTTCGGTTGATGATCAAGATGGCTCCGCTGCTCCCGACGAAGATGCGCTCTTATTCTCGCCTTCAATTCTTGCATGCTAAAAGGCTTCACGATATAGTCATCGCCACCGACGGCGAGTCCTTGGATCCGATCCGCTTCATTGGAGCGCGCGCTTAAGAACAGAATCGGACACGAGACCCGGTCACGTATCGCTTGGCATACTTCGAGCCCATCGAGATGCGGCATCATAATATCCAGGATGATTAAGTCGGGCGTCTCTCCCAGTCGATCGAACACTTCCTTGCCGTCATAAGCCACTGATACCTCATACCCATCATCCTGAAGCGCATCGCGCATAAAACCGACGATTTCTCGCTCATCATCGGCGATTAATATCTTTTCTCTCATCTCTTGAATTTCCTTTCGCATCTATCAATCTAGCAGCTTTATCCCCTCATTGTACCTTCTTGTGCGCCAAAAATCCCCTGCAGCGGCACACACGGTGTTCACGACAGGGGAACAATTAAATTTTCAGGTATAACCGAGTTAGAGCTTCGTTGTCGGTTCTTTGACTTTATCGAAGACGATGATCCCGTCATATTGCTCTTTTGGAATGAATCGCATCGACATCGGCATAATGATCTCGGACGTCATGCCATCCTCGGCTGCATAGATCGGTTTGAACATCCAAGCATTATTTTTGTTCGGAGACTTGTGCTTGGATAGATCCGCAAACGCAATCTTATAACCGCTCTGCATCATCAGTTGTTCCAGACTCCCCTTCGGCATCGGCTGAATATCGAAGATCTTCTGTGTCGTAATCGTGCTCGCCTTACCGCTGTTCATGTACAGACCCAACACGTAGACCTTATCCTTTAGCTTCTTATGTAGCAATTCTCCCATACTTGTAAAGCTGTTAATCCATTTCCCTTGTTCTTTCGTTTCGATTTTGGACGTATTCTTCGCCAGATGATCGTTATGCGCCCATAAAATCACTTTCTTGCCGGGATACATCACCTTCATTAACCACTCCACGTTGTCAGCCATGATTCGATCACGGAATTCATAGCTTTCCTTCGTATCGTACATCCCCATCTCGATGAATTTGACCCGATCCTCCAACGTCTTGACAGCGATATCCACCATCCGCGGGTTCGTAGGGTAGGCGGCTGCAAGTTGTTCTTTGTTCTCTTGGATGAATTGGATCAACGCCTTGTATTTCGGTTCGTACGCATTCTTCACCTTCTTGATTTCTGCTTTCGCCTCCGGATGACTATCGTCCATGCCATATTGGTTGAGCACCTTATAGAAATCCGTCATCGCTTGCATTTCGAAGTTGAAATAATTCTCGCCCTGATCCTTGTCTACCTTGGCAATCCAACCGGCAATAAATTGCGTTAAGTACCCTGATGTGAACTGCATGTCATAACCTGCTAGATATAAGGGATCGTTCGTCCCTTGCTTCTTCTTGATGTAATCGAATAAATTCAGAGTCTCCTTGGAATGCCAGATGGGAAAAATTGAACGTTCCATCATTTGTTGCGATGTCCATGTTCCTGCATTATCGTACGTCATGAATGAATCCCCAAGGCCCGACTCAAATGCAATCACGTCAAAATCCAGCTCTTCGTGTAAATATTTGATCAACCTTGTCTTCATGCTGCTGTATTCTGCGACACGGTGAAAGTTCTCGCCAAGGCTAATGACCGTCTTATCTTTCAAGATCGGCTTCAGAAACGCTAAATCTTTATAGTCCGATGACGTCAAAGATTTAATCTCTTGAATATTCTCCTTCGACCCCGTAATTTCCTGCGCGGTCGCCGAGGCGCTCACTGGCGATAGTAATAGTGAAAATGCTAGGCCCAGGGAAATGATACCTGTTAATCGTTTCGTTGCTTGCATGTTGAATGTTCTCCTCCTTCGAAATCTGTTATTACGTCGTTCTCTTACCATGCAGAGACATCGTAACAGGAACTTCTAAGGAATCTATAAAGATAAGAGAATAATTCCTCAATGCGCGTGCCAGAACCGCTTCTTCACGAATCTCACTGCCATATTTAAGACGAGCATGATCATCCCGATGTTGATCGCATAATCCGCTAAATTGAGAATGCCTCTCCCCGATCGAGACATGATAAAATCCGTGACCTGCCCGAACACCAGTCGATCAATCCCGTTGCCAACCGCACCGCCGACCAAGAAACCAGCGATCATATCCGCCAATCGGCCTTTCCAGGCACCCATGCTGCGATAATAGAACACACCGATGACGAACAAGATGGCGATCACCCCGAATAACCACGCATAACCTTGGAATAAACTGAAAGCCATCCCGCTATTCTCATAATGTGTAATCTCCCATCGTCCGAAGAACAAGCTATCTCCGATATCCAGGTTCATCCGAATCCAAATTTTCGAGACCTGATCGATCAAGATCACGACCATCGCGATCATACAAAACCACATAGCGACACCCACTTTCTTCTCAGCCTATGAACAACCATGTAACTCCCTTGTGCTCATCATACTACAAAACCATGTGGCATCGAAAAATAAAGGCACGCCCGAAGGAGTGCCTTTCAGGTATCCTTATATTGACTGCTCGTCTTCATTTTTTTGTAAAATAATGAAGACGAGCAGGTTTCTTGTGTCTAATAACTGAGAGGATAGGGGAATGATTTCTATGACGGCAACGCTAAAAAAGTCTACAAGTTATCTTCCTGCACAAAATTCAGCACGGCATCGTCGACGGCCGAAGTTCTTCCCAGATCAGGGCAATTCACAAGCTCAATTTCGCAAGTCTCCGCACAGCCGTGCAGTTCCAAAAGAACCAGTTCATTACGACCTTTGCGCAGCAATGGACCGGGGATGTATAGGGCCCTTTGCGGTCCTGCGTTCCAGTAGCGGCCCAGATTAAATCCGTTGATCCAGGCAACCCCTTTATTCCATCCATCGAACCGTAGAAAAGTATCCCCAATTTCCTCCGCCTCAAAGCAGCCCCGATAGAATCCGGGCAAACCTGAAGGTGCCGCAGCTTCTTGCTTCTCCACCGTCTGCTCCTTGTACTCAAGTGAAGCCAGCGTTCCCGGTTCTAACGGAAGTGTACGGATCGTCCAGTTATATTGCAGCTGGTTATCGATTCGAACACCGTCCAGAATTCCTTTCGGATCACGAATGAGCGGCCCATAATTAATCCGACCCATATTCTCGACGAGAATATCCAGCTGCGCTCCTCCGGCAGGAATGGAAAGTTCAAGCGGCTGCGGATTCCAGCGTTCAATGACCCCAAGTACCTGTCCATCCAGGAAGACCTGCGCCCGATCACGCACACCCTCGATGTAAAGCTTCTGCCTGGTCCGTGGTCCCTGCACATAAGTGCTGTACAATATAAAACCATAGGATTGTCCGAGCTTTTCCATCGGCTGTACACACACACTGTTCACCGGCTCCGATAACTTCTCCAGATTGGAAGCTGTGAATAGTTCCGCTCTTTCCATCAAGGCAACTTTCCCGTAGGAGATCTTCGGAATCGGCTCAGGGAGCGGACAAGTCGGTGCAAATCCATGTTTGCCCAGTACCGACCGAACAGCTTCAAATTTCGCCGTCGTATCTCCCCATTCCGTGAGCGGGGCATCATAATCATAGCTTGTAGTCGTCGGCTCGTAGGCGACGATATGATTCGCCCCATTATAGAAGCCAAAATTGGTCCCGCCGTGGAACATGTACATATTGAGTGAGGAGCCATGCGTCAGGATATCATCCAGAACGCCAGCTACATCTTCGGCATCGCGCACATGATGATCCTCCATCCAATGATCAAACCAGCCGTTCCAATATTCCATCACCATCAGCGGCTCTTCAGACCGGTACTCCCGGTATTTGCGGAAGGATTCCTCTGCACAGGAGCCAAAATTAACTGTAGCATGCACATCTTCCAGAGTTCCACCGAGCAACATTTCATCGGTTGGTCCGTCGGAGGTAAAGAGCAACACATCGACCCCTCTGCTGAGGAGTCCATTACGCATATATCTCAGGTAACTACTGTCATTGCCATAGCTGCCATATTCATTCTCTACCTGGACGGCCAGAATCGGCCCGCCATGTGTGGACAGTAGCGGAACCAGCCGAGGAATCAGCTCATCGTAATACCGGTCCACCTTGCTTAAATAAAGAGGATCACAGCAGCGAAGCTGAAGTTCACTGTAAGCCAGCAGCCAGGCCGGCAGACCACCGAATTCCCATTCGGCACAAATGAATGGACTCGGTCTGACAATAACATGAAGCCCAAGCTCTCCGGCCAGTTCAATAAAAGAGACCACATCGGCCATGCCATCAAATACGAACTCCCCTTCCTTGGGTTCATGCATATTCCAGGCGACATAGGTCTCCACGGTATTGAATCCGCAGGCTTTCAATTTCAGTAGCCGGTCTTTCCAGTATTCAGGCACAACCCGAAAATAATGAATGGCTCCCGATACGATTCGGTAAGGCTGTCCGTCCAGCAAATATTGTCCATCGTTCCAAGTGAGTAGGCTCATACTCTTCAAACTCCTTTTTTAACATCTATTCTAACGATTCCCCGCTGTGAAAGACGGCAAGCCGTCTGATCTTGGGGCTTGCAGTAGTTAAGAGCACCCGCAGTCGTATTTTTTCTGTGCAAATTGGAGGGAAGGCGTCGATTTTCTTATGGCCAATCGCGCTGCCACGTTTCAACTCCAGCCACGCTCCGTCACTGAATGCTTCCAGCACATATTCGCTCACTCTTTCGCCATAAGCGATGTCCTCCATAATCTCGGCGTGGTCAATCACAGTAGCTACAGGCAATTCCAGCTCAATAAGATCTCCAGTGCCCGCCGTTACGGCTAGTGCCTTTCCGAATCTACGTTGAATCTCCTTACCGAATTCCAGCAGACGCTGCACATCGGCCTCTGGAAACAGCCCGTGGTTGTCAGGCGCCACATTGAGTAGCAAAGTCGCCCCATGCCCAACCGAACGATAATAAATATCCATTAGCTGCTCCAGAGACAGCAGCAGATGCTCTTCCTGAGGATGCCAGAACCAGCGGTCTTTACGGATGGGCACATCACATTCCGCAGGCACCCAGCTCGGTGTTCCGGGAAGCCAGTTCAATGAAGCTTCACTGAACATGCTACCCCGAGCGGAATCCGCAGTGTTCCAGCATGGATAAGGAGCAACGCCATCCTCATTGCCAACCCAGCGAATCGTTGGTGCCCCCATATTAAACACCATGGCGCTTGGCTGATGGAGCTTAATCAGATCCATAATCCGCCGCCAATCGTAATTACGGCCTTCAGATCCTGCGCCGTCGAACCAAATCTCCGTAAGTGGGCCGTAGCCCGTAAGGAGCTCCTGCAATTGCAAGCAATAGAAATCATCATATGCTTGCGGATCCGCATAACATGGCTCATGTCTGTCCCATGGAGACAAATAAATGCCGAAGCCTAGTCCAAATTCACGGCAAGCCTCCTCGCACTCCTTGACAACATCGCCTCGCCCTTCTTTCCATGGGCTGGAGGCAACAGAATAAGTACTCGTTGCAGTCGGCCACAGGCAGAAACCATCATGATGCTTAGCGGTCAGTATAAAATAACGGAATCCAGCTTCTTTAGCTGCACTAACCCATTGGCGGGCATCCAGATGAAGCGGGTTAAAGACCGTAGGTGAATCGCTACCTTCTCCCCACTCCTGATCGCAAAATGTGTTCATTCCAAAATGGCAGAACATCCCCAGCTCCAGATCCTGCCACTCCATCTGTTCCTTAGAAGGCAAAGCTACTTGCTCTTCGGACTTGTTCTTTGAAGAAATGCTTTCCATCATTTTTATACTCTCCCGTATATTTGTGTAAGCCCAATGTATAAATAAGGGCTTTGGAAAGCCGGTTGATGACCTTCCAAAGCCCCGTCCCCAACTTGGGATACCTCGCTTATTGCCTATTTACTTGATGACACCTTTTTCGTTGATAATTTTCGTTGCTTCACCAACCATCCATTGCTGCACCTTATCAATCGATTCATTTCCAAGCATGAATCTGCTGAAGCCGTCATCGATAATTTTGGTCAATTCGGACGTTGCCGTCGTCATCACCTGCGCACCGTCAAGGAATTGAATTTCGTTATCGAAAAGTGTGTATTTGAGTGAATCCATATCATACATATCTTCTTTGCCAGCGACCAATTTAGTCAGCAAGGTCTCATTGTCAGCTTTTTTATATCCGGAGAATTCCAGTCTGTTATCACTAACAGCCGTAGACATAAATCTCATCAATTTGAAGGAAGCCTCTTTGTTCTTTGAAGTTGCGCCCATCGCCAGCATGTTGCCGCTGGTGAAGTATTTGCCTTCATAGTCTTTCGGTTCCGATCCTGCAGGAGGCACCGGTACCGGAGCAAAGGCTGTCTTGAATTCATGCGGATACTGCTCGGTGTTACCTGGATCAGCAATCGTCCAGTTGCCAGCCAAGATCATAGCAGCTTCTTCATTGAAGAATTCGGTACGATAGTTAAGCTTAGCGGCAAGAGCGTCTGCATAAGATTTCGCAGATTTATCAGCAGACTCCATATCTTTACGCAGCTGGAAGAAATACTTATATGTCGGATCCGCGAAGATCGTCGTCCCGTCATCATATACGAACGGGTCTTTCATCATCGTTTGAGCTGGAGCGTTCATGTACAATTCCCAGGTGTGGAAATATGTGCCGTAACGTTTGTCCACGCCTTCGCCTTTGGTCAGTTTTTTGGCATAGTCGCGGTAGTCATCCCATGTCCAGCCAAAAGTAGGTACAGGCAGACCCGCTTCATCCAGTGCATCTTTGTTCAGCATCACGTAGTTGCTGCTCTTCGTATATTGCAACCCATAATAGTTGTTGTCGACCTTAGCATTCACATAATATTCATCCTCAGGAACGAGGTTATCTTTCTCATAGAATTCATTCAGCGGGGCAAGTGCTCCCCGAGTCGCCCGTTCAAGCACGCCTCCCAAGCTTGGCACCTGAACAACATCAATCGCTTCGCCGGAAGATATCAGGAAGTCGAGTTTCTTCAGCATCTCCACAGAATCACCGGGAACGAGTGTCACATGCTCTACCTTGATGCCTGGGTTCTGATCCATAAATTCCTGCAGCATAGCATCGGTACCAGCCGACTGGGCTTCATTATCCCAGTTGTAATACTTGATGGCGACTTGCTTGTCCACCTTGGTGTTCCCGGCATTCGTGCTAGCTTCAGCATTCCCGTTCTTTTCCGAGTTTCCGGAATTTCCACAGGCGCTTAGCGTTAAGGAAACCGCCAGCATGGAGCCCAGTACAACGGATAATTTTTTTTTGCTCTTTGTTTTCATTTTACTTCCCCCCGCACTGAATTTTAAGTATAGTTCCTTGTTCATTTCTTATTATAGGCATCCGCTTTACTGGCCAAGTGCACAATTTTGCTGTTGTAGGATCACATTTTTGACTTTTACTATCTATCGTGTACACCCGCAGGTCAGCCCTTTACGCCGCCAAGGGAGATTCCGTTAATGACTTGCTTTTGCAGGGCAATGAACACGATGACGAGCGGGATGATCGCCGAAACAGCTGCCGTCATCATAATCGCATAGTTGTTCGAATAATCGTCCCGGAACAGGGTCATACCGAGTGGGATAGTGTACAAATTCTTATTTAGTAAGAAGATCAGCGGATTCTGGTAATCATTCCAGGTCCAGATAAATTTGATGATCGCCACCGTAGCGAGCACCGGCTTGCAGAGCGGAATAATGATAGACCAGAATATCCGTAAATGGCCTGCACCGTCAATTCGCGCCGCTTCAATATATTCGTCGCTGACACCAATCATAAATTGCCGCAGCAGGAACGTGAAGTAGATGGAGAACATACTCATTAATATGATTGCAGCATGAGTATCATAAAGACCGAACCAGCGAATCAGCAGAAAGCGCGGAATCAGTGTGGCCTGGTCAGGTATAATCATGAACGACAGCAGCGCCAGAAACACCATATTTCGTCCTTTAAACTTGATTTTGGTCAAGGCGTACGCCGACATAGATGAAATGATAAGTGTAATTAAGGTTGTAATAATCGCAACTTTAAAGGAATTTAAATAGAAATGAGAAAAAGGTACTCGTCCCATCCAAACCATCTTGAAATTATACGCTACATTGATCTTCTCGGGAATCCATTGGATCGGAAAGCGCATAACATCTTTCTCATATTTAAAGGCTGCGGAAATCATCCAGATCAGAGGAATAAGAAATACAATGGACAAAGCCCCCATGATGCAGGTAGTGATCACTCTGGACATATTTTTTCTAATCAGTTGCATGTTAATCTCCCCCCTTTATTCTTCATTTCTCATTTTCCAAGTAGCTGCGGTGATCAAGCCTATGACGGCGAATAGCAGCCAGGAAATTGCAGAGGCATAGCCCATGTTGTAGTATTTGAACCCTTCCTCATAGATCCTGAACACAAGCACGGTAGAAGAATTGTTCGGGCCACCTTCGGTCAAAAACGCGATGATGTCGAACACCTTAAACGAGCCAATCAGCATGGTTATAAGCAAGAAGAACGTGGTTGGACGCAGCATCGGAACCGTGATGGCAAAGAATTTCTTCAGTGCGCTGGCTCCATCTATTTCGGCGGCTTCGTAGATTTCATCGGAAATATTCGTCAAGCCGGCCATATAGATAATAATGGTGTAACCCAGACTCGCCCAAGAACTGATAATGGCAATCGATAACAGCGAGGTCTTTGGATCGACCAGCCATTTTGGAGGGCTGGAAATTCCAAGCTCCATCAAGAACTGATTGATCGGTCCAAGGGATGGATGGAACAATGCGCTCCATACAGCGGCAATTGCAATAATCGAAGAAATATAAGGGATAAAGAAGGCAACTTTGAAATAATTTTTAAGAAATACACTATTTTGAATCAATGCCGCCAGCACCAAAGCAATCGCAATCGGTATCGGCACGGTCATAATCATATAAATAGCATTGTTCTTCAAAGCTTGAATGATGCTCGGATCATGGAACATTTTGATATAGTTATCCAATCCGATAAACTCGATCCCTTGAACCCCCGACAATAGATCCCATTTCGAGAAGCTTAAATAAAGTGAGAATCCAAGTGCAAATACATTAAGAAAAAGCATTCCGACAATTTCCGGAGCTAGAAACAGCCACCCGGTCAAAGCCTCTTTCCGCTGCGGAGTCCAGAACTTCCGCTTCTCCTGCAGAATTTTTGGCACAGGTTGTTTTGCAGCCTCCACGTTGTATCACCTCGACAATTTGATTTGTCATTATAGTAATATATCCGCCTCCCGTATGAAGGAGTGATTATGACCCGAGATGTGCAAGATTTTGACCTTTGTCATTCGACATCAAAAAAACCGCCCTAGATGGGCGGCGGGTCTATTCGGTAGGCTGAGATTTGCACTCTCAGCGTACCGAGTGTTTGGATTTATATTCGCTCGGCGTTGTTCCCACATATTTTTTAAATACTTTTGAAAAATAGGTTCTGTCCGAATATCCCAGACCAACGGCCAGCGATTCCAGGTTTTGGGTGGAGATTTTCAGCATTTTGGTCGCAACCTTCATCTTGTGCTGATGTACATAGTCCGTAAAAGTCAGACCTGTCATGCGTTTGAAATAACGCGAGAAATAGCTCGGGTCCAGAAAGAGATAACGTGCCATATCAATTGAAGTGATGTTATCGCCAAGATGCTGATCGATAAATTGCTGGATAAGCTGCAGCTTGGGCTCCTGCGGGGGAGTTCCCGCCACCTGCTGTTTGTTGCCTGTAATCTGCACAAGCTTTCTTTCCACCAGTTCCATCGTATCCTCCAGTGTGCGGGTTTGCACGAGATAGACGAACAGATCCTCATCGAATGTTAGGCTAGTGAACATCAGCTCGATACCGCGGAGCATAAAGGATAAATCCCGGACGAAATCGCCCGGATGGATAGCCATAACTTTTGCAGTCCTAGCGATTTCCTGAAGAGTGCCACGGATGGCTTCAAGATCATTTTTAATCACGGCCCGTTCCATCTGCGGGATATAACTATCCAGAAATCCTTGAGGAGCAGGCTGGAAGCGAGGGGTAGCGATTTGCAGAGTATCCAGAACTGTGTATTCCGCACTCGCATAAAACTCGCACTTGTCCTGGACAATTTGCCGATGAATCTGTCCAATCGCCTGCAGCTCTATTTTCTCAGTGACTGCGATGATGCCCGGTTGAATCTTAAGGAGATGGGAGCACTCGGAACACAATCGCTGTAAATAATCATGAAAATAAAGACTGGCATTCTGCGCCAGATTTACACGGTAATTATACAGAATCACAATATTCTTCTGCTCCAAAAAAGGCGTAATCCCCTCACACGCTTCGGACAGCTCTAGGGCTATATTGTAGATGGCATATAAAATAAGTGGATACTCGCTCTGCTTGTACCTCTTCTCGAAACTGGAAAAGTGAATGCTGACCGTGCCCAGCATGAACCACGGATACGTCCAGGATATGCCGATTTGCGTCGCATAGGCTAGCGTGGTTTCGGGCGGAGCGCCGCCAATCACCCTTTGCAGCAGATTCTGCCGGAATAACTGGCTATTGTATCCCGTTTCCCCATGCTTGATTAGCCCGATCTTCGATTTAAGCAAGCGTACAGACTTGGCAAGGCTTTTCTCCAGTTGCTCGTCCGTAAGCTGGTCCTTAATTAAATAGTCATCCACCTTCAGCTTTACCGCTTGCTGAGCATAATGGAAATCCTCATGACAGGTCAGGAAAATAATTCTGACCTCCGGCTTCATCCGGGTAAAGTAATCGGCCAGCTCAATCCCGTTCTTTTGCGGCAAGCCAATATCTGTGATCACGATATCGGGTTGTACTTCCTCAAACATTAATAACGCCTTGGCACTGGAATAGGTGCTGCCGACAATCTGCAAGCTATGTGCTTCCCAGTCAATCATCTGCTGAAGCACCTTGAGCATAGGAACATCATCATCTATGAGCATCACTTTATACATCAATATCCCTCTCTCTCCGACAGATTAACCTGATGATTGCCTTGCGGCAAATACAGAGAAACGGACACCCCACCTTGCGGCAAATTATGCAGCGACAAGCGGGTATCCTGACCATAGGTCAGCCTCAGCCTTTGAACCACGTTAATTAAACCGACCCTTTGATAAGTTCCATCCTGTTCATCGTCCTTGTAGAGCAATCTGCGGTTCAGTCCTGCCAGAATTTCTGCCCCTGCACCACAGCCATTGTCTTCGACTTCAATCATAATCCCATCAGGGATCGTTCGGGCACGGACGACAATACGCGGTGCCGGGTGGTCAACTAGACCGTGAACGATGGCATTCTCTACGAGAGGCTGCAGAATAAGTTTAGGAACGATGAGCTTCTCTGTATCCGCTTCCAGATCGACCTCCAGTTCAAGAGGGATTTCGTTGCGGATCTTCATGATGTCGATATAATGGCTAAGCAGTCTGCATTCTTCCCGTAAGGTAGCCGGTTCATTGACCTTCAGATAGGCACGGAGAAGACTCATTAGCGAATCAATGATCCCGCTGTGCAGCTTATCTTTAGCCAAAATAAGGCTACATTTGATCGAATTCAACGTGTTGATCAAAAAGTGGGGACGAATCTGCATAAACAGCGCCTCAAGTTCCATCACTCGCTTCTGTTCTTGCTCCAGCTCGATGTCGTGAATCAATCCTTGCAGTTGATCCAGCATAGTATTCAATGTCTGCCCCAGCTCAGCGATTTCATCCTTGCCCTTGACCTCCAGCCTGACATCAAGATTCCCCATCCCGAACTGGCGCACAACGCGCTGCAGCTTCATGATCGGACTATGCAATCTTTTGGCAATCAGCATGGAAGTAGCCGAAAAGACAATAAACAAGAGAAGCACTAAACCAATACCACTATAAAAAGTTCGCGAAATCTGGCCCGACCATTCTTTCTCTGAAGCTTCATAGACCAGCTCCCAATTGGATTTGTCGATGGCTCTGGCCGTACGCACGCTCCCTCTAGCTTCCTTGCCTTCTGGGGCTAGCTCTGAGTTCCCGGCGATCAGACCTCCTCTGGAATCAAACAACGCCAGCTTGCCAAACTCGACCGGCCCGAGCAATTTGTTGAAATAGGCATCGGGAATTGAGATGAGAAGCACGGACACCTGCTGTTTCTCCCGGCTATCATAGATTACTCTGGCAATATAGTAGCTACTGCTTTTACCGGAACCGCTGTCAGCCATCCCAAGCCATTGCAAGGTCTCCGGTTCGTGAATATTGACACGTCCCATCAGCTTGTCCATGTTGGCATTAATCACGGATAAATTCTCAGTCCCAGAGGAGATCACAAAGTGTTTCCGGTTAACCAAATACATGCGAATGTTATTATTTAGCGGCTTAGAGTTGATGAGCGAAAACACATCCTGAATTTGCGTAAAATGTACGTAATCCTGATAGGTGTTCAATCGCTCGGTATCTGCAAAGACCTTCAGATTGGCGCGAAAATTGGTATCGTTTACAATAAAATGCGATGCAAATGTCACATCATCAATGGTCTTGTTTAGTTCGTCAATCATAACGTTCAGAAAGTTATCGTTGCTGAGCTGCAGCTTTTCTACCATCGTATCCCGAATAAGCACAAAGGAGATGATCGATACTGCAATCAGCGGAATAAAAATCAGCAAAAGAAATGAAACCTGGATACGTCTATAGTAAGTGAATTTGAACATGTTTTCTCCGCGCCTCTCTCATGCTCTTTTCTTTTATTCTATCAGCCCGTTATCCAGTATACATGCATTATTTGATTACCGTGACTTTCTTTTGACCGTTTGCGAAAACAATAAGCACTACTTCACCAAATATTTGTATACCTTCCACTACATAGGAATCCAAGTGACTGGATGGAACCTCGTGGCTGATCACGATAATATGCTCCTCATTCCTTTCAGGGAAGCTGATGCGGCATGCCTCCGCCTGCACAGCATCCACAGGTTCACCCGTATGTCGGTAAATCGGCACCTGTTCAACCAGTGGACAGAACGGCTCACCGGAAGGCTGCGGGTACAGCATCTGCATCATCGATACCGTTCCTTTTCCCGTTCGGGCGTAAACGGCATGTTGATTAGGTTCCAGCAGATTGTATTCGCGGGAGATTACCCCGTCATCAATCTTGCCCTGAAGTCCTTTAACATTAACGGGAATGATGCAAAGATTGGCTTCCCGCTCATTTTTTGTACGGCAACTGAATGTCTCCTCTTCCATCTGAACCGCTCCGGGCGCAAAATGAAAATGCTGGGAAAACGTATGCTCCTGACGGCAGCTAAAGCTGTCGACCAGAAGCCAGTAATAAGGCTTGATGAATATGATCCTCCTTAGCAGGTGTACCGGATCATCCAAATGACGGTAGCCATCATGGCTGCCCTCAACATAATCAAAGTCCGGATTGCTGATCCATTTACTGCCTGCCGGCTTCGCAATTTGGGAGAAGGACCATGTATCCGTGATTTCAGTGAATCCAATTCCGTCAACAGTAGTCGTATTATGGGCAGCGCTTTCTTTTAACGCTTTTCTAAGTGGTGTGTGATCACTATAGTTGTATCTGCCCAGATCGGTAAGCATATCCCGCCCAAAGGCATACAGATCGAAATGTAGCAAATCCGCGTGACCATGTCCACCACCAAGCGGTCCGCAGTGGAAATATAGGTACAAGTCCTGCTCGTCCCAACCCGTTCGCATCACATAATGACCGGAATGTGTGAAAGAGCGTGACAAGTAAGGCGGTTCCTCCGCAATCAGCTGCTCGTAGCCTTCAACTCCATTCATTCCGAACAACCAGGCATTGTCATAATCCATATGATCATATCCGCCAAAGCGGAGCACAGAATCCTGGAACAACCAACCTGCATAAGTCAAAATCGAACGGACATCGCTGTCATCGCTATCCCCGAGCATCGGCTGCCGATGATTCGGTTTGGCCCAATACAAGGAAGCGACGGCCATTTGATGAACTTTTTGCTGAAGTTCATCCTGTAGCTCCAGTCCATTCATGCGAGCCAAGCGGATGCAGTCGAGAAAACATACCAGAACCTCATGGTGATAGGTGGGCGATTGCTCCCAATGGATACCATCCGCCATGACCTGGATTCTAGCCGTCTCCCCTAATCTCTCCTCACCGAGCCGTCGCCAAATCTTAGCCCTAGTGAACTCAGGGAAGTAGAGCGCGGTTTGGAATAAGCCACAAGTCTCCAGAACGCCCCAATTGCTGATATTCTTCCAGCCCGTAAACGATAAAGCTAAATATTCGCTGTGTTCATGAAGGGATATCATTACTTTCGCCAGAAGCGTCGGTGTGAGCAGCGGACTATCCTGTATATAGGATAGCGCTTTGATCCAGTTCGCACAGCGAAGACCCGCTTCAATTGTGCGCCAAGTCAACGTATCATTCGTAGGCATGTCTGGAACAGGATTACGGTCCATCCAATCTTCAAGCTGACAGCAAAATGTTCTCGCATACTCCTCATTACCTGTTATCGCATACACTTGTCCTAATGCCACCCAGTAGCGGTGGCGATTCAGCATATAAGCCCATTCTACATCCTTATCCGGAATATAACGCCAGTCAATTTCTTCCTCAAAGGAAACCGGAATGCGGCTGCGCTCCATATCCCAGGGAAACCGAAAAAGAAACGTCTGCTCCATAACTTCATCCGCCGTCTTCATTACGACTTCCAGCTCATCTGCGCAATATTGCTGTATATAATCGATATGCTGCTGTTTCCGACTGTCCTCTGCCCGCCAGCCCGGCGTGCTCCGACTAGTCAAATACCGATGCAATTCAGTCAGCGCATCGTCCTGCCGTGCTTGGCTGAGCGCATCCTTCACGGGCGCTAGAGCAGGTAACTCAAGGTCGAGTAGCGTAAAGACAGCATAGGGAGAGGTTGATCGGACATCAGCGTTCATACCAGTACCCCCTGGTGCCTTTTTGCAGCCGCAGCAACGCTTCGAGGTAGAAATAATCTCCCCAGATCATGAAATCATCCGGAGACAGACCGCCGCGTACATGGTAAGAGCCGTGCTTCAGCAGCCCCTCCGCATCTTCACCGATCGTGGAATAGTTCTGCACAAGTGAAGTCATCGACTGTATTAATCCCTGCTGAAAATAAGCCCGTTCGGGATCTTCCTCCTCCATTAGCTCCAGCAGTTCCAGTAGTCCAGCCGCAACAATTGCAGAGGCCGAGCTATCCCGGTACGTATCCGCAGACACTGGAGCATTAAAGTCCCAGTAAGCGACATGATCCTGTGGCAAATGCTCCAGAAAATAGCGGGCCATCCGCTTGGATGTTTCCAAATACAACGGATCCTTAGTATAGCGGTAAGATAATGCAAAACCGTAGACGCCCCAGGCTTGCCCGCGTGTCCAAGTCGATCCGTTAGTATAACCCTGGTGTGTAGCACCGCCAATCGGCTCTCCGGTCTTCTGGTCGAAGAAAAACGTATGGTAGGAGCTGTCGTCTCCCCGCACCAGATAACGTTTCGTTTTATCCGCCTGCATGACCGCCACCTGCCGATATAGGGAATCACCGGTCTGTTGTTCTGCCCAATACAGAAGAGGGAGATTCAACAGACAATCAATAATGATGCGCCCACCTTCCTGGGCATCTCCCACAGGTCCCCAAGCCTGAATATAACCACCGCCTGTGCGCCAGCGCTTCAGTAATAAGTCCGCCGCCTGCAGTGTCAACTGACGCGCGGATTCGTCTTTATCTATAATCCACTGGGCCTTGGAGGATAACGAATACAAAAATCCGATGTCGTGATGATCAAGCACCGTCTTTGCCGCGAAACGGCGGCGGAAATCCTCTACGGTATGAGATGCCGCGATACGAAAGCTGTCATCCTGCGTATATTCATAGCACAACCACAACATGCCGCTCCAGAATCCATTGGTCCAATCGTCATTGTTATTGAGCTGGTAAGTTCCATTCATGCTGACATGAGGGAATCTGCCCCCGAATCGGTCTATATTTTTACGTACCTTCTCTATCGCATCTTCAATCGCATTGCTCCACATAAGTTCCTTGCTCCCTTCGGGCTCTTCGTTTCTTATGTTTCATGATAAGGAGAGTGAACAGGATCTAATAGGGGCGATTTTTGCTTTGATGTGCATTATTTTGACTTTTGTACGAAGTAACAAAACGTATAACTATTTATGGAAAAATACGTTAAAATCAGAAAGTGACTTACAACTTTCATTCTTTTTAGAAACGGAGTGTCCTATTAATGAAAAAGCTAGGTGCATTATTTTTATCCATTTTCATGGTTATGTCTGTCTTTACCACTGCCCATGCGGCTGAAAAGCCTGTCGGTGTGTGGATTGATGGAACAGAAGTAAAGTTAGGCAATTCTAATCCTGTTCTAGAAAAAGGAACTACATTGGTTCCTATGCGTCCACTCCTAGAGAAGCTTAATGTAAATATGAATTGGAATAAAAAGACCCAAACCGTAACGGGGACCAAAAATGGACTAGCCCTCTCACTGACTATCGGCAGCACCACAGCAACGGTAAACGGGGAGAAGAAAAAACTAGAGGTGGCTCCTAAAACCATCAACAATGTCACCTATGTTCCTGTCCGCTTTATCGGTGAAACGATCGGCTATAAGGTAGAATGGAATGCGGCGCAGCGCACCATCACCTTTGTAGCTAATAACGAGGCTGCAGGGAGCACCGGATTCTTATGGAAAGTGGAGAACAACGGTAATACCGTCTATCTACTTGGCTCTATCCATGTGGCTAACGACAAAATGTACCCGCTACGCCCGGAAATTGAAGCTGCTTTTGAAGCGTCTCAATATCTCGGGGTCGAAGTTGACTTAACAAAGGTTGATCAAACGGAGATGCAAAAGTTCCTTACGGAGAAAGGTTCTTATACAGATGGGACCAAGCTCAAGGATCACGTATCCGCTGATACCTATAACAAAGTTGTTGCGCTTCTGAAAGCGAATGGTCTTGCAGGAAATGCATTCGATTCCTATAAGCCATGGGTCGTTACTCAAGGTATCTCAAGCCTACAAATGCAAACAACAGATTATACACCGGATACGGGTATCGACCTATATTTCACACAGAAGGCAGGCAAACTGAATAAACCTATCGTTGAATTGGAAAATATGCAATTGCAGCTGAACATGTTCAATCAATTCTCAGATGGATTGCAAGAAAAGCTTCTCCTTGATACACTCGATAGCCTCAAGCAAACGGACAATGCCGCAGCAACGGCTTCGCTGGATGGATTATCCCAAATGTGGATGCAGGGGGATGAACAATCCCTCGTAGCTATGACACAAGCGGTCGCTAAGGAGCCAGAATACTATAAGGGTCTCGTTTCGGATCGGAATGCCAACATGGTGAAGCATGTAAAAGAGTATTTGAATAGTGATAAAAAAGCGACTTATCTTGTCGTTGTTGGTGCACTACACATGCTGGGTGATGATGGCATTGTGACTCAATTGCAAAAAGACGGCTTTAACGTCGTCAAACAATAAATACTAGTGTCAAAATAAATAAGGCTGTCTCTTAGTCATCTACAATGACTTTGAGGCAGCCTTTTATTTTTACTTTTTTAGCTCAATCTAAAAATAGTAGTAAATTGACGTGAAGACAGAGCGGAGGGGTGGAGGGATTCTGGAGAAACGCCAGTGTTCGCCTTTAAAGACCCATTTCAACTGCTAATCTTTCTACTATTCAGAAATTGGGCTTTAACAGCGATCGTAAGAACCCTCCACTCCGCAGCGGTTTATTCACAAACAGGCTACTACTATTTTTGGTTTTGAGCTTTTTCCTTCTACCACTTGATTAACTGATCCACCTTCACCGGAAGTCCAGTAGCGATCGAACGATTAGCCGCAATCCCGGTCATAATGGACAACGCCCCATCCACATGGGAAGCTGCACGATTAAACCGATCCTCCACAGGTCGTTCAAAAATATCACGGAGCATGACCGGATCTCCGCCCCCATGTCCCCCAACGCCTTCTTCAATTTCAACTTCATAAGGCGGCGCAAAATGAGGGAATACAGTGATTTGCTTGTCCTTTAGTGCCCCTTCATCTTCTTTCTTCCCCCCGGCGTTTACATAGGACTGTTCAACAACCTTAACTTCCATCCGCCCCTTCGTCCCATTAAATACTACAATGAAGCCTTCCCAAGGCAAATAAGCATTAAGTGAATAGTTCATAATCGTCTTGTTTTTGTATTTGACCATGACTGCCATCGTATCCTCAATGCTGATATTATCACCGAATACACTTTGATCTCGCAGGTACCCATCTTCATGCTCGGCATCCAGATACATTTGCTTAAGCTGCTCGTTGTCTTTTAGATGAAGCGCAAAGGGATCATTTTCCGCTGCACTACTACCATGGGCACGCTGATAAAACTCTGTCACCCCGCGCTTCTCCGCATTCTCTCTGCCATAGAACCTTAAATCTCCCATGGCATAGACCGTATCCGGACGAGAGCCCAACCAGAAATTCATCAAATCGAAATGATGTGTTGATTTATGAACCAACAGCCCTCCGCTGTTCCGTTTATCCCGATGCCATCTGCGGAAGTAATCCGCCCCATGCTGTGTATTTAGCAGCCACTCAAAATTAACGGATAACACTTCTCCAATCGCCCCATCCATGATCAATTCACGGATTTTGGTATTGTGCGGGGCATAGCGGTAATTGAACGTAACACGCAGTTTTTTCCCCGTCTTCTCAATCGCTTCAAGAATTTCCTGACATTTCTCTTCATCTACCGTCATTGGTTTCTCCGAAATCACATCACAGCCAAGCTCCATCGCCCGGATAATATAATGGTGATGTGTGCGGTCAATACTCGTAACGATAACTACATCCGGCTTAGTCTCTTCAATCATACGATCAAACTCATGAGCTTTATAAGTAGGAACCGCATGATACTGATATTTCCCTTTCAGTAATCGATTCGCATAATCCATTCTTGTTCCATTCACATCGCAAAAGCCTACAATTTCTGAAGTTTCACGATAATTCGTAGTTATTTCACCATAGAAGAACTCCGCTCGGCCACCGGTACCTACGAATACATATTTCTTCTTCGACACAAGGATCACTCCATTGCTATTGATTTAGATGCCGTTTCTCCCTATAGTTTATAGTATAAAATACATCGAAATCTAAGCGATTATTAGCAGAAATAGCGAAAACTTTGCATATATTAGCTTCATTATCTGAAAGGGGCAAATCTACAATGGAACAGGAGATAGAGCCTCCATTTATCATTGAACAAATCAAAAGAGCCGGCCCATTCAGCATGGATTCCGACCATTATCACGATACATATGAAATTTATTATTTACTCGCAGGTGAGCGCAGCTATTATATCAACAATCTGATTTATACCTTACGCAAAGGTGATTTGATATTTATTAACAAAAATGAACTCCATCGCACCACTTCTAAGGGCTCAGCACGCCATGAGCGAATATTGATTAACTTTGAGGAGGACTTTCTGCAAAAAACATTGGCGAACTACGACCTAAGCATTCCTTTTCTAACTACACAAAGCTTACTTCTGCGTCCCGGAGTACATGAACAAGGAGCCATCGAATCTATCCTTTTCTCCATGCTAAAAGAACAAGAAGAACATCGATCACAGCAAATCCCCTATCTTCAGACACTGCTCATCCAGTTATTTATTGAAATGAACAGAGTACAAGAAATAAGCCGCGAGCCCATCGCTCCTGAGAGCAGTGAGAAGCAGCTTAAAGTCTACGAAATGATCGATTATTTACAGGCACATTATGTTGAAAAGCTTACATTAGAGCAGCTATCTGAAACTTTTTTCATCAGCAGTACCTATCTTTGCCGTTTATTCAAACAGACCACTGGCTTCACCATTGTTGAATATCTAAACTACATTCGGATCAAGGAAGCCCAACGACTCTTGCAGAGCACTAACACTAAAGTCACTGCCATTGCAGAGAATACAGGCTTTGACAGCATCGCCCACTTTGGGCGGGTGTTTAAGCAAATCGCGAAATGCTCACCTCTGCAATACCGCAAGCAGAATCGCTGATCATCAGGCCTTGATTACACCTTTTTTGATAATAATATTTCCATAAAGTGCTTCTTCACCTGAGACTACAACAGCATAACTTTGCTTAGAACGATTGTAGAAATCAAACCGCTCCTCATATTTAATCGTCGCTTCAGCGTCATGTTTGGCGATTATCGACTCGTACGTGGACCAGATCACCGGCACCGTAGGATCTCCCTCAACCACAGCCATAAATGCCACCTGATGTTCCACATAATGATCAAGGGGCAGCAATTCCAATATTGCATCCAAAAGCTCAGGTATCCCAATACCATCATATCTTAGTACTTTTGAGTTTAAGGAGTGTCCGGGATAATTAGCATCTGCCAGTACAAGCTCATCGCCATGACCCATTTCCATCATCACACGTACCAGTTCCGGAGATAGTAGCTTAGGAATTTTTTTCAACATCCAAGCACCTCATTACTTCCCATAAAAAGATCTCAAAGCAACCAGCTCATCAATCCGATGCTGTGGCAGCTCTCTCTCCCCGTCAATCATACGTGTAATAAAGGTAATCTTGGCTGTATATTCGAGTCTCTCCATATTCAGATAAGCCTCCATAACATCCGTTCCCCAAGTAAGTGCTCCGTGATTTTCGAGCAGGACTGCTGTTTTTTTGCCAAGGAAAGGCATCAGTGAGTCCGGGATTTCTTCTGTTGAAGGTGTTCCGTATTCCGCCAAAGGAATATCCCCGATCATGATAACCGACTCTGGCATCAGCATTTTATCGAGCGCCTCACCTTTAATGGCAAAAGCGGTAGCATACGGGGGATGTGCATGAACCACACCATTCATCTCAGGTAGCTCATTATAAATTCTCAAATGCATTTTGGTTTCCGTTGAAGGTCTGTATCCTTCCGCCGCTTCAAGAACTTCACCTTGCAAGTTTACTTTTACAATCATATGTGGCTCTAAATATCCCTTGCTTACCGCTCTGGGGGTAGTGAGAATTTCATTCTCTGATAACCGTGCTGAAATATTCCCATCATTGGCGGCAATGAAATCTTTATTAAACAAATTTCTGCCAATATCACAAATCTGCGAACGTAGTTTTTGTTCCAAGTTATCCATAAGTTCTCTCCTCGTATCCTATTTTTTAGAGTTTTTCACCAAAGAAGGCTGGTATGTCTTAAAGGTAAAAGATCGTGCCACGAACTCTTTCGCCTTAGAAACTTCCAATTTCCCCAGGGCAGCCAGCTGGACAATGATATTGCCAATTCCACTGGCCTCCACTGGCCCTGCAACGACTTCTCTACCCGTAGCATCAGCGGTGAGCTGGCATAATAGCTCATTTTGAATCCCACCGCCAACCATATGAATGATAGTGATTGTCTTGCCGGTGATCTCTTCCATTTCTTCAATCGTTCTACAGTATGATTGCGCAAGGCTCTCAAGGATAACGCGTATAAACTCAGCTTTCGTATTAGGCGACTGTTGCCCCGTTCGCTCACAATATTCCTGAATCCGCTGCATCATCACACCAGGTGTGCTGAAAAGCTGGTCATTCGGGTCAATGATCGCTGGCGCCCCATTAATCGTTTGGGCTAATTCAACCATTTCACTTTGACTAAAATTCTCTCCTGCTTTCGCCCAATTCCTCTGGAGCTCCTGTAGAATCCATAGTCCCGTTGTGTTTTTTAGCAAACGATTAGAATTACCGTAGCAACGTTCATTTGTGAAACCATATTCATAGCTTTTCTCTGAAATGACCGGCTCAGGCGTCTCCATACCAACCAACGACCACGTACCACAGCTTAAAAATGCTGCTTCATCCTTACGAGTATAAGGGATCGAAGCTACTGCTGAAGCCGTGTCATGTGAAGCGCCGGCTATCACTTTCATCGGGCCTATATTAAGCTCCACTTGAATAATCGGTAGGATAGATCCAATAACTGTTCCCGCATGAACCTGTTGTGGAACTAGACTACTCGGAATCCCAAGCCTGTTAAATAATTCAGAGGAGAGCTCTCCCGTTACAGCATCCACTAAGCCGCTTGTACTCCAGATCGTGCTTTCTGCTGCTTTTATACCAGAAAACAGGTAATGAAATAGATCTGGCATCATTAAAATCGTATCCGCGGTCTTCATAAGAGAATCATTATCCTGAAAATCAGAGAACAGCTGATAAAGTGTATTAATCACACTTGGCTGAAGACCGGTCATACGGAATTGCTCTGCCGGTGACAGTAACGCTTCCAATTTGAGACGGTGAACCTCCATCCTCCGGTCCCTGTAATGATGGGGGGGATAGAGCATCATTCCTCTTTTATCAATAAACCCGTAGTCAACTCCCCATGTATCCACACTTAATGACGTCAATTCTCCATGTTGCCTAAAGGCTTTTTGAACCCCTTGCTTCATTTCATGGAAGAGCCTTAGAGTATCCCAATATAAATGCCCGTTGACCTGTACCGGCGTATTCTCAAACCGATGAATTTCTTCCATTTGCAGCTTATCGCCATCATATATCCCCAGCATAACTCTTCCGGAACTGGCGCCGAGATCTATGGCTAGAAGCTTAATCGTATCACCCATTGTTCACCACACCTGCTTCACAGGAAGATTTTAATAGAGGGGTCCAAAGTTCTGACATGCTCTGTAATCTGCTCCCTCCAGATCTTCGGTACCAAATAACGACCATACTCGAGGTCTAAAAATACGTGATTCCTCAACGTTATGCATGCTGACCGGAATGCGCAGAATAGACGCCAGCGTAATCAAATCTGCCCCAATATGCCCATAACTGATCGCTCCATGATTTGCGCCCCAATTATTCATGACATCATACACTGATTGGAAAGAACCACTATTGGTTAACTTAGGTGCAAACCAGGTTGTTGGCCAAGTCGGATCTGTTCTTTGATCCAGTGTATGGTGAACATCTTCAGGCAGCTCAACCGTGTGCCCCTCTACAAGCTGAAGAACAGGTCCAAGCCCTTTAACTAAGTTCATCCGTGCCATAGTAACTGGCATCCCGCCTTTAGTTAAATAATCCGTAGAGAAGCCGCCCCCGCGGAAATATTCTTGAGAAGCCGGGCGGAATTGGGTATGGCTCAAACATGCTTCTACCTCATCCTCCGAAATTTCCCAAAAAGGTTTAATCGCAGGTTTACCCTCTATCGTCTGCTCACCCGTGCCATCAAGTGCAGCCGAACCCGAGTTGATCAAGTGAAGTATTCCGTGTGCTGCCTCACCTTCCAATTGATGACCCGTTACTCGCTTAACTGCATCTGGACTCCAAAAGGTTCGAACATCCGCAAAAATTTGTGCAGTATTCGTAAGCAAATAATTGAACAGCATCGTTACTCCGTTCAGGCTATCATTCTCTGTCGCTACGATATAAGGTGTACGTTTGCCATTCCAGTCAAAAGAGGAGTTCAGTATCGTTTCCATGAAATCCCCATTAGGAAAATGATCCGTCCATTGGCGTTGACCTTGGAACCCACCCACAATCGCATTATGACCGTTGGCCTCTTCCTCAAAGCCCAGCTCAGCGAGAACAGGATTTCCGATCATCAGATCACGGGCGATCAATGTCATTTTCACACAAGTCCCCCACTGCTTCTCTTTCTCATCATCACTTATTTGCAGATGCTTCGGATTATTATCGGCACCAACTTGGCAGTTTTCTTTGGTCCACGCGAGTGCTCGCTCATATTCCTCTTTATCATAAATCTCCTCTTCAAAGCGGCGTACATATTCTGACATATCTATATATTCATTACGCATTCCCAGATACTCTTGGAAGAACTGTTCATTCACAATCGATCCAGCAATCCCCATCGAAACAGAACCCATTGATAAATAGGATTTACCTCTCATTTGAGCGACAGCCAACCCAGCTTTGGCGAACTGCAGCAATTTAGTCTGCACATCCGCTGGAATCTCCTCACTGCTAGACTCCTGAACATCCTCACCATAGATACCAAACGCCGGAATTCCTTTTTGTGCATAAGCAGAGAGAACAGCAGCTAGATATACCGCACCTGGGCGTTCCGTTCCGTTAAATCCCCAAACCGCATGTGGGATTGAGGCATCCATATCCATCGTTTCAGAACCATAACACCAGCAAGGGGTCACAGTAATCGATACGCCAACATTAGCCCCGGCAAATTTCTGAGCCGCAGCAGCAGCTTCTTTAACACCACCAATCGTAGAATCGGCAATGATGCACTCTACGGGGCGGCCATCCGGATAAAATAAGTTCTCTTCAATAAACTTAGCTACCCGCTGAGCCATACCCATGGTTTGAGCTTCTAACGATTCGCGAACCCCTCTTCTTCTGCCATCAATGGTCGGGCGGATGCCAATTTTCGGATAGTTTTCTATCACTGCTGTTCCTCCTCAAGATCATCTTAGTATCATCGGTAATGGACCTATTTCTCCTTCATCATAAAATATGGAAACGCTTTAGTCAACATAAAACAACATATTTATAGATAAATTATGTGGTTTTATGTGGTATTAATATTATTATACTGTGGTATTATGTGAATATGAGGTTATTTCTTTGATTTATTGGGCAATGTAGTATACTAGGAAGTAGATGATGATAGAGGTGAGTGAACGGATGAAAGCATTTGAACGGCGGGATTTAATCATTAATGAGCTGTATAGACAAAAGAAAGTCCATGTCGCTCAGCTGGCGCAAAAATTCAATGTCTCGGAAGAGACCATTCGGCGGGATCTGGATAAACTGGACAAGGAAGGACTTGCCAAGAAAAATTATGGCGGTGCAATCCTTAATGCCCACACGAATGAAGACCCTCCCTATGTGAGTAGACATCAGGTAAATATAGAGGCCAAACGTACGATAGCTGATCATGTTCTCCAATTAATTAATGATGGGGACAGTTTGGTGACGGATACGAGTTCAACAGTTTTTGAGGCTTTACGGAGAATTATAGAGGAGAAAAACAATCTTACGATTATTACGAATTCTTTGGTTGTATTATCCGAATTTCAACATTCTGGGCAAAAGCTAATTTCCACTGGTGGAATACTAGGCCCCGAGACTAGCTCCTTCGTTGGACATACCGCCTCGCAGACTATTCAAAAATATAATGTGGACGTAGCCATATTCAGCTGTAAAGCTTTGTCTATGACTGGTGGGCTCAGCGATTCGAATGAAGAAGAAAGTGAACTAAAGATTCTGATGCAACAGCAGGCGAATAAAGTAGTTTTGCTCGCAGATCACTCTAAGTTCGATAGGACTGCGTTCATTAAATTATTTAGTTTCGATCGAGTGGATTATATCGTTACAGACGAGAAGCCTTCTGAGGAATGGATCGAGTTTCTGAATAACTATCATATATCTCTTATCTATGCACCCGCTGAGTAATCAGTAGGTGCATAAATAAAGATAAGGGGGAATCTTTATTTCACTAGTCGTTTAAAAGACCACTTTTCTCTACGATCTTCAGCCACTCCCCAGCAATCAGATCATGCCCAGCCGCTGTAGGGTGAACGCCGTCCCACAGCCAGTAGGCTGCATCTATTCTACGAGTACCTGCATCAAATGCTTCCTGTAAAGGAACAAACACAGCATTAAATTCCTCTGCAAGCTGCTTAACAACACCCTGATAATGAGTAATCCGCTCTTTCCATTCGTCCCATTGTTCTGCCGGAGCTCCGGTATTTAGAATAAAAGGCTCACACAAGACCAGCTTCGTTTGCGGAAGTACTTCCCCAGTTTCTTCAAGCACATGACGGTACGCACGTTCAAAGCGGTCCGTTATACCACTTGGTTCCCCTTTCATTGTTCTCCAAAGATCATTAACACCAATTAAAATACTGATGATATTCGGCTGAAGGTAAATCGCATCCTCATTCCAGCGTGCATATAAATCGGAGATCCGATCCCCACTAATTCCACGGTTATAGAACACGAGATTCTGCTCAGCCCGTTCGTTGCCTAGCTTACCGCCAATGATATATGCATAGCTATGTCCTAGAATATGATTGGGATCTTCATCACGACCACGGCTTCCATCCGTAATAGAATCACCCTGAAACAAAATCACTTTTTTAGCTTTAGAAGTTGGAATAGTCATTACTACGATTCATCTCCTTGATCTCGTCTTTTACATGAAACATTCAAGTTGAATGTTTCATAGGATACAAGTAAAGTTAACATATACAACTCAAGGAGGGAAGAAAATAATGAAATACAGAAGACTAGGCAAATCAGGACTAAAAGTCAGTGAAATCGGCTTAGGCAGCTGGCTTACATATGGAACAGCAGCAGAGCAAAAGGCAGCAGACGCCTGCATCAGCAAAGCTTTTGAATGCGGTATCAATTTCTTTGATACTGCTAATGCTTATAACCGTGGTGAAGGCGAAAAAGCAATGGGCGCTGCTCTTCGTGCTTATGAAAGATCATCTTATGTGCTGAGTACAAAGGTATTCTTCCCCATGGGGGATGATGTGAATAATCGTGGTTTGTCACGTAAGCACATCATGGAGCAATGTGAAGCTAGCCTTCGCCGTTTAGGAACCGATTATATTGATGTCTATTTTTGTCATCGCTTTGACAGAGAGACGCCTGTGGAGGAAACTTTACGCGCGCTGGACGACCTAACTGCACAAGGTAAAATTCTGTATTCAGCAGTGAGCGAATGGAGCGCAGCTCAAATTTCTGACGCCACCGGCATTTCACGCAGACTAAATCTGCGTCCGCTTATTTCCAATCAGCCTATCTATAACATGTTCGAACGTTACATTGAAGATGAGGTACTTGAGGTATCTCAGCGTGAGGGCCTCGGACAAGTGGTCTTTTCCCCACTCGCCCAAGGTATTCTGACAGGTAAATACAAACCTGGACAACAGCCTCCGGCAGGAACCCGCGCAGCTGATGATTCGGTAAATGGCGTCATTCGCAGCTACTTCCGCGATGATGTACTGACTGTTGTCGGACAGCTGGATGAACTAGCTAATAGTCTTGATTTGAAGCTGTCGCAACTAGCGTTAGCTTGGACCCTACGGCAACCTGGTGTAAGTTCTGCAATTATTGGGGCCAGTAAGCCAGCACAGGTGGAAGAGAACGCCCAAGCTGTTGATGCCGTTCTATCTCTAGATACTTTGGAGCGAATTGAAGAGATTCTAAAGCCAGTAGCCGATTTCGCTCCAGCGAGATAATCTAAAAGAGGTTGTACCAAAAGCCACAGCAATTGGCTTAGGTACAACCTCTTTTTTCTTAAGAGATCAATTTGGATTCTTCGGCTTGTTCAGCCGCCTTTTCGATATAACGCTCCAGCGGCTTTTTGAGCGTTAGCGCCAGTAAGAGTGCTATTACACCGAATAGGATCAAATAAAGACAATCGCGAATCGCCACTTCGGGCAGAATCCCCCCTACCGCCTCCCGCATCAAACTAATCGCATAAGTAAATGGCATAAACGGATTCAACATTTGAAAGAAATGACCTGTTGTACTGATTGGAAACGTACCGCCAGAGCTTGAGAATTGAAGCACCATGAATACGATTGCTATCCCCTTCCCAACATTGCCGAATACGGAGACAAGGGTAAAAACAATCGTCACGAATACGATACTAATTAATACTGCAAAAAGGACAAACCACACCTTGTCCACCACATAACATTTCAGAATAAAGATATTCCCAAGTACAGCCACCAACGCTTGCAGAATTCCAACCGTAAGAAACGTCAGCAGACGTCCAAAATACAATTGATACCGTTTGTACACAATTCCCTCAGTATCCACTCCCGTTCGGAGAAGTGAGATTAGGAGTGTGCCACCTACCCATAAGGAAAGTACAACATAAAAAGGAGTCATAGCCGAACCATAATTCGGAATAGGATATAACTTATTCTCTTTTAATACTACCGGATTGGCTAAAAAATCACTTTTGCTCTTAATATCCCCTCCGATCAGCTCAGCAATCTCTCCCAGATCCACCTCATCTTTGATCTGACGGATGGTAGCTGCCGCTTTACGAATCGAATCTTCCAGTATCGGAAGATCATTTCGCACCATATCCGCTGCGACCGCCACTCCCTTATCCGCACGGGGGAGACCTGTACGTATCAGATCAGAAATCTGGTGCACCCGTTCCTCTACAGCCGGCAGATCCTGACGGACGAAATTTGCAGCTTGTTGTATTTTTTCTCCTGCAACAGGCAAGCTGCTCTGAATTAGTGGAAGTGTATCGCGAACAAAAGTACCAAAGCTCTGTGTCTTATCTGCGACACCGCTAGCTGCTGTATGTACCGCTTCACGAATAGCTGGTAAGTCCTGCTGTAGACTAGCCAAGCTTGATTGTCCGAACTCAATCGCTGCCATAGTCTCCTCAAGAAGGGTACCCAGCGCCGATAGACGATCCGGAACTTGTTCCAGGGCAGTCGCTGTAGTCTCAGCAGCAGTGGATATTTGCTCTAATGTATTTTTTATAGCAGGGATAGTTGCCGCTTCATATTCGGAAATAAGCTTCGAAATGGCTACGTTCCCTTCGCCAGATTTAAGACCCAATTGCTTAACATTACTCGGATCAGGCTGACTCTCATTTTGTAGATCCGTCGCCAGCGAGTTTACCAAAGAAGACTGCCTGCTCAAGGCATTGTTTACAGCCTTCAAGGTGCCAATCTCAGCATTAGTTACTGTTCCTGGTGAGAATGTATTCAGTGCCGATAACAAAGAAAGCGTATGATCCATCACGTTACTTCCCGACACCAGCTGAGCGGAAACTGACTCAAGTTGCTCGCGTACCGCTTGCGGGTCAAGATCTTCTCCCTGCAGCAGTTCAGCAAGCTGAACTACTGCGTTCTCCGTATTTTGCAGCAGGTATATATTTTGTTTGAGGGCGGCAGGTACCGCTTCAAATGCAGCATTACTCTTCTCTAAGAACTGTTGAAGCTCTAGAACAAAATCATTTCCAGCAGTTACAATTTTGTCGGCCTTAGGTAGCGCAGTTAGGGCAGTGTTAACAACTTTATTTGCTTCCGCAAGACCTTCCGACGCCTTGTCCATGATTTGTTCCACTTCACCAAAATGATTATCAAGTTGAACGATTAGCTGTGCTGCTTGCTCAATTTTGGGTAGCTTATCCTGCAGCTCCCCTAAATGATCTGCAACATTGGCAATTTGAGGCCAATGTTCAGCTATTTTTTCTAAAGCCAATCCCGCCTTTTCAACCTCAGGCAGCTTATCCTCCAGCTTAGAGATGCGCGTTGCCGATGCATGAATTTGCGGCCATTGCTCCTCAATTTTCAATACATGCTGGCCTGCCGTTTCAATCTCGGGGAGACTTGCCTCTAACTTAAACAACCCTTTTTCAACCTTGCGTATAATAGGCAATTCAGATTGGAATTTTGAATCAATTTGCTTTAAAGCCGTAAATACGGTTTCGCTAATGGTTTCCGTAAAATTCTCACTGATCTGTGTTGTAATTGAAGAGGCACCTTTATCTGTGATTTTAGGGGCAATAGCATTTATCTTCTCATTGACGGTATATTCAATCTCTGGTTTCACGATCCTGCCTTCGAGGATTCCTGTCATTCTTTTGGAGAAATCAGCAGGGATAACAATACTCGCATAATAATCTCCACGCTTCACACCGTTGTGCGCAGCTTCTGCATCTACGAAGGTCCAGCCTAAGCTTTTATTATTCCGAAGACTTTCCATGACATCATTGCCGATATTGAAGCTCTTATCCTTCACAGTGGTCCCTTCATCCAAACTGGTTACAGCAATCTGAATGCCAGAGGTATTACTGTAGGGATCCCACACCGCCGCAACGTTAAACCAATCATACACAGATGGTAACACCACCAAAGCAGCGATCAGGAACACGGCCACAGGAACCTTAAATACGTTGCGCCAGTCGTTCCTATAAATCCGTAGTATTCCACCCATTCGTTGCTCCCCCTAATCTGTATGTTTTGACATTTTAATATGCCCGAGGAGACAAACTTTTACTATCATTTTTAGTGGATTCATGACCGGTATCGTTTTTCAGAAATATTTTTAAAAAATTGCAACAAAACCTGCTCGTTTAACGTAATAGAAGTATATAGCCCGTTTAGGAAAAAACGTAGCGGGTAATAAGATATATACAACCTTTTTACATATCTCAAGGGGGAGATTTCTAATGTTTAAGAAAAAGTCAGCGTATGTGTTACCGGTTGTTGTTCTATTGTTTCTTTCCCTAATTACTACTGCTAGTACCGTTGGAACACGAGTAGATGCGCAAGATAGTGGCAAGACTCAGCAACAGACGGTATATATCCATACTATTCAATCCGAGAATGGCAAGCTTTCCATTACAGCCGATGAAATAAACTGGTATCAGGGTGCTGATGCTGACCGAATCTTTGCTGAGAGAGACCCAGAAGGTGCAGCAGAAATTGGCGGAGCTCCAGACGGATATTATGTTGTTAATGATGTTGATACACTGACAACCTATCCGATCGCGGATAACGCAAAAGTCACCATGCAGATCTTTGATCACACTGGTAACATTGAGGACTTAGACATTCAGTGGAACGAAGCCGTTACCTTACAGCAATTTATCGATCAATTTAATAAAACGGATATTTTCGATCTAAGCCAGTTCCCTTATCACCTTACGATTCAAGACGGCGTAATCACTTCCATCGTGCAACAATATATACCTTAAGCAGCAACACGTAACATATGAAAAAGAGGGTTACCCAGCGGCCATTTACGTGGCTTAGGGGTAACCCTCTTTTTTTTGCAAAACGGATTATTTTTATTGCGCATCCTTAACAGGTACTCCAAAATTCGGCGTGCCATCTTCATTCCAATGGAAGACCTGAGCACGTGTATGACGGTTTGGATCATAAAGAGGATCGCCAGTAATTTCTTTATAATTGCGGCAGTGGTAGATGAGCACATCTTCCCCATTTTCATTGACCGTGAAGCTATTATGGCCTGGACCGAATTGTCCATTTTCTTCATTTGTTTGGAATACAGGATTTGGTAGTTTAGTCCATGAAGCTGCCTCCAGAAGTTCGCTGTCTTCATCCGCTACTAATAGTCCCATGCAATAATTGAAGTCTGTAGCACTCGCCGAAAAGCTGATAAAGATACAACCATTTCGTTTCAGTACTGCTGCGCCTTCGTTTACTTTGTACCCTATAATTTCCCAGTCATGCTCTGGAGTAGCAATCATAGTCTGAGGACCTGTGAGTGTCCACGGATTGCTCATTTCAGAAATATACAGATTAGAATTACCCTCAATATTCAGGTCCTTCTGAGCCCATACATAGTACAGTTTTCCTTTATGCTGAAACGTTGTCGCATCCAAAGCGAACGATTCCCAAGCAGTCTTCACTTGACCTTTTTCTACCCATGTTCCTTCTAAGGGATTAGCAGATGCATTCTCGAGCGCAAACATACGGTGATCGAACAAACCATCCGTCGTCTCCGTAGTCCGTGCTGCAGCAAAGTAAATGTACCATTTTCCGTCTATGTAATGAATTTCCGGCGCCCAAATGTTAGCACTAAGCGGCCCCGTCTCATACTTGCGCCATGCTACAACTGGTTCTGCAGTAGTTAATCCTTCGATGGTTGTCGATCTTCTTACTTCGATCCGGTCGTATTCTGGAACAGAAGCTGTGAAATAATAATATCCATCCGTATGTTTATATACCCATGGATCAGCACGTTGCTCCACCAATGGGTTGTTGTACTCTCTACTCGTATCCATAATCTCTCTCCTCTATAAAAGCTTTAACAATGCAGAACCATGCGGTGGAAGAACCTGCGTAACCCCTTCATTAGTAACTTCCAGGTCATGGCTTTGCCACAGATTACGTATCGTTTTTGGAACTGAAACATTTAGCTTTTGGAACGATACCTGAAGTGTCGACTCTTTGTCACTGAGATTAAACAACGCTACATAGTGGTTACCTTGTTCATCCTCAGAAGTCCAGATTGCATACTCTTCGTTCCGCTCTACTTGTCTACCACCCTTACCAAAATGATGTAGGTGAAGCACTTCCCTATTGGTTAACAAAGATAATGTCCACTCATCATTGTCTCTAAGCTCTCCCCCGAACATTAAAGGCGAACGGAATATAGTCCAGAGCGTCATCATGGTAACCTGTTCGTCTGGAGTAAACCTTGTAAATCGGTCTCCCCCGCCATCAACGGAACGAATCCCAAGATGACCTAGCGGCAGCATATCGCAGTCTGGCCAATGTCCAGGCTGAACGTAAGGAGCCCATTTTTCGCAGCGCTCGAACATTCCACGCAGCAAATGCCAATGATCCCAATAATCGTCGGTCATTCTCCACAGGTTAGCATGTTCAGCTAAGTGTTCAGCCTCTTCTACCGGAGCAGGTCCAGGTGAAAGACTAAGCACCATTTCACGACCACAGCGGTCGATAGCCTTACGGATCATGGCAACTTCGTCTTTGTGGTATCCATAAATACGTGAAGCGGCAATATCATCCACCTTCACATAATCTACGCCCCAACTGGCATACAGCTGGAAGAGAGAATCATAGTAAGCCTGACTGCCTTCTTTAGAAGCATCTACTCCATACATATCTGTATTCCACGGACATATAGAATTGGGATGTGCGATATCACGTGCAGTTTGCTCAGATCCTAGAATGGAACTTGCCGCATGAACGGCCTGTCGAGGGATTCCACGCATAATATGGATGCCGAATTTCAACCCTAATCCATGCACATATTCAGCGAGTGGGGCAAAACCTTTGCCTCCCTTTGCGGAAGGAAAACGATTTTCTGCCGGTTGAAGTCTGGAATACTCGTCCATGACCAGCGGTACAAAGTTACGATATTGCGAAGAGTTCGCTCCAGGCTCATACCACTGAATATCTACAACAACATATTCCCAGCCAAATCCCTTCAAATGAGCAGCCATATATTCAGCGTTGCCTCTTACCTCTTCTTCATTAACACTAGCTCCGTAACAGTCCCAGCTATTCCAGCCCATCGGGGGCGTTGCAGCTAACATAATGATTTTCACGTCCTTTTCTAAGACTTTCAGTTTAAAAATAGCATAGACAAAAAGACTTGTAAACATATTTATTTAAACCTTTTAATGCTTTTATAAAATAAATAGTGAAAGTAACATGATTCCGGTGTAAAACCATCTTATTTCGTGAATTAGTTTCATTAATTTTTAAATTAAATTAGATTAAATGCAAAAACAGGAAAAAATCCCCCTTATTTTTATCTTTCTACAAAATAAGGAAGGATGCTTTATTTATATGCTATATTAGTTTATAATTTCATAAAACAGTATTCATTTATGACCATTTGGAAGAAGGTATTGATAAAATGATCTATATTAAAGATTTAATGAGTGGTCTTGAAATATTCAAGGCGCTTAGTTCTGAAATCAGAATCCTCATACTCGAACTTTTAGCTACCAATCAAGCACTGAATCTGAATGAAATTGCCAAGAAGCTGAACCTCAGCAATGGCGCAATTACGATGCATATTAAAAAGTTAGAAGAAAGCGGTCTCATCGAGATAAACACATCTGTGGGTAAACACGGTATTCAGAAGGTCTGCTATTTAAATAAGGATAAGCTTATTGTTGATCTTCGCAGCAAGGATGTTGATAATCTCTACGAAGTAGAAATCCAAGTAGGACATTATAGCAACTATCAGGCTGTTCCGACCTGCGGTCTTGCTACCAAAGACAGCATTATCGGCGACTTCGACGAACCCCGTTATTTCGCTGATCCTCAGCGGATTGAATCCGAAATCATTTGGATGGCTGAAGGCTTTCTCGAATATAGAATTCCGAACTATCTTAAAGCTAATCAAACGTTCCGCGAAATCCAATTCTCGATGGAGATTGGCTCTGAGGCCCCTGGATCTAACGATAACTATCCCTCCGATCTTTATTTCTACTTAAATGGAATTGAAATCGGCTACTGGACTAGTCCTGGAGATTTCGGAGACACCCGTGGAACGTTTAATCCAGACTGGTGGCCTCCACATTTAAACCAATATGGTATGCTCAAACTGATCCGTATTAATAATGAAGGTAGCTTTATTGACGGTTGCCGGATTTCTGACGTGACCCTGGATGATATTCAGCTTGATTACAAGAGCGAGCTTACTTTCCGGATAGCCGTAACGGACAAGCCTGTAAACAAACGCGGGCTCACCATTTACGGCAAACATTTCGGCAACTATAGCCAGGACTTACTGGCGCGTGTACTATATGATGTTCATGAAGTAGAAATTGGCGCTTCTCGTACTGCCGTTACCTTATCAGAGTAAAATATTCCCTAAACAAAAAGACCTTAGAACCAGCAATAACTGGTCTAAGGTCTTCTTTTACTTTGTATATTTTTTTGAGTTTGACTCATAATAACCCTGTCTCCCAAACCACCGAGAAGGAGTGTTTCGAATGCGTGAAGGTCTAATTCCCGCTGTTCTTGGAACCGTCGTAACCGCTTCTAGCGCCGCTTTTCTTGGAAGCAAGTATAAGATGGCAGCAACAGGCGTACTTGGATTTGGTCTGGCTCATGTCGTATTGGGTGCCATTGATCTGTTTGAGCATCGGTAAGGATTGGAAGATGCCGGGTGGCATAAACACTGCCCGGTTTTTTTGATATACATATTTTGCGCAATTAGAGCTACTTCTTCATACACGAATCATGAATCATGAATCCAACATTCCATGAAGCATACGGACTCAGATGACGTTATCTGCTTATTTTTAGCCCCTCGTTTTCAATAGCAGGAACCACACCGAACTCAAAAAAGAAGGGCTGTCCCATCAGCTATTTTCATAGCTTTTGGGACAGCCCCTCTTAGTGTTGAATATTTATTTTATAGCAATATAAAATAAACGTTCCGCATCATCATCCGCCTCTATCCACTCGAAATCGGCGTAGGTCTTCACATCACTAAATCCAGCCTTAAGCAGTTCATCCTTCATCCACTGGGGATCGTAGGCACGCTGAATATGCGTCTCTTCGAAACGGCGATATACATCACTCCGTCCCTCTTCGCGAGCGAAAATGGACAGATGATGTTCTATTTCGCGGCGTGGAACATCCATCTCACAAGTCCAAATATAAGACACCGATGGTTCGTCCAGAATAAAGGGCTGCTCTTCTTCATAACGGATCAGTGTGTTTGGGTGATGCACATCGAACAGAAAGGTGCCACCTTGCTTTAGTCCTGCAAAGGTACTAGCAAAGACAGCTCTGATATCGTCTTCTTCCAGCACATAATTCAGACAATCACAGAAAGAAATCACAGAATCCACAAGCTCTGGAAGCTCCCATTCCTTCATGTTTTGTCTAATCCAACGAACACTACCTTCACGCAAGAAACGCCGTCCCTGGGGATGCTCTTCCATTTTGCGCTGTGCCACTGAGAGCATATCTGAAGATAGATCGATTCCGGTCATATGATACCCTGAACCCGCCAAAGGAATAGTGATACTCCCGGTGCCGCAGCCAAGCTCAGCCACGGTTACAGGCTTACCGTATTTGCTCCATGCGGTTTCAGCAAAGGAGATCCAATCAGGATACGGCATATCTGCCATGAGCTCATCGTATACATAAGCAAATTTCCCATAGGAAGACACTAGTACACCGCTTTCTATTACAACATTTAATATGATTCTATTATTGACCCATCGAGCATAAACGCTCTAGGCGTCCCCACAAGATCTCTTATGTTTTAAATTATTCGGTTGTTTCTTCATTTCCCTCGGTTGAACCTTCCTCTTCCTTAGGAGCAAGATACGTCCAATTCTCTTTTTGGGTAATATGGCCTTCCTTCATCAGCTTTCCAAGCGCACGCTTAAAGGCTGATTTACTAATTCCGAAACGCTGCTTGATAATATCCGGTGGTGTAGCATCCGAATAAGGCATCGCTCCACCCGGACGGGCATGCAAGAATTCCAAAATCGTGGCAGAGTCTACATCCATGCCTACTTCTTTACGGAGACCCATAGAAAGGTTAACACGACCATCCTCGCGAATATGGGAGACACGTGCTTCGAACTGCTCTCCAAGACGTAGTAGACGACTCCGTTCAGAGGAATGGACCATACCGATAATACCAAAGCCTAAAACCCCAGCATCTACAAGAACAAAAGTCCCCATTTGCAGCGGTTTGTACACCCGGGCTGTCACAGTCTGTCCCATCCAGGATTCAGGCGCAGGAAGAGCTAGCGGAGCTAGTTCCTGTTCTCCAGCTAATTTAGCACGAAGACGCCCCTGTTTATCATGCTCCATAATCGCATACACATAGTCGCCGATCTGAGGGCGCAGCTCTGGAAGCTCTGGAAGCTCACGAATAGGCAGCAGCAGCTGCCGTCCGAGACCCATTTCCAAGAAGCAACCTAGACGCGGATGGATATCAGCCACTTCCAATAAGGCCATTTCGCCCAATGTCAGAAACGGTTTCTTCATCGTTGCCGCTAGACGGTCCTCGGTATCGAAGAAGATAAAGACTTCTACTTTATCGCCTGTCTTAACCTTCTCGGTAAGCTCAGTATAATGCAGCATAACATCCTGATCTCCTGCATTCAGGAAAAATCCGTATGGGGATACCTCTCTTACTACATTAAGTGTAACTGTAGTTCCTGCAATCAGGCTCATACAGTCTCCACTACCTTCGCATCCGACCACAGACGCTCAATATTGTAGTATTCACGTTCATCGCGGTGGAAAATATGAACAATAACATCTCCAAGATCCATCAGCACCCAGCGTGCTGAATCCATTCCTTCGATCCCCTTAATTACTCCGCCTGCTTCATGGACCACTTTGCGGACTTCGGTGGCGATGGACTGAACTTGGGTATCCGAATTACCGTGACATACAACAAAGTAATCACTAATCGGTGAAACAGTACGCAGATCTAATGCCACTACGTTCATTGCTTTTTTATCTTCCACAGCCTTAAGGGCCAGTTCTAACAGCTTGCTTGGTTGTACACTCATATTTTATCCTCCAATATTCTAACTAAATCATTACGCGCCAGTACCGTTAACGGAAAGATCACTCGGCGTTTTTCCAGTAGCAAACTAATCGTAGAATCAAATCCAGCGACTAGTCCTTCTTCCAAACTTACTTTAGCCAGCTTACGTATCTTATCAACGCCTGGAAAATCTCGGCCAGGCTCGATATAGTCGGCGAGACAGACAATTTTCTCAAGTAAACTCATGTCTTCACGACCTGAGGTGTGAAAACGGATCGCATTAAGAATATCCGGATCTGTGATCCCATAATCTTGCTCTGCTACAAAGGCACCTACTTCCGAATGCCACAGCTGCTTGTCATGCTTCAGAAGATTCAAGTTCAGATGATTCTGCTCGATAATCTCCTTCATTCTCTCCACAGGCCAATACTTGGCCACATCATGCAGAATTGCCGCTGTCTCCGCACGCTCAGGATCAGCGCCATATTGCTCCGCTAGTTGAATGGATGACTCCATGACGCCCAGTGTATGCTTCCAGCGCTTAGCAGGCATTTGTGTCGAGACCGCCTCAATCAGAGCTTCGCGGCTGTATGCCATACAATCCACTCCTTTGAACATAATCGAACACTGCCTCAGGTACCATATAACGAATGGATTTTCCAGTTGCAGCCCGTTCTCTCAACATCGTTGACGAAATATCAACCAGAGGCATATCTGCTAGTAGTACCTTTTCTGCTATATAAGTTGGCAATGCGTCTAGATCAAGAGGTGTTCCCGGACGACCTACGCCGATAAATGTAAGCCGCTGCACAAGCTCTTCAATCTCGTTCCATTTCGGTAAATACTGGACCATATCCGCTCCAATGATGAAATAAAGATCGAAATGCGGATACGCCTCTTGCAGCCGTCTTATGGTCTCATACGTATAAGAAACGCCACCTCTGACAACTTCCCAATCTAATGTGCGAAAAGCTTCATGATTGTGTATCGCTTCCTGCACCATTGCCAGCCGATCTGCTCCAGATACCCCTGCCTCATGTTTATGAGGCGGAATATGTGAAGGCATAAACCATACTTCTTGAAGTCCATAAGTTTCTCTAGCTGCTTCCGCTGCCATCATATGACCAATATGAAGAGGATCAAAGGTACCTCCCATAATTCCAACTTTCAAGAGGACGACCTCCTCGGTAGTATGCTTTCAGGTATTAGCGTGGCAGCTCAATAGTTTTGTTATCACGCGATTCCTTGTAAAGGACAATGGTCTTTCCGATCACTTGTACAAGCTCAGAACCCGATTGTTCGGCCAATGCAGCACCGATTTCCTTGGGATTCTCAATATTGTTGCTCAATATACTAATCTTCATAAGCTCACGCTTCTCAATAGCTTCTTCAATGTGACGTACGAGGTGATCGTTTACTCCACCTTTGCCCACTTGAAAAATAGGATCGAGGTGATGCGCCAATGAACGAAGATACCGTGTTTGTTTACCAGTTAACATAAATGAATAACTCCTTAATTAACATATATTATTACCCTAAATTGATGAATCCATTTCTTACTCTTTTCCACCCAGACAATGGAGTATGGTCTGTCGCATGATTTCCGTAGGAGCAGGCTGCCCTGTCCAATATTCCAGTGCATAGGCTCCCTGATAGACAAACATCCCGAGGCCTCCATGAATCGTACAGCCTCGTTCAAGTCCTTCTAACAATAGACGCGTGCGCAGTGGATTATAAATCAGATCACTTACGACCATCCCTGCACGAAGCAGTTCAGGATCTATAGGTGTCTCATCCATATGAGGATACATTCCTACGGAGGTTGTATTGATCAGTACATCAACGCCATCTAGCATTTCCGCTACTTCGTTCATGCTAATCCCGACCACATTCCCTTTGCTCTGGCACTCTGCAGCCAAGTCCTGTGCCTTATCAACACTGCGATTAGCGATAAGGATAGAAGAAGGCTTCTCCTGAAGCAGTGCGGCAACAATTCCTCTTGCTGCTCCACCGGCTCCAATCACCATAATCTTCGTACCTGACAAATCAGAAATAGCTTCCGCTTTAAGCGAACGTACATAACCGATTCCATCCGTATTATATCCGGTGAGTATCCCGTTATTATTAACAATCGTATTGACTGCACCAACGGCTACCGCACTTTCATCTAATAGATCCACATAAGCCATCACCGCAACCTTATGCGGAATCGTCACATTTACGCCACGGAATCCAAGCGTGCGAATCGCTTGCACCGCATCCTCCAGATTCTCTGGAAGGATATGAAGCGGCACGTAAGCACCCGGAATTCCCAGTGCTTGCAGTGCTGCTTCATGCATAATAGGAGATTTGGATTGTATAATAGGATCTCCCATTACGCCCAGTAAAATATTCCCGGTATTGTAGCCCTCGGTTGCAGTTATCAAAGACACTGTAATAGCCTCCCGTTAGATCATCGAAGGGCGGGTAAGCACCTTCACACCACGCGGAACGTGGATAGCCACGACTGCGCCTTCTGTCCCGTTGACCTTAATCCAGCCCAAACCTGAAATATATAGATCGCTCCGACTGCCTTTATTAATTCGGAACTCATGCCGTTGCCATGGTGGCAGCTTGTCCATCCGGTCACTTCCTGGAGGAGACAACATTTCACCACGATGGTCCGCATAAAGGGAATCTGCACGTTCCAGTTTGGTGCGATGGATTTTTAAAGTACCACTAATAAAGCAAGTGAACGATTGATGCGGACCTTGCACGAAATCAAAACGTCCCAGTCCACCGAAGAATAGCGTCTGTCCTTCATTCAACTGGTAGACAGCAGGCTTCAACGGATTGGCCGGCATAACTGCATCCAGATCCTGACGCTCAACTAGTTCACTATAACGCCATGGATACACGATCCCTGGCGTATCTATAATATAGTGGCCATCATCTAGTGGGATTTTGACCGTATCCAGTGTTGTACCAGGGTAACGCGAGGTGGTTAACTCCTGCTCCAAATCACTATAGTCCGAAATCAAACGGTTGATAAGCGTGGATTTCCCTACATTCGTAGCACCCACTACATAAACATCACGCCCACCACGCAGTTCTGTTACAGCTTCCAGTAAACGGTCAAAGCCTTGATTACGTTTCGCACTACAAAGTACGATTTCAGCTGTCCGCAATCCTTCTTCTTTACAGCGTTGTTGCATCCAGTTACGCAGTTTATTCCAGTTCGTAACCTTAGGCAGCAGATCACATTTATTCACTGCAAGAATAACTGGGTTATTACCGACAAACCGCTGAAGGCCGGAAATCAAACTGCCTTCAAAATCGAAAATGTCAACAATATGAATAACAAGTGCATTCTTCTCCCCTACTCCACTCAGCAAGCGAAGAAATTCATCCTGGTTCACAGAAACAGATGAAGCCTCGTTATAATTCTTAATCCGGAAACAGCGTTGGCAAATCACAGGGTCCCGATCTAGTGCGACTTCCGGAAGGTATCCTGGTTGATCCTTATGCTCCGTCTGAAGCTTGATACCACAGCCGCTACACTTCTCAGTACGCTGTGTTTCACTTTGTTCGTTCATTACTATTTTTCCTCCTCGTGCCACAATCCTTTTTTACGAAGCCGTGTCAGAGCAACTCGCTCTACCCGACGATTAAATCTTGTGCCGAACCCTTCATCCTTAACGGAGATTGGCAGCACCAATACGGTATACAGGCCAAGCCGATTGCCGCCGTATACATCTGTAAGCATTTGGTCTCCCACCACAATCGTCTGCTCCGGTGGCAACTCCATCTGCTTCATCGCTTTGAGAAAAGGAGCATTACTCGGTTTACGAGCCTGATGCACAAATTCAATATTAAGCGGTGTAGCAAAGCGTGACACCCGTTCCATGTTGTTATTGGATACGATGATGAGCTTAAAGCCCACTTCCTTCACCTTCTCAAACCATAACAACAGCTCCGGAGTAGCCACAGGCGCTTTGGCACCGACCAGTGTGTTATCCAGATCCGTAATGATTCCACGGTATCCCTGTCGATACAGCTCTTCTAGAGAAATATCGAATACCGTATTCACCCGGAGTTTGGGAACTAACATTTCAAACAATACGTTCACCTCGATTTCATACAAAAAACTATAACATACTCCATGCGCTACGCAAATAAATCTATAGCAATGATTTACTGCATAAAGGCTATTTCTTGGATCTTATCGTTCTCCGCAGCCGCAAAGCTTCAGTATACACGCTCTGCCAGTCTTTGTCTTCAATAACATCAGGGCTATACTTCGCTTGTTCAAACATCGTTAGCAGTGAAGAAAGATGATTGGCCACAGCAGGTCGTTCCTGACTCCAGCGGACTACGGCTTCACGCAATGTTTCATGCTCTTCCTTCATTATTCCCTTACGATGCAAATACCTTACCCAACGCTCAGTTTCAGCCACAACTTTCTGATCAGGCGTTAAAGGTCGGCCCATTCGCATCTGTTGAACGAAGAAGCGAAGCTTAAAGCGAATATGCCAAACTTTAAAAATAGTCCAGGATAATAATACAACCACTGCCGCCAAAATTACCCATAAACCCACATGGAAGCCTTGATCTGCTTGTGCATTAGTCACAGGTGCAGGTGTTGGTTCTGCCATTTCATCTTGATCTTCCGGGTCTGTCTCCGGTATTTGCTCATTCTTAGTCAGGAGAGGAACATTAAACCCCGGTGTAGCTTCAACAGGAATCCAACCATACTCACCAAAATAGACTTCAGCCCAGGAATGGGCATCTGCATTGGTAATCGTGTAATTATTATTTGCCGCACCCACCTGCTGCGCCAGATTCATAGGCATTTCTGGCTGTTCTCCAGGTGCATAACCCTTAACCCATCTTGCAGGGATGTTTAGGGAACGTGCCATAGTGACTAGTGCCGTAGAATAATAATCACAGTAACCTTCCTTCAGCTCGAACAAAAATCCATCTACAAAATCCTCACTTGAAACACGTGTTATATCCGGCTTGTTGGTATATGGAAAGGTTTGTTGTAAGTATTGTTGCAAAAGTGCTGTTTTTTCATACGGTGTTCTTCCTTGGGCTGTAATTTCCTCGGCCAGATCTTTAACCCGTTGAGGGAAGTCATCAGGCAGCTGAAGGAAGCTTTCCTCCAGATCATTACCTTTGTATAGCTCCTCATAGGTCTTTGCTGTCAATTCCTGAACAGGAATGACGGGAACTTCAGAAGTCAGCTCGAAGGTCGAGGGATAGTCTAGTTTCTTCTTATCCATATCCCATAGAAGCTCACTATCACGATCTCTCCAGAAAAGACCCTTCCCGGCTGCCTCACCATTCAATGAATCCACCGAAGTTACAGAATAAGCACCGAATAACACCGGAAATTCATTATTGTTAAGCACTTTAACCGTCTGTTTCAATGTGCGGGTAGTGACCTTAGAAGCCACACTTTGCTCCAAGGATTTCCCCGTCTCCACCTCTTCTATTGGTCCTCGCTTCAATCGATCCTTATCCGACCATCCACTTCCAGAATAGACTCTGCGGGTTTCTCCTCGCATATAAACACGTAAATCTGAAACTACTGTCATCACCGGGGTATAATCGAAGTTAAAGCCCCCGCCCAGGTTGTCATCATTCAGACTATAGCCAGACGAAGTATTATTAACCGAGGAACCTGAGCCCGTATTGGAATTTGTTGTTCCAGTTGTGCTCTTACCAGAAGACTTTCCAATTCCATTCCACTCTTGCCACGCCGTATAAGGATCCGTCAAAGTAGGCCTTACATCCGGCATATTCACACCGATTAAAATAACCAGAGAGAAGACGATTGCGATATTCATGACTATTTTCGAGGGATATTCCAGCAAATGTACCCATCCACGCGGATAATGTAGCTGAAAACTTCTCAGGTGCTGGCTGACAAGCCAGCCCATACCCGCAAATACTGTCCAAGCCACTTCCTGCCACAATACAATAGATGTAAAGGAATCAAGCGCAGCCAGCGCTACAATGTTCATTCCTATAAACCATAAGATACGCTTCTTAGAGGATACCCACCAAGACGATAGCAGCAGCAAAGCAGAGGCACCAAGAGCAAACCAGATATACGGCACCATATACACACTAATATCCTGGAGCTTATCAAGAAGGCTTGTGGCCCATGGATCAGGAACATAAATTCCATAATTAGTAATGTTGCGATAAACGATATAGATAATAGCTACTGCTTCTATAATCAGTCTGAATTGGACTTTAACAGGGATAAAAATCTCAATGACAGTGATCGTTAATAGGGCAGCCCATACAGAAGCAGTGGTTTGATTTAGCCAGATGGGTTCCGTATAAGAAATCCACTGCTGTGCAATAATCAATAGCCATAATAGGCCGACGGAACGGTGCCAGGAGAATTTTATCTGATTCCACCAGGTTCTCATATCAACCTTCCCCTCCTAACACTGAGGGAAGCTCTTGAAGCGAGCTAATACCATAACCGGTTATTCCACGAGATCTAAGGACGTCTATCCAATCGTTACCTCTATTTACCTCTGCCAAATTTCGCACATGAATGTGAGAAGCAGTCATTCCTCTGCTGTCAGCCCAACGTAGTGCATCAAGTACAGGCTGTCCACGCTGTGGACTAATTAACACGAAGTAAGAGCCTTTAGGAAACATACGGTATCCTTTTTCCAATCGGGAGATAAGCGGACCGCGTCCCTCAGCGTTTAGATCGATTAAATATTGAATCATCTTCTGACGCTCAGCAGCACCTTCAACTGGTGCGAACACCTTCGTCGTCTTATCCAAACAACACAGTCCAATTCCAATTCTCTCCCGAATGCCGAAGCCGAGTAGTGATGCCGTCACCGAAACTGCTAGTTCGAACTGATTCGTATTCATATAAGCTGATGTGCTTCCATCAAGGACTAGAATGGTTTTGGGAATCGACTCATGCTCAAACTCTTTGGATTTCCAAGAGCCTGTCTTAGCAGTAGCGTTCCAGTGAATTCGCGTCAAGCGATCACCATATACATAGTCACGGACGCCATTAATCTGTGTGGTTTCACGCCGAGATTGAACAACGGATGTCTGCGGTCCAGATAGCCGAGATTTTCTCTCATATAACTGCCAGCGCGGAACGTAGATCGCACGAGGCAAAACCTGAAATTGTCCTTCCGATAAAAATGTTCCCTTATGCTCGACAAGCCCAAATATATCTTGGCTGATAATATCCGTATTAGCGAATGTGTATGTTCCACGCTCTAAGGCTGGTGTCTGAAACTTCAGTTCCCCAATGCCTCTGAGGCTTGGAATCACACTTTCTTCAAATACCCACGATTCTCCATTATGCCGCTTAAGAACTTCCCTTACAACAACGTAAGGCAAGGGTAAAATCCCGGGGATTGTAACCTTTAGTTTTACACGAAGATGCCCTCCGGCAGAGAGCAAATCTCCCTTGTCTTGTTCAGAATAAAGACTGCGAGTGCCCTTAGCTCGCCGAACGCCTCCTAAACCTCCAGCAATCAAATATGCAATAAGTACAGAGACCATGATAAACAACATAAATGCTGTTTTCCCGCCCTGAAAAAGTACATATAAGAGTGTAATACTCCAAATTACAAGGATGCTTGCAAGCTTAGAGGGCTGAATGATGGCTGCAACCGACGACAAATAACGTCTCATATCATTGCCTCATCGTAACAGGCACATGAATACTCTGCAGAAGCTTTTGAAGCAAAGATTCTACGCTAATATTATCTAGGCGCGACTCTGGACGCAACAATATTCGATGACCCAAGGCAAATGGAGTAAGGATCTTCACGTCATCAGGCAGAACGTAATCTCGTCCTTGCAAAAAGGCATAAGCTTTACAAGCCATCATAAAGGATAGTGAGGCACGTGGACTTGCACCCAGCATTACAAGTGGATGTTCTCTTGTCTGCCGCACAATATCTAACAAGTAATTCAGCACAGGATCACTCATGAAGATGTCGCGAATTTCTTCCTGAATCCCTGCAATTTGTTCCATGCTTGTTACTGGCGAAAGCCTGTCCACCGGTTGGCCTTCCTGATGGCTCAGCAATAAATTTTTCTCCGTCGCTGCATCAGGATATCCAAGGCTAATTCTCAGCATGAATCGATCTAATTGGGCTTCAGGCAGTGTATAGGTTCCCTCAAAGTCTATCGGATTCTGGGTAGCGCATAACATGAAAGGATGAGGAAGTGGATACGTCTCTCCATCTACGGTAACGTTTCGTTCCTCCATCACTTCCAGAAGTGCGGATTGTGTCTTCGTAGTAGCACGGTTAATTTCATCGGCTAGCAAAATATTCGTCATCACCGGACCAGGCCGGAAATGAAACATCTCATCCCTAGGATGATAAACAGATACACCTGTAATATCACTCGGAAGTATATCTGGATTACACTGAATTCGGCGATATTCACCGGACATTGATCTTGAAAGTGCGCGTATTAGCTGGGTTTTTCCTGTTCCCGGTACATCCTCGATCAATACATGACCACCAGCAAGCAGAGCGGTTAACAATAATTGTATTTCAAATGATTTTCCAAGTATGCAGGATTCCAAATTAGTGCGTACAGCATTCATAGTGTGCATCGATTCTTGACGTACGGGCATATATGATCCTCCTAGTCAGAATAAACAGTATTATTTATATTTTACATGATTAGGGGACCCAAAGTACATTGTTGAAGATCACGAAGTGAGGATACAAAAAAAACCATAAGATGAAACATCCTACAATTTTAAAATAACAAAAAAAGGATGCCGTCTTTTTCTGACGACAACCTTTTCATGTAGCATCAACTTTACCCCTTCGGCCGTACAACTAAAGCTGCCAAAAAGGAGAACACAATAGCTGACGAGATACCCGCACTTGTAATATCAAAGATACCCGTAACTACACCGATCCAGCCATCCCGCTCCAGCTCCGTTAATGCCCCATGAACCAATGAGTTCCCAAAGCTTGTGATCGGAATGGTTGCCCCAGCACCCGCAAATTTCACAAGTGGGTCGTAGATACCAAAAGCATCAGCAATCGCTCCGGCTACAACTAAGGTACTCATCGTATGTGCAGGTGTCAGCTTCAATACATCGAACATCAGCTGTCCTATAACGCAAATGGCTCCTCCAATCAGAAAAGCCCATAAGTAAATCATCATTATGCTTGACCTCCGCTCTCTATGGCTACGGCATGAGCAACACATGGAATACTCTCTCCCTGCTGATAAGACAAAGGTGATAAAAGTGCGCCCGTTGCCACTATAAGAACCCGTTTAAGTTCACCTTTTTTTAACCGCTTAAGGATATGACCATAGGTTACAACCGCTGAGCACCCGCAGCCGCTTCCTCCAGCGATCACATATTTCTGTTTCTCCAAGTCGTAGATAAGCAAACCACAATCGTCAAAGGTTGTTTGCTCCATAGGAATTCCTTCTTTAGCCAATAGGGTCTTGGCTATAGGTAACCCTACGGATGCCAGGTCGCCGGTAACAATTAAATCATAGTGCCCTGGCGATAGACCTGTATCCCGAAAATGCGCAGTGATTGTATCCGCGGCCGCGGGTGCCATAGCCGTCCCCATATTAAAAGGATCTGTCAAACCAAGATCCATAATACGTCCAAGCGTGGCAGACACCACGACTGGATAGTTACCCGAACCGTCATTCTGACCCACTACAGCACAACCCGAACCTGTAACTGTATATTGCGCCGTTGGGGGTTTCTGCGAACCATATTCCGTTGGATAACGAAACTGCTTCTCCACCGTACAGTTATGACTTGATGTTCCCGCTAGCGCATACTTACCGCCTCCAGAATCAACGATCATTGAGGCAATCGCAAGGCTCTCCATAGAAGTAGAGCAAGCACCAAAGACTCCGAGATAAGGCACACCTAATTTTCTTGCCGCGAAAGAGCTGCTGATAATCTGGTTCATCAAATCTCCGCCGACAAAAAACTCCAGCTTTTGTTTATCGATATTCGCATTAATCAGAGCCAGATGGGAAGCCTTCTCGAACAGAGCGCGCTCGGCCTTCTCCCATGTCTTCTCATCCATTTCCAGCGTATCAAAAATAAAATCAAAATCAGAAGCTAAAGGACCTTCTCCCTCCTCCGGTCCAACTACTGCGGAAGAGCCTAAAATAATGGGGCGGTTCGTGAACTCCCATGTCTGACTACCAAGCTGTTTCATGTATGGTGTGCACCTCCTGTGCCCAAAAAGATATAGACGATACCAATTATGAAAGCAGCGACGGCACCAAATACGATGACCGAACCCGCAAGCTTAAACATATTGCCGCCTACACCAAGTACAAGACCCTCAGCGCGGTGCTCCAGAGCTGCAGAGCACATACTGTTTGCGAACCCGGTCACTGGAACTGCGGTTCCTGCACCAGCCCATTGCGCCATTTTGTCGTACACGCCAAAGCTGGTCAGAATTACAGAGAGTAGGATCATCACCGCGACTGTGGGACTGGCAGCTTCTTTGGAGGTCATATCGAAGATTGCCATAAAAGCCTCCTGAATCCCTTGTCCAATAACGCAGATTATGCCGCCAGCAATAAACGCTCGTATGCAGTTTTTGAATACGGGCCTAGCAGGAACAAAAGGCTTGGACAATTTCTCATAATCTTGTGGAGTCAGGGTGTCAAGCTTCAGCTTGACACCCGATTTCTTAGTTTTCGCCGGCATTGAGGCACCTCCTGAAAGTTAGGCGAAGGGGGCTGACAAGCATCATAGTACTCACTTTTAAGCCCCTTAAGTTATTCTTCGCTTAGAAGTTTTCCTTATTGTTTGCCATCCTCCGCTTCGTTATGTCCCTCCAGTTCAGGAAAAATACAGTAACACAACAATCAGCAATAAAAAGAGCACAAAAATAAGTACTGCTTCTCTTTCCCTTGGATTGTGGCGCCAGTATCGTCTGCGCGTTCCGTTTCCTTGTAGGCTCCTACTTGATAATCCTCCCTGCACCCTTCTTGGGGGTACGCTACCCGCTACCCTCATTCATCTTCGCATCCTTTCTAAGGCTCCTGCCACCAAAGCCTCTAATGCATAGTATTCGTGGAGCTCGTGCCCGGTGTTCATTGTCTCTTGTCATGGACAAGTGAGCTCAGAATGTTCATACTAAGTTGCAGGAAGAAATAACGATGTGGTCCATTATGGATAACATCCGTTTCTCGTAGAAATATAAGAATGATGTATAAATGAGTTCTTATATTTTAATAAAGGAGTGAATTCATATGAATCAAGAAACATTGGACATGTTCAAAACACTTACCGAATTTCCCTCAGCCCCAGGATTTGAGCGCGAACTCCGCGCTTACGTCAAGGATGCTATGACTCCTTATACTGAAGAGTTCGTACAGGATCGTCTCGGTAGTTTGTTCGGCGTACTGCGCGGCGAAGAGAACGGGCCAAAGATTATGGTCGCTGGGCATTTTGACGAAGTAGGTTTCATGGTAACTGGAATTACTAACACCGGTATGATTCGTTTTCAACCACTTGGCGGCTGGCTTGCCTCTGCTGTTGCATCCCAGCGCCTACATATCATTACACCTAAAGGAACACTGACCGGAGTTGTTGGCAGTACGCCTATCCATTTGCTAAGCAATGAAGAACGTGGTAAGACTGGCGAAATCAGCAAAATGTATATTGATATCGGTGCAGACAGCCGTGAAGAAGCAGAAAGCTTTGGCGTTAGACCAGGCCAACAAGTTCTGCCGATTTGTCCTTTTACTCCCCTTGCTAATCCCAAAAAAATCTTGGCGAAAGCTTGGGACAACCGTTACGGCGTAGGTCTCGCCATTGAACTAGTTAAAGCATTGCACGGTAAAAAGCTGCCGAATACCGTTTTCGCTGGTGCCACTGTACAAGAGGAAGTAGGTCTTCGGGGTGCGCGTACTGCGGCTAATCTCCTGTCACCTGACATCTTCTTCGGTCTGGACGCGAGCGCTGCTGCCGATATGACTGGTGACAGTCAGGCATTTGGCCATCTGGGCAAAGGAGCTCTCTTGCGTATTTTTGATCCTACGATGGTTACACATCGCGGTCTGATTGAATATGTACAAGATACAGCGGATACCCACCGGATCAAATATCAGTATTTTGTATCCCAAGGCGGAACAGATGCAGGTCAGGTTCATGTTAGTGGAATTGGCGTTCCTTCCGCAGTAATCGGAATATGCTCCCGCTACATACACACCGCTTCATCAGTGATTCACAGTGATGACTACGATGCTGCTAAAGAGCTTCTGATCAAACTGGTAGAAGGCCTTGACCGGACTACACTACAGACAATTATTGAGAACAGCTAATCGCACAAGGAATGACAGAAGAAGCCCTCAAACACTTTTACAGTGATTGAGGGCTTCTCTTTATGTGAATAGAACGGATTTAAATCATATCTAGCGGTACTTTCCAAGAAGGTATTGGGAAAGCTTCGTCCAGCTTCCAAATTTCATCGTCACTTAGCGTAATCAAGCCTGCAGCAGCATTCTCAATGACGTGCTTACGAGAAGAAGCTTTTGGGATAGAAATAACATCCTCTTCACGCATCGTCCAAGCTAACATAATCTGAAGCGGTGTTGCCTGATGTGCACTGGCGATTTCCTGAACGACTTCACTCTCGATTACTCCTTTTCGGAGTGAACCAGCTTGAGCAAGCGGTGAGTAAGCCATTACCGGGATCTTGTGACTTCTCTGCCATGGCAGCAGTTCAGTTTCAATTCCTCTGGACCCTAAATGATATAGAATCTGATTGGTTGCACAATGAGTTCCTCCAGCAATACCAAGCAGTTCTTTCATATCGTCGACATCGAAATTGGATACACCCCATCTTGCTATTTTTCCTTGTGAGACTAGTTTCTCCATACCGACAACAGTCTCTTCTAGTGGAATATCTCCCCGCCAATGCAGCAAATAAAGATCCAGATGATCCGTATTCAAGCGTTTCAAGCTTTCTTCACAGCTGCGGATAAGTTGCTCATTCCCGGCATTATGTGGATAGACTTTTGACACCAGGTAAACTTGATCCCGAATGCCTTGGATGGCCTCACCTACTAAAAGCTCCGAGCGTCCGTCCCCATACATCTCAGCCGTATCTATTAAATCCATGCCTAGCTCCACGCCTAATCGCAGGGCAGCAATCTCTTCCTCCCTACGGGCATTGTCGTCACCCATATTCCAAGTTCCCTGCCCAATTCTGGGAAGTGACGTTCCATCTGGAAGCAGCATGCGGTTAGATTGGTTCATTCTTGCGATTTCAGCCAAATGTTCGATTGAATCCTTAGTCATATTAAAAATCCCCTTATTGAAGTATTGTATACTTACTTTATACGACCTATAAGAACCTTTCTAAACATCTGAATCGTGTCCAATTTATAACTAATCTCTCTTTTGAAGAGAAAAAGTAAAGAATGAATACCTAACTAAGCTATCAGCTTTAGTCCCACAGCGGCCCCCAGAATCATAATAATACAGACGATCCGGCGCCAGTCTTTGGCCTCTCCATACAATATCATCCCCAGAATCGCTCCGCCGGATGCGCCGATCCCCGTCCATACCGCATAAGCTGTTCCCATCGGCAGACTCTTCATAGCTAAAGACAGAAACAGAAAGCTTGCTCCAAAACCAAGAAAGAGCAGCGCGAACGACAGGAAATTCCGGTGTTTATTCAACCTATTAATCATAGCTACTCCAAACATTTCAAATAAACCAGCAACGACCAGAAATACCCATGCCATTTAAGACTCCCCCTTTACTTCGGCTTCTTTGGTCACCATTTTCAATCCTATAACGCCTGCCAGCAAAATAACCACTAGAACCAGCTTCATCAACTTGAACGGTTCTCCGAATAAAACCATGTCCGCAACTACTGTCCCTGCAGTTCCTAGACCAACAAACACGGAATATACCGTGCCGACCGGCAATTTGGTACTCGCTGAAATCATCACATAGAAGCTTATTATTATAGCTACCACAGTTATCAGCCACTCCCACATCGTGGAAGCATGTTTTAAGCCGATGACCCACATGACCTCGAAAACAGCTGCACCAACTACCTTTAACCACTCTGAATTGTTCTTCATTCCAAGCCCTCCTTCAATTCACTAACTTTATAATTGCCCACGAAACAAACAAATAAGCCCGGAAGGTCATCGTCATTTATAACGATACCTCCCGGGCTTTTATCCCTCCGTGTAGACACGAACGATGCTGTTCGTGCGTTTTCCCTCGGACCAGACCAGCTGTGCACCAGCTGCGGAACCCTAGAAAACAATAACTATTAAGTTACATCGTATGGTAGCAAATCGGGGTGATAAAATCAACCTTTTCTAAATAAAAAAAGAACAAACTCATAGCAATTATGAAGAGAGGTTAAAGATAAGCGGTGATTTTATTTCCTTAAATCCATTTATTCAATATTATGGTACAATTTAAGTGAATACAGCTTATAATGAACAACTAGGAGGGCGATCTAATGGTCTTTGGGATACTGTTTATTGGAGTCGTTGTATTTATAATCATACAGTCCATAGTTAGTAATGGTTCAAACTCGAACAGTAACAGATTTGAGAGAAATAGACGAGATGACGCCGCCAGCATGTCTTTTATGGCAGCTAGCCATCCAGATCTGCTGGATCCAAATAACCCGAATCATTCTAATCACCAATATCACCATCAACATCACGGGAGCGACTCCCATCACCATTCTGGACATGACAGCGGTCATAGCTGGGGCGGGGATAGCGGGCACAGCAGCGGGGGAGATTTCGGTGGCGGAGATGCTGGTGGCGGTGGCGGATGTGATTAGAGCGTTACTCTATAACAAAAGGAAAAGGGCATCCCTGATATTTCTTCAGGAATGCCCTTTTTATGATTGTTACTTTTTTAAAACACCAATAATCTTTGCTTGCGTGTGACTTAAAAAATTCTCAGCACCGTGCGGGTGTAGTGGTTCACTCCAAACAAATCCGTCTCCTTCGTATCTAGGGATAAGGTGCATATGGTAATGGGTCAGGTCGTTAAACTTCCCGCCATTTTGGCATATGCTTATGCCATCCGGTTTGAATAGATCCTTCAAGACGATTGACAGCTTCTTTGATGCGTCCATTATCGCATAGGAAGTCTCTGAATCGATTTCTTCGAGATCCCAATAATGCTTTTTAGGAAGGATCAGTAGATGTCCTTCGTTAAACGGAGCGATATCTAGCACACAAGTAATAAATTCATTCTCATATACTACTTTTACGTTAGGCTCAATTCCGTTAGCAATCCGACACCCCAAACACTCCATATAGCACACTCCATCCCATAATCAAAGGTCATCTCTATTATTGATTAAATTGAAACCGGCTGAGAAGCACCTCACCGTTAAAAACTACATAAACATCGCTAGTACCCGTCTCCACGGATACTTCGCCTTTCAATGTGCTCCACTGTTGCAGAACTCCACCAGAAGGAACAGTCACGGTTCCAACCAGTTTCCCAGCTGCGCTTCCGGTTCTGATCTCAATGCTGCCACCTTTTGCAGAGGAGACCAGAGCTTCAATTACTACTGCTCCATGATCGAACAATACGTCATTAAAAGCGATCCAAGCGCCCTCTTTTACCGGATGTACCGAAGCCCCGCCTGCTTTGCATTCGTCCAGATATACGCCTTCGTAGTCATCATTGTTCTCTGCTTTGGTGTTGTTATATAAATTACGGGAAGGAATGATGTCCCCTTTCACCGTTACTACTGAAGATAATTTAATATCAGCAGAAGAACAGCCGATCAAAATTGCGTATTCTCCATTTTCGACGCAATATTGTTCGCGTGTAACATCCCAGAATGCTAACTCTGTAACTGGTAATGCAAACTCTATAGTATTCGATTGACCTGCGGCGGTGCTCACTTTTTCAAAACCCTTCAGCTGCTTAATCGGACGTTTGACCCGGGAATTCAAAGTTTGCACATATAACTGAACAACCTCGTCCCCATCAGCTGCTCCAGTATTATCCACTTGAACGGAAATGTTAAGCGTATCGTCTTGCTGCAGTTCCTTTGTGCTCAAATTTAGATTCTTGTAATTCACTTCAGCATAACTTAGGCCGTGACCAAAAGGATACAATGGCTTACCGTCAAAGTACATATAGGTTCTTTTACCTTTGATAATATCATAATCCATCAGCTCAGGCAGCTGCTCCACAGAACGGAACCAAGTCATATTCAGCTTACCAGAAGGACTGTAATCTCCGAACAACACTTCTGCAACCGCATTACCAAGCTCTTGTCCACTGTGGGATGTATACAATACTGCCGGGATATTCTCGTCAATCCAAGTGGAAGAAATCGGATAACTGCCGACAATAACTACCACTGTATTTGGATTCGCTTCATAGACTGCTTTGACCAGGCGCTCCTGCTCCTCCGGAAGTACAATATCAGGTCTGTCGATTTCTTCTTTTCCGTTAAGGAGTGGATGATTACCGACAAAAACCACTGCTACTTCAGCTGCTTTGGCAGCTTCTACCGCAGCGTCCAGTCCGTTTGTAACGATGTTCTTTTTGAAAAGACGAGCGTCCGCACTTGCGACCTGATCAGCAACCTGCAGCGTGCCATCCTCAGCATTCACAGAGATCAATTTGTCATTCCAAGTCCGCAAAGAGACTTTACCCTCAGCTTCCGGGACGATGTTCAAGGATTCTTTTACAAACCAGCCGTAGATTTCATCAGCAGATGCTGTAAGTGTCTCCGCTTCGCTTAAAGTTACATACTGTCCACGACTTGTCGCCTTCAGAGTATTGCTAGTCCAGCCCCAAGCGGTATGTTGGAACAATTCTCCGTGCTCTGCTATGTCATGTTGTACAGCCAGCCTTCCGTCCTCACCCGTGATTCCGATGGCTTGGCCGTTTGCAGCTGAGGTAAGAATGATTTGATCTGCGCCGCTCTCAAAAGTAACTTGTTTACCAGGCAGTTTCTTACTAACACCTTGCAGTGGAGTCACTCCATAAGGTAATGTGCCGGAATACCAGTCTCTGAAAGCTTCATCGCCAAGTGGACCAATAATCGCCACTTTGTTTAATTCAGTCTTGCTCAGTGGCAATGTTGCCTGATCATTCTTCAGCAGCACAATGGATTGTTTGGCAGCTTCCAAGGAAAGTGCGGCATGTTTTTTGCTAAGAATTACGGAATCGTCGATTGCTGTGTATGGATTACCTTCAGCGGGGTCAAACTCTCCCAGACGGAAACGAACTCTAAATGTGTTAGTTAGTGCACGATCCAGATCTTCCTCTGATAGTAGGCCTTGGTCTAGTGCTTCATGAAGAACCTTGATCGTCTCTTCAGTTTCTTCTGTTACGCTGTCAATTCCGTTTTTGATAGATTCCGCCATCGACTGTGCAAAAGATTCATAATACTTATGATCCTTCACAATCCCGAATAAATCACCAGCATCACTGACGATAAAACCGTCCATGTCCCATTCGCCTTTGACAACATCCATGACTGCCGGATGAAGAATAACAGGCACGCCATTCACCGAGTTATAGGCGGTCATCATAGACTGTGCGCCACCTTCTTGAAAAGCAGGCTTGAATGCTTCCAGATAATACTCACGCATATTTCTCGGATCGATGCTGGCGGAACAATTTCCGCGTTCGATCTCGTTGTTGTTCCCTAGGAAGTGTTTAAGCGTTGCGACCGCTTTCAAATACACCGGGTGATCGCCTTGGATTCCTTGCACAAGTGATGTGCTGAGTTGTCCAGTTAACTCTGGATCTTCACCGTAGGCTTCTTCCGTTCTACCCCATCGTGGGTCACGCTCCATATCCACCGTTGGTGCCCATAACGTCAGGCCATTCACCGTTGGATTCTTTTTGTAAAATGCTCTTGCTTCATCTCCAATAGCCGAGCCGATTTCCTTCATTAGCTCTGGGTTCCAAGTACAAGCCAGTCCGCTTGGCTGAGGAAAAGAGGTCGCTTTTCCAAGCCAGGAAATTCCGTGCGCCGCTTCTGTACCATGCTTATAGGCTCCAACGCCTAAACGCTCTATAGCCGCTTGATACTGAGGGATCAGACTTACTTTTTCATCAAGCGTTAATCTGGAGATCAAATCCTGCACTCGGTCATTTAAGGGTAAATCAATCTGTTGAAATGGATATTTAGATGTCACTGTTTCCATCATAATCGCTCCTTCGATTCAAGTTGATAGCGGTTTCATATGTTCTCGAGGTAGTTGTCTGTGTCTAACACAAATCTGGTCTATCAACTTAATCATAGAAGATTAGCTTGATAAGTAACACCTAAACAATCTAAGTGAAAATCAGGTCAAAATTAGAGATTTATCGTATGCTTCGCTCGCCCGTCTCCCTTGGTGAAGTGAGATGCGATGATAACGGGACGTTCTCGGCCCTCTTTCGCTCAAATCCAGCCTTTTGGGTCGCATCTGGGGTATTTCTACCCCTCTTTTGCTCAATTCCAGCCTTTTAGGTCGCATCTGGGGTATTTTTACCCCTCTTTTGCTCAATTCCAGCCTTTTGGGTCGCATCTGGGGTATTTTTACCCCTCTTTCGCTCAAATCCAACCTTGTGGGTCGCATCTGGGGTATTTCTACCCCTCTTTTGCTCAATTCCAGCCTTTTAGGTCGCATCTGGGGTATTTTTACCCCTCTTTCGCTCAAATCCAACCTTTTAGGTCGCATCTGGGGTATTTTTACCCCTCTTTTGCTCAATTCCAGCCTTTTGGGTCGCATCTGGGGTATTTTAATTGCCTTACCATAACTGAATATCCTTTAAGGAATGGATATATTCATATTTGCAGACTCTACCGCTCTCCTGAGAAACTATGGGGCAAAACTTTCCTTTTTGGCTGAGAGCACTCAGTCCTTTTCGAGCCGTACGCTTATCAATCCCAAGCTCCCTCACCAAATCAACCGGACGAATGCACCCATTCGTGCGAACCGCAATCCGCAAAATATCACGCTCCAGTCGGCTAAACTCCCCCTGCTCCTCCATCTTCACAGCGAGGTAAGGCATCAGCAATGGTCTTAGCAAAGTAATCGTAAGTTCAGGATTCGCATCCAGATCATCATAAGGAATCGCCACGACCCGATAACCCGCGATTTGCAGATAAGTCTCTCGATTCAGCTCCTGTCTGTAGCGTGTTCGGTCTGTATTTTGCACATGTGGGCCGTAGCCTTTAACTTCAAACGCAAACTTAACCTGGCCAGGCTTCCACACAAAATCAACAAAGTAGGGCTTACTACGCCAATCCAACACTTCATATTCAGGATGAAGATTATTGAAATGCCCCATCATAGGCCACCATACCTTCTCCAAAAACATCCGCTCACCATGGCCATGTCCACGCTCCAATCTCCCCCGCCGTTCTCCCGTTCTTCTACTAATATGATCCTCTACCCACTTACGATGCTCCTCCGTAAATCCCATACGTCACCCTCCTTCTTGGCATAAAAAAATCCCGCACCCAATATGGGTACGGGACGTGCTTCGTCCTATTCCTCAAAAGTATAGTATTCACTTTCTGATGCTGTCAATAAACACTCTACATTCAATGATAGATCCAGCAAAATTTAACTTATCCATCAAAAAAGCTAATTGGTTTAAGTACGTTGCGTTAAAGCAAAGCCAGCTTTAGTAAGCTCATTTGGAGTTAGCTCTATTAGAGTTTGTTCAGAGAAATTAGTTCAGTTACCGTCGACTCAACTTCCCATTCCAGCTGCTTACCCCGCCCTGCAAATGTGCAAGGCGAGTATACCCCTGCTTGCTCAGAATCCGCGCTGCACTTTTGCTTCGCATACCGCTGCGGCAGTAGAGCAACACATCCCGATCCTTAGGGATTTCACCGAGCCGCTTTTCCAACTGAGACAGCGGGATGTTTTTCGCCCCCGGAATAAATCCACTCTTGTATTCATCCGGTTCGCGGACATCGATCAGCAGCCTATTTTTGGATTGCTCCATTTCGCTCCGAAACTCTGACACCTTTAACGTTCTTACACTTACACTTGCGCTTTTACCAAATCCGAGACGGGACATTAATGAGCTTAAATCCATTATCCTTCACAACAACCTTTCACCGAAATGTCGGAGAGTGTTCTTTTACTTCCTAAAAAATCACCATTTACCGCATATAACTTTCGAAAGCCCTGTTTATACAGAATTCTCGCAGCTTTGTTTCTTTTATAGTAACTATCAGCAAGGATTAGAACCGAATCGTCAGTAGATAGACAATGTTGCCAGACATAGGCTAACCGCCCGATCGATATATTTATCGAGCCACGGATACTATCCTTCTCATAATCTACGGCATCTCTAACATCGAGCATTTTCATGTCCAGTGATTGATCTGCTAATTCGCGAACGTCACGGGCTTCTACATAGGAGAGTGAACGGACTGGCCAAGCGGAACGTAAGAACCTTACTATACTAAAAGCAATTACTATACTCAGTAGGATCCTAAACATCATGTTCATCTATTACCCCCGTACCAAAAAATCATCCGTCCAAGCGCTTAATCCACCCGTCATGTTCACAACGTTATAACCCTTTTCGCTCAGCAGCTCACAAGCCAATCCGCTTCGACCACCACTTAAGCACATTACAATCATCTCTCCATTAGGATCTAGTTCATCTATACGCATTAACAGCTGCCCAAGCGGAATATGCTTCGCACCGATCACATGTCCCTCCACCCATTCGGCGGGTTCGCGTACATCCAGCAGCGTAGGAGCCTCTCCATTCTTCAGACGTTCCGCCACTTGCTGAGGGGTAATTTCCTTTAAAATTTTAAAAGACATCGAGCATCTCTCCTTCTCTTTTTTTAAAAAATAACTTGATTTTAATATCACTATATCATAATATTACGATATAAGGATATTGTAAAGCGAGGAGTTCATAACCATGGACAAAAATTTCAAAGCCTATAATCAAACCGCCGAAACCCTAAAGGCAATCGCTCATCCCGTTCGCTTGTGCATCATTAAAGGTCTGCTTGAAAAAGGCAGCTGCAACGTTAGCTTCATGCAGGACTGTCTCGACCTTCCACAATCTACGGTATCCCAGCATTTGCAGAAGCTTAGAGCTCTAGGCATTGTCGAAACCGAACGTAATGGACTGGAAATTAATTATTCTGTTAAAGACGAGAAAATCAAACATCTAATTCAGCTATTTTTAGGGGAGGAATAAATCATCATGAGTAAAAAAGTACTGATTGTCGGAGGAGTTGCAGGAGGCGCATCAGCGGCCGCCAGGCTTCGGAGATTAGATGAAGAGGCTCATATCATCATGTTTGAACGTGATCCGTACATTTCTTTTGCCAATTGCGGACTGCCTTATTATATCGGAGGTTCCATTCAGGATCGCTCCAAGCTGCTGGTTCAGACACCAGAGGCGATGCATAAACGTTTTAACATCGATGTTCGAATTCAAAGTGAAGTGGTGTCTATCGACCCTGTGAACAAGAAAGTAAGAGTAGAAAGTATAGAAAAAGGCTCCTATGAAGAGAGCTATGATGCGCTTATTTTATCACCCGGCGCTAAACCGATTCGTCCGAATCTACCTGGTATCGAGAGTTCCAAAATTCACATGCTGCGCAACATTCCCGACACCGACAAAATCAAAACCAAAGTCGCAGCCGAAGGCACTCGTTCCGCCGTTGTGATCGGTGGTGGGTTTATCGGTGTTGAGATGGCGGAGAACCTCAGAGAAGCAGGTCTGGAAGTAAGCTTGATCGAGGCGGGTCCACAAATCTTAGCTCCGTTCGATACTGAAATGTCTTCTATTTTGGCAAAAGAGCTCGACGAGCATGGCGTTAATCTTATTTTTTCCGATATGGTCCAGGGGTTTGCAGAAGTGGGTGAACAAATAGAGGTTCAGTTGGCAAGTGGCACTGTGCTTCAAAGTGATATGGTTCTGTTGGCCATCGGCGTTTCGCCGGATACCTCTTTCCTGAAGGATAGTGGTTTAGAGTTCGGTCCACGCGGCCATATCTTGGTCAACGAGCGCATGGAAACAAATTTGGATCAGGTCTATGCAGTAGGTGACGCGGTCGAGGTGGTTGATTTCGTGAACGGAACTAAAACTGCTATTCCACTAGCTGGTCCTGCCAATAAGCAAGGACGGATTGCTGCGGACAACGTCAGCGGTCTAGGCACTACTTACAAAGGATCACAAGGGACTTCTATTATTAAGGTTTTTGGAGTCACGGGTGCTTCTACCGGCAATAACGAAAAAACATTACAACGTTTGGGCTTACCATATCACGTGATTTACGTACATCCAAGCTCTCATGCAACTTATTATCCGGGGGCAACTCCAATATCTATGAAGCTGATTTTTGATCCAAAAGGTACAGTACTCGGCGCACAAGCTGTGGGTTACAGTGGAGTAGATAAACGTATCGACGATATCGCTACAGTGATTCGCTTTAGAGGTACGGTCACTGATTTAACGGAATTGGAGCTTACTTATGCCCCTCCTTACTCTTCTGCTAAAGATCCAGTGAATATGGCTGGCTTTGCTGCTGAAAATATTTTGAAAGGCATGACTACAGTATTCGTTCCTAAGGATTTAGAAGGTCGTGACAACAACAATACCATTTTAGTTGACGTACGTTCGGAAATCGAGCATGCCAACGGTCATATTGAAGGCTCCATTAACATCCCTGTGGATGATTTGCGTGGTCGTCTAAGTGAGCTTGACCCTGGTAAAGAAATTTGGGTGTATTGCCAAGTTGGACTCAGAGGCTACACAGCTTCCCGGATATTGCAGCAAAAAGGTTTCCGTGTGAAGAACCTGACCGGAGGCTATAAGACATATCAACTGAGTAAATATTCACCTAAAAAAAAAGATAGTCTGACGCCAAACGCAGGTATTTCAGCAGCAGCCCGTAAAGAAATCGCAGCAACGGGAGCACCGGCGGGAACTTACATTGCTTCAGCTGCAGCCAATACCAACGCTACAGCTTACGCAGCCAACTCCAGCGCATCTGTATCCGCCCCTGCCAAACAAGAGTCGGATCTAACACCTGATTCCGTGCTTGATGCTTGCGGACTATGCTGCCCTGGGCCGCTGATCCAAGTCAAGATGAGCATGGACCCGCTCTTGGACGGGCAAGTCTTAAAGGTAACGGCTTCCGATCCGGGATTCTATGAAGATATTAAGGCATGGGCTCGCATGTCGAAGCACACGCTTTTGCAATTAACGAAGCTGCCTACTGGCATGATTGAAGCTTATCTGCGCAAAGGCATTACCGCGGATTCCGTACCAGCAGGAGCACAACCCGTCCAAACTAGTAATGCAAGTACGATGGTGGTATTCAGCGGTGATCTGGATAAAGCGATCGCTTCCTTCATCATTGCCAACGGAGCTGCCTCCAGCGGCAAAAAAGTGACGATGTTCTTTACCTTCTGGGGTCTCAATATTATCCGCAAGGATGAGAAAGTGCCTGTGAACAAGAATATTATCGGTAAAATGTTCGGAGCGATGATGCCGCGCGGCAGTCGGAAGCTAACACTTTCGAATATGAACATGATGGGCATGGGCTCCAAAATGATCCGCTCTGTAATGAAGAACAATAATGTCTCTTCTTTGGAAGAATTGATTCAAATGGCTGTCGACCAAGGCGTCGAGATCGTTGCCTGCCAAATGTCCATGGATCTTATGGGCATTACCCGTGAAGAACTGATCGACGCTGTTGGAATCGGCGGTGTAGGATATTACCTCGGTCAAGCTGATCAATCTAGTCATAATCTATTTATCTAAATACCTTAACACCGCAAAGAGACTCCTCTATTTATATAGAAGAGTCTCTTTGTTATATAAAAATGAACTCACCAGAATCGGTGATATAGATTTGAATAACCAAAATGCAGAAATTGGCTGGATCTGGATACAGAATCTAAAACCTGCTATCCTATTTAATAGGCATTCATCCGAATAATGACCTATTTTAGGTGGAATAAGGAGATTAAATGAATAACCCGATACATATTCTCGTTGCTGAGGACGACAGCGACATCAACCGATTGCTGTGCAACCTTATTAAGAAAAGTGGCTACATCCCCCAACCTGCTTACTCGGGAACGGAGGCACTTCTCTATCTGGAGCAACGTCAATGGAGCATGCTGCTACTGGATCTGATGCTGCCTGGCATGTCGGGAGAGGAACTACTTGAGAAGATTGCCGGGCGGGACGATATGTCCGTAATTATCATTTCAGCCAAGGGTGAGCCCCAGACCAAGGTATCTGCCCTGCGGGCGGGGGCGGATGATTTCATTACGAAACCCTTCGACGTTGAGGAAGTCTCTGCACGGATCGATTCTCATCTACGTTTGTATTCGCGGATTGCGCAATCGGCTATGCCTAACGTGCTCCAGCATCAGGGTCTTGTACTTCATCGAGATACGATGTCGGTTACGGCAAATGGAGCGGAACTGACGCTCACAGCTCTAGAGTTTGAGATTCTCTCGTTGCTTTTGTCGGCCCCTAAGAAGGTGTTCACGAAAGCGAATTTGTACGAAAGGGTCTGGCACGAGCCATACTACGGGGATGACAATACGGTCAATGTCCATATGAGCAATTTGCGCAGCAAGCTAACCAAGGCCGCACCAGGAAGCGAATTTATCGAGACAGTATGGGGCATAGGTTATCGGCTCAAGCCTTAAGACATTCTTAAGATTTGGCTTTAGCTCTTCTTATGTTTTCAATTCTATACTTGGTCTATCACGAAAAGGAGGCCAAGACGAGATGTACGAGTATGTATTAAAAACAAATCAGCTATCCAAAAAGTTCAAGGGCCATACAGCGCTGGACAAAGTCAATTTGTCAATCCGTAAAGGCTCTATTTATGGTTTTATTGGGCAAAACGGAGCTGGAAAATCAACATTAATCCGGATTGTGACCGGACTTGCTTTTCCGACTCAGGGGACGATCGAGCTGTTCGGAGCCAGTGAAGAGCAGGCCTTGATCCAGGCTCGTAAGCGAATCGGCTCGATTATCGAGAGTCCCGCTTTGTTCCCCCATATGACTGCGAGCGAAAATTTAGAAGCAAACCGGATTCTACGTGGTATTCCCGGCAAAGATTGCGTTCCTAGAATGCTAGAGCAAGTTGGACTGCAGGGCGCCGGCAAGAAGAAAGCCAAGAATTTCTCACTTGGAATGAAGCAGCGGTTAGGTCTTGCCATCGCCTTGCTGGGAGATCCAGAATTTCTGATTCTGGACGAGCCGACCAATGGGTTAGATCCGATGGGTGTCGTCGAAATGCGCGAACTGCTCAAGCGACTAAACCGTGAGCTTGGCATTACGATAATGATCTCAAGTCATATTCTAAGTGAGCTGCATTTAATGGCAAGTCATTATGGCATTATTCATCGCGGTCAGTTGCTTGAACAACTCACTGCGGAGGAATTAAACGAGAAATGTCAGCAGTATTTGTTTATCAAAGTGGATGATCCGGGCAAGGCAACAGCCGTCATTCAGAACGAGCTGGGTACGGCCGATTTCGAAGTGATGCAGGATGGAACCATCAAGTTGTATAGCCGCATTGAGCAGCCAGGTAAAGTATCAACAGCGTTATTCTCTGCAGGCCTAGAGATTGAGAAGTTTATGCCTATGGGTGAAGACTTGGAAAGTTATTTTACGAAGCGGATTGGGGGGAATCCAAATGTATAATCTGATCAGAGTTGAGTTTTTCAAGCTCCGTAAGAATAGATCATTTTGGACTTTTCTATTGGCACTTTCCGTCCTCTCGCTTGCTTACCCATTGCTATATTATTTTGATCATCGGTCCAATGGGGAACCTCAGATCACCGGCGCTGAATTTCTGACTACCTTTATTTCAAGCAATGCCTACATTATTAAATTCGGCGTAGCCATTCTGGCTGGATTCTTTATCTCTAACGAATATTCCACAGGAGTCATGAAGACGATCGCATCTTCGGGCAACACCAGAGGCCGGCTGTTCGCGGCAAAACTAATCGTATTCGCAGTTGGGGCCATGGCGATTTCGCTCGTCTTTCCTATTGTCAGCACAGTCGAAGTCACGCTGCTTTCGGGCTTCGGTCATCTGCCGGAAGGAAGCACTACACTTTTTATACCGCGAGCCCTCGGGCTAACGTTGTTGTACACAGCTGGTTACGCAGCCATCGGGGCGCTGTTCACCGTAATCCTAACCGACAGCGGCAAAACTATCGGCTTCTCAATGATTTTCTTCCTTATGATCGATACGGTTTTGGCTGGTATAGGTTCGAAGATCTCTTTCTTTAGTAATTTGTACGATTATTCCATCTTCAAACTGGTGAGCGATATCGGTAAGCCCAGTATCGACAGTGGAGATTGGCCAGCGCTTTTACTTGTACCGTTGTTGACAATAGCCGTTTCCGGGGTACTCGGTATTCTCGTATTCCACAGAAAAGAAATCAAATAATAAATAGGAGGTGCAGGAGAGTGTTGCTTATTCTGACAATCATATTGTTTGCGGCAGGAGCTCTCCTGCTTTTCCGTTTGTTGATGTTAAGGCGAGAGCTAGGGCGGATAACAGGGCAATTGCATACCTACAATGAGCGATCAACCGGTAAAAAAATCGATGTGGCTCTATTCGACCAGAAGCTTGAGGCACTTGCGGGACAAATCAATCGTCAATCTAATTTAATCGTCGAAGCGGAAGCCCAACGAAAACGTGTCGAACAAGAATTCCGTCAGGCTGTAGCGAATATTTCACATGATATCCGTACCCCCCTCACCTCCATCTTCGGTTATATTCAACTGTTGGAGGATGAGTCAATTACCCCTGATGAAAAACTTGAATATGTTGCCATCGTTAAAAATCGGACGAAACGGCTGCAGGCACTGCTGAATGATTTTTTTGAGCTTTCCTTGATCGAATCGCTAGATTATCCTCTACATACCGAAAAGCTTGGGATGACGGCCCTACTCTCGGAAATTCTGGTCGGATTTTACGATTCTTTCAACGAACGCAATATTACACCGGATATACGGCTACCTGAGGAAAATGTATCCGTATACGCCGATGAGTCCGCTGTGCGGAGGGTTGTCGAGAATTTACTTGTCAATACGGTCAAACACGCGACCGGGTATGTGGAAATCCGTTTCGAACGACGGCAGGTAACAGCTGACTTAACGATAGTAAACGATGCGAAGGAACTAGCCGGAAGCGATGTTAACCTCTTATTTGACCGATTCTATACCGCAGACCGTACCCGATCTTCTCAAGCCTCCGGGCTTGGTCTCTCCATTGCCAAAAGTCTGATGAATAAAATGGGTGGCACGCTGACAGCCGAACTGGAGGGTGAGAAACTGATAATGACCTGCCGTTGGAAACTAGGCGATGCTGGCAATGTCTTAGCTAATTAATTTGAATGTAAAGGGGACCGACAACGATTTGTGGAACCATTTATCCTGAAAAATATTCCAATCAAAAAGACTCCTCTATTTATATAGAAGAGTCTTTTTGCGTTGAAGGGCTGGCAGAAGTAATGTTCAATTCTAACTCAGCAAGTTGATGCTTGCTTCTTCAAGCGAAGGTATAAGAAATTTATGATCGATTGGCGATGACATCACGATTAGAATCGTATAGGTACCGTATTTGTCACATTGATTTCCGAAATCCTCGAGGGCTCGTGTAGAGTCGGTTACTACTTTCAATAAGTAGTTGTGTTCCCCACTTATACGGTAACATTCGACGACATCAGGACTTGAGCGGCAGAAATCAAGGAATGCATTACAATCCCTAGAATGAAATAACATGTAGGCAGCAGCATGTTTTCCAATTTTTTCAGGGGAAATAATGGTGCGATACTCGCTGATGATGCCTTTCTCCTCCATACGCCTAACTCTTTCCGTAACTGCAGGTTGCGATAAACCGACACATTTTCCCAGCTCTGTCATAGAAATTCTTGCTTGATTTTGAAGATGAAAAAGAATTTGCTTATCAATATGGTCCATCAAAATCACATCCTTTAAATTTAAGGTTCCCCCTATAAACTAGCTTGTAATTAACCGTTATAAGGCTAATTTAACTTAGTTGCCTTATGTAATCAAGATAACTTGTTATATATAATAACCCTACAATAGTAAAGTGTTCCTGGCTTTAACTATTCCGAAGGGATGAAGAATGTTGAGTATATTGGATTCAAACAAAATAAATACAGAATGGTTATCAGGTCGCATCGATGAAGTAATTGATCGAACCCTTGCTGACAAGCGCCTGGTCGGTGCTGTCATTAAAGTGGCGATAGATGGGGAACTGGTTTATAGTCGCGCTGCCGGTCTTGCCGACCGCGAGATGAGCAGACTTATGCAAGAAGACGCCTTATTCCGGCTCGCCTCAGTTAGCAAACCTATCGTTTCAACGGCAGCCCTAGTATTAGTTGCGCAAGGTCGACTACAGCTGGATGACCGCGTTGATCGTTGGCTCCCAGAGTTTCGGCCACGTTTGCAGAATGGCGAGTTCGCGACATTGACGATTCGTCATTTGATGACGCACACAGCAGGCCTTTCTTACCGATTTTTCCAAGAAGAGAATGGTTCCTATCAGTCAGCAGGGGTATCAGATGGTATGGATCAGTCCGGCATCACATTGGAAGAGAACCTGCGTCGTCTTGCCTCTGTCCCCCTCCTCTATACGCCAGGTACCGAGTGGAAATACTCCATCGCGACAGATGTGCTAGGAGCAGTAATTGCAAAGGTCACAGAAACACCGCTCAATGAGGCCGTACATTCACTCGTGACAAAACCGCTTGGCATGAGCGACACGGGTTTTATTGCAGTCAATCGAGAACGACTGGCTACTTCCTATGCCAATGATACTCCAGAGCCACGGCCTTTACATGATCCCGACAGTATTGCCTTTATGGAGGGAACGGCTGGATTCCTGCTTGCCCCTGGTCGAGCACTTGACGATACTGCCTATCATTCTGGAGGAGCTGGCATGGTCGGCAGTGCAGGGGATTTTTTGCAGCTGCTGGAAACATTACGTAAGGGCGGAGCACCGCTGCTACCAGAGTCTCTGGTTCACGATATGACGACCAACCAGATCGGTGATCTGCCAATGGCCTTCTGGCCAGGACGAGGCTTTGGCCTAGGCATTACGGTACTGAAGGATCCTGTCGCCGCAGACACTTCGGAATCCCCGGGTACATGGCGTATGGGTGGCACCTATGGTCACTCGTGGTTCGTCGACCCCGAGCAACGGCTCAGTGTCGTGGCATTTACTAATACTGCACTAGAAGGTATGTCGGGTCAGTTTACCGTTGACCTTTGTGATGCCATTTATGATAGACGTAATAAATAAAGAACGAACACAAAGAGCCTTGGTCCGGAATGAACCGGTCTAGGCTCTCTGTCTAGTAAATCCTATTCGAGTGTGTATCATTGAGTTTTTTACAATTTAAAAGAGAGGTGCTTCTCCAATGACCCAAAACACAACTTCTGCCACACAAAGTGCCTCCAGTACTCCCTCTTCTGAACATTTACCATGGGCAGGATTACTCGCCCTTGCTATGACGGGGTTTATCTGTATTCTTACCGAAACGATTCCGGCCGGCTTGTTGCTCCAAATAGGTGATGGGCTTGGTGTCTCCGAGGCCCTTGCGGGTCAACTTGTCACTTTGTACGCCCTTGGTTCACTGTTGGCCGCGATTCCCTTAACCACCATGACGCGTGGATGGCGGCGGCGACCACTGCTACTAATGTGCATCCTTGGTTTTCTCGTATTCAACACCGTCACCACTTTTTCTTCCAATTATATACTTACGCTGGCAGCTCGGTTCTTCGCAGGCGTATCCGCTGGAGTCTTATGGGGCATGATAGCAGGTTATGCCCGGCGCATGGTGCCGGAGTCACTCAAGGGACGAGCAATGGCGGTAGCGATGGTTGGCACGCCTCTAGCTCTGGCACTCGGAGTCCCTGCTGGAACACTTCTTGGCACTCTTGTGGGCTGGCGCTCCATCTTCGGGATCATGTCGCTGCTGGCTCTGATGCTGGTCGGCTGGGTACTTTGGAAGCTACCGGACTATCCAGGGGAGGCTCCTGATAAGCGGCTCCCTCTCTACAAGGTTTTTGTTATTTCAGGGGTACGGCCGGTACTGTTTGTCGTTCTGACATGGGTGCTAGCACATAACATCCTGTATACCTACATTGCACCCTATCTTACTCAGGCTGGGCTTACCCAGCGCGTTGACTTGGTACTGCTTATTTTCGGCATTACTGCGCTTATTGGCATCTGGGTCATCGGTATTTTGATCGACCGCAAACTACGTCCATTGGTTCTTAACAGCCTCGCTGCTTTCGCCTTGTCATCCATTGCACTGGGCATTAGCAGCAGCCAACCCATAGTGATCTATCTAGTGGTTGCTGTATGGGGGTTGACGTTCGGAGGAGCGGCTACTTTGCTACAAACAGCAGTTGCTGAAGCAGCTGGCGAAAGTGCAGATGTGGCCCAGTCGATGTTAGTGACGGTATGGAACCTAGCTATCGGCGGCGGCGGCGTGATGGGTGGGATTCTTATTGAAACAGTTGGTGTCCGCTCCTTCCCGTGGGTACTGTTTATTCTATTGATTCTTGCGCTACTAGTAGCGTGGCGCGCTAAAGAATACGGATTTCCTTCAAGAAAGCGTTGAAGCACACCTATGAAATCATGCCACAATCATCAAGTTTACGGAGCACGGTAGCCGAACACGAAATATAAAAAAAAAAGCCAGTGGTGCATATTATAAATGACTAATATGAACTACTGGCTTACTTATATTAGATTTTTATTAAAGACCAGACTTGGCCTTTTCTGATCTCCTACTCTACAGCCAAAGCATTAAATTCTTGCAGATCCTTGGCTAAATCTTCTTCTGTGTATTTCCCTTGACCGAACCCAACCAGCGCCCGTAGCGGCATATATTTCATCATCGCCATGAACATTTCTGGATTATCGTCCATCGCACCTTCCATGCCAAAAATACTGCTGAACTTCTTCACTTTATCTGCCGTGCGTGGATTGTCCAGCAAATCACCAACGGTACTGTTGCGATGATAACTTAATGCAAGCGGAGCAGTCGATTCCACTTCAATAGAAGCAGTCAGACGAATATCCCGCGAAGATGAACCGATAGCAATCTCAAAGACTCCACTTTCCACATGCCAATCACCAATGTTAACGTTGTAATAAGCAAAGGAGCGTTTATCCAGTTCAAAAGAAACCTCTTGCTCTTCCCTAGGCTGAAGCTCTATCTTCTGGAAGCCCTTAAGCTCCTTAAGTGGACGGATCACGCTACTCTTCACATCGCTAACATAGAGCTGAACGATTTCTTTTCCTGCGTGAGTACCCGTGTTTTTGACGGTGGCCGTAACTTGTACGTTCTCGGTATCTTTTATGCTGCTCTTGGAGATTCTCAAATTGCTGTATTGAAACGCTGTGTAGCTTAGTCCGAAGCCGAAAGGAAACAGCGGTTCAAGCTCTTTTTTATCATAATAACGATAGCCAACAAACAAACCTTCTTTATACTCTACTGTATCCCCTTCACCTGGGAAATTAAGAAAGGATGGATTATCGCTCAGCTTCATCGGGAAGGTCTCTGCCAGTTTGCCACTTGGACTAACCTCTCCAAACAGTAAATCTGCCACTGCACCGCCAAAAGCCTGACCGCCTAGATAACCTTCAAGAATACCCTTCGTTTTATGAATCCAAGGCATTTCTATGGGTGAACCATTGCTGAGTACGACAACGATATTGCTTTGCACCTCAGACACTGCTTCGATCAGCGCTTTATGGCTCTCTGGAAGCGACAAATGACTGCGATCATAACCCTCTGATTCATAGTTATCCGGAAGTCCAAGGAACAATACGGCTACATCCCCTTTTGCCGCTGTATCCCGTGCCTCTTGTAGCAAAGCTTCATTAATCCCGTCATGATTCAGTTCATATCCTTGCGCATATAGCAGTTCGGCAGAACCTGCAATGACCTTCATCTCTTCAAAAGCATCGTCCAATTTCGTCGGATTCACATGTGAGCTGCCCCCGCCCTGATAACGCGGATTTCTAGCAAACTCGCCAATGACCGCAATCGTTCCTTGCTTTGTCAGCGGCAGAATGCCTTCCTCATTTCTAAGTAGAACCATGCTCTCCCGCGCCACTTCACGAGCCAGACGGTGATGCTCATCAGCATTAAATGAAGCATTATCTTTACGGTTCTCCACCGCCTTAAAAACAAAGGTAAGTAAACGTTCCACTGCAAGATCTAACGTTTCTTCAGACAGCTCGCCACTTTGTACTGCTGCGACAATCTTGGCATCACCAATGCCTCCGGTTGACGGCATTTCCAGCTCCAGTCCTGCTTGTAGAGCCTTCACCCGTTCATTAACCGCTCCCCAGTCGGAAACGACGAATCCCTCGTAGCCCCATTCCTCTCTAAGAATCTTTGTCAGGAGAAATTCACTCTCGGAGGCATATTCACCATTTACCCGATTGTAAGAGCACATCACGCTCCATGGCTGACTCTGCTTAACTGCGCCTTCAAAGCTAGCCAGATAAATCTCCCGCAGCGTCCGCTCATCAATAACAGCATCAACAGACATTCTCCGGTGCTCCTGATTATTAGCGGCAAAATGCTTAAGCGAGGTGCCTACCCCTTCACTTTGCACACCTTTGATATGATTCCCACCCATCTCCGAGGAAAGATAAGGGTCTTCCGAAAAATATTCGAAGTTACGACCGTTCAGCGGGGAGCGCTTAATATTCGTTCCCGGTCCGAGCAGAACAGCAACGTTCTCTGCTTGACACTCTTTCCCGAGTGCTTTACCTACACGACCGATTAACTCCCGATCCCAGGAAGAAGCCATCCCTGCTGCCGAAGGAAAACAAGTCGCGGGTACACTGTTATGGAGTCCGAGGTGATCGGCGCTCTCTTTTTGCTTGCGTAAACCATGGGGTCCGTCCGTTACCATTAAAGAGGGGATTCCGAGTCGTTCAATGCCCTTTGTATTCCAGAAATCAAGCCCTGAGCAGAGTCCTGCTTTCTCCTCAAGGGTCATTTGTGATATGAGTTCATGAATATTGGTTTTCATAAAAATACCTCCTCTGAATGTATACTATCCCCATTTTAATCTACTTCATGTTAGATTTATGGCATTATCATTGTTTTTTTGGTATTCTGGTTGGGCGAGGAGGTTGAAAGAATGTTGAATCATTTGGACGGTCATGAAGGAGCTCAATATATTTGTAAAGTGTTGTATGAATCGCTGCAAATTCCTGTGTTTCTGCTAGATGCCAATCGGAGAATCGAGCTAGCGCTGCCTTCCTCTTCAGAGAGCGCCCCGTGGGTTCATAACCTCAACGAGCTTCTTTCAGAAATTGCAGACTCTACTAAAAGCGAGAACAACTCTAAGCACGATAGCTCAAATGCCTCTATACCGATCATTCGCACCACTAACTTCCTAGAGAATTACATCCTTCTCCATCTGCCCTCAGGCAGCAGTAACGGGGGAAGCATTGTGATCGGTCCTACACTTTATACTCACCTTTCAGAGGACAATATGACAAGTCTGATGCGTGACCATGAAGTTCCATTAAAGCTTCAAGAGCAATGGATGAAATACTACCGCAGCTTGACCGTGCTAAATAAAATGAGACTCTACCATACCGCTATGCTGATGTACTCGCTCGTCACCGGAAAGACGTTATCTCTTAGCGAACTGCTACTCGACACCCGAACTCTTGAGCATAAACAGCCTCCCGCAGGCAGTCTGGACTTGGATGTTTCCTATCGACGTGAGAATACATGGCTGCACCACGAACCCATGCTGGAAAAAGCTCTATTTCACCATATCAAAAATGGAAATAAGGCTGAGCTACTTCGTGTCCAAGCAACCTTCTCTGAAGACAATTACGGAGTACTCTCCAAGAAGAGCCATTTACGCAACAAAAAGAATCTGGCGATCTCCTGTATTACGCTCGCTACACGAGCTGCTATTGATGGAGGGCTGTATTGGGAGATTTCTTATACCCTCAGCGACTTTCATATCCAGCATATCGAAGAACTAAAGGATGTTCCGGCTGTAGATCATGCTATTCTTAATGCGCTTTGCGATTTCGCCGACCATGTCAAAGAGAGCCGGATGGCGAAACTTTCGCGCACCGTGGCCCTCAGTCAGAACTATATTTTTAATCACTTATATGAGGAACTCTCCTTAGATAAGCTGGCTGAAGTCGCTGGATTGAACAGAAGCTATCTCTCCCTATTATTTAAGAGGGAAACAGGATTCACGATCAGTGATTTTATTCAATTCGAGCGGATTGTAGAAGCCAAACGATTAATCGAATTACCGGGCATTAGCTTATCTGATATCGCTACGAGGCTACATTTCAATGACCAGAGCTATTTTACCAAAGTGTTTAAGAAATATACCGGCACCACCCCTAAACAATTCAGAAGAAACTGGGAAAGCACGCTTTAAGTATAGATGACATGACAAAAAAAACTAAAAAGAGGATTAAAGATCAGTGATGGCTGCCAGAACAGTATTATTGAAGTAATCCACATACATATTTTTAAATGGCTTCTGGTGATCTAGCTCTACAGATAAATGCACCGTAACTGTCTGATAAATCGGATCAACGCAGAGGAAAGGACCTGCCGCGCCCCAGTGTGAATAGGCTTCTGGCGAGAACAAATCTCCACCATCACGCTTCGAGCCGTTAATCGCCCATCCGTACCCCCAATACGCTTCTGGAAAAACCTCGTCTCTATATTGTGAGGATACGCCTGGAATTTGATTGCGGGTCATTTCTTTTACGGTTACCGGACTAAGGAATCGTACTCCGTTATATATCCCGCCGTTAAGAAACATCTGGCCAAAGACAGCCAAATCCATAGCCGTCGAGTAAGCGCCGCCCCCCGCAGATACGGAATTCAAATTATACTCGCTGTCCACCCATTCCGCGCACGCTGCTTCTGGTGCACGTCTTACTACTTTGTCCCGCACGTCCATGGGTACACGATAATATGTATTTTCCATACCAAGCGGTTTAAAAATGGTTTCCTTTACGAATACATCATAAGCCTGTCCGCTAACGCGCCGGATGATTTCACCCAACAGCTCATAGCCATACCCGCAATAAGACATGACCGTACCAGGTTCGTTACTAAGCGGTGCATCATAACCGCCATATAAGTACTTATGCTGATCTGGATCTTGATTAGGTTCGTGTGGAGGGTACTCTCCTTGTTCCTTTTTCAACTGTCCGTTCTGCCAAATCACCTCACCCTCCAGGCCAGAGGTATGTGTCAATAAGTGATGTACGCATACCTTAGTTTTGCCTTCACCTGTAAATTCGGGGATGTAATCGGAAACAGGTCTGTTTAAACCAATCTTCCCTTGTTCCATTAACATCATTATAGCGGTTGCCGTAAACAGTTTTGTTATGGAACACAGTGGATAAATAGCATCTACAGTTAATTCCGCTGCGCCTGGCTCTGGACTGAATTTCCCGTTCGCTTGATGGACCAGTAGCGTCCCCTTTCTCGCAGCAACAATAACTTGTGCCGGTGTGATGTTGTCTTCAACCATTTGTGCAGCTGCTATACGTATGCGCTCTACACCGTAAGCCGACACACCCGCCTGTTCTAAAGAATGAAATAATAGTTCTTTCATGGGTAGCCCTCCTAAATAAATTTATTCAATACATATATAAACTATTATACAAATATGTTAAATAATCCTGCTTACTTATTATTTACCTGTGACTCCATGGTTAATGGGCTATTCTTAATATAAGAAAAACGCTAATCTCGGTTATCTCCCGAAAATTAGCGTTTTATTTTAACCGCATCCACTTCTTCACTAAGTGACCGCTACCTTAAAAGCATCGACATTCAATGCCGTCCCATTGATGGTTAATGTGGCGTTGTAATAACCGCGATCACCACTCGGCTTACATTTATAATCACCCGAACATCCGCACACAAAGAATTTTGTATTTGTATAACCTGGATATATATTAGTAAGCTTTCGATAAAACAAATGTCCATGATGTGTGAAAATAGCTAGCACCTTATCCCTCACTTTCGTAGGAATAGCTGCAAAAAACTTAGCAGTCTCCGCCGCGCTTAATACATGGCTAGGATCGACCGTGATCCCGCTCACTTTTAAAGGCCAATGAAAATCAATAATATAAAAATGCTGATCATCTAAATTTTTCAATATATTTATACTACCCGGAGTGAACAGACCCAGAGCACAATTAAGCCACACGTACTTCACCTTACCCTGTGTCCCAGGGAAATTCATTTGCCCTTCTACTGCACCTAAATATTGCGTGAATAAGGACTGCGTACTTGCCTCCCAATTTCCTATCGATGCTTTATAGGGGATACTTCCGAGCGTGCTAGTTACTGTATCCTTGAAGTCCTTGTAATAGGCATTTGCATTATTTCCATGATTCGCTCCCGCTTGCGTGTTATCTCCTCCAAAAATAACAAATCTCTTATTCCCGCTCCCTACAGCCTTTGGCAATAGATTTCTAAAAATGCTTGCGCTATTCCCATATCCCACATGACTATCCCCAATTACCGCGAAGTTGATAGTCTGGGCTGTTGCTTTAGGATTCAGATTACGTTTGGGCTTAGGACTGGCGAGAAGCCTTCGCTTCTTAGTGGAGGCTGTCTGCTTTTTCATCTTAATCACCTCTTTAAAATGGATGAAGAATACCTGGTAGTATATATATTCGATCCAATATGCTTTCTCTTGGACAGACGTATCCTTTAAAAAGAATAATAGGGCAGATAATTAACAGGCTTATCTAAAAAGGTAAGATGTTATAATTAGTTCCACAGACGTCAATAATACAGTTCGATCCATAGCATTATAGTTTGAAAATATATTCAAGTAACGGAGGCCTTATTTTGAATAACGTTATCCCGGAATGGGCCGAATCTCATTTTCCTTTATATAGCGCTGGCAGCATTCAATCGATGTATGGGACCTCAAATCTACCAAGAGTTCAGATTCATGAGAATCTAACCGTATTACTGGCCGTTGCCGCTGGTAAAGGGAGCCTTGAGGTTAATAATCTGACTTATGAGCTTACGGAAGGAAGCGTAATCCTTCTCCCCGCTAATACTCATGCCTCTTTAATTACAAATCTCCAGCAGCCGCTTCATGCCTATAAGCTCACCATCTGGATTCAAGAGCAGACTCAGGCTATACCTGGCGGTGCGATGATACGAAAAAGCGAAATGGCTTCGAGTTCAAATATGCTGTTGTTTCCTTATGAGCCTACTATTGTATCCAGTGTCAAGGAATTGTATCTTCACCGACTGCCAGATCGAGAAACACGCCATGTACAGAATCAAATGCTTTTTCATCAGATTATTCTACAATTGCTCGAACAGCAGGAAGCCAGATATACAGTTAACGAGCAACCATCGATGGAACGGAGCATTTCTTACCTGGAGAATCACTTTAGCGAAAAAATAACACGTGAGCACTTAGCCGCCATTGCGGGTGTAAGCAGCTCGCATTATTCAACGTTGTTTAAGCAGGTGACAGGCTTCAGCCAGAGCGAATATCTGTCGCGGCTACGGGTTCATAGTGCCAAGGAGCTTTTGCTTAACGGTTCAGGCACACTTAGGGAAATTGCGCTAAAGGTAGGCTACAAGGATGAATTTTATCTCAGTCGTCGTTTTAAGCTGCAGACAGGCGCATCTCCGTCTGGTTACAGCCGAAGCTCTTTCCAGCGAGTTGCCGTAATGCTTACCCCTTATGCAAGCCATTTGCTGTTACTTGGCTTAGAACCTGCGGTAACCATCTCTGAAAGTAGTGAATATTTGAATCTTTCGGATCAGGAGCCACCGCAGTCGATGAAGTTTATCAATACAAACAGCTCGGCTGAACAGATCAGATCGCTATTAATTGATGCCAACGTTGAACTGATTATTGCGGCCAAAGAACATCTGGAGGAATACGGATTGAAGGCCGGGCAGCTGCGAGCTGTAGCACCTATTATGGAGATCTCTTGGAACGAAATCGGCTGGAAAGATCAGCTACGCCTAATCGGCCGAGCCATTCAGCGGAGTGAACGGGCGGAGCAGTGGCTGAAGGATTTTGAACAAGAAGAGCTAGAAGCCCGAGAAATAGTACAGCACAGCACAGTAGCTAACGATATCATCACCATTCTGGTAATCAAGCCTGAGGAGCTACTCGTTTACGGAGCAAGGAATGTAGGTTATGTGATGTACCAATCCCTTGGACTTAGAGCACCGACCTTGATTGACAACGAGATAAAAAGATTGGGAGATCAGTTCCATTCGATTTCGATCGGGGTTTCAGATCTTGCAGATTATGCAGGAGACCGAATTTTAGTCATTGTATTTCCCGATGCCAAAGGCTCTACTGCGCATACTGAAGCGATCTTTCAATCCCCTTATTGGAGCCAGCTTCCCGCAGTGCAGCAGAAGAAAGTCCATATTCTTGATCTGGATGATTGGGTGCCTTATAACCCGGCTTCGATTCGCTTACAACTAGGACGAGCGGTAGCTTTATTCGGAGGCAAATAATAGTCCAAGTCTTTTTTCCAACAAAAAGGCATGGTTAGGCACATGAGTGATCCCTATAATGATTACAAATGCGAATGATTCTCATAATCACTCTAAGGCATAGGCTGAAGATTGATTTACATTGTTTGAATTGTTCAAAGTAACACTGTCATACAAAAAAGGGGAGAATTATTTAATGAGAAAGATATTTATTCCGTTTGTACTTATTATGGGGATTGCACTTAGTGCTTGTGGGGGAAACCAGGCGAAAAATGATGCTAGTTCTACAAACAGCCCATCTTCTACTCCTGCTGCGGAGTCAGAAAGTGCGACCTTTACTTATCAATCCGAAGATGGACCTGTTGAGGTTCCAACACATCCTCAGCGTGTTGTTGTACTCACCCGTTTTTTAACAGGTAATGTCATGGCACTGGGTGTACCTGTTGTGGGCGTAGATGAAATGTCCAAAACTAACCCGCGCTTTGAAGAGCAACTAAAAGACGTAGAAGCAGTTAGCGATGAAAGTCTGGAGAAAATCATTGAACTGCAGCCGGATCTGATCATCGGGCTCTCCGATATTAAGAATATCGATAAATTCAAGCAAATCGCACCAACCGTTACTTATACTTATAATAAAGTGGATTACTTAACCCAACAGCTGGAAGTCGGCAAATTGGTGAACAAAGAAAAAGAAGCTCAAGCTTGGGTCGATGATTTTAGTGCCCGTACCAAAAAAGCGGGTGAAGAAATCAGAGCGAAGATCGGTGATAATGCAACTGTCTCTGTTATTGAGACCTTTAATAAGCAATTGTATGTATACGGGTATAACTTTGGCCGCGGAACTGAACTCCTCTATGGGGACTTCAAGCTTGGCATGCCAGAAACAGTAAAAGAAAGCACCAAAACGGATGGATTCTTTGCTGTCTCGACAGAAGTGCTGAAGGATTATCTGGGCGATTACGTTATTTTCAGTAAAAATGCGGATGAAGATAATTCCTTCCAGAATACAGAAATCTACAAGAGCATCCCTGCCGTCAAAAACAATCGTGTTTTCGAGGCTGATGCAAAAGCATTCTATTTTAACGATCCGCTTAGCCTTGAGTACCAGTTGGAATTCTTTGAACAACAATTTCTTGGAAAATAAAGATAATGACTACGAAGCAAACTTCCATTCCATTTTTATATAAGCTGCTTGGTAGCGTGCTGGTAATGGTTATATGCCTCGTGATTGCTATGCTATTCGGGGCTAAAGAAACCACTTTCAATGATCTGTGGCTTGCCATCACCTCTAATTCAAAGGCAGACAATGTCCTTATTCTGCGTGAGATCCGGCTGCCTCGCGAACTCGCCGCCATGCTGATCGGTGCTGCCTTTGCCGTATCCGGTGCTATCATGCAGGGGGTTACACGCAATCCATTAGCCGACCCAGGCCTGCTCGGTCTGACCTCGGGCGCGAATATGGCGCTGGCTCTTACGTTTGTATTTCTGCCGGGACTGAATTATTTTGGTACCATGATCGCTTGTTTTTTTGGCGCTGCCCTAGGAGCCGTGCTAGTGCTTGTTCTAGGTTCTGTGCGCCAAGGTGGCTTCTCTCCGATTCGAATCGTACTCGCCGGTGCAGCGGTATCTGCCTTTCTGTATGCTATTGCAAGTGGTGTAAGCATTGCCTTCAAAATATCCAAGGATGTATCCATGTGGACAGCGGGTGGATTGATCGGCACAACCTGGGGCCAGCTTCAGGCTATCGCACCCGTTATTCTCATCGGCATTGTGGTGGCATTAATATTTTCAAACCAGTTAACCATTCTTAGCTTAAGTGACGAGGTAGCCATCGGATTAGGACAAAACCTTGCTGTGGTTAAAGGGATTCTATTCACTCTTATTATTCTGCTGACTGGAGCATCGGTCGCTCTAATTGGGGATATGGCTTTTGTAGGGCTGATGATTCCGCATATTGTCCGTAAGATTGTCGGTACCGATTACCGGTATATTTTGCCGATATCGATCTTTACGGGTGCATCGTTCATGCTTCTCGCGGATACAATTGGACGGACAATCCATGCACCTTATGAGACGCCAGTGGTCGCCGTCGTAGCTATGCTTGGGCTACCTTTCTTCTTGTTTGTTGTTCGGAAAGGAGGTAAAACACTCTCATGATTTCCTCTGCACCCGTGCGAAAGCAACGTATTATCCTATGTGTATGCACCGGTTTGATTCTGCTAACAGCAATCGTCAGCATGGGAATCGGATACTCTTCCCTATCTTTTGACAGACTGCTTCCGGTTCTGTTCGGGCATGGAACCTTTAAAGAAGACTTTGTATTATTCTCTGTAAGATTGCCGAGGATTCTGATTACACTGCTGGCAGGCATGGCCTTGGCGTTATCCGGTTCCATTCTGCAAAGCGTTACACGAAACGATCTAGCCGACCCCGGTATTATTGGTATCAACTCTGGTGCGGGTGTCGCTGTCGCTGTTTTCTTTCTTTTTTTCCCGGTTAGCGCTGGATCATTCATTTATGCGCTGCCGCTGGTTGCTTTTATAGGGGCATTACTTACGGCAGCGTTAATCTATCTATTTTCATATAGTCGGACTAAGGGGCTTGATCCTGTTCGATTGGTGCTCGTTGGGGTAGGGTTCTCCCTAGCGTTGTCTGGCGTTATGATCGTGATCATTTCGTCCGCGGATCGTGCCAAGGTAGATTTTATTGCAAAATGGATCGCAGGGAATATATGGGGTACAGATTGGCCATTCATTTGGGCTTTACTGCCTTGGTTGATCTTACTAGTTCCCTTTACCCTGTACAAATCACAGCGACTCAACCTGCTCAGCCTAAGTGAAGTCTCTGCCATTGGTGTCGGGCTGAATCTCGAACGTGAACGTATCGTTCTGATTCTCACGGCAGTTGCAGCTTCCGCCTCCGCGGTTTCTGTCACAGGCGGGATCGCCTTCATCGGACTGATGGCCCCACATATTGCCAAATCGCTAGTCGGCCCGCGTAATCAGATGTTTATTCCCGTCGCTGTATTGCTGGGCGGCTGGTTACTTCTGATCGCGGACACCGTTGGCCGCAATCTCGTCGATCCTGACGGCATTCCGGCAGGGATCATGGTGTCGCTAATCGGCGTACCTTATTTCGCTTATTTATTGCTTAAGAAATAAGCAGTTCTATAAACAAAAAAGAGGACCTCGGCATAATTGCCGAGGTTCTCTTTACTGACCGTCTTTGTCCCCAGATTTCCACCGCTACGAGCGGTTCAATCAAGAAATCTGGGGACAACAACGGCCGGAAGTCCAATGATTCACCGCAGTGAATACTGAGCTTTTTGTTCGCAAATTTAGTTCAGCCTATATATCACCTAAATCTTCATATCCTTACCCGTATAATCTACAAACATGAAATGACCTTCTGGTGTAGTACGCTTCTCGATCAGGTCAAGGATCCCCTCGGCACTTTGATTTGGATTTGTCGGTGCCTCTGCCCCGCCCATATCGGTTTGCATCCACCCCGGATGCACGCTGAGCACTTGAATCCCACGTTCTTTTACATAGACATGCAACTGCTGTGTGAACATATTGAGCGCCGCTTTGGAAATGCCATAAGGATAGTCGTTCGGATAAGCATTGGTGATACTTCCTGCTTCCGACGATATATTGATGATCGAGCATTCGGGTTCCGTAAGTAGCGGCAGGAAATGCTTAACCACTCGTATCGGTCCATACAGATTAATATCCATCGTTATAAGCATATCTTGGAAATCCAACGCTTCAATCGATGTATCCCGAGCGTTGAGTACCGCCGCATTATTAATAATGGCACCGAGGGTCCGACCTTGTTCTTGTAGACTCGCAGCCAGTGCCGCGATTCCTGCCTCGTCCGTCACGTCCATCGCAGCGATGGTTAGCTTCTCTCCATAGGTTTCAGCAAGCTTCGATAGCGCTGTTTGTTCCTGATCGGGCCGGCGAACCCCAGCAATAACTCCATAGCCCCGCTTCAGCGCTTCGGCCGCCAGTTCATAACCCAGTCCACGTCCAGCACCTGTAATGATAATATTCATAGTTATTCCTCCCCGTTATCCTTATCGTTCTCTAGCAGCTCCACAATTACTTTTAACTCCTTGAAAGTGTCCATATAAGCATAACGCCCCCCGGTATACTCACCCTTTTGCTGGAGTGGGAAGCCTTTGCCTTCTAGCAGCATTATCTTTTCTTTCATTCCTTCAACTACAAAAGCAATATGATGAGGCCCCTCACCATGTTCATTCAAGTAATCCCGCCACGTACTCGGCTCATGATCCGGTTCAATCAATTCCAGCTGTAAAGAGCCCATATCAAAAAAAGCTAGCTTAGCCCGCGCCTGCGTAGCCACGCCATTATGCCGGGTCTGCGCAATATCTTCTGTATCTGTAACGATAATTTCCGGCTTTTTGAGTCCAAAAAACTCCGCATATGCCGTACTTACCTTCTCCACATCATTCACCAATATTCCAATCTGCGTAACAAAATTACCAAGCAATCCTGACATGTGCATCAACCTCCTATTAGTCTGACAAGTCCACCATACCGATTCTTTGAAAGGGCTGTCAAGCCTGTGTTGAAATCATTCTGAGCAGCGATAATTTCAAGTATGTTTGTTTCGCTTAATCACCAATCCGGTTATAGAATGAAAAGTTTACATTAACAAAAAGGGGTGAGGAACGATGGACCATAGAAAAAGATCACGCCTGATGCAGCAGTTTGTTTTTGTCGGGCCGACTTCCTTGTTTTTCTTTATGATTGTGCTGATTCCTTTCTTTTTAGGACTCTATTATTCTTTTACCAGTTGGAACGGAATCTCACGTGATGTGGAGTGGACCGGACTCCGGAATTATCTACATATCTTCACAAAGGACCCTTCCTTTCTTCATTCATTCTGGTTCACGGCGAAGTTCACTTTCTTCGGTCTGATACTGACCAATCTGCTCGGCTTCGCACTCGCTTATGTACTGACCCGCAAGCTATTCACGCGCAATGTCCTGAGAACGGTATTTTTTGTACCTCATGTTATCGGTGGACTTTTGCTCGGGTTCATTTGGCAGTTTATTTTTGTCAGAGGGTTCTCCTCGATTGGACAGGCTACGGGCTGGTCCTTCTTTAATCTTCCGTGGCTGGGCACCGGAGGGACAGCTTTCTGGGCGATTGTGATCGTATTTGTCTGGCAAAATGCAGGGTACCTAATGGTCATCTACATCTCTGCAATCAACAACGTTCCCAAGAGCCTGCTTGAAGCCTCTAAAGTGGATGGCGCTGGACGCTTTCAGGCTTTATGCAATGTCACTATCCCACTCGTTATGCCAGCTGTTACCGTCTGCCTATTTCTGTCTATCTCTTGGTCGTTTAAGCTGTTCGATCTTAACCTATCACTGACCAAGGGTGGTCCCTTCAAAGCTACCGAATCTGTAGCGTTGAATATTTATAATGAGGCCTACACCATCAGCCGGTTCGGAATGGGCTCGGCCAAAGCGATGATTTTCTTCGTTATTGTGGCCGTGATCTCCCTGCTACAGGTTAGAGCAACCAAGAAAAGAGAGGTGGAGCTGTAATGGAGACTACCGCCAAGAAATTCAATGTTCCCCTGCTGCTGATCGAACTGCTTGTGATCCTGCTGGGACTTTTATTCCTAGTACCGTTTTACTTTTTGCTGGCCAACTCAGTGAAAAGCTACAGCGAGATTCTTTCGGATTCCGCTGCGCTCCCCTCCGTATTCCAGTGGAGCAACTACGCCGAAGCTTGGAAAGCTATCGATTTTCCACATGCCTTCCTGAACTCTTTTATTATCACGGTGATTAGTAATATTCTGCTAGCGTTCCTCTGCTCTATGTGTGCCTATAAAATGGTACGCAATAACAGCTTGTATAACCGCTTGCTTTATATTGCTTTAGTGGCCGCTATGGTTATTCCGTTTCAGGCGATCATGATCCCGCTGGTGCAAGTTGTTAGCGGTCTGGGCGTCATGGATTCAACCGCAGGTTTGATTTTAGCGTATCTTGGATTTGGCGCCCCGATGACTGTGTTTCTATTCCATGGCTTCGTCAAATCAGTACCTCTTGATATTGAGGAGGCTTCGAGAGTAGACGGCAACAGTCCTTATGGTACCTTTTTCCGGATTGTGCTTCCGCTCATGCAGCCGATTATTGTCACTGTCATTATTCTGAATACCCTGTGGATCTGGAACGATTACCTGATGCCTTCGCTTATTCTGCAGGACCCGGTGCTTCGCACCATTCCCATCGCCACTTATAGCTTCTTCGGACAATATACGAAGCAATGGGATTTGGCACTTCCGGGACTTGTGCTCGGGATTACGCCCGTGGTCATCTTTTTCCTAGCGATGCAAAAATATATTATTGAAGGCATTGCCCAAGGCTCTGTAAAGGGCTAACGATACATGTTATTTTCAGCCAGAGAGGATGAATGAATATGAGAACCAAACGTGGAATTCTCCTCGCATGCTCCCTGCTGCTGGCTGCTCTGACAGCCGGCTGCGGACGTGGCAGTGACAATGCGAATGGAGTTAAAACCGTGCATATCTACCAGTTCAAGGTTGAAATATCTGAAGCGCTAGCTTCGCTTAAGACTGAGTTTGAGAAGGAACACCCCGATATTAAGCTGGAGGTGCAAAGCGTGGGTGGCGGGACCGATTATGGTGCCTCCCTACGCGCCAAGTTCTCATCTGGAGATGAACCGGATATCTTCACCATTGGTGGCAACAATGAACGTGATATGTGGATGGAATATCTGGAGGATTTAAGCGGTGAAGCTTGGGCCAAGGATGTAAAGCCCCTTGCAGCAGAACAAATGACTGCAGATGGCAAGCTCTATGGCATGCCCATGAATCTCGAAGGATACGGCTTCATCTATAATAAGGACCTGTTTAAGAAAGCAGGCATCACCGAGAAACCCTTAACTCTAACCGCTCTGCGCGAAGCCTCCGAGAAGTTAAAGGCAGCAGGCATCACACCTTTTGCAAATGGATATCAGGAATGGTTCGTGCTCGGCAATCATAATGTGAACGTAGCTTTCGCCCAGCAGCCAGATCCCGAAGCATTTATCGCCGGGCTTACGGACGGCACCAAAACTTTCGCTGGAGACCCGGTTTTCTCCAAATGGATCGACCTGCTGGACCTTACTGTAGAGTACGGCAACAAAAATCCACTCTCCACCGACTATAATACCCAAGTCACGATGGTAGCGAGCGGAGAAGCCGCGATGATGCAGCAGGGTAACTGGACGCAAGGACAGATCGACGGCATCGATCCTAATCTAAATCTGGGTATCCTACCGATGCCCATTGACGACACCCCAGAAGACAATGACAAGCTGTATGTAGGCGTGCCAAGCAATTGGGTGATCAATAAAAACTCCCCCGTTAAGGAGGAAGCCAAGGTCTTCCTGGATTGGCTGGTCACCTCCGAGACCGGGAAAAAGTATATCACTAAGGAATTCCAGTTCATCCCTGCGCTCGACAGCATTAAGGGCACCGAAGAAGATCTTGGAGCGCTGGGCGCCGAGGTGCTGGCTTATACCGATAAGGATCAAGCGCTGACCTGGAACTGGACCCGTCTGCCGAACGGGATGCCGCAGGAATTATCCAGCAGCATTCAAGGCTATCTCGGTGGCAAGCTGAACAAGGAAGGTATGCTGAAGGAATTCCAAGTCAACTGGGATAATCTCAGTGTGCAGTGAGTTACCCGCTCTGTACACGATCGTAAAGAAAAAGCCGCGCAGCGATGCACGGCTTTTTCTTTACGATCGTATTCATTTGACTAGTTCGCACGCAGCATACTAATTTGTCTGGCAAGATACACTGGTGTATAGGGCATGTCATCTCGAAGCCAAGAAATAACCGTGCCAATCAGGGCTGCTGAACCGTACCAAACGGCAATGTCCTTCTGTATGGGCATCTTGGAATGCTCAGCAGCACCCTCCTTTTTCTCCTGGTGTGCAGAGATGATTTCCGCCATCAAGTTGAACAGACGGTCTGTAAAAATAGGGCTTCTTTTCGATGTGAGTATCACTTTATAGAATTTGGCATTTTCCGCAATATGCTTAAGCAGACTCTCTAATATCCTCAAATTCTCTTCTTCAACCGATTCGTGATCGTTGTCATCGTTGTTGACCACTTGTAAAATGTCCTCCACCATCTCATCCGCCATCTTTTCCAACATATCCGGGAGATCCCGATAATGCAGATAAAAAGTAACACGATTGATTTTAGCCCGCTCTGCAATACGGTTTACTGATATTTTCTCAATATCCATTTCCTCAAGCAATTCAATCACAGCATCTCTAAGCAATTGACGTGTACGAAGTACCCGGGGATCTGTACGTTGCGTTGTGTTATTCATCTTACTCTCTCCAATCTTTAACTTTCATATCGTAAACTACAATTTATAAAAAATTGTTGTTTTTTCATGAGAAAACACTACAAATTTAAAATGAATGTAAACTATTTTACATTTTTTCGCAAATCGTTGCTTGATTACATGAAAATTTCATTTATAATCTAATTCATGCATTGTAAACTATACAACACACTGTAAATTTAGTCCATGATCGACGATTTGAGAGGATGGAGTGGAGTGAGTACAAAGACAGAAGTATCAAGCAGTTCCGTAAAAAAGGGACCCATCTTATTCATTATGATTTTGGGCGCTTTTCTTGCGACACTGAATCAGACAGTAATGAGCGTTGCCGTTCCCGAGTTAATGCATGATTTTAATATCTCGGCTGCAACCGCTCAGTGGCTGACAACAGGCTATATGCTGGTTAATGGTGTTCTAATCCCAATTACAGCTTATTTGATGCAACGGTTTACGACACGAGAGCTTTTTCAAGCTTCCATGTTTATATTTTTAGCTGGAACGATCGTCTCAGCCATCGCGACAAACTTCCCTATTCTACTGACCGGGCGTATGATTCAGGCAGCTGGCGCTGGGATTATCATGCCACTGCTCACAAATGTCATCTTGACCCTGTTCCCTCCTGCAAAGAGAGGGGCTGCCATGGGGATGGTAGGCTTAGCCATTATTTTCGCACCTGCGATTGGACCTACTCTGGCCGGATATATTTTGGAGCATTATTCTTGGGAGACTATGTTCTATGGCATGATTCCTTTGACCGTCATTGTAATCATATGTGGATTTATTTATTTGAGAAATGTATCGGAGCGCATCTATCCTAAGCTGGATATTGTTGGTGTAGTTCTTTCTACTATCGGTTTTGGCACCTTGCTGTATGGCTTCAGCCGTGCTGCCAGCGCAGGCTGGTCAAGCGCAGAAGTACTGTTGTCTCTGGGTCTAGGTGTCCTTTCCCTTGGCTTGTTTACTTGGAAACAGCTAGCCTCCCAGAACCCGTTGCTTGATCTTCGAGCTTTCAAATACAGCATGTTTTCCTTAACGACTGTCATCAGTATCGCAGTCACTATCGTGATGTATGCAGATATGATGCTGCTGCCTTTGTATCTTCAAAATGCCCGTGGCTTTACAGCGATGGAATCCGGCTTACTGCTGCTTCCTGGTGCGCTCATTATGGGTTTATTGATGCCGGTAACCGGAAAGCTGTTCGACCGGTTCGGGGCAAAGTGGCTCGCTATTATCGGTCTACTGATTACAATTGCAACGACGCTAAGCTTTGTGAATTTAACGGACTCAACCAGTTACATGTATCTGGTATATATGTCAACTGGCCGCCGGATCGGTATGGCTCTGCTCCTTATGCCAATACAAACTTTAGGGCTAAATCAATTGCCCTCCAAGCTTAGTGCGCACGGTACAGCAATTTCGAACACCATTCGACAAGTGGCTGGCGCCGTAGGGACTTCCCTACTTGTCACTGTAATGACAAGCCGTACTACAACGCATATGAAGGATATGCTGGCCTCGGGCAGCACACAGAACGGAACACAAGAACATATGATTATGGAAGCTTCCATTCAAGGTATCAATGATTCCTATCTAGTTATTGTTGGTATCGGCATTCTTGGGCTGCTGCTCTCTTTCTTCATTAAACGTGTTGGGCAAGCGCCTGATCCGGAGCAAGAACCCGAAGTGAAGCTCAAAAAAATTATTGCTAAAGAAGCTTAATATATAGAAGCAATTAGCACTATTTAAACCAACTTGCAAAAGAGATCAGCGATGTTAATCATTGCTGATCTCTTTTTAGTCTGACAACTACCCTGCTTACAAGCTCGGGCGGTTAAATACCCTGCATCCTGAATATAACCCCCACTCACTTCTAAAAAATTGCCCATTGCGCAATTTTGCCCTTTGGGCAATAATATAAAAATAGAAAATAGAGCACAGAATGTCCTCTGTACTTAAGAAAGGAGATCGCATAGAACTTGAACCCCAAACAGACGCTGCGCGACAAAAAAAAAGAAGCTACGGCCTATGCCTTAGCCAAATCTGCCTTCGAGCTTGCGCTTGAACTAGGGATGGACGGCTTCATCGTCGACGACGTTGTACAGAAGGCTGGCTACTCCCGGCGGACCTTTGCCAACTACTTCTCGTGCAAAGAAGAGGCGGTAGCAGCATATTTTATCAGCAACTCTTCAAGAGAAGATAAAAGCATGCTATTCGATAACCTGCCACCAGATGCAACACCGCTAGATGCCTTGTACAAATTGTTCAAGCTGCAGTTTACTTCCGAGTTTCTGTATCAATTGCGGCAGTTCGTATCGCTGGCTAATCAGTATCAGTCACTGGAGCCTTATATTCTCAGCGTATTCCGCCGCCTGCAGATTGCCGCACAGGAAGTGCTCGAACAGTTCACTCATGGACGTTATGCCGACGGGTATACACATCTTCTCGCAGGCGCCGTTTACGGAGCGTTCGTGCCGATTCTGGATGGACGTCTGAACGTCATGCTGCCAGGTGAAGCGCAGGATGAACACTCCGATGCCATATCGTTCGATCAATATCTAAATTCCATGTTTACTTATTTACGCAAAGGCTTTTAATTTAGAGATACAAAGGAGAAACCATAATATGTCTACATTTCTATACCGATTGGGCAAATCTGCATATACCAAGCCCTGGTATTTCCTTACCGTCTGGATTCTGATTCTCGGTGTTATAGGCGCCCTGCTTGGTGTCAATGGCATCCAGTCCAGCTCAGAAATGAAAATTGAGGGCACTGAATCGCAAAAAGTACTGGATATGCTGGTCAAGGAACTTCCAGCAGCTGCTGGCGGTCAGGCGAGCGTTGCCTTCACCGCGCCTGATGGAGAACGGCTAGATACGCCGGAGAGATCAGCACGGATTCTGAAGGCTATAAATGATGTCTACAGCATGGACTATATCATCAATCCTGCTGAACTGGCCGCGCAAGCCGCGGCGGCTGCGGGTCAAGCTGCAGGAGCAGACCCATCAGCAGCTGCCAGTGGCCAAACTGCCACTGCAGACCCTTCGGCGGCTGCGGGTCAAGCTACTGCTTCGGTTCAGGCTGTTCCTTACGGGCCACTAATCGTTGATGGTGCTCCGGTTCCCGGCGTCATGCTGTCTGCCGACGGCAGCATCGCCCTGTTCCAATTCCAGTTCACTGTTCAGCAGACATCACTCCCCTCTTCTGTACCAGATAACGTGATTAAGGCTGTAACCGAAGTCGAGCAGGCAGGCTCCGGGATCACAGCCATTCCGAGTGATTCGCTCAAAAGCACACCGTCCATCGGATCTACGGAAGCGATCGGAGTAGCCGTCGCAGCAGTTGTGCTGTTTATTACACTCGGTTCGATTGTTGCAGCCGGACTGCCGCTGATCACCGCGCTTCTTGGCGTCGCGATTAGCGTCGGCGGTGCTTTTGCTCTTTCGAATATTGTGCACATGAATGACATTACACCCATTCTCGCAGTCATGATCGGTCTGGCTGTTGGTATCGACTACTCCTTATTTATCGTGAACCGGCAGCGGCGGTTAATTCTCGATGAGAATTTAAGTGCCAAGGAAGCAGCAAGCCGAGCGGTCGGCACCGCCGGCAGTGCAGTATTCTTCGCCGGACTGACCGTCATCATCGCCCTATGTGGCATGTTGGTCATCGGCATCGGCTTCTTGTCAACCATGGCTCTCGTTGCTGCTGTCAGCGTGCTGATCACTGTTCTGTTGGCGCTTACCCTGCTGCCTGCGCTGCTGGGTCTCGTCGGCGAACGGATCTGCACCGCCAAGGCACGTTCAAAGAACGTAGCTTCCGCGAACAAAGCCCGTAACGGGTTCTCACACCGCTGGGCGAACGCAACGGTAAAATACCGCTGGGCTATCATTGTTCTAGTGGTCTTGGTTCTTGGTACAGCGGCGATTCCAGTAACCAAAATGGAGCTAGGTATTCCGTCTGGCGCTTCGGCAAATCTGGACACTCCAGCACGCCAGAGTTATGACATCATCTCCAAGGGCTTCGGAGAAGGGTTCAACGGTCCGCTACTACTGGTGGCCCAACCAAACAACCCGTCCGACAAGATTTCCATGGAGACGCTTGGTAAGCTGGTTCAAGAGCTGCAAATGCATGATAACGTCACGCTGGTGTCCCCGATGGGTGTCAACGCGACCGGAGATATTGCTATTATCAGTCTAATCCCTAAAACCGGCCCTACAGATACAAAAACGAGAGATCTGGTACAGGATCTGCGCGATCCCGCTTCCAGCCTCGCATCATCAAATGATGTAACACTTGGTGTGACCGGCTTCACTGCGATCAACATTGATATGTCCTCCAAGCTATCCGATGCGTTTCCCGTGTATATCGGCATCATCGTAATTCTATCCCTAATTATACTGCTGCTTGTTTTCCGGTCGGTCATCGTTCCGATCAAGGCGACGGTAGGCTTCATTCTCAGTGTGCTCGCTACTTTCGGTCTAACCACGGCCGTATACCAGTGGGGATGGCTGCACTCCCTGTTTGGTTTTGACACAGGAGGCCCACTGCTCAGCTTTATGCCAATTCTGGTCACCGGCATTCTGTACGGACTGGCGATGGATTATCAGGTATTCCTCGTCAGCTCCATGCGTGAGGCTTACGTCCATGGACGTCGTGGCAACGACAGTGTGGTTCACGGCTACGATCTCGCCAGCCGTGTCGTACTTGCCGCAGGCGTAATCATGGTTTCCGTCTTCGCTGGCTTCATCTTCGCACCTGATGCGATGATCAAGCAGATCGGATTCGCACTGGCCTTCGGCATCCTGATCGATGCTTTCATCATCCGCATGACGCTCGTTCCGGCAGTAATGGCCGTCTTCGGCGACAAAGCCTGGTGGCTTCCGAAATGGCTAGACCGTCTGCTTCCGAACCTCGACGTCGAGGGCGATAAGCTAATCGCCATGCTCAATGCCAAGGGAGAAGGTAAGAAATAAGAAGAGGACAGCCTTTGAATTGTCCTCCCCAAATTTTGAAGAGCATGACCCTGCGAACTACCTGCAGGGTCTGCTTTACTTTTTAAGGCATTGCAGTTCTCCTGTGTCAGAGAAATCTTCTCTATATTGATCGACGAACAAATCACCCTGTTGGGTGATTTGGCTTCTGTTAGTTTAAATTTGTAGCTTACGGAGCACACCTCGTTGCGCTTTCCACAGATTTTCGGTGGTTTGGCGAGAAAAACTCCAATGTAGAGGAGCATTTTGCTTAGGTAGAACGTGTTATAGGGAAATCCTCCCTATAAATTAGCTCAGAGCCGTTATATGAGCATATTATACGGAATTTCTCCTTATATATTGGTCAATTTCAATAAAACACACCGAGTTCAGCTGAATTATAGGGAGGATTTCCCTATAATCTATCCACATGAGCTTTTAATGTAGAATTATAGGGAGGATTTCCCCATAATTCTATAGGTTTGACCCTGAAGCGAGGAACAAAAAGCAACTCCTATAAAGAAGCCAATAAACACGGGCTCCGGCACTCCTTTCGTGCACCCCTTGAACTCATTTCTGGCATAGCCCATATCCGTTGTGTCCTATACAAAACAAGAACAGCGATTCTCCATGGATGGGAGAATCGCTGTTTTCTGTCGTTACGTTTTTTTTGATATTTCTTGTAACCGCCTATAAGGACTTTCTCTCCAAGCTAGCCTACAGCTTCCAGATGCGGTACAAGATAACTGCTGCTTCAGCACGGGTAAGCGTGTCGTTAGGCGCAATTCTATCGTTCTTTCCGTTCACAACTCCGAATTTGACCAACAATAATGCGCTGTCTTTCGCATAGCTGGAGATGCTTGCTTCATCCAGATAAGCATTTAAAGTTCCACTCGCCTTGATTTGCTTACCGGATGCCGCTAGCGCACGCGCAGTCAGCACCATCATATCTTGGCGAGAGACTTCAATGTTTGGTCGGAACGTATCATCTTCAAAGCCTGTGGCAATTCCCAGTTCCTTCGCGATGACCAGTTCATCATAATAATAGTCCGTCTTTTGGACATCGCTGAACAATGCTGCACTTTTGCCCGTTCCCTTCAGTTCAAGCGCTCTGACAAGAAGAGCAATGAAATCCGCTCGCTTCATAGAATCTGCAGGTGAGAAGCTATTCACGCTCGTTCCTTGGATGACATCGCGAGCAGCCATAACATCTATGGCTTTTTTTGCCCAAGATACGTTCTGCAGGTCTCCGAAGTTTTTCTTTACAAAGGTTACTGCATAAATGCTGAAGTGGGTCGTTTGAAATACAACCGTTTGGGTTGCAGCATCATATCGACCGTTCGGAACCGGTACTACGTTGCCCTTATCATCGATGTACCAAACAACGATTAAATCCGGATTACTTAGTTCCTCCGCTGTCGGTGTATACGGAATGGATACCGTGACAGGAGCGTTAGGGTTATTCCATGAAATGACTTTATCGCCTGATACTACGCTTAGATCAATAACCGGATGGCTGCCGATCAAATTGCGGGTAGCTGCACTCAGGCTGTCCGCTGAGACTTTACTTATGCGTATGGACACTTGCTCAGCATGGTCTGTTAAGTCGGGCAGCATATTGCTTGGAATTTGGATTGTAGCATTTTCCGTCTTAAGCAATAGTTCAAAGTTTTCTTTCCCCATCAAGCTTTGGGTTGGCAATTGTATATCATACACTTTCGCATCCGTTTGCTTTGGTACTTCGATCACGATTTGTTTCTTGCCGTTTGCCGCTGCTGTAGCTTGTTCAAGCGCTTTTTTCAAATTGTCGCTGGAGATCGTGCCTATGGCACGCCCGTTATCGGATTTCACCTCCAGTGTAATCGTAACAACACCCTCTTTGTTTGTAATGGCTACAGGCTGTGGAGTTGTTACTGCTCTACCAGTGTTGCTACTACCAGTTGGTTCATTGGTTGGCGTTGGCGTTGGTGTTGGTGTTGGTGTTGGTTCCGTATCAGTTGATTTCCCCTTGAGGGTAAGTACACCGTAAACAGATGTGTCCATATATCCAGTACCGGTTGTATCGTTCCAAGCCGCAACACTTTGACGTGAGCCGTCTTTAGCATCATTGATCTGTACATCGAAACCAAGCTTTGTATCGTCATCCGGAGTTATCCCATGAAGCGGAATCTTCACTTCAACCGTGTAGTTTGTTCCGGAAATGTGAGTCGCCGATTCGAAACCAGCTGCGATGCTTGTGGGATTAAATGAAGTCTCGTTGTCAAAATTGACTCTGTACTGTCCATCATCCTCTTGATAGAACGTTGTTTTCCCATTGTTTTGATCCACGAAGATTTCAACCGAATCCTGTTCATATGCATTCACACTGCTCTTATCAAGCTGCGTATCGCTAACCTGAATCAGGACATAAAGATTTTGATCATCCCAGAGTGCTTTTGCCACTCCGCTCGCTCCCTGCCAAGCCGTTTGATAACGGTTGATCAGCATTTCTGCGGTCTGGCTCCAGATCTCGTCAACCGTTCCATCAATGACAGGTGCAGCGAATTTGGCGGTCGAATGATTGGCTTCAACCTTTTCAGGATCATGCTCTTCAATGAAGGTATCAGGATCGATAACGCCATAGTAAGCTGGCTTGGCTTGTAAGTTCTTATCGAACAGTAGTGGATTGGACGAAGCTCTCCAACTCGTGTTATCATCCATACCCCAGAAGGTAACGCGTTTGATATGCTCATCGTTAGCTCTGAAGATATTTAACAACTGCGCATACAGATAACCCTGCGCATTAGCGAGCTTCTCAGAAAGCTGATAGTTGCTTCCAGCCTGAATGTCCAGCTCGGTAATGCTAACTTCGACGCCCAAGGAAATAAACTTCTCCAATGACCGCTCCACATTTTCCGGGTTTGTATTGATGCTGTAATGTGCTTGCATGCCGACACCATCAATAAGTAATTTACCAGGGTGAGTGAGCGCATATTTATCATTAATTTCTTTGACCATACTGTAAATGGCCTGCGCTTTATTCTGATTATCTTCGTTATAATCATTGTAATAGAGTTTAATATTCCAATCAGGATTCGCGTCTAGAACTTCTCTTGCCGCCAGGAATGCCTGCTCTACGTAGTCTGCGCCGATAGCACTCTTCCATGGGGCGGATCGCAGTGCAGTTTTCCAATCCGTTGGGTTAGACGGGTTATCACTCATCGCCTCATTGACAACATCCCAGGAGATCACCTTATCGCCAAAATGCTCCATAACGGTTTTGATATGAGTCCTCATATTATCTAGAGCCTCATCCCGTCCCAAGGGGATCGTGTTGTTGTCTGCATCTGATGTTGTATTCATCCATGCTGGTGATTGCTGATGCCATACCAATACATGGCCATGCATCTGCATTCCCTCATGCAACACTTTATCTACAAGCTCATCCGCACCAGTGAACGTGAAGTTGCCCTTTGTAGGCTGCAATGCATCCGGCTTCATGGCATTACCTGCCGTAGCGACATTATGATGCATTTTCAGAAGTTCAAGTCTTACGCCTTCCAAATCCTCCGCAGATATTGCGTTTCCGATCAAAAAATGATCTTCATAAGCATCTTTAATCGGAATCAGATCCTTTTGAATACCAACCGGACCCGATCCTGTTTTTTCAAAACTGATGTCGTCGATATAAAAGGATGCAGTACTGTTACTTGAGCTTTCCACATAAATGGTCAAATACTCGCTGCTTACATTGTTATAGCGGTATGTGCCTTCGAACTGAACCCAGCCATCGTTTGCGCTGATGGTTTTAGGTGCGAGTTGTACATAATTGGCGCTGCTTCCATTGCCAACCTGGGTAGACAGCTGAAGCTGGGAGCTTGCAGGCTGGATCAGCTTGACCCATAACGAAATTTTATATTCGTAGCCCTTGTCCACATATTTCTCCACACGTAATGAAGGCCCATGCCAGGTACTCGTTCTGCCCTCTACCTTTAAAGCATATGAACCGTTATCCGTATGATTCGCTTCATCGGTAATAGTAAGCGTCTCGCTACCTGCTCTGCCTTCAAAACCACCTGCTTTTTGATCCTCAAAATTAACCGTGGTAAAAGGCAACGCTGGATCTCTGGGTGGTTCTGGTGTTGGTAATGGTGTCGGCTCTGCTGTCACCTTTTCTGTAACCAACACATCGCCGATATAGAACGGAACGGCTTTCCCTATCGCGTTTGATTGGACGCGAAGTTTCGTATCTTTACTCGTATCTACGATGAATTCTTTCGTCAAAGTGATCCCTTTGCCAGCTTCATAATCCCCACTTGCCAAAAGGGCATAACTGCCTATCGCTTGTATATAAGCTTGTGCACCGCTAGGTACAGTCACATCAGGATCAACGTACACTGTTGCGGTCACCGTGTAGGTTTTACCATTTTTCAGGCCTATGTCGCTAAATGTAAAATCAGCCGCGTCCCAATCATTTGTTCTATCGCTAACATATAAAGCGGCACCATCAGCATTACCAGCAAAAACCTTACCGGTGACAGCTGTTAGATTAGCACTACCTGATTGTGTAGCTAAACCCTTGCCACTCACAAAAGATTCGTGATAAATTTCTTTATCCGTTTCTGTTACCGCTTTTTTTGCCGTGATGAGGACGTCCCCAATGTAAAACGGAACGGCTTTACCAATCTCGTCCGACAGAATACGTAGCGTCGTATCTTTACTCATATTCACAGTGAATTCTTTAGTCAAGGTGATCGCTTTACCTGCTTCATAATTTACACTTGCCAAAAGACCATAGCTGCTTATGGTTTGGAGATAAGCTTGTGCGCCGCTAGGTACAGTCACATCAGCGTCAACATAAACGGATGCAGTCACCATGTAGGTTTTACCGTTTTCTAGGCCCATGTCACTAAATTTGAAATCAACCGCGTCATAGTTATTTGTTCTGTTGCTTACATATAAAGCCGCTCCGTCAGCATTGCCAGCAAATGCTTTATCGGTGACAGGCGTAAGACTAGCACTGCCTGATTGTGAAGCTAGACCCTTGCCACTCACAAAATTCTCGTGATATACCATTACTGAGTCTGATGGTACTGTCGCATCGGGTGCTGCAGCTTCCGTAATCGGAGCCAGCCAGCTAGACGGAATAAGCAAAGCAGCTGCGAGTAAGATCGAGATGACTTGTTTGAACATTCTACTCATTTGTTGCATTCCTCCTCCAGTGATTTTAAAATGAGATATCCTCCTGATACTTAGGTGTAGCCAATGTCTTTAACTTTAGAGATTCACCCCCCATTTGTAACCGCTTACATATGTGCTTACACCATTTTACAACTCCGACACAATTGACAACTATACTAATACTAAAGGTGTTACCCCCCATAATCATAGGAAAACACACGAAAGATCGAGGAATTCCCTATGTCTTCCCATGTATTAAGACTTCTTCATAGGTAATCCAATACTATTCATTAAAAAGATTTCACAATATGGACGATTACGAATGATCTTTTTTTAGATATGCGCATACTAAGCTCCATATTTTGAAACTTGCTCCAAGTTGAATCGTAAGTTTGAAGATAGGTCCTGAAGTCTACTGATTTGACGAACTGATATACCATACTTGTGTAGAACACGCAGTTATGTGCACTTATGCAGTAAATCGAAGCTTATGAGACCTAAAAAAAAGACACAGCACAGCGGAGAGGAGCTATCATTAGTGGAGTATTACCGCAAGAATGTAACAGACAGTTTACAGGAAGTGCAGAGTACAACTAACGGGCTTACGTCGGCAGAAGTCGACAAACGACTGGAACGTGATGGTTACAATGAATTAAAAGGAAAGAAAAAAGATCCCCTCTGGAAGCTTTTTCTTGAAAATTTCAAGGACCCTATGGTGGTCGTACTGCTTATTGCGGCCATTGTCCAGATTGTTATGGGTCAAGTTATGGAGTCGCTTATCATTTTCCTCGTGTTGATTCTCAATGCAGTTATAAGTGTCATCCAAACTCGTAAAGCGGAGAGTTCACTTGATGCCCTGCAGCAGATGTCGGCACCCGAGGCTAAAGTGTTGCGGGATGGAGCCTTAAAAACCGTCCCTGCCAGAGAGCTTGTTCGCGGTGACATCGTATTACTGGAGGCTGGAGATTTCGTACCTGCCGACGGCCGTATCATAGAATCGGGAAGCTTGAAGATCAATGAAGGCATGCTGACCGGAGAATCCGAAGCTGTAGAGAAGCATACGGATACCATCGCGAAGGAATCTCCACTCGGAGACCGTCGTAATATGGCGTTTAGCGGTTCTTTGGTTGTATATGGCCGTGGAACTCTTGTAGTAACAGGAACTGCACTGACAACCGAAATCGGCAAAATCGCTGAACTCATTGAGAGCGCCGAAGCCAAGCAGACGCCACTACAGCGTAAGCTCGAAACCTTTAGCAAACAGCTGGGTGTAGCGATTATCGTGCTGTCCGTTTTGATCTTTGCCATCCAAGCCGGACGTGTTTGGCTGTCGAATGATACAGTGGATACCACGGAAGCCATTCTGAATGCCCTAATGTTTGCAGTCGCTGTGGCAGTCGCCGCTATTCCTGAAGCTCTATCCTCGATCGTAACGATTGTCTTATCCGTAGGTACGAATAAAATGGCTAAGCAACATGCGATTATTCGTAAGCTGCCAGCCGTCGAAGCACTTGGATCAACCAGTGTCATCTGTACGGACAAAACCGGTACTCTGACCCAAAATAAAATGACAGTTGTAGATTACTTTTTACCGGAAGGTGATCGTGATCAATTCAATCAAGAGCCCGAAGAATGGTCTGAGGAAGCCCGGCGCCTCCTACACATTGCCGTGCTTTGTAACGACTCTAACATTAATGAAGATGGTAAAGAACTAGGCGATCCAACTGAGGTGGCACTTATTGCCTTCAGTAACAGCATGAATAAAGATTACAAGGAAATACGCGATAATTTCCCTCGTGAAGCCGAACTTCCTTTTGACTCGGATCGCAAGCTAATGACGACCTTACACACTTTTAACGGACAAAAAGCAATGATTACTAAAGGCGGACCAGATGTACTCTTTAGTCTTTGTACGCATGTACTACTAAGTGGACAAGAAGTGCCGATGACACCGGAAGTTCTTGATCGTTTCATTGAAGCCAATGAGGAATTCTCCAGCAGAGCACTACGTGTACTTGCCTATGCCTACAAAACTGTACCAAATACAGTCACTGAAGTGGGTCTTGAGGATGAACAAAATCTGGTGCTCGTAGGCTTGACAGCTATGATTGATCCCCCTCGGGAAGCTGTCTATGGCGCGATCGCAGAATCCAAGAAGGCTGGAATTCGGACCATCATGATTACTGGTGATCATAAGACAACCGCACAAGCGATCGGACGCGATATCGGTCTTATGACCGAAAAAGAAATTGCCGTAACCGGTCAAGAGCTCGATGCCATGTCCGACGAAGAACTGGATAATAAGCTTGAGCAGATTGGTGTGTACGCCCGAGTCTCCCCGGAGAACAAGATCAGAATTGTCCGTGCATGGCAGCGAAAAGGCAAAATTACAGCCATGACCGGTGATGGTGTAAATGACGCGCCTGCATTGAAGCAAGCAGATATTGGTGTTGCCATGGGCAGTGGAACTGACGTTGCTAAAGATGCGGCAGCCATGATTTTGACGGATGATAATTTTGTATCTATTGTTAATGCTGTATCTGTGGGCAGAACGGTATTCGACAATATCAAAAAAGCGATCGCCTATTTATTTTCAGGCAACCTGGGTGCGATTATCGCCATCCTCTTTGCCCTGATTTTCGACTGGATTAATCCCTTCACGGCGATTCAGCTTCTATTCATCAATCTGGCGAATGATTCTCTGCCAGCCATTGCTCTTGGTATGGAGAAACCTGAACCTAATGTGATGAGCAGAAATCCAAGAGAACTGAAGGAAGGTATATTTGCCGGAGGAATGATGCAGGCTATTATTACCCGTGGTCTACTTATAGGTATAGCCGTAATTATATCCCTGTATATCGGACTCCAGCATTCCCCTGATATGGGCGTGGCTATGGCATTTACAACCCTGATCCTGTCTCGTACACTTCAGACCTTTGCCGCTCGCTCGAACAGTCAAACAGCTATTGAAGCTGGGTTTTTCAGCAACAAATACGTCATCGGAGCCGTTTTGGTCTGCTTTGCCTTTTACGGGATTGCGGTTCTGCCAGGAGTTAGAGAAATCTTCTCGATTCCCGCTTCATTCGGAATGTCCGATTGGCTGATTGCAAGCGGGCTGGCACTCGGCGCCGTCATCCTAATGGAATTGACGAAGGTTATTCGTAGAGCGTTTACTCCTAAATCAGCTTCTTAATCACAATTGAACAAAAAGACAAAACAGCGATTCTCCAAGGATGGAGAATCGCTGTTCTTCTGTCATTTTCAGATCTGATTTAAACATCCGTATTATGATCAAAATATCACGTAAATTTTTAATATTTGACTATGTATTCACAACATTCATCCCCATGAACATTACATTTCACTTCCCGGACGGAAACTCGTTTCCCACGTATTTTGCTAAGTGCTCCTTCGATAATGGCCCCCTCTAGGTCACATACCATTTTCCCTTCCATAATAGGTAACCCTTCGCAGAAACAATCGTGTACTGCAATTGACATTCCCTTGTCATCTTCATGGGTTATTATTGGGATCCCTATCTTCATTTGTTCGAATAACCCGAATAGTTCATTAACGGAGGTAACACCAAACTCTTCCCCAATTTTTCTTCCTATTGTCAACGTTGTGCCCTTACCATTCATGGGTAACGCTTGGTATAATCCAATAAGTCTAATCGTTCTGAAAAGCTCTAAGGGTACAGCATCACCCAAATTTTCTCTCTTTATTTTTTTCATATCTGTAAAAGTAAACTGATCCATGCCCGTAGCCTCCAAATTCTTATGTAATTTATATTTCAAATTTAATTGATATATTGAGTATAAACGTATCCAATAAATGCTTTGTGATCCTACGCACTTCCTATCCCTAATGATTGGAAGAACAAGGGTTAAAAATCATTATTTTATATTCTGACACTTGACTGTTAGCGCTTCATCTACGATAATTACAACCTCACCCAAAAAACTGGGACTGGAAGAAAATTGATAATGAAAAGGGGCGGTCGTTATTAGCTGGTTAAGTGATCTATATAAATTACAGAAGCGGGAGCTAAAAAAGGACATCGAACCCTCTTTAGTCAATGCCATCTTTCGGATGTATGATAGATTTCCCAGGATTGGACTTAAAGAGCGGATCGGCCAGCAAGATATGTCTCTGGATATCGCTGATGCTTATATTAATGGTAGAAACGCAATGATTGAAGCTGGAGTCGGCATCGGTAAGTCCTTTGCATACCTCATACCCAGCCTGCTCATCAACCAAGTCTCAAGGCAACCGATCATTATTGCAACATCCTCCATACAACTTTCAGAACAGATCCATAAAGATCTGAGATTCATCGGAAGCCGGCTCGGATTTACATCGGTTCGCTCCGTAGTCGGAAAAGGTATGGGGCAATATGCTTGCCGATACAGGGCAACAGACCTGTTACAACCTGATGATTCAAGCTCTCCTCTATCTACGCTTGCCCAGCGTATTGTGAATTATGACATTGATGAGAGAGCAGATATTAAGGGCGGAGTTAGTGATGCAGTATGGTCTAATGTTTGTGTGAATGATTGTAAATTTGAACGATGCCATTATAAAAGCACATGTTCATTTTACGAGATGAGAGCGAAGATTAACGCCGACGCCAGCGACATGGATTTTATTATCGTCAACCAGGACCTGCTCATCCGTGATTTGATCAAGAAAAAAGAAGGAACGAAGGGATTAATCGCTGAACGGCCAGCTCTGATCGTAATTGATGAAGCTCATAATCTGGAAGCAAAGGTTAGAGATGCTAGAACGCTCGAGTTTACATACCGGGGAACCTGCCGTATTCTGGATGACACCTTACAGATTCTCTTCAAGCAATCCGCAGATAACGGCCTTTTGCCGCAATTTAAATTTTTAAAAAGATGCGTGGCTCATATTTTCAAACAGGTAGAAGCGGATTTGCTGCAAACAGCCAAGCAGGATAATGACCGGATAAAAGTGTCGGAGATCACAGGGATTCCGTTAAAGCGGGGGGCTCAGGTTTTGAAAGAGTTTAGTCTCAGCTTATCCGTCTTAACTTCCAAGCATGAGCGAGAGATCGATAATCTTTTTGAAGCTATAAACGGACTTATAGATCTCTTTGATGTACTCGCCGGAGTCCAGGATAACTACCTGATTTGGGGAAGCAATACCCAGCGTGAGGCCACTATTAGTATCTGTCCTAAAGGCATAAGCCAGTTCCTAAGATATAGCTTATTTAACGGGAAAACATCTGTTATTTTAACGTCAGCAACCATGTGCCAAACCGGAGAAACACTAGAGGAACAATATGCATATCTGACGCAGTCGCTCGGTTACAAGGGAGATTATATGGAGCGCCAGGCTTCGCCGTTTGATTATGACAACCACACCATGCTGTATATTTCTAAGGACATCCCTTACTACAACCATCAGAACAAGGTAGGTTATCTTGAAGCGGCATACAAGGAAATGCTGAGGCTCTGTAATTTAACGGACGGACGGACATTGGTTCTTTTTTCAGCGAAGGAAGATATGAAGTACATTCATAATAAGTTAAAATCCGAGAAGCTTGCATGGGCGGTGCATGTTCAAAGAGAAGGATCGTCTCAGGACGGGGTGATCGCTGAATTCCGTGGCAGTAAAGGCGTCCTTCTTAGTACCGGTGTATTCTGGGAAGGCGTGAACATCGAAGGTTCTGATTTGTCGCAGTTAATTATTTTCCGTCTGCCCTTCCCTGTTCCTTCCGATCCTGTCTATGAATATAAGGCATCTTTGGCGAAGGATCCCTTAAATGACGTTTTTGTACCGGACATGCTGCTTCGGTTAAGACAAGGAACCGGGCGACTGATCCGTAGTGAGACTGACCTTGGTGTACTCAGCATACTTGATTCCCGTCTGTCTGCTGCTGCGAAAAAGGATTACCGGGATAAGGCATTGGAATCTTTACCATTTAAAAAGGTTACCGAGGATTTTAGAGTGCTGGAGAAGTTTGTAAAAGAAAAAGAGATACAACTTAGCGTTAAGTAGAACAGGCTGTGCCGTCCTCTAAGGAACGCGTATTTTTGAATAGCGATACTGCGTATCGTTTGGAGGATAGGATCCTTTTCAGCATGAAAAATAATAAACAAGCCTGATAAGCTTCTGTGCCAGGCTTGTTTATTTTTGCTGTAACAGCTCTCCGAAGCTGATGATCCATTTATCATCCTTCATTCAATCATTCAAATTGTTCGTAGCCTCAAATGTGATAATCATTTACCCAAGGCAAAATAACCATCACGCTAGTACCTACCTGAACTTCTGAGTCTACCTTAATTTGTCCCCCATACATTTCTATTAATTGTTTACAAATTGATAATCCAATCCCTGTCCCTTTTTGCTTGGTTGTAAAGAAAGGGTCAAATATGCGATTTAGTTTATCCAGTGGAATTCCTTCTCCATTGTCTTTAAAAATAAGGATAATTTCGTTAGTCTCATTAGCGGTGCTAACTGTAATGTCTATTCTGCCTCTAAACGCTGTGAATGAATCGATACTATTTTTTAAAATGTTAAGGATTACCTGTTCTAGTTGAGAGGCGTTTCCATACGTCATTACTTTCTCTAGAGAATACTCCACGGAAAGAATAATATCATCACTAAGTATGAGTTGATTCACGATGTTATTAACTCTATGTATAACCTCGATAACGTTATATACTACGCCGTTATTTTTCGAACTATCTCCTTTTCGAGCCAGTACTAGGAAGTCCGTTACTAATCCGTTCAGAGCATCAATCTCTTTGATGGTTATATCCAGATACGCACGCAATTCATCCGCCTTGATCACCGGTTCATATAGCCTGTTATTTACAAGCTGGGCAAATCCTTTAATCGAAGCAAGCGGATTCCGTATTTCATGTGCCATACCAGCTGCCATTTGTCCCATAACAGCTATTTTTTGTTCGTGCAAATTGTCAATCTGTTGATTTTTATTAGATAAATACCCCTTTGCAAAGCCCGTAAAACCGATCCAGTTGCTTTCCATTAAACGATTATAAAAAAACAATCGAGTCGTAGAATCATCTTCCATCTCTTCAATGATCTTAAACATCATATTCTGAGCGATTAAGTTTAAATCCTTGCTCATTTCAAGTAAGATATCAAAATGATCACCGAATATTTCTGCAGTATAAATCCCTCGCTCCACCCCCTCTTTTTCTAGTAGGCTTAGGTATTGGTCGTAACCAAAGGAATCCAAGAACAGTGCCTCTATCATACTGATTAATATCGTGCTGAATGTTGAATCTAACAATTCCTTATGCGTCTCTACAAACCAGACGGATTCGATATTTTTCATAGTTATAGAATGGTAATGCCTATCTAAAATAATTGGAACAGCTAGGGTTAATGACGAACGTAATGCATTTGCTCTGTATGACATTTTCATCCTCCCTCTTTGTTGTTTTGTATTCAATATATATGTATATTTTCCTGCTTCAAAAGTAACAGTAAGTCACTATATTTCACAAAACCAATAGTTTTACTTAATTAATAATTATAAGCGCTATAAAAAATGCAACACCCCAAGCTATTCCGCCTGTAACGGAATGATTTGGGGTGTTGATTACTTGTATGATAAATCATATAACCAAGGGGAGCTTGTTAGCCCCTACTTACCTTCAAAAGGCTAACCTTCCTCATTCTAGTATAACTATGCAATTGAAACGATAATGTCTTTGTACTATCAAAAAAGCATTTGATCCAGGATCAAATGCTTTTTACGTTGCTCCTTGATTATTCAAACAGATCATTCACGGAACGAATAGGCTTCACATCCATCGATTCCTTCGATGCGGCTAGATTCAAATACACTCCTACCCAGATGATTGCGCACAAAATGATATAAACCATCTCTTTATCCCCTCCCTTGTGTGGGTTTTATCAGCAATCTATTAATCGTCTCTGTACTCAAAAACATCAATGTTAGTGCGGCATCCACCGCTCCCGTGGAATGGCAAATACTATGAACCAGAGCATCGATGGAGCAATGGAAAATCCAAGTAGCGTAACCGCAGTAAGGAAACAACTGAACAATGTGATTCTACCCGTACCCAGACGCTCGACCATCCTGTTGCTGAACAGACTGGACACGATGGTCCCTCCCGCAATGATCATGGACACGATACCTGCCGAGCCGAGTAAAGAGTCAGGAAGTCCTAGACTGATAAAAGCCAGATATATAATAATCAAAAACCAGGTAGACAAGCATGCTTCCCCACGTGATAAAAATGATTCGTTGCACGCGTAAAGAAATACATTTACGCACTTAATAAATATACTTTATAAAGTCTATGTATGAAGTATGCGATATAAGTATTCCTTTGTCAAGCAACCCATTCACTGATCTGGAGCCGTATCATTAGTGTGCAGTGCATATCAGCAATTGGATCAATACTCATATTGATCACCTAAAAAAAAGAGGCTTGTCCCATAAGTCATTCATCTCATGACTTATGGGACAACCTCTTAATGGAGCTCGACCAAATCCGGCTCCAATGACTTCAATGTCAACCAGCGCAGGCCAGCCTCGAAGTCATCTTGAAATGTATTTTGCATAACAATCTGTGGATAAATGGGCATTGGATGTCGAAGCTGATAAGCTTCCCAAGCAGATGTCCAGGTTTCTAATTCCACCTTATCCTGATATATTACAATTTTGTCCGGAGCAAGAACAGCATTCAGGGTTTGGATAATCCGGCAGACAGTATCGATGAACGTGTCCTTGCCCATCTCGAGACTCCAGTCAGGCATGTCGGGCAGGAATTTTATTTCCCCTGACATGCCCTGATTACCTTTAAGGATCTTTCCATTCAGATAGATACCCATGCCAGGTGGGTACCTGTTTGGAAAGTAAAGACCAAGCAAGTACTGTTCCTCTTCCTCTCCCTGGTTCATGCAATATCCGCTGATAGCTGCATTAACGTCATTTTCAACCAAGATAGGCAACTCAAATTGTTGCTCAATCTCTTGAATCATCCGTGAGCCAGTCAGCTCATGGTGGCTGCTGACTTTAATTTCGCCGTTGACAACCTGTCCCGGAATGCCTATGCCAATAACCTTGATAGAAGGATACAAGGCTATAGAGCGTTCAATAATATCACAAAAAAATTGTCTTTCGAAGACTGGAATGATATGTTCATCCTTCGCCAGAATCTCGTTCTCCAAATTCACGACAGTGGCTGAAATCAGTACCTGTCCCTCTTTATCCTTCAGATAAATGACTAGCCCGAGGCTGAAGTTGTAATTGTAGCGATAAGTTTGTGCTGGTCTACCGCCGTTTGATGGTACAGTCAAGTCTTCGAAGAGCTCACCTAACTCGTGCAGCTCCTTGACTAATGAGTTTACTGTTACGACGCTCAGTTTGGTCAGTGCTGCCAGCTGGGGTTTGGTAGCTGTATTTATACGTTTCATCACTTGACGAACGTTGTTGAGGTTAATTTCCTTCATTAAGTTGGCGTTTGCTGTTCTCATAAGCCCCCCTGCTCGATGAACGTAGGGATCAATTCATCAGGTATTCCTTTTAAGTAGATTGTACCTTAATGTCGTCTAGTTTTCATCTTCGTATCTTAATACGATAGTGAAATATTAAATCTTGGGGTCCATCAAACTGAATTGCAAAGAATTGAACCTGGCTCGGATTAACAATAAGGACCTTTAATTATTAAGAAGTAGAGCCGCCAAATCTTAGCCGCTCTTCCATTAGTTCCATCATTCTCATCTTAATTCGTAATTACCCATTTTTGCCGATCAAGAGTAGGATCAAATTCGCTTAAAGACAATGTTGTTCCATCCGCTGATACTTCCAGCGCTTTCCTATGATGAGCAGAAATAATGCTTAGAGTACCATCATCATTCTTGTGAAGAATCCAACGCTGATTGTTATATCCGAGATAATGGTATAACTGAATTTTATTTTGCCCTGTGTCGAGATCAAGCGCCTGACCGGCTGTTGTACGAATGGAATAGGAACCTGCATCATCCCCCGTCGGCACGATTACCCATTTCTGATCCGTAGAAACATTCGCATCCTTCAGGGTAACAGCTTCACCATTTGCAAGATTTGCTGTATAGAGAGATTTCTGTAGTTTTGCATTTACTAGACTAGATGTGGTTAAGTTGGCAGGTGTTTCTCCGCTCACGTTAACGTTTTGATATGAAGCATATCCGCCAAATACATGTAGTCCAAAGCGACCTTCTGCAAATGTGCCGTCCTGGAGGTCGATCACTTTCTGCCCATCCACATAAACTACAATATGCGAGCCCTTCGCTTCGATTTTTACTTTATAGGTTTGACCCGGCTGAATGAACATCGGAACTTTCGCCAGTATTTGACGCTCTTCAAAACGGCCTTCGATTTTATAAAAGAGACGTACGGACTTCATATTCGGATCCAGATTTAAGTAGTATCCGCTGCGTCCATCTTCGCTGGCGCGGAACAACATAGAGCCTGCTCCCCCGGATTTCCCTAATATCATATCTGCTTCATAAGTAAAGTCTCCAGCCTGCTTCGCTGCGATATAATTCGCGTCACTCAAGTAATTTCCACGAATCCCATTTTCACTAATGACCCAAGAGGCTGCAGAAAGATCTTTAGTCCATCCACCTAAGTTCGTATGAAATTCACCATCAGTTACCTTAACTAAAACGCTTATTGATGTCTTCCCATTTGGAGTAGAGACAGTAATGATAGACTCGCCTTCTTTTTTTCCTACAATGGTTGCCTGTGAGCTATTTTCTACGTTTAGTTCAACTACATCCTTGTTACTGGAATTCCATTTCAGCGGCTGTGCACCATTACCTGTTCCATTCTCTACCATTGCCAAGAGTGTGTCGCTTTGCCCCTTGCTCAGTTCACGATCATTTGTATCCATCATTATCTTGGTAGCGGAATCGGACTCCTGATTCCATACAGATCCTAACTGATTCACTTTCAGAGATACGACCTTTACGTTGCCTCCATTGGTGTAAAAGCTCAAAGCTCTGCTGGCTGGATCCGGAAAAATGACATCAGAGAAAACGACTTTACCGCTGTTGCCAAAAACCTCAACAGAAGACTCGTCTACAAGGATACGCATCTTAATACGCCTATTCTCCGTTTGCATTGGCGCTTCATGTCTTGTACTAAATAAACTCGAAAAATCCGTCATACCAGATGCAGACCGATCCACAAAAATCTGACTCTCACTAGGTTTATATCCAACTACCGTTTTCTGACTTCCACCTACTCGAACGTTAAAACCAAATTCACTTACCTGACTGCCTGCAGGAATTTCTACTTCAGCTTCAATCTCGTATACACCAGAAGTAACGCCTTTCAGTAGGTTCTGAGAAGAAGGACTCACCACTTTATTAGCTGTAAAATACAGCTGACTACGCAGCGATTCCAACTCTTTGATTGGGCTTTGAACGAGCTGAATCCCATCTTTAGTCGTTACTAATGAGACTTCCCTTGGGATTGACAGTACGCCCTTCCAATGGGTCGTCGGGAAAGCAAACGGATAGTCCCAGTTTGTCATCCAAGCCATCATTACGCTGCGATGATCTGGCATGTTCGAAAAAGACATCGAAGCGTAGAATTCTTTTCCAAAATCTGTTCGCAATACTTTCCTCGACGGATTATCATTAACGAATTTACCTTCCGCTGTTAAATGACCCACAAAATATTCAGCATCTGATCCGCCTGTTTTTGGATTCGCTCCTGTACTAATCATCAGAACCCATTTCTTCTGTGATGTTCCGTCTACCGAAAGCTGAAGTAAATCCGGACATTCCCATACACCGCCGCGAACATAGTCCCCGTATCCCCAACTATCTGTCAGGGTCCAATCAAGTAGATTCGTTGAAGTAAAGAAACGAATATGATCTCCACCGGATACAACCATTACCCACCTGTTATTGTCGTTATCACGAATCACTTTCGGATCACGGAAATCCCAACCTCCAGGCTCATCTCCATTATCTCCGGGATTTCCAATAACAATTGGACGTTCCTTGAAATACTCCCAAGTACGACCTTGGTCCTTGCTGTATGCAAGACCGATACGCTGATTCCCATTCGGGCCATCGGGATTATAGGAAGTGTAGTAGCCAATCAGCCCCTTACCTCCTGAATCCCCGAACAAGCCTGATGCATTCGTCAAATCTGCCACAGCCGATCCAGACCAGACATGTCCATGATCATTCCAGGGCAGCGCAATCGGAAGGCGCTTCCAGTTCAGCATATCTTTACTGACAGAATGTGCCCATGTGCCTCCGTCCTGATGGAATAGATGATATTCTCCTTCGAAATAGACCAGTCCATTCGGATCACTTGCAGAACCACGAATTGGCGTATAGTGATATTGAGGACGATATTTTTCATTATAATAACTGCTAGCATCCGTCACATAAGTATCCTGGAAGTAAGCCGTTCCTTGTTTAACGACGATTCCTGCATATCCATCGGTGTAGGTTTTATCTGTTAGATCGATTGCAGCCGGGGTGTATCCGTCTAGGAAGACCTGAATTCTGTTTCCACTTGCCTTTATCTCTACGTGATGTTTTGCTCCGGTCTGACTTGGATAGGTATGCTGTGAACTTGCAATGTCTGTTCCGTTAGCTTTCGTCAAGCTTACACGGACCTGATTTCCTTCCTTCGTAAGGGCAGCTTCATATCCCTTTGTTCCATCAGCCGATGAACGAAAGGCGAGCGCTGCAACAGAATCAGGACGAAGAGATATATTTCCTTCATATACAAAATCAGCAGCTTGTTTGTTATATATTTGCAGTGACTTACTCTGGTTTGCTACCATTCCTTTTTTGCCGCTGATATTAGGCTGCCATTGTCCTTGATTTGTAACCACAGCACCAAGATTTCCTTTCAGATCACTTACGATTATGTTTTGGAACAAAACAGAACCATCCCATACATTGAGTCCTAGCTTACCTGTACGATACGCGTTATCCTGAACCTCAATCACAGGTTTATATGCATTGTCCCAATATATTTTCAGCGATGAACCCTCTGCTTTCACCTTGAGATGATAGATTTCGCCTGCCTTGACTGTAACCTTCCGCTCCTCTTTTAATTTCCCTTCACCATCACTTGCGTCTCGTAAGCGGATCATACCTGCATTCGGAACAATTTGGAGCATGTAGGAACCCCAGCCATCTTCATTAGAACGGAACAATAAGGTCGCATCAGCTTGCATATCCTTGATCATGACGTCAGCTTCATAGATAAAATCCTCTGACACCGTTTCGGAGATTGCCATTACATTTTCTTTTGGATCGGAAGTCAGTAAGATTCCTTCAGGAGTATCCACCAAGTTACCTTTTCCTTTTATTTGCCAACCTGTCAAATTCGTATTTGTATTGGTTACGCTTTCAAAAATAGAAAGTCCCACCTTAGCTCGTTTGCTTACCTCCTGTTCAGCGAGCGCAGCCCATCCAGTCCCGGGATTTGCTACATAAATGCCTGCTGAAGTCATTACAAGTCCTGTTGCCATAAGAAAGCATATTGCGAATTTCCCTTTATTTTTCATCTTCTTTGCCCTCTTTTTCTATCATTAATATTGAAAAAAAAGAAGGAGGCCAATTCATTACTGCACTGACCTCCTCTATATATTCTTTTACAATTGAGCAGAAATCTGACTTTCCAGTGCTGTGAGTCCAAGAGCCAGAGCACCGCATAATCCCGCCTGTTGGCCTAACCCTGGTGGAACGATATACTCATCTATGTGTTCCAAAATAGTACTTGAGCTGACATAGCCGTTCAGGTTCTGAAGCACAGCCTGACGGATCAGTGGAAACAATTGTGACTGCTGCATAACACCACCACCCAGAATGATTTTCTGAGGAGAGTTAAGCAATATAGCACCCGTAATCGACTGTGCAATATAAAATGCTTCCATTTCCCATGCAAGATGATCCATAGGAAGTTCATGGCCCTTCTTCCCCCACCTTGCTTCAATAGCAGGACCTGCCGCCATCCCTTCTAGGCAGTCCCCATGATAGGGACATCCCCCTGGGAATACATCGTCAGGATGGCGTCTCGTAAGAACATGCCCCCCTTCAGGATGTACAAGACCATGAATGAGTTTACCTTCTGAATACACTCCCACACCAACACCCGTGCCAACTGTATAGTACAAACAGCTGGATAACCCTTGAGCAGCGCCCCATTTGGCTTCACCAAATGCCGCTGCATTGACATCCGTGTCCCATCCAAAAGGAACCGAAAAGTTTCTTTTCAAAGTGCCCAGCATATCGTAATTTCCCCACCCTGGCTTTGGTGTTGTAGTAACGTAACCATACGCCCTGCTATCTGTGTGAATATCAATCGGACCAAACGATCCAATTCCGATAGCTTCTACTTGCTTGCCTTGAAAATATTGAATAACTTTGGGCAACGTCACCTCAGGATGTTCTGTTGGGAAACTAATCTGATCTTCAATTTCCCCATTTTCATTCCCAATGCCACATATAAACTTCGTCCCGCCAGCTTCAATCGCTCCTATACGCATATACATGACTCCTCTCGATGACTAATTCTTGTCTTGCTCAGCAGAGGGAGTAAGCTCAGAGATATCCAGAGAAATCAGCAAGTCATTCTCATTTTCTGCAAACACAGCTATACCTTTAGATTCTAGTCCAGGGAATATAAGATCCGTAATCACTGCCTGACCACCATTACTGAACGCCTCAACTGAAGAGCGATCCACAAAAATACGGAGATCATTTGACTCATCAAGCGCTTCGAGCTTGGCTGAATGATGTCCTACGAAATGTTCGTGGAAATCATGCTGACCTGAAGCCATCCGATCTACATAAAGCTCCTCTGTCTCACCGTTAATACCGATTATTGTTTGACTATCCGCACCTACTCTTACTTTGAAGCCTACAGATTTACCTCGAGTAAACTCAGCTATAATCTCATAAGATTCCAAGTGAATCTCCTTAAGAAGAGTATTGATTTCTTGCACCGTTGCCTCTTTCACAGAAAGGACTTGTACACGAGCAGATTCCAACTCTTGTACCGGCTTCTGTACAAGAAAGATCTCCCCTTGTCTTGATTCGAGTTGAAGTTCCCTTGCAATCGTCATCGCGCCGCGGAATTCTTCTGCCGGCGTCTTGTTAGCATACATCCAGTTGCTCATCCAGCCGATAAATAGTCGTCTTCCATCTTCAGCCGGTATATCGGACCAGCTTACACCTGCATAATTATCTCTTCCATAATCAATCCAGCGAACTTTTATCGAATCTTCATCTGGCGTGAACACTTCTCCATCAAAATCCCCTGTGAAATACTGAGTTCTTGACCCTTCCACAAAAGCGGGATCCGCACCGATGCTCACAAGCATCACCCATTTCGTGTTCGAATGATCGCCATCAATAGCAAGTGGGAACAAGTCTGGGCATTCCCATACCCCGTCATGAGAACCGATTCCGTTACCAAATTCGCTGGCATATGTCCAGTTAATTAGATCAGGAGAATGATATAAACACACCGTTTGACCACAAGCTACAATCATCACCCATTGATTCGTATCTTGATTCCAAAATACTTTGGGGTCACGGAAATCAATGAATGTATCATGTTCAAGTACCGGGTTTCCTTCATACTTCGTCCAGGTTCTTCCGTTATCTTTACTGTAGGCCAAGCTTTGACGCTGAATGGCTGGCTTGCCTTCTGGCATATCCAAATGATGCGTAAAAATCGCTACTAAACCTGGTTTACCTTCAAAAAATCCAGTCGTATTATTCCAGTCAACTACAGCACTGCCGGAAAAAATCATACCTAATTCATCTGGAGCGAGAGCGATAGGCAGTTCCTCCCATGTAACAAGATCCTTGCTGACCGCATGGCCCCAGTGCATAGCTCCCATGGTCATTCCACCCGGATGGTGCTGAAAGAACAAATGATATTCACCCTCAAAATAAACCATTCCGTTTGGATCATTCATCCACTTTTCCTTAGGGGAAAAATGATACACACCTCGGTAATTTTGTTTCGCAATCGTAGACATTATTGTTTTCTCCTTTACTCCCGTTCTAAGATCATCTCTCTTTATATAGATGAAGGTCGTGTATAGCAGTGTAACTGCATGGAACTCGGCCTTCATCCCACAATAGTAATCATTTGTTATTGGGTTGCTCTATCATATCCGCCTTGTTTAATTTCAAGCCATTCTTGCAAGCCCAGACGATCCAATTCTTTCAGATATTCATCCCACTGCGCTTCGATTTTACCGTTTTGGTACCATTCTGTGCGCATTCTAAGCACGTAGGCAAAAAGATCCGTTTCAATTGTCGTAAGGCGATCAAGCTCTTGAATGGAGTGGAATACACTCGGCATTACGTTTTCTGCTTTCATCTTTGGCGCCATGATATTCTTGATAATATCCATTCTGCTTTTGGCATCATCCGGCATGGTTGTGTATTTCCCATAATAAGAATCAAGAATAGCTAGGGGTCCACCGACACTTGTTTTCTCACGTAGTTCTACAGGAGCTGCACCCTCCAGCGGCAAATGTTTCAGCATTCCTTTTTCTTTATCAAATTCGAAAATATTCTGCTGTTTCTCATCTCCATACGTCCCCCAGTTGTTCTGTACAGATTGAATCGGATCGAAGAGTTGATCAACCCATTTCGCTGTCGTTTCCAAGTTCTTATTGGCGCTTGTGACAACCATCTTACCTCTTCCCAAACCAAGCGCGTTCGTTCTTGTTACGTTAACTTCACCATCGGGTCCAGCAAGTGGAGGCATAACTTCGTAGCTGTCATTATCTCCGGTGATGTTGGCCTTATCCCATGAGAAGTAAAGTCCGTATTTCTGATCCTTTCCTTTTGCAAGGTAAGTACTCCAGTCTTGTGTGTAGGCTTCAATATCAATAAGTCCTTCTTTATACAGCTCGTTAATAAAAGAAACTGCTTCCTTGTAGTCTTCTTGTGCCGCCGTAAATATCACTTTCCCATCATTGCTCACAACCGCATGGTCAGGGTTCTCACCCAATCCAAACGAAGCAAATAGGAATGCCAGATCTTCTGCTCCCGGCTTGTTAATAAAGGACAATGGAATTTCGTCAGCCTTACCGTTGCCATTTGGATCTTTTGTCTTGAATGCAATTAATACTTCCTTTAATTCTTCTGTTGTTTTAGGCATATCAAGGCCAAGCTTCTTAAGCCATTCCACATTGATCCAAGGCATACTATCTACCGCCTGGATTCTTTCTTTACCGCTACCCAGCTCTTCAATCCATGGAAAGGCATAAATATTGCCATCTGGTGCCGTAATCATACTCTTATATTCTGGTGCTTCTTCCAGCACCTTTTTGAAGTTTGGCATATTGTTCTCGATGAGATCATTCAGCGGGACGATGGCACCATCTTTAGCAAGCTTGAGCAGCTCATAGTCACTATAGTCCGCATTAAAAATTGCATCAGGAAGATCACCACTTGCCACAGCCAGGTTTCTTTTTTCAACAAATACGTCTTTCGTGAAATTCTTCCAATTAATATGAACATTCGTCTTTTCTTCAAGACGTTTATTAATCAGTTTTTCATTTGGATCCGTTGGTGCAAGTGGAGAGCTTTGCGTAATAAAGTTCAAAGTTACTTTACCGCTGGCGTCCTGTTCTTTACTAGCTGCACTTCCCCCTCCTCCTCCACCGCATGCACTAAGGAACATAAGTGAAGCAAGTACAGTTACAGAAGCTGCTTTCGTCGAAACTCTTGATTTCTTAATTCTTTTCATAGGGTATGACCTCCAAATTAGATATGAATGAATTAATCTTTATCTATGTGCAGCCTGTTTCCTACTTAAGGGAACCGACCATAACACCTTTTTCAAAGTACTTCTGGAAGAATGGATACATAACAATGAGTGGCAAACTAGAAACAACGATGGCAGCATACTTGATGATTTCAGACAATCGCTTCATTTCCGCCATGGCAAGTTGATCGCTGATCATGCCCGGATCTACCTGATTCTGGATCAAGATGGAACGCAACACGAGCTGCAGTGGATGAAGATTAGGATTATCTAAATAGATCATAGCGTCAAAGTAGGAATTCCACTGGCCAACAAAGGCATAAAGAGCGAGCACAAAAACAATCGGTTTGGAGAGCGGTAATACGACACTGAAGAAAATCCGCATCTCGGAAGCTCCGTCTACATTAGCGGCTTCCTTCATTTCATTCGGAACTCCTTTGAAGAAAGTTCTAGAGAGAATGATGTTCCAAACATTGACCGCCCCTGGAATGATCACCGCCCATACTGTATCAAGCAGACCAAGGTTCTTAACGAGCAGATATGTAGGTATGAGTCCACCCCCAAAGAACATGGTGATAATAAACAATGTCATGAAGAACCCTTTTCCTTTGAGCCTGTCATCGGACAGTGCGTAACCGGCACAGATTGAGACGAGAACGGTAATCATAGCAAATGAAACAGAGTATAAAACAGAGTTTCCAAAACCTCGGATCATGGCAGGATTAGAAAGAATTTTTTTATACCCTTCTAATGACCAGTCCGATAGGTTGAATGATAATCCTTTACTGAGCAGGACAGATGGATCCATAAAAGAGGCAATCACTACATAAATCAAGGGAAGTACGATGATAAGTACGGCCAGCGTCAGGAAGATCGCATTCAACACGATGATAAAACGATCTAATCCGGAATGTTTAATGGGCATAGCTTGTTGCTCCTTTCTTAGTAAAGACCTTCACCCTCATTCAGTTTCTTCACGGTGAAGTTAACGGTGACGAGCAAGACGATGTTGATGATAGAGTTAAACAATCCTACTGCGGCTGAATAAGCATAATCGCCCGACTGCAAACCAATTTTATAAACGTAAGTCGGAATGATTTCTGAGGTTGGCAAGTTCATCGCCGTTTGCATGAGATAGGCTTTTTCGAAGCCAATGGACATAATCCCACCAGCTGCAAGGATAAATACAATAGCCATAATTGGACGAATGGTTGGCAGATCGATATGGCGTATTCTTTGTAGAAGATTAGCGCCGTCAAGATTGGCTGCATTATGTAACTCAGGATCGACATTAGCAAGCGCTGCTACATAAATAATGGATGCCCAACCAGCTCCGGTCCAAATATCGGATAAAATGTAGATCGAACGGAAGTACTCGGGACGAGACATGAACATAATTGGTTCACCTGTAAGCCAGGTGAAAAACTGGTTAATCGGTCCCGTTGGGGACAAGAAGATAAACAACATCCCGACCACAACGACAACAGAAATAAAGTTAGGTGCATACAAGAACAATTGAATGTTCTTTTTGACGCCTGCACGGCGAATTTGATTCAACATCAAGGCAAGCAGGATCGGAATTGGAAAACTCAGAATTAATCCGAAGAAACTTAATTTAAGCGTATTCAAAAAGATTACTTCGAAATTGGGAGAAGAAAGGAATTTCTCGAAGTTGTACAAGCCTACCCATTCACTCCCCATAATTCCTTTGATTGGGCTGAAATCTTTAAAGGCGATAATCGCACCATACATAGGACCGTATTTAAAAATAAGGGTCAGAATCACAGCTGGTGCGAGCAAAATATAAAGAAAGTAGTGCTTCTTTAAATAATCCATTAAGGAACTCTTATGTCGCGTCACCGTTATTCCGTGTTCGGCTTCTATTGGGTTATGCAATGCCTTTACCTCCGTTCTTATCAATGTTTACATCTTGATGCAGTAAGGGCTTTCAATCTCACTAATGTCCTGCTGCTTTTACAATTTACCAAACACTTAATCGTTCGTCAATACATTTTGTAAAAATATCTATGTGCATATGACAAATTATTATGTTCATAAATGGCGTATACAATTTTACATAATTACAAATACAGCCAATTTAAATAAGAATATATACTTCAATCTCATCATTTTCTCAATAATATGAAAACAAAGCTATTTTTTTGCACATCAACATCACAATAAAATGTAAACTAAATTGTGCATTTGTAAATATCATGTTGCTATTTTCAGCAAACTAATATACATTTAAGAGAGTTGGAATAATGGCAAATAGTACACTATTTGTGGCGAATATTAAGAACAAGAATATAGAGGTGAATTACATAGATGGCCAGAGAAAAAGTAACCATACAAGATATCGCGGATGCTTTAGGAATCTCCAGAAATACAGCTTCTAAAGCCCTAAATGGAACGAACGGTATACCTGATGAAACCAGAAACAAAGTAATTAAGAAAGCAATAGAGTTAAAATATAAGCAATTTGCTTTTATGGACACCGAGAGTGTTCAATCCAGAAACTCTGGAAACATCGCTTTATTAACAGAAAATTTACCTAACACTTCCCATTTTGGGTCGAAACTGATCAGTGGCATGGAAAAAAGAATCAGTGCAGAGGGATATAATTTATCCATGCACATTATTAGAGACATTGATCAAGAGTCCCTGTCTCTTCCAAATAATTTTGATGTCTCCAATGTAGACGGAATTATTTGTATTGAGTTGTTCAATTCGGAATATAGTAAGTTGATTACAAATCTAGGTATTCCAACTATTTTCATCGACTGCTCTGCAGATGTCTGTTACCCTGAATTCCAAGCAGATGTACTTCTCATGGAGAACGAACACAGCACATACCAACTTACCAAAAAGTTAATTGAGGGCGGTTACAAATCACTGGGGTTCATCGGGGACTATAATCACTGTAGGAGTTTTAATGAAAGATGGGTGGGCTTTAATCGCGCACTAATAGAATCCGGGATTCAGCTTGATCTCACACAATGCATTCTCGATGACGATCAACTATTTTTCTCAAGTCCAGAGTGGGCAGATACTAGACTAAGTCAAATAAATGAGCTCCCTTCTGCTTTCGTGTGTGCTAACGATTATATTGCGGTTACCTTTATGAAGTCACTCAAAAATGTGCTTTCCATTCCTAACGACATCGTCATTTGTGGTTTTGATAACGGTCCTGAATCAAGCATTGTAGAACCCCATCTTACTACGGTTCATATTTATAGTAATGAGATGGGTGTCAAAGCAGCCGAAATGCTACTTTCCCGAATTAATGATCCGAAGCAACCCTATCAGGTTTCTCATATTTATACCAAACTCATCATAAGAGACTCTACACCTAATATCAGTTGATGAATTCATAATTTTGAGATAAAAAAATAACCTATGAAAATGAAGCAAAGAACCCAAGCGATTTAAAATTCAATCGCTTGGGTTCTTTATGTTTGTTAGACTACAAGAATGACCGTCTACTCCCTTTATTGGGACGATAGCTCTTAATGGCATTAATCAAGCCGATGCACGATGTGATGTCAACAAAGAGGGCGTCTCTTATTCGTTGTTCCCCATCGTGCTGATGTCGATGACGAACCGGTAACGGACATCTGAAGCAAGCACACGCTCCCAGGCTTCATCAATCCGGTCAGCAGAAATGACCTCGATTTCAGATGCAATATTATGTTCAGCGCAGAAATCAAGCATTTCCTGCGTTTCACGAATTCCACCAATCATCGATCCGGCAAACGAGCGGCGGTGGCCGATCAGCGAGAATACGTTTACTGCCAAAGGATCAGCAGGCGCACCGACATTGACTAATGTACCATCCAGCGCCAGGAGCGAAAGATAGGCATCGATATTAATCTGCGCGCTTACAGTATTTACGATTAGATCGAACGAACCGGCAAGCTGTTTAAATGTCTCCGGATCGCTAGTGGCATAATAATGATCCGCCCCTAATTGCAATCCGTCTTCCTTCTTCTTCAGGGACTGTGATAAAACAGTAACCTCAGCCCCCATGGCATGAGCGATCTTCACAGCCATATGTCCAAGCCCACCAAGACCCACTACAGCTACTTTTTTACCGGGAGCTGCTCCCCAATGACGCAGAGGTGAATAGGTGGTGATTCCTGCACACAGAAGCGGTGCAGCAGCATCAAGCGGAATACTGTCAGGGATCCGAACCACAAAATCCTCGGTTACGACGATATGAGTGGAGTAGCCGCCTTGCGTATACTGCCCGTACCGGTCGATAGCTCCATAGGTGCCCGTATTTCCACTCAGGCAATACTGCTCCTCACCTTTATGGCAATTACTGCACTCTCCACAGGAGTCAACCATACAACCTACCCCTACCCGGTCGCCCACTGAGTACTTTGTGACTTCAGAACCAATCTGGCTGACAATTCCGGCGATCTCATGTCCCGGAACGAGTGGATAGTTGACGGGTCCCCACTCCCCGCGGGCAGTATGAATGTCCGAGTGGCAAATACCAGCGTATTTAATCTCAATAAGAACATCGTGCGGCTGCAGTTCTCGGCGTTCGATTGTGGTTAGCTTAAATGGACCTTCCTGACTGAATGTAGCGCGTGCATTAACTTTTATCATAGTGAAACCTCTCTTCTGGTTAAATAATAAAATCTAAAACGTCAGCTTTACAAAACATATGTTATTACTTAAAGTTAACTCTAAGTCAAGCACAAAATATATTTGAGATTGGAGATAGATGATGAAGACATACTCCATAAGTGAAGTTGCAGAGTCCTTTAACATGACACCACATACCCTGCGTTACTATGACAAGGAAGGTCTTTTCCCTTCTATAGAAAGAACCTCCGGCGGTAAACGTATATTCAAACAATCCGATATGGACGCTTTAAAGGTAATTGAATGCCTGAAGTCATCCGGGATGCCAATTAAAGAAATAAAACATTTCATTGAGTGGTGCTCTGAGGGGGATTCCACCTTACAGCAAAGATATGACATGTTTCTGGAGCGGAAAGCTTCCGTAGAAGCGCAGATGGAAGAATTGAAAAAAACGATGGAAGTCATAGAACACAAATGCTTCTACTACAAGACTGCCTTGGATAGTGGTACGGAAGATATCCATAAAAATAATAAAATAAAAAGTTCATCCGCTCATTAGGAATGGACCTTCAAATTACAGTAAAGGCGGGGCAGATTGATCTGCCCCGCCTTTCTTCAATTCATATTTTTTTTAATTGGTACGCCTTTTTGCCAGGAGCTTCTCCGTAAAATTCACATCAAAAAAATGAATGATGGGTCCCAGACCAAGTGCTGACACCAAAGTTCCTAAGCCCACAATGCCTCCTGCCAGGAAACAAATCAGAGCACAAAGCGCATCCGTAAACATCCGGTGCCAAAAATAAGATATTTTAGGGAAATTCTCTCTCATAATCAGGGACAAGCTGTCGTAGGGAGCTACTCCCACCTTCGATGTCTGATACAGGGATACCCCAAAACTGCATACCACCACGCCAATTGCTACGATAACCACTCGCTGCCATAACAAATGAGGTTCGCCGAACAGAGATAGCCAATTATTATGAAAGAAAGTAGCAATATATCCTAAAAGAATTGCGTTTACGAAAGTCCCGACTCCAATAAACTTTCGTCCTGTTATGAATTCGATTACAAACAATAGCAGGTTCAATAAGATCAAAAAATTCGCATATGTTATACCGACGCTCTCTGCAAGTGCCATTGCCATACCGCTGAAGGGATCATTCCCCATGCCGGACAGCTTGAAAATACTAATTCCCATGCCCAGAAATACATTGCCGATAATCATAATAAGCAATCGTTTTTTATCGACGTTATGAATATATCCCCTCATATTGTCCATCCTATTTTCATATTAAAAATGCAACTTACAATAACGACGTCATTATATCATATTTTCTTGATTGGGATTGGAAAGAAATACAAAGACTACACAGAAAGGAGACGATTAAATGAAGGACGACAAGAAAGCTCCGCTTGATGGACGCGGCCCGGGTGTTGATCCTATAACCGAACCCGATTCAAGCCTGGCTGGCGATATGGGAGCAACAGGTAAGCTGGAAGAAATCGTGGGTGCTTTGCAGGGCGACGAACCAGAGATCACAGCTCCCGGCATTTCTCCTGATAAACAAAAAAAATACAGAAACAACGGACTGAACATTGTTTGAAGGGAACACAGCTTATTATTGCTTATTCCAGGAAAGAGCCTGTCCGATAATATTACAGCTAATGAGGTTACAGATAATGAGATTACAGATAATGAGGTTACAGATAATGAGATTACAGATAATGAGGTATCCCGTTTTTTATAGTTGTAGGATTCGGGATTCTTTGTTGTCTAATCAACTTTCCTAAAAAAGCAACTTATCCGCAGACAAGTCGCCTTTTAATACTTTAATGTCAACACCTGTATCAATTCCAAAACGTCCCACAACGACTTCCTTCTCCCGGTCATCCAAAATATCGAGATTGCGATAAATCTTACTCTTCTCGATCTTAAGATCTACTTCTTTAATGGCATCATCAGCTTCGGATCCGAGGATATCGATGAGTGTAATTTCATTCCCTTCCTTGTTCGTCCCAATTGGATCGTCAGAGATACGCCTTTCCGTGTTTTCTTCAAAGATCTAAGGTGCATTAGGATTTCATTTTCAATACAACGAGCCGCAAATGTGGCCAGCTTTGTCCCTTTGTTCGGGCGATAGCTCTCAATGGCTTTGATCAGTCCAATAGTTCCGATGGAAATCAGCTCCTCCATATCTTCTCCGGTGTTATCGAATTTTTTGAGGTTGTGGACACGAACACGATACTATGTCATTAACAGAGTACCTATATGGTGATTTAATACAAACACATTTCCGCCATTCGGGGAAAAGCGGATATGTTCCCGTGAGACTGCCTAGCACTCTACTTCAACCTAGATATTGTGCACCATGGAGTGAATCTCCAGATAACGAGATATATCTTAGATAGGAACTAGCCTAATGCGGTTTCGCATCAGGCTAGTTTGGTTTTTGGCAGCAGTAGCGGAGGTATTTGTCCGGCTTGGACCTTCTGAAAGGTCGTTAGATCATAAATCTCATGTTTCCCCCAATAGTATATTGTTCACTACATCCACAGTATATACCGGAAGGATTTCTAGTTACTAAGCTCAGGATAAACCTCTGGTAGCTCCATTTTCATGTTCTTATAAATATATTGCTCTGTTTCTTCTACACGTGTTGAAAAATAGATTTTATCTTCTCTTTGTCTTTCCTGTGGAGATTCATTAATTAATAATACGTCTGTATATATCCTAAACAAAAAGAAACAATTAAAAAAATTCTTAATATCGTATGACATAAACTAAAAAGTTTCCACTTTTTAATTTGTCTGTGGACTATTAATCCTCAAATCAGATAATCAAATACTTAATTATGATTGGGTGAGAAGAGGTTATATGCAAGAAATGATCTAAAAAAACACCCTATGATTATTAGTCACAGGGTGGCTGCAAGTATATTTCAATTTTTTCTTCAATTTGTTCTATGACTCTACAAAAAGCGAGTTCAACAGTACCGCCTTTTCCTTTTATTATGTTTTTTTATGAATCTAAGGCTTGAACAACATAGCCATGACTTAATTCCTTATGTTCTAATAACCTATAGGTGAAACTAATTTCTTAGCTGTTTTCTAGCTTGCATATTATCTAGAATATTTTCAAAATGCAAGAGTATCATCTATTGATAAAACAATAAACATGCCTTACATTTTACAATATAGGAAATCACTCCTCAGTATATTTCATGTTTGATATAGAAGTGACAAAATATCGGCTGCCTCTTCGTTGACTAATTCTTGTTTTTCACGTTCAGTTGGGTTAAAGGCTAATCTTTTAAGATCAGCTTCCATCTCCGATAATACAGATTTCGGTAGATTTATAACCAACTTTACAAGTATTGAATATTTCCAACAGTCATCATCAGAAGCGAAAATTTTCCTGAGATGAGGAATTAATTCACTGCCTAACGGAAGCAGCAACTTCCCAATTTCTTTTGTAGTAGGCCAATTTGCATCTGCAGTCCACTCTAATAAATCAGGAATAATCGGTTTAATTAAATTTGTATCCAATGCTTTTAATTTATTTACTGACTCGATATCCATTTTATCTTTCGGGATTAATCTTTTGATATCCATCTTTATCCTCCTACCGAGAATATGAAGAAAAGTCTATTGAAATAACTAGCCGCGGCTCCATCCTTAAGCCTGAATTTTTTTCAACACTTCCTTAGCAGCCATCTCAACTTCTAATTCCCTATCTAATGTAGTTGGCGTTTCAACAAGCTTGATTAAACTGACTTCTAGTTCAATAAGAACTCCAATAGGAAACTGAGGCAATAAATATTCTAAAACATTTAATTTCCAATCACTTTCCTCCCCTTCGAATATCCTATTGATGAAAGGAATAAGTTCCTTATCAAAATTAAGTAATAACTCCACAACATCTTCAAATATAGGAAAATTCCTATCCTTTAAATATATCGATAACCCTTCAATCAGATCTAAAAGATCATTTTTATTTAATTGCTTTAATTTTTTAATACTCTCATAATCCATTTTACTTAGAGGTAAATTTCCCATAATTGATAATACTCCCTCTTTCTTCACTGCCTCTACCGTTGTCATAACCGCTTTATTATTGTTGGCCATAATATAAGTAAAAAAGGAGACCCCGTTTTTATCAGTTACTGGCCTTGGAGTTAACTGATACAGAAGATCTGTAAATAATTACTCCTTCTTTAACTCGATTTTTATGGGCTGCGTCAACCACTAAACTTGTCGCCACAATGGTCCACGCTATTTGGGTTAACCCCTTAATTATCGAACTAGAAGAACTTCCTGGAAAAGGTAGAGCAACTTCATTTCTTAATATGACTGCTCCAGCCACATACAATTCGAGACCACCAACATGGCTTTTGTTGTTTCATAGACTTGCTTTCTCAATTCAAATACTTACTTTGCCTGACCTTTCTGCCGCTGAATTAGAGTAACAAGGGGTAATGTCACAATGTTCATGGTTATACCAGTGGACGAATAGAAGTACCAGTTCTCTAACTTTCAATAATTTAATTTTTCCGACTTTTCAAATCTCCTATGAAGATTTGATTAGGGCCAGAAGGGTCATATTATCGGTAACTGTTTTATCAATTAAATCAATTCCCTTAGCAAAACCGTAAGAATTGAGTCGAACCCGTAATGCTTGGGTAAATTAACCATTTAGATTAAATATTCAAATAAACAAAATCTTCATCGCTATTCTTGTCATGATGATTAAAGTAAATTTTTGTTGTCGCGGGAGATAATCCAAATTGTATCCCATCAACACTCGAGCCCACAAATAAGTGGTGGAGTGTCTCTTCAGCAACTAGCCTTTCCTCGTTGTTCATTCTAAACCATCTCAATTAAAATTGAACGCCTATTTCCTTCTGAATTATTAGAAAACCACGATTCAATTCCTTAACTGAATTTGTCATTCAGCACATTCTTGATTCGACTTAACGCCTCAGTTGAAACAATGCTGAATGGTTCTGACGATGGTTGCTCACCGTCTAGGACTTCCTTATAACTTGTCGGAGCCCCTAAATTTCTTAGCAAGTTTAAATATATTCCATTTTATTTATCTCTTCTAGCGTGTTTTTCTCTGACATCCAATAACCCGACTTAAATGGAAATCGGCTAAATATTATGTTGTAAATCTCACTAACAAAACTTTCATTGTACGTTGAGCACGGAAAAGAATAATGTACTGAAAAATAAGGTGGCATTGAAGCAACTCATATTTGTTATTATACTTTATACAATTTTACTATTTATATAAAATTCCTCTTTTTGGGACGAGAAGTTTCTAATGTATCTAGAAGATAAACCATCTTTAGTATGTCCCCTTGACGCGGAGCCTCTATGGGCACGATTACTTGCGAATAGCAGCAAACCGCAAGTGATTCGCCTGGCATAACAGCCTATTGTACCCACTTCTCCACGTAAAGTTATTCAATGAGGCTTATTTATGCTTCTTCCATTATAGTTAATAAAGCCATAAAGGACTTCTCTTTTCCCTTAGAGTAAACTCAATAGTAACCATCGTGCGTATAAAAGAACTCAATAATTATTACAACGGCATTAAATGGGTTAAGTGTGTTATTGGTTAAATGAAGGTTTCATTCGGCACTGGTAGCCCCACAAAAAAAGAACTGTTGAAAGGTATGATGCACTATCAAATTTGATAACCTGTTAGCTTTCAAGCTTGCATCTTAGTATTTCTTCAGCGATTACCTCACATTCTTTGAGAGATTTCTTGAACTTTTTTCCAAAACTTTCGTTAAATACATTAAAAATCTCTTTAGCCAATGTTTCTGCTGATTCAGAATTTATATCCGCTATCATAATCTGTTTTGATTCAGATTGATATTCGTCCTCCAATAATGGGTATATTTCGATTGGGTTCCATTTGTTGATTATATCCATAACTTTTTCCATATATTCCCTCACTTATTTACCAAATAGAGATATAAACCTATATTTAATTTGAAATGATATCAATCTTGTTTCTATTTGACTAATTTCCCTAAAAAATATAAAAAACCTCCAACCCCGTATATGCGGCTTCGGAAGTTATTCATTGACGCTGCATTTCGCAGTTACTCTAAGTACAGAATCCCAAAATCACAGCTTCTATGAAAATCTGGTTTGTTCGAATGAACTTTGCTCCATGTTCCAAAATGCGGATAGGTCGTATCGTCGCCGCACTTGTAAAAGTTACCTCTTATCCTTTTTCCCGGTACTACCCGAAAATCCGAAAAATAAGATTGTACCCAAGCCCATGAGATCGAAAAGCTTAATTCCCAATAGACTTCTCCTTTAACATTGATTTGATCCGTGGTGCATAGGACGTGGAAAAGTGCCGGATTGATAGTGATTGGGAAGCGATCATACCGATCCGCTCCTATCTGCAAGAGAATTGCGCCATTCGCATTAAATTCGAAATTCATATAGCGCTGGTCCGAATCAGGAGTAGGCTGAAAAAAGAACTCGATGCAGCTATCCTTATACACGGGATCATTCATGTTTCTATATGTTCGTATTGGATTCTTTTCGTAAACCTTAAACTGAAGCTTCAGATCCTCCTGACTGTAATTTAATCTTGCTGTAACGACCGGGTTATACCCTTTAAGCCATTGATACTGCTTGATGATCTGGACTTCTTCTGTATCTGAACCATCCGTCTGATTTGCCAGGCGGGAAATTACTAAGGTTTCTAATTTTCTTTCCATGGTTCATTCCCTTCTGTTCGGAATCCCACTGGGGCTAACACAGCAAAACAACCCCATTAATTAACTTGATTATTTAGATCCGCCGCGATTCCCCGGTTTCCAATACGCAGTTTCGATCCCCGAGATTTCGCACGGCCGTCTGCCGTTACCTGTATTGGAGGATGAAGGAGACCGCCCGCTCTATATCCCTCTCGGGCGCATCCTCCCCGTATCCGCTCTCCTGCAAGGCGGCCCTTCCTCTCGCCCAACGGAACCTCCTGGAATATGGCTCCGGAGCTTACAAGCTCTGCAATCCGTTGATGATCCAGCGGCTGGTACCCGACGGCACCGTATACATCCCTCGGTTCGAGCAGCTGATGTCGGATGCCGTCCTTCACATGGGTGTGGACGATATAGTCCTTCAGCAGGTGTACACCATGCACCGGACCATCCCCTGTTACCATCACCATGTTGGCCCACCATTATTTCGCGCAAGGTAACGTAATTCCTTCATGAATCGCCCGGTCGGCCAGGAGAGCGATCTCCATCGCCCGGCAAGCATCCTCCATTGCCGGTATAGCGGGCAAGTTGTTCTCCAGCATGGACAGGAAATAGTCCAGTTGGGCACCCGTAGGCTTCACGGAGAAGTCCATATTGATCTGCCGGAACGTTCCTTTCCGGTGGTCTTCGACCTCGACCAGATTTCCCAAATGCTGATCCTCTCGCGGTCGATCGTTCTTGTAGATGATACGGATCCGGCCTGCGGGTCCGATGAATTCCTTCCGGTTATCAGTCGGAATCCCCTTGCCCCATCCCGTCTCAAAGTAGCCGATGGAGCCGTCCGACAGACGGAGGGTCATTAGTCCGTAATTGTAAGTGTACGGCGGGACTTCTTCATAGAGACGCTGCCCAATCCCGTTGACGCTTACCACGTCCGCCCCTGTAGCCCAACGCATCACATCGATATAATGAACGCCGCAATCCACGATCGGCGAGACGTCCCGGAGCAGGGACAATTGGGAAGCCCAGTTTTTGGAGGGCTTCAATTGGGATAACCGGATGACCAAGGGGAAGCCGATAGCGCCCTCCCGGATCATCTTCATAACCGCCTGGTACGTGGTGTTATGGCGAAGGATGTGACCGATCAGGACCTTGGTTTTGGCTCCACGGGCCAGCTTCATGAATTCCTGCGTTTCCCGTGCATTGCCCGCCATCGGCTTCTCGCATAGGATATGCTTCCCTGCAGCGAGACAATCTTTTGCGATCTCCAGATGGGAGGACGGGTACGTGGCGATAATAACCAGATCCACATCGTCACGCTCGATCAAGGCCCGGTAATCCGTGCTCCAACACTCGGCTCCGTATTGGTCTGCCACTAAGGAGGCCCTGTCCCGGTTCCAATCCACCACGCCGATCAACCGGACCCGCTCCTGTCGTGATATCGCGTCCAAGTGGAGAGAGCCCATATAACCGCAGCCTATCACGACCGCCCCGTACCTTTTCATGATGCATCCATCCTATCCTTCTCACTCGCGGAGGTTATTTTATGTTAATCCAAGCTCCATGTTGGGAGAAGCCGAAGTCTCCCTACAGCGTCTAGTCTTCTTGGGTATTGATGATTTACCATTCTTCATGCATATCCTTCTACTACATTTGTATTATACCGGATTAATACAGAATAACTTTTATCCAGTTATGATACCTTGTTACCTTTATTATATAAGAATGATGGATAGTTTTATTTAGCTAAGAAAGTTACTTTTTGCACGATTCCGTTATTCTGTCTAATTCTATGTAAGGGAGCTGTCCCGCTATGAACCCCCCCCTCTCCAACACCGGTCCGCAAGCGAGTCTCCTTCCAGGAGTGGACTCCCTCCATTATGCGCAGTTCCAGAGGGTCGCACCTCGCTTGTTCCCGGGAAGGAGGCCGTACGATTTCGAGCTGCTCTATGTATGCCATTGCGATGGAGGAGCGAACCTACATGGTGTTACCCGGGCAGCTTATCGTTCTGCGTTCCGGCATCTACCACCGGAAGGCAAAGGAGGCTGATCCGACCGCCAAACTGATCGGGATCACGGTGAATTGCAGTAGGTAGAAGCGCAGAACTTAAAATCTTGCGGTACGTGAGTACCGTACGGGTTCGCCCCCCGCCCTCAGCAGCTAAAAAGATAATTTTCAGAATATGTTTTTATGTTCATTTATCCCAACTACTTGAATTAACAAAAAAGCAACTCCCTTGTTGGCAAGTTGCTTTTAAAACACTCTATAGTGAATCTTTATTAATTTTCAAAATTACCCTCTAAATTCTACTGCTTCGCCTTATAAAACTCATAATACAGCTTCATCAGCGCCCTTTTTTCTATTCTCGAAACATAACTCCGCGAGATCCCCAGTTCCTTAGCAATCTCCGCTGCGTCCGCTCTCCCCCCCGTATCCAATCCAAACCGCCCAACGACAACTTCCTTCTCCCGGTCATCCAGAATATCAAGGTTACGATAAATCTTACTCTTTTCGATCTTCAGATCTACTTCTTTAATGACATCATCAGCCTCGGAGCCAAGGATATCGATGAGTGTAATTTCATTACCTTCCCTGTCTGTCCCAATTGGATCGTGAAGGGATACGTCTTTACGTGTTTTCTTGAGCGAACGTAGGTGCATCAAAATTTCATTTTCAATACAACGGGCAGCAAAAGTGGCCAGTTTTGTGCCTTTGTTCGGGCGATAGCTCTCGATGGCTTTAATCAGGCCGATGGTGCCGATGGAGATCTGATCCTCCATGTCTTCTCCAGTATTATCGAATTTTTTGAGGTTATGGACACGATATGATGTCAAAAATAATTGCTTATTCCTCGCTATATCATCAAACTGTAAGGCCTATTCCTCCGAATCAAGCATGCGTAACAGCACATCTCTCATATCCCCAAGATTGATTCCCTCTGCATTACTGAGCAGAATGACCGCTGTCCCCTGAGACATATCTCTCCAAATCTCAGAAGAGAAACCATTGATAGCCCCATTATGTGCGTACACCATCCCCATTAGATCGGGTATCCCCCATCCCAATGCGTATTCATCCAGATTCGGTTTGCGCATCGCTTCCCATGATGCATCACTGATGATTGTCCCGTTCTCGAGCCCTAGAAGCCATTTATAAAGATCTTGTACGGTGGAATATATACCGCCAGCTGAATAAGGGACGGTCATATCGATAGGCCGGGCTATCTCAGAGATGTCGGGAGTAATAAGTGAATACCCAACAGCAATATCTGTATGGTTGTTGTCTTTTGTTAAATAACCTGATCTTTTCATATCGAGAGGTGTAAAAATATGCTCATTCAGATAGTCGCCATACGACTGTCCGCTAACTTGCTCAATCACGGCACCTAGCAGCACATACCCGGAGTTACTGTAAGAATATCGGCTGCCCGGTTCAAACTCTAGTGACTTGTCTTTGAATTTGGCAATTAGATCGTCAACGCTAATTTTAATGTTTATTGATTTTAGAAAATCCGGGGAATTGGTATAATTGGGGATCCCGGATGTGTGGGTCAACAAGTGGTAAAGTGTGACTCTATCATTAGGGTAATCCTTAATATATGTATTTACGGGGTCGTCGACACTCAGCTTACCGGCCTCTTGAAGCTGTAAGATAGCTGCAGCGGTAAATGCTTTAGTAAGCGAACCGATTTGATGGATAGTATCTCGTCCATTAGGTAGGTTATTATTATAGTCCGCCATATTGTATCCCTTGGAAATTATAACCTTGTTATCTTTGACGAGAAGCACAGATCCCGAATAGTTCTTGGACATATACTGATCAAGCTTTTCTTCAAAGGCATCCTTGTGGACTATTTCATTCGCTTGCGGCAGCGTATCATTAATACTGTTGACACTGTTGTCTGAACAGGAAACCAGTACAAAAACTAAACCGAAGATAGCAACGAATTTAAAATAATTTGACAAAAGAATCCCCCCCTAAATACATTGATTTCTGCTTTTAATAAGCAATCTGCTATCGAGTTCCCATCAACTTTCACCTTAATATACCGTACGTAATGCTAGAATTCACGTTCCAATTATGTAAAAAAAATCGCCTCGCAAGCATAAGCTTGCAGGGCGATTTGGTAGATATTTCTGGACTACACGCTGAAGATACAGTTCCTATTCCCTTACCGCTTAGCCTTATAAAACTCATGATAAAGCTTCATCAGCGCTCGCTTCTCTATCCGCGAAACATAACTCCGCGAGATCCCCAGTTCCTTAGCAATCTCCGCTGCGTCCGCTCTTCCCCCCCGTATCCAATCCAAACCGCCCAACGACAACTTCCTTCTCCCGGTCATCCAGAATATCAAGGTTACGATAAATCTTACTCTTCTCAATCTTCAGATCGACCTCTTTAATGACATCATCAGCCTCGGAGCCAAGGATATCGATCAATGTGATCTCATTCCCTTCCTTGTCCGCCCCAATCGGATCGTGCAGAGATACATCTTTACGAGTCTTCTTCAAAGATCTTAGATGCATCAAAATTTCATTTTCAATACAACGGGCAGCAAAAGTGGCCAGTTTTGTGCCTTTGTTCGGGCGATAGCTCTCGATGGCTTTAATCAGGCCGATGGTGCCGATGGAGATCAGATCCTCCACGTCTTCTCCAGTATTATTGATTTTTTTGAGGTTATGGACACGATGTGATGTCAAAAAAATAAACCAATTACAGCTTTACTATTATCAATAACAATTAATTGATCAATCAACTCTAAGTGAGATTATTCATACTTGTTAAATTGCGTCTAGCAATATCCTCGGTTTCAATATGATAGCCACCGTTTTTCACACGTAGAGCAATACATTCAATATTTAGCCGAACATCAGCTAGTCCCACATAAAACACAATAATTTCAAAGCCTTGTTCCTTTGCATCCCTCATCTGCCTTATAACGTTACCACCCGCTAAAGTGGTTTCCACAATGAAATCCCACTTATTCCAGATATACTACCTGGATATTCTTATGGCTTCTTTCCCAGCAGATACTTTACTCTTTTCAGGATGTCCATTATTGATCTTGCGGACTCGTGCATCTGGAATCATCAGTGATTCTGCTTTATGCCATTCTCCCATATAGAAATCTTCCACTTTCATGAAATGAAAAACATAATATTCTCCGTTAATTATTAGCTGTTCCTCTTCTTTTTGATTTCGTGAAATTAAAGGTTTTTGATGATGCAGCCGGATGATGATACTCAATATCCTAAGGCCCCTAAAACCTAACATATAACGTTATCTATTTAAAATAATAGTTTACATATACATCACATAAAATAATTAAAAGAGCAGTTTTTTCCTTTTTACAAACTCAAAATATATTAAATTCATAATATTCATTGACTGAAACAAATACTAGTGTTATATTTCCTAACATTAAATAATAAAATACATACAGGAAAAGGAGATTACGCACATGAATAAGTTCAAACGTCTACGTGCAACTAAAAGAGAGCATTCTGGTTCCACCCGATCTGAATATTCACCTGCAAAAAAAAATTGGAGTAAAAAGCAATTTATAGCTACTTCAATTGTGTTATCTGTTATTGCTACGAGTGTAATTCCGTTCCAAACAGCTGACGCTTTAACTAGAGTTACTTCAGAAAGTGGCACAGTATGGGAGATTCACGATGTTTTTGCTCCTAGCTTAGACACAGGAAGTTTACGTACAGTTGGTGCTACACAAGTACAAGGTTTCGGCAATATCTTTGTTAAAGTGTCCTCGCCTTCAGCTCCGCTGATGAATGGTCAAATGATGCGTGGGTTTGACTTGAAATATGACGGCGTTAATAAGTTTACTTCGGCTCAATCTGTAAATCTAGGAAATGTAACTGTAACACGTGAGGTGTATGTGGATACTATTCATAATCGAACGAGATTCTTTGATACTTTCACTAATAAAAATGATGTGGCAATAAAAGTTGATGTATCATTCGGTGGCTCTTTAGGATATGGTACAACAACAAATGCTTCAGTAGTTAAGGCAACCTATTCAGGCGATCTAAAGGTAACTACAGATGATTCATGGATTGTTGTAGATAGTAGCGCCAAAAACAATAAGCCGCTAGGCGTTGCAGTGGGATCTCCAAAGCCGTTTGATAATGGATTAACCGGTCTAGGTAATCAGCAACAGGATCCATTCACAATACCCTTAGCTGAGTATGGAAATGAAGCGAATTTCTATGGGTTCATTAATTCACTAAATATTGGGCCGGGAGAATCGAAATCCCTAGTAAATTATGTACAAGTTGGAGAAGCTGGTGAAGAAGGGTTGAAAAATCTGGTTGCTATGCTAGATGGACTTAATAGTCTGCTGGATGTAACAGGATTAACAAACGCACAAATTCGGTCAATTAGCAACTGGGATATATCTGCTATAGAGGGACTTGATACTGGAGATCATCTGGTTATTCCAAATGCTCCTGCACCTAAAGAATTAGTAACTTCATCGCCGTATGATGTTAAGAATAAATCAATTGCAGAAATGCAGCAGGATATGATTACTGGCAAAACTACTTCTGTACAAATTACTCAAGCCTATTTAGATAGAATCAAGGTATACGATGAGGGACAATTGGGATTCCATGCATTCCTGCATGTATCTGAAACTGCGCTTAACCAAGCAAAAGCTGCTGACGATGCCCGTGCACAAGGTGTAAAAGGTGATTTATTGGGTATTCCAATTGCGATAAAAGATATTTATGATACAAAGGACATGCCTACTACCGGTGGCAGTAAAGCTCTTGAAGGCTGGCAGCCTGATTCTGATGCATTCCAAGTGAAAAAACTGCGGGAAGCTGGAGCTATAATTATTGGTAAAGTAAACACTTCTGAGTTTGCTAACAGCGGAAGCTTTAGTGAAAGCGGCTGGCAGCAAACATGGAATGCACTCTATCCATCGAAAACATCTTTTGGCTCAAGCGGCGGGTCTGCAGTATCTGTTGCAGCTGATTTTGCAGCAGCAGCAATGGGATCGCAAACAGGGGTATCTCTCTATGCACCAACTACAGGCGCTAGCTTAAAAAGCTTCCGGGGTACAGACGGTATGGCAAGTACTACAGGTGTACTGCCACTCACTTGGGGACAAGATTATGCAGGTCCCATTGCTAAAACAGTAACTGACCTAGCTATTATATTGAATGCTACAACGGGTACGGACCCACAGGATATTTTCACGGTCACTGCTGATGCAGATCATAAGCGTCCAGTGGATTGGAAAGAATCTCTGGATGTTAATGCATTGAAAGGAAAGAAAATTGGATACATTCCTGCATCCTTTGTATCTGCATATGCTGATGATGATACTGGACAGGCAGTGATGGATAAGTTCTCAGAGCTTCAAGCAGCGGGTGCGACAATGGTTGAAATGTCAGCTGTACCATCAGGCCCTAGTCGTCCTTCAGGTATTAATGGATCTACTGAAGGTTGGGCACGTTATATTGAGCTTCATAAGGACTTCCCTTATATTGATGGAGCAAGTGTACTAGCTTCAGATAAGGTGCTTATCTATAATCAAAGAGGATATAGTACTCCAACTCGTATGACTGAACAAGCTGTACAAGATTACATTAAGTATAGAACCGACTATAAGGAAGTTATTAAAAGCTGGATGGACGCGAATGGTGTTGATGCTGTTGTTTATGCAGGTTTTATTAGCGACGTATATAACAATGACGCAGCAGCTTCTCAATTAAGTTCAGACCGTAACACAGGCGTATTAACCTCTACTATGGGTCTACCTACGGTAGTTGTTCCTGTAGGAACGAATGACAGCGGATATTCTATCTCTATGCAACTGGTTGGTAGAGCATGGGACGATGCAAAAGTTTTAGGCATGAGCTACGCTCTTGAGCAACAAAGTCAAGCTAGACTACTTACAACATTTGCTCCAACACTTCAATACGTTTCAAACTCTACTAATCCTGATCCAAACACAGATAATGGACCAACCCATCCAAATACTGGAGGAGGTACGGTGACACCTCCAGCAATAACAACGCCTATAGAAACACCGTCACCTGCAGAAACAATAACACCAGCAGATAAACCGAAAGTTGTTAGTTTTGTAGATACAATGAATCATTGGGCAAAAACAAGCATTGACGCACTAATTGCTAAGGGATTATTGACGGGGTATTCCGATGGAACATTCCGCCCAAATTCAGGTTTGACTCGTGCCGAAGCAATTAAAGTAATTGCAACTTACATGGGCCTTGAAGGACAAGAAAGTAACTTTATAGATGTATCTCCAACTCATTGGGCGAATAAGTTTATTGGTGCAGCTGCTGGATCAGGCTTGATGAACGGATATAGTGACGGAAGATTCCGTCCAGATGAGAAGATTAGTCGTGGTGAATTAGCCGCACTAATCACTCGAGCTTTTAAGCTAACAGGTACTGGAAACACATCATTCAAAGATGTTACAAGAAATGCATGGTATTATGATTCCATTGATGCACTCGCATCCAATAATATTATTACAGGATACGCAGACAGTACATTTAAGCCTGAAAAAGATATTACTAGAGCAGAGTTTGCAGCAATTGTTTCCAGATTACTAGGAACTATTAATTAAAAGAAATTCAATTAAAAATGACAGAGTACTCGAGTAACCACGTTTACAGAAAGGGCCATCCCGAAAGGGATGGCCTTATAACTTGCCGTTACAGATAGTGCGATGAACCGTACCACAAGTAGAACGAAAAGACTTTTTTTGGATTATGGAAAGACGGTCTCGTTTATAGCAGAAGTTCCCTCTGTAAGTCGTTTGTTCCTAGCGGGACTATCACTTTTTATGGCGGAAAAGTAGAGTTAGGGACTGTATGCTAGGGGACTAGCGGTCTATGAGGCGTCAGATCTTACGGTTGGTAATCACACTATTACTGCAAGCTACAGCGGCGATAATCACTATAAAGATTCTACAAATAGTTGGCTACAAAACGTGAATAAAATATGGTCTCAAATCAGTATGAATATCTTACAATCTACTATGGTGGGGGCTCGGTCGATGTACAAGTCGGTACACTCGGCATGTCATCCCTACTCGATCTTACTCCATCCAGCGCCTAGAAAATTATTTGCTCATATAAACATTTTCATATTTATTTCCTCATTGAGTTCCTGGAGACATTTGAATATTCCTTCATGATCATCATGCTCTGAGTTTCCTTGACACTCACTCCCCGACCCGAAGATCGGTTTCATCCGTATGAATCAGCGGTTTTCGTAACAAAGTGGAGCGAATCTCCCGTTTTGGCCGCTAGCACCTTTATGATATATTGTTATACTCTATGCGCTGGAACGCAAAAGAAGACAACTTCTACTGAAGGTGCTCCTAGAGTGTCGATAAAGTCCAATGAAATAGTTAGGGGAAGATGAGCTGCACGGGAATGACGGCATTCTTAGGTGAATATATATTCTCTATTTGTTCAAGTAACAGCTTTACGGCTGTACGTGCCATTTCCTGTTCATCCTGCTGTACATAAGCTACGAATGAAAGATGTGGATTATCGAAAGATAGCAAATCGATATTTGAGTGATTGTTGAGACGGCTGATAGCGGCCGATGTAAGGCGTGCGGTTTCTTCGGTTAAGGAGAAAGCTGCCGAAATTCCACTATGCCCCTGCAAGAAGTCGCTTACATAGTCCAATGCTTGCTTACCGCGTAGAATGTCGAGAGGGATGTGACACCACAAGCTCTTGTCGATTGATATACCTCGATCTGTGTACGCCTTCTCGAAGCCGAGCGTGCGATCCTCGATGGCTGTATTGGCATTCTCAGGTGAGATGAGCGCAATCTGATGATGACCCTTGGATAGCAAATGTGAGACAGCCTTATACGCACCGCCGTAATTGTCTGATGTAATCGTGTATGTCTCAATGTTGCGCAGGTAGCGGTCGATGAACACACATGGGAATTTATCGAGCGACAGACGCAGTAGTGATTCGTTGTACTTCTCATCTTCTGTTGGAAAAACGATCAGTCCCTTCACACCGAGCCCCGTTAGTGTACGAATGGCGTTCGATTCGATAGAGGAGGACTCTCGCGTGATGCTTAGTACCATGCTAAGGCCAGCTTCAGACAGGAATTGTTCCGTGTAGTCGACGAGCTTCTGAATGACACGGGTTACCATCGTCGGAATAATGAAGCCGATGAGCGGCAAGGACGACGCGCTGTGTGGAGATAATGGAGAATCAATGCTAGAAACATCAAGACTAGAAGAGACGAATGTGCCTTTGCCTTGTACGCGTATAATTAATCCTTCGTCAGCTAGCTGGGTTAAGGCGTTTTTGACGGTTATTTTACTTACTTTGAATTCGTCCATTAATTCTTGTTCAGAAGGGACGCGGTCCGTTGGCCGAAGCTGCCCAGATTTAATTTTCTGTACAATATCTTCTTGAATTTGCTTGTAGAGCACCAGCTTTTTCAAATAAGTACATCTCCCTTAAAATTTAATGATTTTTATAATCAATTGGTTATATAAAATATATTACGTATATATTATAATGCAATTTATAAAGCGCTTACAATACAGAATTAGGAAATTTATTACGAAGGTGTCTTTTCATTGAAAGGTTAGAATCATGTTAAGAAGGTTGGTAACGAGACGTATTAAAACCGCTTAAATTAACAGAAGTGACCAGTCACCCAGCATCTCAAATGAGTAACAAAAAAAGAGAGGATGACGAACAAATGAAAAAACGCATTACATTAATCTCCATCGTTACAATCCTTATGATGTCACTAGTTTTGTCGGCATGTAGTAAGTCTTCCAGTTCATCAACGGAAACACAGCAGTTAGGCGCTGATGCCGGTGAGAATGCAACAGAAATGTCATTTTGGACATTCGTAGATTTGCATGGCAAGCATTTGGATAAAATGCTGGGGTTATGGAACCAACAGAATCCAGACAAACAGATTAAGTTGAATGTAACGGTTATGCCTTACGATGATATGCACAACAAGCTCTTATTGGCAGTTACAAGTGGAAAAGGTGCTCCTGATATTGCGGATATCGAGCTTGGTCAGTTCCCTAAATTCTTGGAAGGGGACAACGTTCCACTGGAGTCTTTGAATGATGTATTTGCACCATACAAAGACGTTGTCGTTCCCTCACGTGTCGATATTTACTCCAAAGCTGACCAGGTTTATGGCTTTGATTATCACGTAGGTGCTACGCTTGCTTTCTACAACACGGAAATTCTCGAACAAGCAGGTGTTGACTACAAGATGATCAAAACTTGGGAAGATTACAATCAAGCAGGTATCAAGGTTTATGAAAAGACTGGTAAGTACTTAGGTACTGCTGATACATCCGCTACGTGGCAAGCCTCGCTGTTACTTGCTCAGCAAAACGCTGATTTTACAGATGAAAATGGCAATCCAAAAGTTAACTCCCCTGAGATGATTAAAGCGTTTGAAATGTTAGTTGACCTGCAGAAGAATAATGTTATTCATACGATCCCAGGCGGACAACCCGACACAGAAGAAGCAAAAGGCGAATACAACAAAGGCAACTACGCAAGCGCATTGATGCCTGAGTGGTACATGTCCCGCTTTGTAAACGAAATGAAGGACCTTAAAGGTAAGTATGCAATTGCTCCATTGCCTGTATTCGAAGAAGGTAATCCTCGTTCCGTTGGCTTAGGCGGTACTGGCACAGTTGTTACTAAGACTGGTAAAGACGTTCAGTTGGCAAAAGAGTTTGTAGCTTTTGCTAAGCTTTCGAAAGAAGCTACTACTGAAATTTGGAATACACTTGGATTTGACCCAATCAATATGGAAGTATGGAAAGATGAGGCTGTAACGAAAAACCCTGATAACGAATACGTCCAGTATTTTAAAACAAATGCATTTGATACTTTGAATGAAATCAAAGACGAAATTAGAGCTATCAAATCCGTAAAAGCTTCACCGACGATCGGCAATGTGCTCAATACGGTTACTCTGAATGCGATCTTTGAAGATGGCCAAGACGTGAAGGAAGCTCTCGATGAAGCACAGGCAGCAATTGAACAAGAATTGAAATAAAAATAATAAGTAACTGGTTATGATTAAGCCTGTCGGCAAGAATGGTGCTCGGCAGGTTTAGTCATAGTCAAGGGAGAGTGGGATTATGATAAAGAAATTTGTATACTCTCAAAAGGTTGCACCTTATGTATTTGTGTTGCCATTCATAATCATATTCTTGATATTCTGGTCTTATCCACTTGTAAATTCATTCGTAATGAGTTTTCAAGATAGGATGTTGGGACAGGATCCAAAATGGGTTGGTGAAGCGAATTATTCGAAGTTATTCACAGATAAAGTGTTTTTGATGGCTATTAAAAATAGCGTTGTATACATGCTAGGAACCTTAGTGCTGTTAATCCCTTTCCCAATGTTATTTGCAGTTATGATAAACAGTAAGTTAATGCTGGGGAGGGAGTTTTTTAAATCTTCGTTCTTTCTTCCTGCATTGACATCTGTCGCAGTGGCGGGTACTATTTTTCGCCTAACATTCGGCGAAATGGATGGTTCATTAATGAACAGTTTTCTAGGTCTATTTGGTGTAGAGCCTACTAAATTCTTGAAAGATGCAGATTGGAGTATGGCTGCACTATTAATTCTTGCATGTTGGCGATGGACAGGTGTTAATATGCTGTACTATCTATCTGGTTTGAAAAACATTGACAATGATTATTATGAGGCTGCTTCAATTGACGGGGCATCTGCTTGGCAGAAGTTCAGATCGATTACAATGCCATTATTGAAGCCGACCACGATATATGTTACGACAATTAGTGTTTATGCAGGTTTGGCAATGTTTACCGAGAGCTTAATGATGTTTAACGGTAACAATTCACCGAAAAATATTGGCCTAACTATAGTGGGATATTTGTATAGACAAGGAATTGAGAAGAATAAGCTCGGTTACGCTGCAGCAGTTGGTATCGTTCTATTAGTCATTGCTATGATTATCAATTTAACGCAGTTGAAATTTAGTGGAATGTTCAAAAAGGAGGAGGATTAAAATGGACACTAGTCAGATGAAGAACAACTTAATTGCTAGAATAGTCATAATTAGTACCTTTATTATACTATTCGTTATAATTATGGTTCCATTCTATGCAGTGGCCCTCTCTTCCTTTAAACCAGGTGAAGCTTTAATAAGATATGGTCTTAACTTAAGTTTGAATTTTGAAATAATGAGTTTTGATAATTTTATCTATTTATTTACTGGACAACATGATTATTTTGTATGGTTTTGGAACAGTATGACGTTAACAATCATTCAGGTTGCTTTGACACTGTTTGTAAGCGCTTTTGTTGCATATGGTTTTGCAGCGTATGATTTCAAAGGTAAGAACTTCCTCTTTATATGTGTGTTGCTCATTATGATGGTGCCATTTGAAATATTGCTGGTTCCTTTGTACAGCTTAATAAATGATTTGCAAATGGTGAATAGCTATTCGGCAATCATTCTGCCGGGTATAGCTAATGCCGGGACGATATTCTTCTTTAGGCAATATCTCAGAAGCATACCAAAAGAAATTATTCAATCTGGGCGAGTTGATGGAGCAAACGAATATGCGATATATTTCAGAGTGATTATGCCGATTATGAAGCCTTCCTTTGCGGCAATGGCCATTCTGAATGGTATGAATAGCTGGAATAATCTATTGTGGCCATTCATGGTGTTGGGAGATCAAAATAAATATACACTGCCAATCGGTTTAAAAACATTGTTAACTCCTTATGGGAATAACTATGACCTTCTGATCGTGGGCTCCTTCTTCTCCATCATTCCAATCTTCATATTGTTTATCGCTTTCCAGAAATATTTCATTGATGGTATGACTGCGGGTGCTGTTAAAGGTTAGTATCTATTACTTATGAAATAGGTGATAAGATGGGAGTCCAACAAGAGGAGTTACGCGTCATTAAACCATTGATCGAGCAACGAGCTGATCCTTTTATATGCCGACATTCAGATGGTTATTATTATTTCGTTGCCTCGGTTCCAGAGTATAATCGGATTGAAATCCGTAGGGCACAGGACCTTGAAGGGCTTATTACATCAGCTCCTGTAGTGATCTGGAGAAAGAGAGAGACTGGCATTCTTAGTGCCAATATTTGGGCGCCAGAGCTGCATTTTATTGATGGAAAATGGTACGTATATTTCGCTGCCGCGCATACGTCGGAAACGACAGAAGGCTTGTTCGACCATCGGATGTATGTACTGGAGAATGAAAATACAAATCCGCTCGAAGGCAGCTGGACGGAAAGAGGACAGGTTCGTACCGCGTGGGAAAGCTTCTCCCTCGATGCCACTACCTTTGAGCACAATGGTAGCCTCTATTTCGTATGGGCACAAAAGGATCCGGAAATCGAAGGCAACTCTAATCTCTACATATCTAAAATGAGCAATCCGTGGACGTTGATTGGGGCGCAAACGATGATTACGATGCCCGAATATGACTGGGAGATCATCGGGTATAAAGTGAACGAAGGCGCGGCATTTGTTCGCAAAGATAATCGGGTATTCCTCACTTACTCTGCTAGCGCTACTGATTTCAATTATTGCATGGGCTTGCTTGAAGCCGATGCGGACTCGGATTTGCTCGATGCTGCCTCATGGCGCAAGTCGAAAGTACCGGTTCTCACGACTGATGAGAGCATCTCGATGTATGGTCCTGGTCATAATAGTTTCACGGTGTCAGAGACTGGCGAGAAGACGCTGTTTGTGTTCCACGCAAGAACGTATAAGCATATTGTAGGAGATCCGCTATACGATCCGAATCGCCATACATTTGTAGCGGAGCTGTTGTGGACGGATGACGGCAGACCTGATTTTCGCGGCTCTGTTGCGGCACTTGCACGTTCTGTACAATACGAATAGATCTGCAAGCGCCTTACAAAATTCTAAATGGATTTAGTTGACTTATGTCGTACATGGGGAAGCCTTTATAATTAGAAATAAAAACAAGTACCCATCCAATCGATGGGTACTTGTTTGCAATGCAATAGAAGTGATGAATTACGTAATGTTGTACTAACTATTTGGTGATCGGTATAGACGAAATAGTTAGTACAACATTACTGATTGGCTAAATGTGTTGCTACTGTCATGAGTGTCATGCTAAGTTAAAAACAATCTATTTCATGAAGCAATAATCAATACGATGTGGGTAGTACAGACATAATAGTGATGTGGACGGAATCCTGTAAATGGTTCAAGGAACAAATCAACATCTTATATTAATCGTGTTAACGTAAATATATGTATTGTATGAAAGTGGGTATACCTATTGGATTCGAAGCTAGCAGCATATATAACATTAGTTTGTACTTCGGCTGTTCTGAATTTGTCTATACTTGTCTTTACTTATTGGAGGAGACATTATTATACAAATATCGCTAATTTGTTCATGTGGAATACATTAACTTCAATGATTTATTGCTTTGGTTATGCCTTTAGCTTAACATCGACTTCGTTAGAACAGCTTAGATTTTGGAATATTGTACAGTATGCAGGGATGCCATTTTTCCCTCCGTTAGGATTAATGTTTGTCATGCAATATTTGGGTTATAAAATAACGAGAAAAAGAATAATCGTGCTACTTACAATGCCTTGTATTACTTTTCTCATCAATGTAACTAATGAATCCCATCATTTTTACTATAGAATATATGATATCCATTCGGTGCTTGGGGCTCCATATAGTGAGATTGAGTATGGGGCATGGTTTGCCGTACATAATATTTACATTTTCTGTTGTATGTTAGCTGCGCTCTTATTGCTGCTTTCACGCTGGAAGGAAACCGTTAGTGTATATCGATCTCAATTATTTGCCCTCATCTGCGGTCAACTGCTTCCAATAATGACTGCATTTTTATTATTCATAGGAGTGACACCCGATGGTATCGATCCTGTACCCATGGTTATTTGGTTTTCTTCTGTTTTGTACCTTTGGTCTATTACCTCCTCTCGAATGTTATCAATAATGCCAATTGCGAAGGAAACGATCTTTAATAGTATGAACGATGGTGTCATTGTGCTTAATGATACCTATCAATTAATCGAATATAATCAAGCTTGTAAAAGTATGTTTAGTGAATTGGATCGATCAACGTTAGGGCAGCCATTTGATCAAGTTTGGTATATGCTAACGGATCAATCATTCCCTGTTCAATTAGATTCGATCTCAGATAAATTGAATGTTACGATTCATCAAGGTAATTATATATATCAGCTACGTATTTCTATGCTTCAACAATCTAATAATAACCCTGGCTTACTAATTATATTTACGGATATAACAGAGCTACATACATTACAACAAAAGTTAGAGCATCAAGCCTATTATGATGATCTTACACAAATATACAATCGTCGTGCCTTTTTCCAGAAAAGTGAGCAAAGCTTAATGAAAGCAAAGGGTGAATTATCATCCTTTGTGATTATTCTATTTGATATTGATTTTTTCAAAAAAGTGAACGACACTTATGGGCATCAAACCGGAGATCAAATGCTAGTACATGTGGCTCAAATATGTAAGGCTGAGATGGGAGAACATATACTATTTGCTAGATATGGTGGTGAAGAATTTGTACTCGCTTTACCTGGTTATACACTAGCGGAAGGGGAAAACTTCGCTAATTACCTTAGATTTTGCATTGAACAGAAGCCTCTAGTTGAAAATGAAAAATTGGTAACGATCACCTCTAGTTTTGGGGTATCCGTAACGACAGGAGCTGTGGAGGAAACAATCCATCAACTTCTTCATAAAGCTGATGAAGCACTTTATGCTGCCAAAAGAGCTGGTCGAAATCAAGTGCGGGTTTTTAATGAAAAGTACGAATATGTGGAATAGTACAGCAAATTAAAATAGAGGCGTACATCGGAGCCGTGCTTAGTTTAGTAACTTGGTGGATTGAGAGCAAAATGCCTATCAATCAAGAAGAAATATACTTATGAGTGACTGTTTCAACAGGATATAACAGTCAGTTATTCTGATATTGAAGGATCATATGCTAGTGATGCTATTAGGCAATTTACAGAAAGAGGAATTGTAAACGGTATAGGTATGAGAATTACCTGTATTTCGCTCTATAGATGTTACGGTGAACCGTATCATAAGTAGGGTGAACCTTATCTACACAAAAAACGACTCATCCTTAGACAAGTCGCTTTTCAAGTTTTATTATTAATGGATTATTACTGTGTAATTGTCATCAGTCCTACCGCTTCGCCTTATAAAACTCATGATACAACTTCATGAGCGCCCTCTTCTCTATCCGCGAAACATAACTCCGCGAGATCCCCAACTCCTTGGCAATCTCCCGCTGCGTCCTCTCTTCTCCACCTGTATCCAGCCCAAACCTACCCACCACAACTTCTTTCTCTCGGTCATCCAGAATATCAAGATTACGATAAATCTTGCTCTTCTCAGTCTTCAGATCCACTTCCTTGATCACATCATCCGCTTCCGAGCCAAGGATATCGATCAATGTAATCTCGTTACCTTCCTTGTCTGTCCCAATCGGATCGTGGAGGGAAACATCCTTACGTGTTTTCCTCAAAGATCTAAGGTGCATCAGGATTTCGTTTTCAATACAACGAGCAGCAAAAGTGGCCAGCTTTGTGCCTTTGTTTGGACGATAGCTCTCGATGGCTTTAATCAGGCCGATCGTGCCGATGGAGATCAGATCCTCCATGTCTTCCCCAGTATTATCGAATTTTTTGAGGTTGTGGACACAACACGATGTCATTTAGTTAAAGAGTTTTTTGGTGACATCAAAGGCGATTGAGAAAAATAAAAATGTATGTTGATAATACAACAAAGAAAGCCGGAGTCATGGCGAAGGCTGACATCAACTTACTCCCCCGGCTTTCCTTTAGCAGTTATTTATTTGACTTTATCAAGCAATAGCGAGATGACTTGAGCACTTTCTGCACGATTTACATTTTCATGCGGCATGAACAATTGGTTCCCACGGCCGCTGATTAGGCCAAGCTCCTGTACAGCAGCGACTGCATTTGCAGCCCAGACGCTGATCGTATCGGCATCCTTAAAATTACTCATGCGGTTAACTGCAGCGTTCTGTCCTGTATGAAACAGATACGCTTTGTAAATCATGGCCGCCATTTCTTCACGGCTTATGGTTTCCTCCGGCGCAAAAGTATCTATACTTCTTCCGGAAACAATTCCCGCTTCGAATGCTGCAGCGATGGAAGAAGCGTACCACTTCGTGGATCCCACATCCTTGAATGTAGCTGAATTCGATGCTTTTATTCCCAGTGCACTAGTGATCAAGGAAGAGAATTCAGCTCTGCTCACATTTTTCTTCGGTGCAAATGCCGTCTCACTTACACCTAAAATAATTTGCTTCGCAGCCATCTTTTTAATTACTTCATTGGCCCAGTAAGATGAATTAACATCTTCGAACGATTTGTCATAGGTAAGAACGGAAAAATTACTAGAATGGCTCACATTTGCCGTCCATTTATCACCTGAAAAGGTTCCACCGACATACTTCAAGCTGCCGTCATCCGCGATGTAATAAATGCCAGTCAGATCCTGGCGAGAATTCTCCTTTACATTCATCTTGATGGTGACGGGTTTGGAGAATTTTTCAAGCGATAACACCGTTCCATCGGCCTTTACAATAGATAATTTGAAGCCGTAGATTTTTCCGGTTGCAGAAATGTTTGCGTGATTTTTTCGTCCAGTTCGTTCAAGCAGTTCTTTGCTTTGCTCTACAGATAAAGCTTCCAGTTCAAAAGATATTTTCGCTTGTTCAAGCTCGCTGCCCATAACCAGCGCTTGTAATTCCTTCAATATCTCTGCGGGAACTTCGATCTCCACATCTGTGTTTTTAACCTTTAGCGCATTCTTGCCGTCATTTGCTGCCAAGTTTACCGGAAAGAGTGCCTTCCATTCTCCCTTTGCCAACTCGAATGACAAGCTGCGCTGACTATCCGGTTTGCTTGCAGGAATCGCAGACTGACTCGGAGGATCGGTTGGACTAGTGGGATTCGTCGGATTCTGCATCTTAACCGGCACATTAAAATCATCAACATTAATATGTCCGAAGCCTCCTGTAGATTGGTCAACCACCTTGATATAAAGCTCCTGACCAATATACTGTGATGCATCCCAGATCTTCCGTTGATACTCCTCATAATTAGTTGCAGTTTCTTTAAATAGTTCTTTTCCGTCTGATGCCCGGACCAGCGCAACATACAGTTTATCGATATCACGCCCTCCGCTGACTAAGAAGTTGATCTTTCCATTCCCGCCAAGAACAAAATTCTGCGATTTCAGCGTTCCAGTTAAGCTATCACCACCAGCTTGCTCGTTGAAGCCCCACAAATGATAGCCACCCGGAATTTTATGCGACGGATTGAAGTAGATCGTTTCCCAGAAAAATTGGGCATCGGTCACATGAGCATCCTGGAAAGCGTCTCCTTCTGCAGTCCAGCCTGTTAAATCGCCTGTGGCAAAGTCATGGTTAGTCAGTTCCGTAATATCGGTATACACGGAGATATCCCAATTGTCAGGTACATCGACCGGAGCAGCCGGTTCACCCGTCAAGGCATTCATATTCCATACTTCCATCGACTTGACCGTAATATTGTTGTCGGCCCAGACCTGCAACCCCAAGGAATCGTATCTTCCTACGTAGACACGTGTGGTCAGTTTTTTCTTGTTATTGGCAAAGGCTTCGACCACTGAACGGTCCAGGAAGATATGCAACTTCAGGTTCTCTCCGTCCAGATCCACATATCCGCCTTGGATGCCATCCACGCGAACATCCGGATCAATGCTGCTCTTAGTCCGGTCCACATTGAAGGTCCCGTCCATCTTATCATAGTAAATAAGCGTTTCCTCCTGGCCGTTATCGGAGCGTCGCACCTTAAGACCGAATTTCTGGGCTTCACCAGGATTAATTTCCATCACAATCTCCATCATGTCACTTTTGATATTCTGGATCAATTGATTGGCAGTCTGCAAATTTTTGTCTACAAAATCAACTAATTTTGTGCCTCGTAAACTCTGCAATTCTTGAATCGGCTCAATGCGTAATTCATCATGCTCATCCAGACTTAATGATATCGGCAGTGCTAGATTATGAGCCCATCCAGCTTGATATTCAGCCTGAGGCGTTCTTACATTCTGCACCATGGAATAAACAACCGTTCTTCCGTCGGGGGTGACCATACCGCTCTCTGCAGTTAAATAGCCGTCGCCTACATCCATTTTGGAAGGTGCGTCCTGATCAGGTATAAATTTATAGTTATCCCGGTCCCAGGTTCCAATCCAGTAAAAAACTTCAACATCTCTTTGTACATCGTTTGCCGGCGGTACTTGCTCTGGCTTTTCATGTGGATTGATTATGAAGATATACTTTTGTTTGCCCAAACTATCCTTGCCTAACGGCAGGAGTACCGGCAGTTCCCATACCGTGCCAAGCTCTGGGTAAAAGCTTCTGTCACTGACGTATAAAGGTCCTTTATACTCCCAGTTGTACATATCGTCGGATACATATACCAAAGCTGTACCGCTGCTGAAGTCTTTAAGACCGGATGTTACTAGCTGATACCACTTGTCTATTTCTTTGTCATACCAAACAAACGGGTCCCTGAACTCGTTATGAATACCGTTTCCGTTTTGCTCAGTTACAGGTTCAGGATATTTTTTCCATTCTTTCAAGTTAGGGTCTGACAAATCAGCCGGAGTTGCCAGCCCCGTTCTTTGATTCGGCGACAAAGAATCGTTACCGGCGGTATAGAAAAGAACAGGGTTTCCGTTGCGATCATATGCTGCACTGCCTGACCAAGCGCCATCCGGATCAAGGGTACCCGCTTCTGGCGCAAGCGCAGGTCTCACATTTTCCCAATGCACCATATCATCGCTCACCCAATGCCCCCAATGAATTTGATGCCAGTATGGGCCTTGCGGATTATGCTGATAAAATAAATGATATTGGCCGTTATAATAAATCGGTGCGTGAGCCTCATTCATCCAGTTTTGCGGAGGCATCGCATGATATTGCGGACGATGCTGATCACCGTCAAACACACTGGGGTCCTCATCAATATCCTCATTTGGAATTAACGGAACTGTGCCACCGTGAAGCGTCTTTACACTCTCATATTCAGTAAGAATTTCTTGACCTGTGAGTGCTTTGTTCTGCAGTTTAACTTCATCAATAAGTCCACTGAACATATTGTAAGAAAACAGACCTGCCAGCTCTACAGGTTTATTATTTTTTCCGATAACCAGGCTTGCTGTAGATGATGTGATTGGAACATTGAGGGGGGTTGCCTGAGAAGCTACTTCTTCACCGTTCAGGTACAATTTAATCTGTCCATCCTTCTTGTCGAAGGTAGCAGCTATATAATTCCATTTGTATTTCTCGAGCGGATGATCATTAACCCATACTTGAATCCACTGGCCACCAATCCCTACCTGCATGGACCACGTGCCGTGCCGGTACATCCCAAGGGAGAAGCCTTCAGCCTTATCCTGATCAGACTGATTCACAATTGCAGACAGCTTATTGCCGTCTCCCCATTCATAGCTGCGCGGAGCAACCCATGCTTCGATCGTTAGCGCATCGCTTACTGGAATCGTATCCTTTGCATTGACCTCAATATCATTCGAGTATCCATCAAACAGAAGTGCGCCGCCTTTTACACCGCGCTGAGTCCATCTAGGATCCTTGGAGGCCATATACCTTGCGTCGCTAAACACATAATTCACATTATGTTGAACATTTTGCATTTCCTCAAGCGCCTTCTTTCCTGCGCCTTCATCAAATTTCATATGAAAAATGTTACCCGTACCATTTGCTTGAAAAGCATCAACGGAGATACTAGCCTGATCAGATTGATCGACAACCTTGATATAAAGCCTCTTATTATAATATTTTTGCATTTCCCAAGAAATCTTCTCATTGGAACCGACAGCCCCAGTTTTTGCAAGTTGGGCGTTGGTGGTAGCATCATATAACGCGACATAGGCATCCTCCGGATGAACGATATCTACAACGGTGAAAGTAATCGTTCCATTCCCCTGAAGTGTGAAGGCACTGGAAGTTAATGAGCCCTCCCCTTCCTTGCTGGACTTGGCATAGTAGCTGCCTTCTTTGCCGGATCCACCTTCATCTGTCACTTGAAATGCATCTCCCTCAACCGTCCAGCCCTCAAAATTTCCGGTTTCAAAGCCGTGATTGGCAATTTCGGTTGGGATGATGTTATCAGCCATAACCCCTTCTTCCGGTACAATTTCATTAAAGGTATTGAAGGCATCCGCAAATATCACCCCCCAATCCGATTGTGCATGGTCGACGATCTCTACATACAATTTCTTGCCGATATACTTGGATAGGTCAGCTTTATACTGCTCCATATTCGCGAGTCTCAAGCCCTGTGCCGGATCTGGGAACCCGGAATCATTAAATTCGCTGTTGCCGTATCTGGCAATTAAGTTTCCTGTATCCGCATCAATGATGCTGACATATGCCTGATCTGTATGCTTGCCTCCGCCTATTCTGAAGGTTATCCAGCCAGTACCTCCTAACTCAAAGGTGCTGGAACGAAGCACTCCTGTTGCCACTTCGTTGTATTTCCAGCCGTTTAGATGGTAAACGCCTTCCTGATTATACGGAATTTGTTCTGCCCACCAGGTGCTTTCGTCTGATACACTGTCTGGTCCAAACGCCTCACCTTCCACTACGGTCCACCCGGTCAAATCCCCTGTTTCAAAGCTTGGATTCTCGATTTGATATCGCTTGAAATCCGGCTTGATATCAGTGGCAATGATCCCTTCGGCAGGCTCGGAATCATAATACATAAAGAATGCATCTGCAAAAATCAATCCCCAGTCCGAGGTCGCATTATCTACTATCTCCACATAAAGCTTGTGCCCCAAATAATTGGACAGATTCGCCTTGTACTGCTCCATATTGGCAAGCCGCATACCCTGAGCGGGATTCGGAAAGCCTACGTCTGTAAATGCCTTATTTCCATATCTGGCAATCACTTGACCTGTATCCGCTTCCACGATATTTAAGTATACCTTGTCAGGATTTTTTGCACCACCAAGCTTAAAGCTGATCCAACCGCTGCCTCCCAGCTCAAAAGTGCTGGACCGGAGCACTCCTGTAGTAGCCTCGTCATACTTCCAGCCATTTAAATGATAAGTGCCTTCTTGGTTATATGGGATTTGTTCTGCCCACCATGTGTTCTCATCCGATACGCTGTTCTCACCAAACGCTTGACCTTTAACAACCGTCCAGCCAGACATATCCCCGTTTTCAAATCCTGGGTTCTGAATTTGATAGACTGCATCCGAAACGGACGATTTTATGTTTGCTTTTGAAATAGTTTCTTCTACCACTGTAGGACCTGGCTCAGCTGCAACCGAGATACTAGGAGCAACAAGCTGAAGTGCCATAACCCCTATCAGCAATCTGGATATCCAAGGTTTTCTGTCTTTAACTTCTCTCATTCAAAAACCTCCTTCATAATTTTTTATTCATGCCGCTTCGATACCTATTTCGCGATGTCCCTTGTGCAAGGATGAATAGTCAATGATGATGAAGGGAGAGGAATTAATTAAAGCGCTTTCAGTCAGAGGATTGCAAATCTTATTAATCATTCATTCTTTGAGCCAAATGACAAGAAGCGCCAAGGCGCTTCTGTTACCATATGGATTGCATCTCCCATATTTCTAAATTTTTGACAAAGGGTTCTCCATCTCCCCATATCTCTAACCCCAAAGCATCCTTACGGCTTGGATACACCCGGGTCGTCAGGCTTTTCAACCCGTTGGCATAGGCCTCGACCATGGAGCGGTCTAAATAGATGTGCAGCTTCAGATTCTCCCCTTGCAGCTCCAGCTTACCACCTTGAATTCCGCTACACTTTTCACCAGGGTGCAGTGTCGTTTTCGTACGGTCTACTAAGAGATTGGCTTCATTAAAATCATAATAAAGAAGTGTTTCTTCTTCTCTATCCGGTGTACACCGAACTTTGATTCCTAGTTGTGTAGCATTGCAGGGTTCTAGTTCCACTTGAATCTCAAGCATGTCCCCTTGGATATCACTTAGTGACAGATTAGCTTCAGCCAAAGACTTATCCCGAATCGACAGCAGTTTCGTACCTCGCAGGGACTGAAGTTCCTGAATCGGCTCAATTCCCAGTCGTCCGTCTTCCCTCTGATAGACACTTAGAGGCAAACCACCATTATGAGCCCAACCCGATTGATATTCGAGTTCAGCCGTCCGGTCGCCTTGAGCTATGGTAAATATGATCTTTCGTCCAGTCTTCGGATCTACCATTCCACTCGGGCCGGTAAAATGGAAATCACCTACGTCAATCAGTTCCGGCTCCTCTTGATCTGGAATAAATGAAAGATTGAGTTTATCGAGCTGCCCAATCCAATAGAATACCTCGACATCTGCTCCCTTTCCTACTGGACTAACCAATAGGAGATGTTTATGTTGGCCCGCTTTGTCTGTTCCCAGAGGGAGAAGCACAGGAAGCTCCCAAATAGGTCCAAGATAAGGGAACTTTTGAATATCCGCTTGAAAGAATGGCCCTTTATACGTCCAGTTCAGCATATCGGGTGACGCAAACCCTAGCGCTGCTCCACCTTCACCTTCGATCCCCGAACCGACCAGTGCAAACCAACTGTCACCTTCCTTCCAGACAAAAGGATCACGAAAATCTCCGAATGCACCCATGCCCTTCTTCTGTACAATGAGCGGCTCCGGATGTTTGACCCACTGAATCAGATCCGGGTCTTTATCCTGAGAATAAGTGCTCCGGGCAAGAGCAACACTCTGATTTGGTGAAGCACTGTCATTTCCCGCTGTAAAGAATAAGACAGGCAATCCGTCTGCATCATAAGTAGCGCTTCCCGACCAGATTCCGTCCGGTGCCAGCTGATCCTTTTCAGGTGCCAGGGCTACGGGAAGATCACGCCAATGGACCAAATCCTCACTCACCCAATGGCCCCAATGAATATGATAAAAGAATGGTCCTAACGGGTTATGCTGGTAGAACAGATGATACTGGCCCTCAAAATAGATCGGCGCATGAGGTTCATTCATCCAATGTGCGGGTGGAGTAACATGGTACTGCGGTCTGTGTCGATCTCTCAGCAGAGGTGTCCGGTCCAGCTTGATTTCGTCAACATGCAGTTGTGGCTTGACGCCTCCGTGCGTAGAATCTAGCACATGCTGATAAGAAGCGGCTACTTCCTCTGCACTTAAGGCCCGGTTATAAATCTTCAGATCATCAATAATCCCACTGAACATCTGAAGGCTGAACACTTCGATCAGCAAGCTACTGTGATTATTCTTGCCAATGAGTAGATCCGTCTCTGCTGCCTCAGCAAGACGGGAACCGCTCGGCACGTCAGTCGAGGCGATTTCAGTGCCGTTGAGAAACAGTTTAATTTTCCCTTGGGTTCCATCAAATACAGCGTTCACGTATGACCATTCATTCTTGGGCAATTCATAGCCTTCAGGAGACCAAAGCTCCTGCCAGGTTCCTCCTTCTAGCCCAATCTGGAAGGACCAAGAGCCGTGCCGGAACATACCTAGCAGATAACCCTGCTTGCGGTCCATATTGTGACGGTTTACAATAGCAGTCAGCTTACCTTCATGACCTAAGTCATAGGAACGCGGTGCCACCCATACCCCAATACTTAGTGCTGACAAGAATTTTTGATCACAGTTTGTGTCTTCTTCTTTAAACGAATGGGTAATAGAAGTAGAGTAACCATCGAACAGAAGTCCTCTCCCCAATACGCCTTCTCTCCACTGCGGACCCATCCGTTCGGTAAATTCCGCTTGATTAAATACTGACTCAATATCATCACGGATCTTGGATACACTCTCCAGAACACTTGCTCCGGTGCCTTCATCAAAGTCCCAGTGCATCATCAGTCCTTGTTCGCTGTTTATGAGACGCATGCATCATTCCTCCCTTATTTCTGTTCTGAGACAGCATCCGGTATATGAATGGATTTAAGCGTATGGATCTGCAGCGAATCCAATACAACTTGCCCAGATGGAGTACTTACTTCAACTCTATCCATTGGAGCATCAGGGAAGATTTGATCTGTCAATGTAACCAAGCCATGATCTGCATACACTTCAACCGCATTGCGATCCAGCCAGATTTGTAGCTTGATCTTCCCGCCATTCGAGACTAATCTTGCACCATGCTTGCTTGCGAATGAAGGATGGAAATCAGTCACACCTGATTTCGAACGGTCGATGAACAGCCATTGCTGAACAGGATCATATCCGATAACAAGCTCACTCAACCCAGAGGATTTCAGCACTATATGAAGCTCTTCACCGGACCGGATATCGATATCTGCTTCAATTTCCAGCAGATCCTCATTCATTTTCTGTAGGAAAGGTGATGCAGGAGTAACGGTGATTCCATTCCAAACCATTGATTCTTTACGCAACTGCTCTATTTCCCGGACAGGCATCTGGGTAAGCACGACACTCCCGTCCTTGCTGGTCAGGGACAAGGTGCGGGGCAGGGTCATAGCCCCCCTCCAGGAACCGGTAGGCGTCTCATTTGCATACTTCCAGTTACTCATCCATCCAATGATTACGCGACGTCCATCCCGTTCAGGAATATCTGACCAGGTAACTCCCGCATAGTTGTCTCTACCATAATCCAGCCACAGGATATGTTCGGCCGGATTGTCATTAATGAACGTCTTTCCATCGAACTCTCCAATGAAATATTGCGTACGCGACCCTTCTGGACAATTGGGATTATCACCGATGCTGATGATAAGAACCCATTTGGAACGCCCGGTGTCATCCACCGGTAGCTGAAACAAATCTGGACATTCCCAAACGCCGTCATGTGAGCCTTCTTCTCTGCCGAATCTACCAGTCAGTGACCATTCACGCAAATTGTCGGATGCATAGAAACGTACATGATCTCCCGCGACAATAGCCATAATCCACCGCTTACTTTGGGCATGCCAGAACACCTTCGGATCCCGGAAGTCTATCAAATCATTCTCGGCGAGCACCGGATTCCCGTTATACTTTTGCCAGGTTTGGCCTTTATCACTGCTGTAAGCCAGGCTCTGACGCTGGCGCGGTTGCCCCGTCTCCGGATGGGTATCGGCATGCGTAAAGATCGCGACGAGTCCATCTGAATCTTCGAATAAGCCGCTGCTGTTATTCCAATCCACTACACAGCATCCCGAAAAGATCGCTCCATGTTCATCCGGGAATAGAGCAATCGGCGCGTGCTCCCAGTGAATCAGGTCTTCACTTATAGCATGGCCCCAATGCATCGGACCCCATTTATTACTGTAAGGATGATATTGATAGAAAAGATGATAGCTTCCCTCATAATAAACTAATCCGTTCGGATCATTCGCCCAGCTCGTGGGAGGTGAAAAATGAAAACCCGGTCTGAAACGATCGGCATTAACCTGTTTTTTGGACTCGGTTTCTATCATGTGGTTAATCTCATCTGTCGTAGGCATAGACCCAAGAGCCCCTTTCCGTGTTGTAACTAACGCTCCACCGGCATTAGCAAATGTTAGTATGTTTTGCAGATTAGTAAGATCACGCAAAGAACTTCCGGTTTCCAGGATTTTATATAATAAACAGCCAAGAAAAGCATCGCCGGCACCTGTTGTGTCAATGACCTTGACTCTAAACCCCGGTACATATCCATCTTGACCAGCTAAACGGTAATAGCAACCCTTTTCTGCTAATGTGACTACGATTAACGTGATATCAAATTGTTGCTGGATCTCCAGAGAACCTTTTTCAACATCGCTAGTACCAGTTATAAAGGAAAGCTCCTCTTCCGATATTTTCAGGATATCGGCATAATTCATGCCCCAGAAAATATTCTGTATGGCTTCCTCCTTACTTTCCCATAATGCTAACCGGATATTAGGATCAAATGAGAGCAAGACTCCTGCTTCCTTGGCCTTAAGCACTGCCGTCTTTGTTGCCGTGCGGGCAGGCTCATGAGTCATAGACAATGAACCAAAATGTAGAACTTTACAGCTATCAATCCGATCAAGTGGGACATCCTTCGAGTGCAGGAAGGTATCTGCTCCCGGCTTTCGGAAAAAGCTGAATGATCTGTCTCCCTGGTCATCCAGATGAACAAAAGCCAACGTTGTACTCGCTTCATTCGTAAATGAAATTTCCGACACATCAACACCGCTACTTTGCAAGGTACTATGAAGCAAAGAACCGAATTGATCCTCCCCAAGCTTACTAATAAGAGCAGATTTAGCTCCTAACCGGGATAGCGCAGCGGCTACATTAGCTGGAGCGCCTCCTGGGTTGCATTCAAACTGTTCATTCCCCCCAGTAGAACGCCCTGCCGGCGTAAAGTCTATCAATACTTCTCCTATTGCGATAACATCAAGCACAGTTTCTCCCCACCTATTATCTATTTATTTATTTTTTTAGATTTGCGTTATAACGATCCAGACCAGTTTGATAGATCTCCATTAGTTCTTTCAGACCCATTTTGTCCAGTGTCTTCAGATAGCCGTCCCATGCCGCATCAATACCGCCATCAACAATAAATTTTCCTCTTTGGGTATTTACATACTTAATCAATTCAGGCTCAATTTTATTGATTCTATCCAATTCCTCTGGTTCAAAGAAAATACTAGGATAGTTTTCCTTCTCCATATATGGATTGTAATATTGCTCCAAATCGTTAGCACGCTGCTGAGCCCGAGGCTCCATATCTACAATTTTTCCGAATTCATCGAAAGTAATGACACCAGGTGCACCCGATCCCGGAGCAACCTTTTGACGGAATTCACCTGCAGAGGCTCCTTCAGGAAGTGGTAAATTCACCAACTTTCCGGTCTCATCCTTCTTGTACACAATATCCAGCGGACCCCAGTGGATTTGAGCAGCCATATAAGGTTCAAACTGTTGGTCGATCCAACGCATGGTGATTTCCGGATTGCTGTTCGCTTTGGTGATTACAAAAGATCCGCGTCCTGGGCCACCGCCATTAGAGCGCCCTATCGTTTGATTCCCATCCGAACCTTTGAGCGGAGACAACAATACATAATCCTTGGCACGTTCGGTTCCTACAACTTCTTCAACTTCCCACCAAACGTAAGATCCCAGCGTCTCATCTGTTGTTTTACCCTTAGCCAAATACTGTGCTGCATCCTGAGTGAAGGATTCCGGATCAATCAGACCCTGCTTATACCATTTTTCATGGAAATAATTTAAAGCTTCTTTATATTCAGGCTGAGTCGCGGTAAAAATCACCTTCCCGTCACGAACAACACGGTGCTCCAGATTATCTGGAAGACCAAAAGCCCCGAATAGTCCCGCAATATCCATACACCATTGCATGTGCATGAAGCTTAGGGGGATCTCATCCTGCTTCCCATTGCCATTTGGGTCTTGCGTTTTAAAGGCTAGCAGGGCCTCAGTGTATTCATCCAGTGTTTGCGGTACTTTCAGCCCGAGCTTATCCAGCCAACTTTTATTAATGACGTGGAAAAAGGGATTGGTTCCTAGGTTATTTTCTTCAAAAGATGGCAGTCCATAAATGTGTCCATCCGGTGCTGTAATAGAGGATTTGATATCAGGCCGGCGGTCGAGAAGCGCTTTCAAATTAGGTGCATACTGTTCAATTAAATCTTCTAGCGGAATAATGGTTCCATCTTTACCGTAATTAATTAACTCGTAATCAGTGAATCCGGCTGTATAAAAGGCATCAGGTAAATCACCGCTCGCGAGCAGCAGGTTTTTCTTTTCTGTATAATCGGTGTCAGGAATGTTCTCCCAGTTAATCTTTACGTTGGTATCCTTTTCCAGACGTTTGAAAATTTCCATTTCCGAGAATTTAGGTGCTAATGCAGCCTTCGGGGATACCATTCTTAAAGTCACTGCTTCGTTAACAATCGGAAGACCGGTTTTATTAAAAGTTGCTTCCTGATTCTGATTGGCAACTTGATTATTTGATCCGTTACCACTTCCCGAACATCCACTCACTGCAAATGCTCCAGCCAACATTACAATTCCCGCACCTTTAAATAAAGATTTCATTCTACATAACCTCCCCTTATTTTGTCCCACAAGCGAAAATCATATATTGCTTTTCCTCAGTCATCCTCTGATCCTGTGCATTCCCCCCTTCAAAACCCTATCCGCCTCATCCCTTGATCGAGCCGATCATTACACCTTTAACAAAGTACTTTTGTAGGAAAGGATACAAAATGAGCAGCGGCAGACTGGATACCATGATGACACCGTATTTGATCAGTTCTGTAACGCGCATCTTAGCTGCATAGGATTCCACATCGATCATCATTCCCGAACTGACCTGATTCTGAACAAGAATGTTGCGGAGCACCAATTGTAGAGGATACTTGCTCTCATCATTCAGGTAGATCAAAGCGTCGAAGAAACCATTCCAGAAACCGACCACATGATACAGCACCATCACCGCCAAGATGGACTTAGACAAAGGTAGGACAATGCTCCAGAAGAACCTCGTGTTGGAACATCCGTCAATCGATGCTGCTTCCCATAATTCATCCGGGATAGAAGACTGAAAAAAGGTTCTAACAATGATAACGTTGAATACACCACCTGCCCCTGGAATGACTAATGCCCACATCGTATTCAGCAGGTGAAGATCCTTGATCAGCAAATAGGTTGGAATCAGCCCACCGCTAAAAAACATAGTGACTAGTAAAAACCACATAATCACAGACTTCCCGGCCAAATCTCTGCGGGCTAACGGGTAAGCCGCAAACACAGTCACGGCTACTCCGATTAATGTCCCGAAAGTCGCATAAAGAATTGAATTTCCATATCCGATCCATATGGAGGAATCAGCAAATATTCGCTCATAACCATCCAGAGTAAAGCCTTTCGGAAACAGCCAGACCTCACCTGAGTAGATATAATTGGGGTCACTGAATGATGCTACCAGAACAAAATACAAGGGATATAATACAAGCAGCATAATGATGGTCAACAAAAAGTAGTTGATTATGTCAAACCATACATCCCCACTGCTCTTTCGCTTCGTTAATTGGTTCACAATAAGCTCCTCCTTACCACAGACTAGTTTCTGTCATCTTTTTGGCGATCCGGTTAACAGTGAAAATTAGGATAATATTGATTAGTGAATTGAACAGACCGACTGCCGTAGAAAAGCTATATTGAGCCTTCTGAATCCCCATTTCATATACATAAGTCGGGATAATATTGGAGGTGGCATAATTTAAATCACTCTGCATTAGGAATGCCTTTTCAAAACCAATGCTCATAATGTTGCCGAGAGCTAGGATCAGCAGGATAACGATCGTCGGTAAAATGCTTGGAATATCCACATACCATACACGCTTCCATTTACTGGCTCCATCCATAATTGCAGCTTCATGAAGTTCGGGATTGACACCTGCAAGAGCAGCAAGGTAGATAATGGTGGCGAAGCCTGTTTCCTGCCAGATGCCTGACAGTATATACAAAGGTCGGAACCAGCCTGAATCGGCCATAAACAGAATGGGATTTCCTCCGAACAAGGTGATGACGTGATTTACAATTCCGCTATTTGGAGACAGAAAAACATTAAGCATGCCGATTAGCACAACGGTTGATATAAAATGTGGTGCATAGATTACTGTCTGAACAAATTTCTTGTATTTTTTCCCCATCATCTGATTTAGCATAATAGCAATGATGATTGGAGCCGGGAAGCCAAACAACAATGAAAGGAAACTGAGTGAGAGCGTGTTCTTGATAATTGCCCAAAAGTTATAGGTATTGAAAAAGTCTATAAAGTGCTGGAAGCCTACCCATTCACTTCCCCAAATGCCCTGACTTGGCGAAAAATCCTTAAATGCAATCTGCACTCCATACATCGGGTAATACTTAAATACGAGATACAGAATAATAATCGGTAGTAAAAATAGGTACAGTTCATAGTCGCGCTTAAACCTGCTCCAGGATTTACGTTTTGGCTTGATCATGGAACGATTTGCCCCGCTAGTAGTTGAATTCACGCTTAATCTCCCTTTCATATAAAAGCATCCTTTTTTGAAACGTTTCCAATTTAGGTTGTGGATAACCTTAGTGAGTCGATCTATACCAATAAACATCCTAATTTGCTGATGTTTTAACAAATATTATATAAGAGCTATGCATTCCTAATTATTTTTGAAACGTTTCCAATTTTATAAAGAAAAACATCAGTTAATAGATTTCTTACACAGGATGCTCTGAAGTTTTTCGATCCAAATGGGATCAGGTAGTTTCACCTTGCTTGAATATAACAGGAATACGATACACTTGCTTATCTAAAGCTACGCCATCAATCTTGTCATAGAGTAGTTTGATTGACATGCGTGCCATCTCTTCCACCGGCTGCCTGATCGTTGATAAGATAGGATGAAAATAAGGATTATCCTGTATGCCGTCATAACCGATGACCTTAACATCTTCTGGAATACGAATGCCCAGCCTGCGTGCTTTGTCTATGTAGTTGGCAGCCAACATATCAGTAATAGCAAAGACACCATCTACATCTTTATGCTCGTTGAGAAACTCGTTAATATAAGCACTGTCATCCACAATGGGATCAGGTTTCTCGTAGATCACATAATCGATTCCTAAAGATTCCGCTTCATGAATGAATCCTTGTCTCCGGTTCATGGTTTCGCTGAAAACCGAAGTGACGCTTCCCATAAAAGCCGGTTTCCTAGCCCCAGCTTTCACAAGCTCCCTTAAAGCGATACGTCCGCCCTCATAATTATCTGAAGTTACACAGGTAATCTTCTTGTTAAAGTGTCTATCGATGCTTACAATCGGAATATCATTGCTCACATTGTTCTCGATATCGTTGTAAGTGATGCCAACAATACCAGCCACTTTGTTCTGACGGAGCATTTCGAGATAATATAACTCCTTTTCGGGTTTCCCACCGCTATTGCATAACATAAGCTTAAAGCCCTCGCGGTCCAGTTCATCCTCAATGTAGTATGCAAGCTCAGAAAAGAATGGATTCCAAATGCTTGGGAGCAGCAGAGCTACCATCTTGGATTTTTGCATCTTAAAATTCCGGGCCACTTCATTAGGAAAATAATTCAGTTCTTGTATGGCTTCCTCCACTTTTATGCGTGTCTTGGGTTTTACAGCCCCAGAGTTGTTAATGACTCTGGACACGGTTCCAACAGCAACGCCCGCTAAGTTAGCTACATCTTTAATGCTTGTCATTTAACACCCCCGAACTCTCTATAAAAATTATAATAGCACCAAGTTGGAAACGTTTCAATATCTTTTTTTGAAACGTTTCCAACTTGATGTCAAACCAACTATTTGGAGGGAGGATATCCCTAAAAAACATTCTCATTTATCCCTTCAATATATGGACAGCTACCGTACTACTGGCTCTATTAAGCTATCCTGTCTCATTAGTGAAAAAATCAATGTATATTGCTCTTTGCTAGTTCGAAATGCCCCCTGAATTAGGAGTTATATGTTTCTCTGTTTAGCTTCACAATATCTTCATGTGTAAATTCAGTTGAAAAATTTCCTAATACTTTATCCCGTAGGAACGGGGATTTCTCTTTGTTTGCCCTTTTCAAAGCTTCTGTTAGCTCCTCTTTTGTTAGTTCTGTACAGTATGCAGGAGTTCCTGGCTGTTGTCTCCACGAATCACTTAAAGAACCACTATCTATTGGGTCGAAGCCTAGCTCGTTTACTACATCCATAATGATTTGTTTTTGTGATAGATCATTACCAGCAATCGCCATGGCAATGCGATCACTATTACCTTCGAGGGTTCCTTTATTCTCAAGAGTATAAGCTAATTGATTATTGAAAGCTTTGATAATAGGTCTACCTAATTGATTTTCAACCCACACACTTTCAACCTTCCCGGCCTCAATTTCTTCAACTTTATTGTCCCTAAAAGGATAATAATTTGAAGTGTCTACAACAATTACTTCCTTACCAGCTTTATCTACAATACTACGAATGCTTGGCATTGCATGAAAAGGGATAGATACGATCAGAACATCAATATTTTTAATTACATCTTCTACACTCACAGGTGTTCCAGCAATCTCTTTTCCTTCTAAACGTTCAATTCCTCGAGCATCTGCAATTTTGACGTTATGTCTATTCATAAATAGTTTATTAGCTATCGTTGTCCCTATTGGTCCTGCACCTATAATTCCAAATCTCATTATTATTCCTCCAGATTGTGTTTTTAAAATATAGATCATATACTAAGCTCAATACTCTAATTTTTGAAGTAGGCAATAAAAATTGCTGTAGTACACTTTTTCGTACTATAGAGAACATAAAGGTGATATGATGGCTAGAATTTGTAAGGATGGCTATGAATTTGAAAAGGATTTTATTAAAGAAAATAGAGAAGTCTACGGAATTTCTTATACTCAAAGTATTCTATCGGGTCGTTGGAAATGTCTCATCCTTTGGTTTCTAAAATCAAAAGAATATCGTTACAATGAAATTAAAGCTTTTTTATGGGATATTTCACAAGGCTCACTTACAAAACAACTTCGAGAGCTAGAAGCTGATGGTTTAATTGAACGTAATGTGTTTCCAGAGGTACCTCCACGCGTCGAATATTCATTAACACCAAAAGGAAAGGAATTTATTCCCATACTTGATTTGATGGGGGATTTAGGGAATAAATACGGAGAAAAAATAGAATAATAAGCCTGAATAAACTGCAGACCTTGTATCCATAAAATTTCTGATGTAACGTAAAAGAGTCGAATTCTTATAAGCAAAGAATTCGACTCTTTTACGTATATATTTTTCCAACATGTTGGCATTTCAATCATAAGCGTGATGGAATAAGCATTTATTAGCTGTATAAAAAACAATATCTTTCAAATAAATATTTTGAGTAAAGCGGGTATAAATCCTTATTAAACTAACTCTCACTGAGAACAATTGCATCACATAGTCAATATAATTCACCTCACACAGGGATTCCTCTGTATTAAGGAATACGCAGTTGTATTTCATAACCAGTAATCTAGCCATCGCTTGTCGCATTTATAAAGCCAATTGGGTGTATTAAATATTTTTAACATGTTAACCACCCTCTCTATTTCGAAAAAGGCGATAGCTTACTTATTCATATTCAATCTTCTAATTCAAGACTTATTTCAGATTTGACTTTATTCGATTTTTCAAATGATCTATAAAGATTTGTTTAGGTTCAGATGGATCATTTTTTTGTTAACGGCTTTATGAATTGAATCTATTTCTTTAGCAAAATTGTAAACATTGGGGCCAACCCCCAACTTCTCTTTAATGGTTTTTGATGAGAATTTTCATAGCCTTATCTTTCTCATAGCAAATCCAGACATCATTTAAAGTATTCTTCTGAACACCACTTTATCTTTATTTTTCTACTTTTTCCATGGATTTTAAATAGCTGATTTAAAACAAAAATACGTTGAACTATATCTTCGGCTATAAAAAATTGTCTCTTGCAATAATTTATTTGTGTCTGATATGGACCTTGATATTTCTCATTTTTTTCATATACATGTAACAGTTGAACATGGAGATCATAAATTTCTTAGTATCTCATTGTAGCACTCCTCTAATAGCTAGAAAGTTATTAAACTTCTTGTTCTTATGTACTATTTAAGTAACTTTCCCAACATGATAATGAAAAAGCAACTTTTCCGTAGAAAAGTCGCTTATACACCATCAAGCTTCTGCCGATCTAAATTAATTTACTCTATCTTGAATTTACCGCTTCGCCTTATAAAACTCATGATACAGCTTCATCAGCGCCCTTTTCTCTATCCTTGAAACATAACTCCGCGAAATCCCAAGCTCCTTGGCAATCTCCCGCTGCGTCCTCTCTTCTCCACCTGTATCCAGCCCAAACCTACCCACCACAACTTCTTTCTCTCGGTCATCCAGAATATCAAGATTACGATAAATCTTGCTCTTCTCGATCTTCAGATCGACCTCTTTAATGACATCATCAGCTTCAGAACCAAGGATATCGATTAGCGTGATTTCATTACCTTCCTTGTCTGTCCCAATCGGATCGTGCAGAGATACGTCTTTCCGCGTTTTCTTCAAGGATCTTAGGTGCATCAGGATTTCGTTTTCAATACAACGTGCAGCAAAAGTGGCCAGCTTTGTCCCTTTGTTCGGACGGTAGCTCTCGATAGCCTTAATCAGGCCGATCGTGCCGATGGAGATGAGATCCTCCATGTCTTCCCCAGTATTATCGAATTTTTTTACTATATGGGCGACAAGTCTCAAATTGTGCTCGATAAGCAAATTTCGGGCTTTAGCATCCCCTTCAGCCATCATGCCTAAGTATTTGCTTTCCTCCTGCTCCGAGAGCGGCTGTGGAAATGCGTTGTTCCTTACGTAGGATACCAGCAACGTCAGTTCTTTGATTAGCAACGCGATCGTACTTAAGAATCCAGGCAACTTGGCGACACCTCCCGCACTTGTACAATGAAACCGATCTGTTAGACTTACGGGTTCATGGTCATCTTATTGTATGTAGGTAGATGCCTAGAAGTGCATGTACGGGGGAAATTGTACAAACCCTTTATTAGTCTCACCGCTTTAGCTTCATTAATGATCTCATCCATCTGCTCCCAGTTCTGCTCAACGGAGCGACGCTAATTAGTCATGATAAAAATGATGCAGCAAGATCCAGAACGAAAAACAGTACAGCTGCCTTAGCAAACCGCTCCAGCCTGCGTATTTTCGGGATATCAACACTTTAATAGAGCGTTTACTAGACCAGTTTCCAACTAGTTAGGAAGCACTTTTCATGTTGACTTTTCAACATATAGTGATTAAAATAAACAACGCACACTAAATATAGTATGCATATGATTTTCCAGTATTTATAGCTTATCTATTCAATCTTTACAGTAATATATACAGGGGGAGAGACTCCATGCTAGTCGCATACGATTCAAAAACCGGAAACGTCAAACGCTTCATTGGTAAGCTTAAGCTGCCAGCAGTGCAGATTGAAGAGCATATGACCATTGACGAGCCCTATGTGCTTATTACATATACCACCGGCTTTGGACAGATTCCAGAGAAGGTGTCTACTTTCTTGAAGAACAATTATTCCAATTTGAAAGGCATCGCCGCCAGCGGCAACAAGAACTGGGGCGAGCTGTTCGCGCATAGCGCAGACTTGATTGCAGATCGGTACAATGTACCAGTTATCGGTAAATTTGAGCTGTCGGGCACATTTGGTGATGTGGAACGAATTAAACAGGAGGTGAGCCGAGTTGCGGCATATTGAACTAAACAACATGTTGATGAAGAGAGACGAAAGTGGTTTCTTTCAATTGGATAAAGACCTTGAGGCAGTAGCCGAATTTATGCGGGATGTAGAACGGCGGAGCTTGGTTTTTGAGAATACAAAAGCCAAGGTTGATTATATGATTGAACAGGATTTCTACGAAAATTTTTACGAACAGTACAGCTTGGCTGAGATTGAAGATGTCTACCAAATTACCCATTTCTACAACTTCAGCTTTCCATCCTATATGGCTGCTTCGAAGTTCTATACGGATTACGCTGTAAAAAGCAATGACCGCAAGCAATATCTGGAGCATTATCCGGACCGTGTGGCGGCAGTTGCCCTTCACCTAGGGCGCGGGAACGCCGCTACTGCTGGCATGCTTGCCCGTTCGATGATGGAGCAGCGTCTGCAGCCAGCGACCCCAACCTTCTTAAACGCCGGCAAGAGTCGTCGCGGTGAGCTTGTCTCCTGCTTCCTTATCGAAATGGACGACTCGCTTAATTCGATCAACTATGTGCTCAATACCTGCATGCAGCTCTCGAAGATCGGCGGTGGCGTGGCTGTCAACCTGTCCAAGCTTCGTTCCCGCGGTGAGACAATCAAAGGTGTCGAGGATGCGGCTAAGGGCATTATACCTGTGCTCAAGCTGATGGAGGACGGCTTCTCCTATGCTGACCAGATGGGTCAACGTAAAGGTTCTGGAGCCGCCTACTACAATATTTTTGGATGGGATGTTCTTGAATTTCTCGACAGTAAGAAGATCAACGCCGACGAAAAAACAAGACTCAAAACCCTGTCCATCGGCCTGATCATTCCGAATCACTTCTATAAGCTGGCGAAGGACAATGAACCGCTCCATGTATTTGCCCCTTACAGTGTGTACAAGGCTTATGGCACGCATCTTGATGACATGGATTTGGATGATATGTACGATAAGCTGCTAGCCGATCCACGTGTCAAAAAGAGAAAGGCCATGAGCGCACGGGATATGCTGACCAAAATCGCCATGATCCAGCTGGAATCTGGCTATCCATATATTATGAACAAGAGCAACGCTAATGCGGCCCATGCCCTGAAAAATGTCGGACAGATCAAAATGTCCAACCTCTGCACAGAAATCTTCCAGCTGCAGGAGACCTCAGAAATTGCTGACTACGGACAGGAAGATACCATTCGCCGTGATGTAAGCTGCAATCTGGCTTCCTTGAACATTGTCAACGTGATGGAGCATGGCAAAATCCGTGAATCGGTACATGAAGGCATGATCGCCTTGACTGCAGTCAGCGATATGACCAGCATCTCTAATGCCCCAGGCGTAGCCAAAGCTAACAAAGAGATGCACTCCGTCGGTCTCGGCGTCATGAATCTGCACGGCTATCTGGCCAAGAACAAGATCGCTTATGAAAGCGAACAGGCTCGCGATTTTGCCCGGACCTTCTTCATGACCATGAACTACCATTCACTGGAGAAAAGCATGGAGATCGCTGCTGCAACCGGCCGGTCTTTCCATGGTTTTGAGGCTTCTGATTATGCTACAGGAGCTTATTTTGAGCGTTACCTGACTACGGATTACCGCCCTGTAACGCCAAGGGTACAAGAGCTGTTCGGAGATATTTTCATCCCATCCCCTGCGGACTGGGAACAACTGCGGGATGCAGTAAAAGCAAATGGCTTGTACCATGCTTACCGTTTAGCAATTGCGCCAACAGCCAGCATTTCCTATATTCAAAATGCTACTTCAAGCGTTATGCCTATTGTAGAGCAGATTGAGACACGGACTTATGCTAATTCGACGACTTACTATCCGATGCCGTACCTGCGTCCAGACAATGTATTTTTCTATAAATCGGCTTACCAAATGGATCAGTTCAAGGTGATCGATTTGATCGCGGAAATTCAGCCCCATATCGACCAGGGCATCTCGACCGTTCTGCATGTTAACAGTGATGTTTCCACCAGAGAACTGGCCCGCTCCTACCTGTATGCGGCGCATAAAGGCTTGAAGTCGCTGTATTACACCCGGACCAAAAAGCTGTCCGTCGAGGAATGCCTCACCTGCTCGATCTAACTGGAAGGCTATAGCCGCAGAAAAGGAGATTGCCATATTATGACCGCTATCCAAGCCGTTAACTGGAACCGTCCCGACGACGATTTCTCATTGATGTTCTGGAATCAGAACATTATGCAATTCTGGACGGACGATGAAATCCCATTATCCGATGATAAAATGTCCTGGCTCACGCTCAGTGAGCAAGAAAAGGACTCCTATATGAAGGTACTCGGCGGACTCACACTGCTGGATACGATTCAAGGCGGAGTAGGTATGCCGCAGATTATGGAGCATGTCGAAGGTCTTCAGCGCAAGGCTGTGCTTGGCTTTATGGGCATGATGGAACAGATTCACGCCAAATCGTACAGTAGCATTTTCACCACTTTGTCCTCCACAGAGGAGATTGACAGTGTGTTCCGCTGGGTTGAAGAGAACCCTTATCTGCAGTTCAAGGCAGAGACCATATCACAATATTACAAAAAAATAGATTCACCCAAAGATCTGTACCTTGCCATGGCAGCCTCAGTGCTGCTCGAGAGCTACTTGTTCTACAGTGGCTTCTTCTACCCGCTTTATCTAGCTGGCCAAGGCAAAATGACATGCAGCGGTGAGATCATCGACCTTATTCTGCGGGATGAGAGCATCCATGGCGTATATGTCGGTGTGCTGGCGCAGGAGATCTTTGACGGGCTACCAGATGACGAGCAGCGTGAGCTACACCAGAAGCTGGTAGACCTCCTTAGACTGCTACATGAGAATGAAGAACGTTATACCGAGCAGATCTACGCTCCCATCGGACTGGTGGACGAGGTCAAGACCTTCCTTAGATACAATGCTAACAAAGCCATGATGAATCTGGGGCATGATCCGCTATTCGACGAGGAAGAGATCAACCCGATTGTTCAGAATGGCATCAGTACCCACACCAAGCAGCATGATTTCTTCTCGAAAAAAGGTAACGGATACGTCCGGGCGCTTAACGTGGAACCGCTGAAAGATGAAGATTTTCAATTTTAAATATAGATAAAGCAAAAAAGTGCGGAGAAAATTCTCCGCACTTTTTGCTAACTGTAAGATTAGATTATTGCAAGCTTTTCAGGTATGTTCTAGCTTCTTCGTAGGTATCGTAAGCATCTGCAAAATCTCTACCAAAAATACGTTTCAATTGCATCTTCCAAATTGGGTTTTTAGTTACATAAGCCCATCCTGCTTGACCAGCTTCACTCGCCATAGCACCTGTAGGGGCTAGCATAGCTGCAACCTCAGGAGTAAGTACACTTTTAGAATCAGTTACATCAGTTGTTCCTGTAAATTTAGGTTTAACAAGCTTCATGATATTTTCAAAATCTTTCAGGTATCCTGGAACATCTTCAGCTGAAAAATCAATAGATACTACATCGATATGGTTCTCATTTTGGTTGTACTTAATTGTGTATGACATAATTATTTTTCCTCCAAGTTTTAACGTTATTTTTTTAATAATAGAGATGAAATGTATGTAGCTTCACAGACAAAAAATACCCGCCCCATGCTTTTTCAGGGCGACGACATCTACTTCCTGTATCGTTTTTATAACAACACCCTTTCTAGAATATTAACTAATACATATTACCTATATTATTATCGACAAATTTCTTTTTTTATTTATATTAAAATACAAATTTCTACAAATTCCAACATATCCATGGTCATATTTTCCTTAATTCATTCATTTTTGTGTATCTACTGTCTCTTGCAGCCATTCATTTTGCCAACATACGAAGAATCTATTTTTTTAGACAACTAAAAAAGGCTCTGCGTGCGACTTCCGATTCCAATCCAGTCATCCTTCAGGTTTTTGGAATCAGAATACGCCGCAAAGCCTTTAATAATATATATTAGTTGTTATATAAGTAAATCAATCCGTGATTACTTTGTTGCGGAATAGCCCCCGTCAATCACATGTGCTGTACCTGTAATAAACGAAGCCTCATCACTTAGTAGGAAGCATGCAAACGCAGCTACTTCCTCAGGCGTACCGTATCTACCCAGAGCCGTTCCAGAAGCGATAAGAGATTGAAGCATCTCTACATCATCAGACAACAGCTTTTCATATCTGTTCATGGTTGGTGTAGGGATAGGTCCTGGGCAAAGGGCATTTACTCTAATGTTACGGTGACCCACTTCTTTGGCAACCGATTTAGTCATCCCCACAATAGCATGTTTACTTGCTGAATAAGCTGCATCATTGGCCATCCCGATAAAAATACCATGCAAAGAGGAGCAGTTTAGAACGGAAGCTCCAGATTTCATATGAGGTAATGTATAATGCAACATGTAGAATTGGCTAGTGAGATTTGTCTGAATCACTTTTTGAAACAACAACGGATCATAGTCTATAACATCCGTATTGTCTCCTGTAATTGCTGAGTTATTATATAGGCAATCAATTTTTCCATAAGCCGCTAATGTTTGATCTACGATATTTTTGCAGTCTGCTTCGAGAGAAACATCTGACCGAACAAACATCGCTTCCCCACCTAGAGCCTTAATTTCCTCAACTGTGTTAGCGCCGGCATCTGATCGATTGGCAACTACTACAATACCGCCCTCTCTTGCTACTCTTAAGGCTGTAGCTTTTCCGATTCCGGTACCTGCACCTGTAATAATAACTACTTTGTTCTCAAATCTGTTGCTACTCATATGCGCACCACTTTCTTATGTCTTTTTCAGGAGGAGGATTCGAACCTCATAGACCCTAATATCGCCTGATGCAATATGGATTGGAACATTTTTGCAGAAAAATCGACAAAATTATCCTCTATATGACAACTTTATTGTATTTAATTGTATATAGCAATGAATATTTTAATCTGTTTTTACAACAATTGAGAATTTGGTTTTGATCGTCATAAAAAAATACCCCTTAGAATTTCATCAGATAAACCAGAAGTTTTATCCGATGCTTATTCTAAGGGGTTTGATAATTTGTAAATCCGTCGTTGTTAATGAAACCACACTCCAAATAAATTATTTATTGGCTTATAGATAAGAATAATCAGAAACAGAGGACTCGGAATGTTCAATTTTAACAACGCACATACGGTCGCGCCAAGTCCCAAAATCCAAAATATAAAATATACGCTAAGATCACGTACTCGGCGCTTTCGCATTAATTTAGGCAAATCAAGTGCCATACAACCTAAAGCAAGCGCCAAAAAAAACAATAACACCATTAGACTCACTCCTTGATTTTTTCAAGAAAAGAATTATCAGTTAGACCTACGCGGTTAATAACTACTGAGGCACTATAATGGATGGGCAATGATTTAAGGTAATCGTCGCCCTTTTTTTGCTGTAGCTTTGTCCAAGCTTTAGGACTGGCATGGTAGATCGATTGTCCAAATCCCATAATATCAACATTGAAGCGATTAGTTACTTGCTCCACAGTGTTTTGCATCCGCTCTATAATCCGTTCCTCTGTTTCCTTTTCCAAACGTTTTATGGTGCTTTCCGATTCCAAATTTTCTGTACTTTGCACTTCTTCAATGTTGCAAAGCGTCTTAACGTCAAGGTAAATATGCGGCTCCCCATCAATAATTTTCACTTTGCGTTTGGTTGAAGCCTGGATCGCTTCGATAACAATAGGCTTTCCGTCTTCCCCTGCTATCGCGCCAGAATGTGAGGTTACCTTATCATTGATATAATTGTAACCAATCGTTTCACCCTCGTTTAGCCAACCGATCAGTTTGTCTTTTTTGAACACAGCTACAGTATGGTATTCCAATCTCGCCTTAGGCATTGTTCGCTCTACATTGCTTTTATCTCCCCCCTCTTTGGGATCTCCCATAACTTCCACTCCGGTCAGTACAGGATGTTCACCTTCAGCCAATAAATTTTCAATAAAATCATCCAGCGTGACAGCGACTGTTTTTGCTGAATCTTTATAAGAATTATCTAGGGAACTAAATAATTTGTTCGCTGGTAATTTATCCATAGGTGTAAGGACATTCAAGACATCGCTGGCGGTTGTATCTCTGGCAACCATGACGTAGAAATCCATTCGAGCTTCCCGACTTCTTTTAAATACGTCGAGTATCTCGCCCACTCCGGAGCGTGCAAGTTCCTCTCCAATCACTAACACCCGGATATGACCAAGATAACTCGTCCTGGAACTATCCAAATTCAACATACGTTGTGCATCATAAAACGTAGGTACCGTAAATTTATAAACAACCACTGGGACTCCAGTGCCTCCCCCTCCTCCATTCGATTGTGAGGAAATCGCAGATGGAATAACGACTTGCATCGAAACTGTATAACCAGTTTCAGCCTTGTCGATCCCTATCCCCAGAACAAAGGCTACTTCATTTAGCTCCTTTCTTTCCCAACAACCATTTAGCACTAAAGTAAATTGGAGAGCTATCATCAATCGGAGAGCGCCTCTAACTAATTTTTTATTCATTGTGTCGATTCCTCATCACTGGATGTGCTTTGACGAAATAGGTTCTGCGTCTTGTTCTCAGCAGGTCTTGTCTTTAAAAAAGGCCACGGAAAGCGAAAGATAGAGTCTTTTAAGTCTTTTGAATTATAAGGTCCGAGCGGACTCATATAAGGCATTCCGAAAGAACGCAAACTCGACAAATGCAGTACGATGATAAAAATACCGAATAGAATTCCATATAATCCGATAAATCCGGCCAAAGCTATAAGCACAAAACGGATCATCCGCGCAGCTATTGACATTCCTGTCTCCGGAATAACAAAGCTAGAAATGGCTGTAAGCGATACAATAATGACCATTGCAGATGAAATAAAACCCGCTGCAACCGCTGCTTGTCCAATCACCAACGTTCCGACAATGGAAATTGCCTGTCCAATATTTTTAGGTATCCGCACCCCGGCCTCCCGCAAAATCTCATAAGTCATTTCCATGATCAGCGCCTCGACAAAAGCAGGAAAAGGGACACTTTCCCGCTGGGCAGCTAAACTAATTACAAGATTGGTCGGTATCATCTCCTGATGATACGTAGTAATCGCAACATACAATGAAGGTGCAAGCAAAGTGATAAAAAACGAAATAAAACGAACTAATCTCAGCAATGTTCCAATATCGGCCCTTTGGTAATAATCCTCAGCAGACTGAAAAAATGCTACAAAAAATGTGGGTACCAAAAGTACAAAAGGAGTTCCATCAACAATAATGGCCACTTTTCCTTCCAAAATACCTGCTGCAATCGTATCTGGACGATCACTGTTGTATACGGTAGGAAATGGTGTAAATACCGTCTCTTGAATAAATTCTTCAATATATCCACTCTCGAGAATACTGTCCGTATCAATTTTATTCAGACGGCGTTTAACTTCTTGCACCAACTCCTTATTCGCGATGTTGCTTAGATACATAATGGATACGCTGGTTTGAGTTACCCTTCCGATCTGAACGGTTTCCAGCCATAAATGGCTATCTTTTATTTTCCGCCGAACCAGTGCCGTATTCGTCCGTAAATTCTCAGTGAATCCTTCCATTGGACCTCGAACAACCGATTGGGAACTGGGCTCCCCTACATTGCGATCTTCCCAGCCTGGTAAGCCGATCCGGAGAGTGGTGGATGTCCCATCGAGTAGCAGCATTACACTACCGGACAGCAATTCGTGTACGAATTGGCTGTAATCAACGATAACGGTTAGATCACCGGCTATTAATATCTGTTTCTTAATAATCTCAATCTTCTGCTCGGGCTCAAGCTTTCCCAGCTGTTCATAAGGAATATGTTCCTGCAAAGAATACAAAATTGAATTATGCAATACCTGAGTATCCACAAGACCATCTATGTAAATCAAAGAAATATTAGTATTTTCTTCTATCTGCAACTCTTTTATCACTACATCAGAACTTCCGCCCAGCAATCCGTTCAACTGATCAATATTGGTTTTCAATCGGTTTGATAGTGTACCCGTCTCCGAACTTTTCACGATGTAGCCTCCACTTCACTTAGATTAATGAGTATAGTTTGATGTTAATTTTGATAATTATTCCTTTCTGATTAAAATTCGGAATGGCATAATTCTGGTAACTACAACCATACTAAAACTAGTCCAATAAATTTGAGGGGGTATATGAGTTTGGAGAAAGATCGAATTAGTACCAATCAAATGATTATACTCGGGCTATTCACATTTATTGGGGATATGGCGCTTGTGTATCCAGCGTTAATGATATCAGGAGCGAAACAAGATGCATGGATTGCTGCTTTGATTAGTATTCCCTTGGGCCTAGCGACCATAAAACTGTTGCTCTGTTTAGCAGACATTGAACCAAACAAGAATATTATCGAGCTTAGCCTACAAATTCTAGGAAAATGGGCCGGAACTGCTGTAGCCTTGTTCTATCTAGTGTTCTTCCTGATTGCCGCTTCCACTTACATAAGAGAAATTGAAGATTTCATGTGTACACAGATTTACGAGAAAACACCCGGTGGGGTTATCCGTTTCATGGCCATTTTCCTACTGGTATATGGTGTACGACTGGGTCTGGAAACATTGGGACGGGCAGCTCAGCTTTTTTTCCCTTTGTTTGCAATTTTTTTGATCGGTCTGCTGCTTCTGCTGACTCCCGATGTCAAAATGGAACGTTTATACCCCATTATGAACACACCAGCACCGGACATGCTCCATACTTTGATGTATGGTGTTTTTTATCCTTTTGGTGAATTATGCGTGTTTCTTATGGTATATCCTTATGCTCAGAAGAATAGCAAAACAAGCCGGGACATTTTCATAGCCCTGATCATCGGAGCTCTGGGACTTAACCTCATCTTATTTTTTTCCCTTACCGTTCTTGGTGTTTACGCTTCTGAACATCAATTTTATGCCGCATATATTCTTGCTCAAAAAATTAATATTGCTAATTCTCTACAACGTATCGAAGCGCTTATGGCTACAGCATGGATTATCAGCACGTACTTTAAAACAGCCATTTATTACTATGCTTTAACATTAGGTACAGCCCAATTATTTAAACTCAAAAGCCACCGTCCTCTGATCCTACCCACTGGATTTTTGTTATTTGGTATGTCACAACTGATTGCCAAAGACATCATTTTTTATGTAAAGGAAATCCCCACCTACTGGGTAGATTGGGATTTCACCTGTGCATTTGTTCTGCCGCTTATGTTGCTAATTGTGTATTATTTAAAAAAACGTTTTGCTGCCAAGGTTTAAACGACTTCTCTCCTAAAAATAAAAAAAGGACAGCTATTAAGCTGTCCTTTTGTTCATGAATTTCTTACATGCAGTAGCTTTATTCCTTCTTATCCAAAGTAATCGACGATGGTGTTACATCACGAATTGGCTCTTGAGCCACTTCAAAAGTTGATCCGCAACTCGGACAAAAGCGAGCCTCGATTGCCACATTGCCACCGCATGCTTTACACTGCTTCACATCGGACAACCCCGCAATTTGCTGCAGATTGACCTCAATCTCCGATTTCAGTTCAAGAATACGGGAAATATTCTTCTCGATCTGCTCACTCGGCAATGGTCCTGCTCCTTGTGTTACAGCTTCAAACAACAGTTTACCCATTACCTGATACTGCTGGTCAATGTCATTCTGCTTGCTGTTGTTCTGTAATTTCAAACGATTGATCTCCACCACTGTCTTTGCTTTATTGCCAGCCTCGCTCACGCCTGCCTTTACCTTGTTAAAAAAGCTCATATTCAGCCCCCTATTCCGTAGTAGTCATATATAAGCATATTTCGACACCACCACAAGTATTCCTCTCTTTATTGTACCTAACTTCAACCGGGATTTGTAGTTCATCCACAATCATGAACTTATTTCCCCCGCCTTCCTGCGGGAACGAACCTCGACTCAGGTCTGGTATATAAAACCGCCTTCAGGCCGTTTTGCCGCATTCAGAAAGGCTATACAATGAGTACATAAGCAAGCGGGTTGCAAGATTTAAACACAATTACCCCCATAAGAGAGGATGACAATAATAAATGAAAAAATTATATCGTTCCAGAAGTGACCAAAAGATTAGTGGTGTATGCGGAGGTCTTGCCAGTTGGTCAGGCATCGATGCCACAATTCTCCGTCTCGTAACGGTTGCTGCAGCACTTTTCAGCTTCGGTACCGTACTTATCTTTTACTTTATCGCCAGCATCATCGTCCCTAAAGAACCTTTTGGCAGCTTTTCGGATGGACATGATTTCTATTAACAGATCGTCCTTTCATACCAATCAAACATACTAAGGAGAGATATAATATGAGTTTATTTAAAAGAATTTCCACCCTTACTAAAGCTGCCCTACACGAAGGTCTGAACAAATTAGAAAACCCAGTGCTACTGACGGGTCAGTATCTACGCGATCTTGAGAACGAAATAGCTACGGCAGAACGCAATGAACGTGATTTAAAAGTTACAGCGAGTGTATTGGAACGCCGTAAGCAAGAATATACTCAGCTGATAGAGCAAAGCGAAGCTGAAGCCGTTCAGGCGGTTGAGCAAGGAAATGAAGAAAGAGCACGCCTTGCACTCATGGCCAAGCTGCGGTATACAGAACAGCTGGATGAGAGTATCAATACTCAGGCACAAACTCAGCAATCCCTGGCAGAGCTGGAGATCAACATCGCTAGAGCTAAAGAAGAGCGCGAACATCTTAAAGCGAAAAGAACTGAGCTTATCGCTCGTGCTCAGCAAGCTACAGAAACACTAAGCTCAGCTCCTCATAGTAACAGTGTAAAAGGACCGAATGTGGGTACCGCTTCACGTGGCTTCGAACGAATGGAAGAGAAAATTTTCGAGTGGGAAGCATTTGCGGAAAACTCCAAGTATAAATCCAACTCAGGCACAGGCTCGTCCATTGACCCCAACCTACGTAGTGCTGTTGATGATGAAATTGAACGTATCCGCAACCGGAAAATCAATACCGACAAAAAATAAATATAATAACAGGTCCCTTATTTCTCAGCTACTGAGCTATATAAGGGGCTTGTTTTTTCTATTCCTCTTCATCCCGCGAATCATTTTTTTCGATTCCGGATCTACTCGGTAAGACTCTGTGATTTTCTGTAAAGCTTTGTTATAGGTGAAATCATCTAAAGTGTTAGTTCTCAAATAATCTATCGTAGCCGCAGGCAGCTTCACATAACACATCGATAGCGCCCAAGAAACCGCCATTTTCACATAATACCCCTCATGTCTGACCTTATCGAGTAGTTGTAGAATCCGACTGATGTACGCTTCTTCAATAAAGAAATTAAGCATCATTACTACCGCAAATCGAATCTCATATTCTTTGTCAGATAACAGATACGGCACTATAAAGTCCCACATCTGCTCTTTATTCTTCAAGGTAAACTTCAGCCCTGTGCAAAAGCTATCACATACCGACCAGTTATCGATTTTAGGAATAAAGTCCGCAATATAATGCAGAATTTCTTCAGGATCTGCCTTCACATAACCAAGTACCATACCTTGCAGCATTACCTCTTCAAAAAAATCAGAGTCGGCGTGCTCCAAATAGGCTCTCCAGTCACCCTTTGCAATGGTTTTGGCGAGTTTACGCAGCTCCGGTAGCCTGACTCCTATCACATTATCGATCGTCGGAAGTAAAGCCGCAGAAAACTTCTGGTAATCCGCATCTGCCAACTCCACTAGCTGTTCCTTTATTGTTTTGTCCACTATATTGCTCCCTACGTATTAATTATTGAAATGAAATCTCCCATAAATATATGGAAGCTACCGAACCGTGTGGTGAGTACCTGAGACGGTATTGTTCGAATTGCTTTTTGGTAAGCGTATCAAGCCCATACAGCTTCATCATGCCGCGACGAATGGCGATATCCCCCCAACTAACTACATCTGGGCGCTCCATACAATTGATTAGCATCATCTCTGCTGTCCACATACCGATGCCTTTTAACTTCATGAGTCTTTGAATAACCTCTTGATCGGACAATCCATATAATTCCTCCACCTTAAACTCCCCATCAGCAATCAGCTTTGAAATGTCATGAATGCAAACTGCCTTTTTCATCGTCATGCCGCAACCCTGAATCTCATCCGCCGTGTGTATTGCTAGCTGCTGCGGAGTTATTTCTCTGAATTGAACCTGCATTCTTGTCCAGATAGTTCGAACCGCTTTGACTGATATTAGCTGACCTACTATGGCATAGATAAGTGCAGTGAAAAGATCCGGAATAATCACACGTTCCACTTTCCCCATTCGCGCCATCGCCACACCTAGCACTGGGTCCACACTTCCGAGGTAATCGATTTCTGCTTGCCCATATTCAAAAAATTTAGTGATTACAGCTCCCAAAGTATTTCCTCCCGTATCTGAGCTTAACAATAATATACAACATCTATTTTGCAGTGTACGGATTCTTGAATAGGATAGCAAGATAACGAAACTTGAAAAAGCCACAACACTTCTACTCGGGTAGATGGTTATGGCGGGAATTCATATTTTTACTCAACTACTATATGTAACTTGTACTAGATTGTATTTATCATTTTACTACTTTAATATGAATGTATATATGATAGATGAGGAGCTTTACGAATGGACTTTATAGCAATTGACTTTGAAACGGCGAATTCCAGTCGATCCAGCGCCTGTGCTTTGGGACTTGTGGAAGTTAAAGATGGCGTAATCACGGCAGAACATTCTTGGCTGATCGATCCGCAACAGCGGTTTGACGGCATGAACATTTCGATACATGGCATCACCCCCTCCATGGTAATCGGTCAGCCTACTTTCCACGAATTGTGGCCCACCGTTGAACCTTTGCTGCACGGACGAATCGTTGTAGCGCACAATGCCGCTTTTGATATGAGTGTACTGCGGTATTGCCTCGATGGGATGTCCATAAGCTATCCGAGCTTTCAATACTTATGTACTTATTTACTAGGCAAAAAAATGCTGCCCGAGCTTCCCTCTCATAAACTTAATGTAGTCTCCGAGCATTTCGGCATTGAGCTGAAGCACCATGACGCTCTCGATGACGCGCGCGCAGCTGCCTTGGTTCTATTAATGCTTATGGAGCGAGAATCACACCTTGACCCGCTTTTGCTCTCCAGCAGCCAAGGATATACTAGCGGAACAATGTTTGCTGGTGGATACACTCCTTTTTCTGCTCGAAAGAGTAAACCTGCTAAGAAACCTGTGAACAATCAAAGAACGAAAAACTTCTATTTGTAAGAAACTATTAAGTTATTTAGCAAAAAACACCCAACAGGCTCATTACAGCTGGTTGGGTGTTTTGCATAGATGGAGGAATATAGCATACAAGTCGATTCATTCACTACGAAGAAATCTAACCTTGCTGGTCATTATAGGGAATTTATTCCTATAATTCATAAGGTTCGGGTGTAAATGAAGCATTTCATAAAAATTATAAGGAGAAATTCCGTATAATGACTTCAAATAGACCCTTATCGTGCTAATTATAGGGAAGAATTCCGTATATTTTTTATCATCGATCAGTGAACATCCTATCGGTTCATCCAGATCACCAACCAAGATCAACACAACACGCTAGATCTTCATCCGATAGACTGCTTTATTCTCCAGTCCTCTAATGAATGGCGTCCATTCTTCGGTTTCTGGTGTGGTATCCAGAGCATCCTCCACCATTTGCAGCTTCGCATCCATCGCATCAATATGATGCAGCGCTACGGCCTCAGCCGTTTGCGGCTGAACAGGACTGCCCCATTCGCCCAGGTTATGGTGTGATAATACGAGATGCTGTAACGCCAGAACCTTCTCCGAATTCAAATCAATGTCTAAGCGGATGGCCGCTTCTGTAATCCAGTTAGATGCCATCGAGATATGACCAATCAACTTCCCCTGAACGCTATATTCTGAGACAATACCGAGCTGAGAGATCATCTCCTCCGGCTTCGCGATATCATGCAGAATAATTCCAGCCTTCATTAAATCTGGATTCAGGAACGGACGCTGCTTGCACAAAAAATCCCCGATCTCCAGCATGCGAACCATATGATAAGCAAGTCCGGCAAAATAAGCGTGGTGATGCGTTTTGGCAGCCGGATAATGCATCAATTTCTCTTCCACTTTGCTTACACAAAAGGAGACAATCGAGGCAATCTCCGGATCTGTGATGCTTGCCATAACCCCTTTAATCGTATGAATAAGGTCTACAGGACGAATAGGAGCGGAGCGAATAAAATCCGTTAGCGCAACGCCATCCTCATCGTTCACCAATCTGATTTTGGTTACTTTGATTTGCAATTTCTCACGATAAGTGTGCGCAATCCCGCGAACCTTCACCAGTGCCATAGGAAAAAAGGTTTCTTTATCGGTTGTACTGGCATCCCAATATTTCGCAGACAATTGTCCACTGGAATCCCCCAAGACTAGGTCGAAATAATCCTTTGGAGGAGTACCGTTCGTTTGTTTGATCGCTAGCTCTCTTAAGAGATAAAAGCCAACAAATTCATCCTGTGGAGCGAGCTGTTTAATTTGTGTCATGTTGAAGCCTCCTATTAATAACAGGCTTTGTACCTGCTCTCTATATTAAACTTTAGACACTCACGTCCAAAATCCCTTTAAATCACTATACGATCTATTTTCATTTTTATGTACAGGTAGATAAAGGAGGTTACTCCACAGGCCATAATATGGCTCTAGAATAACCCCCTTTATAGATTAACTATTGATTGAAAATTGCTTATTTACCAGCGGATTCAAGCGCTGATTTAATAGCTTCTACCACTTTAGCAGATACTTCTTTCTCAGCATCATTATTTCCGAAGGCTGCTGCGCGATATCCATACTTGTGTAAGCTATAGCCCGTTGAAGTCGACTCAATCTCGCTCTTCACAGCCAGCTCAGCGTCAGTCAACTGGTTGACCGTTCTTGTACTTCCGTTTTTATCTAAATAGTAAACGAGCATTTTAACAGGAACACCATGTTCTACATACGTCATAACATTTACAAGCTTATCAGCACTTACACCAATGAAGATTCCATCGAAGTAAGCCGCTTTGTTAGCTTCAACAATTTCAGCTTTCCCGTATGCTCTATCCACCGCAGTCTTGAGAGCTACACTACTACTAGTTGCACCGGAAACAGCATCTACATCTTGCACAGCTTCTCTAGTACCTGCTGCAAGGAAGCTAGAAGTCAATTGCGGAATTGCTTTTACCACCTCTGGGTAAGCAGCTTTGCCTCTATCCACAAGATTCATTCCTACACGATACAAAGCAACATTTACGATCTTACCGTTACGCAGTGTAACGTCTGCTCTGTTTGTTCCTTTATCATAGGCATCACCAAATGCAGTGAAGGTTCCGTCTTTATAGGTTCCTTGAACTTTGGATGCGTTAGTCAAAGCATCAGTCAGAGCAGCTTTGGCAGCTGCGGATAGCTCTTCTTGACCTGTGATATCGGACATTTGCACACCTTTTTCAAGTAATCCTGAAGTAAGTGTACCCACCAGCGATTTTTGTTCTGCACTTAGTTTGTCATCAGCGATCAGCTTGCCATCAGCTCCGAACAAGCTTAATTTAATGTTTGTAACTGCATCTGAAGCAACATCAATAAGCAGTAATACTTTAGATTGGTTATCTACACCTGCGAATTTTCCGTCAAAATATTTAACTTCATCTGGAACTTTCAGTGCTTTTTCGAAAGCTCTTTCTACGGCTTGGTTCCAACCGTGACTGCTTTCTGTAGCGCCAGAAATTCCATCTACTTTCTCATCATAGTTAGCGAAGTAAGATCCATTAGCAAGCAACTTAGCTGTCATCGGAGCATTAGCTTTTACAACTTCTGCATAAGCCGTTGCACCTCTGTCAATGAGGTTGTTCCCAAGTCTGAACAGCTTCACATCCACTAGCTTACCGTTGCGGATCACGATGTCAGCTCTTTCAACACCAACACTTCTTGCAGTCCCATAAGAGGAATAGAATCCGTCTACATAAGCAGAAGTATTATTAATCTTTGCATTCTGCTCAGCATCCCAAAAAGCATTAATCGCAGCCTTAAAGTCGGCTTCGAGTCCTGCAACAGGCTCTGCAGCTGTTCCTTTAGCCAGCAATGCTGGTGTTATAGCTGCAACTGCTGCGGATTGCTCAGCTGTGTAGGCCTTCTCATCCACGAAATCACCAGCACTGTTCAGCGGGTACACTTTAACAGCTGTGAGCTTATTGGATTCGTAGGTTGCAAATACTGCATATTTACCTGTAGGATCTATGCCCATATGAACACCATCAAAGTAAACTGCATCTGTATCTTTCACTGTTAGAGCTCTTTCAAACGCTCTGTCTACAGACAATTTCCATCCATTACTAGAGCGTGTTGCTCCGGAAACAGCATCTACTGCAGCTGCTCCATCTCTTGTCTTGCCAATCAATTTATTCGTCATCAATCCATAAGCTTGCCATAAAGCGCTATAATTGTTACGAGCATCTCTGTCGATCAGCTTAGAGCTGGTTCTCAGGAGATCGATGCTAGTAATTTTCCCATCTTTAATTTCGATCTTAGCGCCTTCGGTACCTTTGGAGTAAGCATCGCCATACGCTACGTACACTCCATCTTGATATACATTTTCCTTAACTGTAACCGGCAACGCTGTAGGCACAGGCTTAACAGTCGCTGCTGGAACTACTGTAGCCGCTGGAGCAGCGGTTGCTTTTGGCGTTGTAGCAGGTTTTGTCGTTGCTGCTGGTGCCGCTGTTGCCTTTGGTGTTGCTATTGGTTTTACCGTTGCTTTCGGTGTTTCTACTGGTTTTGCTGTTGGCTTTGGTGTTGCTACTGGTTTTGCTGTTGCTTTTGGTGTTGCTACTGGTTTTGCTGTTGCTGCTGGTTTTGCTGTTGGTTTAGCTGCTGGTGCATCCGCTTCTTCAGAAGCTGCGGATACTGCATCCACCTTCAAGTTCAAAGCAGGCACATTAAGTGTGTAAGCAAATGGCGCTAACAATATTGCCGCGCTAACCGTTAAAGAAATTAGTTTTTTCAATAAAATTCTCCTTTACCAAGTCCCCAGTGATATATAGCTTTTCTTAACCAAACTTACCTTTGACGGCGCCCCTTCTCTTCTTATGAAGCATTACATCTCTCTTCATAAGAACCCATCCCCCCTCTCATGCCTATGCGCGAACCATCACTTTCCAAAAAAATAATGCCTTAAATCTATTCATTCCTTTTTACAATAAACCGCATCAAAGGTGAAATAATTCACATATAATATCAGAAAAAAATGAAGGCGCTTTTTTTAATCAATTTCTGGTTTGATACTACCAAACTTTTCCGCAATTCCTCTGTATCTAAAATCACATACCCTATAAGAAACATCACTATTTGCTCATAAATGTGATTTTTCATTATTTTTCCCAAACAAATACACCCACTTCCTATTCCAAAAGTAGATAACGTGATCTCGATTATTGTGTATCCAAGAATAGATATGTTATTTTAGAACGATCTCTAACATGGGAAAGGAGTTCAAAGTTTTGAACAAACAGCCACCTATTGGAGTTATTCTCGCCCAAATTGGCACACCTACTGCACCTACTGCAAAGGCGGTACGTCCTTATCTGAAACGTTTTTTATCCGACCGCCGAATCATAGATTATTCACCAATGCTCTGGCAGCCTTTGCTGCGAGGCGTTATTCTGCGTACACGTCCTCGGCGGTCGGCTGAGCTGTACAGACAAATCTGGACAACAGAAGGATCACCTTTACTCTTCCACTCATTAGCTCAGCGATCTGGTTTGCAAGCGCTTCTAGGTTCTCGGTATCAAGTAGAGCTTGGCTTAGCATATAGCGAACCAACTATGGAACAAGCGATGAGCGCATTGGAAGCTAACGGAGTCACACGCATCATCATTGTGCCGCTATTCCCGCAATATTCGTCCACTACGACGGCATCTGTCTTCGATCAAGCGAGTTTTGCTGCACTAGGACGCCAAAGCTCCACTGGACCGGTAACAAAGCGCCTTATTCCTGCTCTCAGATTTATGGATGCTTATTATAATGAACCCGGTTATATTTCAGCCATGAAGTCGCATTTACTGCAGCAAATAGAACTTATGAGCTCTAATCCTGATTTTTTCGTACTGACCTTTCACGGGATCCCCAAACGATATGCAGATACAGGCGATCCCTATCCGGAGCAATGTATGGAAACTGCGCGTCTTCTCGCTTCAGCTATGAATTGGGAGCCTGAACGCTGGCAGCTTACTTTTCAATCACGCTTCGGACGCGAAGAATGGGTAGGTCCCTCTACAGCAGATGTTTTGGGAAAGCTAGCGGGACGTGGAATTCATAAACCTTTGATTTTCTCACCGGGACTTGTAACGGATTGTCTGGAAACGCTGCACGAGCTAGCCATAGAAGGGCGCGAGCAATTTGAGGCTGGAGGAGGACATGCTGAAGACTTCACTGCAATCCCCTGCTTAAATAATCATGAGGACTGGCTTCATTTTTTAGCTCAGCATGTTGAACGAAATGCCATGGGCTGGTAATACAAAAAAAACCGTCTTGTCCGCAGATATTCTCTGAAGAGATAAGACGGTTTGTTATGTCCGTTCATAAGATCTAAGGGTCACTAAGATGCTTATGCTGTAAGCTGCTTATATTTAGTAGTGAGTTCATGGAACCATTGCTTGTCCTGTAAGGTCAACGCAAAATCGATCAGCTCGGCAATCTCACTCGGCTGCAAATCAGCTGAATCATTAAAAGATACTTCAGCGGTTGCAGTGGCTTCTCCATTCCCATCCTCTGCATAATCATAAGAGAAGCATATCTTGATATCACTTTCCAGAAATTCGTTACGCAGGAAATATAACACCTCACACATTAGCACAGGTCTAACATGATCATCAAAGACACATTCCATAACCTTCGCCCAGTACTGCTGATTGCTGAGGTGTAGCTTATCATTGGTTAAGAGATATTTCTCACCCTGAAAATCAGTGACAAATCTCAGCTCAAGCGGCTTCATTTTAAAAATAGTAGCAATTTGCTTCATGCTAATATTCAGAATGTCTTGCGTTTCTAGTCTGATCATCTCTCATGCACCTCGTCCCTCTTAGTTGGGTTACCTGAAACCTGATGATATCTATAATTTCATTAAATGCCAATAATGTAAAATTAACTCTATCCAATCACTTTAATTTTTATCTAATTTAACATTATTATCGTCAACTGACTACGCTTTGTTAATATTTTTTCATTAATTCCACAGAAAAATGTTTCAATCTTTGTCCATCTGTTTAATATTTATATTTAAAAACTTAGTCTTTCTTATTTTCACAACAAAAAACTGTTCTGAATGGTCATCATCGACCTCAAAACAGTCTTTTGCCTAGTTATTATTCAGTTAACTTTACTTAAACAAACAATGGCACTAACTGTATTCCTTCAGGCGAGATCCGAACAAGTCCTTTATCCGTGATGCGTAGCGTCGGGATAACCGCCAATGCAAGCAGCGATAAAGTCATAAATGCGTAGTTCAAAGTACAGCCAGCATCATATAGCGCTTTGCTGATCGCAGCTGATTTTGCAGCAGCAATTTCGAAGGGTTCCGTGGACATTAGACCTGCAATAGCCAACGGGAATAATGTTTCTCCATTGGATGTGATCATGCAAACACCACCCTGGGCATCCGCCACCGCATTTGCAGCTTTAGCCATTAACTCATCATCATTACCGATAACGAGTACATTATGACTATCGTGAGCAACCGTCATTGCAATGGCAGCCGGCTCATTAAATCCAATGCCTTCGACAACGGCCACTGATTTATTGCCTGTACCTTTATGACGTTCGAGCACTGCGATTTTGCACAAACCTTCTATAGCATTTACATCCAGTTGCCCCTCCACTACAGGTATCGAAACCATACGCTCAATAGTCTCCACATGATTTTCTCTTACTTTAATAACTCTTGTAGTAAGTTCACCTGTTTGAATTGGAGCAGCAATGATGAAATCTTCTGAAGTAGGACGCTGTGGCAAATGAACCGAAGCCAACACTTCCTCCGGATAGGCGAATTTAGCAAGCTCTGCCGTCATTACCCCGTTCTCCGCAACTACTACACCTGCGGCAATTGTCAGCACTACATTAATATCCGCCAAATTCCCGTCTAAAAGGATGATATCTGCAAAAGAACCCGGAGTAATAGATCCGATATCCCGCGCTAAACCAAAGCGTTCAGCAGTATTAATGGTGGCCATTTGGATAGCTGTTATAGGCTTAACACCTTGAGCAATAGCATCACGCAGGACGAAATTCATATGCCCTTCATCTCGTAAGGATTCCGAACTACGGTCATCCGTTACCAGCATCATTCGGCGTGTATCAATGCCGTATTCTGTATGGGCCGTAATTGTTTTAGCCACATCATGCCAAGCGGAACCCCGGCGCATTTTGGCATACATCCCCAGTCTAACGCGCTCAATCACATCGTCTGCCGTCACACACTCATGATCGCCAGTCACACCTGCCGCAGCATACACGGGCAATCTCCAGTCGCTGGAAGGCCATGTGAAATGACCATCTACAAATCTGCCTGCCCGCAGCGTAGCTTGAATTTCGCCAAGCATTTTCTCATCGCCATAAACAACGCCAGGAAAATTCATCACTTCACCCAGCGCAATCACATCGGGTCCCCAAGTAAAGGCTTCTGCCACTTCTTCTGGTCCAATAGAAGCTCCCGTTGTCTCGAATTCCGCACCTGCCGCAGGCACACAAGAAGCCACCTGCATGTAAGCCGCTAACGGTGTTCCCCGCATCTCATCGAGCATCAATTGAATCCCCTTCAGCCCGAATACATTAGCAATCTCATGAGCATCAAAGAAACCACCTGTTGTACCCAGCGGCAGAACCGCACGGGAGAATTCAGTAACGGTCAGCTGTGTGCTCTCAATATGACAATGGCCATCGAGTAGTCCCGGAGCTATATACTTACCGTTCGCCTCAATGACCTGCGTTCCTTCACCAATCATATGTGTCACATCTTTACCAACATAAGCGATACGTCCACCTTGTATACCAACAGACATTCCTTCTAAAATTTCACCAGAGCATACATTAACCAGCTTTCCACCTGTAATTACTAGTGTTGCCGGTTTATCTCCTCTTGCCGTAGCCACAAGCTCAGGTACACAATCTGCTAAAGGCTTTCTTGTAAAAGTTGTCATTTTCATCTCTCCCCCGTTAGTATCCAAGTGCGTTCTTGATGTAGTGAATAGATTCATAATAATAGAGGATTGCTTAACCATCGGCTGTGTTGATATCATAGTTGGCAAATCTGATATTGTACGAAAAAACGGCTCCGTCATCCCTGTAGATGATAGCCGTTTTCTTAATCCAAAGATTGTCCAACACTCCGGACATGCCCCTGGTATGAACTCACCCGCCAGCATCTATTCCAACGATTATCTTACGTTTTCCTCATATACGTCAAGTGCCGCTTGAACACCAAGTCCGTAAAAAACTTCAAATCCGTGTCGCAGCAACGCTGCTTCCAAAGCTCCAAGCAAACGCAGCACATTATTCGTACGGCAGCTAAAGCCCATCGTGCCAATGCGCCAAATCTTTCCTTTCAGAGGTCCAAAGGAGCTGGCAATTTCAATGCCGAACCGCTCCAGCAGCAGCGTGCGTACAGATTCCCCGTCTATGCCCTCAGGAATCAGCACACAGGTAACAACGGTAAGTTTGCAGGAGGGCTCCCCGTAAAGTTCAAGCCCCATCGCTGTTAATCCAGCTATAAGTGCCTTTTCATGGAGCTGATGTCTGGCGAATCTGGCATCCATTCCTTCTTCAAGCGCAAGTCGCAAGCCCTCCCGAAGTGCATAGAGCATAGAGGTCATCTCTGTATGATGATTGAGACGTTGCGGGCTCCAATAATCCTGAAGCATGCCAAGATCGAAATAGTTGCTGCGGACAAAAGACAACTCACCAGGCTGAACATCGCTGATTCTAATCCCACGTTCTACTCGTTTACGGGACATAAGCTTAGCCTCAGCGCGGTCATTATATGTTATTGGTGCCATACCGGAGGGGACGGACAGGCATTTCTGTGTACCTCCTACGACCGCATCCAGCATCCAAGCATCCGTTTCGACAGGAATGCCCCCAAGAGTTGCAACTGCGTCAACTATGAAAAGAGCATCCATTCGGCGGCAGGCTCTGCCAATTTCCGCGAGTGGCTGCACCCGTCCTGTAGAGGTCTCACCGTGCACCATCGCTACCACATTTGGCTTAAAAGTCTCCATAGCCGCTATCACTTCCTCCGGTTCAAACACACTTCCCCATGGCTTTTCCAGAACGAATACCTCAGCGCCACAACGTTCGGCAATCTCATGAAGCAGGTGTCCGAAGCGGCCAAAGATCGGAATCAGCACACGTTCCTCCGGCAGGATTAAGCTGACCATCACCGCCTCAATACCAGCGCGAGAGGTCCCATCTATAGGGTAAGCCCATGCATTTCGGGTAGCGAACAGCTCCCGCAGCATCTCCATCGTTTCATTCATCATCTGGGTGAACTCTGGATCAAACTGACCCAGCACCGGAAAAGACATCGCCCGCAGGACACGCGGATCAACCTCCACCGGACCCGGAGTCATAATGCAGCGCAGGGATGGCGACAAATCTTCGTAACGCTTCATGATGATCCTCCCTTCAAGTAGAAACGGCTAAGCCGTCCTTTTAGGGACGGGCTCCGTTTCAGCGAGAAATATAAGGATAAAGTATAGAGTAAAACATATACTTCCTTATATTTTAAAGTTCGACGAACTCTTTTTAATAAGCTAACTCATATAACATCGCAGTCAGAACCTCAAGCCCAGCCGCAAGCTGCTCGGGGGATGTATACTCTTCCGGTGAATGGCTGATACCCGCACGACTGGGTACAAAAATCATCGCAGTAGGGCAACGCGGCGCAAACAGCTGGGCGTCATGTCCCGCTCCACTTACCATCATGCGGTACGTCTTCCCCTGTTGGCGGCAGATATTTTCCAGCATTGCAGATAGCTTCGTATCCATAGGCGCAGGGACTGTGTGGAGCACGGATGTAACCTCAAGAGTCACCCCACGTTTAACGGCAATTTCATTACATTCCGCAAGAAGCTTCTCACAGAAACGTTCCAGTTCGTCCTCTTCACTATGGCGGATATCTAATGTAAAAAGAACCTCACCCGGGATCACATTTGGCGTATTCGGATACACCTCAAACTTACCCGAGGTTGCTACAAGAGGTTCACCAGCCGTTTTAGCAGCACTTTCAAGCACGTACAGCATTTCAACCGCACTAGCCAGTGCATCCTGCCGCATAAACATCGGTGTCGCGCCCGCATGATTAGCAATACCACTGACCTTGACCATATAGCGTCTCTGTCCAACAATCCCCTGAACTACGCCTATCTGCGTATCTGTTTTCTCCAGAATAATTCCCTGCTCAATGTGCAGCTCTACAAAAGCGCCAATATCATTTCTGGCTCCATTCTCATCTGTTACACCTTGCAAAAAGCTGGATTCCGTCATTGCTACCTGTAATGTCACTCCCTCTGCATCTATACAGGTCTCGGCCTCGCTTCCGTCATACCTTTCCGTGACATGGCCCGAACCCCAATAAGCAAGCGGAAATCGGCTCCCCTCTTCTTCACAAAAAGATACGACCTCAAGCGTCCGCTGCGGCTGGCCAAAGTTCCTCTGCAAATCTTGAAGCGCAATCATAGCCGCAGCGATCCCATACGCACCATCATATTTTCCGCCATTGACTACAGTATCAATATGCGATCCGGTTAAAATAACCTTTTGCTGCGGATCGCGTCCACTCAATCGTCCATATACATTGCCAACCTTGTCTATGGAAACTTCTAAGCCGAGCCCAGCCATTTTTTCCTGCAAAAAAATCTGCGCCCGGCTCCATTCCTCCGTATATAGCAGTCTAGTAACTCCTAGCCCAGGTGTGCTGAATGCACCCAGCTCCTCCAGCAGCTCGAGCAGTTTCTGAGTCGACGCTTGAACTCTGGAATCATTCATAGGCTGTACTGCTCCTTCCTAATCCGCAGCCACTGTCCACCATCATCGGCAATTACTCCTTCTTCAGAGGTATAGACCACCCGCCCACGACATATCGTAGCAGCTACCTTGCAGGAAAGAGTTCTTCCGAGGTATGGACTGTGCTTGTGGCGATATAATAAATCCTCCGCAGTCAGCGTATAGGTTGTGCTTGGATTCAGCAGAACTAGATCGGCATCTAGACCTAGAGCTATAGCGCCTTTGCGATGCTCTATTCCAAAACGTTTTGCGGGTTGCCCTGCAAGCAGACTGGAAATTAATGTAACAGGCAACCCCCGCACATTCACGCCTTCATGGAACATAAGCTCCAGACTGCTCTGCGCACCCGAGATCCCACCCCAAGCTGCAAAAAAAGACAAGTCCGGCTTTACCTTCAATTCCGTTGGACAGGGGGAATGATCCGAAGCGATCAGATCGATTTTGCCGTGGGCTAGCATCTCCCATAACTTCTCCTGCTCCACCGCACTTCGCAGCGGAGGCGCACACTTCGCCACAGGTCCTAAAGCCTCCATATCATTTTCAGTGAGGACCAGATAATGTGGACAGGTTTCAGACGAAACGTCCAGACCTCGAAGCTTAGCTTCATAGATTTTCTCAATGGCAGCAGCCGTGCTAATATGAACAAAATGCAACCGGCAGCCCGTACGTTCACTGTACAGCAGCGCCCTGGACACTGCCTCCAGCTCTGCTTCAGCTGGGCGGCAAGCCGCAAAATCACTTGCGCTGGTTCTGCCATTTCGCACTGCATCAGCGGTCAACACCGCCGTGATAGCCTCACTTTCTGCATGAAGCGCCAGAATCCCGCCCAGAGAAGCGATTCGCTGCATCCCTTGATAGAGTGTATCCTCATCCACTTCACGGAATCTGCCTTCGCCCTCCCCTCCAGGATTGGAGAGAAAGGCTTTAAACCCAGTGACGCCAGCGGCTGCCAAAACTTCTAAATCATCCAGATTGCCGGGAACGAGCCCACCCCACAGCACATAATCAACGGCAGAGTTTCCAGCCGCAGCATCTACCTTTTGACGAAGCGCAGCCTCGTTCACAGTAGGTGGATTGCCGTTAAGCGGCATATCTGCATAGGTTGTGCAGCCGCCAGCTGCCAGCGCCGCAGAACCGCTGCGAAAGCCTTCCCAATGTCCAAACTTTGGTTCATTAAAGTGGACATGCATATCAATCATACCGGGGAGCACATAGAACCCATCTGCGTCGATGACTTTGGTTAGCGGTGCAAGCGAAAGTTCCTCTCCAAGTGCGACAATCTTACCCTCTGATACTGCAATATCCAGCTTGAGTACCTGATGGGGCAGCACTACATTCCCGTTCTTAATTACAAGTTCATAGGATTCCTTCATGAGCTGCCACCTCCTAAGGTCATCAACTTTCTCCTAACTTCCCCGATACGTACTATATCCACCAGGAGCTACTAGCAAAGGTACATGGTAGTGTTGCATGGAGCTCTCTATATGAAAGCGAATAGGTATCTGTTCTAGAAAAAAAGACATCTCACGTTGAGTATCTGCTGACGCTTTGGCATCAGCTCTACGATAGTAATCGCCGACCATAAACAGCAGCTCGTAACATCCAGCCTCCATCTCGTTTCCCTCGAGCAGAGGGGCATCCAGCCTCCCGTCACTGTTCGTGACCTCTTCACACAGGAGCTTGCTCACCCCATCCGTAAGCTTCCAGAGCTGAAGCGTCAGACCTGTAGCAGGAATCCCCCGCGACAGATCCAGCACATGGGTGGTAAGACGCCCGCTCATTACGCTGTCTCTCCGGCCAGATCTGCACGGCTGACAGAAAAGCCCTGAAAACCATAGGGTGGACGAGGTTCGGTGAAGACTCCACCTTTAGTTTCTTCAGGCTCAACAATGGTTTCCCAAGTCCGGTTATTGGACTCAAATGAAACGGTAGCCAGCTGTGGAAAACGGGACAATACGCGCAGCCCAATTTGATAAATCAACGATTGGATTGATGGACTGTTCAGCTCATGAAAAGCGCTATGGGCGATATCGCGAACCTGCTCCGCAGCCACATATTGGCCTTGATCTCCATCCAAAGCATGCTCCACATCATTGTAGGTCCAGTTAATATTCAGAAAAATATAAAGCGGACGGTCAAAGCTTTCTGGCAATGTCGTATATTCATCCCGGACAAATCCATAAAACGAGCTTCCGCTCACTTTAATCAGCTGCAAATCCTTCAACCGGCATTCATGCGCGACAATCTCAGTCCCATTTTCCCCACGTTTTACTGTCAGCGAAGCCGAATAGGATTCATTATTGGAGTGACGCAGCACTAAATGACTCTGCCTAAGCCCCTCGTCCCCAGGCACCATTACCTGTTCAAAAGGCAATCGGTCTGCGGAAACTGAAACTGCGGTGACATGATCGTATTTATCGAGAAAACGGCTGCTTAGAAGCTGCAGTAGCCCCTCCGTTGTGCTTCCAGTGTAGTCCGCGGTATTGCGCAGGATAAAATTTTTCATAGAATCGGTAGCAACGACCATGGAATTATCCCCCTCTGAAAAAGAAGGAAGAAACGCTTCACCCGTGACCGCGAATGTAATATTATGTGCGAATATAATGTTGTCGCAGCCCGTGAAGGAAGATTCGGGAACGGGGGTAACGGCCAGCGGTTTAGCATAGGTACGATAAGTTAGCACATCACTTTTTCCATAAAACATTGTACGTCCGTTAATTGGTTCCAGCATGGCTGACACCCTCCCCGTTTATGATGAATGAATAATTAAATAATTAAATCACTTAGGCGAAATCTCGTAATTGTACCGACTTCAGAAAAGGCTTGAACCCATTCCTCCTGAGGGGAACGCTCAACTCGCACTCCAATGGCGCTGATAATGTCATCTTTGTTTTTGCCACGAACAGCTAGAATAAAAGGGAAATGAAATTTGTCCGTATACTTTCGATTCAGATCATTTAATAGATTGAACTCTTCCGTTGTTAACCGATCCAGTCCAGCTCCCTGCTGCTCAGAGGCAGATAAAGCCGTAACTTGAAGCCTAGTCGCCAAATCCGGGTGAGCTTTTAATAGTCCCTCCATTCGGCTCCGGTCAGCACTCAGTACGGTCTGCATCATTGTGCTATGCAAATGCTCTAAAGAATGGAACGGAATCTGCTTATAAGCCTCCTCTGCTACCCACGGTGAATGTTCAAAAATGCCGCCTAGATGCTTCACAAAATCCGTTATACTCATGGCATTTATCTCTTCCAACGCAAACCTGCCTTCAGAAACGACCATCCACTCAACCTCCAATAGCTTTGTTAACAGCTCGTAAAATGCCACCGTACCCCGTACAGCGACAAATGTTACCCGATAAAGCTTCTTCCACTTCAGCCTGAGTAGGATGCGGGTTCTCTTCCAGCAGAGCAACCACCGAGATAACCATCCCTGGTGTACAATAACCGCATTGGAACCCCCCCTCTTCTAAAAAAGCCCGCTGAACGGGATGCAGGCCTACTTCACTAAGACCCTCAATCGTTGTAATTTCCGCACCTGAGCATTGATAGGCCATGACCAGACATGAATTCACTGGACGTCCATCCACCAGCACCATACATGCCCCGCAGCGGCCAATCTCACAAGAACGTTTTGTGCCGGTCAGCTCCAAATCTTCACGTATGACCTTTAAAAGCCGGCGGGAGGGTGGAATCTCCGTGGATATCGCTTTGCCATTAAGATTGCAATTAAAGGTGAACCTCTCTTCTGCAAAGGCTTCCTCAGACGATAAGGGGGCAAGGTTATCTTCATCTAGATTCGCATCTGAATTATGGCTCGACATGGATGTTCACCACCTTTTGTGGAATAAACGGTGTAGACTGCAGCCATTCGGGATCAATGGGCAGTTTGGTTATCCGCTTCCCTACAGCCTGAAATATGGCCGACACGACTGCCGGAGCTAAATTGACGGAACCCACCTCTCCAATGCCGCGAGGACCGTACGTGTCATGATCCGGCAAATCCTCTATCGGCTGCACCTGAATGCTGCCATTCATGTCGGCAATGGTCGGCACCAAATAGGTGTCTAAATTTTTGGTGACATAGCTGCCGCCCGACATCACAGCATCCTCTGACAAGGTGAAGCCTACCGCCATACTGCTGCCACCTTCGATCTGCCCGAGATAACCTTGCGGATTAGCCACCGGCCCCGCCGCTACCGCATGATATTGATCCAGTACACGAACACGTCCTGTAAGCAGATTAACTTCCACACGGACTGCGATTGCAGAATAGGTGTATAGGAAATGTGCCCCCACTCTTTTAAAGGGTGTGGTTGGATAAGTAAATTTTGTATTACAGACAATGGGTTCTGAAATACGCTGTGCCAAGTCCTTGTAAGTCAGAAGCAGACCGCCGTCTTTTAGCCAAATGCCGCCAGGGCCGAGCTTCATTTCAGCGCTATCCAGCTTTGGCATTATCGTCGCAGCTGCCTGGAGCATACGAGCGGTGAAGTCTGGACGCAGCCGTTTCAAGGCCATCCACATCATGCTTGTTGATCGCGAAGCCGTACTAGATCCGCTATCGGGCACAACATCCGTATCGCCAATGACGATACTTAGATCCTCTGCTGCGAAGCCAAACTGTTCAATCAGCATTTGTTCCATGGTTGCGATTAACCCCTGACCAAACTCCTCGTAACCAAACACCGCCTCAATCTTGCCATCTAGCGTCAAAGAGAGCCGGCCACCTGCCGGATCGGGAATACCATAGCCAAGTCCTGCACCATGCATAGCTATAGCAGCACCCGTTCCAGTTACGATCCAAGGTTCCACAACACCTGAATCACTGTCTGTAGATGCGGCCTCAGTCATAAGAGGCGAACCCGCCAGCGCTTCCCACACCTGAAAGGCACCATCGGTCTGAGCAATTTCCTGACCCAGTGGCCCCAGATCTCCATATTTACGCAAATTGCGGCGGCGCATTTCCCACGGATCGATCTGCAATCGCTCAGCCAATCGATCGATTTGTCCCTCCAAAGCAAAAATCGCCTGATTGCCGCCAAAACCGCGAAATTCACCAGATACACCGTTATTGGTATATACAGCAAAACCCTTCACATCCACATGATCGATGATATAGGGGCCCATCACATGTTCTGTCGCAAAGTTGAGCACCTCCGCCCCCAGTGTTGCATAAGCTCCCGTATCCGAAATAATTCTGACCTGATGTGCCCTGATGATTCCTTCGGGGTCGCAGCCAGTCTTCATGGTGATTTTCATGGGATGGCGTTTTAGTCCTGCACGTACCGATTCAGCTCTCGAATTATGCAGTCTTACCGGACGGTGTGTCCGCAAGGCCAGCAGTGCTCCATACGGCTGTACATTCAGCTCGTCTTTTCCTCCAAAGGACCCGCCGATAGGACTCGAGATGACGCGAATATCTTCTTGAGGAATAGCCAGGATTCTGGATAGCTGCAGGCGATCCATCAACCCATGTTGTGTAGCTGAATATACGGTAAGCCGTCCGTTATCCTCTGGGATAAACAGTCCACCTTCAGTCTCCATATAGGTGTGCATTTGGCGTGGTGTATAGTAAGTCTCCTCTACCACATGACAGCAATCCGTAAATACCGTTTCCGGCTCCCCTTTCCGATATTCCGTATGATGAAGCACGTTTCCCTCGGCATGCAGCAGAATTGCGTCCTTTTTCATCGCCTCTTCCGGATTCTCGAGTAAGGGTAGAAGCTCATAATCCACTTCGATAAGAGATAAGGCGTATTCCGCAATTTCGTCCGTCTCTGCCGCGACTGCCGCAATCGCATCGCCAGTGTAACGCACACGGTCGCTGCAAAATACCGGTTGATGCGGCAAAGCTATGCCAAAGCCGTTAAGTCCGGGCACATCCTCATAAGTAATTACAGCGTGTACACCAGGGACTTCAACGGCCTTCTCAATGCGTATGGACAAAATACGAGCATGTGCCTGCTCACTGCGGAGCACGCGGCCGATCAACATTCCTTCTGCCCTCCTGTCAGTCAAATACTGCAGCTTACCGGATACCTTGCCCTCTCCATCGGGTCGTGTACGCCAGCGGCTACCGCTGGATTCCTTATTCAGCAGCATTTTCCCTCTCTCCTTTCGTCGGGTTATTCACCTCTTAACTCCGTATATTCATAGCCTTCCACAGCTCAGATACAACCAAATTCCCAGCAGTCTTTTTCTTGTAAAGTTCTGTTGCAAAGGGATCATTATACGTCTCAAAGCTGTTCTCAACCCCTTCATATAAAGAAGCCAACAGCTCCTCTGTATACCTCACACCTTCAAGCATAACTTCAGCTCTACTTAGTCGCTGCGGCCGCCCAGAGCCCCCACCTGTGGCGATACGCACCTCACGGAAACGGAGTTCCTCATCGATTGATGCTGAGATTGCTACCGTTACAAGTGAAGGGGTGAACGCTTCCCTGCGGCCAACCTTACGAAAAATTTCTAGCCTATCCGTTAACGGACTCTCTAAGCGAGTAGGTGAGATGCGAATCTCAGCCACAAGATCTGCCGCAGGTTTTATCCCGCTCCAGTGATTGTTTAGCCACTCTATCAAAGGTAGTGCCGTCATAAATTTGCCGTCAAAGGAGATTAACTCCGCGTCATAGACCAGTAACGCAGGTAGAATATCTCCGAAGCCAGAAGCGATATTGCCCCCCAGCGTGGCAAGATTACGCACCGACGGAGCCGCTATGCAACGTGCAGCCTCTTGCAGCGCAGGAGCCACGGCCTGCAAATGCTCATTACTGCGGCACTGGGAGAGTGGAACAAGAGCGCCCAGAGATAAGTGAAATTCCGTTAAGGTAATGTCGCCGAGATTTGTGATTTGCCGAAGATCAATCAGCTGTTTGGGCATATGATCCGTTCCATTTTCCCACCCTGTTCTCAGTAATGTTCCTCCTGCGACATATCGGGAACTGTCTCCAAACGCCGTTTTTCTCTCCCAAGCTTCGTGCAGGCTGCGGGGTTGAATTACTTCAGGTAGCCTTCCATCCTCTTCCCGTATAACTCCCATACACTCCGCCTCCCTTTTTGAGTACCAGATTGCCGCTTCCCTTCTCGTATAGCCTGCCTTAAAACCTTTGTTCCCGAATATAAGGAACTCCCAGTGCCTCCGGTGTGCCGGATGGTTTGTTGCGATTGCGGTACCCCAGGTACATCAGGACCAGAATGGTCACAAGGTACGGAATCATTTTGAGAAAATAGGGCGGAACTGCACTACCCAGCAATTGAATGCGGAAGCCAAGTGAATCCAATGCCCCAAAAAAGTAAGCGCAGAACAAGGCGCGCAGCGGATTCCATCTGGCAAAAATCACTAGCCCTACCGCAATCCAGCCTCGACCGGCTGTCAGCCCTTCATTCCAGGTTGGCGCGTAGGCCAATACCATATCCGCTCCGGCCAGGCCGATGAGAGCAGCACCGGTGATCACATAGCTGTAGCGGATAAGCTGCACACGGATCCCCATCACATCTGCGGTAGCCGGACTGTCTCCGACTGCCCGCAAATGCAGGCCCCATGAAGTGCGGTGAATTAGCAGATGCAAAGCAAGCACTAGCAGCAGGCTGAACCAGGTTAGGTAATCCATGTTGCCGAATATTTTTCCGATGAACGGTACATTTTCCAGCCAAGCCAGATGCAGCTTAGGGGAGGTTCCCGGCAAAGGAATGCCGCTGATCGGTTTACCAAGATAAGCGCTCAACCCACTGCCGAACAAGGTCATCGCAAGACCGGACATCGTTTGATTCGCCCGCAAGGTCACACAGAGAAAAGAATGCAGCAAACCAAGCACAGCCGTTACAGCTACGGTAGCCAGCAGAGCCAGCAACAGGTTTCCGGAGCGAATATACACGATACAAGTGGTGACCGCTCCCATCAGCATCAGACCTTCAGCCCCAAGCTGTATAATGCCGGCTCGTTCATTTAGAATGCCTCCCAGCGTAGCCAGCAGCAGCGGGGTCCCTGCGGAAATAGCGGCAATAAGTAGCTGTGTTGTAAAATCCATCGCCTATCTCCCCCCTTTCAGCTGAACCCGGCTACGACGAATGCGGAAACGATAGATCATATCGCCAGCAATCAAGAAAAACAGGATGGAGCCCTGCAGCATTTCTGATATCGATGAGGGCAGCCCGATGGTTTGAACACTATATCCTCCAACAATTAAGCCACCGAATAAAATAGAAGTAACGATTAGACCGAGTGGATTCAATTTGGCCAGCCAAGCCACAATAATGGCGGTGTATCCATACCCCGGTGAAATGCCCTGCATCAGCTTGTGTGTAACACCGGAGACCTCCGCCATGCCAGCGATCCCGGCGAGCCCCCCACTGATCAGCATGACGATAATAATATGGCGCTTGATAGGAATCCCCGCGTATCTGGCTGCAACAGGATTGGCCCCAATCAGACGGAGCTCGTAACCCCACTTGGTAAAACGAATCATTAAGTAATAAATCACAACGGCGATAAGTCCAAATAACAATCCAATATGCAATCTTGTACTTCCGAGAACAGGCAGCGACTGAGCCGCAGTAAACATAGGTGATCCCGGGAAATTAAATCCTTTAGGATCTTTCCAGGGTCCGAATACCACGTAATCGAGCGCCAATAGGGCAACATAATTCAGCATTAATGAAGTGATTAGCTCATTCACTCCAAAATGCGTCCGCGGAATAGCTGTCAGCAGTCCCCAAAGCGCACCCGCGGCAATCCCGAACAGCAGCATTAAGCTCAGGGACCAGAATGAAGGTAAGTCAGGAAAATAAATCGTGACGGCTGTGGCCGCCATAGCCCCAACGGTTAACTGGCCTTCTGCTCCAATATTCCATACCGAAATGCGGTAAGCCACAGCAATCCCAAGCCCACATAGGAGTAGCGGGATCGCTTTAACCATCGTTTCCGTGAGCCCATACGCAGTGCCAAATGCGCCACGGAACATTTTTTCATAGACCAGCACCGGATTCATGCCATTCGCCGCAATAAATAGGGCACACAACAATAGCGCTAAAATTATAGACACAATAGGTGTCCACCAAGGAGAACGGATGCGGCTGGCATCGTATTCGAAACGTAGAGAGAATCGTTTTCCGGAGTGGGAGGGGAGGGGTTCCAGTACTGCTGCTGCGGTATTTCTTCCATTCTCCAGGCTCATACGGCGCTCTCCTCTCTATTATGAATACCAGCCATTAGTAGTCCGATGCTCTCTCGATTCGCTTCCTCATGTGTACTCTCACCAATAATTGAGCCGTTATAGATCACTAGAATCCGGTCGGACAACTGAAGCAATTCATCTAAATCCTCCGAAATTAACAACACGCCACTACCTGAACCACGCAGCTCCATAAGAAGGTCGTGAACACCAGCCGTGGCACCTACATCCAGCCCTTGTGTCGGATGAACGGCGACCATCAGCTTCGGCCGATGACTGATCTCACGTGCAAAGAGCAGCTTCTGCTGATTACCACCTGACAACTGTTGTACTGGCGTCTCGAGCTCAGGTGTCTTGACGTTAAAGCGCTGGACCAGCTCCTGTGACCACAAACGGTTCTTCGCGGACTTCAAGAAACCAAATTTGGAGTGCTCCTCTGAGCGGTAAGACTTAAACAAAAGATTATCCACCGATCCGAGGCGTCCAGCTAAACCGCTCTTCATCCGGTTCTCCGGCACGTGGGAGATTCCTGAATCAATTGCCCCTCTAACCGAAGCCGATTCCACCGTCTTTCCATCAAACGTGATTTCACCACTTTTCCAGCCTCTAAGACCTGTTAACACTTCAGCCAGTTCCTTTTGCCCGTTGCCAGCTACCCCAGCTACGCCTACAATCTCCCCTTTACATACGTTCAGAGAGAAGTGATCCAGTGCTTTTCGCCCGTGATCGGCATATACGTCCACATCTTTCACTTCTAATAAAGAATCCCCTTCAGTGGCTTCCCGTTCTTGACGGGTGATGGTTACTTCCTTGCCCACCATCAGACGAGCCAGCTCCAGTTCATCTGTATCTGCAGTGGTCAGTGTGGCGATCATTTTCCCTTTGCGCATGACGGAAATCCGATCGGAGGACGCCATAACCTCTTTCATTTTATGAGTAGTCATAATGACCGTTTTTCCTGCCTGCTTCATGACCCGCAGCGTTTCAAATAGCTGTTCCACCTCTCCCGGGGTCAATACAGAGGTTGGTTCATCCAGAATAATAATGTCAGCCCCGCGATACAGCGTCTTAACGATTTCAACACGCTGCTGCTCACCCACGGACAACTGCCAGATCGGGCGATCCACCGGGAAATTCAGTCCAAACCGTTCCGCTAATGCCTCTATCTCCTCGCATTTGTTCTTCATCCACTTACGGCCGCGCCAGAAAGACGACTTTTCGCCAAGCACGATATTTTCTGCTGCTGTGAGGCTTTGCACCAGCCTAAAGTTCTGAAACACCATACCTACACCCAGCTGCGCAGCATCTTTAGGAGAACGGATCTGAGCACCTTTCCCATGAATGAAGATTTCTCCTTCATCTGCTCTGTACACCCCTGACAGCATGCTCATCACCGTGCTCTTCCCGGCCCCATTCTCCCCAAGCAACGCATGAATCTCACCCGCATTTGCCGAAAAGTCGACTTGATCACTGGCGGTTACCGAGCCGAATTTTTTCACAATCCCCCGCATTTCAACTGAAGTTCCCCGCATGGCCTGAACCCCTCCTTCCTTCAAGTTGTAGTACGGGTGGGGAAGTTTCCGCTTAACGGAACCCGCCCCACCCATAGATTGTGCACATCTTATTCCCTATTTTTAAACATTATTGCGGGATAGTTCCTTCCACACCTTTTACGAGCCAGTTCATGCCCAACACTTCCTCCAAGGTCAGCTTCTGACCCTCCTGAACCTTCACATTCCCTTGATTATCTGAGATCGGACCTGTGAAAACCTCAAGCTCACCACTGATAATTTTGGCTTTGGCGTCTTCGACAAGCTTTTTCACATCATCTGGGATCTTGTTCCCGAAAGGAGCCAGCTCCACCATACCGTCAGCCATATCACCGGAATATTGCTCGCTCTTCCAGGTTCCATCCATAACTGCCTGCACAGCTTTTACGTAATACGGCCCCCAATTCCATACCGGGTTCGTCAAATAATTGTCCGGAGCGTATTTGCTCATATCCGAGTCATTTCCCCCGGCAAAAGCCCCTCGTTCAGCAGCAGCCTGCAGGGTTGCAGGTGAATCCTGATAGGCCAAAAGCACATCCGCACCCTTATCCAGCAAGCTGATTGCCGCTTGACGTTCAGTCGTCGGGTCATACCATGTATTCGTCCACACCACATTCACCTTTACATCAGGATTGACACTTTGTGCCCCAAGGGTGTAAGCATTCAAGTTATAAATCACTTCGCTGATCGGAAAAGCGCCCACATAACCCAGCTGATTGTTTTTGGTCATTTTTCCTGCCGCAATGCCGCTCAGATAGCTGGCCTGATAGTTTTTCCCGAAGTAGGTTCCCATGTTCTCTGCGGTTTTGTAACCCGATGCATGCAGGAACTTCACGTTGGGAAATTTGCCCGCTACATTTAATGTAAAATCCATATATCCGAAGCTCGTTGTAAACACGATGTCGTGTGATTGCGCAAGCTCTGTGATGATTCGTTCGGCGTCAGCACTTTCAGGGACATTTTCTACAAAGTCAGCTTTAATCCCCAGCTCCTTCTCCATATACAGCCGTCCTTGATCATGTTGGTACGTGTAGCCGCCATCCCCTGGAGGTCCGATATAAACAAAAGCAACCGTCGGTTTCTTTGCAGCCGGTTCTGTTGTTGCAGTTGCCTCTGTTGCCGCTGTAGTTGTCGCTGGTGCCTCCGTTGCATTTGTAGAAGTATTATTATTGCTGCCACACCCCACCAAAGCCACCGTCATTAGAACCATTAATGCAAGACAAGATGTTATGAACTGACCCCTTTTTTTCATAATTCTCCTCCTCCAAATCATCTCTCATCATGGCTGCAACCATTAATGTACTTCTACTATACTTAGAGGTGGCCTTGGCGTAAATTTATATAACATACGTTTGTATAGGAATATAAGAATCAGAACTTTTTTTGTGTGTAATGCACTAATTGGTTTTCGGAAGGTGAGTTGCGTGTCATATTATATGACCAAAGGTGGAAAAGGAACACTGTTTCAGATTACTTTTTAGACTACTTTTTACTTCACTTTCCATTTCTCAGAATCCATTGCTCCTGAATCTCACCAAAATCTTCTCTTGTATCTGCGTCCATGAAATAATGGGCAGACTCAGATTCCAGAACAATCCCCTTATAATCAGGTGAACGCAATATCCCCGCCGCTCCTCGATCTCCATCTAATCCCTGTAGTGCTGGAAACAACGTCTTCGAGAACAAAGCCGGGGGCATAGCCGACCCATTGCTGACGCTAGCGACATAATCCATCTCCGGAGATTGTTCAAACGTTTGTATTAGACGGTTCACTAATGCTGTAGTAATAAATGGCTGATCCGCAAGCGCCACAACTACTGCATCGGGCTGTAAAGGTAATACCGCATTAAGGCCGCAGCGCAGTGAAAAAGACAATCCTAGATGTGCGGTTAAACAAGTTTCGGTGCGTCTGGAGCCTTGCGGTTCAATCGCGGGTGGCAGCCATTCCAAGTTGTCATCCGCACGCACTACCACGATTAGCGGTTCTAGATTGCAACGATCCAATTCACTAAGCGCGACGCTCCCGAGTGAGACCTCCTGCGACAATTTCAGTGAAACCTTGGACACACCCATCCGCCTGCTCTGCCCCGCTGCCAAATATATGCCTGCTACCTTCAATACTATCCGCTCCTTTGGGCAGCTCTCGTGAGCCCACCCTTCTAATTTGAATAATTTCTGCTATAATACTGACCGCAATCTCCTCCGGACCTTCTCCTCCAATCGGCAACCCTACAGGTGCATGCAAAGATGCAGGAGCCTCAAGCCCTTCCAGTAAAAGAGCTATCCGCGCCTTCGAACCCATAATCCCTATATATAGAGGAGCAAGCGGAATCACACTCTCCAGGAACTGTCTATCCCGCCCAAGTTGATGACTGCAAATCAATACATAATCCTCTCGAGCTACGCCTAATCGCTGAACAACCTCCATAGGGGAACAAATTACTTGTTCAGCTCGAGGAAACTTATTGTGCAAGCTTCCTTCGCGCCAATCCGCAACCGCAACCCGAAAGCCAACTCTGTCAGCAAGTTCCGCAATCGGAACCACATCAAGCCCACCACCAAAAATCACAAGCCGCGGTTTAGGCACGAAAGACGCATGAAATGCTGTCAATTCTGCTGGAGCGGCCATAAAGCGACCTGCTGCTAGGTTTTCTTTTGCCGAGTGGGATAATTTCGGATGTTTCTTGCTCTGCGGCAGTGAAGTATCAGTATCCTGCTCCAGCTTATAGGTAAACCCCCTCTCCACTGCCTCCCGAAACAGAACCAACCGCTCTCCCGCCGCCAGTCTGTCACTCACCTGCACCAAAAGCTTGTAGAGCTGACCCTGCACGGGTTCAAGCACCACTTTGATTTTGCCTCCACAGCCGACAGTCTCACCCCAGGACAGATCATCCGAAGACAACATATTGTATTCCACAATCTCGGGCAGCCCTCGTTCCCATATCTCAGAGGTACGTAACTCCAGATCGCTTTCCACACAACCTGGACTCAGACTCCCAATCGTGCCCCCTTCAAAAAACAACATCACTGCCCCGGGTTTACGATACGAGTGTCCCTCTACCTCAATCAGTGTTGCCAGCACCGCAGGCGCCTGATGGGTTTGAATATGCGTTGCGATCTCATGTGTATTCACGAGGCTCCCTCCTCCGTGTTTGCATTTCAACCCAGACCTTAGTCCCGCCCAAGCATTCTCCGAAACATGAACACTAACTTCAGCCTCATTAGATCATTTATTTTTTTAAAATCGACATCCAAGAGCTCACTGAGCTTCTCGATCCGGTAGGTAGCCGTGTTCCGATGAATAAACAACTTTTTGGCTGTCTCATTGACATGCCCATCGTTCTCTAGATAAACCTCCAGCGTCCGCAGCATTTCTCGCACATACTCCGGCTCACGACTAAGCAGCCCTCTAAGCGTTCCGTTGCAATATTTCTCCATGACCTCTGTCGGGATTTGCCCAAGAAGCAAGGAAAGCTCAAGCTGCCGATAATGCACAACATTCCCATGCACTCCCTCAAATTGAAGCATCCCCATACATTCCTTCACCTCCGCAAAAGCCTCCTTCAGCCCATCCGGCTTCAATTTACAACTACTTATCGCAGCTCGTGGATAATACCCCTTGTCAAACTTAAGGTTGTCAAAACAAGCCTGGATTACATCACGAAATTGCTCAGGACTCTGAAGAGCTGCCGGATAGATGGACAATAATCCTTGGTCTACAATCACATGAATGGCCTTTAAATCCCGCAGTACGGGGTGTTCAGTGTATTCTTCTTTTAATCTAAGCAGCTCACTTTGGCGTTCTTCACTCGTCGTAGCAATATCGGTTAATAAGAGACAGAATGGCGATTGAAGCAGCTCTATCTCCAGCTTTACAGCAGACTGTACTAAATCGGAGTAAGATAAGTTACCATTTAGACAACGTCTCAGCAATCCACTGAACTCCCTATGTTCTGCCTGTTCAAAATAATCCTCGTATCCTGAGTGAATATGATATGAAATAAGTTCAGCACCCTGAACGAACAAGCTCTCTTCCACCGGGAGCAATAAAGGGTCGATGGAACAATACAATAAATATCCCGAGCACTTTTCTCCTTGTATTAGTGGTGTGCGATAACCTGCACGATCCTCTACACGAAAACGTTGATTCCGTTTCTGCCATGGCCATCCCTCCAGCAACTGTGAGGTCTGGTATTCAGAATTGTTATAGATTACATCCCCGCGTGCGCTAACCACTACAAGTGAATGGCCAATCACATCAGACACCGAGTCAAACAATGGACGGCTGCGGACAGATCGCAGGGCAAATTGCATCAGCTTTTTCTGCTTCTCCATTATGCTCTGCAAAACATGAGTGCTCCGGCTAAGCTCGGCTCGAAACAGGCCATTCATCTGATCCGAAAAAGTGAACTGGAACGGCAACTGGATTAAGGGGAAGTTAAGGCTCTCCGCTTCTGCGATTAGCTGCTCCGGTATTTTATCCCAAAATCGTCCCAGCTTAATACCCAAGGCCGATGAGCCCCTTCGATTCAGTGTTTGCAGCAAAGCAGAGGCATCCTCCAGATTGTCCTTGATTAAATAGGCTGTCGTTAGCAGCATCTCGCCTTCTTTGATCCAATCCGAAATATCAGGTGCGTCCATCACATTGATCGATTTCACAATTCGATGTTTCCCCTTGGACCCCGCGATAAGCTTCGCCTCGGACAAAGGATAAATGGACAACGCTTCTTCAACCGTAAGATGCATGCCATCCCTCCTTTTTAGGATCAATTGAACCATTTTTGATTCATAATGTTATTTTATGTAACATTATAATTAAAATGAACCTCCTTGGATAGAGTGAAATTAAAATTTATTGGTTATCACGTTAGTTAATATAACATTAAATGAACATAACTGATGAATCATTAATCTTTAGTTCACATCACTTGTGTGAGTAGTATAATTAGATCGGACAATATTAGGATGGATTTGGAGGGGATCTTTTGAGTAAAAAGCAAGTGTTTACGGGTTCACCCTGGGAGTCGGTGGTTGGATATTCTCGCGCCATCCGAATCGGCAATCGTATCGAAGTCGCAGGAACAACAGCCATGCAAGACGGGGAAATAGTCGGTGTAGGAGATCCATACGCGCAGACGAAATTCATTCTACATACCATCGAAAAAGCGCTAAACCAGCTAGATGCTGATTTGTCGCATGTAATTAGAACAAGAATGTTCGTGACAGACATCTCACGCTGGGAAGAAGTCGGCAAAGCACACGGCGAATTTTTCAAAGATATTCAGCCTGTAGCAACCATGGTAGAGGTAAAAGCGCTTATTGATCCACTATTGTTAGTAGAAATAGAAGTCGAAGCATTCGTAGAATAGAGCTCGGACGTGGCATGGCACCTTCTTAACAGAAGGCGCTTTGTTTGCGTGTTCAGATGAAACGCGAGTGTGTCGTGGCTGACCTTTGTGGTGTGGGGCATTTATACCCCTTCTTCCGGTAATATCGCCAGAATTCTTGGATTCTGGGGGATTTATACCCCTCTTTTCGGCTATATGACCGGAATCACTGGATTCTAGGGTATTTATCCCCCTCTTTCCTGTAATATGGCCGGAATTACAGGATTCTAGGGTATTTTTGCCCTTCTTCCCCGCAATATGAGCCAATTTCGCGCATTCTACGGGATTTATACCGTTCTTTTTCTTCGCATGGAGGTGTTTACTGAAACGCTGGTCTTAGCCAACTTTTGAGCACTGAATTTTTCTTTTACTCTAACACACCATTATTGAGCCTACTTCATCACATTGAGTTCATTTTTTAAAAAACCAATTTCACCTATCATCTCAAAACCCATCAAGTCCCGTCATCTCACGACCGCCGCCAAACCTCCTTCACCCATGAGAGTAACCGAAGATCCTGACCATGTCCGGCGATAACCGACAATCCCAGCGGCAGTCCATTTGTAGAGAGCATAGGTAATGTTACTTGAGGCAGGCCTGCCAATCCAGCCATGCAACTCAACATCATCGCCCCACTACGGTTCTCCTCCAATTGACGCAACCCCCCACCACGCAGTGGAGCAGGACCAGGTACTGTCGGAATCACAAGACAATTATCTTCTCCCAGCAGTTGGCGCAATTGAGTAGAAATCTCCGCTCGTTTATTCAGAGCGATACTGTGGTCCTTGCCAGCAAAGTTAGCAGCCCAAGAGAACCGGGCCGCAATATCAGGCCCAAAAACTGGTTTCACCTTCTCAATCCAGGCGCTATGGGTTGTCCAGATCTCATTGCCTTGTAGCTCTCGAAAGACATCCATCCAGACTTTTAAACCTTCTCGAGCTATTTCAGTTTCGAAGAAATGATCAGCACCAGTCCTCAAGTGGTTCAATCCATTCGCTAGAACACTCACATCCTTTGGATCGACCAAATCCCAACAGTCCGTAGCGACAAATAAAGTCACCATTTTCTTTTGTGAATCATCCTCTTTATCCTTTCTAGAATTATATTCCACATGATTTCCTTTGCTCTTTGGTATCTGATCCTCTATGTTCTTTTGTATATTATTCTCCAATTCTTCCTCTTCATTTTTTTCCCTACCGTTCTCTATATTCAATTCTAAATTTCCATCTATGCTCATCATTACCTTTTCAGTCATGCGTCCACTTCCAAGTAAAACCTCCCCAACCTTCTGGAGCACACCCATACGATCTGCCATCCAGCCTACTGTATCAAATTGCGGTGATAACGGGATCACACCTTCCATATTCACAGCACCATGCGTCGGGCGAAAGCCATATACTCCGCAATAGGCGGAAGGGACTCGAATAGAACCACCTGTATCTGTTCCGAGCGCAAAATCAACACTACCTGAAGCTACCGCTACTGCCGATCCACTAGAAGAACCACCCGGGATACAACCTGCGGCACGGGGATTTATGGGCGTTCCATAATGATGGTTCTCACCACCCAGACTGTACATCAGCTCATCCGTATGAGTCGCTCCTCGAAGCGTCGCTCCCGATCGGAGCAACTGACGTACTACTGCCGCATGTTCTGTAGACGGATTGTGGCTCCACAGCCAATCTGGATTACCAGCAGAAGAACTGTGCCCTGCTACCGCATACACATCTTTCACCGCAAAGGTCAGTCCGTTCAATATCCCGTTCCCTAAACGTCCGACTGTTAGCTGAGGATCGATAAATGCACCATACCGATTATCCACCATATCCCCTTCCTCCTCCCCTCAACATTCCTTCTAAGATCTTAATCAACTCGTCTAAGATTTTAATCATCCTTCTAAAATCTCATGTCCAATAAACTAGGGCTTTCTGTTACACCTTTCTAAGAAGCCTTTCACTTCAAGGTGTCGCCTGCAACCCACCTCCAACCCAAATTCTACCTACTCTCACCTCACCCTACCAACCTATCGCCGCGCCATCGCAGCGCGGGTCTGTCCCCCCACTACGATATCCATTGTCATCTATGGATATCGCGTGAGCATGACCCACGCTCCCGTCATATGCTTCCACTTTCCGGACAATATGACCGGCTCCCGCCAAATCTGCCAGCACCTCATCCGCTACCCGTCCCTCTACCTTCAGCTCCTGCGTAGGCTCCCCCCACGTCCTCCCCCATACAAAACGTGGTTCACTTACAGACGTTTGCGGATTCATCCCATAATGCAGCATCCTTGTAAGTAGCAACGTTTGAGTCTGCGGCTGACCTTCACCACCTTGCGTACCATATAGAATCGCAGGTTTGCCCTCGCGGCAGGCCATGGCTGGCATCAGTGTGTGGAAGCTGCGCTTATGCGGTTCAAGCGTATTGATATGGTTCGGATCAAGCGAGAAAAACGAACCCCGATTCTGAAGCAGAATTCCTGTATTCCCAGCAACCACTCCTGAGCCAAACTCAAAATACAGACTCTGAATAAAGGAAACCGCATTTCCCTCCTCATCCACCACCGCAGCATATGCAGTATCACTACCAATAGGCTGACTGGTCAGCTGTGCCGCTTTTTGCATCGAGATCGTAGAGGCTAGTTGCCCTGCATAGTTCTTATTCAGCAACTGCACCAAAGGAATAGCACTAAAATCCGGATCTGTAAGCACTCTATCCCGATCACGAAAACTCAGCTTCAGCGCTTCAACAAGCAGGTGGTAATATTCATAAGAGCCATGCTCGATTTCTCCGAAATTAAAATACTCCAATATATTAAGACTCATCAGCCCCGTAAACCCTTGAGAATTTGGCGGCACTTGATACACCCTATGCCCATGATATTCCGCATGAATCGGCTCGACCCAATCCCCCTGATGATCCGCAAAATCATCCCGTGTGAGATAGCCCCCAGCTGCCAGCATATAATCACAAATATCTTCAGCAATCTTCCCCTTATAAAAAGCATCCCGTCCACCCGCAGCCAACGTCCTCAGGGTTGTCGCCAGCTGCGTCTGCTGAAATCTCGATCCAGCAGACACAGCCACTCCACCCGGCATATAAATCGCGGACGCCTCCGCCGACAACGCCGTTCCAGCAAACAGCGTATTATTCCGCTGGTCCGGCGACAGCGGAAACCCACTCTGAGCATAGCCGATGGCTGGCTCCAGCACCTCTGCCAGCGTTAAGCGGCCATACTTGCTGAGCATGGCGTCCCAGCTATCCACCATCCCCGGTACGGTGATGGCACTGCGGATCCCCCGCCTCGGAATAGCTCCCTCACCGGCATAGCAACTTCTGCGAACTCCGTAACCCGACCGTCCACTTCCGTTATACGCCCGGACACGCGCCTCTTCTGTGCTATAGGTCAACCAGAACGAATCCCCACCAAGCCCCGTCATATGTGGGTAGACTACAGCGAGCGTCGCACTAACCGCCACCGCCGCATCAAAGGCATTTCCCCCTTTTTCCAAAATGCGCGCACCCGCAGCCGAAGCTAAATAATGAGGGCTGACGACCATTGTTTTTGTGCCTATTACAGGTTTCTCCGCCATGTTCCCCATCTCCCTATTAACTTCTCACTTAATTAATGTCATTTAACATTACATAAAAATCCCTTGTCAATCGGTTACGCCAAACCTCAAAATAACCATCCTCTTTTTGTGATTCATGCACAAACATTAGCTAATTTCTAGTCAACCTCGTAGCTTCACACATATGATTTGTATAGAATGGGCTCTAAACACAAGGGGGGTCTCACGTGATATCCATCCATAAAGACTATGTACAATTAGCTATCGCCATGTTCAGAACTGGGATTGTCGGCTATGGCGGAGGGCCTTCCGTGATTCCATTAATCCGGCATGATGCGGTAACTCGCTACACTTGGCTAAGCGATGATGAATTCGGGGAGACATTGGCGATTGCCAACGCGCTACCGGGACCTATTGCTACCAAAATGGCGGCTTATCTTGGATATAAACTTCGAGGAGTTAGGGGGGCGATACTGTCAGTTCTGGCACATATTTTACCTAGCTGCCTGGCTATGATCATACTGTTATCAGCTGTAAATTATTTAAGTAGCTCAAAAGTAGTAGCTGGAATGATCGCGGGGGTATCTCCTGTCATTGCTGTCATGTTAGGAATAATGGCATATGAGTTTGCGCAAAAAGCCTATAAAGGGCTAGGAAAATATCTCAGCGCTGTCTTCATCCTTCTAGCCTTACTTCTGCTACAAATAATTCACATACATCCAGCTCTCGTAATCGTACTTTTTCTAGGTTACGGAGCCGTTCATTACCGGATCATCGCGAAGCAACAACAAGGAGGATCAAATTGATGGACTGGTTAGAGCTCATATACGGATTTTTCATGGCGAATTTGCTTGGATACGGCGGTGGTCCTTCCTCTATTCCATTGATGTATCAAGAAATCGTTCCCCATTACGGCTGGCTGACCGATGAACAGTTTTCTAACATGCTTGCACTTGGCAATGCACTGCCTGGCCCGATTGCTACCAAAATCGCAGCTTACGTCGGCTATGATGTCTACGGCTGGTTAGGACTCATCATAGCTTTGTTAGCAACCGTCTTGCCCTCCGCAGTAGCGCTTATTATCCTGTTAGAGGTCATGCAAAAATACAAGCAATCCCCCGTAGTGAAAGGGATGACATTGCTTGTCCAACCCGTTATAGCAGTTATGATGGCTGTACTCACTTGGACAATGGCCAAAGGTCCTGCGGACTCTATCGGAATCTGGCAAACACTGTTCATTGCCGCAATCGCATTCTGGGCCATCAAGCGGCTTAAGCTGCATCCTGCCTTTGTCATCTTAGCCGCTTTTGCCTATGGTGGTCTGGTACTCCGCTACACGGTCTAACTAAACTATTTTAAAATATATTGTGACAATACCGCCTGTACCTCATAAATATTCACGGATTTATTAAAGGTCTTCTTGAGTGGCACAGTGCTGCTGGAAATATAGATACATAGCTCCGCATCCAGATCAAAGTGCCCTGCCGTCTCCACGGAATAATGCGAGATGCTTTTGTATGGGATGGAATGATAGTCCGTCTTTTTCCCCGTCAGTCCCTGTTTATCCACTAGAATCAGTCGTTTGTCTGTAAAAATAAACATATCTCTAATCAGCTTGTAGGCTCGTTCAATTTTCTCTTGAGGGGCAAGGATTTGTGCATATTCCCGCTGTACCTCCGCTAGATTTACTTGTGATGCATTACCCATCAATCCGTCAAAAAGTGCCATATAACTTCCCCTTTTCATCTGTTATTTTTTAGTGGCACATCTCCCCACACATAGAACCATATTATTCATCGATTCATATTCTATGCAGTGTAAAACTTCGCTTTGCCATCTTTTTACTTGCTAAATTTCCGATTATTGTTTACACTGTCATTAAATTTGTTAAGAAAGGGGTGTGGAAGGAATGGATCACAACTGGACCAACAGTGTTATGAGTCGGCTACCTAAAGCGATAGCTGGCATTGCTCATGTAAATGGCGATAACGGGAGAAGTCTGTCCATTTCCATGAATTTAATAACACTACACAATTGTGAAATGCCTTTCCTGCCATCACCCGGACGGATCAGTTAACCGGAGAATGATAAGGCCGTAGGGAAATTTCCCTACGGTCTTTTTTTATGGTTTTTTACAGAATTCCAGTTTCGATTTAGGGTTCTGGCGGTGCAAAGGGCATTCTTAAAGGAGAATATATATGATTATTCAATGCCAAAATGTTCAAAAATACCACGGTGCACAGCTCGTACTAAATAGCATCACCTTCGATATCCGCCAAGGAGAAAAAATCGGTCTAATCGGCCGCAATGGCTGCGGTAAAACTACACTTTTCCACTTACTGAATGGCGAAGAGCGCCCCGATCAAGGGCAAATCTCAATTCGCAAAGGTAGTGTAGTAGGAATGCTGGCTCAAATTCAAGAGGTTAACGAAAAAGAAACCGTATATGAAGTTCTACAGCGTAGCTTTGCTGAACCTTTGCAATGGCAACAACGCCTGCGAGAGCTGGAGCTTGAAATGTCCACCTTCAATACCGGAACGGATGAAATGCTATGGAATCGGCTGCTGAAAGAATATGGTAGCCTTCAGGATAAATTTGAGACCGCAGGAGGTTACGAAATTGAATCCTCCATTCAGCGAGTTGCCATTGGTCTAGGAATCGGAACTGGGCAATATAACCGACTCTTCTCCTCTCTTTCTGGCGGCGAGAAAACTAAAGTCGGACTCGCAGAACTCCTGCTGCGTAGACCTGATGTACTTCTACTCGATGAGCCAACCAATCATCTAGACATGAACGCCATCGAGTGGTTAGAGCAGTACTTACAGAGCTATGACGGTACAGTGCTAGCCATTTCCCATGATCGTTACTTCCTCGACGCTGTAGTCAAAAAAGTGATCGAGATTGAGGATGGCGAGGCTTTTACCTTCCATACCAACTACAGCGGCTATCAAATAGAGAAGGAAACACGTCTACTTCAACAATTTGCTGATTATCAAGAACAACAGAAAAAAATAAAGCAAATGCAGGAGAGCATCAAACGCCTCATCGAATTTGGGAATCGGGGAACTCCCCCAAACCCTGCCTTTTACCGGCGTGCAGCTTCCATGCAAAAAGCACTGGATCGTATGGTAAAGGTTAAACGTCCTATTCTAGAGCGCAAATCGATGGATTTGCAGCTACAGCAAAATGATCGCTCCGGGAATCAAGTCGTCATACTGGAGGATATCGGTAAGGCATATGGAGAGAGAAGCCTGTTTACAGACGTAAACGAAGTTCTTCGCTACGGAGAAACTTCGGCACTTATCGGTGGTAACGGGGCAGGGAAAAGTACACTTTTAAGAATTATATTAGGTCAGGAGACGCCAGACACCGGAAGCTGCACGCTTGGTTCAAGAACCGTTGTTGGCTATCTCGCGCAAGAGGCTGTCCCTGACAATAACAAACAATCCGTACTCCGCTACTTCCGTGAAGAGGCCGGACTAGAAGAAGGTGAAGCGCGCGGGCAGCTCGCACGTTTCCTATTCTATGGTGCCGATGTATTCAAAGACATCACGAATCTATCCGGAGGAGAATGGACCCGCCTGCGTTTCGCTGTGTTGATGCATCGTAAACCAAACCTGTTAATTCTGGATGAACCAACGAACCATCTAGATATTGACTCCCGGGAAGCGCTAGAGGAAGCATTAGAAGAATTTCCAGGTACAGTGCTGGCCGTTTCACATGACCGCTACTTCATTAATCGTCTGTTCCATAAGCTCTGGTCCATTGAAAGTAGACGATTTGGAGTTTTCAACGGCAACTATGAGTATTACAAGGAGAAGCAAGCTGAACAGGCGTTAGCAGCACCAGTCTCTATTCCTGATCAGCCTAAGTCTTTCTCTTCAGATGGAACCCCTGCACGCTCCGGTAAGCCTCAATCTAACCGTTCCGTGAATGTTAATGTCACTACGGCTAACTCGTCCAGTTCCCGCAAGAAGAGTATCCACTTTGATTGGGAAAAGGCTATTGCCGAAGTTGAGGATCAGCTTGGGGAAATCGATGCCAAAATGCTAGATCCACTGATCAGTAGCAATGCGGCAGAGCTCGCCGAGCTACAGAAAGAACGCGATGCAGTGCAAGAGCAACTAGATGAGCTCTATGCGGGCTGGATGGAAACTGCGGGACACTAACGATTATTAAATGAGGAGATACGGATATGAGCAACGAAACGAAGATTAAGCTTTTTTGGGAAGAATACACCCAGCTTCATCCACAAGCAGCGGATAACTACGAGGCTTGGGCCTTTGGCGACAGTCCTCAAATGGCCGATGAACTGCTAGATCTGGTGATCCGTAGGATTAAGACAGGAACCGCTTCGAACTATGAAATTTATGCAGTCTGTGACGAGACCTTACCAGAAATTGGACGACATAGTATCCTGCTGGACGGCCGTGGTAATCCGCAAGCAGTGATCGTTACGACAGATGTGCAAATTACACCTTTTGATGAGGTAGGCGCTGACTTTGCCTATAGCGAAGGCGAGGATGACAGAACGTTAGAGTCGTGGCGCCATGAGCATGAGAAGTTCTTCTCCAGAGAATCCTTAGCGTTCTTGAAGAAGCCTTTTGATCCAAAGATGAAGGTAGTTTGCGAGAACTTTAGACTGTTATATTCGAAATCTTGAGAAACACAGGAAACTAAAAAGGCGGCCTCTTCAGTTACGAAGAGACCGCCTTTGATGTATACTATACAACTAATAGAGTTAGATAATTATTAAAATACGGCTCAGCGCCAAAACCCCAGAATCCAGCCAATCACAGAGATCCATAACGGAATGCTGATTAAGATACCCCAAACCAGCCCAGTGGCAATATTGCCCTCTGCAGGACGCACCACATTTTCCTGTTTCAATGGAATGCTCAACTCTTCTTGTTCCATGCGATCCCCTCCTAAAATTCTTATCGTCACAGTAGAGGAAAAAATGTAGACCGCTCGACCTAAAAGCTTAGAATACCAACATTGTAAGTGCTTACATAATAATTATTACCCATCATTTACATCATTAAAAACATCACTTTACGGAAGTCATACATAATATGCAAATTCTTAGTCCAATATTACTACTTTTTCTGGATTTCGTAAATATTCAAACATCGTTTCAATCTGCTCACTTGTATTCCTCTCTAATGAGAGCTCAGGCAGTTCATCTTCAGCAAAAAAGGATACTTCACTCGTCTCCACCCCTTGCAGCGCCTCGCCGCCTACAATTCTGCACAAAATAAAAAACTTATACACGTGATACGGCTCCGGAGGATGGTTATGAAATTTCTTATCTAAAACAGCCAGCAAGCGAATTGCTTCTGTCTCAAATCCTGATTCTTCTTGAATTTCCTTAACAACGACTTCACTCGGTGACAGACCGATATCTCCCCAGCCCCCGGGAAGCGCCCACTTTCCATCCAATTTCTCGCGGACAAGCAGGATTCTGTCATCCTGAAAAACAACCCCACGGATATCCACTTTCGGCGTAGAATAGCCACCCTCACTAGCAAAGGAGAGTCTTATTCTCTCCTTGCTTTCGAACGTATAATTAGCGAGGATATCTACACTTAGCTCCCGCAAAGCTTGATACCGTTCTATATCATAGACATCTTTAGCGTAAGTTAGTCCAGTCTGTGCGATGGCCTGTATTTCTTTAGCCCAGGTTAACCATTTCTGCTCCATTGCTGCACCCCTTTAAATAACTTGATTAGGATTACTGGCAAAGCATTAAATGACGGGAGAACAAACCTTTTTTAGCTTCACAGCGGTCTATAATCGTAAATCCAGCCTCCGTGATCATCTCATCCATCGGTTCAATCGCAACGATAACTACCCGATCTGCAATCCGGCGCGCATTCACTAGAATCGCAAACTGTTCCTCAGGTGTAATACTAGAATATAGATTATAAGGCATATCTACAATAGCTACATCGTAATGTTCTGTGATGTCAGCAATATCTCCAAGCGTAACCTCACTTGTGAATCCAAAATGGGCAATATTCGTTCTGGCACCGATCGCGATTTGAGGGTTAATGTCACGTCCAACCATATTGATTCCCATCGAGAGGGCTTCTACCATTACTGTTCCGATGCCGCAGCAAGGATCGATAGCTCGTACACCTTCCGGATTCGGAACGGCTATATTGACCGCAGCTCGGGCTACACGTGTGCTAAGCGCGATAGAGTAGCTACGCGGCTTTTTCATTTGACGGAACCAGGTGGCCTTGTTCTTATGATAAGCTCCAAAGTACCAGCGACCGCCCAGCGTAACAATGCCGTATACCAGCTCTGGATGGTTTACATCCGCTTCCCCTTCAATCCGCAGCCCAATTTCTCGCTCGATCACTCTTCGCTCATCATATTCTATTTTGTCCGCAGGGGACAGATCATTGGTCTTCACAAAAATAACCTTAAATGTCTTACCGCCAAGCTCCACCTGCTCCGTTTGATCATAAATCTCAGGCAAGCTGTCTCCTTCGTACATAACATCAATTCGTTCTTTTATGAAGGGACTGCGGCTGACATCCACCTCTACCTCACTCTTAAAGATTGAAGAAGGTACTTCCTCTCCAAAAAGACAACGAAGCTCCATCTGACATAGTGATAACTCGTCCTCTGAACAGGTGTAAGTATATAAAAATGTGTTTTTTTCACTTTTCTTTTGCAAAATAATCCATCCTCTATCCCAGTAAATTGTAAACCTAGCTTGCTACTCCAACATTTCGTGCTGACGATCATACCCTATACGCGCTTTGGCGATTTCAGCGTTGTTTCTATTGACCCATTCCACTAGGGAAGTTAAAGGATCCAGCAAGGACTCTCCTAAACTTGTCAGACCATATTCAACAGTCAAAGGTACCGTAGGCGTAACTTTACGCCAAACTATACCATCTCGTTCTAAATGACGCAGGGTTTGGGTCAGCATCCGTTGTGATATACCACCAGAACGCCGCTGAAGTTCTTTAAACCGCAATGCTTCTGCACCCAAATTGACAATGATGAGCACACTCCATTTGTCCCCAACCCTGTCGAGAATCTGGCGGGTGATGGAGCAATCCTCTAGCGTCGGCATTAGCCGAATGGGTTCGTCCATTGAATGTTCCAAAGTGGTTACCTCCATAGGGACTCAAGCATGTAATAGTGCCTTCTTGTCCCTTAAGTTTAATCAGCTTATCATGGTTACTGTTAGTAATCAACAACCGGAAAGGAACTATTAATTGCGAAAAAAAGCTCCGGTCACGAGGATCAGATAAGACGTCTTTCTAATCGCTTTTGATCCATAGTGAGTTCTCCAGTATAATGATTCCTATAGAATGCTAAACAAGACGGTCACACATGACGATTAAGCTCATAGCCGGTTTTGCGCAGCAAAACTTAAGGAGGTACATACACACTATGTCATATGAAACGTATTTTTCAACACACCGGGATGAACATCTCGAAGAACTAAAACAATGGCTCAAGATTCCAAGTATTTCTGCCTTGTCTGAGCATAAGGACGATGTACTAGCTGCAGCCCATTGGCTGACAGACACACTAAAGAAAGCTGGACTTGAGAACATTGAACTTCATCCGACAGCGGGACATCCCGTCATATATGCTGACTATCTTCATGCTCCGGGTAAACCAACCATTCTTGTATACGGCCACTACGACGTGCAGCCAGTAGATCCGCTAAACCTGTGGACTACACCTCCGTTTGAACCAGAGATCCGTGACGGCAAGCTGTATGCACGTGGAGCAACGGATGACAAAGGACAAGTATTCATTCACCTCAAAGCGATTGAAGCAATCCTGAAACAAGAAGGGACTCTTCCTGTTAACATCAAGCTCTGTATCGAAGGCGAAGAAGAAATCGGCAGCGCAAATCTCCCTCCATTCCTGGAAGCTAACAAAGAGAAGCTGGCTGCAGATGCGGTGCTAGTCTCCGATACTTCCCTGCTGGAACGTGGTCGCCCTGCAATTTGCACAGGACTACGTGGCCTAGGATCACTTGAAGTGAGCGTTACTACAGCTCTTACAGACCTGCACTCCGGTTCTTACGGTGGTGGCGTTCCGAATGCACTGCACGCTCTCGTGTCCCTGCTCAGCTCCCTTCATGACGACAAAGGCCGTGTTTCTGTAGAAGGCTTCTATGATGGTGTACCTGAACTTTCTCCAATGCTACGTGAGGAATTCGTGAAGCAAGGCGTGAATGAAGATAAGATTCGTGAAGGACTTGGACTTGATGCGTTATACGGCGAAGAAGGTTATTCTTTTGTAGAACGTATTGGTGCTCGCCCTACACTTGAACTTAACGGTGTGTATGGCGGCTTCCAAGGCGAAGGAAGCAAGACTGTTATTCCAAAAGAAGCACATGCCAAGATTACTTGCCGTCTCGTTGGCGATCAGGATCCACAGCATGTTCTTGATGCCGTTGAAGCGCATCTGAAGGCTAATATTCAAACCGGAGCGAAAGTACATGTGACGCAAATGGAGAAGGCACGTGCCTTTAACATCGATCCATCGAACCCTATTCTGCAAACTGCAGCAGACGCTTACGGCAAAGTATACGGAACCCGTGCCCTCTTCACCAAAGACGGTGGCTCCATTCCGATCATGGAAAGCTTCTCCCGTGTACTTGAAGCACCCGTGGTCCTGATGGGCTTTGGCCTTGATGATGAGAACCTGCACGCACCGGATGAGCATTTCAACCTGGAGAACTTTGATAAGGGACTGCTCACCATTGTTGAGTTCTTGAAGACTGTTTAAGAGAATCAGGTAGTATAACAAAGCCAGACTCCTCTTCATTGAGGAGCCTGGCTTTTTGATATCTAAGAATAGTTCATAACAAAACCATCAACCAAAACATAAAAAAATCCTTGCATCGCAAGGATTTGAAAGTTTAAATTATGGAGCGGGTGATGGGAATCGAACCCACGCTATCAGCTTGGAAGGCTGAAGTTCTACCATTGAACTACACCCGCATTGGAAAGTGAGTACAAGAGATATTGTATCACCCCCATAAATAAAAATCAACATTTTTTTATGCGAAATATAAGACATAGAGTATGGTGTGAAACTTATACTTTCTTATATTCTACAAGGAAGCGCCGAGGGGAGCCTTTTTCAAAAATGAGGTCTCAAATTCAGCTGCTTGAATAGGTTTACTGAACAAAAACCCTTGAGCTTCATGGCAATGCTGCTCACGCAAAAACTGCAGCTGCTCCTTGTTCTCCACCCCTTCTGCGGTAACCTTAAGCTTCAAATGATGCGCCATAGAAGTAATCGTGGAGACTATTGCCGCATTATTACTGTCCTCCATAACCTCGGAGACAAACGATCTGTCAATCTTTAGCCTGTCGATCGGCATATCCTTCAAATAGTGCAATGAGCTATAACCTGTACCAAAATCATCGATGCTAATGAACACACCTAGCTCTTTCAAGCGCTTCAGCTGATCAAAAGCCGTTTCTTTATCCAAGGTCATACTCTCTGTAATTTCAAGATCAACATAACATGGATCCAAACCAATATCGGTCAGAATGGTATGAATTTTACCAGCCAGGTTCGGCTGAAGGAATTGACGCATAGATAAGTTGATAGAGACGCATATCGGCTGGTAGCCTGCTAGCTGCCACTGTTTATTTTGCTGGCACGCCATCTTCAGTACCCATTCCCCAATTGGAACAATTAGCCCGCTATCCTCAGCTAATGGAATAAACTCATTAGGTGAGACAATACCACGCTTAGGATGATTCCAGCGCAATAAAGCTTCCATACCTACAATCTCTTCTGTCTCCAGCTGCACCTTTGGCTGATATAAGAGATAGAACTCATCACGCTCAAGCGCTCTTCGAAGGTCATTTTCCAGCTTCAGGCGTTCCTTTGCCTTCATCTGCATGGCTGGGATATAACGACGAATCTCCACGCCCTGCTCCTTCGCATTATGAACAGCAGTATCCGCATTTTGAATGAGATGTTCAGCAGTTTCCCCGTCACCGGGATAAATACTCATCCCCAAGCTGAGTGAGATATGGTACTCGCCAGATTCTATATTAACGGGTGCTTCAAATAATCTGAGCAACTCTGTAGCTCGTGCCAAGCATTCTCCAAGACTTGCTCTTTCTGTCATTAGAAAAGCAAACTCGTCCGCTCCCATACTATACAGCTCTTCACTGGATCTAGCCTCATTACTGAGACGCTCAGACACCAATTTCAATAAAAGGTCTCCGGCATAATGACCCAGAGAGTCATTTATATTCTTAAAATGATTAATATTCATAATGGCCAAAGCTGAGAATTGATCATTTGTGTCCGTCTCTCCAGCATCAATCATTTCTTCTACACGCTGTGTCAGCCGACGTCTATTAGGAAGTCCTGTTAAATCATCATGATACGCCAAATAATTGATCCGTTCTTCGGCCAGCTGTTTCTCGTAAAATGGTTCTTCAATTGTCAGACGATACACGCCGGTAAGCAACTGGTAATAAGCAATTCCGCTACATAACATCCCAAAGAGATCATCAATATTTCCGCCACTTATGGGAGTCATAAAAAAAGCCTGGCCTAGCGAGAAAAAGATAAGTGCCCGAATAATAACAAGCAGCGAGGCTGACTTTTCATTATTCCCAGGAAATACGATGGCAGCAACACCTGCTAAATAAACAAAAAGTACTGCCAGATCAACGAATTGTTTAAGTGTACTCATCCAAGGCTTAGTAAATAACTCAGGCACTGCTGAGTGGATAAATACAAATAATGCGATGAAGAGCACGATCAACATGAAGGCGATTCTGAATACATTTCTTTTTTCGGTAACGGTCACAGGTTTATCTTCTCTACTAAAAATAAACAATATACCCAGCCCGCTGGATAGTCGTGAAAAGGTAAGCAGCCACCTTGATTCCTCAGGGGTTATAAACGATGAAATCAATGGAAATGCTACAAAGCCGAGTGTATGCAAGAAGTCAATAATACATATTCCACCAAAAAGAGCTGCGACATATAATCTTCCTTTAGATAATCTGCTAGAGAAGAACAACCAGCCCTGTGCAAATATCGCAAATCCAAAAGCAACAGTACAACAGCCGACAATGAGATAGAGTGCAGAAATAATTTCCCAATTGTCCAATCGGTTTAACGATGTATGGAAAATTTGAATGAATAGGAACAGTAAGGCTCCTATAATAGCCGCTTGAATTGTCTTTTTCTCTTCTTGTCTCATAGATCCCTCGCGTCTGAAAATGATGTCGATTATTAAGCAACTATGTATAGTCTTGTCCTATGTATAAATATCGGCTAGATCGGTCTTTAAAGTTACATTTCTTTTGTGAGGTCGTATTTTTATGGCGATTATTCATAAATCTTGCATAAATATAAACCATTTTCTTCTAGCAGGCAAGCAAAAATACCTTCAGGCTTCTTATTAGAACGGTAAGTATTTTAGCGAAAAATATTAGAATCATTTATCAGAGAAACTTATAGAAATTTTATTTTTATTCAAAAAAAAAGCACTTCCCCCTACGAACGGGTTCAGTGCTTCTGAACAACAGGTTTATTTATCTCCGAAGTTAACCTCTGGTGTTGTAAGCTTATCATAGAAATCAACCGCTTTATCCTTATCCGCCGATGCGCGAAGCGCCATTGCTGAACGTGGATGCTCATCAAGCGTTCCAGTGATCATGTAAGGAATGATATAGCCCCACTCTTCTTTTTCACGTAAAGGAATCATCAGGCGTTCAATGATATCAATTACAGGGCGCAATGTGTAGCGTGTATTCTTCAAATGAGTCACTAGCAGCTCTGTAGGACAGTTCCCCGCAGCACGTCCCATTCCATAACAGGAAGCGTCCAGCAGCTCTACACCTTTCTCAGCAGCAATCAACGTATTGGAGAACGCGAGTTGAAGATTATTGTGGGTATGTACGCCCAGGCGTTTGTTTGGCAAATGAGTTTTGAACTTCTCAACTAAGTAATTGATGTCGTTGTGATCTAGACTACCGTATGAATCCACAATGTATACCACATCAACTACACTCTCACGAATCATTTCGAAAGCTTCTAATAATTCATTCTCCATTACATTCGACAAAGCCATAATATTGATCGTTGTCTCATAGCCTAGATCATGAAAGGTTTGTACCAGCTGTAAGGCTTTCTCCACATCTTTGCTATAACAAGCTACCCGAATCAGATCCAGCATACTTTCGCTGCGAGGTAAAATATCATTTTCATCCACACGACCGATATCAACCAAAGCGGAAAGCTTCGTATGTCCCTTTTGCGGGATAACTTTACGTAAGAAGTCATCGTTCAGAAAACGCCATGGTCCAGCACCTTCTGCTCCTTTGAGCAGTTTAGGGGAGTTTTTATAACCGATTTCCATATAGTCAACACCAGCCTCATTCAAGCCGGCATACAAATTTTGCACAAATTCCACGCTGAAATCCCAGTTGTTAACGAGCCCCCCATCGCGAATGGTGCAGTCAACAATTTTACATTGATTAGTCTTCATAATTATCTCCCTTCAATTCCTGCAATCATCGTATGTGCTATTGCAATCATTATAACCTCTAGCATAGCTTTACTATGCAATTTATATCGTTCAATCATACTTTAATGAAGAATAAATTGTAAAGGTATTTCGCCTTTAGCACTTTAAAGTAATTACCATAGTAGGTCAGGGACAAATGTCACAGTATACAAACACTTAAAAATGCTACATTACAAGAAAACAGTTGAGATTGATTCTCAATCTCTTTTGGAGGGATTACAATAGCTACTTCTACCTGCTGTTCCTTACTGCAATTACAACCTGGCGCTGCTGGAAATATTCATAAAATAGAAGGAATGAACCCCGTTCTACGCCGTCGTCTTGCTGATCTCGGAGTGTCAGAGGGTGTGAACATCCGTCTTAAAGGAAAGGGACCTTTTTGGGGACCGATTACGCTAGAATGTAACGGCCAGCTGTTCGCCATACGCCGCAAAGAAGCTTCTCTGATTGAGGTGAACGTATCTTGAGTTCTATAGCTCTTGTGGGCAATCCCAATACAGGTAAGACCTCTCTCTTCAATACATTAACGACTTCATACGAATATGTAGGTAACTGGTCAGGCGTTACGGTTGAGAAAAAGATCGGAAATCTGAAGAACGGGGCAGGCAAGCTCATTGATTTGCCCGGCATCTATTCTCTGCACCCACTCTCCCGTGATGAAGGGGTCGCAGCCCAATATCTGATAGAAGAATCCCCTGAAGCATTAATCAATATCGTGGATGCATCCCAGCTGGAACGTAATCTGCTGCTCACGCTTCAACTACTTGAGTATGGCAAGCCTACTGTACTCGGTCTTAATATGATTGATGTCGCTAATGCGCGTGGTATTCATATTAATCAAACCATTTTACAATCAAGATTGGGTGTCACCGTCCTCCCACTTATAGCAAGAACCGGTAAAGGCAGCGTACAGATGCTCAGCATCCTCGAGGAATCGTCAGCTATTCCTGCTGTAAAGTTCAAGCTGAATTATGGTGAGGTCGTCGAGCGAGCGATATCTTCTATAGAAAAGGAATTACGTTCTATAAAAGATCTGCCCAATCACCGTTGGGTCGCTCTACAGCTATTGGAGCAGAATCCGGTTATACTTCAGTTTCTGAAGTCGCGTATAGATGTTACGGGACTGCTAAATATCTGTGAGTCTTGTCAGAGTGAGCTACAAATCAAAAAACTCGCCCTGACACTCCCGCAATGGATTCGCTCGAACCGTATGGAGTATATTCGCAATATTTGTGTCGAAGTCCTTGATACGACAGCTCAGAAGCCCCATAACTTAACCGAAAGATTAGATTCGGTATTGACTCATCGATTTTGGGGACTGCCCTTATTTATTTTCTTTATGTATGCTCTCTTTAAGACAACATTTGACTGGGTTGGCGGCCCCCTATCGGATATCGTAGATGGCCTGATATCCGGCCCTATTAGTGATGGAACGAACTCACTGCTTCAGACCATTGGAGCTTCAGGCTTCACGCATGCATTGATTGTGGATGGCATCATCGGCGGTGTAGGCGGCGTACTGGTCTTTGTTCCGCAAATCTTTATTCTCTTTCTGATCATTTCCTTCCTAGAGGATTCCGGATACATGGCAAGGGTCTGCTTGTTGATGGACAGCACCATGGAACGAATGGGACTGAACGGAAAAGCATTCATTCCATTTATCATTGGTTTTGGTTGCAATGTACCGGCCATTATGGCGGCGCGAAGCATCGAACAGCCCAAAGATCGCATGCTGACAACACTGTTAATGCCGCTGATGTCTTGTTCTGCAAGATTACCTGTTTATGCATTATTCGCAGTTGTATTCTTCCCTGAGCAACAAGCGTTTGCCGTTCTCTCTATGTATGTTATGGGGATTGTGTTTGCCCTAATTCTTTGTAAGGTATTCTCTAAATACTTATTCAAGAATGAATCCTCCGTCTTCATCATCGAACTTCCTCCTTACCGTATGCCGCAGATCAAAACCTTATCGCGCAGCACTTGGGAGAAGGGCAAAGGGTTCCTTCGTAAAGCGGGAACGATTATTCTAGCTGGATCAGCCATTATTTGGTTCATGTCTTATGCTGGTCCTGGCGGATTTGATGTAGAAATGGATCATAGCTATCTAGCTAAATTCGGAGGCATGATTGCACCACTACTGGAACCGCTTGGTTTCGGAACGTGGCAGGCCGGCTCTACCTTGGTCCCAGGATTTTTAGCGAAAGAGGTTGTAGTGTCTACGATGAATATCATCTATCACGCACCAGATACCGCTGGATTAGAGAATCAAATTTCACAAGTCTTTACACCGCTGAGTGCAATCAGCTTTATGGCCTTTATCCTGTTATATATTCCTTGTCTGGCCACTGTAGGGGTTATCAAAAAAGAAACAGCCTCTTGGAAATGGACTTTCTTCTCTATTGGCTATTCTCTTGCTCTGGCATATATCGTATCTTTTGTTATTTTCCAAGGTGGGCGATTATTAGGCTGGTCGTAGAACTTGTAATTCGTTGATTCTCTTAATGAAAGTGGGGCACCGTAATGGTAAATGTTCTAATCGTCACTCTGATCTTCGGTTATTCAGGCTGGATCATCTATCGACATGTGCAAAAGGGCAAGCAAGGCGCTTGCGCTGGCTGTGATAAGGGCAAGACCTGTTCTGCAGCGTCTTTAGATTCTCCCCTCTCCTGCTGCTCAACACCTGTTAATAAGAAGAAGTAGGCTTGCCTAACCGTTATATGAAAGGGTTCATAGTTTAGCTTGCATTGCTTTCGGGTATGTTTGTTATAAGCAACTACAGACCATACCTAAGGAGGTAATCACTATGAACACAAAAAAAACATTTTTCACAACAGCCGCATTGGGCGTAGCCTATTTACTGAAGAATAAGGGAACTCGCGATAAAATAATGAACAGTATTCAATCCTTTACTTCTCAATCAAAGGCTAAAAAATCCAGTGGCAATATTTAATCTTCAGCATTCTTACAAAAGCAAAGAAACCTCGCCTTAGGGAATGGTCGGTCTTCCATCCATTGTCCTAGGGCGAGGTTTCTTTTTGTTGATTATGAAGAGCTAATCATTCGCTTTCGCTGAGCAACCACTGAACCAATGTGCGAACCATGACTCCTGTACCGCCTCTAGGATTAACTCCACGTTCTTTAGAAAGAAATGCGGTTCCAGCAATATCTAGGTGTATCCATGGCAGACCTTCCGCAAACTCACCTACAAATAACCCAGCGGTAGTGGCTCCCCCGAACCTACCTGCGGTGTTACGGATATCGGCCACTTCGCTCTTTAGCATTTCGCGGAATTCCGGGTAAGCCGGAAGCTGCCATATTTTTTCACCCGAAACATTAGCTGCTGTCAGAAACTGCTCCATAAATTCCTCGTTGTTAGTAACAGCACCTGTAGCTATATCTCCTAATGTCGACAACACTGCACCTGTCAGCGTAGCGACATCAATAACACGTTTCGCTCCCCATTCCCGGGCATAGGTCAGCGCATCCCCAAGTACAAGTCTCCCTTCTGCATCGGTATTCAATATTTCTATAGTTCTTCCGCTCATTGATGTAATGATATCCCCGGGTTTAAAGGCATTAGCAGATGGCATATTCTCAGCGGATGGAATGACCATTAAGACATTAATTCGTGGACGTAATCGGCCTAATGCCTCCATAACTCCAAGCACAGCCGCTGCGCCTCCCATATCACTGATTAACTCTTCCATCCCTGGGGCTCTTTTTAAGGAAATTCCCCCCGTATCAAAAGTAATCCCTTTACCGACCAGCCCCACTACATTATCCCAGTGCCCCGTTCCCTGGTAACGGATGACGATCATTCGCGGAGGGTTTACACTTCCTTTTCCGACTGCGAGCAATCCGCCCATTCCTTTTTGCTCAATTTCTCGTTCATCCAGCACTTCGGAAGGAAATCCATAACGTTCAGCAACTTCTATAGCGGCCATAGCTAGGTCAGATGGAGTCAGCAGATTGCCGGGCATATTCGTCAAGTTCCGTGCCAGATTCGTAGCCTCACCAAAAGCCAGCCCTCTCTGCATGCCAAGATTCCAGTCACGCTCGAAAGTATCCGCTGGCTTCTTCTCGATAGTAAAAATAACCGAGTTTGGACCTATATATTGAGATTGCTCCTGCTTATAGGTGGGACGACGATAGGAACCAAGTGACAACCCCTCAGACAACGCATAGGCAATAGATACGATATCCTTATCTTCTGTTAGCTCCTGAACACCTTCAGGCAACTGAAACACTAGCTGTATTGCCTTCAATCGAAGTGCTGCACGTGCTATCTGAACCGCCATTTGACGTAGGTCTTCAGTACTAATTAATTGGTCCCCTTTTCCAACTAAAATAGCTATAGGACAACCAGATGGATAATCTAACGGCAGTACATAAGTCTGATTCAGCTTCCCACTAAAGAGACCTGACTTTCCTAATAATCGAATTCTGTCATTCCACCTCTCTGAGAGGCCGCCATGTTGGGCTTCCGACTCAGAGATGATAAGAATAAGGGCATCACCCTGTATTTCATTAATGGCACTGCCGCTATTAAATTCTATATTCATTGTGTCTACCTCCATTTGTCTCCCAAAACCAACCCCCATTGTAACATAAGCAAGGCCGATCTCTGCATCTGTATTATCCGCAGGGATCAGCCTCTTAAACACTTTATATTCTATTCGAATGTACTAATGGATTAATGGCAATGAGATTACAAAATGAGTACCTTCGTTAACTCTACTACTGACAGAGATACATCCGCCATGATTTTTGATGATTCGGTCACTCACGGAAAGCCCTAGCCCTGTCCCATTCTCCTTAGTTGTAAAAAATGGACTAAATAACCTGTCCAGTGTACGGATATCCATTCCCTTTCCGTTATCAGAGATGAACATACGGACCTCAGAACCCTCTCTGTGGGCTCCAACCTCTATTTTACCCATTAGACCATCTGCTCTATCCGCAACGGCCTCCATAGCGTTTCTAATCAGGTTGAGGACTACCTGTTTCATTTGTTTTACATCTCCAGAAATCATCATATCTCCCTCCTGAAAAGGATGTAGATTGATCTGGCAACCTTTCATCAGGGCTTCGCTCTCTGTAAGCAGCACTACTTCCTTGAGTAAAGCTGACACAGGAATCATCCCCACTTGAGGAACTGACGGCTTGGAGGAAGTAAGGAATTCATGAATGATATCGTTCGCACGATCGATCTCCGCCAAGATTATCTTGCCGTATTCCTGCTTCCCAAGCTGCTGTAGATGCGGGTGCAGCAATTGAATAAATCCACGAATTGCAGTTAATGGATTCCGGATTTCATGGGCAATAGATGCAGATAATTTACCTAGCATAGCCAAACTATCGTTCTGGTAAGCCGTTTGCTCAATCAACTTATAATCGGAGATTTCTTTAACTGTAAACAAATAACAACCCTTCATTTGCTCTCCACAGCATAATGTAACCTTCCAGTAACGGCCATACTCATCTAAAAATTCATAATTTGATTTTCCTTTGTATACCATCTCTCTATAGCTTTGCAGTACTTGCTTTTTCTTAAAGCGGCTTAGTCTAACGTTAGATAATAAGTGTGATATTGTACAGCCGACAAGGGAGTGACGGGTTAATTCTAGCATCCCGTACATTTGCTTATTTACAAAACTTATAACTCCCTCTTCATCAAAAAGCATGATTCCGCTGTCAATATTCTCTAGTACATCCTCGTATGTAGTATCCACAGGCCCTGACTGATAGGTTCTTCCCGGTAATAGAAGACTTTCTTGATATTGGCTAATCACGATACGAAGTTCCCCCTTTTACTGCATTTGACGAAGACGCTAAAGCGACATCAAATTACTATGTATTTGAGTATATGACGAAGCCGCCAGAACATTCGGTAATCGTTGCACTTTTTCCAACCGGTTCAATTATATTCCAATCATATCCAAGTGAAGTAGACAACGCAATCAGAGAAACTGTCGAATGATAAAAAAATTCATAAAATGATTCCAAAGACATATAAAATATCACATCAAATTATATTTATCACTATTAGTTCGTTCAAATGATTTAAACTCTTTTAAAAGAAAATAGAAAAAGCTAAAGGCCCTCGCGGTTGCGAAGGCCTTGATAAAGAAATGGGTCAGACCCAAATTGTAAATAATCTTACGCTTTCTGTTGCAGACGAAGGCGTCTTTGACTCATCACAGCTAATCTTTTCTTCAATTCCCGTTCCCACTTCGTATCCTCAATCTGTTTGGCTACAGCAAGCAGGTCAAGCGCCATATCGATCTGACTCCGCACAATAGCTAGAGGCTCTTCACTCTCGATGTTAATGACGTTCTCGAATATTGCAGTTTCGTCTTCCATGACATAGTCCTGAAAATCCACATCAGTAACACCGTCTCCATGTGCGTATTCCGCCAAGATCTCATACTCGTTTTCGACCTTATAGTGAACCTCTACACGATGACATACCGGACAAAAAAGCAGGGGAACATTATGGACTTGCGTGCGATAATGTTTAAGGGTTCCCTTTGTTCCTACCATACTCGCTCCACAGCAAAAGCTCATATTTGTTCACCCTCCTTAGAATAACTAACCCATCTGAGTTTTTATTATTGTATTACATTACCCCAATGGAGATTCCTCCACTCGAGGACATAATATAACTTTTCACGCCTATTTTCAAATCCATTTTTTATTTAAGCCTTTTTTGGTGCAAAAAACCTCCTTACAGAAAAAACTTCTGCAAGGAGGTCGAAATCAGAATATCAAAGATCAGATAATAGCAGAACAACATTTAAAGGTTTCTGTCACCTGGTTTCCAGTTCATTGGGCATAAGCCACCAGATTGCAGGGCTTGCAGGACACGAAGTGTTTCTTCTACGCTGCGACCTACATCATTGTGATTAACGACCTGATATTTCAATTCACCTTCAGGATCAATGATGAACAATCCACGCAATGCAATTCCTTCTTCTTCAATCAGAATGCCGTAGTCTTTAGCAACTTGTTTAGTAATATCAGCAGCAAGCGGGAAATTCAAACGGCCAAGACCATTCGAATCCTTAGGTGTATTGATCCATGCTTTGTGGCTGTGGATCGAATCTACACTTGCGCCGAGAATTTCTGTATCAAGCGCTTCGAACTGCGCAGCTGCTTCACTGAGAGCTGTGATTTCAGTCGGACATACAAAAGTGAAGTCCAGAGGATAAAAGAAGAATACCAGCCATTTGCCACGATAGTCGGACAGACTTACTTTACCAAAATCCTTACCATCACCTGATACGGTTTGCATAGTAAAATCTGGAGCTGGTCTACCTACTAAACGTTCAGCCATTGCCAAAATCCTCCTTTGATTATGTAAGAAACCAACCATTTCTTGTCGTGATATGCTGGAATAATTTACATCTTGTCTACATATCAAATGGTATCATCGTACAAAATCAAAGTCAATCTTAGACAAATTCCCCTATAATCGTAATTAGAAATTAGATTTTATTATGCTTTGCGGATAGCTGCAACAATCAGGTCGCCCATTTCAGATGTACTGATCGCTTTGCTCTTATCTACGGCGATATCACTTGTACGGTGTCCTGCATCCAATACTTCAGCTACTGCAGCCTCTATCGCAGCAGCCGCATCCTCATAACCAAAGGTTAAACGGTACATTAGTGCTAAGGACAAGATTGTTGCAATCGGGTTCGCAAGTCCTTGTCCGGCAATATCAGGTGCGGAGCCGTGAACGGGCTCGTAGAGACCGTAGTTACCATCGCCCATCGAAGCGGAAGCAAGCATACCGATAGAGCCTGTCAACATCGCAGCCTCGTCGCTCAGAATGTCACCAAACATGTTCTCGGTAACGATAACATCAAAGCTAGCTGGACGACGCAGCAGCTGCATTGCGCAGTTATCAACGAGTACATGTTCAACCTCTACCTCAGGATATTCTGGAGCAATCTTATTTACGACCTCACGCCATAACCGTGAAGTTTCAAGTACATTCGCTTTATCAACACTTGCCAGCTTATTGCGACGCTTGCCAGCAATCTCAAAAGCCTGACGTACAATTCGTTCCACTTCCATTACGTTATATACACAGGTATCCACTGCTTCTTCACCATGTTCACCTTGACGACGCAGTTTATCTCCGAAATAAATCCCACCAGTCAGCTCACGAACGACCATAAGATCGGTACCTTCCAGCACTTCTGGCTTCAATGTCGAAGCGTCCTTAAGGCAATCGAATACGACTGCTGGACGTAAGTTTGAGAACAATCCAAGTGCTTTGCGAATGCCAAGCAATCCGGTTTCAGGACGAAGCTCCTTAGAATTGTTATCCCACTTCGGTCCGCCTACAGCGCCCAGTAATACGGCGTCAGCACTGCGACAGATTTCCAGTGTATCTTCCGGCAGCGGTGTGCCTCTTTCGTCTATTGCAATGCCTCCAAAAAGAGCGTGCTCCGTTTCAAAAGCATAACCAAATACTTCTTCCGTTGCTTTCAATACTTTTTCTGCTTCAGCTACTACTTCAGGTCCAATACCGTCCCCTGCAATTACGGCGATTTTTTTAACCTCACTCATCTCAGTCACTCCTCAAGTGGTCTGCTCTAACAGACATAGTTCTTCTTTATATTGTTGTATCATACCCAGTCGTAAAGGACAAAGATATAGATTCTATTGAGTTGATAGGCATAGCCTATAATTCAATGAGATAAGACAACTTATCCAAATTGCCGCTTCATATTTGCTCTTATTTCTGAAGATGTTTACAATTAAGTTGAAATCATCTACCTAAGGAGTGAATGCGAAGTGCAATATGCTAAGCTTGGCAAATCCGGTATGAAGGTCAGTCGGCTATGTCTCGGAACAATGAACTTTGGCCCACAAACAGATGAACAAGAAGCCTTCCGTATTATGGACGCTGCACTCGACGCAGGTGTTAATTTTTTTGATACCGCTAACATTTATGGTTGGGGTGAGAATTCCGGTTTAACAGAAACGATTATTGGTCGTTGGTTTAAGCAGGGTGGTGGGCGACGTGAAAAGGTCGTGTTAGCTACCAAGGTATACGGTGCAATGAGCGATAAGCTCGATGGCCCTAATGATGAGGGTGGACTATCATCTTATATTATACGCCGCCATCTAGAGGGGTCTCTGCAGCGTCTCCAGACCGATCATATTGAATTGTACCAGATGCATCATGTTGACCGTAGTGTCTCTTGGGACGAGCTGTGGGGGGCTTTTGAGCTTGCTGTAAACCAAGGAAAGATTGGTTATGTCGGCTCCAGTAACTTTGCGGGATGGGATATCGCTGTAGCCCAACAAGAAGCGAAGGCACGTGGCTTTTTAGGTTTGATTTCTGAGCAGCATAAATACAGCCTCACCTGTCGCCTTCCTGAACTTGAAGTATTACCCTCCTCTCTCCATCATGGATTAGGCGTTATTCCTTGGAGCCCACTGGATGGAGGTCTTCTTGGACGCAATGCACTTAAGAAAATAGAAGGCAGCCGCAGTGGAGGGAATGCTGAGCGCGTAGAGCAATACAAAGATCAGCTTGAGGCTTTTGCAAGCTTATGTATGGAGCTTGGGGAACCACAAGATAATGTAGCACTAGCATGGTTATTAGCCAATCCTGCTGTAACCGCACCAATTATTGGACCACGCACACTAGAGCAATTCGAGAGTGCACTGCGCAGTCTTGAGATTGTGCTAGATGAATCTGTCCTTAAACGTTTAGATGAGATCTTCCCAGGACCGGGCGGAGAAGCTCCTAAAGCTTACGCTTGGTAGGTTTCTTATAATTTGAAAAAGGGCGCTAAGGCTTCAGCAGAACCAATCGCTGAAGCCTTAACTCCCTTTATTGTTCGTACTTATTCAGCTGTGTCCACGGTTACACTTCCATTACTCGTACTTAGGTCCACAGTATAAGTTCCTTTACCAAGAATGGCAGTGCCAAAGCTGTCCCCGTCTAGATCCCAAGGGACATTCCCCTTCAGTGAGCCATTGCTAGTATCCGCTGTAATCTTCGCATCGGACACAGTTGGCAACCCCACCGTAATCTTTCCGTTACTAGACGAACATTTCCATTTTCCAGTCACTGCTGAATTAATAGTGATCTTGCCGTTGCTGCTCTTTGCCGTCAACGCTCCATCTATATTATCCAATATAATCGCACCATTAGAGCTTTTGAGCTGCGCTCCACCTTGGATGTTCTGAACAGTCAGTGAGCCATTACTGGTATCTGCTTCAACTCCGCCAGCAACATCATGAATATTTATAACCCCATTACTAGTATCAACCACTAAGCCAGACTTTAAATCCCAGGCTTCTATTGACCCGTCACTAGTATCTACCTCAACGGCAAGGCTGCTAGGTACACTTACATTTAAATAAGGACTTTTAGTATTAAATCCAAACTGAATATTAGAGAACCAATTATGATCTGTATCAAGCTCCATAATCAGTGTATCTCCCTCAGTTTTTACTTTCCATTTCTTTTCCAACGCACTTTCGGCTTCACTTTGCGATTTTCCAGGTAGGAGTAAGCTTCCCTCATAATCCAATGAGCTTCCATCTATTCCCTCGACCTTTACTTTTCCACTTGGAAGTACGATTTTCAGCGTCGTAATATTGTCTTTCACTTCGACATTGCCGCTTAGTGGAGTTAAATGTGTATTCCCGATTAAACTGCTAAGTGAGCCGCCGGCCATTACGCTCTGCGCACTGCTTGCTCCAACCAACAGGATGATCAATAGGATTGCCCAACCGCTCACACGACTTTTGGCATCGGATTTGATAAACAATCTTAGCAACATCTCGAGTCCGAATAGGATCAACAGTGCTGGCCATAAATAACCAAGTACTTCATAGCTGATCATATTATACTGAGCCATCACAATAATGACACCAAGTGCAATGCAGCCTATAGCTGCAGTAAAACTCCCGATTTTCCATCTCCCCATAGTCAAATCCCCGTTTCTTACGCTCTCGTATTGTTTCTTAGCATCTTCAGACCGTACGCAATCAGACCCAGTGATAGCAAGATCGTACCAATGTTAATCTCAATTAACATTCTCCAAAGCGTCGGAAATGCTGAGATCACCAGCATAAGGAAACCGGCAACAACACATCCAACACCAACCCAAGCCGGATTCACATCTTCATGTGGGTAACCCGGCATAGAGGACATCCCCATCGTCCAAGGTTCTCCGAAGCTGTCAGGATGGAACATCATACGCTCATGTTCGGCAGCAGTTATTTTCATCCAAGCCGCTTTCTGCAGGGCATCAAACAATTGGTAAAACCATAGTGCAGCTAGCGCAAAAGGGAAGATCATGGGCTCAGACGGAATAAACATAATACATAAGGAAGCCCCGATCATAAACTGCAGCCCCTGCTTTTTGAAGCCTAAGTACAAATGACCTACACCAGGAATCATAGCTAGCATAAAAGTGAGCCAACGTCTCTTCTTAATCATAATACATCCTCCTAAAATTTGGATAGCATAAACTTTTCAGTTTACCTGAATCCATCTATTATTTATAAATCTCTTTATGACTATTTTCTAAAACCACCAAACCATTGGGTCACCGAATTCGACACATGACCATTAATTTCAGTAATCCCATAAGCCAAATTCTCAAAAACGCCAAACTGTAACAATAAGAAGCTCAAGCAGGCAGCCACCGCATAATGCATCCAAGATGTTCTAGGAGCATAGCGACGTCTTACGCTTGTCGCTTTAACCGCTCGCTCTCTGCGTCCTGTTTCGAGCTGCTCGATATGGGCCATAACACCTGCTGCGAGATCTGGAAAGTCCATCTGTTCATGCTGATATTCACTGTCCGTTTCCATTTCTGACCAAAGAGCGGACATTTCCTTAGCTTCCTCCAGCCACTGCGCGCAATCAGGACAGGATTGTATGTGCAACCGGATACGCAGCTCCATATCTGGAGACAGTAGGCCGTCAATGTAATGTGGCATCCATTCCTTCACTATTGCACAATTCATCGCAATTCCTCCCTTTGTCTACGCATCATCTGTCTGGCACGATAAAGCTGCGATTCGATAGTCTTAACGGAAACACCTTTTTGCTCCGCTATCTCTTGATAAGAATTTCGCTGAAAATAGTACAGCTGTACGACCGACCGGTACGGTTCCGCAAGGCTGTTCACATTCTCACCCAGCTCAGCTGATTGTTCCTGCTCTAGCACCTCTTGCTCTGGTGTTTGAGATGTTACCCAATCATTCTCAGTGTAATCAGCCGCACTCCGATGCCTCCACTCCCTATCATTGGCCCGTTTCCAGTCCAGACAGGTTCGATAGGCTATCCGATAAAGCCATGTCGAGAAGGTAGATTGTCCTCTGAAGGAGGGGAGCGCTTTGTATGCTTTTATAAAAACCTCTTGGGCCATATCTTTGGCCGATTCGGCTTCTCCAGTAATCTTGACGCACACTCTGTATACCATGCCTTGGTAACGTGTCACCAAATGCCCAAAGGCCTGATGCTCACCGTTCAGCACAGCAGAAATCCATTCCTTCTCTTCCAGCTTTCTCCCCTCCTTCACCTACATAACGTTAGACGCCAGCCAATTCTAATCCCCTGCAACTTTGCCGTAACTTTTTTAAAAATTTTTGAAATATTTTTGTGAAAGGAATATATTGTTTTTTGTCGAATAATGTTTAATTACTATGACTAAACGAAAACTCTTTCTAATTATCGTGCTATTTCTTACTATACTTACTGGATTTCGCTTCCTATGGGTTTGGGCATCGCCTCATGCCATACAACCACAATTAGTCAAAGGAGTTCTCGATTTACGGAATAAAGACTTAAATCAAGACAAGCTCCTTACCTTAAAAGGCCAATGGGAGTTCTATCCTAATACGCTGCTTCCCACTTTCAATAAAGAATCTCTAAACAAAGCTCCCCCTAAAAAATATATACAAGTCCCGGATCAGTGGAACGATGCCATTCATAATGGCGAAAAGTCTGCTTTAGGCTACGGCTCCTATCGGTTACGGATTCTTGTAGATAAAAACGAAAAGCAGTCTTATGGCATACTCATATCCGGGGTTCGGACTTCTTCGGAAATATATATCAATGGTGAACTACTGGGAAATTCAGGTTCTCCATCTGCCAATAAAGAAGACTATGTTGCTCGTGTATTACCTTACTCCGTAACTTTTACAACGGATAAGACTGAGATTGAAATTGTGATTCATGTAGCCAACTACTCTTTAGCTCATACAGGTGGTATTTTTAAACCCATTTTATTTGGTAACGAAAAAACCTTAACACATCAGCGGATCGTTTCCATAGGCCTTCAACTGTTATTATGTGTAGTACTTCTACTTCATGCAGTCTATGCAGCAATATTATATACCATTGGTCCGCGGCAAAAGATGTTGATCTATTTTTTTCTGTTGGTAATTTCCGCTATAACTACAGTACTTATTGATGATGACAAGCTTTTGCTGCATATGCTTCCCTTAAACTACCAATGGAGCTTAAAACTATTAATCATATCTAATATTATGGCTTTTATATTCATCTTACTGACAAGCAAGCAACTAATGTTCCATAATTTAAAAATTAAAAGCGTTCGGATCCTGACCAGCTTATCCTTGGTACATATCCTTTTCATACTGCTCGGTCCCGTTGTCCACTATTACGAATCATATACGCTTCTTTTTTTCATCAATATATTCGTTCTATCATTAGAAGTTGTAGTTCTCTTTCTGAAATCTGCGCTTAAAAACAACGATGGCTCTATTTTTCTATTGCTATCTATCCTAGCCATCATTAACAGCAATCATTGGGGATTGTTCAAAAATTTCGATCTGGTTGACGTTACCTATTATCCTTTCGACCTGATTATTGCCTTTTTATGCTTTGCGACTTTTGGGTTTAAGCGCTATTTCTGGAATACTAAACAGACTGAAAATCTGGCAAAAAGCCTGCAAAGAACCGTTACGCAAAAGGATGATTTCCTAGCTAATACCTCTCACGAGCTGAAAAACCCCCTACATAGCATCATTAATATTGCTGAGACCGTCTTAGACAGTGAGAGAGACTCTTTAATGCATCAGAACGCAAGTAATCTAGAACTGCTAATTACCGTCGGAAGACGTATGTCTTTACTGATAAACGATCTTCTAGATCAATCACAGCTTCGTGAAAGCAACATTCAATTACAGTTAAGAAATGTTCCCATTCAATCCGTAGCTGTTGGCGTACTCGATATGCTCAAGTTCCTAACGGAAGGTAAGCACATTACACTAATCTCGGAGATTCCCGACTCGTTTCCTTCTATTGTGGCAGATGAGAAAAGACTCATTCAGATTTTGTTCAATCTGCTTCAAAATGCTGTGAAATATACGAGTGTAGGCTCAGTTAGGGTCCATGCGGATATTCATAAAGGTGTGGCGCGCATCCATATTACGGATACTGGCATTGGAATGAACGAGGAAACACAGCTTAGAGCCTTCCAACCCTATGAACAGGGTGACTCAAGCGTGACAGCAATAAGTGGTGGAATTGGATTGGGCTTAAGTATTTGTAAACAGTTAGTTGAACTTCACGGTGGAGAGATTAGCGTAAAATCTTCACTTGGCAAAGGCTCTACTTTTACTTTTACTATGCCTCTATCCGATTCAAACATTCAAAAATTCAATTTAGAATTCTCAACAGTGACTGAATACACGGACAAACTATCTCATATTAGGCTATCCGAATTTAACACTACATCTGCTACTTCAACGGATGGAAGAAGACCTAAGATTTTGGCTGTTGACGATGACCCGGTTAATCTGAAAATCCTTACTAGCGTACTGTCCATCAAAGACTATGAAATGGTTACGGTAACCAGTGGAATTGATGCTTTAATAAAACTGGATACTGATCAATGGGATTTAATCATTACAGATGTAATGATGCCCCAGATGTCCGGCTATGAATTAACACAGAGAATTCGTGAACGTTTTACTATAGCTGAGCTTCCTATTCTACTTCTGACCGCACGTAGCCAGCCGGAAGATATCTACACCGGATTTGTTTCGGGCGCGAACGACTATGTAATGAAACCCATGAACGCTATGGAGCTAAGAGGACGGGTACGTTCGTTAACAGACTTAAAACAGTCCGTAAATGAACGGCTTCGTCTGGAAGCAGCATATCTTCAAGCGCAAATACAACCACATTTTTTATTCAACACATTAAATTCTATATCTGCTCTGGCATCTTTTGATACACAGCGTATGGGTCACCTTATTGATGCCTTTAGCTCTTATTTACGCTTAAGCTTTAACTTCTTGAACGCTGAGCCGATGATACCGATTGAACACGAGCTTGAGCTTGTCCGTGCCTATCTGTACATAGAGAAAGAGCGCTTTGAGGACAGGATGACCATCAACTGGGAGTTAACAGAAAATCTACATTTCCAGTTACCTCCCTTGACCATTCAGCCACTCGTTGAAAATGCCGTTAGGCATGGTATATTAAGCCGCTCCAAAGGAGGTACGCTTTCAATATCCATCAAAGAACTAGCTGATGACATCGAGATTACAATCGCTGATAATGGTAAAGGTATGACTTCCGAGCAACTTCAGCAACTGCTGAGCAGTCAGTCTAATGTAACAAGAGGGATTGGATTTCTTAATACACATAAACGCTTGTTACGTGTCTATGCTAAGGGTTTGCAAATTAAAAGCAAGGAAGGGCTAGGTACTTCAGTAAGTTTCATAATCCCTTCTGAAAAAAGAAATATGAATCACAAAAATACCTAGTCACAGACAGACTATAATGAACCGAAAAATAAAGAAGAGTTTATTGTTTTTTGCTAAAAAATACTATATTGAGTGGTGAAATAACAATGATTCAAGCAGTATTGGTGGACGATGAACGTCTTGCTCTCGTAAAGTTAGAATTCATGTTAAAAGAAATGGAAGCTGTTCATATCATCGCGTCCTATACAGATCCTGTTCAAGCTATACAAGAAGCTCCAGCCTTGGAGCCTGACGTTATTTTTATTGATATTGAAATGCCTGAAGTGAGCGGACTTCAAGCTGCCGCAATTCTGCAAGAGGTGTGTCCAAACGCTAATATCGTTTTCGTGACCGCGTATAACCAATATGCAGTGGAAGCCTTTGAGTTAAATGCGATTGATTATATTTTGAAGCCCGTGCGACATGACCGTTTATTCAAAACAGTACAACGCTTGGAGGACAGATTGAAGTTTGCACCAAAAAGCAAAGAGGTAGCACATGAACTAACGATTCGTTGTTTTCAATCGCTGCGTTTTGAACGAGGAGGACAACCTTTAAACAATCTCCGTTGGAGAACTTCTAAGGCACAAGAATTGTTTGCTTTCTTGCTTCATAATCGCAATCGATTCGTCAGTAAAGATACCCTGATTGACCTACTATGGCCAGATTTCAACCTTAAAAAGGCTTCTACCCATCTCTACACAACCATTTATCAAGTACGACAATGTTTAAAGCAGAGTGAGGTAGATCTGCATATCAGCAACGTCAGTGGCGGAGAAGGGTATACGCTTGAGACCGGGCCGCTTCTAATCGATGCAGCCCAGTGGGAGCACAACATTCTTGCACTCGAATCCATTGGAGAGGACAATTGTGCAGAACATCAAAGCTTATTTGAGCTTTATTCAGGGGATTATTTTGGAGATTACGATTATTTGTGGGCGGAGGGCGAACGACAACGTCTGCGCACCATTTGGCTACACCATGCTATGGGAATGGCCCAGTTCTATATCGACAACAACAGAGTTCCCGAAGCTGTCACTGTGTATCAAAAGGTAGTACAGCTTCAGCCCTATTTTGAACAAGGACATTTAGGATTAATGAAGGTCTACGACAGTATTGGGGAACGATCCGCAGTGGAAGAACAATACAAGAATCTGACGGAATTATTGAAAGGCGATCTAAGTATTGGTCTTCCTGCCGTTGTTCAAGATTGGTATGAACAATGGGAACTACATAACCTTAGAATACGCAGCAAGAAATAGTTTCTATTTAACAAAGACACCCGGATCTATTCGGGTGTCTTTGTTGTTACGATATATTAATTGCTGCGTTTGAAACAGCTAGTTAAACGAAGCTAGCGAATTACGCAAGATTGAACAAACTTGTCCGAAGCAAATTCAGACATGGTTCAATAAGCCGCAATTCTAACATGTTGTTGGCAGAGCTATGCCCTATTATCCTAGTTCCGGTTGATCTACGAACGTAACAGCGGTATCTGAAGTGCTGTGCAATTCAAAGATGACAATCTCATTGTTGCCTTGTTTCAATAGAGGACCTGGCACATACATTGTTTTCTGTGGTCCTATATTCCAATAGCGTCCAAGGTTGAACCCATTAATGAACACGACGCCTTTAGTCCATCCTTCCATGCTCAAGAACGTATCACAAGGTTCATCCACAACCAAGGTGCTGCGGAAGAAACTAGGTTCCACTTGCCTGAATAAACCTTCAAACTGCAGACCAGATAAATCCGTTAATGGCAACGTATAAGTCGTCCATTCCGACAGAAACTGCCGTCCATAACGTACTCCTTCAGTAATCCCTTTACAATCTCTCATAAAAGGACCATAGTTGACGCGTCCTAAATTCTCCACAAGTATACTAACATGCAGCCCTTCGGCCGGAACCTCGAACTCTAATTTCACCTCTGGCTCTACACGATCTAAGGTTGCAGTGAGCTCTCCATTCAGAAAGACTAATGCACGATCATGTAAATCCTGGATGAAGAACTCATCTTTGGGACGAGGTCCTGTAAGGAACGTACTATAATGAATAAAGCCATAATCCTGACCCAATTTCTCCATCGGTTCAGGGTATACAGAGTGAATAGGTGCAGAAATACGATTCAAGTTTGCGGTAAGTGAAGTCTGCTCCTTCATCTCTACTCTCCCATATGCTCTCTTAGCGACAGGAGCTGGTAACTCAATGGGTCCGAGATCTACATATTTGGAGATCACTTCACGAACTGCATAATATTTAGCTGTCGGCTCACCGGATTCACTCAGTAAGGAATCATAGTCATAACTAGTAATTGTTGGTTCATAGCTGTCAAACGTATGTCCATTCGCTCCGTTGTAGAACCCAAAGTTAGTTCCGCCATGGAACATATAGAAATTAACGGATGCGCCTAAACTAAGTATCTCATCCAATACCTTCGCTACATCCTCAGCCGGACGCGTATGATGCTCCTCACGCCAATGATCAAACCAACCGTTCCAGTATTCCATACACATGATTGGAGCCTCTGGTTGGTATTCACGGAGCTTGTTGAATGCTTCTACTGGACGTGATCCAAAGTTCACCGTCTCTAGCACACCTGGGACCATACCTCCCTGTAACATCGCGTCTTCAGGTCCATCGGAAGTGAATAGTAGTACATCTATCCCACGGGAAATCATGCTGTCTTTTAAATGAGTCAAATAGCGCTTGTCATTGCCGTAACTTCCGTACTCATTCTCAATCTGCATAGCAATGATCGGGCCACCATTTGTACATAACAGTGGTTGTAATTTGGGGAGCAATACATCATAATACGCATCTACATGATCTAGAAATGGCTTATGGTAGCATCGAAGACGCATATCCGAATCAGCTAGCAACCAAGATGGCAGTCCACCAAATTCCCATTCTGCACAAATATAAGGTGCGGGACGAACGATGACATGCAGACCCAAATCTCCTGCCAATTCAATAAACCGGACTACATCTGCCATACCTTCAAAATTATGTTGGCCTTTCTTCGGCTCGTGTAAATTCCATGCCACATAGGTTTCAACCGTATTGAAGCCGCAAGCTTTTAATTTGATAAGACGGTCTTCCCAATGTTCCGGCAGAGTCCGAAAATAATGGATGGCCCCTGAGATAAGCCGTATCGCCTGATCGTTATAATAAAAGGAAGATCCTGAATAATGAAAAGTTGCCATATTCTCAACACCTCGTAATGGTATGATCACTTAAGTAGAATAACTTGCTATCGCTTGATTGATCCGCTCTCTTGCCTCTAAGAGCCATGTTCCCTGATCCCTCGGGTATACAGAGAAGGTCAACGATGTACTCAGACCCTCTTCCATAATTGCTATCGTTGCTTTCTTGCCAATTTTCTGCTCAAGTAATTCTAGTGCGCGCAAATCCTGCAACCCTTCATATAGAACTTCCAGTCGAATGGATTCAATCGGGCCTTCTTCTCCCGGATAGACCAAGTAGGCATCTCCTGAGGGAAATGCATGCTCAGCGTCAGTCGTACGATAAGGGTCCAGCTGCTGATTCAATGAATATTGCGAGTACCAGAAGTTATAACCCCAATGCAAGAAGCCCTGTAATCCGAATTTATACAATTGAAACCCGATTATACGATTTCTAGCAGACGGCATGTTGAAAAACCGGTTGGATACTTGTTCACCTTGAGCGCAGCAATAGTACGTCCAAAGGTCTGGAACCTGATGTTCTAAGAACGGTTCAATATGCGTATTCGCAGGAATCGGCCTTTTCACCAGGCCCTGTTCATACAACTCCAATTCGGACAAAGCGTCCATGATCGGATAACTTGATAAATGTTTATAAATGATCTCACTTGCAGCTCGGTACGATTCCAAATGTTCCTCTCCTGGTTCATCTGAAATATGGAACCAGCTTTGCTGGTCTATTCCCTGCTCTTTCAAATATTGATCTAAGCAAGGTAAAAATTGATCCAAGAAACTACGGTATTCCGCTGAGGATGCGTCCGTATCCCAACCGAATAGTTGCTGATCTTCACCTTGAATGGTTACCATTATTTTTGGTGCACATTTTGCACCCCATTGAGTAAATAAATGAGAGAACTCAAAGTATTTGAAGCCAAGTCGGCGGCACATCGATACCCAACGAGTAAGCAGATCAAATCCGAATTCATAACAATCTCCCGCTTTAGTCACGGAAATCAATTGAACGGTTGGACGTACTCCACCAATGGCTGTATCCAAAGGCGGTGTAAACAACGGAGTTAAGATCATGTTCATGCCATGCTTAACCATCGTATCTGCATAACGTTCTATAAGGGCCCAATGCGCTTCACTAAATACTTCGACACCATACTTTGTAGCAAGACAATCCACATGGAACCATTCCGTATGAATTAACTGTTGCGGCGGTAGTGTTGCAGGGATGACGGTTAACTCGAATACATCCGATTCACCTAATATCTGCCCTTCAGATGATTTGAAGAGGACCTGAATAGAGCGAAGCCCCGTACTCATTGTTTCATCCAAGGTTATCGCCACCCATAAAGATCGCCATTGTCCCGGGATCGATGAAATAGATTGTTGATCCAGCGTATACAATGGATCTGGATATAATCCCGGCGTAGTTCTTAGCACATCGTCATCATGATTTTTGAAACAAGGCATTTCTGAGGGAACAAGTCCAACGGATCTTATACATATTAGATCTGGAAGAGATGACTTTATCTCTACTTCAATATTCTTTAAAAGTGTATCTGAGGTATAAGCGACTTGGAACGAAAATGTTTCCCCGACAAGTGCGGTTGCACTGTGATAGGGTTCATGATTCGGCACTTCATCAGCAAATACCTTAACCAACGAACTTAATAACATCGTCTGAAATGGCTGCGGAGCATTCATCGTTGCTTCACCTCTTCATCATTACAGACACTTTGAGCAAATTCTTTCAGAACAATACTGTTACCCTCGATGCGAGATTGCTCCGCTGCAAAAGCCATAAGGTGACTTTGAACGGAATGATTTGCTGATGTAAGACCCTGAATCTTTCCTTCCGCTCGAACCAGCTTAACAAAATCTTTGATTAACCCCATATCGCCGCCGCCATGACCAACATGACCACCTGCATTCTCGAACGAGATTCTCTCTACCTTACCGCTGCCAAAATGGATCACTTCAATTGCATTCTTCTCCATCGCACCGCGAATTTCTCCCGTGGTACCCATCAGCTTGAGGGTACGACTTACATCTTTGGTAAACGCACTCATTGTAAAAGCTATAGTTACGGAATTAGCGAATTCTAGATTTACCACTTGATGGTCGACGACATCATTATCACAATGATAGACACATCGTCCATAAGGTCCTTCCTGAAGAGCATTCAGTCGGGCTTCATAGCTTGGATCATCGCTAATTGCCGATGTAGGCCAATCCGTATCCTCCGTCAAATATTGATTAGGAGCATAATAGAGACATTTATCTGCTGCTGGGCATCCATCTGTGCAACGTAGCGGGGCTCCTTCCGGTGCTTCACTAGATTTGAAATGGGACAGTGAGCCGAAGGAAGACACTCGAACACATTCTGAATCTGTCAACCAGGAAAGAATGTCCAGATCATGACAGGACTTAGCGAGAATCATCGGACTGGACTCATCCTTTTTGCGCCAATTCCCTCTTACGAAGCTATGAGCTTGATGCCAGTAACCCACGTTCTCATTATGTTGAATGGACATCAATTGTCCGATCGCACCACTTTCCAGCAGTTCCTTAATCGTAGAGAAGAAATTGGTATATCTCAATACATGGCATATCGAGAAGACACGATTCACTTTAGAAGCCATTTCACCCATAAGTACACATTCCTTGGCATCAGGGGACATCGGTTTTTCTAATAGTACATGATACCCTGCCTCCAGTGCTTTCATTGTCGGCACATAATGCTGATTGTCTTGGGTACAGATAAATACCGCATCTGCTACTTTCGGGGAGGCAAAAAAATCATCCCAATGGGTAAAGCACATATCATCAGCCAGCTTATGTCTTGCCTTAAATTTATTTCTCCGCTTCGCATTCGGCTCTGCAACAGCTACAACTTGAAGCTCATCGGGGTGCTGAATCGCATATTCTGAATAATTAATTCCTCGCAGGCCCGCTCCAATTAAAGCAACAGTAACTTTCTTCATCGCAATCTGCTCCTTCATATGAGACTTTATGCTATGTCTTTCCTCTATTTCTTTATTCTTTAACACTACCAACCGTCATTCCTTTTACGAAATACCTTTGTAAGAATGGATACACTACCATAATTGGCAATGCGCCCATGAATATTTGCGCCGTTCGGATCGTCTTCTCACTCAGGTTCTCCATCACCTTGAGCTGCTCAATAGACATCGATGACATCTGGGCATTGATAGACATAATCAAGGTAGAAAGATAGGTCTGTAGTGGATAGTGCTCAGGCGAATTCAGGTAAAGGATACCGTCAAACCAAGCGTTCCAATGCCCAACTATGGTGAATAACCCAATCGTTGCGATGGATGGAAGGGATATCGGTAAATAAATTTGCCAAAGTACTCTCCAATGTCCGGCACCATCAATCGTAGCCGCTTCATCCAATTCTCTTGGAATAGATCTGAAGAAGTTAAGCATCAGAACCATATTCCATACATTCAATGCACCTGGTAAGATAAGCGCCCAAATGGAATCGATTAAGCCTGTATTCTTCACTACGATATACGTCGGAATTAAGCCGCCTCCAAAAAACATCGTAATCGCGAATATCCATACATATACGGTTCTAAATTTAAACTGATCATTCGATTTGGACAGTGGAAAAGCAGTAATAAATACTAGAAACAAGTTAACTACTGAACCGAGCACTACTCGTTTTACGGAGACTCCCAAGGAACGAAAGAACTCTACCTTTTCTCCTAAATATACATAAGCATCCCAGGAAAAGCCGACGGGCCAAAGCTTCACTTCTCCAGCCATCGCAGCTGTATTCGAGCTAAGTGAGATGGAGAGTAAGTGTACAAATGGGATAATGCCGAGTATGGTAATGAAAGTTAACAACAGCGTATTGAACACGATAAATAACTTTCTGCTGAATGATTGTTTATGTAGCACCATCTCCACCTCCTAGAATATGCGGTAATTGTTAAATTTGTACGCTGCATAGTAAGTTGTTGATACCATAAATAAAGATATTATCGATTTAAAGAGACCCACTGCTGCCGCAGGTCCAAATTGTTGGCTGAACATCCCCAATCGATAGACAAATGTATCTATTATATCTGCGCCTGCATATACAGTCGGGTTATACATAATCAATATCTGCTCAAAACCTGCGTTAAGAATACCACCGAGACCTAATACACTAAGTAAAATAATAATCGGTGCTATACCTGGAAGCGTAATGTTAAGCATTTGCTTCCATTTCCCTGCACCATCTACCTCTGCCGCTTCATACAGCGTCGCATTAATTCCTGTGATGGCAGCAAGCATGATGATCATATTGTAGCCCATGCCTTTCCAGACATCCGAGCCAATGATAATCCCCCTGAACCAACCATTATCAAGCATGAACATGATAGGTTCTAAGCCCATAGCGGAAATTAAGCCATTAATAGGTCCATTGAGAGAGAATAATTCAATAATGACACCCCCAAGGACAGTCCATGAAAGGAAGAACGGGAGGAAAATGGCGGATTGAATAAAACCTGCGAACCATTTCTTAGTAAGCTCATTTAATAATAGAGCTAGAATGAGCGGGACAAGCAGAGACAATACCATTTTGATGATAGCTATGACTAGCGTATTCCAAAGTACTTGCTTGAAATCCGGTAAATTAAATACATAACGGAAGTTATCTAATCCCACAAAATCAGATTTAAAAAAACCGGATAACGGCTCAAACTGTTGAAACGCCATAACCAGGCCGGCCATCGGTCCGTAGGCATAAATCAGTGTAACAATCACACCCGGTATTAACATGATATGAAGCGGATATTCTTTCTTCAGTGATTTCATAGATGCCCTCCTCACCAACTTACTCATTTTAAAACGGGAGGTGAGTCGGCTCACCCGACTCACCTCACCCGCTTTCTTGTCCCTATGATTTATTTCGTAGCTTCCGTGCTATACCATTCATTGACCTCATCGATAATTTCATTACCGCCAAGTGCCTTCCAGCTATCCACGAATTTATCGAAATCATCAAGAGAACCACCCATGATAATCTTGGTAAAGGACTCTTGCATCAACTTATCCAGCTGACCGCCCTTTTCCACTACTGTTGGTGTAGGAAGACCGTAAAACTCGTTGTATACAAATTGTTGATTTTCTTTAATTTGTCGTGTTAAGCCCCAGCCACCGTCTTTTGCAGCCCGGCTATAATATTGACCCCAGTTTACACCTTTGGTAGCGTTAGATGTGTCGCCTGCCAGGAAGTCCTTAGTCGCTTTGAAAGTATCCGCAACGGTCTTATAATTTGCATCGTCTATTGTAATTTCAGTCTGATTAGCATCGAGCGCTTTGTTTACTTCCCTGTAAATCGTATCAATATCAACAGGGTTGGCAATCCGTGGGTTAAACCAGTTGTATACATAGCCATCTGCCGCTTTGTTCTTATCCTTGTATTTCTTATTACCAACTTCGATGTAGAAATTGAGCATCTTAATCGCTGCTTCGGGGTTCTTCATCTTTTTGTTCACAACGAAAATTTTGTTGCTGCGGATTTTTGGAACGAGTGATTTAGCTGGACCATCAATCCCTGGAAGCTGAATTGCAATCCAATCCGCCTTTGGATCTTTGTCTACGCTGGAGTTAAGCGGCCAGTTCGGATACCACCACTCTCCGTAGGAAATACCCACTTTACCTGCAGTCAGATCTTCTACAGCCTTATTCTCATCCTTTAGTGCAAACTCTTTATCAATAATTCCATCTTTATACCATGCTTGTAGCTTACCAAGTGCAGTCTTCACTTCAGGCTGAATCAATCCCGGTAACAATTTGTCATCGCCGCCTTTAATCCAAGCCGATTGTTTATCACCAACGGAAGGATAAGCACCGAATCCATTAAAGAAACCTCTGACATCAAATCCCCAAAAGAAGAGATTCTTTTGCATGGCGATACCATAGGTGTCATTCTTACCATTCTGATCTGGATCATTATGTGTGAATGCTTGTGCAACTTTCTCAAGCTCATCGATCGTCTTCGGTGCCTGTAAACCTAGATTATTAAGCCAATCTTGACGAATCCATAGCAGCTGCGTGGATAAGAAGGGATCTTCAAATGCAGGAATACCTAATTGCTTACCATCCGCACTGAACGTTTTCATCGCGAATCCACCATCTGAGTCCATATAAGCCTTAAGAGCTGGTGACGCATATTGTGCATAAGCATCTGTCAGATCAGCAAGCATATCTTGCTTTTTAAGTTTCTCATAGTTCTTCTGATCAACTTCTATCACATCGGGTAGATCCCCCGATGCCATGGCAAGCGAGAACTTCTGCTCAAACTGGGCAGAGGGAACGGTCCATTTGTATTTCACTTCAATATTCATCATCTCTTTGAGATCTTTCAGGTAGGCATTTTGTTCCGGTGTTATTCCGCTTGGAGTTCTTGGATCTTCTGGTGGATTATATCCTAGTATTTCTGTAACAGTGACCGTTTCCGGGTATTTCCCTAGTGGATCAGGTGCTGTGGCGCTGTCTGTCGCACTATTCGTAGTCTCTTCCTTAGGCGTAGATGGTGCATTCGCATTTCCATTCCCTTGACTTCCACATGCTGACAATAATGAAAGAATCATCGTTACTGACAAAATAATTTTCCATGGTCTCATTTTTTTCATCTGAACGCTTCCCCCCTTTGTTTGCTGCAATTCTTGTTGTTAATCAGTGTTCCTAGTTATTATTTTAGTCACAGAGGAAACCGCTTTCAATTTCACTTTTTTTACATCACTTTCACTTTATTTACTTATTTTGAATTCCGATAATCCTGTGGAGATAAACCCATTTTGCGTTTGAAGAATGTTGTAAAGTAGGAGGGTGATTCAAAACCGACCCGGATGGCGATTTCATTTAATTTCAGAGTTGTATTCTTCATCAGCTGCAGAGCAACATGCAGCTTCGTCGACTGGATATACTCTAATAAATTTTGTCCTGTCGTCTGTTTATAATAACGAGATAAATAGGACGGATTAAGATGCACCTCTGCAGCAATTGAGGTAAGCGATAGATCCCCAGATAGGTTCTCCTGCACAAATTGGTGAATTTGTTCGATGATTAGCGTCTTGAAATCTTCCTGCTCGATTCCTCCAGCTTTGTGCATCGTATCCTCAAGTTGACTTAGTTTCTCAAGGTCTAGGATAAGCATGTGCTGACCTAATAAAGCTCTCTTTAGAATCATAGAGCGCACTGCTTCAACTTGAAGATGGATTGATTCCCAATGGTTAAGTAAATCCCCCGATATTCCGAATGAAACGCAGACACTTAGCAGCTCATCACACTCATTCTGTACAGGCTCTAATATCCCTCTCATATAAGCAACGATTCCAGGCCAATTCACCCCTTGATCTGGATAGTCACTACGAAAGCGATTCAGCAATCCTTCATCTGGTTGAAGCAGCCATATGAATACACGATCATCATAAATCACTTCTTCACATGCAATAGATGCAGGCAGGTGATCATGGAAAATACGCTGAACAGACGGAGGCATTTTAAATTTAGGATCATCTAGTCGATCCAAGATACCAACAAGAAAGAACGAAGGACGATCTAATGCAATGCCGAACTCTACATCCTTGTAACGTATATTATTGAGTATAGAAGTAATAGACTCCCCGCTCAGCACCCGCTCCATCAGCTCTTTCTTTAGGAAGGAACTAGCGATTTGATAGTGCATTTGTGCCTTTTCCAATTGAAGTCTACGACGGTTCTCCTCGTCTAGCTTGTCGATTGCTGCCTTCACAGCTTGGAAAATAGGTTCAATTCCTTCCGTTTTCAGAATGTAATTGTCCACATTCTTACGAATCGCTTCGTATACATAATCAAATTCACTGTATCCTGTAAGGAAAATCACTCGGCATAATGGCCAATAATAGACGATTTCGTCCACGAGCTGGAGACCATTCTTCTGAGGCATACGAATATCGCTAACCAAAATATCCAATTTCGTTTTCTTAGCAATTTCAAGAGCTTCGCTTGAGGAGTAAGCTTTTCGTATATCCAGTTCAAATTCTGAGTTATCCTGAAACAGTTGGACTAATCCATTCACAATCACAGGCTCGTCATCTACGATTAGTAATCTATACATAATCACACTTCCTTACTCTCATATTTAACTATCAGTTCTACCCTCAATCCTCCGTATTTGCTGCGTGAGACAAACAAGCCACTATCTGGTCCGTACTTCAATTGGAGTCTATTATTAACGTTGATTAATCCCGTCTTCTCAACTTGTTTCAGACCCATCGCAAGTTTCTTCTGCAAGTACTCTATTTCCTCATCTTTTAAAAGATTACCGTTATCTTCAATTGTGATAATTACTATTCCCTCTTCGCATTCGGCACCAATATAGACAACCCCTTGTCGGGAGTCGTCTTCGAAAGCATGCTCGAAAACATTCTCAACAATCGGCTGAATAATCAGCCTCGGTACTAAAATCGCGTTCGCCAAAACGGGTATTTCTTCATATTCGAAAGAAATACGATTCGAGAAGCGAATACACTGAATTTCACAATAATCAAGCGCATGCTGATACTCCTTAAAGAAAGGCACCTCGTCCGATCCACTTCTTGTGATGTATTGGTAGTAGCTCCCTAGCTTTTGTGAGAGCTCAGCCGCACTATCGGAATCTCCTACTTTACACATCATGTAAATATTAAAGAAGCTGTTATAGAGAAAATGCGGGTTAATCTGTGACTGCAATTGCTTCAACTGCGAATGCTGCAGGGCAATCTTCTGTTCATAATTCTCCTCAATAGAACGCTTAAGTCTAGAAGCCATGCGATTAAAACTATTAAATATATAGTAAAACTCATCTTTGGTCTTTGACTCGATGACTAAATCAAGATTATCCGTTTCTACCATACGGAATGTCTTAACCAATTTGGATAAGGGCCTATGAATCATTAGATTTACCGAATAAGAATAAAGTATCATTACCACAATAGCGATGACGAAAGAGGCATATAGTAGTGTATTAAATTGGCTTAAGGGCCTTGTGATTTCATTCTGATTCACGTACATAATCAAGGATAGATTCAAAGAACTGATAAAGTTATGGGCAATAAAGTAACTTTTACCGTTCACCTTGTTTATTTCTGGGATATCGGAATTAAACTGATCCTGTTTGGTGATGAGCCTAAGGACCTCAGTAGATACTAACTGATCGTCTGTAGTAGATAGAATATTGCCCAGCTCATTACTTCCCAAAAACACCTCCGATTCTTGATATAAGGTTGCGATTTGATTTAGTGCCTCCAATAGCTTACCTTTTGAGATTTCAATATACGACCAAAGCTCCGCATTATCTCCTGTTTCTATAAGGAAAATCGCATCACCGCTCCGATAGAATGAAGGCTTCTGCTTAACCTTAAGTAACGAGGAAATTTTCTCGTACTCCATATTAGGAATGGCCGTGACCCCCGTCTTACCAGAGATCGTTTTGCCCAGAGACTTAATATATATCCCGGCGTTAACCACATATTCGCTTGAGGCAATGATCCGATTCAATAGATCTTCAGCATTACCGATTAATTCTACCTCTTCATACTTTTCTAAACTTTCGCCTCGGAAACTAAGCTTCTGTATGTTTTTATCTTCTTGAAATTGTAATTGTTGATTGCGGATGAAATATATCTCTTTATCCAGTTGCTTGGAATAGAATGACGCCCCAGCCAGGGATGAGTCCAAAATCGTATTTTTGGTGAATGACATCCCCTTATAATTCACCCAAATATTCATCGAAATGAGCGGAATCAAAAAGACGATAAATACGATGACAACTTTCTGATAGACGAACCATTTTACTTTTCCCGTAGCCAGCAGCTTCATTCTCTACCTCCGTATCTACTCATTTTGAGCCCTTAAAGCTATAAAAAAGACCCGTAAAGTAGTCCTTTCCTCAAGGGAGGATTTTACGGGTAATGACTATTCTTTTAATTATAGATAGACTATCATCACATCATGCTAAGAAGACTTTCATCCCATCATAGGAAATGATGAAATTCTCCTCTGCTGTATTCTTAACTAAAGTATCATGCAACTCTGCGCTGTAGTGAGAGAAATGAGTCAGAATAAATGATGTACTAGTATCACAACTATTTTGGTCAAGCAAACGTTCTCTTACAATCCGACAACCGGAGATCCCCATATGATAATCATATCTATCCTCTAGCCCATAATTACAATCCAGACTAACAACGTCCAGGTGCTTATCACGTAGATAATTGAAGGTTTCATCACTGAATATACCACTATCATTGCCGTATAAGAATCTTGTGTTATTCTGCTCAAGTAGATAGATAAAGCTATGTTCATCCGGCTTGTGATGGGCTGGCAATGCGGTTACTGTCACTTCTCCAAGAGTGAAGGGCATGAAAGGCTGTATGATATGAAACTCGTAAAAAGGATCTTCAATCGTATCGGTTCCATAATCATAGCGAAGAGCTGATTTCATCGTTTCTTCTACCGTTTCATTTCCGTAAATATGCAGTTTTTTTCCACTCTCCTGCAGCTGACAATACCAATGTTCATGCCTCATCATGAGCTCTGCTGCTGCAAAATGATCCGTATGCGAATGCGTAACAATCAAATGATTAACTTTCCCCAAATCCAATTTGTAACGAAGCTTATTCATATACATGTCAGGTGAGAAATCCAGCAGCAAATCAGAGTTAATAAGCGCTCCTGTACGAGCGCGAATATTCTTGCCACCAAGCTCCATCGCCATAGAGCAACGTTCACATTGACAAAATAAAGCTGGATAACCCTCGCTTGCTCCAGTTCCTAAATACATAAATTCCATGGTATCATCTCCCAGCGCATTTTATGATAGCGCTTACTAATTAGTAAAAAAAAGATATATGCTAAATAGTGTCGCTGGCGCTACATTACGAATAATGAGTGAAAATCCCATTTTCGTCAAGGTTCACTTCGTTGGGAGTTGGGTAGCAAGTGAAGAAGGTTATGAAACGAGTAGCCATAGACCAAAAATAAAGAGCAAGGCTCCTCCAATAACAGGAGGAGCCTTGCTCCGTTGACTTTTATCCTATGGGTGTTGAGTGCCGGGACAGCACCCTTATCATTACGATATATTAATTACTTCGTTTAAATCTTCGAGCTAACACAAATCCCACAAGAACTAGACCTCCACCTACTAAGTAAATAGGAAGTGCACTGTCTTCTCCCGTTTTCGGAAGCTCTGTTGGTTTACTGCTGTTATCCCCTGGTTCTTTCACTGTACCTGTCGGTACTTCCTCGACATCAATCTCGATCTCGATCTCTTCTTCATTTCCATTCTCATCTGTCACAATGATCGTGAACTTGTCTTTGCCAATGAAGCCTGGATCTGGTGTATAAATCCACTTGCCATCCTTAGTAATTGTCACCTTACCATGATCTGGCTTTTCACCGACACTCGGCACGCCCCCAAGTGGGATTTCACCTTCAAGAGGAACTTCCTCATCTGTAGTCAGTTTCTCTACAGGTGGCGTCACCTTCGGAACAATAGGCGTGCTAGTTGGCACCACCGTAATAGTTGGTGTTGCTGTTGGTGCTACCGTTGGTGTCGCCACCACAGGTGTTGCGGATGGAGTAGCCGTAACGATTACTCCCGGTATTGACGTCGGGGTCGACACAGGGAAAATTGGATTGTCTGGCGTCGACGTAGGTGTTACTGTCGACACAGGTGTTTCCGTCGGTGTTGCTGTCGGCGTCGGTGTTGCTGTCG
>NZ_JBNNSE010000001.1:1850352-2009224 GCF_050277435.1 Paenibacillus sp. NPDC101420
TGGCGTCGGCGTTGCTGTCGGCGTCGGCGTTGCTGTCGGCGTCGGTGTTGCTGTCGGCGTCGGCGTTGCTGTCGGCGTCGGCGTTGCTGTCGGCGTCGGTGTTGCTGTCGGCGTCGGCGTTGCTGTCGGCGTCGGCGTTGCTGTCGGCGTTGGTGTTGCTGTCGGCGTCGGTGTTGCTGTCGGCGTCGGTGTGACCGTTGGCGCCGGTGTTACTGTCGGAGCGGGTGTTGCTGTTGGTGTTGGAACTTTATTCTTCACCTCAAGACTTACCCCTGTCGTCAAGGCAATAGTCACTTCATGTGGTGTTTGATCAAGTACATAACCCACAGGTGCTGTTTTCTCAATCACTACATATTTCCCACCGGTAAGCTTGGTAAATTCGAGTATCCCATTTATATCTGTAGTACCGTCCTTTATCCAGATCTTATCGTTGTCAACAACGCGATATAGATCAAATGTAGCTCCACTTAGTAGCTTTGCAGGATTACTAAAGTCTATCTTCGTAATGGTCAGGGGTCCTCTTACACCACTTCCTGTTCCAGAACCGCTGGAAAGCTTAACTGTAATTTCCTTGGTACTTTCATTTGTTATTACCTTGACGTTCTTACCATCAAAACTAACTTTATTGGTTACTTTATCATTGTTCTGTGCTGTAATCAGGGAGTCATATTTCAGAATATAAGCCTCCGAAATATCCTTTAGGAAACTAAGCTCAAAGCTTTCCTTTCCATTGCTGTCCGCAGTAATCTCCAGCTTATAATCCGTATCTTTGATCAACTCTTGATTGGTTGGTGTTATAGTCCCATCAGCTTTAACAGTCGTTTTATAGACATGAAAAGTATTAGACAGTAGGATCTGATTATCACTCGGAATATCTGTAATTACCGCTTCTTTTACAAAAGATTGGTTACGGTTGATGTTAACTGTCCAATGTATTTTATTGCCGTCCTGATCGCCGCCTTTATTAACGTATTCCCCACCTTGTGGAATACTAACAGTGGCTTCCAGTTTTGCGGATTCTTCTTTCGTACCGTCATACAATATGGCTGTATTTTTAATTTCATTTGAATCAATCGCTTGATCAGCGAATGTAGTTTTGAAAGTGACGTAGAACGCATAATTAATGGTTTTATTAAATGTCACCTTCAGCTCATTACCATTTAGCTTCACATTATAATCAGCGGAATTCACGTTAGCTTGAGGAGAAGGATCACCATTCTTCCCATATTCCCATTTATAAACTTTTACAGAATCCTCGTTGACGACTTGCCCAGCCGAAATGGTATCTACCAATTGTGCTTGGCTTAACGTTTTCTGATTATAATTGGCACCAATATTCCAGGTGATCTCTTTGGTTACAGCATTGTAGGACCCACTCTTTTTCCCATTTTTTTTAACTTCATCTCTTGGATTAAAGGTTGAGGTCGCTTCTTTATGCTTTGGCTCCTGTACCCCATTCACCGTTTCTTTCCAATCGAGTGCACCTTTATTTGAAAATTGCGTTTTGCCCGAAGCCAGCCAATCATAGTTAAAGCTTGTTGTATAAGTAATAGTATAAGGCTCATTAATTGAACCATTAAAAGTAATTACAAACCCATCGTCCACTGCAGGTGGATTATGATCATTGTAAACAACAGTATGAACGGTAGCAGTTCCACCTTTGGTCGGTTTAACCTTTAATGTGCCAGGAATTAGCTTTAATCCCGCGTTGCCAAAAGTATCGGTCACCACTAAATTTTCCATAGTCTTGCTGTCATCGTTAATTTGAATCGTCCAATCAATAGTCTTTGTCGCATAATTAACATTGCTATAGTTCTTATGAAGAATTTGCTGTTTAATATCGCGATTTCCAGTTTCTGATTTTCCATCATAAGTAATCTTGTTCGTAATTTGGCCATCATCAAATACACGGCCATTTGCTTTTGTCTGATATTCAATTCGGTAAGCAGAACTTAAATCATTGTTGAATTTCAGATCAAAACCATTTAACCCCGTTGCAGTTGTTGGCGTCACCGTATATTCGCTTGAAGCAAGTTCTGCGCCTTTGATCCCTTTACCATTGCTGTCAATCGTTACCGGATAGACTTTGACAGAGGTAGGGATTAAATCTTGGGAGTTGTTAAACATATCCTTTAAGATAGCATTTGCCGCTAAAATTGTTTTTTCATTGTAATTGAAATTAACAGCCCAAGAAATCGTCTGAGTTGCCGCATCGTATCCAGTGGACTCTTTCGACAGCGGCTTGCCGCGCCCAACTGTAACTGTAGTACTAGCTTTCTTAGAAATCCCGCCATCCCCAGTTAGAATAGCCTCATTATAGAACGATGCTGCATCTATACCTGAACCGGTAATATCTGTATAAAATTGAACTCGATAGGCCTTGGTGATCGGGTTATCCGTAAATTTAAGTTTAAGCTCACCTGAAGAGGAGGCGGATACATCATACTTGCCGCTATTCACCAAACTACCAAGACTTGCAGTCCCATCGACATTCACGTCAAGCTCATAAACAGCAATAGATACGGTATTTAAAGACAATCCCAAAGGAAGCTTGTCTGTAACCTCTGCATTGTAAACACTATCCAGAACCTTGTTTACATCAACCGTCCAAGCAATGCTTGTTGGGTTATAATACTGCGGTTTCGGTGAACCGTTTTTTTCTATCGTAGAGCTAACCTTTGGCTTAAAATTAAGCTCAATGGTCTGAGTTCCTCCCTGAATAGGGAATGTTATTGTCTGCTTAGCAGAGCCTGTAATCTTTTTGGAGCTCAGTAGCGACCTTACTGTAAAGGTGCCGCCCACTTGATCATGGGATTCAATATATTTGTTAAATGTGAATACAACTTTATTGGTATTTTTGTCAACCGTATAAGTCCCTACAGGCTCATCGTCAAAAATGAGATTACCATTCAGATCATTATAAAGTTCAAACTGTGTTGGAAGATCAAACGTAAAGGTAGAACCCTCCTTATACCCATGCCCATCTGAAATTGCCCATGTATAGTTTAATTCCGAATAGGAATCAAGCTGATATACGCTTTCCGTAACCGTATTTGTGTATTTATCATCGGTGTATACTGCAAGCGAAACACTAGTAATGAGATTATCTCCAATCACAGTACCATTTCCACTCGCATATGCTGGCGTATTGAACCCGAAGCCAAAGCTATAAGCCCACTGCGTCACAAGTAATAATACTATGAGCCATGCGCTTATTTTCTTTTTTGATAACATTATTAAAATGCCTCCTTTTCAATTCGTTTATTGTGCTTTCCCAAGTTCTATACTTTGGATCTTGTGCTCTTATGCTCTAATGCTCCGCAGTGACCTCCTTGATTTTTTCTCCTTCTACTAATCGCCATGCTTACATCTATTGTAAATAATGCATCTATACATAATCTGAACAGAGTCCTGTACAAGTCTTTTCCATACTTTTTCTTCCAAATAAAAAAACAGGGATATGCGATGTAAACTCGCATATCCCTGTCGTATCTCATGTATTCTCTTCTAGATCTTAATAGTAAGCGTAATACTACTTAAAAAATAAAAAATACAATGTACATTTTATATACTTGCGTGGTCACGTTTGGTGTAAGTTTTACGCTTCTCTAGAAGCTTGTTAAGCGCATCAATATAAGCACGGGCACTCGCTTCCAGAATATCGGTGCTAAGTCCACGACCCTGTGCAGCAACTTCACCCTGCGACAGTACTACATGAACCTCGCCCTGTGCATCTTTACCACGGGAGACGGATTTAATGGAATAGTCCCCAAGGGTAACTTCCTCACCCGTGGCTTTATCAATTGCATTGTAGATGGCATCTACAGAACCATTGCCTTCTGCCTCTGCTACAATAGGCTCCGCTTCCGGACCATCGATAATCACCTTAGCAGTTGGAACAGCTTTATTACCGTAAGTAACGTAAATCGTCTGAAGTCTGAATACTTCTGGCGTATCAATTAGTTTCTCTTCAATTAATGCCAAAATATCTTCATCCGACACTTCTTTTTTCTTATCCGCCAAGTCCTTAAACCTTGAAAAAGCTGTATTAAGCTCTTCTTCAGATAAATCATACCCTAGATCACTTAACTTATCGCGGAAAGCATGGCGTCCAGAGTGCTTACCAAGTACCAGTTTGCTCTCTTTAAGTCCAATGGTCTCCGGTGTCATGATCTCATAAGTGGTTTTCTCTTTCAGCATTCCGTCCTGGTGAATACCCGATTCATGAGCAAATGCGTTAGCTCCTACAATCGCTTTATTCCCTGGAACTACCATACCTGTCAGCTTGCTGACCAAGCGACTTGTGCGAGAAATCTCGGACAAAGTTAAGGAAGTTTTTGCGCCAAAGAATTCAGCACGTGTCTCCAGCGCCAATGCCACTTCTTCAATCGCTGTGTTCCCGGCACGTTCACCGATACCGTTGATCGTTCCTTCGATCTGATCTGCACCATTCTGAATCGCGGCTAACGTATTGGCCGTAGCCATGCCAAGGTCGTTATGACAATGAGCACTAAGCTGCACGCGTTCAATATCAGGCACATTCTCTTTTAAATATTTAAAGATAGCTCCGTACTCAGAAGGATTCAAATAACCCACAGTATCCGGGATATTAACAACATTAGCCCCTTCCCGGATAGCCATGCCGACCATTTCAGCCATGAAATCATACTCCGTACGGCCCGCGTCTTCTAATGAAAACTCGAGCTTAGGGAAATATTTCTTAGCGTATCGGATAGCAGACTGTGCAGTTTCCAACACCTGAGCCTTATCCATCCGCAGCTTATGCTGCCGGTGAATAGGAGATGTAGCTAGAAAAATATGAATACAAGGGTCCTGCGCTCCCTGTAGTGCTTCTTTTACAGCATCAATATCTGTCTCTCTAGAACGAGAAAGGCCGATTACCGTGACGTTCTTCACAGCTCTTGCCACCGCATTAACAGAAGCTAGATCTCCTGGAGAAGCTGCTGGAAAACCCGCTTCCATGCGATCAATTCCCAGCTTCTCTAACTGGTAAGCGATCTCCACTTTCTCACGCGTGTTGAGGTTCACACCAGGTGACTGCTCTCCATCTCGCAGTGTCGTATCGAACACATAAATTTTCCGCATGCTAAGCACCTCCCAAAAATTGTGCTGAAACTCTCAAATGCGGCTCGCAAAGTCACGGCCGCATTTGAAGGTAATACTATTTAATCATAAGTATGATTATAATTATTTCTTAATCCAGTGCATCATTTCACGCAATTGGCTACCTACAACTTCTACTGGGTGAGCAGCTTCGTTGCGGCGAGTAGCGGTAAGGAAAGCACGTCCGGATTGGTTCTCAAGGATAAAGTCACGAGCGAATTTACCTTCTTGAATATCTGTCAGAACAGCTTTCATAGCTTTTTTAGTATCTTCAGTTACAATGCGTGGTCCAGTTACATAGTCACCGTACTCAGCAGTGTTACTGATGGAATCGCGCATGCTGGACAATCCGCCTTCGTATACCATGTCAACGATCAGTTTCAATTCGTGTAGACATTCGAAGTAAGCCATTTCAGGAGCATAGCCTGCTTCTGTCAAAGTTTCGAATCCAGCTTTGATCAGTGCGGATACACCACCACAAAGTACTGCTTGTTCGCCGAACAAGTCGGTTTCGGTTTCTTCGCGGAAAGAAGTTTCGATAACTCCTGCACGTGTACAACCAATACCTTTTGCATAAGCAAGACCGATTTCTTTCGCTTTACCTGTTGCATCTTGTTCGATAGCAATCAAGCCAGGAACGCCAAAGCCTTCAACATAAGTACGACGAACCATGTGACCTGGAGATTTTGGTGCTACGAGCAGCACGTCCGCATCTTTAGGAGCAACGATTTGTCCGAAGTGTACGTTAAAGCCGTGGGAGAACATCAAAGCTGCGCCTTTTTTGAGGTTTGGTTCCACTTCATTTTTATATACGGATGCTTGAGTTTCATCTGGCATTAAGATTTGCACAACATCTGCACGGGATACTGCTTCAGCTACTGGCAATACTTCAAAACCGTCATTTTTCGCAGTTTCAAAAGATTTACCTTCACGAAGACCGATGACAACTTGAAGACCACTGTCACGTAGGTTTTGTGCTTGGGCATGTCCTTGGCTACCGTACCCGATTACCGCAATTGTCTTTCCTTTTAATACACTAAGTTCTGCATCCTGTTCATAGTACGTTGTAACTGCCATTGTCAATATCCTCCTTTAATTTGAGACCCATCATAAAGAGCGGGTGCTTCAAGAGAACTGGATTCGTCGATTAGATCAAGCTGCTCCTCAAGCTCCCGCTCTTTAGCGGGAATGTCATTCATATCATATCAGATTAATGCAATCAAGCAGTAATCCGTTAAAGTCGCAAAATAAACTATTTAAGAGTTGCCACGTACCATAGCCGTAACACCTGTGCGAGACAGCTCTCTGATTCCATAAGGCTTCAATAGCTCGATCATCGCGTCAATCTTCTGTGTCTCCCCAACTACCTGCACCAGTATAGTGGTGCTGCCGATATCGACAACTGAAGCACGGAAAGTCTCAACTACACCCAAAATTTCCGGACGCTCACTTGGATCAGCATTCACTTTAATCAGAGCCAGCTCGCGTGCAACCATAGGCTTAGCTCCAAGATCAACAACTTTGATAACATCAATTAGCTTATAGAGCTGCTTCTCGATTTGTTCAAGGGTATGCTGGTCGCCAAGAGTAACGATAACCATCCGGGATAATCCAACCTCTTCGGACTGGCCGACTGTAATACTCTCAATATTAAATCCACGGCGACCGAACAAGCCTGACACCCGTTGAAGCACACCTGGCTGGTCATTTACGAGTACAGAAATCGTATGTCTTGTCACTGTTATTCATCCCCCATCAGCATATGATCGATGGTTGAACCTTGAGTTACCATCGGGTAGACATTCTCGTCTTTTGGAACAACGAATTCTACCAATACTGGACCCGGTGTTTCCAGAGCTTTCTGCCATGCATCACGTGCTTCTTCCTTATTCGTCGCCCGTAGACCTTTTACACCATAGGCCTCAGCCAGCTTAACGAAATCCGGACTACCTGCAAGGTCAGTATAGCTATAACGTTTGTCATAGATAAGATTCTGCCATTGGCGAACCATTCCAAGCACTTGATTATTAATAACAACGATTTTGACAGGTATATTGTTAATCGCACAAATCGCCAGCTCTTGGGAACACATTTGCATACCGCCATCCCCGTTAATCGATACTACCAACCGTTCAGGATGTGCCATTTGCGCACCGATAGCTGATGGGAATCCGAAGCCCATCGTTCCAAGACCACCTGAAGTAATCCATGAACGCGGATGATTGAACTTGTAATATTGTGCTGCCCACATCTGATGCTGGCCAACGTCCGTAGTAACAATCGCTTCACCATTAGTGGTGTCATTAATCATTTCAATAACCCATTGTGGTTTAAGCTCTGTCTCCGAATCTTTATACCGAAGTGGCTGATCAAGCTTCGACTGCGCGATATGCGTTCTCCAAGCATCAGCCTTAGATGCACGGCCAACCTCAGGAATCAGCATTTCCAGTACAGTTTTTACATCTCCAACGATCGGAATATCAGGCGATACATTTTTTCCGATTTCTGCAGGATCGATATCGATATGCACGATCTTGGCTTTTGGCGCGAAGCCGTCCAGCCTACCCGTAACACGGTCATCGAAGCGGGCACCGATATTAATGAGCAAATCACATTGCTGAATCGCATTGTTTGCGGTATATGTGCCATGCATACCTGGCATTCCCATCCAAAGCTCTTCAGCACTTGGGAAGGCTCCAAGTCCCAGCAGGGTTGTAGTTATTGGAATCTCTGTCCGTTTCACGAATTCGAACATAGCCTCATGTGCTCCGGAGTAGATAACTCCACCACCTGCAATGATAATCGGACGTTCAGCAACCTCAATCGCACGAACCAGTTTATCAAGCTGCAGTTTGTTTGGAACTGTACAAGGGTTGTAGCCACGAAGATTTACGGTCTTCACTGGTGTGAACAACGTCTTTGCTGCCGACACATCTTTCGGTATATCGATCAATACTGGACCTTTACGACCGGTATTCGCCACATGGAAAGCTTCATGTATTACGCGAGGGAGATCCTCAACATCTCTTACAAAGTAGCTGTGCTTAGTGATTGGCATCGTGATTCCAGTTATGTCTGCTTCCTGGAAAGCATCTGTACCGATCAGGCTTGAGAAAACGTTACCTGTGATTACGACCAATGGAGTGGAGTCCATATATGCTGTAGCAATACCTGTTACAAGGTTTGTTGCGCCTGGACCCGAGGTTGCGATACACACCCCTGGTTTGCCACTTGCTCTAGCATAACCGTCAGCTGCATGAATCGCTCCTTGCTCATGACGTGTTAACACGTGATTGAAATCCGTAAAACCGTACAATGCATCATAAATGTACAATACAGCTCCACCTGGATATCCGAATACTGTGTCTACACCCTCCAATACAAGGCTGCGGAGTAGTATTTCCGAACCGGTAATAACTTCCGGCTCCATCCATTTTTCTTTTAGCTGCTCTGTAGACCGTAATTCCGGTATTTGCGCGCTCATCAGTATTCCTCCTCCGATATTTAACATTCATTATGCAAATGACGGACCGTCCTCTATACATCAGCAAATAGTTATTTATAAAACAAAAAAACCTTCCGCCTCCCACGCACAGTATTAGCGCGTGAGGGACGAAAGGTTGATCTTCCGTGGTACCACCCATGTTTGCATTACATCTCGCGATGCAACGCCTTATCAGGTATACAAAAATCCATCGATGTAGGCAAGGGCCCTAATCTCTGTAACCTGAAGTCCGTAACGCGGACTAAACGATTCCCCCTAATAATTCCACCACTCTAGCCAGTGGACCTTTCAGGGAAACAGCTCCGAGGTGAGCTCGTATATAAGGGATTTCGGTGGAGGTTGCAGCAAATCCTCACACTCTCTGAGCAAAAGAGCCCTTAAAACTTCGTCCTCATCATTGCCGATACATGTATGTTCGTTAAAATGTTTAGACACATTATATGATTCCTATCACGGATAGTCAATACCCTTATTTTTAAAATCGTCACAACTCCTGCTTCTACCCTCTCGGAACGCCTGCCCCTCTCCCAACATATGATGTACGACAATGCGTGGAAAGGGGACGCTCTATGATTCGTTATCGTCGACCGAAGCAGGATGACGTTGTTATTTTTGATTTAATCGAGCGACAGCTCGTTCCATTATCTCATCTGCCGCAAACTGAAATCACTAAAATCAAAAAGGATTTACCCCGTCGTCTAGGACACGGAATCACACTTGTCACCTGTCCCGACTATGAAAGCGATCCAAACGGGTTTGTCCATTTCTTGCTGCATGGTGATTTACTCTACATCGATATGCTAGCCATTGCACCAGATGCTCGGCGAAAACACTTGGGAAATATGCTTATGGATCGGGCAGAAAGATTTGCACTTTCTCGCGGTTGTCATCGTTCTAAGGTATCTGTCGATCTAGGGAATGCAGCAGCGCTAGCCTTTTATCGAAAATTGGGCTACAGCGTAGCCCGTTATCAATCGCTAAGTTTTTGTTACGAGCTTGAGAAACGATTCTCCTAGCCAAAGCAGCACTTATCGGAACTCAAAAGAATCCAAAAGGTGAATATGGTGTGCTTCCGTACCCATAACCTCCATAAGGAGTTCCATATCCGTAACCGCCACCATAAGGTGAAGCTCCACCATAGCCTCCTCCATAGCCTCCTCCATAACCTCCACCATAAGCATAAGGGGCAGTACCAATGGCGAGCAAATCAAACAACACTAATGGAATGATTGCTTTAGTTTGTACTTTTTTACCACTTACACGTTGCAAAATAAGACGATTTCCTGATACACGAAGCAGCTTTCCTGTAACCTGTGTGCCATCTTTTTTCACAGCGATGATCTGTTTACCTATGAGCCTCATAACCTGCTTTTTCGTAACTGGCTTAGTCATAATATCCCCTCCAAAAAGTTTTGCATGCCTCTGATTCCCACCATCTTCAAAACAGTTTATTCGCACAAAAGTACCTTCGCCTGTACACTTGCCCTTACCTCTTAATGTTTATCCATATCGATCCTAACAAAAAAAGCCGTATCTCCGGAAAAGTCCGGAAATACGGCTTGATAATGATATAAGCAAAAAATCGAAAAGATCTAGCGTTTACCAGGATCGTAAGGCTGACCTAATGCCTTAGGAGCAGCGGAACGACCTACAGCACCCACCAATACAATGATCGTTAATACGTAAGGAATCATAAAGATGAACTCTTGTGGTATGTCCTTTGACCATTCAAACAATTGTACGTAGTTACGGATCGCTTGAGAGAATCCGAAAAATACAGCAGCACCAAAGGCACCAAGCGGATTCCACTTACCAAAGATCATCGCTGCAATAGCGATAAAACCTTGACCTGAAATCGTATTATGCCCAAAGGTTCCAGTTGTAGTTAGAGTGATTGTAGCACCACCGATACCAGCCAGCAATCCACTCAGCATTACGCCGATATATCTCATCCGCTTCACCTTGACCCCTAAGGTGTCTGCAGCACTAGGATGTTCACCTACTGCGCGTAAACGCAGTCCAAATGGCGTTTTAAACAAAACGAAATAAATAACAATAACCAGCACAATGGCCAGATAAGTGGTCGGATAGGAATTAAATATCCCTTCACCGATCACTGGGATTTTGGAGAGTCCAGGAATTGAAACCTTGTTAAACCCATCGATTAGTGGAGTTTCAGCAGATCCATCAAACAGCAGCTTTACCATGTAGAGCGTACTGCCTGCGGCTAAAAAGTTAATAACCGTACCACTGATCGTCTGATCCGATTTAAAGGTAATAGCTGCAACTGCATGAATTAGTGAACCAATTACCCCGACGGCCATAGCACATAGTACGCCAATCCAAGGAGCCCATTCACCCATCCCAGCATCTTGAGCATAATAACCGCCTACTGCTGCGGCAAAAGCACCAAACATCATCAAACCTTCAAGTCCAATATTTACGACACCGGAGCGTTCAGAGAAGATGCCGCCAAGTGAGGCAAAAATGAGCGCTGTGGAAAAAACAAGCGTTGTATTAAGCAGTTGACCTAACGTCTGCAGATCCATCTATAACACCTTCTCTTTCTTGCGCTTGAAGTAAAAGGGCTTAAGCACCCAGCGCACAATCCCTTGTGCCGCAATAAAGAATATGATTGAACCTATAACGATACGAATAAGCTCTGGAGGAACATCTGCAGCAAAACTCATTCCTGCAGAACCATAAGTCAACGTACCATAGAGAATCGCAGCAAGAACAACACCAAGTGGGTGTGTTAAACCAAGTAGAGCCACTGCGATACCATCAAAACCATATCCTGGTGATGCCGCGAACACAGATTGATAATGGAATACACCCAGTACCTCCCCTGCTCCGGCCAACCCTGCAAATACTCCACTTATGAACATTGCTTTTACAACGTTACGGCCAACATTCATACCTGCGTACTCGGCAGCATGAGGATTGTAACCAACAGCACGCATTTCATATCCTTGCTTAGTCTTCCATAAGTAAACATAGAAGAATACTGCTGCGGCAAGGGCAATAGCTGTTCCCCAGTGCAGACGTGCATTGTCAAATAACGAATTCAAAAACGTCATAGAAAGTGAAGCTGGAATATCCTCGGAACGATTCTGTCCCGGGAGTAACAGAAATGCTCTTACAATATAATTCGACAAGTACAGAGCAACCCAGTTTAACATGATCGTGGTAATAACTTCATTAATCCCACGTTTGGCCTTCAAGTAGCCGGCGATGCCAGCCCACAGACCTCCACATAACCCCGCTATAATAACAGCAAGCGGAACCAATATGAATCCTGGCAAGGCTGCAAATTTAATGCCCACCACGGTCGCAGCTGTCATACCAATCATCACTTGTCCGTCTGCCCCGATATTAAACATCCCTGAACGGAATGCAAAGGCTACGGCTAAACCAGTGAGCATTAATGGCGTCATTTCGCGCACGGCTTCACCAAAGTTGTACAAGTTACCAAATACACGTGAGAACAGTGCGGAGTAAGCAGTTATCGGATCATAACCACCCATAAGCATAACTATTGCTCCCACAAGAAAACCAAGTACGATGGCGACAAGAGGAACGATATAGCTGTCAGTTGTGAAGATTTTTTTGAACTTATTCAACTGCCTTACCTCCCCGCTTCAAGCTGCCTGCCATCATAAGACCCAGTTCCTGGTCATTCGTATCCTGCGGGAACACTTCACCGACAATTTTGCCTTCATAGATAACAGCAATTCTGTCTGATACATTCATAATCTCGTCCAATTCAAACGAAATGAGCAATACAGCTTTTCCTTGGTCACGCTGTGCGATAAGCTGCTTTTGAACAAACTCGATAGCCCCAACATCTAGACCACGTGTTGGTTGTGCTGCAATAAGTAATGTCGGATCTTTATCTATTTCCCGAGCAATAATCGCTTTCTGTTGATTTCCGCCGGATAGAGAACGTGCTTTGGTCTGAATTGAAGGTGTACGCACATCAAATTGCTCCACAAGACCTTCAGCATATTTATCAATGACATCATTTTGCATAAAGCCATTTTTGTTATATGGACTCTTATAGTAAGTTTCCAGAACCATGTTCTCACTTACTGAGAAATCAAGCACCAAACCATGCTTATGACGGTCCTCTGGAATATGAGACACATTCATCTCCGTAATCTTACGCGGGGATAAATTAGCTATCTCGTTCCCGGACACCTGAATAGAACCAGAATCAATTTTACGCAGACCTGTAATGGCCTGAATCAGTTCACTCTGTCCATTGCCATCTACACCAGCTATTCCGAGAATTTCTCCGGCTTTCACATCAAAGCTAAGGCCGTCCAGCACTGAGACACCATCTTTACTCTTGCTGTTCACATCCTTCAGCTCGAGTACAGTTTTGCCAACCTCAGGAGCCTTCTTATCTACCTTGAAGGTTACGCCACGTCCAACCATCTTCTCAGCTAGTTCATTCGGATTAGTCTCTGCGGTATTTACGGTATCGATTACTTTTCCGCGTCTAATAATGGTGACCCGATCAGATATTTGCATAATTTCTTTAAGCTTATGCGTAATCAGGATAATAGATTTTCCCTCTGCAACAAGCCGCTTCATAATCGCCATCAATTCCGTAATTTCTTGAGGCGTAAGTACTGCAGTCGGCTCATCAAATATGAGAATATCCGCTCCGCGGTACAGGGTCTTCATAATTTCTACCCTTTGCTGCATACCTACAGAAATGTCATGAATAACGGCATTTGGATTCACTTGCAGGCCATATTGCTCCGATAGCTTCCGAACCTGTTCCGCAGCGGATTTATAGTCAATTTTAAGACCTTTCTTCGGCTCCATCCCAAGAACAATATTCTCGGTAACCGTAAAAGGTTCCACGAGCTTGAAATGCTGATGCACCATACCAATACCAAGCTCAATCGCTTTATTGGGATTATCAATTATAACCGGTTTCCCGTCGATTTCAATACTACCTTCGTCCGGTTGATACAATCCAAACACGATATTCATTAGGGTTGATTTACCTGCACCATTCTCACCGAGCAATGCAAGAATCTCACCCTTTTTTAAGGTCAAGCTAATGGAATCGTTAGCAACAATACCAGGAAATCGTTTTGTGATTTGCTTCAACTCTACGACAGGAGCCGCAGCACTCATGGAATCACCCTCATCACAGAATATATAACTACCATGCAGACACGGATGTACCGCCCTTTTCAAGACGGTATAACTGTGTCCAACTTATCATAACCAGTGCTTTAACAAGGAATAAGGCCAGCACATAACCGGCCTTATTCTTTGTTGCTTATTGTAATCCGATAAATAAAAGGGAGATCTTACTCGGTAGGAACTGTAATTGTTCCATCAATGATTTGTTTTTTGTAATCTTCAACTTTAGCCAAGATCTCTTCAGAAACGTTAACTTTAGATGTATCAGAGATACCTACACCATTGTCTTTCAAACCAAGAACAGTTGTAGTACCACCTTTGAAAGTACCATCGATTACTTCTTTGGAAACCTTCTTCACAGCTTCGTCAACGCGTTTGATCATAGAAGTCAAAGTTACGTCCGTACCAAATTCAATGGATTGGTCTTTGTCTACACCGATAACCCATACTTTAGCACCGCCAGCTTTGTTACGGGATTTAGCTTCGTTAAATACGCCATTTCCTGTTGCACCAGCTGCAGGGAAGATGATGTCATTACCATCGTTATACAATGTAGCTGCAAGAGATTTACCAGTATCTGGCTTGTCATATGCACCTGCATAAGTAATTGTAACTTTAGCGTCAGGCTTAACTGCTAATACACCAGCTTTGAAGCCTACTTCAAAACGTTTGATTACTGGGCTTTCCATACCGCCGATAAAAGCTACTTTGTTAGTTTTTGTAGTCAAACCAGCAACCACACCAACCAAGAAGGAACCTTCGTTCTCAGAGAAAGTAACGGATGCTACGTTAGGAGCATCTACAACGCTATCGATAATTGCCAAGTTAGCATTTGCGTTCTCACCAGCAACCTTTTTAATTGCGTCGCCAAGATCAAAACCAATACCCCAAGTCAAGTTGTAGCCATCTTTAACGAATTGGTTAAGGTTTGGCTCATAGTCAGCGTTTGATTTACTTTGCAAATATTTAACGGAAGAACCTGTTTCTTTTTCAAGAGCTTGTAATGCTTCCCATGCGGATTGGTTAAACGATTTATCGTTTACGCCTCCGATGTCAGTAACCATACCAAATTTGAAATCAGATTTTGCGGCATTTGTTCCGCCATTTGTTCCTGCATTAGTCTCGCCATTTGCAGCATTTTTAGCGTTGTTGTTTCCGCAACCGGCCAATACTACTGTGAATGCCAGCAACATTACAAGAGATAGCTTGAAAACTTTTTTCATTGAATGTGATCCCCCTTAAAATATTGGATGTCATCTGTGTTCTACTTGGACATTCCATAGATCAAATTATAACTGCAATAAAATCTAAAATCCAGTCCATAAATGACCTCAGGTCAATAAATATTTGTACTTTTTCGTAAGTAACCGCTTTCCATGACACGACATGTTATCATCATGTTTGAATGATGTTAGAAAACCTTATTTTACTTTGTATAGTATTCCAACACATTACAAATATTATTGCACACTTATGTGTTTTCTATTATTATGATTGCTTAGTATTTGCACTGAAAGGAAGTTATCAGATATGACCGATGAAAAAAATCCACAAACGATGCCGGCTTTTAAATATTGCCGTGAATCCCGTGTTTTCAAAACCGGACGCGTTTTCCCTAATGATGTTAATAATCACAAAACATTGTTTGGCGGTAAGCTTATGAGCGGCATTGATGAAGTAGCCTCCATCTCAGCTATGCGCCATTGCCGTGCTAATGTCGTTACAGCCTCTACAGACTCTGTTGACTTCTTGAGGCCCATCCGACCTACAGACTCCGTATGCTTCGAATCCTTCGTTTCTTGGACCGGACGTACAAGCATAGAGGTATTTGTAAAGATCATTTCAGAAAACTTATATACGGGTGAGCGCGCCGTCGCTGCCACTTCATTCCTTACCTTTGTTGCAGTTGGGGAGGATGGTACTCCCACTCCAGTTCCTGCCATAATCCCAGAAACCGATGAAGAGAAATTGATCAGCGAATCAGCTAATGAACGTTCTGAGCTACGTAAAGTAAGAAGAACCATCAGTAAAAAGCTCGCTGCCGAGCTCAATACTGTAAAGTACTGGGAATAACTCTGCATTAAGCAGAGTTTTTTTCTCGTTTTTTTACGGCAGAGAAATCATTTCCTCATTCTATATACTTCATACCACACAAAAAAGCACCGCTGCATGGGCAACACGCAGGCGGTGCTTTTCGATTATATTACAACACTTACGCGTTGATTTTCTCTTTGGCAATACCAGCCAAGGAGTTGAATGCGTTAAGATCGTTTACAGCCAGATCAGCCAGCATCTTACGGTTAACTTCTACACCAGCCAATTTCAGGCCGTATACAAGCTTGCTGTAAGAAAGACCGTTCAAACGAGCTGCTGCATTAATACGAACGATCCACAGTCTGCGGAAGTTACGTTTAGTTTGACGACGGTCGCGGTAAGCGTAAACCATCGATTTCATTACTTGTTCTTTAGCTGTTTTAAAAATGCGGTGTTTAGAACCGAAATAACCTTTTGCCAATTTCAATACTTTTTTATGTCTACGACGAACTACAAATCCGCCCTTAACTCTTGCCATATTAATAAACCTCCCAAAAATGTGTGATAAACTATTTCAAGTTAGCCAATCCTTGTTTCAAACGTCTTACATCCCCAGGGGCCATTACTGGATTACCGTTCAGAACGCGCTTAGCGCGTTTAGATTTGTGGGACAGCAAGTGGTTTTTGTGAGCTTTGTAACGTGTTACTTTACCAGTTCCGGTAATTTTGAAGCGGCCTTTCAGGCTGCTATGTGTTTTCATCTTAGGCATGGTGTTTCCTCCTTGAATATTATGCGGCGCCAAATTGCATGTAAGCAAGTGACTCCAGATTTATTGGGCTTTAGGAGCCAAGATCATAATCATGCTGCGACCTTCCAGCTTAGGCTGGCGCTCAACAACAGATATATCAGCCACTTCGTTCTTAACACGCTCGAGGATTTTCTGGCCGATATTCGCATGTGTAATCTCACGTCCGCGGAAACGAACGGAGCACTTTACTTTATCGCCTTCACCCAAGAACTTGATCACATTGCGGAACTTGGTTTGATAATCATGTTCCTCAATGTTAGCACGGAACCAGACTTCCTTGATATCAACGATCTTCTGGTTCTTACGGGCTTCCTTCTCTTTCTTCTGCGTTTCATAACGGAACTTGCCGTAATCCATGATGCGGCATACCGGCGGCTTAGCCTGTGGTGCTACATTGACTAAATCTAGATTAAGATCGATCGCCATTTGCAACGCTTCGCGGATCGGTTTAATTCCGATTTGTTCACCTTCCGCACCAACCAACCGTACCTCTTTGGCCCGAATTTCATCATTGATCATATGTTCCTTACTGATAACTCTCCACCTCCGGATCTTTTTAACAACTATACTGCCTTACTCCATAAAAAAGGGGTGCCGGTAACACCCGACACCCCGTGTTTGATCAACGTTCATGAACATTAACATTCATAAAGCATTGAGATCAAAACCAGCCGGCGAATATGCCAGTCAGGTGAGAAGCAGGTGCTTCTTCTTGCAATCCCTATGATTTGCGTACTTGAATACTATACACCACTCCAAACGGAGTGTCAATTCTTTTATTCAATATTCTTAAATATCTTATACCTGCTTGCTTTGCACTTCTTCAAGTCTTACGACACGCGTATGCTTGGTATGGCTCCATTGCTTGTTGTTCTGCGTGAAGAACGCATAGAACGTAATAGGATACCAAGAGATCAGGTAAATTGGGAAGAACACCAGATAAGCGTACACCTTCTTAAATTTAACCTTCTCCAAAGCCATCGCAATCCCAAAGGTCACCAGATTCAAACCGATCGCAAGGAAACCGAGCCAGACTGGCAAGCTGCCGTAAATATTAGCAATATTCGGTCCGTTAAAGAGGGCCATATCCACCCACATTACCGCCGTCATCAAGAAGGTGAGCAAAACAATGTACACATTTGCTCCGTAAAGCGCAAGGTCAAACTTCGTTAAGCTACGTTCTTTAATACTTTGCCAAAGTAATGGGAAAAAATAACGACGAGCTACAGTAAAGTGTCCTTGCATCCAGCGCAGACGCTGTCTTGAAGAGGCCTTGAAAGTTAGAGGCTTCTCATCAAATACCTTTGCGTCATAGTTGAACTTAGGATATACACCATGAGATGCACTGCGCATCGTAAACTCCAGATCCTCAACTAAGCTTGTAGCTCCCCAGCCCATCTCTTTAAGGAGATTGGTCTCGAAACACATTCCTGTTCCGCCAAGGAAGTTCGCCATATTCAAATTATGGCGTGAAAGTTGCCACAAACGGTTAATATACCAATACGACACACCATACGCTGCAGTAATCCAGGAATCTTCTGGATTCTTGGTGTCAATATAACCTTGAATAACACGCGCTCCTGAACAAAGATCATTATTCATCTCCATCAGGAATTCAGTATGTGCCAGATTATCGGCATCAAACATTACAACTGCGTCATATTGACGCTGCATGCCCCAAAGCTCCTTGAGCATCCATTCAATGGCATAACCTTTACCACGTAGATTTGGGTTAGTACGGACACAAGCGTTCATTCCGTGCTCTCTAACGATGCGAGCTGTACCATCTGTACAATTGTCACAAATTACAAATACGTCAAACAGTTCTGAAGGATAGTTAAGCTGCTTCAGGTTCTCCATTAACGCGCCGACGACTTCTTCCTCGTTATGTGCAGCAACAAGTACTGCAAATGTTTTTTCTGGCTTATACTTTGTCTTTGTCTTTTTCTTGTGCAGACCAAATAACGAAAAGGTAAACTGATATACTGCGATTGCTGCCAAGATCACTTGGAGCGTAACAAACAGTGCGTCTGTCATGACCTTTTGATGCCCCCTTTTTTCACTCTCGGTGTTCTTTTTTTTCTCTCTAGCTTGCTTGACGTTCCTTCTGACCCTTTTGTTGCATCCCTTAACAATAGACCAAGAGTATTCTTATTCTAGGCAGACTTCACAATTTTTATATGTGTTGTTTAAAAGAATTGTATGAATTCCATTTATTTGGATCCTTATTTATCTCTTACCCTTTTAAACATGTTTAGTCCGCTTGAATCATTGTACGGCGTTAGCGGCTCTAAGTCAAAACTAGCAAATTTCTAGCAAAACTGAGCTTTTCCTTGAAATGGACTACCTTTAAAAAGTATGATTAAGACAGATCTAATGCTAAAGAACGGACTGCTCATAAGCACCTGTTATCGGTAGCCGACTGGCGGAGGGACAAGATATGAGACATTTATTCATGAAGCTACATCTCTGGGAGCGGCACCTTTTTAAGTGGATCAACGGTCGAATGCATAATCGTTTTCTGAACTTTTGGCTCTTCTATCTCACTCATTTGGGTGGAGCTACAAGCACAATTGTTATCAACATACTGATATGGGCATTTGCTCCTCAGCCATGGAGAACCGCTAGCCTGCAAGCAATGACGGCTCTAGCTGTTAGCCATTTGCCCGTTGCTGTCGCTAAAAAACTGTATCCACGCATGCGGCCTTATCTGGCGTTACCGGATACGAACACATTTCGTAATCCATTAAAGGATCATTCCTTTCCTTCTGGTCATACTACAGCTATCTTTGCTTCAACGGTCCCATATATGGTAGCATTTCCTGCCTTGACCGTTATTCTGCTGCCGCTGGCCTGTATTGTTGGGTTTTCACGCATTTATCTGGGATTACATTATCCATCTGATGTCTTTGCAGGCTTAGTGATCGGAACCAGTGTTGCAGCGGGCACTATAGCCTTATGGATCTGAAGTATATATGGTTAAACCGGGAAAACCTTTGAGAATAGGTGAATCAAAATTGCAAAAAAAAAGAATTTTAATACTCTCAGAAGGCTTTGGAGCAGGACATACTCAAGCAGCTTATGCGCTGTCGAGCAGTCTGCGCCAACTGTCACCTAATTTACAAACGAAGGTGCTAGAACTTGGGAATTTCCTTAATCCCAAAATGGCACCCATTATTCTGTCTGCTTACCGTAAGACGGTAACGACTCAGCCAAAGCTGATGGGGTACGTCTACCGTCACCAGAAATCATTTAATCGTCTTACCACGCTTGCCCTGCATCGTATATTTTATACGCATACCAAAAATGTTGTAATGCAGTTGAAACCTGACGTTATTGTCTGCACACACTTCATTCCGGGTGCTGTAGTATCTCGTCTTAAGAGAGTGGATCCTACCCTAAAGATGCCTCTCGTAACTGTTATAACGGATTATGACGCACATGCCAGTTGGATCAGTCCAGAGGTAGACCGTTATCTGGTATCAACACCAGAGGTTAAATCCAAATTGCGTATGCGAAACATTCTTTCTGCAAAAATTCAGGTTACTGGGATACCCGTACACCCTAACTTTTGGCAGCATCCTGGAAAGCAGGAGATTCGACAGCAATTCAATCTCAAGGATATGCCAACGGTACTAGTCATGGGCGGCGGCTGGGGGATCATGAACGATCAGGTTGTAAATGCCTGTCTGGCGGAATGGCGAGAGAAGATTCAGATTGTTTTCTGTCTCGGCAAGAATGAAGAGCTGCTTCAGGAAATGAAAGAAGACTCACGTTATAATCATCCTAATATATCCTTGATAGGCTTTACGCGTGAGATTGACAAGCTGATGGAGGTGTCCGATCTGCTCGTCACGAAGCCGGGTGGAATGACCTGCAGTGAAGGGCTCGCTAAAGGAATACCGATGCTTTTCTATAACCCTCTGCCCGGGCAGGAGGAGGAGAATTGCCGCTATTTTACCGCAGCAGGTTTCGGAGAGCCGATAGAGTCTTTAGACGTAGTCGTAATGTGGATGGAACGTCTATTAAACAACTACGAGGATGTGCAGAATAAGCGAAAACTTCATCTTGAGGAAATCGCCCGTTACCACCCATTGCAATGTGCTCAGAGCATTATCGAATTATTGGAATAGTTAATTTAAAAGCGGCAGCCTCCAAACCACTTGGAGGCTGCCGCTTTATTATTGAAGCACATCTTTTGGAGCAGTGCTTTGTAACTACAACCGATATTTGTCCAAACGGGTAGCTTGATACTGCTTGAGCGCTTCCGCACCTACAATGGCCTCACAACGATGGATATTCACGCCACGTCCGACAAATTTCGTCTCGTATTCCGTCATAATATGATCCTCATTTATGATGCCGTCCGCATGTAGGTCTAACGAAATATTTTTCATCTGTAGACCAAAGTCCGCAAATGCATTTAATGAGAATTCAAATAGGCTTCGAGAATCTGTTTTCAAATGAATTTCACCTAAGTCGCTTAGCAGCCCCCGATATTTGTCAAGAAAACGCGGGTGTGTCAAACGACGACGAGCATGCTTACTCTTTGGCCACGGATCACTGAAGTTAAGATAAATTCGTTCCAGCTCTCCTGGAGCAAATACTTCCTCTGCATAATCAATATTGGCGAGTGCCAATTTCAGGTTGGGCGGCGTCTCATGACCTGCCGGCTCCCATACTGCTCTAGCCTTATCTCCAGCACGGCGGATCAGCTCATCATACATATCAACGCCGATAAAATTAATATCGGGATATTTGAAGCTCATTTGGCTGATAAACTGTCCCTTGCCCATTCCGAACTCCACATGGATCGGATGATCATTCCCGAACAGCTTGGACCACTCACCTTTATAACTCCGAGGGTCAAGAATGACTAGATCGGTCTGTTCTTCCAAACTTTCACGTATTCCTTTTCTTCCGCGTAAACGCATAGGTATTCCTCCGATTATCTCTTATACGATAACTGTCACTTGCAATATTGTGCCGAAATTGTCCCGAAAAGTAAAGGGATTGGGGTAAAAAAGAAAAAGGAATTCTCTGGCTCAGCTCTTAAATGAGCTATCCAGGGGAATTCCTTCGTTGTGTATATTTGGAATTAAGGCTCATTCTTTTCCGGTAGATTAGGATCTACTTTGTGTTTGAGCTGGTGGCAAATGTCTTTTTTTCGAATGCGCTGCGAATTTTACGCTGTGCATCTGTCTTGATCTTAGGGTTGCCGTTAAATTCCACACCTGTTAGTGCAAGGGCTTCATCTGGCGTTAAGTGGACTTCAATCGAATCTTTACCCTCAGCATATACCGTTTGAGAATTCATTGCTATCACCTCACGGTTATTATTATGGATCGGACGACACGAAATTATGAACTCCTGGCTGAATTTCTTTAAGCCACAGCAGCTTTTCACACTCTGAATATAACATACTATGTAAGCATTTTCAAGTTGAAAGCGCCTTACTTTCGGCCTATTTTTCATGCCAGTACCGGGAGTGAATGTTACGCCGAGCTCTGTTTTTTGATACAATGTATTGGATTATAAGAAACGGCTGTGTGTTCTTTTATAAAGGATGCCATCCGTCTCAGAAAAATATAAGGATAAGGATACTTATCTATGTTTATATTTTCAGAAAGGGGCTCCTCGTGTCTAATCTTCAATACACTACTCCTCCGCAGCTTTGGGGAGATAAACGTTTTCATACCTGGAATTACGAAATGCGTGAACATTTGAACACCAAGGTATTCAAAGTTATGCTTGATGCAGGCTTTACCTGTCCCAACCGTGACGGCTCCATCGCTAAAGGTGGTTGTACTTTTTGCAGTGCCAGAGGTTCTGGTGATTTTGCGGGAAGTCGCCGAGATGATCTCGTCACCCAATTTAATAATATCCGTGACAAGCAGCATCTAAAATGGCCAAACGCTAAATACATCGGATATTTTCAGGCCTATACGAATACGTACGCTCCGGTCGAAGAGCTTAGAGAATATTTCGAAGTGATTTTACAGCAGCCAGGTGTCGTTGGACTATCTATTGCTACACGGCCTGACTGTTTGCCGGATGATGTTGTCGAATATTTGGCCGAGCTAAACGAGCGCACGTATCTGTGGGTAGAGATGGGTCTCCAAACTATACACGATTCCACTTCTGAGCTAATTAACCGGGCTCACGACAGCCAGTGTTATGTAGATGCTGTTGAGAAGTTGCGGCGTCACGGCATTCGTGTCTGCACCCATATCATTCACGGTCTCCCACAGGAGACGCATGAAATGATGCTCGAAACGGTATCTGCTGTGGCTCGCATGGATGTACAAGGAATTAAGATTCACCTTCTGCATCTCATGCGTAAAACACCCATGGTGAAGCAATACGAAGCTGGGTTGCTACGATTCATGGAACAGGACGAGTATGTGAAGCTCATTGCCGATTCACTCGAAATTTTGCCCCCTGAAATGATTGTACATCGCTTGACTGGAGACGCTCCTCGGGATCTCTTAATCGGACCGATGTGGAGCCTCAAGAAATGGGAAGTGCTAAATGCCATTGACGATGAGCTAGTTGCTCGTGATACTTGGCAGGGTAAGTATTGGAGGAAGAGCTAATGGGCTTTATGTCCGTTTTAAGCTTTGCTCATAAATTAATCTCTGAGCGGTTAACTTTAGGTGATCGTGCGATTGATGCCACTGTAGGTACTGGTGCTGATACGCTTTTTCTAGCCAAAACAACCGAAGCTCGCGGTGAAGTCTACGGCTTTGACATTCAAGCTGCAGCGCTGAACCTGGCTGAAGAGCGCCTGCGGCTTGCAAAAGAGGAAGCTCCCTCGCTCGCCACCGTCACCTTACTGGAACGTAGTCACGCCGAAATGGCTGAAGCTGTTCCAGCGAACTGGCATGGCACCGTTGGAGCTGTAATGTTCAATCTAGGCTACTTGCCTTCAGGAGATGCCGACAAGAACATCATTACTCAGCCGGACAGCTCCATTACAGCCTTGGAAGCTTCTCTCCAGTTACTGCGTCCAGGTGGGATCATTACGGCAGTTCTTTATCCCGGCCATGCAGGCGGAGATAAAGAAGCCGCTGCCGTTGAATCTTGGGCAGCAGCTGTTTCCCAAAAGGTAGCACAAAGCATTGTTTATCGTCAGCTGCAGCGCACGGATTCACCTTATATGATTGCGCTCGAAAAGAAAAAAGGAAACCCCTCTTAAGCTGTAAGCATCAAACTATTTTATATTTGGGAAGGAAGATGTAGCAATGACTCAACCATATCCTTTGAAATTTCAACCGGAGTTTAAAGAACGTGTCTGGGGAGGACGCGCGCTGGAGAAATTCGGCCTAGATCTACCTGAAGGACATATTGGCGAAGGCTGGATGATCGCCGATCACGCGAATGGAACGTCATCGGTGGTAAACGGAGAGTTAGCTGGTCAAGGCTTAGATCAAATTCGTGAGCAGTTCGGCCATGAATGGTTCGGAAGCAAAGGGATTTCAGAAACGGGTGGAAGATTTCCTCTACTAATCAAATTGTTGGATTGCAACGACAATCTTTCCGTTCAAGTCCACCCTACAGATGATTATGAGGGATTGCCACAAGGTGAACTGGGCAAAACAGAGATGTGGTACGTGTTAGACGCTAAGCCAGGTGCCAAAATCATCTATGGTCTTAAAGAAGGCGTGGATCGTGAAACTTTGCGGGAAGCACTGGAGAAAGGCACCGTTATGGATAGCCTTCAAGAAGTATCTGTCTCTGCAGGAGACTCCTTCTATATTCCCGCCGGAACCGTTCATGCGCTATGTGCTGGTGTCGTTGTAGCAGAGATCCAGCAAAATTCCGACACTACATACCGCATTTATGACTATGACCGTCCAGGCCTGGACGGAAAACCACGTGAGCTTCATATTGAAGATTCACTTAATGTTACAGCTTATGAAGGCGCCGGGGCTACTTCGATGAAGACAGATAACGCAGTCCCTGGAGAGTGGCTGCAACTTGCCGCTTCGCCATATTTTATCGTAGAAAAAGGAATCGTAAATGGTTCATGGGACCTCACCACTACAGAAGACAGCTTCACTATTCTAGTCATCTGTGAAGGCAGCGGACATCTTACTTGGGATGGCGGCTCCCAACCTTATGCTGCAGGAGAATGCTATCTGATTCCTTCCAGTCTCGGCCGTTACGCTATCGAAGGTCATTCTACTGTGCTTCGCTCTTATTTACCATAAGTCGAGAACCTTTAGGAGGAATGGACCATGAAGGAAAATAGCTTTACCCTAACGGATCCCATAGGTGTAAATATCCATGTCTATGAATGGTTACCTGAATCCGATGTGCCAGTTAGAGGAATCGTGCAAATTTCTCACGGTATGTGTGAAACAGCTGTCCGCTATGCTCGTTTTGCGGAAGCATTAACCGGAGTAGGTTATGCAGTATATGTCAATGACCACCGGGGACATGGTAAAACCGCTGGTCAAGTCGATCTGCTTGGCGATGTTGGGGAGGACGGATTCTATTGGATGCGGCGCAATCTGCTCCAGGTAGCAGCCAAAGCACTCTCCAAACATGAAGGTAAGCCCATCTTTCTATTCGCTCATAGTATGGGTTCCTTTCTGGCTCAAAAGCTGATGTGTGAAGAGGGTAACGAAATCTATGCAGGATTTATCCTAAGCGGTACAAATGGTCCTCGCGGTATGCTGCGCCTTGGAGAATCTCTGGCTAGTGCACAGCTCAAGTTAAAGGGTGAACATCACCGAAGTGTACTACTGAACAGCTTAGTATTCGGCAGTTACAACCGTGCTTTTTCTCCCGTAAGAACTGCATATGACTGGCTGAGCAGCGATGATGCGGAAGTTGATAAGTACATTGCCGATCCATTCTGCGGAGCCATTTGTACAACACGCTTTTTCCGTGGTTTTTTCCACCTCCTAAGGGAGATCCATTCCGAGGAATCACTTAGGACATTATGTACAAGTAAGCCCATTTATATATTTGGTGGGGATAAGGATCCTGTAGGGATGAGCGGCCAAGGCATTCCTCGCCTTGCGGAGCTGTACAAGAAACGAGGGATATCGGACGTAGAGTATCGGCTCTATCCAGGAGGCAGGCATGAAATGCTTAATGAGGTGAACCGGGATCAAGTTACAGCCGATGTGCTTAACTGGTTAGAACAGCATCTCCCTTCTGAGGTTACGACTACAGCTTAAAAGAAAACCGTAGGTTTTTTGGATTATTTGAGACAGAGCAGCGATCCTCCCGTTATTAGGGGATCGCTGCTCTTCGTTTTGGGTTGTGAGCAGCTTACATTACTCCTAGCTCCTTTCTTCCCCTCCGCTCCCGGACTCATCTGGCGCTTTTGGCAGCCATTACTATCCCACTTCGTTTTCGGTCTTAGAAGACTTTTATGGCCAATCATCACTTCCCTCCACCACTTGCGAATTCAGAAGACGCTTGCGCATGTAACAAAAAAAGACCGCCCCCAAAGGAACGGTCTTTCCTCCCAACACAATCGCCCTATTACAAAGGCAGCGTATAATACTGAGCGCGTTGGCTCTCGTTCTGCTGATACATTACGATTAGCAGCGTGCGACCTTCTCGAACGGAAGGTGATTCAGCTATGGCTACAGCAGAGCTTGTGGTTTGGACAGACTCTTCTAAACTACTCTCTGTAACTCCCTGTATCAATGACTCAGGAGAAGGTACAGTCCCGTCGTTAGCATCGCCTGCTTCCTCTTCCTCTGAACCCCCATCCGCCCGTAGACCGCTGATGGATTCCAGCACCGCTTCAAGCGAGAACGGTAGCACTTCAAGCACCGTATATTTTTGCAGCTCTCTTTCGCTGAGTCCGGTTTCTGCCAACTGCGCAGAGATTTGACCCGGATTAGCAGCAATATCCCTCAAGTAACTCGACCAATCCGACTTATCCAGCACGAAATCCCACCAGATTTTGCGAGGCTTATACTTGTGTCCTAGGAAATAATCAAGCTTCATTAGCCCAGTAATAATATCCATAGACGGAGTCCCTCGATCTATCAAGAAGGACTGCAAACGGGTAAAGAGATCTTCTAGCTGATGCCCAATCTTTTGCCAGCCTCTCTCCTCCCAGTAGTCACCGAACTCCTGAAAGAAATCAAATGGTGAATCAAACACGTGACGGATCAAGTATTTGGCTGTATGGTCCATCCGGTGGCTGTTCCAGTATTTCTCCAGCACATCCTCAAGCCGCTTCAAACGAATAATATCCGAGAAGGTCATCATATGACTGCTAAGAATTTCGTAAGGGGCATGTTCCATATACGTATACTCATATTTTGCCGCCTGTGCACGCAGACCCGTCCCGCGAAGCATTTTGAGGAATCCAAGTTGCAGCTCTTCTGGCTCCATAACGAATACATCATTAAAGGTTTTGCGGAAGGTGGAGTAATCCTCCATCGGAAGCCCCGCGATCAAATCCAGATGCTGATCGATATTGCGGCTTTCCTTAATCTTCATTACCGTACGAGAGAGCTTCTTGAAATTCTGGCGGCGTTTAACAAGCTCGTTCGTCTCATCATTTGTAGACTGTACACCAATCTCAAATCTAAAGATGCCCGGAGGCGCATTATTCGACAGGAAATCCAGAACTTCTGGCCGCATGATATCTGCTGTGATTTCAAACTGGAACACACAGCCTTGATGATTATCGATCAGGAATTGAAACATTTCCATCGCATAGTTGCGGTTGATATTGAAGGTGCGGTCCAAGAATTTAATGATTTTGGCGCCATTTTCAATTAAGTAGAGTAAATCAGACTTCACTCGTTCAATATCATAATAACGTACGCCTACCTCAATACTGGATAAACAAAATTGACAGTTAAACGGGCACCCACGGCTCGTCTCAAAATAAACAATACGTTTGCTCAGATCTGGAATATCCTCTGGAAAACGATGCGGTGTAGGCAGCGTATTTAGATCGCTTTTGGGACGAGGTGGATTTACAATGATCTCCTCTCCCTTACGATAAGCAGCTCCGTACACAAAATGAAATTTCCGGTCGTCTCTCAGCTCCTGCAACAAATGATGAAAGGTCTCTTCTCCATCTCCGTTTACGATGAAATCAATGCCAGCTTCTCTCTTCATCCAATGCAGCGGCTCATAAGAGACTTCCGGTCCTCCGAGAACAATCGTAACCTCAGGCATCACTTGCTTAAGAATTCCGATCAGCTTGAGCGTCTCTTCGATATTCCAGATATAACAGGAGAAGCCAATCACATCTGGCCGTTTCTGAAACAAGTCGGACACGATATTCATCACGGGATCTTTAATGGTGTACTCCACCAAATGAATATCTTTAAATTCATGCTCACTGTAGGCTTTAAGCAAACGGATCGCCAGTGAGGTATGGATATATTTTGCGTTTAGCGTGGTCAGAACGATTTTCAATGCTACACGACCTTTTCTACATTTCATTTTGAAAAAACTCTAGGAATGCCTTACCATACTTCCGGTATTTCACTTCCCCGACACCCTTTACCCTCAGCATTTCCGCTTCGGTCTGCGGGCAAACCACACTCATCTCACGCAGCGTGGCATCATTAAAAATAATATATGAGGGCACATGCTCACGTCCCGCCAACTCTCGCCGGATCAGACGCAGCTGCTCAAAGACGGTCTCATTGACTGCCGAAGGTGACAGGTCATGCCCGCGACTACGAACTCGCGTACCAGATGCCGCACCTGCTCGTGATGGCCGCGCTACTCGCTGCATGACCTCACGCTGTCCGCGCAGTACCTCAGCAGCCAAAGGCTGGAGCCGCACTACGGGGTATTGTCCTTCAGATAAAGCAAGATATCCCTCAGAGATGAGTACATTGATGCTCTCTGAGATCTCCTTCTCTGTCCGGCTCGACATCGCACCGTGGGTCGGCAGCTTATCAAAACCATACTGCATCACCTTCTGATTACGAGAACCTTTCAGCACAGAAGCCACCAACGCAACTCCATAACGTTCCCGCATACGGTGAATGCAGGAGAATATCTTCTGCGCATCTACGGTCATATCTACAAGCTCTCGTTCATCTGTACATGAGCTGCAAATGCCGCATAACTTGTCCTCATGCTCCTCACCGAAATAATCCAGCTGGGCACTGCGCAAGCAGCGGGTAGTATAACAATAATCAATCATTTGCTGAAGCTTGCGATATTCGTTAGCTTTACGGTCCGTATCCTGTGGATTCTGCTCGATCAGGAACTTTTGGGTCATAATATCCTGCGCGCTAAAAAGCAAAATACATTCACTCGGCTCCCCGTCACGACCAGCACGGCCTGCTTCCTGAACATAAGCTTCCATATTTTTTGGCATATTGTAATGTATTACGTACCGGACATTGGATTTATCAATCCCCATCCCAAAAGCGTTGGTGGCCACCATGACCCGGATATCGTCATAAAGGAAGCCTTCCTGGCTATCTGCCCGCTCCTGATCATTCATACCTGCGTGATAACGGCCTGCCGCTATTCCTGAAGCCTGCAGCCTTTGATATAGATCATCCACTTCTTTGCGTGTAGCCGCATATACAATACCCGGCTGATGAGAATGCGTTGCGGTGTAATCCATGACGAACTCCCGCTTATTCTCTCCACGTAGCACAGACATCGCTAAATTATCTCTTCCGAGTCCAGTCATGAAAATACCCGGCTCGCGCAGACGCAGCAGCCGAACCATATCCTCCATAACCTCTGGTGTTGCCGTCGCTGTAAATGCAGCCAAAATTGGCCGTTCTGGCAACTCGTTCACAAAAGGCGATACCGACAAATAGCTTGTACGGAAATCATGTCCCCACTGAGATACACAGTGCGCCTCATCCACAGCCACACAGGAAATCGCCAGCTCAGCCATCTCCAGACGGAACCAGTCCAGCTCTAGCCTTTCGGGCGCAACATAAAGCAGCTTCAAATCGCCGCGACGGGCAGCCCGAATCCGCTCATTTACTTCTTTCCCGCTTAACGTGCTATTAATAAAGGCTGCCGGAATACCTGCCGTGGTTAACGCATCGACCTGATCCTTCATCAGAGAGATCAATGGTGAGATCACCAGTGTCAGCCCAGGAAGCAGCAGTGCGGGAACTTGATAGCAAATCGATTTCCCACCTCCCGTAGGAAGAATACCGAGTGTGTCGCGACCTTCCAGCAAGTTCTGAACAATCTTCTTCTGACCATCCCGAAAATCCGGATAACCGTAATATTTTTGCAGCTCAGCCTGCGCCTGTTCAATAGTAGGTGCTTGCATCATCATATCTCTCATAACCCCTTAAGCGTTTCTATCTTTAGTTTAGCGGTCAAAAGTGTATTGAGCAACACTCCTTAACTATGGTCCCCATGTTCTTCCTTTGAAATATTTACATAAAAGGCCTTCTTTTTAGCCAAGCTTTAAGAAGAGAGATTTCAAAGAAGGGTGGAGCGACCGTGCAAAATTGGAAACAAAAATATACCTCCTTTAAACATAAGCCTGCACGCAAAGAGTCCTCTGCCCAGGACAATCGTCCGGTAAAGCCACTGGATTCCAGCCTGGAGAGCAATATAAGCTTCATTCAACAAGTCTTTGGAGAAGACAGCGATCTTATAGTCCGTAACTTCAAGGTGTACGGTAGACATGATGCGGCTATTATCTTTTTTTCTTCTGTGGTGGACCAGAATCAAATTCAGAACTATGTTTTAAAGCCATTAATGAATGTTTCCTCTGATCTCTCAGAAATTCCAAAAGATCTAAAGGATTTACCTGATTACATCTGGAGTATGACAGTACAAGTAACACAAGGTAACCGTACTAAGGACCTAAATACTCTAGCCTCCATCTTGTTGGAGGGAAATGTAGTTCTAATCATAGATGGAATGGATCAGGCACTTTACTTCAATCTGCGTAAAATTGAGCATCGTAGCATTGAGCAACCTCAAACTGAACAAGTTATACGCGGTTCGCGTGATGGGTTTATAGAGAATTTAGAATCCAATATCTCTTTACTTCGCTATCGACTACAAACGCCGGATTTTCGTGTAGTAACTGCCCCTCTTGGCGTACGGACGCGCTCAAAAGTAGCTGTTTGTTATATCGAAGGAATAGCCGATCCAGGGCTAGTTCAAAAGGTGATGAGGAGATTATCAGCAATAAATGTAGACGGCATCCTTGATGCGGGGTATATCGAGCAATTCATAGAAGATCATCCCCTCTCCCCGTTTCCACAGGTTCAGCCAACCGAACGCCCGGATAAATCTATAGCCTCTTTATTAGAAGGACGAGTCATCATCCTTGTAGACGGTTCACCATTCTGCCTCATCGTCCCGGCGCTTTTCAATCAGTTCTTTCAGACGATGGATGACTATACAGAACGTTTTGTTGTAGGAAGCCTCCTAAGAATGATCCGCCTGATCGCATTATTATTTTCCCTTTTCTTCCCAGCCTTATATGTATCCATTATCTCTTTCAATCCTGAGCTACTGCCGACAGAGTTCGCCGTAGCAATAACTGGTGCAAGAGCTGGCGTACCCTTTCCAGCCGTATTGGAAGTTCTGATTATGGAAGTCTTCATGGAGGTGCTGCGCGAAGCAACCATTCGCTTACCGCAAATGATTGGCGGGGCTCTTTCTATTGTAGGTGTGCTTGTCATTGGTCAGGCAGCCGTAGCAGCAGGTCTGGCGAGTCCAACTACCGTAGTTGTTGTCGCTATAACGACCATAGGGTCTTTTGCCACACCCGCTTACAATGCCGCAATCTCTTCAAGAATGCTTAGATTTCCACTGATCATATTGGCAGGCTGCTTTGGTCTGTACGGAGTAATGCTTGGCACTATTGTTATTGTTAACCACTTATTATTCTTGGAATCCTTCGGCGTTCCCTACATGACACCCTTTGTGCCTACGATTTGGAAGGACCTCAAGGATAGTATTGTTCGTGTACCTTTATGGTGGATGCGAAGTCGCCCAAGCTTTCTCAATACACCTGATCCCGATCTTCTTGCGAATGATATTCCCAAAATGCATACCGATCTGATTTTTAAGGAGAAAAGTGAAGCTGATGAATAGTAACCGCCCCATAACAACGATCCAAGTCATGGCTGTAATCATCAGTACGATTATAGGAATAGGAATCTTAAGTATTCCTCGTTATATGGCTGAAGCCGGAGACAGTGGTGCACCGCTCGTAACTGCTTCTGGCGTACCTGTTGCTTTTTTAGGTTGCTGGTTTACAGCGGTTGTCTGCCGAAAATTCCCTAACGAAACGTTGTTCTTATTCAGCCGCCGCCTTCTCGGAACTTGGCTCGCGGATATTTTCTCCATGCTTATTTCTTTGTTTTTTGCTTTCTCTGCTGGGATCACCATGCGCCAATTTGGAGAAGTATGTGTTGCGGTTGTCTTTAAAAAGACACCCATAGAAGTAGTAATTCTCTTAATGCTCCTACTGGTTTCCTTATCAATCCGTAGAAATATTGTAAAATTCACTTATGTACATGTTTTTTATTTACCCTTTATTCTATTATCCGCTATCGCAATTATATTGGTAGCTATGAGAAATGTTGATGTTCTGAACTTGCTACCCCTCACCGGAAATCACACCACCTTTTCAAGCTTTTCCAAAGGAACGATTACGTCCGCTGGCCTTTATCAAGGTACATTTGTCATCATCCTGCTGGTTCCTCTAATGAAAAAACCTCAACAGATCCTTAAAGCAGGCACTATTGCGCTTGGTATCATTGGATTCATTTATGTAATGATCGTTTGGGTCACTCTAGGCATGTTTGGAGCTCAGGAAACCAAATTACTGTCCTATCCAACCCTAGAAGCAGCTCGCTCCATATCCATCGGCGCAGGACTATTAGAACGGTTTGATGCTCTTTTTATAATAATTTGGGTGATTTCTATATTCACTACCATCTTTACGAACTATTACTTAGCCGCATACTCTCTGCAACAAGTGCTGCGGCACAAGGATCACCGCCTAATATCCAGTTTCTTACTTCCACTTATCTTCACTTTTTCACTTTTGCCGAGAAACATATTTCAGGTCTATTCATTTGCTAGCATTACAGCGATAATCGGTTTGATTTTTTTGACCTTCTATCCTCTTTTATTATGGTTAGTCTCTCTAATCCGAAATAAAGGAGCCATTTCTCATGAATAAAAAAATTTATAAGCGTGTAGTTCTTATTTTTATTCTCTCACTCCTGTCTGGATTGCTCGCAGGTTGCTGGGACCAGCTCGAAATTGAAGATCGTGCATTGGTGCTAGGGTTATCCATTGATTCCGTCCCTCCAGACAGCAAAACAAATGATGACCAAACCACTCATCTTAAAAGCGCAAATATTAACTTACCCCAAATTCGTGTAACCGCCCAAATTGCGGTTCCGGGAAGAGTTCCACTCGGACCAGGCAGTGGGGGTGAAGGCGGAGGCGGAAATCAAAATCCAGTATGGGTCGTAGAAGTATACGGGTACACATTAGATGACGCCATGAACAATTTGCAGCAGCAAATTTCTGATCCACGTTATCTGATTCATTTACGAGTGATTATTATTAGTGAGGACATAGCAAGAAAAAGCATGGATGACTTAAATGATTATTTGCGTCGCAATCCAGAAGTTCGTCGCCGGACCTGGCTGCTAGTATCCGAAGGGGAGGCTGCCAAATTTATGAATATTAATCCTCCGCTGCAGCGAGTGCCGACCCTTTACATCCTCTCTACCATGGAAAAAGCAGTGACATCGGGGAAATTTCCTGCTGATTATATAGGTGTATTCTGGTCAGCAGATTCCAAATGGGGCGAAAGTGGTTATCTGCCTTACGTCTCATTACATCAGGAAGACAATATCATGATTAAAGGCCTAGCTTACTTTAGTGGTGGAGTGATGGTCAGTTCGACGATTCCCATTGAGATTGGCGCATATATGTCCATGAAGGGCATTAATCCCGGGGGATACTCCGATCTTTTTTATGCTGATGAATTCGGTCCGGTGATGCTCAAGGTCAACGACCGGTTCACGAGGGTGAAAGTTCAATTCAAAGAGGGCAAACCTCACATCACCTATAACCTCTCTTTAGAGGCGGCTCTAGATGAGCATTTACGTAGTGATATCCCTATCAGTTCCAGCCGTTCTTTAGAAAAGATTGAAGATATCTTTCAAAAGAGAGTGATCGGTATTTTCAACCACCTTATCGAAGAAACTCAACAAGCGCATTCCGATGTCTTTGGCATGGGTGAATATATTCGTGCATATGCTCCCTCCTACTGGAAAGCCCATGTTCGTGACAAACATGACTGGGAGCAGCAGTATTCCAATCTCAGTATTGAAGTTAAGTTGAAAACTCACATCGACAGAGTAGGTCTTAAACAAAATTAAATGACCTTTATAGGAGGCTCTACTATGTTCTATCACCAGCTAACCTACGTAATTGTTGCGCTGCTGATCTCCAGTGTTCTGTTGCTTACTGTGGATACTAAAATATATGCAGTCAATGCTATGCACCGGGAAAAGAAATACGCTAATGTGATCGGTTGGATATATTTCAGCTTATTCCTGCTGATAGGACTAGCTCAGCTATTCTATCTATAAATCGAATTCGTTTCTTGCTGCCCTTCACATAGTATTTCTTAACCGCCCATGGTATATTGAGGAGTACAATATTAAAGGACGGAGAATGCAGTCATGAACACAAGAAGAAATCCTAAAGAAACAGCCAAAAGAGGTACTCGTTCCCACAGCAATTCCCACAGCAAGCCAAATGGCAAGCTTAATCATAAAGCTAAAGCACCCGCAGCGCCCAAGTCTTTTACAGTAAATGAACCTTCTGAGCTGCTACCCTTCTTACTCATCCATATCACAGGCCGTGGACGAAATGCTATTAAATCTATCCTCTCGCGTGGACAAGTAGCAGTGAATGGCAAAGTAGTCACACAGCATAATTTTCAATTGCATCCGGGTCAAACTGTGACGATTGATCAAGAGAAACCTGTACAAGTAGCGGAAATGATCGGACTCACCATCGTCCATGAAGATGATGATCTAATCATTATTCAGAAGGATGCTGGACTGCTGTCGATTGCCACTGCGGAAGAAAATGAATTAACAGCTTACCGCCAGCTTATGGAGCATGTCCGCATCAGCAATCCTAAGAATCGAATTTTTGTCGTTCACCGCTTGGACCGCGATACGTCTGGGGTAATGATGTTTGCCAAAAGCGAACGGATCCAGCAAGCACTGCAAACTACGTGGAAGGATACCGTGAAAGAACGTTCTTACGTAGCTCTAGTCGAAGGCGCCGTTAAAAGACCTGAAGGTACAGTGAGCTCTTGGCTAAAAGAAACCTCTACCCTGAAAATGTACTCCAGTCCTCATGAAGGCGATGGTCTACATGCGATCACACATTATAAGCTCATTCAGGCGAACCGCCACTTCTCGTTACTTGAGGTAAAGCTTGAAACTGGACGCAAAAATCAGATTCGTGTTCATATGGCAGATATCGGCCATCCGATTGCAGGAGACAAGAAGTATGGTGCAGAGACCAAAACGGTAGGCCGTCTCGGTCTGCATGCTCGTGTACTTTCTTTTATTCATCCTACTACAGGAGAGTTAATGACCTTCGAAAGTCCAATTCCGAAGACATTCCTGAAATATACCGCACCTGCACCTACGAACTAACAAGATCACAGTGAATACCCATTCATCCTAAGGGGGCTGATTACAGTGGAGCTTACTACACTACAATCGCTACAATAACTTAACAAAGAATGGGTGATTAGCTATGACAACAGCACATCATTATGAATGTATTGAACGTTTACCCACGCCTGAGGAGCATGCCTCCTTATGGGAAGCTGTCGGTTGGGGGAACGTGAATACGGAAATGACCGCAGCCTCTCTCGCTCATTCGGTGTATGGTATGGTCGTTGTACAGGAAGACAAGGTTATCGGTATGGGGCGGATCGTCGGCGATGGTCATATGTATTTCTATATTCAGGACGTAGCCGTGTTTCCCGAATTTCAGGGCCAAGGCATTGGTAATGTCATTATTGAGCAGCTACTACACTATATTCGATCTCATTGTTTTTCTGGCGCGTTCGTCGGACTTTTCGCATCACATGGGAATGATACCTTTTACGAACGATACGGCTTTCAGAATCATGCCCCGGGTATGACGGGCATGTTCAAGGTCATGGAGTAACAAGCGAAAGATGCCCGGTCCATATGGTCCCTGGGCATCTTTTTCACTTCTATTTAGATCATGTTACAATACTAATAAACAAAAGAAGGTGCCATTATTGTTCCATCCTACTGTCTTCGATAATATTAAAATTGCTTTTGAGAACCAAATCTACGATTACGATAATTTGGACGGAATTCTAGTAGTTACGGATCGTTCCGACCTTCTGAATATGGCATTGATGTCCAGAGAATTTAGCCTTTCCTTCCAATTGACGGCTGGCAGGAGCGTAACAGCCGAAGTCTTTCTTACTTCATCTGTGAAAGATCTTAGCGATGAAATATTGGAAGTGCCTAACACGGATCCCGGCTGCAATCTTTCGTTACGTTTTTATATGGAGATCGAAGATATTCCTGCTGAATGTCAGGCAATCGAGAGTATTCTCAAAGCGATCTGGGGGCCTGAATTCCAGCCCGTGCAATCTTTAAGCTTCATTTATGGTCAAGAAGGTGAAACCTACAACAACTGCATCGAGCTGCGATTCAAAAGGCAAATCACGGAGGAGCAGATGGAGGACATTCCGAACCTGCTGAATCATCTTCTGCAAAGTGTAGAAGAACTGGAATCTTTCTCCGTATAATCCCTACTGCACACCGTTCGTACTTTGGAAAAAGAGGTGAGCCAGAAATGAAATTCCTGCCTGCTACCAAAAGTAACCGTTGGTTTATCTGGATGGCTGTTTATGGTGTTTTTCTGTGGTTGCTTTTCATTCTGCACAGATTCGTTATGATGGCTCATACATTAGATGTCACACTCTTGCTGCGCTTCGCACTCTTTTCCATTATTGTATCTGGTATCGTTAACGTCTTAGCGTGGTTCGGAGCTCGTCTACTCTGGTTAATCACTACAACAGGAATAATCATCGGTTCAGTAATTATGCTAAGCTACACCTATAGAGAGATGTCCGGTTGGGAGGATCTCGCGGGACTCCTTGCTTTTTTCTTTTTTACATGTGGAGGATTTGCACTCGGTTTATTGGCGGAAGGAATTCGTCTGCTAGTTAAGCAGTGGCCGAAAGCTTGAACGGAGGAGATGATCGATCGTTGTCCAATTCTTTTCTAACCAAAAATGCATTGTCCCATTCCTTAAAAGAACTAATGGAACATACGTCGCTCAATAAAATTACAGTCAAACAGCTCGTGGACCATTGCGGACTAAATCGACAAACTTTCTATTATCATTTTCAAGATATATTTGATTTACTCGGTTGGATCTATAAGACTGAGGCTGTAGAGAGCATCGCCCAGTATCGTAGCTACAGTACGTGGACGGACGGTTTTTATAGAATCTTCTGCTATATCGAACGAAATAAAACCTTTTGCTGCAACACCTTGAACTCACTGGGCAGAAATCATCTGGATGCGTATCTATACGAAGTGACGAATGATCTCATTATGGGTGTCATAAACGAACTGTCCGCCGGGATGGAGGTTAGCCACGAAGATAAACATTTCATTGCTAACTTCTATACACTGGCCTTCACAGGCCTTGTCATTCAGTGGATGAGAGACGGGATGAAGGAGCATCCGGATCACATTATCGAGAAGCTAAGTGTACTCATTGAGGGAAATTTTCTAAAAGCTTTGCACAAATATGAGAACAAGCCGTTGTAACCTTTGGGTTCAGCGGTTTTTTTGTCTAAAAACTAGACACATAGACCGTAATGACTAAAATCCATACACTCTAAAAGGATTGATTATACCTTCAAAATTGGAGTTGGTTTACATTAAGAATGTGATTATTTCAACAACAACTTGGAGGCGACCATTGTGAAAAAAGAGTACGGTAATAAACAGGTTTATTTTGTCGGTGGCGGAATTGCATCCTTAGCGGGCGCGGCTTACCTGGTCAGAGACTGTGACTTTCCGGGACAGAACATTCACATTATTGAAGAGATGAAGATTCTCGGTGGCAGCAACGACGGCGCAGGTGACGCTGAGCACGGTTATGTCATTCGCGGTGGCCGGATGCTCAACGATGAGACCTATGAGAATACATGGGATCTACTCATGTCGATTCCCTCCCTCGACCATCCTGAGAAATCCGTTAGAGAAGAGATTATAGAATTCGATACCGCCAATCCAACACATGCTAACGCTAGACTCGTTAACCGCAACGGTGAGGTGGAAGATGTATTATCCATGGGCTTCGATATGGCTGACCGGCTTGCGATGGGTAAATTGATTATTACACCGGAAGAAAAAATGGGAAAAGCTCGGATTAACGACTGGTTTGGTCCACACTTTTTCACCACGAACTTCTGGTATATGTGGGCTACTACTTTCGCCTTCCAACCTTGGCATAGCGCGGTAGAGCTTAAACGATATATGATTCGCTTCGTTCATGAGTTCCCAAGAATACAAACCCTGGAAGGCGTAACCCGCACTCCATATAACCAGTATGATTCCATCATCTTACCTATGCACAAATATCTCGAAGGCTTTGGTGTAGACTTTACATTGAAATGTACAGTAACTGACCTGCAGTTCAAAGATGGAGATGGCATTACCGTAACCCAAATGAACGTCCTGCGCCAAGGTGTCCCAGACGTTATTAACATAAGCGAAGACGATATCGTAATCGTCACGAACGGCTCCATGACTGAAGGATCAAGCCTTGGATCCATGACCTCTGCCCCACGTCTCAATGGGAAAGGTAGCTCATGGAAGTTATGGGAGAACATCGCTGCCAAAAAACCAGGTCTCGGCAATCCATCCTCCTTCGATGATCATATCGATGGTTCGAAATGGGAGTCCTTTACCGTGACCTTCCAAGATTCCAAATTCTTCGATCTTATGGAGAAATTCACTCGCAATCGTGCGGGTACTGGCGCATTGGTTACCTTTAAAGATTCAAGCTGGTTAATGTCCGTTGTCTTAGCCTTCCAACCGCATTTCCGCAATCAACCAGAGCATGTAAAAGTATTCTGGGGTTACGGTTTGTACCCTGACAACGTAGGAGACTTCGTGAAGAAGAAAATGAGCGAATGTACCGGTGAAGAAATTATGGAAGAATTAATCGGTCATCTTCATTTCGAAGAACATAAGGACGAGATCATGGCAACTGCTAATTGTATTCCATGTATGATGCCTTATATCACTTCACAATTCATGCCTAGATTAAATAGTGATCGACCTAAAGTAGTTCCTGAAGGCTCCACTAACCTTGCCTTCGTTGGCCAATATTGCGAAATTCCAGATGATGTTGTATTCACGGAAGAATACTCTATCCGAGCAGCAAGAACTGCAGTATACACATTGCTCGGCATTAACCGGCCTATCGAGCCAATCAATCAACATCAGTACGATGTCCGCACCTTGTTCACAAGCTTTATCACTTCTTTTAGATAAACACATCATAAAGAGACAAGCGCTCCCGGATAGATTCGGGGGCGCTTGTCTCTTTAGTGTGTAAAACAGAGCAGAGTTTCGGAATTAAAAAAAGAAGAAATGGAAACTTCCCCATCTCTTCTTCTCCACACTATACGAACTTTATATATTGCAAGATCCGTCCGCGCAGCCATCATCCGTGGATACTTCGGATTTTCCATTGCCAACCACCTGCAGCGTTGGTCCTGCTTGCTCCTCCGCCCACACGGTATCCAATACCTCTGTAAATACAGGTCCTGGCTGTGCACCAGATAACGCATATTTATTGTTGAATACGAAGAATGGCACACCGGTAATATTAAGACGGCTTCCTTCTTCGATATCGCCGTTCACTTCAGCTGTATAAGCATCTGTCTCCAGCATTGCCGCAACTTCTGCCTGATCCAGTCCTACCTCGGCAGCAAGTGTAGCAAGTACACTGCGGTCTCCAAGATTCAATGAATCCGTAAAGTAAGCACGTAACAGACGTTCAGACATTTCTGCACCTTTTCCTTTTGAGCTTGCAAAGTGACTCAGGCGGTGGCTGTCGAATGTATTCGTATGCTTCACTGTATCAAAATTGAATTCCAATCCCACATCTTGTGCTTGCTCAGCTAACTGAGCATTCATTGCTTTTGCTTTTTCGATTGACATGCCGTATTTGGTAGCCAACAGCTCATGAATATTCTTATCTGTACTCACCTCTGCGTGTGGATCTAGTTGAAAGCTACGGAATACCACCTCTACTTGATCACGGTTCGGGAACTGACTCAGCGCATTCTCCAAACGTCTTTTACCAATATAACAAAATGGACACGCATAATCGGACCAAATATCTATTCTCATGAAAAAAACCTCCTAATATTATTGTTCATTTGTAACTGCTGAATAAGATTGATAACTAAATATTCGTCGCTTACTATTATATAGTTAAAAACCGAAAAATACAAACTTAACTTTTATTTTCAAAAACTCTCATTAGACCTGAACCCCAACTAAAAGTATACGAAAGTGGTATATACGCTCTTCATTAGGAACGATAGAATCAAGGTAACCATTTCGCCGGGAGACTACATTCAGATTAGCGGACGAAAGAAGTCCTGAAGGGAGATTCAAGATATGTATGATCTATCTATAGTGATTCCTACCCGTAACCGAATCGACGACCTTACGGTGTGCATAGAGTCCATTGGCAAGCAGACACAGCTTGAGGACATCTCCATCGAGCTATGGATTGTGGACGACGGTGAGATCCCTGAGGACAGATTAGCCTATTATCGTGAAATACTAACTGGATTACCGCAGGCTAAACTACATTATCATCGCAAAACTAAGCCTGGTCTCTGGCTTTCACGTTACGAAGCGCTAGGACTGATCCATGCAGAAATTATGCTCCACTTAGATGATGATGCAGAATTAGATGACTCCTTATATATTCGACGACTGCTAGATACTTATGCAGCTGATGATTCCATTGTTGGAGTAGGTGGTGTAGCCAAAGGCATACATAGTAGCATGCCAAGCAGGCTATTCGGTATGCTAACCGGACAAATGTCCGGATCACCAGGCAGATTGTCGGCAAGTATGTTTGCAGGCTCGCAATTCCTTTGGGGAGAGAAGGAGCATGTATTTGAAACGGATTTTTTTCACGGATGCAATATGTCCTTCCGGCGTTCGGCACTGCGTGATATTAAGCCCTATCCATGGATGACAAGCTATTCCATAGCCGAAGATATTTATTTGTCCCATTTGGCTAGCCGCTATGGCAAGCTTGTAATTAATCCCGCGATGAAGATCATCCATCATGAGTCACCAGGTTCTCGCGATAAAGCGGGCGTTGTAGCACAAGCTACCGCCATCAACCACTACTATCTGCTTAACTTGCGTAATGCTCCTTTTATGAATTATGCTGCCTTGATCTGGACACTGACTTGTCTTACGGCTAAAGCGACTCTAAAACGAAATTTCAAAGCCGTTAGCGGATATGCCAAGGGTATCCTCTTCGTATTAAATCCTCGCAAGAATAAATATAGTGAATATATGCTCGATTAAGTAGCATCGTTTACTTCTAAATCTGTAGCACCGCTCCGAATCAGGATACGGGGCTTTTTTCTATGTCGCCCGATTATATCCCTAAATGTGTCATGAAATTAATTTCCATCAACTTGTTATCTGGGGTATGATATAAATAATGTGTTTTGTTTTAGAAACTAACTTTATGGATGGTGGAATATGTTCAAGAACAAAAAAACGACGCTGATCCTCGTTGTAATCGTCATCGCCCTCATAGCTGTCGGCGCTTGGCTAATTACTAAGGATAAGGACGATAAAACAGCGGGAACTACGGGTAGCGCAACAACAGCCGGAAAAGGAGAGGAAAAGTCTCTCTCACAAACCTTTTATATTTATGACACTGTTGTGAATATCAAAGTGTTCGGTGCTACAGTAGAACAGAAAAATATGGATGATATCCAGCAGATGCTGGAGCGAATGGATATGGAGCTTAGCCGCACCAAAGAAGGTGGAGAGACTTACGCAGTCAATCAGGCAGCAGGAAAAGAAGCGGTTGTTGTTTCTGACGAGACCCTGGATGTAATTAAACAATCCATACAATACGCAAAGGAAATGGACGGGCTATTTGATCCTACAATCGGTCCGTTAATCGATCTATGGAATATTGGTAGCGGTGGAGATAAGGTCCCTCCCCAAGCTGAAATTGATAAAGCGAAGAGCCTAACCAATTACAAGGACGTTGAAATTGATGAAGCTGCGAAAACTGTAAAGCTGATGAAGGAAAATATGGTGCTAGATCTGGGCGGTATTGGTAAAGGTTATGCTGCTGACCGTATCGCTGATTATTTGAAAGAGCAAGGTCTAAATAGCGCTATGATTAATCTCGGAGGCAGCAGTATTATTGCTCTCGGTAAGAAGCCAAACGGAACGGAATGGAATATCGGCTTACAGGATCCAGATCAAAGCCGTGGCACACAGCTAGGAACCATTAAGATCTCAGATGAGGTCATCGATGCTTCAGGTGTATATGAACGGTATTTTATGCAGGACAATGTTCGTTACCATCATATCCTTGATCCACGCACAGGATATCCCTCACAGAACGGTCTCAAAAGCCTTACCATTATGAGCCCGAATGCAACAGATGCGGATGCCTTATCCACTGGGGTATTCCTGATGGGAATCGAGGAGGGCATGAAATATCTTGAATCTTTACCTGATGATGTTGAAGCTTTCTTTATTACCGACGACAACAAAATCTATGCCACTAAAGGTATAAAAGAAAGAATGAACCTGACAGATCCAACGTACAGTTTCGCAGATTAAACGAAAAAAGCTTGTCCCTTTGAGCCGTAGCTGGCTTTCTAGGGAGCAAGCTTTTTTTTGGATAGAAGGAGCAACAAGAAGAGCACTTCTCCCTCTGCGAAACATGAGAAAATCGAAACATCCACCATCAACTAAGGAGCGAGATTTATGAACCTTGTGAAACCCCTAACTTCCATAGCGGCGGGCTATCGTCATACCGCCCTCCTTAAATCAGACGGCACAGTGACGGCTGTAGGTGATAATAAATATGGCCAATGTGATGTAAGTGACTGGTGCGATATGATAGCGGTTGCGGCGGGTAATGCTCATACCGGTAATGCTCATACCATCGGGCTTAAATCAGATGGTACGGTGGCGGCTGTGGGTTGGAATAAGTATGACCAATGCGATGTAAGCGGCTGGGCTGATATTGTGGCGGTAGCTGCGGGTTGGCGTCGTAGTGTCGGACTTAAATCGGATGGCACGGTGGTTGCTGTGGGTCGAAATAATGAAGGCCAATGCAATGTAAGTGACTGGCGTGATATAGTAGCAGTTGCTGCGGGTGATTGGCATACCGTCGGGCTTAAAACGGACAGCACGGTGACAATTGTGGGTAATAATCGGTATGGCCAACGCAATGTAAATGATTGGCATGACATAGTGGCTATAGCGGCGGGTTACCTTCATACCGTCGGTCTTAAATCGAACGGCACGGTAGTTGCTGCGGGTCGAAATCATGAAGACCAGTGTAATGTAACCAGCTGGCACGGTATTGTGGCTATAGCGGCAGGTAGTCATCATACCATCGGTCTTAAATCAGACGGTACAGCGGTTGCTGTGGGTTGGAATAAGCACGGCGAATGCAATATAAGTGACTGGCGCGATATAGTGGCGGTAACGGCAGGTTGCACTCATACCATCGGTCTTAAATCGGACGGTACGGTGGTTGCTGTGGGTAATAACGAACATGGACAATGCGATGTAAGCGGGTGGCGCGGCATTCAACTACCCGAAAATTAGTTATAAAAGTAATGAAAGCCATGCGCAGGTTTCTCTCGCATGGCTTTCTAATATCTTTGGAGGACTTGTTCTCTCACACCAAAGGAAGCTCGCCAAATTCCTTATAATTAGTAAAAATATAACTAGGCTTATGATCCGTAGCCGGTTGTCTTCCTCTCGGATTGTACCAGCAAACCTTCCATCCAGCCGCAAGTGCTCCAACTACATCGTTAGCCCAAGTATCCCCTATATAAAGCGAATTGTCCGCCAAAGTACCCGTCTTTTGGTTTACGTGCATGAATATTTCTGGGTCTGGTTTAGCAAGACCTACAGCATCAGAAATAAAGATCATGTCCTCGGGAATAATCTGATCTAAGCCTAGTCCACGAATCTTACTCATCTGATGATCCTTCGGTCCATTCGTAATAATGCCTACCTTATGACCATCCGCAATAAATCGTTCAAGATGCTCACGCACGCCATCAATCATCTGAATCGTATATTGACGTCCAATATATGCCGCTTGAACCGCCGTGGCTTGATCACGATTAATCTGCAAACCATACTCGGCAAAAGCAAGCTCCAAACGGCGCACCCTCGTCTCTTCAAGCGGAATCTCACCGCGCAAATACATTGGCCACAACACATCGCTATGATGTCTCACTTTATAAAATAATTCTGCAAAGTCCAGACTACTCTCATCTGGGCTGAGCACTTCCCGTACCGCTTCTTTAAATGGTACCAGATGATCATACAACGTATCATCGAGATCAAAAAAGATTGCCAACTTATGACTTGTTTCCACTTTAACGCCCCTTACTCGTCTTTCTCTCTAGCTGCTTTAGAAAAAAAGGTTATAGGTAAAAAATTCATCATCCCGAATGTAGCCATGCGCTTCATATAACCGCTGTGCCACCACATTCTCCGTCATCGTTGTCAGGGATAAGCCCTTCGTATTCGTAGAGACCGCATAATCTCTAGCACTTTCCAGTAGCATAGCACCTAGCCCTTGCCCTCGGATTTCTGCAGTAACGAACAAATCATTCAGTATCCAAAGGCGCTCCATCGTAACCGATGAAAAAGACGGATAGAGCTGTGTGAAGCCCCGCACGCGTTTCTCATCGCCTTCCCCCTCAACCACCATAAGGATCACAGATTCATTCAGCTTTAGTCTGTCAGCTAAGAAGACGCGTGCACCTTCCCGATCTGAGGCTGCTCCATAAAATACTCGATACTCATCAAATAATGGGATGAGCCGTTCTAAATCATCCAGAACCACTCGTTCTATCCGATAATTGTTCATCATCAGCGCTCACTTTCCGGCTTCGCCCGTTTTAACCTCATTGTAAATGGTTACCGAGCCGTTCACCATGGAGAGAACGCCGAATGATTTGGACAATTGAGCCTTATTCCTTTGAATCGTAGAACACATGCCGGGCACTAACTTTACCCGCTTCGATATCTAAAATTCCGAAAGAATACAATTTCTCACGCCGCTTATCTGTAGGAGAACCTGGATTAAATAGCAGGATACCATTCTCCTCTCTTAGCAAGGGCTGATGTGAATGACCAAAGAGAATACAATCCACCTCATCATTCGCAAAAGCAAGCAGTGCATTCCCATCCGTTCCTTTGCGGGAATGTGGCGTATGTCCATGTACCATGCCAATCCGGATTCCTTCAAGGGTAATGATCTTGCGCTCTCCGAAACGCGCAATGATCTCATCGCCATCATTATTTCCGGCAATCCCCTCCACCGGTGCTAGTTCTGACAGTAAATCATAGATTCCCATACTCACCCAATCACCGAGATGCAAGATTAAATCCACATTTTGAAACTCTGCTATCAACGCCTTTGGCAGAGACTTAGCCATTCTTGACATATGTGTATCAGATACGACTCCTACTTTCATAAATCTCAGCTCCTAATCTATCATACTTAACTTCGCTTATCATACTTATTCATAAATCTAATATTCAAATAATTGTACGATTTGCTTAAGCGAGAAGCAAGTTCTGTGACTCTATCACTATCTAGCTAGACCAAAAGCCGGGTACACCCTCCCATACAGGGCATATCCGGCTTCTATTAAATCTTAGTTCTCTCTATCCTGCCAATTCCACAGCCTTACTTCCCCAACATGCATTCTGCTGACCCATGTTTCTTCCTTCAGTTTGAGCAGTTCTTTCACCGGACCGGTTACAACAGCTCCATAGAGCTTAACTCCATTCTTCTCTATATAACTAATGGAATCATCTAAATCAATGAATGGAATCACCCTTTTGGAGATGGATTTATACTCTTGCATCAAGTGCAGCGTCTTGAGGAAGTTTGCATTACGCAGTTCACCATCACCATATGAGTTAACAGATGGAGAACTACTCGAACGGCTAGTCACCCCTCCAAACCATCCTCGCTTCTCCCTCGATTCCTGTGTCACTTTCATATCATCCGCATGCCAAATTGGCATATATGGAAAACCTAATGGATCATTAACTACTGGCTGTCGTGTCCGTGGACCTGTATCTGCCGCAAACCACAAAGGCTGAAGATTCTTAGGCTCAAACTTCTTCAACAGCTCATCTGTCGTAAATAATTGGTCAAAAGACAAGTATGCTTCCGCTACCGTCCCCTCAGGGAGCTTCTCTAATCTCTCCCACTCACTGCCATTATCCATACTATTTGCCGCATCATTCTTCCCCTGTGGATATAGAAAGTAATAACCAACACTTCTACTCTCATTCGTCCAGGAATAGTTGTAGAGCCTAGCCCAGCCAAATAGAAGCTTCATTGAATAATCTCCGACAGTGATTTGTTCATCTCCCACTTGTTTCTCTATCTTACTTGTCAGATTCATACTAAAAAATGGACCGGTACCACTGCTCAAATGTACAATCGTGTTCGGCTGTGAAACAGCAATTGCGGAAGAAACGACATCACGGTATTTCTCTACTCTCTCCCCAGTACCATAAAATATCGCACTGATAATACTGCAAATAATCATGAAAATTAAGAACGCAGAAATTACCGTTAAAGTATTCGATATACGGGCTCTCCATTTACCGCGGCGGATGATCTTTTTTTCCTTGCCAGATCTGTTTCTTTTACCCTTTCCGAATTTTATGCTCTTATCCTCACTTGAAGCCGGCTTTTTTTCACCCATGAGTTCATCCAGATAAGCCTGATAAGCTTCCATCTTCTCCAGTTCGCGCTCTACTACATCCCTATCCTCGTCAGCAAGGGTACCTTCGCCGTACCTTCTTAACTTCTCCTTGAACTCCTCACTCATGTTCATTCCTCCTCCGCTCTGCTTCACGCAGCTTCTGTCTAGCCCGAAAAATCAATATCTTATATTGGGACAGACCCACATTCATAATGTCCGATGCCTCCAGATAACTAAGACCATGAAAATCATGTAGCAGCAGTGCATGCCTCTGATTGTCCGGTAGCTCACCTATCGCAATCCTCATCTCTTCCCAACGTTCCTGCCGAAGCAGCGTGCTTTCCGTGGTATCTGGATGGGCCAGCTGTTTAAAAAAATCCTCACTGTGAACAGTACTGCGTCCTTCCTTCCGCTTATAATCTACGAAGGCATTGTACGCGACACGGAACAACCACGGCTTAATCTTCTCGTCTTTACAATCCTCCAAATATAAATAAGCACGGTAAAAGGTCTCCTGCATTAAATCTTCAGCCGCGTGATGATCACCACAAAGGGAGCGCAAATAGCGGTAAATATCCATCACATACATCTGATATATTTCATCCAGTGAATTTCGCTTCATGCACTCCCCCCTTAACCTAACCACGTATACTCGCATAAAAAGTTACAGCTAAATTTAGCAACTAGTATGAATATACCAGTAATTCTATGGAGGAATGCGAAAAAAAGCCCGCTGGCTAGGAGCATCGCTCCTGCCAACAGGCTTCTTAATAACCATTTCCTCGAGTTACTCTGCTTACAGAACAACCTCAACTTCTTTGAGCATTTCGCTAACAGAGATTAAACCGCCACCGGACAAGTACCAGTAGTTAGGATCAAGGTAAATGATTTTACCGTTTTTAAAAGCATTTGTGTTCTTCACGAGATCGTTCTCAACTGCATCCTTCGCTGAACCGGATTTGCTGCCATCACTCTTCACAGCCGCATCTCTATCTACTACGAACAGATAATCCGGATTCTTGTCGGCTACATATTCGTAAGATACGCTTTGACCATGAGTGGATACTTCGATTTTATCATCCGCTTGTGCAAATCCGAATACATCATGGATAATACCAAAACGTGAACCTGAACCATAAGCACTGATTTTTCCTTCATTGGCAAGAATGATAAGAGATTTTTTACCATCGGCTTTAGCTTTCTCATTCAGAGCTTTAACAGAGTCAGTAATAGTCGCAAGCTCAGCTTCTACTTCAGCTTCCTTGCCAAAAATTTGGCCCAGCGTCTTCACATTTTTCGTGAAGGATTCCATGTAATTCGCATTATCTACAGCAACGTACAATGTAGGTGCAATTTTGCTGAATTCATCATAAGAATCTTGCTGTCTGCCGGAAATGATGATCAGATCAGGAGAAAGACTATTTATTTTTTCGAAGTCAGGCTCTTTCAAACCACCGACATTCTCATATTTGGCATCGCTATATTTAGAGAGATAAGAGGGTACATTGCTTTGAGGCACTCCAGTCACCTCTACGCCCAGTTTATCCAAAGTATCGAGTGTACCGAAGTCAAATACAACCACTTTCTGCGGATTAGTCTTAATCGTAATTTCTCCAAGTTCATGCTTAATAGTAAGCTCTTTGGATTCTGTATTCGGTGCAGTAGTAGCCTCTGTATTGCCTGCCGCTGCTGTATTATTATTTGAAGTTGCTGCATTATTGGAGCCACAGGCCGCCAAGATTACGGCAAGAAACACTGTCATGATTAGTAAAGATACGTTCTTCTTCAAAATATTCACCCCTATAATTTATAGTCAAGCTATTTGAATTATTCGCGTATACGTCAAGAAGCTGGCGCCTATCACTTCTAGCGTTACGTCATAATAATTTCCGAATATAAGCGGCGTCTTGTTTAAAAATAGACACCAATTTTACGACCACCTATTGTTTCTATAGGGATATCCATGTCATATACATCCCTAAGCACTGCTGTATCAATAATTTCATCCACCGTACCCGATGAAGCTACCCGCCCATTCTTGAGCGCTACAATGTAGTCAGAGTAACAAGAAGCGAAATTAATATCATGAATGACGAGCACAATCGTCTTGCCCTTCTCTTCTACCAATCGGCGTAACACCTTCATAATTTGTACAGAATGCTTCATATCCAGGTTGTTGAGTGGTTCATCGAGTAAAATATACTCGGTATCCTGAGCCATAACCATCGCAATATATGCTCTCTGACGTTGTCCACCGCTAAGCTGATCAATATATTTATCCTGCATCTCTTGAAGGTCCATGTAAGCAATCGCTTCGTCAACGAACGCTCGATCCTCAGGTGTGAGCTTTCCCTGTGAATAAGGGAACCTTCCGAAAGAAACAAGTTCCTTTACGGTAAGGCGTACGCTGATATGATTGGACTGCTTTAGTACCGATATTTTACGAGCAAGCTCATTACTCTTACAGCTGCCAATTTCCTTCCCTTCAATCAGTACTTCCCCTGCGTCTTTAGAGATAAGTCTACTGATCATGGAGAGCAACGTGCTTTTACCAGCTCCGTTAGGGCCGATAAACGAGGTGATTGCACCCTTTTTAATGGTTAAAGACACATCATCTACAACGGTTACTCCGCCATAACGCTTGCTTACATGCTTAACTTCTACCACGACTTATTCTCCTTTAACAGCAGATAGACAAAGTAGACGCCACCTGCAAAATTAATGATTACACTAACCGTAGTAGTGAATCCAAACACACGTTCAACTAGAAACTGTCCCCCGACAAGCGCAATAATGCTTAGCAAAATCGTGCCGGGAATCAGATAGGAATGCTTATACGTACGGAACAACTGATGCCCCACATTGGCTACTAATAAACCCAAGAAAGTAATCGGCCCCACTAAAGCCGTTGATATTGAAACGTAGATGGATACAATTACTAACAATCTTTTGACTACATAGTCATAATTGATCCCTAAGTTAATGGCTTCATCTTTTCCTAAAGAAATAACATCTAAATACTTCACAAATCGCATGAAATACAGCGTAGTTAGCGCTAGAACAACTGTAGACAATATCAGTAGATCACTGCTGACGTTGTTGAAGCTGGCGAACATTTTTCCTTGTAGAATCAGGAATTCATTCGGATCAATGAGCACTTCCATAAAAGAAGATGCACTCTGGAACATCGTCCCCATAATAAGTCCTACGAGCAGCAGGAAGTATATGTTTTGACCCTCTCTGCGGAACATTAGCTTATACAGCACACCTGAGAACAGAACCATGATGCAAGCTGAGAACAAGAAATTCACATTTTTATTCATAAACGTCATATTGGATGAGCCTAGGGCGTATACACCGAACGTCTGGATCAACATGTACAAAGAGTCTAGCCCCAGAATACTAGGTGTCAAAATCCGATTGTTCGTAATGCTCTGAAAAACTACGGTAGAGACAGCTATCACCGCTCCGGTAATTAAGATGGCCGCCAGCTTTCTCCCCCGACTGGGTAGAACATAATCCCAATTTCCCATAACATGATAGGTCATAAACAAGACGATGAGAGCAACAGCGCTTAAGGATAATATAGTTAGTTTCGTCTTCATCACTAATTCGCCTTTCTTCTCATCAGCAAGTAGATAAATAGACCACTTCCGATGACGCCTACCGTGAGACTGATGGATATTTCGTATGGATATATAATGAGCCTGCCCAGAATATCACAGAACAGGAGGAACACCGCACCGAGAATGGCAGTATGCGCCAGATTTTTTTTCAAGTTATCGCCTATGTATAGCGTTACTATGTTAGGTACAACAAGACCCAGGAATGGAATCGTACCTACGGTTAAAATAACAACTGAAGAGATTAACGCTACAATCACCAATCCTACGTTCACTACCGCTTTGTAGTTCATACCGAGATTGACGGAGAAATCCTCCCCCATACCGGCAACGGTGAACTTATTAGCGAAAACATACGCAAGAATGACAAGTGGGATACTGATATAGATTAATTCGTATTGACCCTTAATAATCGTTGAGAAATCGCCAAGCATCCAAGACGAGATATTCTGAACCAAATCATTTTTGTAAGCAAAAAATGTAGTAATCGAGCCTACAATGTTCCCGAACATGAGTCCGACCAGGGGGATAAAAATACTATCCTTGAACTTGATCCGATCTAAGATTCTCATAAATATAAATGTTCCCAGTAGGGCAAAAACAAAAGCAACGAGCAGCTTCTGCATTGGTGTCGCCCCTGTGAACAGCATCAGGGACACGAGAATACCGAATTTCGCGGAATCCATCGTGCCCGCCGTAGTGGGAGAAACGAATTTATTTCGTGATAATTGCTGCATAATTAATCCGGCAATACTCATGCTTACACCAGCTATAATCAGTGCAGCTAAGCGTGGAATCCGGCTGACTAACAGAGTCTGCATCTGAGATTCTGTAAGCGAAAAAAGATCCAAAGGTGAAATGTCTTTTACGCCTATAAACAAAGATATAAATGAGAATACTATTAGAAGTAGGGACAAATATTTTAGTTTCATGAGTTGTTCCTTATCTGTTTAATAGTTAAATAGTTTGAGAAATAGATGATATTATCGGTATTGATAATGATTTTCATTTGCACTATGTTCGATTATACCTAAGCCCACTTTGAGGGTCAACCCTTTCGTATAGTAAAATTTAAAACAATTGATTTTTATAAATAACATTAAAAAAGAGACACCCTAATAGGCATCTCTTTATCACATGATCTATTTCCGCTAGCTATAGCAGTTATTTATACTTGTGCCAATCCTGATTACTGTTCTCCAACAGATGTGCAAAATCATTCTCAAGCCGCTTTTGCTCAGCTTTTCGCTGATCTTCAACCGCTTTACGAGCAGCTTCCTTGCGGTCATTCTCTTCCGCTTTCAACGCATCAGATTGCGCCTTCAGCTTTCCAAGAACATCACTGCTCAACAGGTCTTTTAGCGTAGCTGGTGCATCGGTCGCAGCAGGACGCGGAGTGGTAGGCATTTTCTTTTTTTTAGCCACTGTCAATCATCCCTTCTAGTTATGAATTAAATTGGAATTTGTTTAAATTATTGGTCTTTTCGTTTATAATGTTCACTAAGAGGTGAGCCATATGAAGTCCACTGATTTATGTCCCCAGCTACAAAAAAGTATGGATATTATCGGCAGGCGTTGGACAGGTTTAATTATCTACCAGCTCCTCCAAGGACCGCAACGTTTCAATGTGATTGAAGCAGCCTTGCCCATCAGCGGAAGATTGCTCTCCGAACGACTTAAAGAGCTTGAACTGGAAGGGATTGTCCTTCGAGAAGTATTCCCTGAGACACCTGTGCGAATCCAATACTCCTTAACGGATAAAGGACTTGCCCTGGAGACAGTTATCCGGGATTTGCAGCGTTGGTCAAAAATATGGATTGATTGTGACACAAATAGCGTAAGCTCAACACTCAAAATGTAAGCGTTTCAATTGCGGCAATTAGATTTTAAGTCCAACAATCACTAAATCACGTTCTATACCATCCAATTCAGCTACACCGGGCAGTAATCCCCATTGCTTAAAACCGAACTTTTCTAGCAAACCAAGGCTTGGATCATTATGTCCGAATACAAAACCAACTAGATTCTTAATGCCGAGACTAGGTGCTTTCTCAATGGCCTCTTTCAAAAGAATTCTACCGGCTCCACCACCACGGAACTTTTCACTCACGTATACACTAATTTCTGCTGTTGCATTATACGCTGGACGACCATAGAAGGATTGAAAGCTGAACCATGCCGCAACCTCATCTTCCTGCCTAAGTACCCATAAAGGACGATGGTGGCTATTATGCTCATTGAACCATTTTTCTCTGTCAGCAACAGTAATAGGTTCCAGATCCGCAGTTACCATCCGTCCAGCAATCGTTGAGTTATAAATCTCCACAATAGCTGCTAAGTCTGTAGGTTTTGCATCTTCAATCCTGCTATTCTCCCAATTCATCCCTTGATTCCTCCAAATGTGTTAATTCACTCAGGCCGACCTGCTCCTGGCTCCATTGCCACAGCCGCTGCGCCTCTTGTTTATTCTGTGCTCTGGGAGTCAGCTCCTGATTCTTTCGTCGATAATAATATTGACCGGTTACCTCTTGCAAATCCGATTCTGTAGCCAAATAGATCGCTGTATCGGCCCCTTGTTCAGGAGTTAAAAAGAAGTATGACAGCAGCTTAAGGATCGACTTGCCAAAGCCTGTCTCCCGGTTAACACCTATATTTGTGCCCACTGCTCCTGGATGCACGCAATTCACCGTTACTCTTGTCCCTTGCAGGCGTGCTGCCAACTCTTTCGTGAACAGTATATTGGCTAACTTGGATCGAGCATAGGCTTTTGCGGGATTGAAACGGCGTGCGAGAGTTGGATCTTCATAGTGAAGTGCACCTATTTTGTAAGCACCGGAAGCAACCACAACGATACGGCCTTGCTCTGCTGCTTTTAAAGGCTCCAGTAACAGATTCGTGAGCAAAAAATGACCCAAATGGTTCACACCAAGATCCATCTCAAAGCCGTCCTTCGTAAGCTGACGCTTAATCGTGACTACCCCAGCGTTATTGATGAGTATATCTAGAATCGGATATTTCCGGGTGAATTCCTCCGCAAAACTGCGAATGCTCTCCAGCGAGGCCAGATCACACAACATCAGCTCGATATCCTCAGAGCGGCTCTTTTGCTTGGCGGCAGCCAGTGCTTCCTCTCCACGCTGGCGATTACGGCATACCATAATTACTTTGGCTCCCTTGCGTGCCAGTTCAACTGTCGTCGCTAGCCCCATACCAGAATTCGCTCCAGTTACAAGTGCAATTTTACCTCTCATCCCAAGAATCACTCCTCTCTCAACAACCGTACCCCAATAAGCTTCCGCCTAACCTTACGAGAAGTATATTTAAGATTATGTTACACCAACTAGTAGGCTCAAGAAAAGCTTCTTGTCAGGTTTTAAAAGTATAGGTGATCAAATATGCATCCTTGTTTACGGAAAGCTTGCGAATAGGCATGTTATGATTAGCCCACGATAGATGTATTCCGTCTCGTGCGTCTAGTCTATTTTTGATCTATAATAGGAATATTGCAGTTCTAATCGTGAAGTTGAAAGGGGAACACCAACTATGAATAATGCTCTGACAAGCCTAGAGCAGCAAATGGCGGGCGAAGGCCTTGATGCCCTGCTCGTAACAGATCCCAAACATGTCTACTATTTAACCGGATTCGCCAGCGATCCGCATGAACGTTTTCTCGGTCTGCTGTTGATACGCGGAGAAGAGCCAATGCTCATTCTACCCGCACTGGATGCAGAAGCGGCTCAAGCAGCTTCTTCGGTCACCAAAATCCTAACTCATAATGACACCGATAATCCCTATAACCTGCTTAAAGATTGTTTCGGCAGCAGTAAGCTAGGTACTCTTGGTATAGAGAAGGAACATTTCTCAGTAGCCCGTTTTGAGCATCTAACCGCAGCCGTTCCAGCAGAACGTTTTAGTGATATAGGTCCATTGCTGCGCAGCATGCGCTCCAAAAAGACCCCAGATGAAGTTAAGCGCATGAAACATGCCGCTGAGCTAGTTGAGGAAGCTTTGCGCCGCGTGCTTACCCATGTAAAAACAGGCGTTACAGAAAACGATTTAGTAGCGGAACTGGAATATCTAATGAAAAAAGTTGGCGCTTCCGGCCCTTCCTTCGACACTATGGTGCTTTCTGGTCCGAAAACTGCTCTGCCTCACGGTGTTCCAGGCAACCGGGTCATTCAGCCAGGCGACTTCCTGATGTTTGATATTGGGGTGTATGCTGATGGTTATGCTTCTGATATTACACGTACCTTTGCTATTGAATCCGTGGACGACAAGCTAATCACGATCTATAACACCGTGCTGGCTGCCAACGAAGCTGGGATCGCTGCTTCCAATCCTGGAGCTCCCTTCGGTTCTGTCGACAAAGCTGCGCGTGATGTGATTGAGGAAGCCGGATTCGGAGAATATTTCTTGCACCGTGTCGGACACGGACTCGGTATGGATGTGCATGAATATCCATCACTCCATGGACAGAACGATGACATTATTGAGATCGGCAATGTGTTCACCGTCGAGCCAGGGATTTATGTACCGGGACTAGCGGGTGTGCGTATCGAAGATGATCTGATTATTACAGCTGAAGGTGCGGAAACCTTAACAAGCTTCCCTAAGGAACTGACTATTCTTCATTTGTAGAAAAGAAAATATCAAGAGTATCCGAAAAATATTAGAATCAAAGATAGCCCATCCCTAATAAGTTGGAAAAGAATCACTTTCAACTTACTGTGATGGGCTTTCTCTTTTTCCCGCACCATACTCGACTTGTTCAGACCTTTTCAAATCCATAATCCCTTTCAACCTTGCAAATTCTTGTTTTATAAGCGAGATACCAATCAGATACAGTAAAACCTTTTATGTTTTAGCAATCTCACTCATGACTTTGCCTCCGTTTTTTGGTTATTGCTATATCAATATTAGCGCATATATTCCTGAGTATAGGTTGCTAAACTAATCTGCCCGTTAGTTGAACAAATAAAAAAACGGCTGCCGAAGCAACCGCTATTCCACTAACGTACCCCGTGAGCTCAATGATCTGAAGAAATTGTTTCACTCAAGCTATTCCTCAGAAATCTCTACGTACTATCTAAACCCAATTTGACGCCGAAATTAGGCATTAACCTTGCCTAGGGCGAATATCTTAACGGGGAAATACATTAAAAAAAATGAGGCGATACACTTGGGATACTTCGTTACTGTAGAACCGGGCGTAAAAGTATTTATAGAGGACATCAATCCGAAGGGAAATAAAACGATACTTTTTATTCATGGATGGCCGCTAAACCATAACCAGTTCGAATATCAGTTCAATTTCCTTCCTAAGCTCGGATATCGTTGTATCGGAGTGGACTGGAGAGGATACGGTAATTCGGATAAACCATTCGATGGTTACGGTTTCGATAGATTAGCAGATGATCTTCGTATGGTCATCGAAGCGTTACAGCTAAAAAACATAACACTGGCAGGACACTCTACCGGAGGAGCGATCTCAATTCGTTATATGGCTCGTTATAAAGGGTACGGGGTATCTAAACTCGTCCTGATCGACGCTGCGTCTCCATCAAGCGTTCCAAAAGAATTTACGAATAAAATCATCGAAGAGACAAACAATGACCGTCCGAAAATGCTGCAAAACCAAACGGAGAGCTTTTTCTTTCAGTACATTTCTGAAGCGAAATCCGAATGGTTCTTTCTAATGGGTTTACAAGCTGCGAATTGGTCGACCTCCGCCATTATGGTCACGCTAAGAGATGAGAATGTTTACAACGATCTTGGACAGATCGATGTGCCCACATTAATTATCCATGGAATTCATGATAAAGTCGTTCCGTTTACCCAAGCTCAGGAAACAAATAAGCTGATTAAAAATTCGCAATTAGTTCCATTCCAATACAGCAGCCATTGCCCTTTTTTGGAGGAGCGTGATAGATTCAACCAACTATTATCTTCTTTTGCATAACGCCTCGGATTAGCCGCACCATCGCTCCCCATAAATATAGTCCGATAATGCCCGATGATTGAGCAAACCTGCCCGTTAGCTTAAAAAAGTATCGTCAATCTAATACCTATCTTTCAGTTCATTAATTCATCTTTTGGATACAACTGCTCTGCTGACAACTTCACGCCTGCATTCCCCACATCCCGCGAATCGACTCTGCGTCTTTGACCATCCTGCCGACTAGTTCCGAGACTGTAGGGATATCATGGATCATCCCTGTCACTTGGCCTGCCCAGCCGATGCCCTCTTCTTTGACATCATCATAAATCCAGCGCTTGTTGGCTGCACCGCTAATATATTCTTTTAAGGCTTCATAAGTCGGAGTCACACGCTCAATTTCGAGAATCTTATCTATGTACTCACTACGCAATACTCGCGCGGGCGCTCCGATAGAGCGTTTGATTACGACTGTATCTGACTCGGAGCTTTCTACTAGGGCTTTTTTATAAGAAGCAGCCGCATGAACACATTCAACCGTAGCAACGAATCGTGTGCCCATTTCAATTCCCTCAGCCCCCAGTGCATGGGCCGCCATCCATCCGCGGCCATCCCCGATCCCGCCTGAAGCAATCACAGGAATATCAACCGCATCAACTACTTGAGGAACGAGCACCATAGTCCCTACATCATCACGTCCCAAGTGGCCTCCTCCCTCCTGCCCGACAACAATAACCGCAGAAGCGCCTAATTGTTCAGCTTTTTGGGCTTGTCTGCGTGAAGAGACGAGCACGAGCGTTTTAATATCAGTCTGCTGTAGCATTTCCAGTATAGGGGCCGGATTCCCACCGGTGAGACTCACCACGGGAACCTTCTCGTCGATGGCGACCTGTACCCGATCTTCATAACCGATACCATGCACACCGATGGCAAAATTAACGCCAAAAGGCTTGTCGGTCATAGTACGGACCCGTTCGATTTCTGAACGTAAAGCCTCTGCGCTCGGAAGACTCATCGCTGTAACCTGACCCAATCCACCAGCATTCGAAACGGCAGCGGCGAGGTCTGCGTAACCTAAATAAGCAAGTCCACCTTGAATAATAGGATACTCTATGTGTAATAACTCCGTAATACGGGTGTTCCATTTCATCTTCATCTACACCTTTCCTATCTTTAACCACAGCAGAATCACAGCAAATAAAAGAGCAATACCCCCTGCCAGATAATCCATTTTCTGAAATAGCAATACCCTATAAGAAGTTCTTCCTTTACCATTTCCATAAGCACGCGCATCAATCGCATAGCTAAGCTGTTCAGCACGTTGAATCGTCGTGAAGAGCAAAGGAATAATGATCGGGACATAAGCAAATATCCGTTTTGGTAGTGATAATGCTGTAAGATCATAACCTCTAGCCTTTTGTGCGAGCAGAATACGATCAAGCCCCTCCTTGATGGTAGGAATAAACCGGATCGCAATCACTATCATTAAGGAGAATTGTTCTACGGGTATCCCCATTTTGGATAGGGGTGCAAGTAGCTTTTCAAGACCATACGCTAAGTCTAGCGGTTTAGTCGTTAACGTTAATACTGAGGCTAATAAGATGAGCAATATAATACGCCAAACAAAAAGTAATCCTGTTCGCAGTCCCTCTTCAGTTACCTCAATAAAGGACCAAGACCAGAGGAGCGTTCCTTTGGTGAACACAGCATTATACAGAAGGGTAAACAGCAAAACAAATAATAACGGCCGCAGCCCCCGCCAGAAGAAATGAATAGGAACCTTCGACAGCAGCAAAATTCCGAATACAAAAACGGTTGCAACTGCATAGCTAAGCCATGTTCCAAGCATCAGAAAGCTAAGCATGAGAATCACGATACTAACAAGCTTTATACGAGGATCTAAACGATGGAAAATCGAATGCGTCTCCACATATTGACCCACTATTACGGAATCAGCCATGTAGACGCCCCCTCGAATGCCAAATTGGCTGAACAGCATCGAAGATATCCTGCTCTTTACAGCTAGCAACCTCTATTTTTTGGCCAGATAGTTCCTCTACTAGCTTCAAAAGCTGTACGGGTTCAGGCATGGACAAGCCCAGCTCCACCAATAATTCTTCCTTTTCCATAAATAGTGTTCTGGGGTCAAAATGTCCTTCTAGCTGACCTTTATGAAAAACCAAAACCTCATCCGAGTACTCAGCAACATCCTCCATCTGATGCGAAACGAAGAGAATGGTGCTCTGATTTTGTTGCTGCCAAGTCTTCAGTAGCTTCAGCAAAGATACTTGGCTAGCTGGATCTAGCCCCGCTGTCGGTTCATCCAAAATTAGCAGCTTCGGATTCGTCATCAACACGGAGGCAATGGCCACACGGCGCTTTTCTCCACCGCTTAATTGGAATGGATTTAAGGGGAGAATGCCCTCTGATAGACCCACTTGCGGTAAAATCCTTTCAATCGCCTCCGTGATTTGCTGGCGTGAAGCACCCTGCAGATTCAGAGCAAAAGAAAGCTCCTTTTGCACCGTAGTTTCGAATAGCTGATGCTCTGGATATTGAAACACGAAGCCCAGCTCCGGGACCACCTTTAATTGTCCTTTGGCATCTCTGGGAGCAGGCTGCTGATCAATCCAATACTCTCCTTTTACGGTGGGAATCAAGCCCTTCAGCACTTTGACAAAGGTAGACTTTCCTGCACCCGTTGGACCGATAATCGAAATCCATTTGCCCGCAGTTATGGTGCAGTTTATATCGTGCAAAGCCATATGATCAGCATAGTTTACACTTAAATTATCTAATTGGTAGACCATTGTGATCGAATTATCCCCTTCCAATCGGCTGTTGGCGGCGCTGCTGAATGGAGCAATGCATGTACACGCACGGCAAAAGGCAGTTGTAATTGATAGTCCGCAACAGGCATCGTTTCAAAAAAAGCCAGTGGAGCACCATCATACTCAAGTCGCCCTTGATGCAGGAGTAATAAACGTTCTGCTGAAAGCACTTCCTCCATATGGTGAGTGATCTGAATAATGGTCAGCCCTTGACGATGCAGCTCTTGCATAATGGCAAGCACCTGCTGTCTTCCCTGAGGATCAAGCATAGAGGTGGCTTCGTCAAAAATAATGACTTGCGGGCGCATCGCCAATATAGCCGCAATAGCGACACGTTGCTTCTGACCTCCAGAGAGCTGATGTGGCATGGCATCCAGATAATCCTCCATATGGACGGCCTGCAAGGCATCCCCCAACCGGCTGCGCATTTCCTCCCTTGGCACACGGATGTTCTCCAAACCAAAAAGCACCTCATCCATAACGGTTGTGGTGATAAATTGATCCTCTGGGTTCTGAAAAATAAAGCCGATTTGCTGATGAATATCTGCAAGGTCAGCTGGATTTGTGGTATCTAGACCCTTAAATTGTACCGATCCTTTTCGCGGCAGCAGCAGTCCGTCCATGAGCTTTGCAATGGTGGATTTGCCAGAGCCATTCGCGCCAACAATCGCCACAAACTCCCCCGCTTCTATCGTAAAGCTGATATCCTCTAGGACAGGCTGACCCTTTTTATAATAAAAATGAACTTGATCGAAGGTAAGCATTTATTCACTCCCCTTTTGACGATGCCAAGCAGCGAAAAATGCCCCAATGCTGTTCTCGGAAAATGCAGGTGCAGGCTTCTCCCATTTCGTCACTTTTGATCCATTCACAGCAAAGATTTCACCGGTTAAATCCGCGTCAGACTCACTCAATAATGCAGTCACAAAGGAAGCAATATCCTCCGGGCCACCTATTTTCCAAAAGTCTGGGAACGGTTCATTAAGACTGGCATGTTTCGCTTTCAAATGATTAATGACAGGTCTGGTCATATCTGTTAAAGCGGCTGGTGAAATCGCATTGACCCTAATTCCATCACGTTTCAGCTCCGCTGCGAGTGTCCACGTCATTCCAAGTATTCCAGCTTTGGCTGCACTATAATTCACCTGACCCACAGAACCTGTTAGTCCAGCCGTAGAGGTCATCAACAGGATATCGCCACCTGTCTGGCGCATATATGGAAGTACGCGTTGAATGCTATAGTAGGTGCCATTTAGATGCACATCCAGCACAGCCTTCCACTCTTCATCCGTCATCCGTAGACATTTCTGATCCTGCAAATTCCCAGCGTTAGCTATCAATACCTCAATACGGCCATACCGTGTAATAACCTCATCCACCATTGCAGTGACCGCAACTGGATCTGCTACATTAGCAGAGTATCCTGATGCCTCACCACCCGCCTGACGAATCTCGTGGACAACCTCATCGATTAAGACTTGTTTTGTACCATTTACAACTACTATATAACCGGACTTGCCGAGCTGCACGGCAATACTACGCCCGATCCCTCTGGTTGCTCCAGTAATTAAGGCTACTTTGTTCATCACTACACCTCTTTCACTGAAAAAGCTCCCGAAGCAATAACATCGCCAGCTTCTGTTGTAAGGGTCACTTTAACCATGCAGTCATCCTCCGAAAAATCAAAAATCACGACATTATCGACCTCTATAGGCTTATGAAATTTCATATCATATTGAGTGATCCACTGTGCCTGATGCGCCTCGATATATAAGGATTGGGCTAATCCCATTAGATACATCCCATGCGCAATGGGCCGCTTAAATCCAGCCTCAGCTGCAGCATCCTCATCTAGATGAATAGCGGCCAGATCTTGGGAAGCTGCTGCATATTGCCGGATGGCCTCAGCCGTTATGTATTTTCTCATCATGATCATCACCTACCCGAATTAACACCGTTTCTGCGGTGACTATAAGCTCGTCCTCACATTTACAAACCAGCGTATGTGTGTAAAAGGTCAGCTTGCCCTGCCGGCCATCTTTTTGCACCTTGCTCGTTAATGCTAATTCACAATCTAACGTCATCCCTGCCGTAATCGGAGCTTGATATGAGAATTTCTGAGTACCGTGAAGCAAAGGCTCTCCCTTGCTAAGCCAAGGAATTTCGAAGGCTTGCCAAAAAATAATAGGCATCGTAGAAGGAGCAATCAGATTGCCATTAGTCGTCTGCACGGGTGCCTCAATACTCTGTGCGTAATCCGATATCCACTCAGCAGTCATAAGAATCTGATGTCGGACGCTGTTCATTCCGTAACCTCCACAAGCGTAGCCAGCCCCAACCCGCCGCCAATGCCCAAAGTGGCAAGTCCCCTTTGATAAGGCGTATGCTGCATTTCAGCACATAAGCGAGTCATTAAAATCGCTCCGGACGCCCCATATGGATGACCGATGGCTAATGCGCCTCCTCCAAGATTGACCTTTTCCTGTGGGATCTGAAGCTCATTCAGTGAGGCTAGAACTTGCGAAGCAAAGGCTTCATTAAACTCTACGATATCTAAATCGGCTATGGTCAGCTGTTGACGATGTAACACCTTTTGTACAGCTGGAACTGGGCCCATACCTAAATAATTCGGATCTACACCTGCTGCTTGCGCATCTACGACACGCAGGATAGGTTTTAGCTTGAGTTGCCGACATTTCTCACGGGACATCATTAATAGAAGCGCCCCACCATCATTAATAGGACAGGCATTTCCAGCGGTGACAGTACCCTTTTCTTCAAAGATTGAAGGTAGCTTTCGCAGCTTGTCCAGGCTCGTATTAGCCCTTGGACATTCGTCGGTGTTCACCCACTCCCCCTCAACCAGAAGAGGTACAATCTCCTGCTGAAACCTACCACTTTGCTGAGCATGAACGGCCTTCTGATGGCTTTTTAAGGCATATTGATCCTGCTCTTCTCGCGAAATCCCATACTTCCGCGCTACATTTTCCGCAGCAATTCCCATATCCGGGTCACCGTAAGCGCTAGGTGTAAAATGAGCACGGGTATATAGCTGCGGAACCCCCATCAAGGTTTGGGGCTTAGCCATTTTCCAAGGGGCACGACTCGTGCTCTCAACGCCGCCCGCTAAATAAATCTCACCTGCGCCACTTTGAATAAGCCGTGCTGCTATATTAATGGCCTCTAGCCCAGAACCGCACTGCCGATCCACAGTAACGCCCGGAACCGAAACAGGCAGTCCCGCTTCAAGCGCAGCTACCCGGGCAATATTCCCACCCGGACCGACCACATTTCCAATAATCACATCATCGATCATATCGACGGGCAGATTCGTCTCTGCCACAATATGCTGAATAAGCGGCGCCAGTAATGCTTCCGGCTCAAATGTACTTAATAAGCCGCCCATCCTGCCAATCGGTGTACGTTTTGCCATAACAATTACTGCTTCTATCATACCATCGCTCTTTTCACATAGTCTTTCATCGCTTGCCGGGCAATTTTGCCACTGCTTGTATAGATAAACTCATCAACTGTCAGCAGCTCCTTCGGCGCTTTGTAACTTGCTAAATACTGGCGACAATAATTCTTTATTTCGTCTATAGATAAATGCTTTTCACCATTCCATTTCACGAGGACTGCCAGCTGTTCTCCCCAATAATCGTCAGGGACGCCAAGCACCATTACTTCTTGTATTTCCGGAAGATGCTCCAGTACTCGCTCTATTTCCTCTGGATAAACGTTCAGCCCACCCGAGATGATTCTATTTTTCAAGCGACCCGCCAGATATAAATAACCAGCTTCATCCTGATAAACATAATCCTCCAACACAAGCCATCCCTCTCGAAAAGCTGCTGCGGTCTCCTTCGGCAATTGATGGTAGCCTAGAAATATCATATCACTTCGCACATATAACTGCCCAATCTCCCCCGTAGGGACTTCACGGAACTCTTCATCACGAATGGAAATTTGCACTCCGGGATAGGGCTTGCCTACAGAGTTCGGATTATGCTCTTCCAGAACATCCAAATAACTAATATAACTCGCTTCTGAGGAACCATAGGATTCATAGAGACGCGTTCCAGCGAACACTTCTATGCCCTTTTTTTTGGACAACTCCGACCACTTTGCACCTGAGCTAATAATCGCATCAATCTGCGTCTGCCCAGGAACAGCCTGCTGCATCATGGATTCAAGCATTGTCGGTACAACAAACAACACCACACCCGGAATCTGCCTGCACAGCTCTAACACCTGTGTGGCGCTAAATTTTTGCGTAATATGAAAGTTTGCTCCACCATACAGACTCTGCATTACAGCGAACAAGGACAGCGAATGCACAAACGGACCCGGTGCTAAAACATCCTTCATAGCGTCCAATTCAAAGGCAGCACTCGATACCTCAAAGCTCTTTAACCACGATAAATGGGTACGCATATATCCTTTGGGTAGCCCCGTTGTGCCTGAAGTAAAGCCGATAAATAATAACTCGTTCGTCTCATCCAATTCAGCTTCTGGCTTCTGGGCCTTCAACCACTGATCATAGGAACCTGTTCGTTCATTTGAAAAAGTCAGCGTTGGGATGGCTTGGTCCTTGAAGACCAAATTCTTTGCAGCTTCCGGCTCGGCAAAAATCATTGTCGGCTGGCACTGCTCTATAATAACCCGCAGTTCATTTGCACTCCACTTGGGATCTAAAGGAATGGGAACACAGCCTGCATAAATAGCCCCCAAGAAAACCTCGACAAATTCAATGCGATTCGTAGATAAAATAGCGATTTTGTCATGCTTAAGGCCCTTTTGCTGTAGACCATTGGCAATTCTCCGCATCGCTTGCACTAATGTTGCATAGGTATGCGTTGCTTGGTCATGGGTTAAGGCAATGCTGTCGGGCTGTTCTGCTGCATGACGCAGTATAGGAACTACTAGATTCATCCTTCACCACACCTATTCGTAATTTCTGTGACTACCGATTATGTACACTCTCTTCGCTCGGGATACAATTAGAATGGCTACGATAGCTTATTTTAGCTTTATATTAATTTTATGTACATATTTATATGGAACGATTGAGCCCTCTTACGACTGAAAAAATCAAACAGCGCGCATCGATTATGATCGGTACGCGCTGGCTGTATTGTTGTTTATTCCTTCTTATGAGCGGATGATGGTATTCCATCTTCAGCAAAAGTAAAAGTTCGGGCGATATATAAGATAGGTGTGCTTACTGCGGTTAGTAAGAATTTGGCTAGATACGTTGTAAGCAAAATTTCAAACCACACACTCCAGTTATACAACCCAGCAAATGCAATGGTACAGAAGATTAGTGTATCCACAAAGGAGCTAACCATCGTACTGCCGTTGGAACGAATCCACAACTGACTTGAGGTGCTGTAATATTTGCGAATCCAGGAGTACAACCGAACGTCTAGGAACTGACTAATGAAGTAAGCAGTTAGACTACCCAACGCTAGTCGAGGCATCAGACCAAAGATCGTCTCCAAAGAAGACTGAGCAATATCGGTCTCTTGCGGCTTAAATACTAGTACCATTTGCATAATGACTGTCGTCATAAGCAAGGTGAAGAAGCCAAACCAAACCGCTTTACGTGCTTCTGCTCTTCCGTACTTCTCATTAAGCAAATCGCTGGTCATATACAAAGTGACATACATCGTATTTCCGAGTGTCATCACGATATCAAATGGCATAGCAATCGTCTTAGCTACCTGAATGTTTGCAATTACAGTAGCGATACCTACCCAGGCATACATTCCACTTTTGCCGAACAGGCGGTAACAGAGTAGAAAAAAAGCAAAATTGACAATAACAAATAAAACTCCCCACATCAAATTAAACATATTGCTTAAACTCCTCCTAGTTTTGTTTACGCGGGATGGTTACGAACCGCGGCTTACATTAAGTTTTGGAACAAAACATTAATACTCTATCACACTGTCGTCAAACAATCCATAAAAATAAACAATTTATGAAATGGGTATTTATACCCATTTTTATTAACTAAAAATAAAAGTGTCAGTAATAATTCATCTTTTTCAGAAAAATATGCTCTATAAACTAAAACTTTCACTATTCATCCAGAGGTTAATTCTATAGAATAGTATCAAACACTTCATTCCCGATCCATTTAGTTGATATATTACATAACTATGGAATATATTGCAGGTTGCCAGTCACTAGCAGTCGGTAGGGATATAAAGAAATGGGGCTTCGCTGCCCATAAAAAGGGGGAGAACAATATGTTTCGTTTCAAGCAGTCGATCAGTCGCAGATTTACGCGTTTATTATTTGTAGTTCTATTACTCACGTCTCTTTTGTTAAGTACCAGCTTCTACTTTATATCCACCAGTATTTTCAACAGCTATGTCATGCCACAAATTAATCAAATTCTAACTGCAGCTGCTCAGGACGTATATAAGAATATAAATACAATGCATGCTCAGCAAGCACTAAAGAAGAACGAACAAGCAGCCACCAATCTTGAATTTTATTTCCAGGATAAGAGAAAGCAGCATGGGGTTGAGACTATTTTTCTACTCAATCTAAAAGGCAAGGAAGCTGAGGTTCTGTCCGTAGATCATGATGCAAAATTAAAGCCGGAGGAAATTGTTAAGGTGTCCTCTGCAATTCAGCAAGCTCTTAAAGGAAAGAGCGGACTAAGTGATACATACAAGGACTCGCATGGTGTACATAAGTCAGCTTATATCGGAATTCCCGGAAGTACGATGGTTATCGGAATCAGCAGTGATGTAAGCTTTATTCAAGAAAAAACAGACAGTATTCTGTGGACCAGTGCCGGGATCACTCTGCTAACGCTGATCATAGGCTCAACTGGTGCCTGGTTTATGAGTATGCGGATTACTCGTCCTATCTCAAAGCTTGCAGCTTACAGTGCCCGTCTCGCAGAGGGAGATTTCACAGAGGAATTAACGGTTAAAGGCAGTGATGAGGTAGCTCAACTGTCCAGAAGCTTCCAAGCAATGACCCTGCGCTTAAAAGAAATGATTGGACATGTACTCGTCACCTCAAATACTGTGGTCACCGATTCCAATTCTTTAAGAGAACGTGTTGAGGTCTTAAATGAAATGGCAGACCACTCTAGTACATCTGTTGTAGAAATTGGCAAAGGTAGTACGACCATCGCGAGCAGCGCTCTAGATAATTCAAAAGCTATGGAAGAAATCAATTTCGGCATTCAGCATATTGCTTCAGCAGCCACCGAAGTCACTGAGCAGATCAGTGAAGCTTCCGCTGAAGCGATTGGCGGTAATGAGATTGCCCAAAGTGCCGTTCTGCAAATGCGCCATGTTGAACGTGCCTCCCTGCAGTCGCTGGAGCAATTACAAGTTATGAATGAACGTTCAGTAATGATCGGAGAAGTCGTTCATAGCATTACTGAAATTACGAAGCAAATCCAAATGCTGTCGCTCAATGCTTCGATCGAAGCAGCACGTGCAGGAGAACATGGACGCGGATTTGCCGTGGTTGCCGGAGAAGTACGCAAGCTTTCCGAACAATCCCGTAATGCGAATGAGCAGATTCGTAATTTCCTACTCGGACTTCAGGAAGATATGAATCGCTCCGTTACTGAGATGAACCATGTGAATTCTGAGGTAGCCTCCGGGGTAGGCAAGGTGGCAGAAGCGGGCGATGCCTTCAATCACCTTCTGATTCTGATCCAAAGCATCAATCAGAATATTCAATCCGTATCTGCGGCTACGCAGCAAATCTCAGCAAGTACAGAAGAAGTTAGTGCTTCCGTCGAGGAAACCGCACAAATCACTTCAAGATCCCAAGAAAGTGCGGACACACTATCCGAGAACTCCGAGCGCCAACGTATAGAGCTTGAAGGACATGCAGTAACCGTGCAGCATCTATATGAGCAGGCTAAGAAGCTTCAGGAAGCTGTGCAACAATTTAAGATCTAAAGCTTAGGCTTAAATAAAAACAACCCGTTCACACGAAAGTGTTGAACGGGTTGTTTTGTTAGTGTCTTGGCGCCCAAAGAATGACCGAAACGCCGATCACACAAATAACAGCACCAACCCAGTCATATACATCGGGTGTTTTCTTGTCTACTAGCCAGCCCCATAACACAGCGAGCACGATAAACACCCCGCCGTAAGCTGCATACACTCTTCCGAAGGATGGAAACTTCTGCAAGGTAGGAATAATGCCGTAGCTTATCAGAATCAAAGAACCTACCAAACCGTACCAGAGAGGTCTTGATTCTCTTAGCCATAACCATACTAAATATCCGCCTCCGATCTCAGCAAGGCCAGCAATTACAAATAGTAGAATGGCAGCAACCATGTCATCCCTCTTTCCTATTGAACTCTAAAAATATCACTATGTGGACCTGCAAGCATCCGGGCCACCAAACAACTGGAACCACAGGCATCAAAAGAGGATAAAACCAGATTGAGCCAGCTAGCTACTATGCGTCACCCGCAGGAGCCACTCACATGAAATTGTGCTGGAGCAGCACTAATACTAGTAGGAGCACAGCCTCTAGCAGTTCATTCAGCGCGCCGTACACATCGCCGGTGAGCCCGCCGAGCCGGCTGCTAATCCGCCGCGCAGCCACGGTGCCGCTGGCCAAGGCCGCAGCCGGCAGCAGTAACGCTGCCGCCAGATGCAGCGGCCACGCGGCTAAGCCAGCGCCGAGCGCCAGAGGCGCACCGGCTGCGGCTAGCGAGAGCAGCGCGGCTATCGCCAGCGCGCGCCGCTCATGCGAGGGAGCGAGGCCGGCGAAGCTCGCGGCCAGCCCCTCGTTCCCGCGGGCAATGGGATAACGCACCATTGCCCGCACCATATACCAGCGGCTCCAGATCGCTGGCAGCAAGAGCAGTGGCAGCTCGTAATAGACGTAGCCTTCGATTAATGCTGCCACTAAAGAGACCTTTAACAGCAAGAGCAGCACGCAGGCGAGCACACCCATCGCACCCACACGGCTGTCCTTCATAATCTCCAGGATCCGTTCCCTCGGTCGGTAGCTTAGCAGACCATCCGCACTGTCCATCCAACCATCGAGATGCAGGCCGCCAGTAAGTCCTACCCATAAGATGAGGGTAATAACAGCTGCTGGCCAAGCCGGTAAAATCCAACCCGTCAAAGCTGCCCCAGCAGCTACGCACAGTCCGATAGCTGCACCCACCACAGGATAGAACAGCACACTTCGGCGCAGCAGCTCAGGAGAAAATCCAGGGTCACTCTTTACAGGAAACCGGGACAAAAACTGAAAGGCAGCCGCGGCAGCATCCCTGCGCTCCCTCATAAACGATACTCCCTGCTCTTGAGTTCAATTGGAATGCCCGCAGTCACTAAAAAAACCTGCTCGCATTGCCGAGCAAGCAGCGCGTTCATACGTCCTGCCAGATCACGGTACAATCGGCCAAGCGCATACTCCGGAACAATACCATCTCCAACCTCATTAGTGACCAAAATGAGGTTTCCTTGAAATGTGTGTACACTGTCTTCAAGTCTTGTAATCTCGCTCTCAATCAACTCTTGCCTATCCGTAAATCCTTCCATGGCTAGCAGTACATTCGATAACCACAACGTTAGACAATCTACGAGAACCGCCTTTTCACCAGATAAACGCTTAAGAAGATCTGGCAAATCATAAGGCTCCTCTAACGTCTCCCAAGCATATCCGCTTTGCGAGCGCTGTTGCTGATGCAGTGCAATCCGTTCATTCATTTCATCATCAAACGCTTGTCCGGTTGCAACATAGAAGGCCTGATCTGCCAGTGACGACATCAGTTTTTCTGCAAAACCACTTTTCCCGCTACGCGCCCCTCCCGTTACAAGAATACTCATTGTTTCCCAGCTCCAGAGATGCCTGCACTTTCAAAGGTGGCCATTTCGCTCAAAATGCGGCATATCGCCTCAATTAAATGAAGGGACAATACGCCTCCAGTTCCTTCACCCAAACGAAGACCCAGGTTAAACAACGGTTCAAGCCCAAGCCGCTCCAGCATCAGCTTATGTCCTTGTTCTCCTGATAGATGGGAGCCTATCATATAAGCAATGGATTCTGGCGCAAGCGCCTTCGCCACAAGAGCTGCCGCACCCGAAATAAAACCATCCAAAATGACAGGTACCCTGGCAGCAGCTGCGCCAAGAATCAGACCCGTCAAACCGGCGATTTCCAGTCCCCCTACTTTGGACAATACATCCAGTGGATCTGCCGGATTCGGCTGATTCACCTTTAAAGCGCGTTCCACAACTGCAATCTTATGTAGTAAACGTTCATCATCAATTCCCGTTCCTCTTCCAACGGCTACTTCAGGTGGTATTCCTTTTAGAGCACACAGAATAGCTGCGCTAGCCGTTGTATTCCCTATGCCCATTTCACCTGTAATAAAAATCTCTGTCCCGTTCTCAATCGCTTCTTGTGCGATTCTTATACCTACAAGCACAGCATTCATCGCTTCTTCACGACTCATCGCAGGTCCCACGGCTATATTATCCGTTCCTCGGCGCACTTTACAATCAATCAGATCCTCATGACTAAGGTCGCCGTTAACACCGATATCTACGAACTTTACCTCAGCCCCAGCTTGGCGTGCCAGTACATTCACAGCCGCTCCTCCGCTGAGAAAATTATAGGCCATCTGCATTGTGACTTCCTGTGGAAACGCGCTAACTCCCTCGCAGCATACACCGTGATCGGCAGCCATAACAACTACCGTTCGTTTGGTGAAACTAGGCTGCTCCGTACCCGAAATTCCGGCGAGCTTAACGGCCAGCGTCTCCAATTGTCCCAGGCTGCCCGGTGGTTTAGTTAGAATGTTCAAGCGGTGCTCCGCCTTTAGGAAAGACTGTTCATCCGCTGGTGTGATTCGTTTAATTACTTCTTGAATAGATGAAATCATATTTTAACCTCCAATTAAAGATATCCGTATAACCTATTCTATCTTATCTACACATAAAAGCCCCCATCTATGATAGATGGGGACCACTAGAATTACAACTTCACTTTCATAAATCCTTCGATTCTCTCCAGCGCTTCCGTCAATTTTTGTAGGGATGCTGCATAAGAGCAGCGAATATACCCTTCTCCACCCGCTCCAAACACATGCCCCGGAACCGCAGCAACACCAACCTCCTTGAGCAGCTGCAAAGCGAAAACTTCTGACTTCATTCCGGTATTAGCGATGGAAGGAAAGACATAAAATGCACCCTCCGGCTCGTGGCACGGTAAACCAATAGATCGAAATCCACTAACCAGCAGCTTTCTTCGCTCATCAAAGCATCGTTTCATGTGGTCCTTATGCTCCATACCGTTCCGCAGTGATTCAATGGCAGCGATTTGACCTAGTATTGGAGCACACATCGCAGTGTACTGATGGATTTTGAGCATCGCAGCAATTAATTCCTGATCACCACAAGCATAGCCTACTCTCCAGCCAGTCATCGCAAAGGCTTTGGAGAAGCCACTAATGACAATCGTTCGTTCCAACATCCCAGGAAGAGAGGCAATACTTACATGCTGACTATCATAGGTTAGCTCGGCATAGATTTCATCTGAAATGACAAGTAAGTTATTCTCTTTTACAATCTGTGCAATGGGTTGCCAATCCTCGTAAGTCATTACTGCTCCTGTAGGATTAGTCGGAAAATTCACCATAAGAATCTTGGAACGCGGGGTAATCACCTGCCGCAACGCTTCAGGAGTAAGTTTAAAACCCTGCTCGGCTGAAGATTCAACCTCTACCGTAATCCCACCGTTCAAATGAGTAATCGGCGAATACGCAATATAGCTCGGAGAAGGGACGATAATCTCATCCCCGGGTGTAATAAAGGCCCGCAGAGCCAAATCCACGGCTTCACTGCTTCCCACTGTAACCATAATCTCGTTTGTTGGCTCATAGCGGAGATTGAAGCTTGTGTGCAGATAAGAGGCGATCTCTTCTCTAAGCTCCAACAAGCCGGAATTTGGTGTATACATCGTCTCCCCATTATTCAAAGCACGAATACAGGCAGCTCTTACATGCTCCGGTGTAACGAAATCAGGCTCGCCTACACCAAGCGATATAATATCCTGATTCCCTGTACTTAGGTCAAAAAAAGCCCGAATCCCCGAGGGAGCAATCTCCCGTACACGCGGAGTAATCCATTCATTATGCATGACTGAGCACCTCTTCTTTCGGACTCTTTTCTGTTAGGGAAAGGGAAATGATCTCGTCCAGCAGTCCGCTGAAGGTGTAACCTGCCGCTTGCGCGCTTTTTGGTAAAAGACTCGCCTTCGTCATGCCCGGTAATGTGTTCACCTCCAGCACATATGGAATACCATCCTTAATGAGCATATCCACCCTTGCGTACACGCTGCATTTTAGTGCTTTGTAGCAAGTTAAGGCTGCATCACGTACTCGCTCATACACCTCAGCTGGTAGATCAATGACCCGTTCGTCTGCCCCGCCATCTTCGTATTTCGCACTGTAATCGAACCACTCCGCATGCGCCGAGGTGATTCCCAAAACGGGCAGCATCTCTCCATTTAGAATAGAGCAAGTGATTTCCTGGCCTTGAATGTAGCTCTCGATCAGAATCGACTGATCACAAGCAAAAGCCTTCTCTACTGCGCTCAACAGCTCCTCGCTGCTGCTCACCTTTTCCATACCGATACTCGAACCGCCTGCACATGGCTTCACCATAACAGGATATCCAATCCGCTCTACGGCTTCTTGAGAATAATCCTTCATACTATCCCAGCACAGCCAATCCGCCGTATTGACGCCTGAGCAGCGCATAAGCTTTTTGGAAAGATCTTTATCCATACAAATGCTGCTAGACAAAACGCCACTACCCGTATAAGGAATCCCCATCGTCTCCAGCGTCCCCTGAACCGTACCGTCCTCTCCGTAAGCTCCGTGGAGCGCAAGCAGCGCGATATCGATTCCTTTTGCCTGCTCAATAAGCTCTTCACGCTTGGTGATCACTATTGGAGTAACCTCATATTTATTGGGATCTAGATTCTTCAAAATCTCTCTACCGCTATTCATGGATACCTCATACTCTGAGGACACCCCGCCCATAATTACGCCTACCTTCATCTTCATCTCAAGCACCTCTTTATCCCATTAGTTGTCGTGCTGTTCTGCCAATAATCTCGATCCCCTTGCGGATATCCTCATCCGTCACTCTGGAGAAACCGATCCGTATCGTATTTTGACCTTTACCGTCTGTGAAGAATATATCTCCTGCTGTAAAAATAACCCCTTGCTCATGACAGGCCGCTAGCAGCGTCCTTGTATTAAAACCCTCCGCGAAGGTTACAAAAAGATGCAATCCGCCATCCCCTGATAACGCCGTATAAGGAATAAACTCCTTACAGAATTGCAGGGTTAATTCATATTTTCGTTTATATTCCGCTCTGGCTTTTTTCAAATACTTCTCTAAATGGCCACCCAATAAGTATTGATACAAAATGGATTGATCCAGCGTCGAGGTATGAATGGTACGTGCGCGCTTGACGCTTTCGAGAGAATTGATCAGCTCCTGATCTGCCAACACCCAGCCTACGCGTAGTCCTGGAAATAATACCTTTGAGAAGCTACCTAGATAGATCACGCTGTTGCCGCTCCCTGCTGCTGCGATAAGTGGAGCCACATGTGAGCCCGAATAGCGTAACTCCTCGTTAAAACCATCCTCGATCACTGGTATTTGGTACCGGTTCATCAGCTTCATTAGCCTCTGTCTTTTCTCGGGAGACATTACAATGCCGGTCGGATTATGATAAGAAGGGACAAAGTAGGCACAGTCAAAAGCTTGCTCCTGCAATGCCTTCTCCAGCTCAACCAGATCAATCCCATCACGCTCCATAGGAATCCCGGTGATCTCAAAGCCATTCAGCTTCAGATTTTTGATCGCCGTATGATGCGTTGGATTCTCACAGATGACCGAACCATTCTTTTTGCTAAGTGCAGACAATACAATATCGAATCCCTCTGTAAAGCCATTGGTGATCAATATATCCTTGCCTTTCATTTCAACGCCTTTGTGCTCCATGTACTGCTTCAAATAGTCTATTAAAGGCTTATACCCTTTGGCATATCCATAATTTAGTAAGACGTTGCCTTCCACCGACATACGATCCATAAAGGAGCGTTTCACATTATCTAGATCAAAAAGACTCTCATCAGGTGCGATGCTCGTGAAGGAGATCGTCCCCTTCTCCGCTCGTATGCCGCGCTTCATGATATCCAGATCCTCCGCCAGCCGCGCATGATCATTGATACGCGTCTTCCAGTCCATCGTCCAGGAAGAGATTGTTTCACTGCCGGGAGGTGTAGGTGCCACATAACTTCCCTGACCCTGCACGGCATACGCAAATCCATCATCCTCAAGCTCTGCATAAGCAGAGATTACTGAGTTACGGCTAACCTTAAGCAGTGTGCTGAGCTCTCTTGTGGAGGGCAGCTTTTGATTGCCTTGCAGACCGCCTTTTATGATTAAGTGCTTCATATAGTCTTTAATTTGTATATACACCGGCCGTCCGGCTATGAGCTTAAAATCCTTAAACATCTCTCAATCGCCCCCATGACTATCATGGCACAATCACTCGCTTAAAAAAAGAACCACAGCCATGGGATTTTAATCCGGCTGTGGTTCTATGAGGGGACAAATGCCCAAAATATCAAGTTATAGATCTATGCTTCGATCACAAGCTCCCCTTCTCCAGCAGGGATCTCAAAACCATTTAAAAACCGGGTTAGTATGTCCTCAGTAATCGGAAATGCGGCATTAGCGTCAAAACGTTCACTCCGGATAAGCAGTCTCTGACGCAATTCATTTGGCTGAATTTTTAAGTGAATCAGTTCCCACACGCCACCATAACTCTCAATAAGTTGCTTGTAATCGTTCCGTCTCTGACGTTGCCAGAAGCTGAAATCGATGACAACATGATGTTTTGCCTGAAGCAGATTCACCAGCTCCCCCCGCAGCTTTATCTCCGACTCTTCTTTATAGGACTCATAATTCTGCTCTGGATAATCCACCCCGAAACGTCCGTGCGTGGCCCAAATATCTTCATCTATCGAAAGTCTGGCGAATCCCTCTTTCTCCAGCTTTTTAGCAAAGGTTGTTTTACCCGACCCCGCTACACCGCACATCATCACTACGATGGAAGCAACACTCGTACGCTTTTGCTGAAGCAATTTTTCAATAACCAACTTTTCACTCAGCATTATAAATGCATCTTCCTTCCACTTGATCTAGTTTAATTACGGCGATGATGATGGTATACTCATCGTTACAAAATACTTTCTCAAAGGATTGTGATAAGGATATGGTGAAATCAGTCCAGCAGACCTCCTAAAATGAAAAATGAAATAATTTTAGGAGGTCATAATAAATGATTTTTAACCCGATTGTCATTGATAACTGGAGTAGAAAACCCTATTTTGAACATTATTTAAACAATGTCAGATGCACCTATAGCATGACCGTAAATATCGACATTACCCTTCTACTGTCAGAGCTTAAGCATAAGGGAATTAAGCTGTACCCGGCGCTAATCCACATGATAACTACGGTGGTAAACCGTCACAGTGAATTCCGCACTTGCTTTGATTCTGAAGGTAGATTAGGTTATTGGGATAGCATGTCACCTAGTTTTACAATTTTCCATGATGATGATAAGACTTTTTCAAGCATCTGGACTTCGTACGGAGAAAAGTTTAATGATTTCTATAACCGTTATCTGGATGATATGAAAATGTACGGAAGCGTGAAACAATTTATCGCTAAAGCAAACGAACCACCGAACACCTTCCCTATTTCTAGTATTCCGTGGGTCAGCTTTACGGGCTTTAACCTGAACGTGTATAACGAGGGAACCTTCCTACTTCCCATCTTTACTATAGGAAAGTATTTTCATCAAGACAAAAAAATACTATTACCAATATCGGGGCAATTCCACCATGCCGTGTGCGACGGTTACCATGCCAGCATGCTGTATAATGAATTGCAATCACGTGCAGATACCTATAAGGAATGGTTACCTAACATCTAATTATCCACTTTATTCTGCTGAGGGCGAACGATAGTTTAAACATAAAGGGTTGCACATATTAGGTATGACTAATATGTGCAACCCTTTTTTTCATTTGATTTTCTCATCAATCTCCCGAAATATCTGCTGACCATTGCCCGTTCCGCCAAAATAGCCTGAGTACCATTGCTGTTCCCGGAGAAGGTGCAACTGCGCTGTAGAATGTGACACCAGGAATTAACTGTGCAAGGAAATTCCGAATAACACCACCATGTGTGACTACCAATACCCTGCTTGTTATTACCTCAGCCTTTTTTTCACTAATTGCAGCCTGCACAAATGTATCCTCAGCCCCTCGCCCCAGATCTGACAGGAAGCTACGCAACCGTTCGTCAAACTGCGCCCATGTTTCACCATCCGGTGGTGTAATTGTGGAAGGACTATCAATCCACCTTCTATACAGTGAGTTATCCTTCAATTCCTCATAAGTACAGCCTTCGAAAGCTCCAAAATTTATTTCGCGCAGACGCGGATCGTAGACAGCCACCTTCTCTAAAGAAGGAGAAATGTAAGCTAGAGTCTCCCGACATCTAAGCAAATCGCTGCAAAATACACACCAAAAATCATTCGATACTTCAGACTGCTGCTTAAGCTGAGATAGCTGCTCTACTGCACTAGATAGCAACGGGAGATCCGAATGTCCTAAGTAACGATGCTCAGCATTCCACTGAGTTTGCCCGTGGCGGACAAGTACTAATTCTAGCTCTATTGAAGGAAACGCCATGTCTAGCATTAGCCCCCGATCCATATCCATGCCACAACCGCGCATAAGCCTACAAAAATTGAAGAGCAGAGCATCATCATCCGCGAGGTCTGAATAATATCGTCCGGCTCCATCGCTCGTACCGGATCACCCATATAGGCTCGGAAAGAAGCGACACCATGATAGACGTTCTCTCCTCCGAGACGGATACCAAGTGCGCCCGCAACAGCGGATTCTGGATAGCCGCTATTTGGGCTTGGATGGAGACGCGCATCCCTCTTCACCATTTGCAGACAATTGCGCCAATCCAGACGAAGCAGCCATGCACAAAGTGCCAAGAGCAATGCCGTAATTCGTGCTGGAATGAAGTTGGCAACATCATCAAGCCGAGCGGATGCCCAGCCGAGATCTCGATATTTATCATTCTTATATCCCACCATGGAATCGAGTGTGTTTACTGCTCGATAAGCCATAGCAAGCGGCGCGCCACCGATGAGCGCATAGAACAATGGAGAAATAATCGCATCGACGATATTCTCTGCTACAGTCTCTACCGTGCCGCGCACAATTTCCGGGGAATCTAGCGAAGTCGTATCACGCCCCACGATCATCCCCAACGCCTTGCGGGCAGCAGGGATATCGCCTTTACGGAGTTCCACGTACACCGCCATCCCTGCATCCTTCAGTCCCTTAGAGGCAATCGTCGTCGAAATTAACCAAGCCTCGGCTAACCAGATGAGCCAAGGTGAGATAAACGACAGCAGCCATAATAGGATGGCTGTCAGTGCCCAAGCACCACCCGCCACACATAGCGGAAGTAACACCCCTGCTCTGCGCAGGCTTTGCGGGTGGGACCATAAACGACGGATCGCCCGCTCCAGAGCCGTGATTGCTTTGCCCATACCAATTACGGGATGGGGCAAGCTACGCGGATCACCTACGATCCGATCAATTACATAAGCCGCAAGCAGTACTAAAGCGATTGTCACAGGCGATCACCTCTGAACAATCTTCTGTTTCTCCAGCAATCCATTCTCATTAGCTGTCCTTCCTTGCCTGCACCGACAGCAAGCTGCCCGTCACTGCGCTGTATACAAGGCGTCCGATTGCGCCACCAAGGTCGGTAGCGGTTCCGGCGTAAACATGCTCTGCCTTGTATCGCCCACTTTGGCTCACAGCTAGCACTATCGCATCCGTAGTTGTTCCGGTAGCGATCAGGCCATTCTCGGGATCGGTAATCCCGAGGTCTGCCAGTGCAGCAGCTTTGGCTTCGACAGCTGTCTGCACAGCATTGACCATGGCCGCCGGTGTCAGGCGGCCATCAATACCTAACATTATGTTAATCGTACCCGGGCGATAAACAGCCAGCACATTGCGTTCCACACCCGCGCGCGCAGCATTTCCTGCGGCGGCAGTAACGCAAACAAAAATACCCGCTGAGCCGGTGTCTTCCTCAGCTACCGCTGCATGCTCTAGCGGTACTGCCGTCATCAGACCGGCACAGCCAGACATTGAATAACCCCACTCGCGGAGCTTATTCTCCATATCCTGAACAGGATCACTACATTCATAATTGCGGTCAACATATAAATTGACGGCCCTCTCTAGCCGATTCATTCCTCCACCATAGAACGCACTCGATAAACCATCTGCTTCAGCAGGTAGCTCTAGTAGCAGATGGTTTCCCTTCCACTGTAAAGCAAGCCCTGGCCAGATGGCCGAATGGTACTCTTTTACACCTCCTGCGAGGTTAAATGGAATCTTTACTTGCACCATATATCGATCTTGCTCCTTCCACAGCACATTACTTTTATCCATTCATCCAACCCGCTTCACGGTCGCGCCTGTACTTCCCCAACCGCCTCACTTAGAAACTACCTAATTCTCTATTTCAGCAAATGACTATCTGCTCTAAAATCTACTCCAACACATACTCCAATATCCACCTAAAAATCCGTTCCTCACCCATCTATTGCACTTTATACAACAGATTCGGCTTTATTCACTGGCAAAAGTCATTCTGCTGTATTTCGTGCAATAGAATGTCACGTAAAAACCTATTTCGCATCAATTTCTAAACTTCTATTGTACAAAGTGCTATAGAATCGAATTGCTACGCCAGCAAAGCGAGTTCTGTTGTACGAAATACAACGAATGCACTTTGGAGGATGTCCATCAGAAGCTATCTCACCAAACTTTGTCACAACCCTAAGCATGCGAGCTGAAGCCTGCCATCCGGTATCAAATCGCAATTTTTGCTCTACACCAGTCACTTAACAGCAAACCCGCTGCCCTCTAAGCTACTCAGGTCACTTATCCGCCAGAATTTCCTTCATCTGTTTTAGCAGCCGGACATTATCCTCATGTCCCTTAACGGCTACTCGGATATGCTCGTCTCCTAGACCGGGGTACATAGCGCAGCTGCGCACCAGTATACCGACACGCCCAAGACGGGTCTGCATCTCAGCCGCACTCCACGGCGAAGGCAGGCCACAGAGCAGAAAGTTGGCTTCGCCTGGCGGCACTTCGCAGCCTAGCTGCATAAGGCCTTGCCGCAGCAGTTCCCGTTCCGTGGCGATCAGTTCGCGTGTGCGACGTCCATACTCGTGCCCACACTCAAGGCAGGCTTCGCCCGCCAGCAGCGCCAAACCATTCACGCTCCAGGTAACCTGCTTTCCGGTCATCGCCTTTGCCAGCTCCGGATGCGAAATGGCAAACCCGAGACGCAGTCCGGGAATCGCATAAAATTTCGTCATCGACCGCACCAAAATCGTATGCGGAAACTGATCCAGATCCGGCAAAAGCGTATTTCGTTCTGCTTCTGGAATAAAATCAATAAAGGCTTCATCCACAGCCAAATACGTCCCGTAGCTTTCAGCTTTCTGCGCTAACCAGCGCAGCTCATCCACAGTATACTGAACGCCATTAGGGTTGTTCGGCTGTCCAAGGAACAGCAGATCAACCTTCTCCAGCAGCCCGGCAATCTCATTCACTCCAGCTCGGAAGTGCTGTTCCCTTGTTCCCTGAACAGATAATACTTCTGCGCCGAATTGCACAGATAGCTGCCGGTACTCAGAAAAACAAGGTTCTACGATACCTACCTTTTGCGGAGCAATCGCAAGCAGCAACAATGCCATAGATTCTGCGGCTCCGTTGCCTACTGTCAACCAACTACTATGTATACCAAGATCCTTTGCTAGCAGACTTTTGAAGCGCCGATGTCCAGGGTCAGGGTAGGTAACCACCGTAGACAATGCTGTTCTAAGTAGCTCTAAGACGGCTGGCGGAGGCCCGATAGGATTGATGTTTGCGCTGAAATCAAGAAATGTGCCACCAGCCTCCTCATAAAGTTCCGCAGCTGTTAGCAAATCACCGCCATGGCCGTATTTTTCAAGCATATTTACACTCCCTCTATCCACTTTCGTTTGTTCGATATGTATCTCATTGCCACCATTATTGCGTCTTTGCCGGGAATACGTCAATGCTCACTAAAAGAATCACCTGAATAACCGCTTGCCTCAAATCGACATTAAAATCTACGAGATGTCAAAAGATAATAAAGTTCTAGACTGGCAGCCTCATCAGATCTATGGACACGCTGTCCCAGAACCCTAAAAAAAGAAGTCGACCATTTCGTTGGTCGACTTCTAATTTTTTTCTATTGCGCGGTCAAAATTTGTGGACCTTCAGCCGTAATGGCAATCGTATGCTCGTATTGGGCGGCGAGCTTGTTGTCCATCGTCCGTGCGGTCCAGCCGTCCGGATCGATTGTCATCAAGTAGGTACCTTCGGTGATCATGGGCTCAATCGTGAACACCATACCTTCCTTGATACGTGGGCCTTTTCCAGGCTTGCCGACATGCATATAAGTCGGCTCCTCGTGCAGGTCGCGGCCGATGCCATGAGCGAGAAGGTCGCGCACGACGCCGAAACCGTGTGATTCCGCATGCCGCTGAATCGCGCTCGTCACATCGCCGAGTCGATTGCCGGGCTGAGCCTGCTCGATGCCCATATCAAGACATTCCTTCGTGACACGCATCAACTTCTCGGCCGTCGGCGAGATCTGCCCTACCGCATAACTCCAGGCCGAATCGCCGAGCCAGCCATCGAGCTCAGCGACCGTGTCAATCGTCACGATATCCCCTTCCTCAAGTGGCTTATTGCTAGGGAAGCCATGCGCGATTACATCGTTGGCGGAGGCACAGGTCGCATATTGATAGCCCCTATAGCCTTTCTGGTATGGCTTTGCGCCGTGCTTCAACATAATGTCCTCGAATATGCGCTCAATCTCGTTGGTGGTAATACCCGGTTTGATAAGCGGGGCGATTGTACGATGACATTCAGCCACCACTTGGCATGCCTTGCGGATAGCCTCAATTTCATGCTTGCTTTTTAAAATGACCATGTTCGTATCAGGACCCCTTCGTAATAGCTTGGATAGCGAGTCGGGCGATTCGATCGACGTTCAGATCGGAATTGCCCGCATAGTAGTGCAGCCCACAGCAACCGACCAGCACAGCAAGCATATGGTCGACGCTGTCGTCTTCGCACTGGGCGATCGATTGGAGTGGAACGTACAGGCGTTCCATAAACCGTCTCTTGGCGTGGTGTCGATCCCTTTCAGACAAGCCTACATAATGTTCCGCCGCCATTTTGTAGACGAGATATGCGCGGGCGTCCGACTGCCACAGCTGGAGCAGTGCTTTACAATACATCAACAACTGCCTGTCATCCGGTGGGCTGCCGCTGATGTCCGCCCATTTTGCGATAACTTGCTCACATCGCTCAAAGCCGCTTTCTAACACATCTTCTATTAATAAATGCCGGTTGGGATAATAATGGTATACTGTGCCGTAACCAAGACCTGCCTCGCGGGCGACGTCGCGAATATCAAAGCTGCCGCCCGTGCGAAAGTAGGAGCGCGCGGCGACGTCCAGGATCTGTTCTTTGCGCTGTATGCGTATGAGCTCATTTTGTTCTTTGGTACGGGGGCACATAACGTGTAACCTCCTTATTTAGACCTGCAAATTTGTCAATATAAAAATAGTAACCCATGGGCTGAAGAAATGCAAAAGATTTGTTGATTTTCGATAAAATGAAGTACTTAACAATAAGACTGGGCGCTGGAAATTCTTCAACTTAAAAATCGCATTAATTCAACGATTCCAGTCTAATACTTTATTCCACCGAAACACGAAGCGATCTCTTTTGTTAAAAATCTGCTTTTGGTTTAAAATGAGAACTGTAATCAATTTTGCTGCAACGGAGGAATTCACTATGATTTTTATTGATAACACAGGGATTACTGACGCTTCCATCAATTTGGCGATTGAGGAATATGCGCTGAAACACTTGCCGATGGACGAGAGTTACCTGCTTTTTTATATTAACAGCCCATCTATCATCATCGGTAAACATCAAAATACGATTGAAGAAATCAATCAGGAATATGTTAAAGAGAATGATATTAAGGTTGTGCGGCGTTTGTCCGGCGGTGGAGCTGTCTATCACGATCTCGGAAATCTTAACTTCAGCTTCATTACTAAGGACGACGGCCAATCCTTCCATAACTTCCTGAAATTCACCCAGCCGGTGATCGACTACTTACAAAGCATGGGTGTAAACGCTGAGCTTAGTGGACGGAATGATCTTCAAGTCGGCGAACAAAAAATTTCCGGCAACGCTCAATTCTCCACACGTGGACGCATGTTCAGCCATGGCACACTGATGTTTGACCTCAATTTGGACAATGTACAAGCCTCTCTAAAAGTAAATCCAGAGAAGTTCAAATCGAAGAGCACCAAATCCGTACGTAGTCGCGTAGCCAACATCAAAGAGCTGCTAGGTACAGACATGACCATTGAAGAGTTCCGCTCCGGTCTCCTACGTTCGATCTTTGGCATGGAGCCATCCGAGGTCCCTCAGTATAAGCTTCAGGAAGCAGACTGGGACAAAATCCACGAAATTTCCAAAGAGCACTACCAGAACTGGGACTGGAACTACGGTCTGTCACCAAAAAGCAATGTCAAACACACACGTAAATTTCCTGCTGGAATTATTGATATTCGTATGGATATTGAGGATTCCCTCATTAAGGACATCAAAATCTATGGTGACTTCTTTGGGGTTGGTGACGTAGTAGATGTTGAAAATGCACTTCGTGGCAAACGTTATAATGAGGCAGAGGTTAGAGAAGCATTAGCTGATCTGGATTTGAAGCATTATTTTGGACGTATTGAGCCGGAGGACTTTATCGGACTGGTTTTCCTAGAAGAATAGTTACACAAAAATAAAGGGGCCTGCTTATCCTATGCGCAAATTTGCGTAAAGAATAGACAAGCCCCTTTTTCATATTCATTTTAGTTCAAGTAGAAAGTATAAATACATAGACAACGAACGCTAGAGTCAGCATGATGCAGATGTTCTCTACGGCTCCACCTTTTTTCGTGCCTGTACTCATTAGCTTTAGACGCAGCTTAAAGGGTATTGGCGGCAGGGGTGTAATTCCCCGTTGGGTAAGAGAGTCAGCTAGTAGGTGAAGCGCATACGACATGCCCCCAGCTATCCATAGACTGCCACCGTCATTTATACCCGCTGAGGCAAAATACAATAAGGCGCTCCAGCCCGCAACTCCATACAAGGTATGTGTCAGTCCACGATGAGGAACAACCGATGAGACTACAAGCACGCACGCTGCAATGTAGTTCCATGGATCATAGGCTTTCCCGAAGGCAAAGAGTGCTATGGCAATCAAGATCATGACCAAATGGCGCAGCTTTCGACTAGGCAGGAAAGATACACTTCCGACTAGCAGTGCAAGCACAATATTCCAAGGACGTTCCACGATTCCGGCAAAATAGAGATAGATCGCCGCGCCTATCAAAGCAATTTGCAGCGCTCTTAATAGAAATTCTGGAATCGCCTTGCGCACAAGCAGCGAATTCGGTTCATCGATATCAGGAAGCAAAGAGCTTAACGCTGCGACTGCAATAACTGGAATCGTAATCTCGTGTGACATCAAACTCATTACAGATAGGGTAACCCCAGTGCTGATTATTAAATGGGATCTGCCCATCATGGTGAAACCGCTCCTTTCTAAGATGCGAAAAACAAGAACAAATGTGCGGTTATCGAAGTATATCAAGACCCTGTTTTTTTGTCTAGCCTAATCCCTTAAATCCCTTTAAATATAAGCCTTTGAGCGATTCCTATCTTGTCCTCCCCATGAATATACGATACAATTTGGACAACTTGACCTTGTCGTTCTTACAAGGACGGCATTTGCCGAAGAGAGGATGACCTAAGAAGTGAAGCGTTCCCGTATGGCCGATTTCAGCCTGCTACTTGTGGCGATGATGTGGGGATGCACCTTTCTGATTGTTCAAAATGCTGTCAAAGTGCTCCCTCCACTCGCGTTTAACAGCATCCGCTTTACAGGTGCCGCCCTGTTGCTGGCTCTAATCACTTTTATTTTTTACCGCAAGGAGTGGAAACAGCTAAGTTTCCGCATGGTACGTGATTCTCTGCTGCTAGGCCTTTTTTTGTTTATGGGCTATGGCTTCCAGACCATGGGACTTCTATATACAACCACCTCCAATACCGGGTTTATTACCGGTCTATCGGTCGTATTGGTTCCGTTTCTCTCTCTGGCGCTACTAAAGCATGCCATTTCACGTTACACTTGGTTCAGCGCGGCGCTTGCCGCAGTAGGTCTTTATCTGCTAACCTTCACCGGCTCTGCTTTGTCCCTGAATAAAGGCGATGCTTTGATCTTGCTCTGCGCCATAGCTTTTGCGCTACAAGTCGCATATACTGGCGTTTATGCACCTCATTATCCGGCGCTGCCGCTGGCAACCTTGCAGCTCGCCTTCGTTGGACTGTTCAGCATTGTCGCTTCGCTTATCTTTGAAGGAGCTGCACCACTGGCACACAGCGCAGAGCTTATAAAGGACCCGGACGTTCTCTGGGCACTTTTAATCTCTATTGGTCCTACCAGCGCTTTTGCTTTCTGGATTCAAACCGCCTGCCAGAAATACACTACGCCTTCACGGGTTGCCATTATTTATGCCACAGAACCTGTATTCGCTGTTCTGACAGGCTTAGCCTTTGGCGGAGAAACGCTTGGTATGTCCGCTCTGCTCGGTTGTGGTTGTATTCTGGGAGCTATGCTTATGGCAGAGCTGAGTCCGGAACCGGGTCAGAATCAACATAAGAAGAATTATTTTTCCAAATTACATTTATTTAGAAAGAGATAAGGAGAGAGACAAATGTACAAATTGATCGCGATTGATATTGATGACACTCTAATTAACGATGACAAGGAAGTAACACCCGCTACACAGACTGCACTTGAAGAGGCTGTAGCCGCTGGCGTTGTTGTAACCCTTGCTACAGGCCGAGCTTATGCTTCTGCGCAAGCCATTGCCCGTCAAACTGGACTTAACGTACCAATCATCACTTACCAAGGAGCGCTCGTAAAGAACTTGCTCGATGAAAAGGTACTATATGAGCGTTACGTGCCACAAGATGCGGTACACAAGCTGTTCACTTACTGCGTGGAGCATAATCTGCATTTGCAAACTTACATTGACGACAAGCTGTATGCCCGTGAAGACAACCAGAAGATCAAAGATTATACAGACCTGAACAAAACGCCTTATTATATTGAACCAGATTGGGAGAAGCTTGTCCCACAAAAAACACCAAAAATGCTGATTATCGATGATCCTGCATTCTTGGATGAGCTGGCTCCAATTCTACGTGAATTGCTCGGCGGTTCCGTGCATATTACCAAATCCAAACCACAATTCCTAGAAATCATGCATCATGAAGGAACCAAGGGAATTGCGCTTGAATTCCTAGCCAATCATTTTGGTTGTGATCTCTCCGAGACTATGGCTATGGGTGACTCTTGGAACGACCATGAGATGCTGGAAGCTGCCGGTCTTGGCGTTGCTATGGCGAACGCTATTCCTGCGCTGAAAGAAATTGCTGATTTCGTAACCCTGAGCAACAATGAAGATGGTGTAAAATACGCGATTGATAAATTCATTCTCAATAAAGTGAACTAAATCGGCTGAACTTAATAGTTTTATATACGTTAAACTTAAGATTTTTCTATTAAGGTAAGTGCGTGACTGCGGGGAATGTTTGGACTTCCCCTCCGTCACTTTTCCCTTTTTAGAATGTTTTAAAGTTCAAAAGGGTGTTGCTACGCCATATTTTATGACGTTGCAACACCCTTTTGTTATTTCAGCAAGCTCGGTACTCCTGTAGATGCAAACTCTAATGCCTCTTGCTCTTGCTCACCCTCCCCAACCTCTTCCTCTTCCAGCTGAGAATAGTACAAATTATGATATCTTCCTTCTGCTGCAAGTAGCTCCTCGTGGGTACCACTCTCCACAATTTCACTGTTCTCCATCACTAGAATGACATCAGCGTTCTGAATCGTTGATAGACGGTGAGCGATAACGAGTGTGGTTTTGTCTCCCATTAATTTACGAATCGCTTGCTGCACCAGCTTCTCCGATTCATTATCAAGCGCAGCAGTAGCTTCATCCAGCAACAAAATTGGAGAGTTCCTAAGAATCGCTCTCGCAATCGATAGTCGCTGGCGTTGTCCACCCGACAGGCGTGAACCTTCCTCACCGATATCTGTATCGAGACCCTCCGGCAACTCCATTACAAAATCATAAGCGTTCGCTTGTCGCAAAGCTTCCAGAATTTCATGCTCATCTGCATCTGGATTTCCATTTCGGATGTTATCACGGATACTTCCTGTATAAAGCCCGGACTCTTGCGGCACATAAGAGAAGTGACTCCTAAGTTTAGCTAAACTCATCTCGCTTGTCTTCTCTTTATTTATAAACACTTCACCCTCATCAGGTTCATACAACCCAAGGAGTACCTTAAAAAGTGTAGATTTCCCTCCACCGCTCGGTCCCACAATTGCCATTTGAGCCCCTTTGTGAAGCTCTAAGCTGATTTTGTTCAAACTACGTCTCTCCGCTCCCGGATAAGAGAAGGATACCGAGGACATGACCATACGCTCAAATTCAGGCTGTTTCGTAGCTGCTTCGGGTAAAGCCTCCACTTCTACAGGGCTATCCAACACTTCAAAGATCCGTCCCGCCGCCCCAAGTGATTGCTGCATCGAATTGATCAGTCCTGGCAATGCCGAGAACGGCATCACTAAATAATTCATGAGCTGGATGAAAGCAATCATCGCACCGACCTCAAGTGATCCTTTTGCCACAAAATAACCAGCCACGACCAGCGCCAGAAGAAACGTAAAGTTTCCCAAAAAAGAGGAGAATGAGCCAGTAGCTCCCTCAATTCTTCCCCGTTTTAATTCTTCGGAAGTGATATTCTCACTATGTTCCTGATATTGCTTCATTAGTCTGCGTTCAATGCTAAAGGATTTAAATACCATACTACTGCCTAGAATGTCATGTAAAAAGGAAGTAATCTTGCTCATATTAGTCTGAATCTTCACACTGTTCTCACGCATAGCTGAACCGAAGATTTTTCCCGTAAGGAACATCAAAGGCCCCATTGCAAAACAGATCAATGCCAGTAGCCAGTTAATATAGAGCAAATAACCAAAAGCCGCGAGAGCAAGCAAAGGGTTACGGATTAAATCAATCATTACCTCGCCGGTAGCATTACCCACAGATTGATTATCATTAGTGAAGCGGGACAACAAATCTCCGGAGTGATTACGGTCAAAATAAGACTGAGGAAGAGCTAAAGCATGTCGCATCATATCTAGCCGCAGTTCATTTCTGATCTTGGCTGAGATTTTATTTTTGAGATAGCGATCGAAAAAACCGTTGATTGCACTCACTAATAAGTAGATTAATCCGAATATAACCAGCCCTTTAAAAGCTTTCACATCAAGTCTAACCGCCGCATCCGTAATTACTGAGAGCAGCCAAGCAATCGTTAAATCCAGAACAATCCCAAATAAAGTCGTAAACAATAAAACCGTATATAAGAGCTTGTGCCTTAACATGTATGTACTTAATCTTGAGAAAACACCTTTCTGCTTCAAAAAAATCAGCCCTCTCCCCTATTAGCTACTTATTACTCCCTTCCTGTCGTTGATAAATATTCTATATATGTAAATATAAGACGGCAATACTTTCTGATTATAAAGGATAAACATGATTCTGAATACCGAATGCAATAGATATCACAAAAGGAACATCAACTGTCCGAGATTGCCCGAGTGATGCCCCTTAGCCAAATCGCATATATATTGTTGCTGTCTTTTTCATGTATACTAGAACCAGTTTGACTATCTTAACAAAAAATAGAGGAGTAACTTCACAACATGATCAAAAGACTTACTGCACTATTTTCAATTCCCTCTTATGCCTTACTCTTTTTATGTATGCTACTTCAGGGAATGGGGATTTCACTCAGTTCACCCTTCTTATCCATTTATTTCACGGAACAGCTTGGCGTATCTGTCGGATTGTTTGGTGTTTTTCTAGCCACCACGTTAATTGCCGGAATATGGATCAGTACACTAATCGGGAGACGCTCTGACCTTGGCTTAAATCGAAAAAACATTTACCTTGTTGCCACACTCTGTAATGCGCTGGCATATAGCGGGTACTTGCTCATTCAGGATTTCACGATCTTGTTCATCTACATGATTGTGTTCACCGCCCTCGGTGCACCAGGGATGCCTCAATTGTTCGCCATTGCTAGAGAAGCAGTGAATAAGAGCAATTTTACGGATACTGCGTTTGCTAATTCTACCTTGCGTTCTGCTTTCTCTCTCGGCTTTATTACAGGTCCTTTAATCGGCACCCTGCTAATCGCTGCTGTTGGGTTTAAGGGGATTTTCACGGGTACGATCGGAGTATTCCTGCTTGTTGCCTTACTCGTTTTCTTCTTTCTCAAATCAAATACAGTTACAGAGCTGAGCAGCAACAAGGCTGAAGTAAAAGTGAAAACTTTCCGGCTCAGTCAGAACCGCAATATTCTGCTTCCTTTTCTGATTCTGATACTCATGTATGTAGCTCACTGGACGAGCAGCATCAATACGGCCCTCTTTATTACAAATAATCTAGGGGGATCGACAAGCGATGTCGGTCTAGTCAGCAGTATATGTGCTGCGCTGGAAATTCCGTTTATGATTATGCTCGGTCTACTCAGTGCGAAGTACAGTAACCGAGCCTTGATGATGTGTGGGGCCATTTTAGGAGGAGCATATTATCTCGTTGTCATTTTCTCAGGCGAGATGTGGCAGATGCTTGCAGCCCAAGTTCTACTAGCCGTTTTCGTTGCTGTGATATCAGCGATTGGCATTAGTTACATCCAAGATCTGCTCCCAAACATGCCTGGGTATGCTTCCACGCTTTATTCTAATTCATCCACGATCGGTAGACTGATTGGGAGTCTTGTTGGCGGGGGCTTAGCCAGTATTGTAGGTTACCGGTATTCATTTGTGCTCTGTTTTATACTCATCATTGTTTCCTTAGTCATGCTTGCGGTAAGCGGACGTCACCCTTTAAATGAACCAGAACAATTAACTGTTTAATCCGTTTATTTCTACTTGCCCATTCTCTTCTAAAGTGAAGAGAATGGGTTTTTGTATATTGGAATTCTCATACCTGTCTGGGCTAGAGTAACGTTCTCCGGTAAAATATATGCTTCTCTCATATCCACATCATGCGACATATGGGTATACACTGCCTTTTTAGGCTTCACGATTTGCAGTAGCTCCGCTGCCTCCGTCATGTCGTACACAGAGCGGGTGGATAGCTCCGCCGCTTCGTAATAGAAGCTTGTACCAAGGACCAGCAAGTCCGCCCCATGCATCAGGCGTGTCTCCTCAGCCCCAAGAGATATGGAATCAGGACAATACACCCATGTATAACCCTCCTTCTCTAGCCGAAAGGCGTACGAATATCCATTCTTACCATGGTTTACTTTCCAGGTATCTATCTTCCAGCCGTCCAGTTCTATCCCTTCATCACAGGGAATCATCTCGATGTGATTTCGCAGCCAAGGGTATTGCCGTTCGATAATAGGAATAACTTCTGCTGGAGTATAAAGTTCACCCTTAATGCCCGTCCATCGACAAGCATCTGCCCATTCCGGTAGCCCACCAATATGATCAAAATGAGCATGCGTCACCAGCAGTCTTCGCATATTCCGAACTCCCTGCGCCTCCATCTGACGTCGCCAATCTGGCCCACAATCAATCACTAGAAAGTCACTGCTATTATCTATAAGTACAGAGGAACGCAGCCTTGTATTGCTCCCATGCTCCCTTGCTTCTGTGCAGGTCTCGCAGCTGCAATATATCCGTGGAACACCCATGGCATCCCCAGTACCCAAAAACACCAACGTATCCATATTCTATCTCTCCTTCAGTTCCCATCAAGGAAGTCTTAAATTACCATATGTCTATCTTAAAGATGCTCACCAAAATATCCCCACAAAGTGAAGCTTTGCTTCGATGCGTACCCAGGTACTTTTTGCGGGGGCCCAATTATATACTTTCGTCAAAAAAGTCATCCCTTAAGCAGTAGCCCTGCTAGGATGACTCTATTTTTACACCTCTACCTATATTCCGGCAAGTATCTGATACCAAATTCCCCGCTTGGAATAAAGCGTGCTTCGCACCTCAGCCCAGCCCCCTAAATAATTAATATCGAAGAGACCCGCTGGATCGGGGTAGCGGCTTTTGTTCTCCGCATAGACCTGTTTATCTACGGGACGAAAGCCATATTTTGCAAAGATCTCTTGTGCCTGTGGGGTCATCAAGAAATCAACTAATGCTTCTGCTGCCGCGCGTGTCCCATGCTTATCCGCATACTTCTCTACGACAGCCGCCGGGTTCTCAATCAGCATTGTATTTTTAGGAATAATGACTTCATATTTAACACCCTGAGCAATCCGGGCCAGCAGTTCATTCTCATAGGTGACAATGACATCACCCACTCCATACTCGAAGGCAGCCATAGATGCGCGTCCGCTCTTATCCAAAGACTCCACATTGGCATGTACACTTTCTAAAAAAGCTTTCGCTGCTGCTGGATCCTTAACGCCCTCTTGCTCCTCTGACAGCTTCAGACCAGCCCCATAGATCGCGTTAATATCCCACTGCGCACCACCGGATGTTTTGGGATTTGGGTATAACACTTTAATCCCTGGCTTGGCTAAGTCCGCAAAATCGTGAATTCCTTTGGGGTTTCCCTCACGGGTACCAAGTGCGACTACCGAACGTGTCACCATGCCTTGTTCACCCTGCTCTTTCCACGTTGGCGCTACGAGTCCAGCCTTAACCAGCTTCTCGACATCACCTTCCATGGCTAGCAGTGTAACATCTGCTTCGAACCCGCCTACGATTGCACGTGCCTGTGTTCCGGAAGCTTCATAGGACTGCTGAAAACTAATCTCCTGTCCAGTATCCTCTTTCCACTGCGCTGCAAATAACGGCAAAATGTCTTCCATCGCATCCTTAGCCACACTGTATGCGCCAACGACTAGCGTAACATCCCCTTGCTTCGAAGGATCTGCCATCGTCGTAATCGCCTTCTCATTCCCGCAACCGACTGCCGCCAGCGTGAGTATGGCCAGCATTAGGGCAGCAAAACATCCGTGCAGTTGTCTGCTCCTTTTGAAATTCATTGCGGCCCACATCCTTCGAGGTAATGATTTTAATATTTCCTTGAAAGTAGCTCTATGGCTGAACTAAAAATTCAAGTAACCAACGTTCGGTATTTGCCGTAATTACGCGGAATGTTTGGACTTTCGGCCGCTGTTATGCTCTAATTTCTTGATTGGAACCGTATTACGGTTGAAATTAGAGCATAAAGGCGGTTGCTACCGCTCCTACAGTTCCAAACTTCCACTCCATTACTTCATACCTTCACATCAGTTCCTCTAATCCTAGCTCATCACATTCGCTACTCTTCAAAAAAATTGAAAATCATATTATTTATTTTATATTAAATAAATATCGGCATCGGATCTTCTTTCAGGTTGTTCTCCTGGATCCAGCTTCGCTCATCATTAAACAGGTAAGCGCGGTGCACAAGAACTGAGATATCCTGTCCCGGCTGCAATGTTTCTTTCTCCAAAGAACGGTAAGTGACCAGTTTATGACCATTAACTTCAACCTCTACGAGCCATTCACTTCCACGGAAATGCAGATGCTTTACGACACCTTTTTCCGTAGCTGAAGCCATCTTGAACTCATGCAGGTTACCAACTTCAATATACTCAGGACGAATTAGTGCTTTGGTAGGCTTACCGTCTCCAGCGCCTTTAAAGCCTTTCACCTCAGAAGCATCTTCAATCAGTGTCGACTCCCCGATAAAAGTTGCCACAAATGGTGTTTTAGGCTCCTTGTAAATGTCCCAAGGCGTACCCTTTTGTTCCAACTGTCCTTGGTTGATGATCATGATCTCATCTGCCACTTCTATTGCTTCGTCTTGGTCATGTGTTACGAAGATGGAAGTGATGCCAACACGCTCAATCAGCTCACGTAGCCAAGCGCGCAGCTCCTGACGGATCTTCGCATCAATAGCTGCGAACGGCTCATCTAAGAGTAATAGCTGTGGTTCAGGCGCGAGTGCACGAGCAAAGGCCACACGCTGGCGTTGTCCACCAGATAGCTGATGCGGATAACGCTTCTCGAAGCCTTTTAACCCCGTAAGCTCTACCAGTTCCATAACACGATCACGAATGGCGGTTTTGCTGGCTTTTTTTACTTTTAATCCAAAAGCAATATTATCAAAAACAGTCATATGCTTAAATAATGCATAGTTCTGAAACACAAAGCCGATCCCGCGCTCTTGAGGAGGAAGATTGTTAACTGTCTGACCATGAAAAATGATCTCGCCATTATCCGGTGTCTCCAGCCCTGCGAGCATACGAAGAATCGAAGTTTTACCGCCACCACTCGGGCCGAGCAGTCCGATCAGATGACCTTTTGTAATGGTGAAATTGACGTCCTTGACCGCATGAAAATCTCCAAAATGCTTATTTAATCCCCGCACTTCAACATGCATATTACTGCACTTCCTTTCTTCTCTTGGTCCATTCCATCAACAACAGTAGACCTGCGGAAAATGCAGCCAGAACTAGCGCTATTCCTCCAGCAGCCGTTACATTAAAATTCTCAACATCCTGATAGACTAGCGTCGTCGCCGTCTGGGTTTTGTTCATAATGTTACCCGAGACCACGAGCACCGCCCCGAACTCACCTAGTGAACGAGCCACCGTAAGGATGACCCCATACACAACCGCCCAACGAATCGAAGGCCAAGTCACCTTCCAAAAAATTGTCCAGCCACGAGCGCCCAGTGTAGAAGCAGCTTCCTCCTGCTGTGAACCAATCTCCTGAAGCACCGGCATTACCTCACGCACCATTAAAGGAAAGGTTACGAACAAGGTGGCAATGATCATTCCGGGAATCGCATAGACGATCTTCAGCCCAATCCCTTCAAATATCGCACCCAAGGCGCTATCCGGACCCAGCAGCAGGACAATCATCAGCCCGCCAATGACAGGGGACACAGCATAAGGCAAATCAACAATACTGTTAAGCAAGCCCTTTAGACGTCTATTTATCCAGTTCGCCCGGACAAGATACAGCGCCATCATAATTCCGAACAACGTATTTAATAACGTAACTACGATCACAACAAGCCCAGTCATCATAAGCGCATGCAGCGCTTCAGGCCTAGTCAGAGCATTCCAGAAACCACCAAATCCTTCACTAAAAGCACCTATAGCCATTTTCCCTAGCGGTGCAGCGATTAGCAGAAAAAACACCAAGTAGGTGAGTCCGATCCACAATTTTCTCATGAGCGTCTCCCCCGCATCTGCAGCATATTAATGAGCCAAAGAATGAGAAAAGATAAGGTCAAGAGAATGACAGAAACCGCTGCTGCGGAAACCGGATTATCACTTTCAACTTCACCAAAAATAAAAACAGAAGATACGAGTGTACGACCTGGAATATTGCCTGCTACGAGGACTACAGCGCCGAATTCAGCAAGTGCCCGCGAGAATGCGAGCATTCCACCGCTGATCATCCCAGGAGCCATAGAGGGGAGAATAACATGCCAGAAGACTTTAGTTCCCTTGGCACCCATTGTATATGCCGCTTCCTCTTCGGAAGGATCAAGTTCCTCCAGCAAGGGCTGAACCGCTCGAATCACGAAGGGAAAGGTTACGAAGACCATAGCAATTACGATAGCCGGTTGATGAAAAACAATTTCAAAACCAAGCGCTTCTGCAGCCTTGCCGATAAGACTACCAGGTCCGAGCAAGAGTAAAATCATCAAACCACCAACTGCCGTCGGCAGTGCAAATGGTAAATCCACAAGACTATTAAGCAATGCTTTACCAATGAAATGATAACGAATAAGAACCCAGGCAATCATTGTTCCTAAAAAGACATTAATTAAAGTAGCGATGATCGCCAGCTTTAAGGTTAACAGCACCGACTTCCAGGCAATCGGGTCGCTTATGCTTTCCACAAAATTACCGAAACCCAGTGAAAAAGAGTTGTAATAGACCCCAAGTATAGGCAGCACGATCAATACTACAAAATAGAGCAAAATTGTAGTTCGGAAACCCCAAGTCCAACCTTTGTGTCTAAGCAGCGAATTCAATGATTTTGCCCTCCCACCTCCGGATAACCGGTCGGTATACTAACCAACATCTCCATTAATTATTCCTATTTATATACTTGGTTTTATATTATTACTACTTTACCAAATCCTTCTCGTTGTCGTCAATTACTTTCAAGTGAATTTGGGGTAAAATATATATAACAAAGGTTAGGAAAAAGTGGCACATCACAGGAAGGGGAATGATTATGCTGCATACACTGGAGATTACTACAACGAAACGGGATGAATTACGGGATATTACTCGTGAAGTCATTTCTTTTGTGAAAAAAAGCGGGGTGCGTAGCGGGGTGATCGTAGTTTATTGTCCACATACCACCGCAGGAGTTGCAATCAATGAGAATGCAGATCCTGATGTGAGGCATGATGTTCTGATGCGTTTGGATGAAGTCTACCCTTGGGAGCATCCGAAGTATCGACATGCTGAAGGCAATACTGCCTCCCACCTTAAGTCTATTACATCCGGACCTTCCCAGAGCATAATCATCCATGATGGCGAACTATTACTTGGACGTTGGCAGGGTATTTATTTTTGTGAGTTTGATGGACCTAGACGTAGACAATGTTTCTTAAAAATTATTGAGGGATAAACAATGAATGGCCGCTTCCGTTATTGCTACGGAGCGGCCATTAAAATATAACTAGAATTAAATATTACTTTGACCAAGCAGAGAAGTAGCGTTATACCAATGCACAGCTTTAAAGTGTGAACTTATAAAAAAAACAGCATGTTAAAGGCTGCGACATAAAACCTTGATATGAGCTGATGCTGCCTCTTTTACATCCTCAAATGATACTTTATCTTGGATATAATAAGATATAAATCCGTGAGCGGATAAGAACAAGGTTAGCGGCACGTTCTGCCAATCCTCGGACACATATCCCTCTTCCTTCATATGACGGCGTACAATACTTGAGAATAAATCAAAACATCGTCCCTGCTCTGCTCTACAATAAGCCAGCAGCTCTTCATCACGAATCATAAACATAATTTCATACTGATAAGGATGATCTATTCCAAACCTTATAAACTCCATAATTAGCTGCTCTACTCGAGTCATACCCTCTTCAGGTGGCTTATTCATTACTTGACCAAGCAAAGTAGCCACATGATTAAAATCTTCGACAACAATGGCGTAGAACAATTCCGCCTTCTCTTTGAAATGATAATAGAGAGAGCCGTGGCTGTATCCCAAATGCTGACCGATGCTTCGCATTGAAATCGCTCGATACCCTTTGGTAATAAACAGATGCCTAGCGGCCTCTAATATTCTTTCCCTCGACAACTCCTGCTCCACTGCTCTCCTTGCCATATACCTAATCCCCTTCGCTGTAGTAAATCCGCCGCCCTTCTGTTACCAAGGCTTGCCCTTGGGTTAGATCTGTTATCCATGCCATAAATGCGTCTCCCTCGTCATTTCGCGGTAAGCATAACAACGTTACTTTATCGGTGAACAAAGTCTCGCCGGTCTGAATACCTCTTCCCCGAAGTTCGTTCTCAACCTTGCCTAGCCAAGTGTAATCAATTTCTACGAATACCTCTCGTCTTAGCACACGGGTGATTACTTCTCCTGCTTCAAGCGCAAGCACTGCCCCATCCGTATAAGCTCTAATCAGCCCTCCGGCACCCAGCATAATGCCTCCGAAATAACGGGTAACAACAATTGCGACATTTTTAACTCCCTGGTTGCGAATTACTTCCAAAATCGGTTTGCCGGCTGTTCCACTCGGCTCCCCGTCGTCCGATTGCCTCTGGATTTCGTCTCTCTCCCCAATCACATAAGCAGAACAGTTATGCGTTGCGTCCCGATGTTTCTTCTTGATGTCTTCGATAAACAACAATGCTTCTCCTTCATTCTCAACTGGCATAACATGACCAATGAAGCGAGATTTGCGGATTACGACTTCCTTGGAACCGGAAGAGCGCACCGTTCGATATTGTTCTAACATAATTATTCCAGTCCTTATATACATATGATGTCTTCATATAATGTCAGGAGCAGCCCCCGGTATTGGATTACCTATGGACTGCTCCTGGTGACTTACACTAGTATGAATGGTCTCTAAAATACTGCTGCAATACTATTCTGTAAGTCTTGCTTCCAGCTCTGCTTTTTCTTTTTCGTAACCCGGTTTGCCAAGCAGCGCAAACATATTCTTCTTGTATGCTTCAACGCCTGGTTGGTCGAATGGGTTAACACCGAGCAGGTAACCGCTGATGCCGCAAGCTTTTTCAAAGAAGTAAACCAAATAACCAAATGTGTATGGTGTTTGATCAGGAATAGTAACGATAAGGTTAGGTACTTGACCATCTGTATGCGCAAGCATTGTACCTTGGAAAGCCTTCTTATTTACGAAATCCATAGTCTTTCCTGTTAAGAAGTTCAAGCCATCCAGATCATCAGGATCGTTCTCAATGGTCACATGATGAGCCACTTGATCTACTTGGATTACCGTTTCAAAGATATTACGGTTACCTTCTTGGATAAATTGACCCATGGAGTGTAGATCCGTAGAGAAATCAACGGAAGAAGGATAAATTCCTTTGAAATCCTTACCTTCGCTCTCGCCAAACAATTGTTTCCACCACTCCGATACAAAGTGTAAGGAAGGCTCATAGTTCACGAGGATTTCAGTTGTCTTACCTTTGCGATACAGAGCATTACGAACTGCAGCATATTGATAAGCTTGGTTAGTAGCTACATCTGGATTATTGAACTCATCCGCAGCGGCAGCAGCACCTTGCATCATCTCTTCAATGTTAATACCTGCTACAGCGATTGGAAGCAAGCCTACAGGTGTCAATACGGAGTAACGTCCGCCTACATCGTCTGGAATGATGAAGGATTCATAACCTTCTTCAGTAGCCAATTTCTTAAGGGCACCTTTTTCCTTGTCTGTAGTAGCGTAAATACGTTTGCGAGCTTCTTCTTTACCATATTTCTTCTCCAGAGCTGCGCGGAAAATGCGGAAAGCAATGGCTGGCTCAGTCGTAGTTCCTGATTTGGAGATTACGTTCACGGAGAAGTCTTTGCCTTCTACTAAATCAAGCAAATGCGTGATGTATGTAGAACTGATGTTATTACCAGCGAAATAAACTTCTGGAGTTTTGCGCTTATCTTTAGAAAGGTTATTGTAAAAAGAATGCGAGAGCGCTTCAATCGCTGCGCGTGCTCCCAGATAAGAACCACCAATACCAATTACAATCAGTACTTCGGAATCGCTCTGGATCTTCTTTGCGGCTTGCTGAATGCGTGCGAATTCTTCCTTATCATAAGCTGATGGAAGATCAATCCATCCAAGATAGTCGGAACCTACACCAGTCTTATTATGCAACTGTTCGTGCGCTAACTTAACTGGAGCGGCAAGGTTGTCAATTTCTTGTTGGTTGAAGAAAGTAAGGGCTTTGGTGTAGTCAAAATTAATCTTCTTAGACATCGGTAATGGAAACCTCCTGTTTATCTCTTTAAATTTGAAACCGCTTGTTACAACTTTATAATTAGGATACTTTAATTTGCCTTGACTGGCAAGGTCTTAGGGCACATCCCGGGCTTTAGAACCAAGTTTTCGAAAGTTTCATGGAAGCGTTTCCCGTATCATTAGGCATGGCTGAGCTGTGGTGCTAGCCTAAGTGCCGTGATAGAATGAAGAAAACGGAAGGTGGCTATACAAATGAAACAAATCGGTTTTATCGGACTTGGAACAATGGGCGCGCCAATGGCTTCCAACTTGCTTCGTGGCGGCTTTCAGGTGACGGTGTACAACCGTACAGCAGCTAAATGTAAACCTCTTGAAGCAGAAGGTGCCCTGACTGCCCTTACGCCACGTGCCGCCGCTGAAGGTAAGGATGTTATTATTACCATGATCAGTAATGATGATTCGGTTCGTGAAGTGTTTTATGGTCAGGATGGTATTCTTGATGCACTTAAGCCAGGCGGCTTAATTATTGATTCCAGCACAATTTCTCCAGGACTAGTTCACGAAATTGCCACTGCTGTAGAAGCTCGAGGTGGACATTTCCTTGACGCGCCAGTGACCGGAAGCAAGCCGGCAGCTATTGAAGGAACCTTGGTGTTCATGGTTGGCGGCAGTGCTGAAGTTATAGAACAGCATCGCGATATATTCGATACTTTGGGCAAAAAGCTGATACATATGGGTGAGAACGGCAGTGGTGCTGTAGCCAAGCTGGCTCATAATGCTATGGTCGGCATTCACAACGTTGCCCTGGCTGAAGGATTCGCTATCGCTGTAAAATCAGGTGTTCCAGCTGACAAGTTCCTTGAACTAGTGCAGCTTGGTTCTGCGGGTAGCAAACAAGCAGAGCTTAAAGGCCGTAAAATCATAGAAAATGATTTCAGCAATCAGTTCTCCCTTGCATTAATGTTAAAGGATTTGAAGTTAGCCTCCGCCCACAGCGATTTCACAGGCGTCCCTTCTCCAATGCTGGGACTAGCTAAAAGCATGTTTCAAGCTGGGTTTACCCAAGGCTATGGCGACGAAGACCTCTCCGCTGTAGTGAAATGCTATGAAGAGTGGATCGGACAAAAAATGGGTTCTACTGTATCCGAATAACATTTCACTTACTCATAACCGTTTCTCACATGACTTCCAATGTGAGAGGCGGTCTTTTTTAACTAATTAATTACTTATGTAGTAAAAAATACACGAACGTTTGTTTGCATTAATAATACTAAATTATTCTTTGTAGTGCAAGAAAAAAAGGAAGCCCTGCTTTTCAGCAGAGCTTCCTTTAGTTATGTCTTTATAGAACCGGGTAAGAACAGCAATAATCAGTTACTTCAAATACTTCCAACGCAAATTTTGAGTTGCCAGGGACATTGAACGTTGCCGCTCCCTTAATCTCCTGCCATACCTCAGTGCCGGGAAGCAGCACTTTAAGATCGCCGGACAGAATCTCCATAATTTCAGGACCATCCGTACCAAATTCATATACACCAGGCAACATGATACCAAGGGTGACCTTAGTTCCATCCTGCAAAATTACCGTACGGCTTGTTACTTGTCCGCCATAATATACATTGGCTGCTTTTTCAATCGTTGCGTTGTTAAACTGACTCATTACTTGTTCTCCCCCTAATGATTATTCAGTTAATTACAGAAGTGCTTTCACACGGCTAACTACATTCTCAACAGTAAAGCCGTATTCTTTCATTACTCTGTCTCCAGGTGCGGAAGCTCCGAAAGTAGTGATACCGAGGATATCGCCTTGGTCACCAGTGTAACGTTCCCAGCCAAAGGTTTGTGCCATTTCGATTGCAAGACGAGCCTTAACTCCTGGAAGAATTACGGAATCACGGTATTCTTTATCTTGTTTTTCGAACAGATCCCAGCTTGGCAAGCTGATTACACGAACATCGATACCTTCTTCAGCCAAAGCAGCTTGTGCTTTAACAGCCAATTGTACCTCAGAACCAGTAGCGATCAGTTGTGCTTGTGGAGTGCCATTCTTGGAATCAGAAACAACATAACCACCACGTTTGATGTTTTCACGAACGCCATCAACTGTTCCAGCAAGAATTGGCAAGTTTTGACGAGTCAGAACCAAAGCAACTGGATTCTCTTTGTTTTCCATAGCATAAGCCCATGCTGCAGAAGTTTCGTTAGCATCAGCCGGACGAATAACAGTCAGACCTGGGATGATACGCAGGGAAGCCAATTGTTCGATTGGTTCATGCGTAGGACCATCTTCACCAACTGCAATACTGTCATGTGTCAGTACATAGGTTACTGGCAATTTCATGATCGAAGCCAAACGGATGGCTGGACGCAGGTAGTCTGTGAACACGAAGAATGTTCCTCCGAATACTTTAAGACCCGTGTGCAGTGCAATACCGTTCATTGCAGCAGCCATACCAAACTCACGTACGCCGAAGTAGATGTTGCGGCCATCATAAGATTCTGGTGTGAACGATGTCAAACCATTCAAATGCGTCATAGTGGAGCTTTCCAAGTCAGCAGAACCGCCCACAAGCTGAGGAACGCCAGCAGTCAGACCGTTAAGCGCACTACCGGAAGCTACACGAGTCGATACTGCCTTATCTTCAGTAGTGTAAGTTGGAAGGTTAGCATCCCAGCCTTCTGGAAGATCGCCGTTGATTACTGTTTCGAACTGTGCAGCAAGCTCTGGATATGCTTTTTTGTAAGCTGCGAATTTGTCATCCCAAGCTTTGTTAGCTGCGATTCCGTTTTTCTTCACTTCTGCAAAATGAGCACGCACTTCGTCAGGTACATAGAAATCTTCTTCGTATACCCATTTGTAGAAATCTTTGGTAAGCTTAGCTTCTTCTGCTCCAAGTGGGGAACCGTGAGTACCGCCATGGCCGCCTTTACCTTGTTTGTTAGGGCTACCATAACCAATTACAGTTTTCACTTCGATCAAAGTCGGTTTGCTAGTCTCAGCTTGAGCTTCAGCAATCGCTTTGGCAATAGCCGGAAGATCATTTCCGTCTTCAACGCGAAGTACTTGCCAACCATAAGCATCAAAACGTTGAGCCACGTTCTCGGAGAAGGAAAGGTTCAATTTACCATCAAGGGAAATATCATTTGAATCATACAATACAACCAATTTGCCCAGTTTCAAATGACCAGCGAGTGAAGCGGACTCGGAAGAGATCCCTTCCATCAGGTCACCATCACCACAAATAGCGTAAGTATAGTGGTCAACCACTTTATGTTCATCTTTGTTGTAGGTAGCTCCCAATTGAGCTTCAGCCATAGCCATACCAACAGCCATACCTATACCTTGTCCAAGTGGACCTGTTGTTGCATCGACACCAGCGGTGTGACCTACTTCTGGGTGACCCGGAGTCAAGCTGCCCCATTGACGGAAATTTTTCAATTCTTCCATAGGCAGATCATAACCACTAAGGTGCAACAAGCTGTACAGAAGCATAGAACCATGTCCTGCGGACAATACAAAACGGTCACGGTTTACCCATGTTGGATGATCAGGGTTGTGTTTCATTGTTTTTGCAAACAATTGGTAGCCCATTGGTGCAGAACCCATTGGCATACCTGGGTGGCCGGAGTTTGCTTTTTCAATGGCGTCAATCGCCAAAGTACGAATCGTTGTAATGGACAGGTTATCTACAGTTGAGTTTTCTTCCTTTTGAATCGCTTGTTCTTGTTCACTCATTTAATAGTTCCTCCTCTGAAATCTCAAGAATGTCATTTTGACTCTTATTGTATCATTAGTGTGGAAGCAATTCCAATTGTTTTTAAAAACTCTTTATTTGAACAGCTTATCTTTTGCAATATCGACGCATTTATATACACACAAGAACTATGAGACAAGCCAGAATTGCACTAGTCTATGGTCTAGTTTTTAATTGCGACTAAAGATTGTTTTACAATGCTCAAATATACAGTAAGATGGAGTTAGTTAAGCATAATTTTCATTCATTACCCAACATTTCCTAGTGGAAAGGAACTTTGAACATGAGTTCGAATAAGGACATCTTTATTGTGCTTACCGGTACAGGTACGGCCTTTAGTGGTTTTATTAAGTGGTTTACAAAAGCCGATCTGAATCATGCTTCGATCGCCTTTGACTGTGAACTGCGGGAGGTATACAGCTTCGGAAGAAAAAAAATGCACAATCCATTTGTGGCAGGACTAATCCAGGAGAACTTTATCGACCCTTTTTATAGCAGTGCTAATTGTTCCATCTATCAGTTACGTGTTAGCGCTGAGGAATACGATACGATGTACAATCACGTCCAAGGGATGATGCAAAATCAGGAGCGTTATAAATACCATCTTTTAGGATTAATCGGTGTGCTTCTGAATATTAAAATCGATAGAGAAAATGCTTATTTTTGTTCCCATTTCGTTGCCTCTTTATTTGAAGAAACTGCAGTTCAGCCTGTGAATAAGCCTTCCTGCTTCGTTACACCGGAAGATTTCGCGCTTTCACTCTGTGCACATAAGATTTTTACTGGCAAGCTATCCTATTATTTACGTAGAGCTCAGAGAGCCTCTGCGCGCCCATCCTCTTTACCATTACATACTACTTCGGTTGCCGCACGAATGATGCGAATGAATGAAGACCGGACTGAAGGGGTCGTATAAAAGGTTCTATGCTTGTGAAAAAGGACTAAGCGGATTTAAATCCGCTTAGTCCTTTTTCATTAACCATCAAATAACAAATTGGACCATGTACTGTTTGCACATAAGCTCAAAGCCGATGGATTGATATAGAGAAATTGCGCCTACATTTTCCTCAAGGACATTCAAATACACGTTAGAGGTAACCCTTCCCCCCGCTCGGGTGAGCTCTGCACAGATCTTTTTCCCGTAGCCTTGCCTTCTCCATCTTACATCCGTTCCGATGTTCCCCAATTCAACGTAATCTTCGCTATAAATATGGTATCCACCTACCGCAATCAGCTCATGTTGTTCCATCACACCATAGAACGGATACTGTAATTCTTCTTTTGAGAACGCCATTGTATCTAAATCGGCCATTTTCGACTCAATGAGTTCAAAATAAGGGGGACCCAAATGTAAAACGCTTGTATCGACCGGTGGTAACGCTTCTTGATGGATATGCTTCATTAGAAGCAGTTTTTTGGGTGACTTAACAAGTTCAAGCTGTGAAGCGAGTACAGCCATAACTTCTTCATTAACGATTACATTACCGACAGCATTGTCAGGTAAACTCAATTGATCTTTCATAACTGCAAGCACGGACCTGAGGCAGAATGACTTCTCCACAGGGAATACGGAAAACGCATAGAACGAAAGCCCTCTAAAAAAAGCCAATACGCCGAGCAGCTCCCCCTGCTCTGTAAACTGTCCATAGTGTACCGTATTATGCTTACGAGCTGTAAGGTATGAATAGTATAAAAAGTGCTGTTCCCTATTAATCGAACTCAAGATTGATTTCATTTCCGCTGGTGTTAACTCTCGAATCATGTCCCCTACCCCTATCAATGTTTGATACAATGCTTCAACATTAACATGATCCTGTGAAGTCACGCAAAAAAGATAGGGTGATATAGGCTCCTACTCTACTTAATTCGATGACTCTGGAAATACTCCGACCAATCCGATGATATAACAACGGTAACTATATCCGTTTTGGTGTTATACGCATTCTGAGCCGTAAAGGTAAAAGTAACAGGGCCATCTGGTAGCTTTTCAAAAGAGCTATCGTACATTTCACCTGTCCAGAAGGTTTTATCGTCGTTAGTTGGGCTGAGCTGCGTAGTAAACCCTCCGTTCATGGTTACTTGCACAGTATCCGGGAGACCTGTTGCTGTACCTTGCAGAACAAAACGTTCTCCTGCCCAAAATACGTTGTATCCTCTTGGACTCTCCTCATTGCCGCTTTTTTTCAGATTGTAGCCTTTACGATTGTTGTTCCACTCTTCGGTGTGCTTAACGCCACCTTTAATACTCAGTAGATTCACCATGAAGTATTTACGTGGAGAGATATTGCTCCAGTTGTAACCATCAAAGACTTCCACTTCAACGGCATATTTTTCATTCTCAATCAGTGAACCGACTGGAATCTGCCATTGCTTAGCGCTTGATACTTGTTCACCGGATTGGACCTTGATTGCACCAGTGGCCAAGTTAATAATTCGCACCTTATAACGTTGCTGCAGATCTCCGTCCTCATCTTGATAATCCCATTTAATGATCGGTGTAAGTGTACTTGCGATCGTTGGTTTAGATGGATCAACACTGGTTGGGTACGTTATTATAGTCGTCGGAATCCGGTTGACTACTGTGATGTTCTGCGAAAGCTCACGTTGCAGACCCAATGAATCTGTAACGATTTGTCTAAAGGTAAAGACACCGTTACTACTAAACTGCTTCGTGAAGTCCTTTTGAACGCTTGCTAGGGCTTCTGTTCCACTTGATGGTTTTAAGAAATACTTGTGGCTTATTGTATCTCCTTTTGGTTCGTCCGGATCAGTTGCGTTACTCTTAATGTTCAAAACGTCCGTCCGGTAGATCGGTACCTTAGTCGCATCTTTACCAGTATCTGTGATCAGAGTGAATCCCGGCTTAGGTGCGTTATCGATGATGAATGTTTTTTCATTTGATACATCTGACCATGAAAATTTGGAGTATGCTCGACCTTGCACTGTAAAGTATTCAAACCGTTCAAATGTATTATTTGGGATTTGATATTGTCTGAGCAATCCTGAAGGATCCGGATTTTCTATGGTGGAGACTAATAGACCATCCTTCGTAAAGAACTCTAACCTGTATTTCTCTTGTGAATCATTTTCCGGATCCGCGTAAGTCCACTTGATTAATGGATCGCCTTGTTCCGAGTCAATCACAGATGGGTTTGTTGCTGTACCTAAAGGACTAGTTAAAGTCATAGTAGCTGCCAAGTTTTCTTTCACTTGGACTTGCAATCCAGCGATATTCGACTTATCTCCTATTTGATCGATTGCCCAATGTTCTAACGTATATACTCCCGGATCTGAGAAAGTAAGCGTAATGTCACGCGTAAGATACGATTTCATTTCACCAGTACTGTTCGTTACTTTCCAATAGTATTCTAATGAGCCCTGATCTGATGTATCCTCATCGATATCCCCTGAAGTATATTGTTTCGTATCATACTGATTTACGGATGAAGGTCCGTTAATCTTAGCAACAGGGACATGATTCTTAACCATAAATGTACGTGTAGCATAAGAGCTTAATTTTCCATCAGAGGCTGTGAGCTGCATTTCCCAGCCATCAGAAATGGCTTTTTTATGTGATATACCGTTACGATTAATAAGATCACGAATGGTCATTGATTGATAACGGTTGTTTCCTGCCCAGTAGTAGGGAGAGTCATTAAATTTTGCATTCCAGGCATAAGATAAAACATCTCCATCTTCATCCGGATCTGGTGTTAAGTTATCCATTGTGATAATCGTATCGCGGTATATTTCGTTAGGCATTGTAAATGCTGCAGCCGGTGGATGATTGACTACCTGTACATTTTGACTGTACCAATCTGACCACAAGCCACGATTATCATGTACTTGTAGATTGAGTTGATAATTCCCTTCTCCGAATGATGCGATATTCGGTGGTGTTGTTGCTCCACCCCAATGTTCCCATACTTTATTCCATCCGTCTTTGATTACAGTCCAGTAGTATACATCTAATGGATCATTATCTGGATCGAAAGATTTGTCTATAATGCTCGTAGATTTACGATAGGAAACGATATTCGGATTAACGGTAAATAATGCAACCGGTGGTAGATTAACAGACGCATTCCCCACAGTCCTTTGACACCAATCACTCCATACACCGATTCCATTATCTCCATCCACATCACGGACCCTTAAACGTATGTCGTAACTGTCTTTTTCAAAAACTCCCCCAGGTGGCTGCCCGTCGATCCACATCTCATCAACGGTCTTTTTATATTGCCATTGCCACTGCATAATCCCTTTATCAGAACTTGTAATATGATCTAAATCGTAGGATGAATCTATTAATTGAACATTTCCATTGATAAGCCTTGCTGAAAAAAGCGCTATTGGCTTGCGATGGACTTTAAAACTCATCGTAGATGCGGCATCTTTACTCCACATCTGATATTCAGCAAAGCGAGCATCCTGTTTCGGTATATCCTTAGCTTGATAACTCACTACATATTGTCCGGTATACGGAAATGAAGTGTAAAGGCTCGTCCTCCATAGTCCCGAATCCCCTATAATCCCCATTGAGTTATCAAAGTAATTCGGATCATGATCATATCTCACTCGATCAGCGTACTTAGCATCCCACTCATAATCTTCATAGGTGGTGCCGCTATTCTCTATAGGACTATTAACGAGAACAAAAGCGTTTCGCTTCAGTCTGTTTGTAACCTTAAAGGTCATACTCGCGGATTCTGACATATTTGAAGGATCTGCTACTTTTACAGTCATCGTATAATCGCCCGGCGGGATCGAATCAGCCACAGCGTCTACAGGGATAGAGAAATACTGATACCCTTTCGTTTGAGATACTACCGTCTTCCTATAAAATATATTTGGTATCTCAGCGCTTACGATAAGATCATCATTATCTGGATCGTGGACATATCCCTCGATGTTAAGTATGTTTCGTCCAGGCTCGTTCTGCAGGACTTGATTATTGGGTGTATTTAACGAAATGGTAGGTGGACTATTAGGTATCAAAGGAAATACTCTTTGAAAACTCCAACCAATATACGGCCCTCCATATCCTTTATCTGGACTATATCCACCAAATGGGTCCTGTTGACCTGCACCAAAACTGTAATTAATAACTAATCCTTTTGGAAGTTCACCGTAACTTAAATTCCCTATATAGTTGTAGTAAGGAACATCAGTCACAAGATTAAATGTATGATCGAATGTATTCTCTTCAAACGGTCCATCAAAAAAGCTCCTATACAATGGGGTCCAATTGGTATTTGGATTTGACCAGTGGCTCGGACAATTATATTGGTAGACTGGTAAATCTAATGGTGCCCCCTCTGGTATTGCCGCCACACAGAGATCCGCTCGAACAACACGTCTATCTAGAGCACTGTTGGAACGATACAAGTTTACTCCTACAGTCAATGTTGCATCTGAACTAATATCAAATGTTAGTTGCTTAGTGGTACGATTATATTTAATATTCGTTAGCTTTTGGTTATTTATTGTCCCACGCATAGTACCATAGTTCCAACCAGCGTCATAAAAATCACCATCAGCAGGTATATTTATATCTTTATACGTGATGAAATTTGGATCACCCGTCGCAGCCTCTGCTGTCTGAAGATACACTCCCTGACTAGGGAAAACTCCGAATAGGATAGTGATTATAATTACTAGTGAAAGTATTTCTTTTGTCTTCTTCATTTAAGCACCTCTCCTACCAGGACCAATCAACTTCTGGCGCTCGATTTTTCACTTCTACAATCCGTGAGCTTAACTTTTGTCCATCTGAATTTGTAGATTTCCGATCAGATTCTGTCACAAACTCATCAATGGTTGGTTGACCAAACTCTTCAAACACAGTAAGTCGGACTTCATATTTCCCTACCTCGCTCAGTTCTAAATTTAAGCGATCCTTGTTCTCATTACTGAAGATCACCCATGCTTCTCCGCTAAAACTCCCGTCATTATTTGAATCATAGCGATACTCCCAGAGTCTCCGACCCACTACATCTTTATCAGGCGAATAGGAGATATCATCCAATGAAACCACCGCTTTATTACCGTAATCAGGACTTCGATATACCACTCTAGGCAGAGTAAAATAGTTGTACGGCGCTTCATCTGGCACAATATCAAAAGTAATCTCATCACTATCAGAATACCCAAGCGTATTTTCCACATAAATCGTAGCCTTATATTTTCCAGCTTTTTTAAATAAGATGTCTTTGCTTTCAAGTTCAGATAATGTACCACTATATTTAATATCTGCGTTCGTACCACCAGATACAGCAGTGATGGTAACTCGTGTTTTCGATGGTATTAACGGAAAGCGTGTTGGACTCTGGCTTCTATTAAACAATGTCGTTTTACGATTTTGTTTAAGTATTCCTTCTATATTTATAATTGCTGCTGGCTTCGGCTCAATGACGGTAACTTCTGTACTTGTACTACCTATTTGTCCATCATTGTCAACGACTGTGAGAGCTATAGGAAATGTCTCTCCAACTTGCTCTATGGTATACCATACATACCCCCTTGGGACATTTCCGATTTCTCCCTGCGCTCCAGATGTGCTCCAAGCATAATCAGTGATATATCCATCCGGATCATAGGAAGCATTTCCACTAACGAGCATATCAGACCCTGCTTTTATGTATCTAGCTGTTGATATTCTTGCAATAGGTGGCTTTCCTTCAGGTTCTGTTGGAATAGTTGGATTTGGAGGAAAAGTAACTTGAGGATTGTTTTTATAAACACCTGCTGAAATCTGTAGAGGCTGTTCCAGAGAGGTAATGGTTCCACTCTTTGTGACGATTGGCTTTTTAAAGCGGACGAGAACGGTTAAAGCATATTCCTGAGTAAAATATTCGCCCGTTACACTCGACTTTTTGATCTCAAAATCAAATAAAGTACTTACGTTAAATGTCTTTGCAGACTCCTTTTTCGTTTTGAGTGTGTTGTTCCTGTCTTTCTCTTTAGCATAGAACACCCACTCATCAATGTTTGAAGCATCATTGTAGCCTTGCAGCTGCCCCATTAACGAAATTTGAACGGGTTCGTCTTTATCTCCCAATTTTGTTGGATTGGGATTAGGTTTATTTAGAGTTACGGTACCGGTAAGTGTGGGTTCTGTAGGGAGAGTGTAGTCGAAGGAGACATTGCCGCTGTATTTGTACGTAGTTACATTAGCCGAACCTGTAAAGTAGTAGCTTAAATCTGTTTTATAACGTCTCCCCAACGCATGACCACTTGGATCAAAATTCGGACTTAATTGTTCAGGATCAAAATTTTGCTTAGCTGCGTTAGTTTTATAATAAATAATAAATTGATTCCCATTTACAACATTATGATTAACATAGGTTGTTGGAAGCAATTCTTTAGGTACAACTAATCGGACGGTTGACTCTATGATTTGAGAAGAATCTATCACCGAGTTCACGTTTTGGTCGTACCATTTAATTCCCGAACGTGATACTGCCGATTGAGTTACCACCGTCATATCAGGGGGATCATTTCTAGGTGTACCATTACCTTGTCCATTTTTATCGTAATGTTTCTGAGCATTAGCGTATGGGTCCCATTCATTAATCTGCCATCTTACACCGTCTGAATATCGCCAAATAGAATTACCGGGATTTGTTAAAAAAAGGGTTTCAAAGGAGGCCTTATACCCGAGTACATTATCTATTCGTTGTTTTGCTTCAACGCCCTTTAAAGTAACCTTTATTTTCCCATTCTCCATTGTAAGGGCAACTTTTTGATTAGTGCCATTATATTTAAGAGAAGAGACATCAATTGCTGAATTGGCAACTCCACTTGGAAGATCTAAGTAGTAAAATTTTTGAGCATTTGAAGACCCATTAAAAATTTCTGAAGGTATGGCCACTGTTTTGCTTTGTGAATTAGCTGCCTTAATGTTCTCTGGAATATATGAAAAAATCAGTATAAATGTAAGCAGAACAATCCAAATTTTCTTCATATAAGTTACTCTCCTGGACGTTTAACAATGTATTTTTCTTCAAATTCGCCTCCAAGATTAACGTATATAGAAATAACTGAAGGGTCTTTAATATACCCATACATCTGATAGCTAGATAGCTTTTCACCCGGTTTCAACACCCAATTCCACAACGCTTCTTTATTGTTCAGCTCCAACATTTTATTTCTAGGTGAGGGTGTAAGAAGATTATACCCATCCACTTTTAACATCCATTTTGCAATCGAATCTTTAGCACTTACTTGAATGACTTTACTTCCCTTATTTCCAATGGTGAGTTTAGTCCATATCATATATTTAGTAGGTGTTTTATAAATATCATCAGTATAACCATACATCTTCATTAGAGATTGTGCTTCTTTAGCCTTTACATCGTAAAACATCAGCTTTTCTAACGTGTACGTTAATCCTCCAGCGCTGATCGTCACAGGCAGCTCCAAGTCTTTCTTCAATCCAAATTTACTCAGATTATCCCTCATAATAGGCACTGGCGTTGCTATAGGTTTCACGGTTGCTGTGGGTACCGCGGATGTGGTTGGCTTAGCCGTAACTACTGGTGTAACCGTTTCCGCATTTACAACCACTCCCTGCCCCAAAACCACACTAAATAACATTGCCGCTACCAAAGTCGCCTCTACAACTCTCTTCTTCATCCCAAATCTCTCCCTAGTCTCAATTGAATTTTTCCTACTTATTGAACTTATACTCCTGAACTGCTGGTACTCTGATTGGCTCTTGTGTTTTGGCTCTGGAGATCAGCAACGGATGTTCCGTCTCAATGACGGCAATAACCGAGGGACCCTCTATGTATTTGGTAATGCCATATTCACTATCCTCGTATAAAAGTGGAAAAGTCACTCCGTCCGAAGCATCAACAATATCAAACTTCACAATCTTTACTTGATTTTTAAATCGGCTGCCCATTTTGGGAGAAAGACCGTTATCAAGTCCAAGATTCGCCTGCAAGGCATGCTGAAAAGTATCGTAAGCAAGCGCGGGATCGATAATTAGACGACCTCGTGTGAGTTCAGTTTCATCTAATTCCTGCGCGGCATCATGAACAGCGATATTGTTTGCATCTTTTAGCATGCTGCGCAGCATGTCCCACTCCTGATTCTGGATCTGAAAGAACCAGGAGTAGATAAAGATCAGTAGGACAAATGCCAGCTTAATAATGTAATCCATAAATTAGGCTCATCCCTTAATCAATCGAGATATTCACTCATAATTGACCCATGTCCATAATATCGGGTCGGCTGCGAAACCGTGGAAAAGTTATACGGAAACAAATTTATCCGTGGTACTGTTACATACACATCAATTCGTTGCTTGCGTTCTTGAATGGTATCTGTACTGCTCGTAATTTCTATAGAATCCTCTGAGAACCCAATCGCCTTCAGATTTGAAATCACTTCGTTCCGCATAGACGCGGTGACCATCCCCTCCGTTGCAGCTTTTTGTGTGATGTAGGATGTATTAGCTTTGACCTGTAAATCTAGCAGATAATCAATATAGGTGAATATGGGCTGCAGGATAATAAACAGGACAAGCCACATGAATAATGCCCGGAGGACGGTCTCCTTCAATAGAAACGCCTCCTTCTAATATTGTTCTACTTGCTTAGTATGTGTGATGATATCGTCTTGACTGCTGCCAATGATATTCGTAGCTACTGTGATAAACATCCCTGCGATCACAAAGCCAATAGCAAGAAACATTGCTATGGAGATAGAGTCTTTTTTCATAATCGAATTAAACCGAAGGTTGGGTTAAGACCAGAGCAGTTGCAGTTTGGCTGGAATCCAGCGGTTGAATAAATGTCACACCCGGAATCGTCGGTTTGTTATCATCCGTAGCATCAATTACATCTCGAACTACAGGAATCAAAACGGCAATTACGATGGCCACACATAAAAATCCGATAGCAATAAACAAACCTGTAGAAATAGCGTCCTTTTTCATTGTTAAAATCTCCCTTTTATTTTATATTTTTTAAATAATATTGAATATACTATTTTTCACTGGAACATACCGACCCCATTAAAATTCCCTTTGATCAGTAAAATGTACTGCATCGCCATCGCGACGATCATCAAAAAAGTAGCAATCGATGGGATAACATTAATGATCGTAGATAGATCACCGATAAAAGACCACTTTTTCAAATACTGATCGCTGGAGATTTTGGAGATAATCTTACTTTGCTCACGCAAATAATTCGCCGCTTCTGTGTCGTCATCCATACCCTCAGTAGCCAGCAAAATGGACCGAATATCATTAATAAAACTATGATTATCCGGAAACTTTGCACAAAACCATTCAATCGCCCCCTCCACACCCTCATCTACTGCTCGTTCTGACAACTCGTACAGATCCTGACGTATATATTGAAAATGTCCAGCCGTACTCCCGCAAAAAGTGCCAAATTGCGCATATCCGCGCTTGCGTAGCCGATTATTCTCATATAGACGGATGAAAGAGATCAGCTCACCGTCTTTTTTAATAACCGTTTTTTGATGAAGCCATGCAAGCACCCAGCCAAACGGAAGATAGCGCATCGGACTGCTGATTACGAGAATAAGAAGAGCAATTAGAGGGTCATAAATAGAAAAAGAATTAGAACGAATGAAATCACTGACGACTTGAGTTATTAAATAAATCAGCGCTGCTGAGTAACGGAAAAGGGTAATTTTACGGGCTGAAATCGATAAACCAGAATCATTCAATAATTGCTGAAGTCTATCCCCCTGCACCCGTTCCCCAAGCTCATTCCACCGTAGTCCTAATCGGACAAGATATCTTTCCTGTTTACTACTACTGCTTACAAAGACAAGTAATGCGACATAAACAATCCCAATTACAGTAACTAATAGTAACAATCTGTCCATAGCTCATCACCTTAGTGGTAGTCCAGTTTAGGTCTGGCGAGAATAGTGCTGATCACAAAAGAAATAAAAAGACCGGAGACGATCACCATCAAAAAAGAAAGTCCTACTGTAGTCTCAAACTGCAATTGGAAATAGATATCAGGCTTCAGCATGTACATAAAGGTTCCAACCGTTGATACCAGCACCAAAAGATTCCCGTATAAGCCAAGGCTGATCGCATCTCTACTTCCCGCTTTTACAGTCAAAATGGTTTCCCTCTGTTGCTCCATAGAACGATTTAACAGCATCAGTGAGCTTTTTAAATAACGGGTCCCTTCCTTCTCGGCATAGAGCAGATCCGATATAAATTCTAGGGCGAAAGTAGTGCCAATCGCATTGGAAAATCTCCCTGCTTCCTCAACAAGCTCCTTCTCATTACTGTAATTGGAAAATGCAGCCCCTAGCAGCTTCAAAGGCCCCTTCAACACATTCTTATCCGTAAGAAAATCCGCTGTCCGATCGAGAACGGAATCTACCGACAAGTGAGTGAATTTGGTGGAGATTTTGACTACATCAAGTAAATCATAGCTTCCATGCACCTTCCTCTGCGCGTAGATGTATCTCATACGAAAATAAGGAATCGTCGCAGAAATCACAGCAATAAAAAGTGGAAATCTCCAAGCCCCCTGAATCGAACGCCCTTCATTAAAAGTTATCCCTTCCAGAAAAGGATTGTTAAAACTCAATTGCCCAGGAAGCTCGCTTAGCGTCAATAGTCCTGATAGAAAAATCGCGATAAACACTATTGCTGTACGCATGATAAAACGCATAACGCTAATTCCCGGCTCATACTTTCGGTGTACGAAATATAAAAGATTATCTAGATGACGGTAGAGCCACAGCCTTTTTTTTACCGAGCTAACTCTTTTGCCAAAAATACTCATTTTATGTTTGATACGAAAATCGACTTTCTGACCTACCTGTCGTAAATGCCGTTCGATTAGCGGTTTAATGAGCAGCCAAATTCCCCATACAATTAACAAATGAAGGACAAAACGAAGAATATACAATAATAAATCCACGGTTTCACCTCCTCACTCGTTAAGAATGATCTTAGATTTCAAGCTTTCTTTGATAGGCTGATCCATTGGCTTTGCTGCTGCAAGCCGTCCCAGCTCTTTCTGGAGCAACTGTGTTGCCTGCTCATTTTTCCTAGTCATCTTCAGAATCAGGTTCTTTGTCAGCTTGTCATTATAGGACCAACACATCTTCTGGGGTTCCCAGCGCATCAAATCATTCGCAAATACAGAGTTCTTTTCCTCGTCATAAAAGACTTCCGATATTCGCGTCAGCCGCTTCTTCCCGTTCGGAACACTTTCCAAAATAAAGACCAGCTCGCATGATTTCAGTGCAGAGATCAAATGACCCTTAAGGCTCCCGCCAATCCTTGTCGACACGGCAAAAGCGCCTTGATAAGGAATATCCTCCGAATCAACGGTGTGGAAGGTTCCAGTGATGCCGTCATACCCTTTTTCCCCACTCCACAGATAAAATTCCCATTCGTTATACCGCATTTCCGTCATATACAAAATGTTTGGGTCATGCCGCAGCGATTCTACCCCTACCTCCATCAATTCCTCGTTCGCAGCCTGGATTGGAATAATTCGGTGCCCTTTAATCTGGTAAGGTAAAATCGACTCCGGATGCTTTTCTATCATCACTACACCCATACAGGATGAAGATCCGAGCAGTTGCTCGCCGACGATCGTATTTGCAAAGGTTGTTTTTCCCGAGCCTACAGCGCCCGCAATAATGGTATTGCGAAAGGTAGATGATAACGTCCGAATCATATCAACCGCTTCCGCAGGAATACATTCCGTACCCGCCTGATCTTCTAGACTCAGAAACTCTACAACCTGCCGCCGTAACGATATTGTGGTGAAGCCATCCCATACTCTCGGGGATACCCAAATGGCTAGCCTAATAAATCGACCAGGCCAGAGCGGGTCATCCATTTTAAACTCCACTGAAGGGTTGTCCTTGTTCAGCTTTTTGTTGGGATCACTTTTTAATAAGGAGCGCTTTAACTGTTCAACCCGATCTAGTGAAGGCATCTCATATGGATAAGCTACAAACTCACCTTTATGGTTATAAAAGATCTGCTTTCCGATCATCTGTAGCCCGGTTGATTCACTGTATGCACGATCAGTAAACCAACGATACGCCGGACCAAAACCCTTCCACTCATGATAGAGCGCTTCTGCAGCCGTTCTGTATGCTTCTGGAACCTTGCCCGTAAAGGGTGTCTTCCGCAAGTATTTCTCTATCTCATTCATAAAAAAGCTAACCGCCTGCGGATCTCCAATTAGCGCCTTCGCATTTAACTCGAAGTAAGCATCATCCTCACGTTCCAGCCCTTCGTTCATATCGTTCTTCATTTTTTGCAAAAATGCATAAAAGTCTTCCTTGCCCGGTTTGCTCATGCGTAGGATACTTTGTTTTAGAGAGAACAACGGACGGTTCGGTTGATTTCCATTCATAGGAATATGCCTTTCTTTTTAGCTTCTGGTGCCAGGCTCATGGACACGAGCAGAGAATGTACCTTATCATCCACATGCTGCAGCTCTTTTTTGCCTAGAGGTAAGCTTTCCTGCAAGGGCTGGTAATACGGTAGCTCCAGCAATATTTCAGCCCCAAAGCGAAGCGCTAGATTTTTAGGAGAAGATATTTCTTCCACATTACTGCGGTTAATAATCAGTTGAAAATCATGTGGACGTAGATCCATATGCCCAGCAAGCTCTAGAAGAGGTTCGAGTCTGTATTCATGCTTTGGATGAGTGACGATCATACGCAGTGCCGATTTGTGCATTCCGACATACCATGCAGCACTTTCCGGAATAGAGCCAAAGTCAGCAATAACCACATCTGCATTTGCCCCAGCTCTAGCTAAAAAATATTCAATCTCATCCTCCTGATAATCTTGTGCACTCAAGTAATCGTAATTGCCTGGGAGATACGAGTAACCGTCTTGCTTAATCAATTGTTCAAAATCCTCATCATGAATCATCTTCCCTGTGAGCCTTGATCGAAGCCTATCCAGACTAATTGTAGCTTTGCGGTCATATCCGGGATCATATAAATCAAGTCCAAGGACAATAACACGAAGGCCTGCCGCGGCAATTCGTCTTGCGAACAGTTTGGCTACACTAGTGCAGCCGATCCCAGGACCAGATCCAAAAAAACCAACCAGATTACTTCGTTCCTCCCCTTCCTCGTCTAGAATAAAGCGAATCTTCTCTATCACCACTGACGAGGTAGAACGAGGAGGGATAAAATAGATTCCTAAGCTTTCACACAGCATATGTACAGCTTGGTAACCACTGATTCCCTTTTGCAAATATACATATAGGATCATTGAGCTCGGATAATTCCGGCGCAGTTCGCTAAGTGACTGAGCTTGAATCTGGTCACTGGTAACCATTAGCATATGGCCCTCTGCATGAGACGGATCAGGAAGTACGCTTTGTGTAATTACAATAAATCCTGCATTTTTGATATCATTAATGGTTAACTGATCTATGCCTAGACTAAATATTTTCAAGACTCTTCCCTCCTACTCGACCCGTACGATCCACAGCTTTTTTCCCTGCTCCAAAAATTGTCCGAGCCGCTCGCCATCACTTTTCTTCAGCTTCAATTCTGGTGTCGCCACCTTGCCAGTCGAAGTGAACCGATTATTGTTGTTTCCCTTTTCTGAATCCAGCACATCATTATTGTCTTCTGTTCGCACATAATTCACGGTGACTCCAGATATAAACACCTCCTTTGCAGGTTCACTAATTGAGCTCTGCACGATCAGTTCCTCCTCTTCCTTCTTGTTTGGGCTAAGCGATTCACTCCGCCTCTCTCGGTCTCCATCAACAAGATAAATATCTACCTTATCCCGGCTGCGCAGTGAACCATTGATGGCATAGATCGCTTCCTTTGGTATAGGGAAAATCCCTTCATCCTTGAGAGGTTCTAAATCACTAACATCCACTAAGGATGCCGTCAAAATACTTCCGTTGGTCAGATTTACATTCGTAATTTTATGCTCCACTTGTGCGATTTCTGTAATTACACCCGAAGGTATATCCTTGGTCTGAACAGAATCCAGATATAAATCACTTGCTTTCAGCTCATAGTTTTTTGGAAGAAGCTCCCCGCCTTCCACCTTGATTTTGACCACAGTTCGGGATAGTACGTAGGGCTTGAAGTAGAGATCATAGCCTAGCAATCCGCCGACTCCAGTAATCAAAATGAGACTTGCGAAGAAATAATTGCGTTTCAACAGTTGCCTACGCTGTAAAGCCAAGCCTTCCACCTCCTCAAAAACACAGTTTTGAAAAACGACAAAAAGCAACTTGGCGTAAATAGCCAAGCTGCTGGTAAAATGCTTTTTTACCTGTAGAGATTTAGAGAGCTATTAGATTATAGAGTTCCGGTAAAAGCGCTCAGGTTCATACCATAGGCTCTCACCGGAAAATAACCTTTTATTTAAACACTACGGTCTTATTTTGATGGACGAGGATACGGTCTTCGATATGCCACTTCACTGCACGAGCCAGAACAACCCGTTCAATGGTGCGTCCAATCCGCTTCAGCTCGATGACATCATCACCGTGACTTACCCGCTGCACATCTTGTTCAATAATCGGGCCACCATCAAGCTCTTCTGTAACATAGTGAGCAGTTGCTCCGATAATCTTTACCCCGCGTTGGTACGCTTGAGCGTAAGGATTACCGCCAATAAAGGCCGGAAGGAAGGAGTGATGAATATTAATAATTTGGTGGCGATAGTGCTCAATAAACGACGGTGAGATAATCTGCATATACCGAGCCAGAATTATAACATCAATGTCGTCTCCGATGACCTCAAGCTGACGTTTTTCCGCCTCAGCCTTAGTATCAGCTGTAACTGGAATATGGTGAAAAGGAATGCCGAAGGACTCGACATACGATTTCATATCCAAATGGTTGCTCACGACGAGAGCGATGTCGGCTTCTAGATCACCAGCTTGCCACTGCCAGAGCAGCTCCACAAGACAATGGTCTTCTTTAGAGACAAATATGGCTAATCTTTTCTTATGACGAACATTGAAAATTTTCCAGTTCATCTTGAAACGTTCAGCCACCCCACCGAACAAAGAACGTATCTCTTCCAGACGATCTCCTAATTCGGGAAGGTCAAACTCAACTCTCATGAAGAACATTCCGCCATCTGGATCCATTGTGTACTGATCCGATTGCACAATATTCGCGCCATGCTGATACAGAAAGTGTGATACAGCCGCCACGATTCCCGGTCCGTCAGGACAAGAAATGAGCATACGCGCCCGGTTGGAATAAGACTCAACACCTGACGAATTGTTTCTTTTTACGTGTAATTCCATGATCCTCATCCCATCCCCTCATCTACATGTGCAATCTGAAGTCTAACTTATGCGTGAACGAGCACTTACTTGCCTGCTAACCATGCAATCAAGCGATGATTAATGGCTTCCTCGCTCAATTGCGGGAACAGCTCGGCAGCGATGACTTCATCATATAGACGCTCCAGCGGTTCACGTGGATCAGCTTTTTTAGCTTTGGCATCGTTCTTCAGCATCTCCCAGACATTAAGCACAAATTGACGGGAATCGATCTCTTTATTAGCAAAAAACTCACGCAGTTTTTCAACATCCTCTATAAACTCCGGTCCAAATCGTTCCGCTACGTTTCCACGGAGCAAAGCGATCTCCACCTCATACATCGGACGCTGTTTCTTTGCATCTTTACCAACCCACGGCGTCTCTAAAATGAATGGCAGACCTGCCAATTTCTCATGATGGACGATTTTGTTAATCGTATCAAAACCGATCCAACCCGAGCCAATTGGAGTGTGACGGTCTTTACCTGCTCCACATGGATTTTTGCTGTCATTGATATGGATAACCCCAAGACGATTCAAGCCGATAATCTCATCAAACTTGTTTAGAACGCCATCCAAATCATTAACGATATCATAGCCAGCATCATGAATGTGACAAGTATCAAGACATACGGACAAACGCTCGTTATGTTCAACCTTATCAATAATAGAAGCAATCTCCTCGAAGCTGCGCCCGATCTCTGTTCCTTTACCAGCCATAGTTTCTAGGGCGATATGAACTTCAGTTTCATTAGTTCCCCCAAGAACCTCATTAAGTCCATCTGCAATCCGCTGAATACCGTATTCTGCATCCTTATCAGTGAAGGCACCCGGATGTAATACGATATGCTTGACCTCAAGCGCATGCGTACGACGGATTTCCTCTTGTAAGAAATCAACGGCCAACTGATACGTGTTCTCTTTATAGGAAGCGAGATTAATAATGTAAGGTGCGTGGACGACAATCTCCTCCACACCGTTTTCTTTCATTGCTTGCTTTCCTTCAACCGGATACATGGCATCAATCGGCTTGCGGCGCGTGTTCTGTGGCGCTCCTGTATATATCATAAATGAGCTGGAACCATACTCATTTGCTTCATTTGCTGCGGTCAAAAGACCCTTGTCCGAGCAAGACACGTGTGAACCTATTTTCAGCATACTTCTTCCCTCTTTCCTTCACGAATTACCCCCTATTCTACCGTGATCAGAAAAATAAATCTAGACAAGGTCAATATGCTGGGTTCTGCTTCGCAAAACTTTGGAAATAAGCTATACTTTAATATGAGATTAAATTATGTGAGAATACTCATTGCCAAAAGGTGGTGTATGCATGTCTATCCAATCAGGACTTGGTTTATTATCCGCAACACCGAGCAATTGGTTCATGAACTCTATCGCTTTCTGGACATTTATGCTGCTGGGTTCCATGTGTATCGGCGGTTTTTTTATGTTCCGGAAATTCCTAAAGGTGTTGCCGAAAGCTGATGGAAAATCAAAGCTGGACTGGCAAAATTACTGGGTAGAACGCAGTCGTTCACTCTGGAGTGATGAATCAAAAGCTTTCTTAGACCAGCTTGTTCAGCCTGTGCCTAGCCCTTTTCGCGATATCGCCAAACATTCCATTGCTGCCGAGATCGGTAAGATCGCTGTGGAAAGTAATGCAAAAGAGGTAACTCGTGATCACTGCATTAAAGGTTACATAGTCGCCACACCACGGCGTGACAATCGTTTCCTCGTCAATTTTCTTGAAAAGAATAAAATCGACTACTCTGCTTACCAGCATTTGTTCAAGTGATTGATAATCTGATGTTGCGTTCAGAACGGAGGCCAACCTTATGAAATATGTAATATGTGGCGGCACCGGTTTTATTGGCAGCGAACTAGCAAAATACTGGCTACTAGCAGGCAATGAAGTTGCAATCGTCGGTCGCAATCTACCTAAGGCTGCACCTTATCATCCTAAGCTGAGTTACCACACATGGGACAGCCTTAACAATGATCAAGTGCCTATAGAAAATGCGGATGCCTTGGTCAATCTTGCTGGTGCTTCTCTTAGCCAGCGTTGGAGTCCAAGTGGTAAAAAGGCAATCATGCAATCCCGTCTTGCAACCGTTTCCGCTGCTGCTAAGCTACTCGACCGTTTGAAACACAAACCTTCTGTAGTCATTCAGGCGTCCGCTGTAGCTATTTACGGAACCTCTTTGCAAGATACCTTTAGTGAATCATCACCAGCCCATGTCATGGACTTCCCTTCAGAAGTGGTTAAGACCTGGGAAGAGGCTACTGATGAAGCATACAAGAATATCCGTATGATCAAGTTGCGTACTGGGGTTGTGCTCGGCAATGAAAGCGGTGCTTTCCCAAAAATGAAGCTACCTTATTTACTGGGCTTTGGTGGTAATATCGGCGCGGGAAACCAGTGGGTATCCTGGATTCACCTGACGGATATCGTCCGTCTAATCGATTTTTGTGTTCAGAATCCCACCATCGCCGGACCTGTTAATGCGACTGCACCACATCCGGTCACGAACGAAGAGTTCGGTAGAACGATCGGCAAAGTATACAAACGGCCGCATTGGTTCCCACTACCCGCCATTCTGTTAAAAACAGCAGTAGGTGAATTGTCTGAGATCTTGCTCAAAGGACAACGCGTTCTTCCATCGGCGGCATTAGAACATGGCTTTATCTTTACCTTCCCCACACTTCAAACCGCTTTAGAAGATTTGAAAAGCCAAAAATAGCAGAATTAACATTCTTTGCTTGTACTCTTCATCCCATGTGGAATGTGTAACTTCCTTTTACAATCTTAAATACGGTCCCCTCTGACAGCGGGTACTCTTTGTAAGGGATCATGGCTTCGCCTTGAAAAAGCGTTCCATTTCTGGAGTCGAGATCCTTTAGTACGTATCCGCCAGGGCTCCTAGATATCTCCGCATGTACTCTAGAAGCTCCTTCCGATCTTTCTACATACTGAGCTACTTCTGCCGATCGGCCAATGATAAAGCTAGTTCGGTTTAACGCTATGGTTTCCGACTCTGCCTCTTCCTCATCGCTTCTTTTGAGATAAGGAACATTTCGAGCTAGCTTCTCATTTCGTTTGCCTTGCTCAGGTGTTTCCTCCCGTGATAATAAAGCGGTTGGGGCTATTGGACCTGGTGGTATTACAAAACTATCCTCCTCTTTCCTTGATTCAGATCGCACAGACGGAATGTTAGATAAAGGGTCGGATGGATGCTGATCTCCCTTTGGAATCGATGCTGCTGGACGCACAGGGGTCACAGGATACCTACCGAAATCCCACTCCAGTTCTCTTCGATTCGGACTCCGGTTTGTATCTTCAGAATCCTCACTCGTATGTTCCTTTTCTTCGTCACTTCCAAACCTAATTCTTTCGCTCCATACCATCCAGCTAAAAGTAGCCAAGGCAATCGTTGCGATCCCACAAACGGCTAGCCATAACGGTTTTGGGTTATTCAAATATAGGAATTTCCATAATAATGCATCACCCAATAAGCAACCTAGAATAATATAGGTTCTTGAGCTTGAGGGTTGTGAATTCGTCAACTTATTATCGTCTGTAGACCGAAGAAACCTTTCCTCTTCTTTCACCCTAAAATTCGGACTGGAATAGCTATTTAACCACGGAGCTGAATTCTGCTGCGTACGCAGACCCTTATCCTCGTTCCGCTCACTCATTTTTTTCTGGGGAGCAGGTACCTCATTCACAAACAGTTCCCTTACTCTCTCTTGCATTCGTCCTTCAGGCTCTGCCGGACGTACTTCTGTCAACTTAGGTGATGTGTATGCCATTTCTGCGTTATTACTGAATTGTCCTCTACTAGAGTCGCCCTCTGTCAACAGCTCTGAGAGAAGACCCTTTAAGCCCGCTGGTGTAAATTCTTCTTCCCCACAGTATTGCAGCACTCTTTGAACACCACTGCCAGTAAGCTCTGTGATAGAAGCCATCATCACCATGATCAGCGATTTGAGAGACTCTCCCAGCCTAGAAACAGGCTCATTCCCCTGAACAGGGATATAGGTGAGATATACCTTACCACTCTGCAATGATCCTTCAATAAAAATATAATCTTCATGCAAAGCATACTGATCCGCCCGAAGCATATATAACCTGCCATCTTCCATCCCTTGCGCAATTTGTAGAAGTAATCCAAAAAATGAGGTCATGCTCAACTTCTCACTTTTGAGCAAATGACTGAGCATTTTTTTACGCAGAACAGCATATTCCATCGTAACCTTTAAATCAATTTCCCTAAGTAACAACCTTAAATGATGAGGAATGTCAGTGTTCATCAGCATACGAGCTTGAACCATATTAAGCTTACCTACCGGCATTCCTTCTGGTTCGCCAAGCATCATATATATACCGTCCTGCTGTATAAAGTCACGGGATAATCCGTACAACAAGCATCACCACCTCCTATTTTAAAAATAAAGATAAGCGCAAATGGTACCAGGGACTACAGCCAGCATAAAGGGAAATCTCAACAGCTCATCATCTTTATTTATTAATAGGAATGAACTCTTCAATAATATGAATCCGGAAATTGTGTTAAATATCCTGCGCGTACGCCTGCCTGTCTCCCGTCTCTTTAAGACAATTAGCCAGCCTATCAAGGCCCCAAACAGTACGGAGTACATCACGACCTGCAATGTAAATAGCATTCCTGTCCACGCCCCAATCCCGGCAAAAAGCTTAACATCCCCTGCACCAACCGCCCCTATCAAATGCATAATTAGAAGCACTGCAAATCCTGCAGCGGCACCCACACCAGCCTTAAGCAGACCATCCCAGCCGTTCATCAGCGCTTGAGCAAGCAGACCAGCAAGCAAGCCTGAGACAGTGATCCAGTTTGGTATTCTCATCGACTTTATATCCGTAATAAATGCAGCTGCCAGAAACGGCAGACATCCCCAGAAGGCCCACTCCGCCATGGATTACACTCCTTTCCCCTTCACTCATTTCACTACTGTGAACATCACCTCAATAGATCTACCGTCATCGAGCTGAATTACAAATGGCCACGAGCCCGGTGTGGTATTCACACCAATTTTCCACTCCCACTCGATATATCCGTCCGCATCCGCTTGTTTCCAGCCTAAATATTTAGCAGTGCTTCCCCCGCTTTTATAAAAAACGGATAAGCTAGCGGAAGCATTCGGCGGAATTTTAGCACGAACTTTGCCTTGCTTATTGGCTACAGCTGGATTCGGTTTCTCCAAAATCTTAATAAAATCCTCTGGTTGACCAGTGCCGTCATTGCCCTTATTTGTACCCTCTCCTGTATCCCCGATCCAAAGACGTTCAACAGCACTTGCCTCAAGTACAATGCGTTGGTTTAGAAAGGGAACCTTCATCGGCAGCTCATAGCTAACCACCAATCCAAAGTAAGGTCGGGTACCCTTCTTTAACTCAGGCACGATAATGTTGGATACATGAATTCGATCATAATCCAGTAATTCTGATGACAGATACGGCTTTAATAGGGGTTTTATCGCTAGATCCAGTACACTTTCTGAGGTCTCAGCCTGTAGCTTCTGCAGAGGTCCCTCGCCCTTCTCTAAAGCTGACATGACCCACTCATTCAGCGGCTTAGGTAATGACATTGCATAACTACTGCCCCAATCTGTAAGTGACAAGCGAGGAATCGTCCAATTCGATTCGGCTTGATTGCCAGCGGATAGGTCGGTGCCATCCTTCACTGGATTAGCGCCAGCTTCGCTTGTTGCTCCCCATTTCTGCACAGCCAAAGCTGCCGGGTACATATGCGTTGAAATAGATTTCACAGTATCAGATGCTGTGCTTTGTAAGGCTGTTGAATACAAGGTCATCTGTACGATAGAAATTAGGAACAAAACAAACAGTAGGAAGATCGGAAGTACCATCGCCGCTTCTACTACCATGCTGCCTTCTTCCTGCGTCTTCCTCCTAATCCGGTACCCGTCCCCCATATCCTTACCAACCTCCTGCTAGTATGAAAAATCAGCCTGCACTGCTCTCATATATGTACTGCCTTGCACTTCTCCAGAATACCCAGCGCTATAGTCCAATAGCTTCACAACACCCGGTAGAAACCATAGTCGCATTCCAAGCTTAATATTCGATGAGACATACGTACTTCTTTCATCTGGATTTATTCCTGTGTTCAGTCGAATGAGAGCCAGCATCCGAGATAATTGAACATTCCCGCCTCCATGCAGCATCATGAACAGACGCAAATGATCACGATAAGTCAGCTGGGCCGGTAAATATTTAGACAGTGGTATGGAATCTTTCTCACAGAGTAACAACATGTCCTGAATAGCTTGCTGGATCCCATACAACAGTGCTGCGGCCAGAACAGCCAATGGGTTTCCTAAACTTGCCCTCTCAATAAAACCTTCCATCGTTCGAATAGACAGCCGCATGGCAAATATTTCAGCATACGCTGCGGCTACATTTCCAGCGGGATTATGAAATCCGTAAAGAATGTATTCCAGCTCTTGCGCTTTAGGATTAAGCTGGTCTGTAAGTTCGGCTGTGCCCTCAGAACCTTGTGCTAGAGTAGCTAACTTGGAAACATCAAAATGTTGAAAATAGAGAGCAGAATACTCCGTTTGAAAAAGTCTATCTCTAGCCCCTCCCATAATGCCACCCATCGCTGCATAGATTCCGTCCATATCCTCCATCGCCGAACTCCCAGCAGTATACGGGTTAGTGCTGACTTCAGATTTACCAAGTGGATCTGATGCTAATTCCTTATTAAAAGCAATATTCTCCTCGTAATATTGACGAAGTGTATCATAGCTTTTCAGAGAATCCGTCACTCCGTTACCCATCATTCGAATCTTATCAAGTAACGCTTTCGCTTCACCCAGCTTCGATTTTGCTTCTCTCTCCAATTGCTTACGCTCTTTATCCGAGCTACGGTGCTGTTCGATTAAAGCCAAATCACTAACGATAATACTTCCCTTCTTACCGTAATTCTGTAGATAGTTATTCACTACGCGTGAAGCTTCAAGAACAGAAGAGATCATTTGATAGGAGTCACCATATTCACTCAAAGCTTCATACAGCACACCCGACATTCCTGTTACGATAGGTTCAATGGCCTCGTAAGAACTTTTCTGCATAGATATACTATTCTCCATCTGACTTAGATCAGTTGAGGAGAGAATCAGTGCATCTTCCTGCTCACGCAGCTTTTTAAGCGGGTCTGAGCTTATCTCTCCTGAGCTCGCCGGAATATCCCAGTCATTAGCAGGAACATTTGATAGATCCACCCCCTCCATTCGTGACTGTTCCAATATATTTCTCATCTCGTCATTCAATTGCTCTGCCTTCTTTAACGCTTTATTCGCTCCCTCCATTGATCTTTCATGGTCTTCACGAAAAGCTGTTAATAAGGCAGGAAGCCGCGATAACATTTCAGTAGTTCGACTCCGGTAGAGAGACAATTGATAAGTGTACTTTGCAGGCTTTTTACTATCACGATAAAGATCATCGTAATATTTCCCAAGATAGTCACTATACTGTGCGGGAATATCCGCCGCCGATTGCATACTTCCGAGTGAACTGGCAGAAATGGATTCTGCAGGCGGATTCATAATCCATTGAAGTAACCTTCTTCCACTCTCCGCAGCCAGGCTTCTCTGCTCTAACATAAGATCCAAAGCCTCTTCTCGCTCGTCATATAACGGCTGTAGCTTACTGAGTAGTTCAGTAGCCCGTGAGGCCTCTGCCATTACTCCTGACATCGGCTTGAATTTACCTGCCAATTCCAAAGCGAAATCCACCGGAGCCTTATACTTCATTTCCTCCAGTATTTGTCGACTCACAACATCATAGCTACCCAGCGGTCTGCTCCATTTCAAAGACGACGATTCCAAAGCGAAGGGTACAAGATTGAACGCGTCACTCCTACCACTTTTATGCATATTATCATTGAGTACCTGAGACAGCAGCATATCCCCGTCACTCTCTCCAAAGGCGAATAAACCATACTTTTCTCGTAGCTCAACATCGTAAGATGACATTACAGAGCGAACGCTAGCCCTCGCTAAACGTTCCTCCTGAACATTGAAGGCAGCAATCCGCGCATAGTCAATCAGCACAGCGGTAAATAAAAAGACGAAAGCCAGCACCATAATTAAAAAAATTGAGACTGAACCTTCCGTTTTGCCTTTACCCTGCCTCTGTTTCTTTCGACTCTTACCGCTAACAAGGCAACTGGTAAAGATGCTCCTCATCAAAACCTCCCTCCTTATCCCTACCTTCAATAGATACAAGATCCATTAGCAAGGAAATATTCACTTATCCTGAAGCTTGGTCATCATCGCGGATGCATCCTTCTTCTCCATGTGGACTCCAGACCCACTAGTACCCTCTGAACCTCCCTTGAACTTAGCCCCGAAGTAACGCATCAGGTCGACCGTACGGATAAACTCAACAGGCTCAGCGATGATAGATTGAGTTTTTACAGTTGGCTTTGCCTCATCAGACAAAACTTCATCAAGTACAGGTAAGTGCAGTAGACGATTTAATTCAGCACTTACTTTCCGTCCTGCAAGTGAATATGCGTAGTTCAAATTTCCCGGCATGTTATTCGGAATCATAGTGGACAAATGTCTGAGTTTAAGCACTGGTAGATCACTTTCCTCTGACACTTCACCAGGTAGCTCTATTGTCGCGCCATCACTTCCAGCTTCTCCGCCGAATAAAGAGGCTAGTAAAGCATCGTCTCCAATTCTCCAATAAAGGGAGTCATACTCACCTGCAGCATAGGAGCCAGAAACCTCTTTGTGGCTGTTGTCCCAATTGTAAGCCGCACGCTCAGTAGCCCCTGAGGCCACTTGCAGGAGCATAGATTTCTGGTAGCTATACAAACAGAAGAACAGAAGAAGCATTGTAATACACATGACCATTGGTAGTAGAATTGAAGCTTCAATAGTAAAGCTGCCTCGATCGTCCTTAAGCTTTTTCACTCGAATACTTCCTGGCTCTTTTCTCCTGCAGTTTTAATCAAAGCCTCCACTACTTCCTGAATTTTGTCCTTAAACAAAAGAACGACCGCAATCAGCACTGCAATAATCAGAATCATTTCCAGTGTCCCCAGGCCTTCCTCGTCCTTCCAAAAATTCTTCACGCTACCCAACATTGTCGTCATCATTAGTTTCACCCTCCTACATTTTTAACATCATGAATGCTGGCGTTCCCACCAGTACAATTACTATTAAAAAGATAACTACCATCGGAAAGACTAGTTTAGAGGAAGCTTGCTCCCCTCGCGTTCGGCTGATAGCTTTCCGTTTATCCCACAGCATCCGCGAGAGATCGCGTAGCGATAACACAAAATCCGCTCCACCTCTGCGATAATTCAGAAGAACCGTCGTCGTGAACAACGATACCTCCTGCACTGCACATCTCTTGCTAAAATTCTCGAATGCCTGCTGAAATGAATAGCCTCCTTCCCATTCACTGGTCATGATCCTAAGCTCCTTATACAATGGGTGATTAACATCACCTCGGTGGCTCTCCACACAGCGAATAATCGCCCGTTGCACGGTCTCACCTGCTCCTACCAGCAATACAATGCTGTTCAGAAGTTCTGGTAGCTCGAGCATAATATTCTGCTCTCTCACCCTCACCTTTTTATGTAAATCACTCACCATAGCAGCTGGTAGAGCTACCGCCAAGAAAAAACCTAGAATCAGACCTGTCTGATCGCCGCTAAATCCTGTGATCAAACTTCCACCCACAAGCAGCAACCAACTGTAGCTAAGCATCTCACCCATGAACAACAGGGTTCGTTCTGCACTGTAACGCATCCCATAACTTCGCTGCAGGGAACGTTGAATCCTGAACATCAACGATGGAAAACGACTGACAATGCCGGTTTTCTCAATGAGCAGCAACAGCGGTTCACCCAGCTTCCGAAGTCGTAATCCTTCCATAGGAAGTTCTCTTAATCCGTCATATCTTTTTCCGCATTTAATTCGTAACAGAGCCCAGACAACAAGTAAAAATATAGTGACTACTGCACATAGCCATCGCATGATTTCTTCCCCTTCACAGCGGAATGTCCATTATTTTAGTAGTCCAGAGATAACATAAAAACAAAGCTACTAATGCAAGCGTCGATATGGCTATACCCGCTCCTGTGTACATGGGCTGCATGTAGTCTCCTGCAGTCAAACTCATAAAGATCACCATAATTAGTGGAGATATTAACAGCGCTTTCGCTTCGAATTTCTTCTGTGAAATGCTTACAGTAATATCTTGCTGAATATCCAGCTTCTCTCCAATAATCGTAGACGTACGGCGCACTACTTCTACCAGATCACCGCCTGTACGTTTACATACAGTGAACACGTCAGCGAACCGCTCAATATCTTCCATTCCTGCTCTTTCACTGAAATCCCGAAGCGCTTCCTCCACTGGCTGACCGTATTCCATGCGCGTACAGATAATATTTAGCTCCGAGATCATATCGCCGCCCCCCTCCGGGTCCAGCATACGTAAGTCTTGGACCGCTTCCCGGAAAGCATTCTCGACCGATCGCCCTGCTGAGAGTGAGGAAGACAATGAAAATAACGTCTGTTTAAACTGTAAATTAAGCATACTCCGGCGTCTTTTCAGCAAATAATTACGCAGCATACGAGGTGCATACAGCCCACCTGGCATAAGTAGTAACGACAGTATCCAATGATGATAAAAAAGATATCCCACTCCAAACAGCAGCAAACCACCTACTGCAATAGCCAGAGTTTTCTGTATCAAGGTCAACTCATATACCGTATAATCCGGCAATAATGAATGGCCTCTGGAATCAGTTTTCTTAGGCTTTTCAGCAGCAAACTTAATCTTAAACACTACCTCTTCCCCCTTTTAGAATTCAGAATCCAGCCTGTGATAACGGATAGGAGGTTACACCAGCCATTCTAAGCTTTGCTGTATGCATAAGCGGGTTTGCGCAAGAAACCAGCCCTCCTTGTACCCGGCCCTCTCGTTCACCGGACTCTCGAAATTCATATAGAGGGTTCAAGACCACTTCTCCATCTTTCAGGCCTGCAACCTCACTAATCTCCATCACTCGCCTAGAACGATCACGGAGTCTGGATAAGTGTACGAATATATCAATCGCCGATGAGATTTGCTGACGAACAACCGTTACCGGCAGGTCCGCAGCACTTAACACCATCGTCTCCAGTCGACTGACCATATCGTGCGCGCTGTTAGAGTGACCCGTTGATAACGAACCATCGTGTCCAGTGTTCATCGCCTGTAGCATATCGAGGCATTCCGCTCCCCGTACCTCACCCACAACAATTCGATTGGGTCTCATCCGCAGCGAAGAACGAATCAAATCTCGAATAGAAATCTCCCCTCTACCTTCCGTATTCGCGTTCCTAGTCTCCAGGGAAACAAGATTTGGCACCGTTACAATCTGTAGCTCAGCAGAATCTTCTATTGTGATGACCCTCTCCTGTGAAGGGATAAACTGAGATAACGCATTTAGAAAGGTGGTCTTCCCCGAGCCCGTTCCCCCGCTTATAAAAATGTTGTATTTAGCAGCTACTAAGATTTGCAGTAGCTCTGCTGCTTCCAGGCTTAAAGCTTCACGGCTCACCAATTCATTCATCGTCATCGGCTTCTCCGGGAATTTACGTATGGTCATCGCTGGTCCTTTCAGCGAGACTGGCGGAAGTACAATGTTCACGCGGGATCCATCCTTCAACCGGGCATCAACGATAGGAGAGGAGTCATTTACTACCCTGTTAACACCGGATACTACCGTTTGGATAATGTCCTCCAGCCTGCTACTGGACTCAAATTCCAAAGGAAGACGACGAATCTGACCCTCCTCTTCTATAAAAATCTCAGTATGACTATTGATCATAATCTCCGTGATCGCCGGATTATCCACTAATGGCTGAAGCACATCCAATCCTCGGAAGGAGTCAAATAGTCTCTTAACTAACTCATGCTTCTCCTGTGCTGTTAAGTAACGGAGGCTTTCACTTTCTAGAATCGTTCGTTCGATAAACCCAGTAAGTTCACGGTTTCCTACTGCAGAAGTCACATCAAGCCCTGCACGAATCTCACTACGCAGCGCCCTGAACATCTCCTCATTCATGGATATTCTTCCCTGTAAAAACTAATGGGAGCGCTGGCTCTACAATCCGCTTGCACAACTGCAAGATCTCCTGCTGAAATTGTGGAGAGTTCAAAAAGAGCTCCTCACGGTGTTGCAGCGTCCATGATGGGATAAAGGGACATACGCCTTCAATGATAATTCCTTCAGGAGGCACCCACTCTTCCAAACGATCCACTGCAAAATTCACTACAAATTTACTCTTCTCCATCACATAGGGGGGCATGCCAGAGTTAGGAGCGGTGCAATGCGACAACCATCTCATAGTCTTATACATGCTTACATCATCATTTTTCAGGACCCAAAGTAAAATCCCACTTCGCTGCAGCACAGCTTTCGCACGCTCTTCCTCGATGCTGCCGGTGTCCACAATAACAACATCAAAGTTTCTCTCCGCAACCAGCCGCTCTAACAAATCCAGCGTATCTTGCAAAGTCATCTGCAGCATTTCCTTCACATTAATAACTGGTCTGAAAGCAGCAGTTCGGAGGTGATCATATCTAATGAAGTATTGTCCTAATTCGATCGTATCCGCTTCATCCTTGTCTCGATTGGCCTTTATTTCATATAGCAGCCGCTCTAGTCCAGGCGTATAACCTGCAGGGATTCTGAGAAACAACCCACTGCTGTCTATACTCTCAAGGTTCAGATAGAAAACCGAAAGGCCCATTTCACCAAGCTGCTTCGCCATATTCAATGCTATCGTTGTTTTGCCCATGTTGCCGCTGGCAGAGACAACCCCCAGCAACAGCGTTTCATCTAGCACAGAAGATCCTCTACCTCTCTGAACTTCACATAACTGGAGAAATGCTTCAAGGAGGGAAGGAAGCGCCTGATATTTGGCAATCATCACTCCCCCTCCCAGACTCTTAACACTCTTACCGAGATAACCTCCATCCTCACTCAAAACTGCCCATGGAACCGTGCTTTTCCCCTCTACTAGCCAAGCCTCGATAAAAGAAGAGTCCCCCACAACAGCATCCGGGATGTCCTCTCCCCTCATAAATTCGATAAAAGCATCCATTCGGCTAAAAGCCGTAATACGCAGCATTTCTCCGTACTCGCTGTGATGAAGATAGTGCAGTAATGGTTCGATATATTGACTTTCACGCACTGCGAGCACAATCCTTGCCGCCATGAAACCACGCTCCTTTCGATAAGAAGAAATCCATTATTTCCTCAAAAAAAGACAGCAAAAAAAGCACCGACAATAACCGTGGATACGGTAATTGAACGGTGCTTCCGTTACTATTCCTTTAATTTACAGCTATAGTAGCATATATATAAGAAGGCAGCAATAAGTTTTTTCGCACACTAGCTGGATACTATACTCTCATCTTATCTTCGCGCCAGTTCTTAATGGCAGACCGAATATCAGCAGGAATGAGCTTCTCCTTCACCGCCCGTTGACACAGTGCTGGAAATTCATCATCACCCGCATAACGTAGCGCTATAATTTGGGCTATTTCAAGCTCTGGGCTCAAAGCTTCGCCTGTCAGACGGAAATAGCGGAACTGCTCTTCCACTCTCGCCACACGGTCCTGATTTTTTGTCGCATATATACGAATTCTTGTAATCGCAAAAAGTAAGCATAAGGACATACCGAATAACAGCAGTGGCACCGTTAAAGCACCATCATCACGTATCTCTTGAACAGCATAAATCGCCGACCACACAAACAAAATTAGCGCAAGCGGCATCGTCACAAAATGAAAAGGCCAATCAAAACGCATAAATCCCTTGGGCTTGCCTTTATTCATAATTCATCTCCATATTTTATATGACTTGTAGAGCGCTTAAAGCTTCGTCTCGCCGGGAATAGCCACGATAAAGGGCTTGTTGTTCTCCCAGTTCAGCGACTTCCCTGATACTTTAGTCGTTCCATCCGCATTAACGATTCCGCAAATAATCTGACTTCCCCATACACTCGTATAATAATAGGCATAGGATGGGGCTAAAACAGGGGCTTTACCATATTCCTTCGCAATGGGGTGTCCGAATATCGCGGTAAAATCCTTTTTATCAGCCTCTTTCGAATTGTCCAAATCTGCTTCCCATACGACTGTTCTAATGTTGTCTTTAATCTCATAATACGATACAAAATGCCCATAGATTATGAAATATCCATCAGATCTGCCTTCAGGAAAATAATACGACATAGACAACGCTTCATTATCACCCGTTAATTGGGACGGTTCTCTTTCTTCAACCGGGAATTGTAAAGCAGCAATGCGGGAAACTACCAAGTCCCTACTATTATAATTCTGCACAAGCTTCGCATTGGCACGTTCCTGAACCCAGACAGTATTCGTAGTAGCATCTACCGTTACTCTTGCTCCAAGAGCTTCCGCAATAAATCTCAGCGGCACTGTAACTCTTCCATCCATGATGCTAGCAGGTGCATCCAGTTGTACAGATTCGGAGTTCTTCCACGCCGTTCGAGAACCCACAGCAAGCATAATCTTCATGGAGTCTCTAACGATCGTTACTTGCTTTGTACGGGCTTCCCACTGAATAGAAGTATTCTTGAAGCTCTCAAAAGCCTTCAGCGGAACCATCGTCTGTCCAGAGACGATTTGCACGCCATAATTCACGCTCGAATTATTCACCATTACCTTGAGCTTAGCATCAGCGGATACCGTTCCCATCGTACCTAAAGAAACTAGCATAACTATTAATAGATAAAGCCCTGCCTTTCGCAACATCCCTTCGCCCCTCGCTAAATGCCCTTAATTATACCAAATTATGGTTACATTATAACATCTAGCCAAATCCCGGATTACAAAAATCTTTGTTTAATCTCCGGTGTTGGGAGTAGACACTGCTCATCGCGCCCGAACCAACGGTAACGATTCCTTGCAACATAGCGGTAGAGGGTATTCCGTATTGGGCGCGGCACTATAATGAAGATATACGCAGCAGGCCAAGGCCATCTCAATCTACGTGCAATCCGCAGTACAGCAGCCGACTCTGTATAATACACACCGTTCTCCAGCAATACAACTGTGTTCAACTGCCCAGGTTGAAGTCGAGCCTCACTCATTAGCTTAGCGGCAATTTCACTTTGTAAAGGGGCGAATAGAAATTTAGCCTTGGGATCACGCGGGATGATGAAACGAATCAAACCTTGGCAAAGATGACACACCCCATCAATCAACACAATGGACTTATTTTGCATAATGTTCAGCTCCTCGTTCATAGCTCCCCCTCCCTATAAAGATAAGTGTATCGCATATTTTGGGTAAACAAAAACGCGGGATAGAATCCCGCGCCAACATGTACCGTTCTTTAATTATTCAGCAATTGCCTTTTCAATCCATTGATCACCGATCATTTGTCCTTCGAAATCAGCAGTGAATGCCTCCATGCATTTACAGATGAAATCTTTGCGGCAAATTGGACATGGAGTTTTAAGCAGGCGGCTGATGTTCGTCATTTTCCATTCCGGAAACCGATTATAAAACGCACGGCACTCCGTTCCATCAGCAAGCTTGATAATGAACTCGTACAATCCTTCCTTATCGTTGCTGCTGGCTTTGGTCACATTCGTAATATTCGGTCTGTAAGACATCTTCATCACCCATTATTTAAATTTTTGGTTGTAAATTGCACACGCAACATATTCTCAGATACTTAGACATATTAAAGAATTTTAAGAGTGATGTCAACCAAAGACGCCTAACACGGAGGCTATTTATTGCTCTTTTCTGATCAACGCCTTTATTCAGTCATTATTTCCATAAAATATATACAGATACATTTAATTTATGATCATTCATTTTGCTGTGATTTGATAAACCGAATGGGCGTTAATGGTTCATAGAATTTTCTTATTTGGTTCCCCATCATAAATAGTGTACAATTAAATTGCGATAAATTAAAATTAGAAATTACAAAGGAGGTGGCATCCATGAGTATTTATGATTTTGAGGTCAACACTCTTCGGGGTGCAGAAGAATCATTGTCCAAGTACAAAGGTAAAGTACTCCTTGTTGTGAATACAGCTAGCAAATGTGGGTTTACGCCTCAGTATAAAGGGCTTCAGGAAGTGTACGAGAAATTTAAGGATCGTGGATTTGAGGTACTTGGTTTTCCAAGCAATCAGTTTGCTGGCCAAGAGCCTGGCGAAAGTGATGAAATTGCAGAATACTGCGAGATTAACTATGGGGTAACTTTTCCAATGTTCGAGAAGATTGATGTAAAAGGTGATGAAGCACACCCATTATTCAAATACTTATCAAAGGAAGCACCTGGTGTTCTAGGCTCAAAAAGCGTGAAATGGAACTTCACCAAGTTCCTGGTGGATCAAGAAGGCCGTGTCCTTAAGCGTTTTGCTCCTAAAACTACTCCTCAGCAGATCGAATCCTATATCTCCAAGCTTCTGAAATAATCCATTCAATAAGAAATTTTAAAAAAGGATACTGGCCACATCACTCAACCCACTAGGTGATATGCGGTCAGTATCCTTTTGTCATTATTCAATATACGAAAATACAGCTTTCCGATTGCTCGTTAAGCATAAAAAAGAAGCCTTGCATCGCAAGGCTCCTTTCGTCATTCTGTATGCGGTAGAGAGGACTCGAACCTCCACGGGTATACACCCACTACCCCCTCAAGATAGCGTGTCTGCCATTCCACCACTACCGCGCGGTGAGATAAAACATAAAACTTTGTTTGAGGTCAACATTCATTATTATAAATGTACTTCCCCGAAATGTAAAGGCGTTGATTTAAGAATTTTCGTCGGCCCATTTCTGCTTACGATATTCAGTGAATGCTAGGTATTCTTTAATGAATTCCTTTTCCTCTGGAAGCAATTCATTCGTTCGATCTTCATTCAACTTCGCTTCTCCGAAATCATAGTCCTCATTGCTCTCTTTCAATATTTCAGATGTATTTCTACCTAAAATAAGCCAGTCCAGACTTACATGAAAAAAAGCGCCGATCTCAATTAATTTATGTGTTCCCGGAGTAGATTTGCCCCGCTTCCAATCTCCCATATTACCTGTGCTTATATTTAACTGCTCGCAGAATGATTTCTTGGTGAGACCTTTTTGCTTAATTAAGTACTCTATACGTTCGTATATGGTCTGCATCCGTAAACCGCCCTTCACAAAAAAATAAAAAAAGACTTATTTAAGTAATTACCTATTGCAAAATAACGCAAAAAAGTATATAATTGGTGTTACTATGTATTATCCGATTATATCATATGGTTAGAGTGACGATAAGAGGCGACTCAGGTGACAAGTGTCTGATGTAATGCCGTCTGACCCCCTTAATTAACATGTCATCCCGAAGGATCTCTAGGAGGGAGCGATGACTTTTGTCAAAATGCTTATCATCTTCCATTATCCATTCACTTGAATATCTGCCGCACAATGCAGTGGTCATCAACAGCCAAGGAGTTATCCAGTTCACCAACAGGAAGTGGAAAGCATTTAGTCATGAATATGGCCTCTCCCCTCACAAACAATGGATTGGAGCTTATTATTCGGAGCTTCTGCAAGATGTGATCATCGATTCCGATCAATGGGCCAAGCTTTATGATTCGGTGAAAATTATACTCCGCAGAGAGCAACAGATTTATACCTCTGAGTTCATCATACAAACCGCCTATAAAGGGACGCGTATCTTTCGATTGGAAATCTATCCGCTACTCTCTGATTATTATCTAGAAGCTGCTTTTATAATTTCTCTATATGATTTGGGTGTATTTATAGAAGGAACTAAGATGTCGGGGATCACAAGCATCTGTTCGACATGTCAGCCAACACAAGAGTTAATCCCCATCTGCGCTTCCTGCAAATCCATTCGAAATTCTAAGGATGAATGGATCAACATTGAACTTTTTTTAAAACATCAGCTTTCTCTGCAATTCACCCATGATATTTGCCCAGAATGTGTCAGACAGCTCTATCCCCAATATGCAAGAGCCTTCAAGAACTAATCAACTTGTCTAACCCTATAAAAAAAAGTAAGAAAACCTCTGCGAAGCAAAGGATTTCTTACTTTTTATTTGTATGCGGTAGAGAGGACTCGAACCTCCACGGGTATACACCCACTACCCCCTCAAGATAGCGTGTCTGCCATTCCACCACTACCGCATAATATGACCCGTATGGGATTCGAACCCATGTTACCTCCGTGAAAGGGAGGTGTCTTAACCCCTTGACCAACGGGCCTTAGCAAGGTTGTCTTAACGTGACAACAAAAATTATGATACCAGAAATATAAGGACATGGCAAGCACTTTTTTTTCATATCACTTCAGCCTATAGCATTCTTCGATTCTTCAATCATCTCTATATCCCAATCACGTCTAATCCTTGCCTTGATCACCTCATATTGTTCCCTGGAGTCGCTGTGTATCTCATGAACATAAAGAAGCTTCCTTCTAGGACCATGATCCTCGTAACGAATAAGTTCAATAGAAAGATTCACGCCGCAAGACTGTATAGTTTTGATTAGCTTTCTCCTAACAAAAGGATAATGCTTAGCAATCAGTACGAGATGCATATGTAGCATCATACCAACGCCGATCAACGCAGCAAGCCCACCAAAGATCAGTCCCGCAAGACCGTTATAATAAGACATATCCCCTTGATGTGTAAACGAAAGTATAGCTGTCTGTGTAAGAACGAGAGATATTAAAGAGGCCGCTAGATTGGATAACTTGATTGCCGAAACGGCTGGCGCTTTTCCTTTTCTCATCATAACGATCGACCCATGCACCGCCATAACAATTTCTACAAAAGTCATGCATGCGATGGCGAGTGCTACATTCTTCGAATAACTCACGGAACTGCCATACAAAAATAACAGCAAACAATAGATGATAAAAACAACGCTAGACGTAGTTAAGATGACTCCAACCTTGAAATAACTCTTATATTCTTCTCTACCGTAACCGTAGGGATGTGTTTCGTCAGGCAGCTGCTTCCCCGCGTAATGTCCCTTGACCGCCGTTGCCTTCGCCAAGGCCAGCCCTACATTGTAAAAAGCATATATGCATAAGAAGACCGAGGCAGTGTATAACCCTACAATCATTTTCCCAACGGCCATAACAATGTTCATATAGTACGATACTTTTGCATAGGTGATTGAACGTTCTATTTTCCTATAATCCATGTTCCTCACTCCCGCCAACTAACAAAAAAAGAGCCATAATAGGCTCTAACTTGTGTGCTCTGTCAAATAGGTTTATAACTTAACATACTATTTTGAACAAAACAAATGCTTTTTCTTACAACCAGATTAAAAGATAACTTTACACTTTAACCATCAATTTCTTCTTTAAGCGGGTTACGAACAGCTCCATCAGAACGGCTAGGACTAAAATGAAATACGTTATAGCCCCAATCTCAATATTCCCGATGATCAGCTCTGGCGAAGACTTCGTAGAGTTCCAGTCAAAATGAGAATGGCCCGAATATGAAATAGCAAACCAAGTTGCGAACAATTTATTATTGCTATATCTTTATCTGACCTTATTCTAAGTTGTTCTTAACTATTTTTCATATATGTAATCGATAAATCCTTGCCGTATCCATTCGCCTTCAAACTTTCTTTCAAGCACTCGATCTTCTTTATATATTAATTGCATATCTTCAAACATAGAATCCGCCTCATCATAATCATAATAAGAGTGAATTACGTAATTCATCATCTTCCATTTGCTCATACTGATGTTCTCCTAAATCAACTCCGTCACCGACTCGAAAATCCTTGATAGTTAAAAAATTAACAAATAATAACCCACCAGGTTTTAGCACCCGTTTCAATTCATTTATTGCTTCTTTCACTTCTTGTTTTTTCATATGAAAAATAGAATTATAAGAATACACAAAACTCATCGACTCATCGTTTAATGCCAACTGTCTCATGTCACCCTGATGTATGTTTAAATTCTGCCCTCTTTCTGCTGCGAACTGATTAGCTCTGTTCATTTGTTCAACATTCATCTCTATTCCATATGTAGCGTATCCATAATTCGCAAACAAACTTAGTGGAGGAGTATCCCCTCCTGCCCCACAATCTAATATGGTCTTTTCCATGCCACTTTCATTACATAAAGCCAAAAATCTGTACAAGGGTATTTGTTTAAAAAGCTCCACAGTTGTTTCTCTCCTTTGATTTTAGGTTTATGCCTTCCTCAAGCCACCTTAATCATAGCTAAGATCCTTCTTGTAGTAAAAGTGTTTACTTCCAAGCGGAGCATCTTCGATAGTTGCAATTACTTTATATCCATACTTCTTATAAAATTCGGGCGCTTGAAAACTGAATGTATCTAATTTGATAAAAGTACATTTCTTTGCTTTGGCAACTTTCTCTGCTTCTTCCAATAATCTTTTCCCGTAACCTTGACTACGATAGTTATCATCCACCCACAAAATACCAATTTCCATCCAATTCCAACATATCGCACTGTTGATACCGGCAACAATATCTCCGTTATCATCCTTCAAGCATAAATTTATCTCCTCATAAATGCCGTTTGGTACTTGTTTAGAGTTGAATTCAATAAGTTTTTTTCTGACGTAATCTGTTTCTTCATTTGAGCTATAAAGTATCTTAGGATTAATCGACATAAGTTCCTCCTGATGGTTTATCTCTAACATTGAATCTCCGCAGTTCCAAAAGTCTCATTTATAACTTTCTCGTACTCATCCCATTTAAAATAAAAAGGCCCAACATCAATAGCTTTATTGCTGGGTTCCCGTTTGAAATCTCTCCATATGATAAGATCCTCTTCTTTCTCAATAAATACGGATATAAAGCCACACTCTTTATCTCCACACCAAGGGCAGACTAATATTGGGTATCTGTAGTACATATATTCATGCATTTGGTTTAATAAAAAATAGTTAATCATTTTCCTTTGATGCTGTTCACTCCCCCACCCAAGGGACGGAACCATATCATGCCTTTTCAGCATTTGATAAAGAGACCTGCCATCAATTATTATGTCAGCAAATTTGGTATTTTTATTTCCTTCTTGATCCGGATCAAAACTATCATATCTACTTGAAGGTTTAGTTTGTAATTGATTTATAGTTTTCATGTTCCCTCCTCTGTTTCTTGCAGGGATTCTATCTATCTTTTTCCTCGTGCACTATACGAAGAGTTTTAAGGCAGCTTCGCCCTCAGCGTGAAATTAATGTTAAATGGTATAACTGACTGAATTGAATTACATAATATACAATGATCCTCCTAAGTTTTTCTTCGCTATTTCTTTTCATGTACTATTTCCTAACAGTTTTGAATTTAATTTTGATTCTTTAGTATACTTAATTTCTATTAAACCTTTTATAGTGTTTTTAAGCCCTCTGATTTTCTTCATGTTTCCTACATTTCTTCGATGACTCCAGTTAAAGTTTCCATGGAATCAGGGTCATCCTCATATTTAAAAACTCATTGTTAGGTGATTTATTCATCTTCCTCGAGTTAATTAATGAACAGTTTTCCTTCTGAGGCATCAAGAAAATATTCTGTGTTCATATATAGTGGATGTACTGGGTAACTTACATTTGATATGTTACCTTTTATGTTAATCTTATTTACTATTATTGCGTTAGGATAATTCAGTTTTAAAAATCGTTGGCGATCTAGATTAACCTTTACGCTTCCCCAAGCTAAAAAAACAAATTGATATTGCATATTTATTTTTCTAGTCTGAAACATAATTTCGTTGGTTTGAGTTAATCTTTTAGAGAGATTCACAGCTTCTTTACTGTTTTTCTCTCTAATATTAAAAAGGTTTTCAATATGAATTGTATATCGATCAGGTAAGGAAATATTATTACTTGTATATAGTCGTTGAATCAATTTAAAGACTTTATTCATGGTTCTATCTGACTTTGTCAAAACAGGTTCACCTGTTTCATATTCACCGTTAATTAACTGATTGAATATAACATTTGAATCAGGACGTGCATCACCCGGATTCATCATTACTATTAAACCAATCGCTGGACCTGGACCAGATATAGCTTGAAATTCAGTATTATATCTAAATACTTTAATCCCTTCCGAAGTTTTAATTGATTTATACATTGCAAATGTATTCAATCAGTTAGCCCCCTTTTTCACCTTTTCTACGTTCATGACCCGCGAAACTTGAGGCAGCATGCTGTCGAGCCAACTTCCGCAGACTAAAGATGAGGTAAAGAACGTGAATACTGTATTATGTATTCATCGTATTAATATATATTTTTTCAAGATACTTATATTCTTCTTTATTAAATTTCATTTCTGGAACCTTTTCTAACCAAGTCACCTTTGTTCCGATCATCTCATAATTATTATGCTTTATGGGAGAATGATCGACTCCGATTCGTCTCCACTTAATGTAATCCCTACTCATAATGACCTCAGCCACAATTAAAGTACATGATAAATCACAATCATCCGGACACATAAGTATCGGTACTACCTTACACTCTTGATTTATTGTGAATCTCTGCTGAACAAAGTTTGCTTCCTCATCTAGATTGATCCAATCTACAATTGTCGGTATTAACCCTAAGAACAATTCTTTGGGGTACAATTTATGAAGTATTAAATCAAGTGGCTTACCGTCTATTAAAATAACATAGTGGTCTTGGTTAATATATTGACTTTTAGCCTCTATCACTGAGATATTATTGATATTTTCTCCCTCTCTCTATTTAATTCACTTGTCAATTCACAACTATGCGCCGACTTATCAAGTAAACATTCGCCTTTTCCACTCTATTCACCTTCCAAAATATTGAATATGATCACTGATAATTCAGATAAAAAAAGACAAATCACACATCCGCGTGATCTGCCCCAGGTACTACCTCAATTCCAGATAATTCGAATTTAGCCACCTCAAATAAATTCATACAACAAAAAAAGAGCCCCCATAATGGAAGCTCTTCTTATGTAATTCAGAACGGAGAGAGTGGGATTCGAACCCACGCACCGCTTACGCAGTCTAACCCCTTAGCAGAGGGTCCCCTTATAGCCACTTGGGTATCTCTCCATAAAAATGGCTCCCCGAACAGGACTCGAACCTGTGACAACTCGATTAACAGTCGAGTGCTCTACCAACTGAGCTATCAGGGAACATTAGAAGTAAATTAGAAGTGAACATGAATTAATTTATCATGATTTGAAGGTCTAGTCAAGCGGGTAAAATAATTTTTGTGATCGTTTTCAAATTCATGCATTATTTCTGCCATTAGCTAGATATAAGAGGGGATCACTCCCCCCTTTAGTTTATGCGTAACACCATTCCCCGTCTTGCGGAAGCTGTACTCGATCCCGTAGCTCCTCCTTCTCCAAGTGAGCTTTTAGCTTATCCCGGGTAACAAGGCAATGGTTGATGGCGTCCATGTGTACAGCGATCACCTTAGTAGAAGAGGCATATTCGCATAAGTCTACGACATCCTGCTCATTCATTGTGATATGACCTCCGGTTAAAAACTGCGCTCCACCAGCATTAACGATCGTCACCTCAGGTTTAAAGGCATCGAGTGCAATCTTCACCTCATCACACCAAATCGTGTCTCCTGCCAAATACACAACTGATTCGTTTTCCGCCTGAAAGACAAACCCGGATACCTTCCCCATCAGCTTGCTAATCTCTCCGGTTCCATGCTGTCCACCGGTACGTGTTATAGTTACTCCTTGGAATGTCAGCTTATCGGTGATTTCCGAGACGTTCTCAAATCCCTGCTCTACTAGGGTATGCTTGTCCCCCTCCTGACAAAATAACGGGAGATTATGCGGCAGCAAGGAAACGGCAGCGGCATCCCAATGATCTGGATGAAGATGCGTGACTATTATTGCATTAGGATTCAGCCATTTTTCTACTGATCCCGGTAACAATACAAGCGGATTCCGACGGTCATTTTCCGTATTAAAAATGGGAGGATTAGCGCCCTGCTCACTCAACATAGGATCGATCAGAAATGTACTTCCCCCATACTCCATCCATAGGGTCGCGTTGCGAATATGCTGTATTTTCATCGTAAGCCCTTCTTTCTTTCAGATATCTTCTGCTACAATTAATTATAGTTGGACCTTGAAACAGAATACATTGAGATTGGAAAGAGATTGGCCTGTTCAACTTTCACGCAGAAAGGATTTTAAATAATGACGAGTTCTTATTCCATAGATGATGTGGATTTTCGCATCTTAGAGCTTCTAATTGATGATTCCACGATCAGTCACAGAGACATTGGGCAGCAAGTGCATATGACAGGCCAAGCAGTGGGTGCACGTATTCGCAAAATGCAGGACACCGGAGTGATTGAAGGCTACACCGTCCGCTGGAATCCAGATAAAGTTGGTGAGGCGATCAATGCCTTTATAACGGTCTTTCTAGGTTCGAATACGGTACATCCAGCCTTTCAAACATTCGCAAAGCAGCATGACAGCGTAAAAGAAATGCATCGCGTCAGTGGAGAAGGCTGCTATTGGATACGCGTTCGTGCCGGAAGCCAAGAGGATTTGAATATCTTTCTCGACGAGCTGCTAAAGTTCGGAAATTACAGAGTCAATTTGTCGATGGGGAAGCTTAAATAAGGCTGTATCGCCTATGAGGCCGCTATCGGAGCTAGTTGACCTTATACGCAGTATAATCGAATATTCGGCATACTAACGGACCCTCTAGTCGCTATTGGCATGAAAATAACCAAATATGTTCTGGCAGACAGTCTTCGTCCAAAAAACGCAGAGCAGCTATTCTTCAATTACTGGAGAATAGCTGCTCTTTTAGTAGAAATTTAATTCAATAATCCGGCAGCTTTAAGTAATCTTGTTAGGATCACGGCTGCCTCTGCACGGCTAGTATCACTGCCAGGCGCAAAGCTATCTGCCGATTGGCCTTTCATGATTCCTTTTGCTGTTAAGACATTCACAGCCTCTTTAGCCCAAGTAGAAATAGCAGATGAATCTGTAAATACATTTGTCGCAGGGTTAGCTCCCGATTCTCCTGCTCCAAGGTTTAACAGCTTCAGTGCCCTAGCTACCATAACAGCTATTTGCTCCCGTGTAATAGGGGCGTTCGGACGGAAGGTTCCATCCTCATAGCCTTGAACCAGTCCTAAGGCTGCTGCAGCTCTGGCGTCTGCAGCATACCATGATAAATCAGACACATCACTGAAGGTCTTCGTTGTGTTCGCAGCGGCTAGGCCTAAAGAGCGAATTAGCATAGCTGCGAACTCAGCACGACTAACGGAATTCTGAGGTGCAAAGTTATCTGTGGATTGTCCGGTCAAGATCAGTCGACTGGCAAGCGTTTCGATCTCGTTCTTTGCCCAGTGTGAAGAAATATCTCCAAAAGTTACAGGATGTTGTGCAACGACGAATATCCCGCTAGCACTGCTGCTCTTAACAGTAACCTTGGTCAACCCGCCTACGATCTCGAATAATGCAGGTACATAACGGAAGGAACCCGTCTGCTCATCGTAAATAAGGACTACTCCCGTCTTTGCAACCAGTGCTCCCTCCATCATAAATGTACGATCTACATACGTAGTGCCGAACCCATTAGCAGCTACAGTGTTTTTGCCATCTGTGACCCTTAAGGTGACACTTGCCGGAGTTCCTTGCACATTAAAACCTTGCTGCTTAGCCTTGGCAAGCAGTTGTTCCAATCCTTTTCCGTTTAGCGGATTTAGTTGGAACTCTAAAGTGCCTGCCGGCATTTGTGCAGCTTTCAGCACGCTCTCCACGAGTCCTAACGGAAAGCGATAGCTCATATCGCCACTGGCAATGACAAGCACCGCATTCGGGCTAAGTGCTGCTGCATCGCGTAAAGCTTCTGCGCTAAAGCGAGCTATACCCTCTCCGTTAGCTGAAATCTCGATAAGAGCTTGCCCAGCAGTCGCCTTAGCTTTTAGCTGCGCATCATGATTAGCAGCTGGTGTTGGAGTTGGTGTAGCGACAGGTGCAACAGGATTTACTGACCCCGCCGGATCAGGAGTACTCGTTGGTTCAGTCGGATCCACAGGATCCGTCCCACCATTAGGTAACACCACCTCAACTGTATACACCCTCTTATCGTTGCCAACAGTTACCGTGAAGTCTGTGCTTCCCGCTTTAACTCCATGAATACTGTTGTTTGTAAAAGTAGCAATGTCACTGCTCATAAAATTAAGTGTAGCTTGTGTAGTAATATCCGCTCCTTCTTTGTCCAACACCTGAAGAATAGCTGACTTTCCTTGTTCTAGTACAACAGGTCCGCTCTGTCCATCTGCTAGCTTGATGGAGAAAGGTTTAACAGCTGTGGCTATCCCTTGATTCTGTTCAATGATGCTAAATTCAGGAGATGCATTGGACAGGAGGTTCATCCGTTCACCACGAATAATCAAGTTGTCGACGAGCAGGTTACCTTTCAGATTTTTCGTTACTTCTATACCGCTCGTACCTGCACCGTCTAATACATTATTCGTCAGAACAACTCCATCAATCGTCGTGAGAGCGTTTCCCTCCAGATTACCGTGGGCAATCAGGCCAGAATAGGTGCTGTCGAGCGCCGTATTGTTACGGATGAGTACTTTTCCTTTTAGGTCGCTCTCACCAGCGTACAGCCATAACGCACCGAGGTTTACCCCGTAGCCCGAATCATAACTACCTGTGCGAAGCAATGTATTCCGCTCAACGATTGTCGTTCCTTGGAACGGCTCTGCGGAGAAACGGGTAGATACAGCGAGCCCGGCTCCATTAGTTACAGTGTCTTTTACCACGTTATCTTGAACTTTGTTATCTTTACCACCGAAGACCACAATGTTATCGGCCAACCATGGCAGTGAGACGTTATTAAAACGTGCCGTATTGTTATAGCTAAAAGTCCGTTCCGCGCCATTCACTTCATTCAATTTGGCATCTGTGAACGACCACATCGCAATACCATCATCCCCTGGATAGCGGATGTCACTTTGTTCCATCATGCTGTTGCCAGTGCCTACAGCAAAGTTAATTCCATCCGCCATCAGATTGCGGATTCGAAGACCTGCCATATACAGACCATTCGTACGAGCCTTCTCACCAATAGGTTGTGTTAACCACAAGCCTGCTTTGGTATGTTCAATCCATACGTTCTGAATGACCGAGCCTTGGCCAAAAGCACCATGGAAGGCGTTAGTGAACGCTTCATCATCCCGTACATTAATGCCACCTTCAATCAATAGATCGTATACGCCAACCTTATCACCGTGACCGTAAAATTTGGCGCCATTCAGAACCGTATACCACATGCCTGCTCCACGGATTTCGGCTGTATCCAGATCCAGCAGACCCTCTCCGACATTAAAGGTACCTACCGGGAACCAAACCCCTTTCCCTGTTGCCTTCGCTTCGGCAAGCGCTGCCTTAAAGGCTGCGGTATCATCTCCCTCATCATTGGCTACTGCTCCAAAATCCGTTACAGAAATAAAGCCGTCAGGGCGAGTCAACTCAGGGGCTACCTGCTCCATATCCACCAAGTCGATGACGTATGAAGTCGCTTGGTCTCCTGTTCCCTTCTCTAAACGAATGGTTGCTCCGGCAGGAGCATCGCCAATCAGAGCATGAATTTCATCAAAGAAGCGATGTCCACTACCTTGACGAGGATCATTTGACCATGGGTAGCTGCCATATTCCCAAGCATATTTTGAAGTCAAATTAAGCTGTTTCTTAACTCCATCTACATATAGAGTCAATGTTTCTTCAGCACCAGCACCATCCGAGCTGTCCGGAATGGAATAGCGCAGAACAATAGAATTAGCTGCTTCTGCAAGCTTGAACTCTATATAGTCCCCAGTATTCTTCAAGGCGACGGCTTGTCGTCCAGAAGCCTCAGAAGCCATAGTGCGATATTTCCGCGAAGGACCGATTAGTGTTCCGTTAGTCACTGCATCCTCAGCTTCATAGCTAATATAAGGAACTGTTGCCCCGCGGTAAACTTTGTTCACGCTATTTTTTACTGTCAGGCTATCAATGCCTACTTTATTCCAATCGATATTGTCGTTGCTTAGAGAAACGGTGTTGATTCCTGCACGCAGCTGCAGCTTCACCTGTACAGTCTTCCAAGAGGAAGTCTTGACCACGTTAACTTTATCTGATTCCTTCAGGCCGTTCACCTCAAGCAACAGATCTGTAACAGCGCTGGAAGTGTTCTTGTAACGAACAACGGCATCATATTCACCGGCTTGCTGGGCATTGACTGCAAACCGTATAACATGATCGCCTTGGAATGCTTCTTCTCCTGTATAAATTGCATCTGTAGGGATAGGCAAGAAGCTCCAAAGAGTGCTATCGGTTCCCACAGCAGAACCAAGTTGAACCGCCGATGCGCTGTGAGTAAGAAAGCCCGTTCTATCAGCACTTAGCAGGAGGTTGTAGCCTAACTTCTCTTCCAGCGTCCACTGGGAACGTTCTGTTTCCCCGGAAGATAACAAGACGACTTGATCCCCTTCATTTAAAGAAAGATATTGCTTCGTCTGAACATTCATTATGCGTTTACGTCCATTTACATCCTGAACGATCCACTGGGAGTGAGCCGTCTTATCAGAAGCTTCTGCAAATACGATTGCCCCTTCTTTTTCTGCCAATACTTTTCCAGTCGTCCCTTTCGGTACGATTGTTATAATGTTGGTATCGTTCTGAACTGGAGTTGTTGTATTGTTGTTGCGCAGTTCTCCAGACGGAGTAGTAAACTCCTGTGGAGCTGCTTCAAGCTTCCATTGAGCTGAGCCGTCACTCTCTAGTAGGAGTGCCCGTTCAGCATATCCCGTCTTATTCGCAATGTTTATTAATTCATCGTCGTACTCTCCATAGAGACTACGAATGGTGTAATTCGTATAATCGGAGGCCAAGCTTACTTCCCATGCAGATGCCCCGTCTATAGCCGGTTCCGCATTACTGCTCTCCAAGTAAGAATAATCCCCATTCACTGTTAAATAATGGCCTGTTGCTCGATTGATGATCGTCTGTTTGCCGTCTTGCACAGATATATTCCAATGCGAGAATCCATTCTCTGCTGACGGCTGCCCGTACAGAACAACTCCGTGCTCATTCTCGTATAAATACTCCCCACTACTTGCATTCTTAAATCTTACAGGGTAAGCAGGGATCGGTGGCGCAATTGCTTCAACGGCTTCAGCGGCAAAATGAGCACTGTTTCTATCCGCTGCATCGGGAGCCTTACTGATCTTTATAATCGGATTCCCATTCTCGTCAGAAGCCCCATACATATAGTGGCCAGCCCATCCACTCTTGAAAGTAGTCAGACCTGAAGGCTGCATATCCACAATCCACTTAATGCTGCCCCATACATCATAGACGGTTTGCAATGTCTGAACGGCAACATTAGGCTCAATCTCATCTACTGCACCACCTATATGCTCCAGGGAGAGGTAACGTCCAGTACCTTTATTTTTAATCTTCACAGATCCATTGCTGCCAGCTATTTCTTGCAGCTGCCAGACAAAGGAATCGTCGTTAATATCAAGTGGGCCATAAGTAGCCTGACCTACTGTCACATCCTCGTTTGCAGCAGCTAGAGGTGCAATTTTTGCATCAGAGATTGTAGGTTCCACCACCTTATCCTGCGGCACCATTGCTTCAGTGTCCTGTGAATCATAGACAGATTCAGTGACAGTCTTAGATTCTAGCAATTTCTCTAGTACATTTGGAGAAGTCAGCAAAGGACCATCTTTAAGATACTGATCCTCCCCATTTACAGTGTCTAGCTTAAAGCGGAATAAGTCCTGCTTTTTCTCTGTGACAGTAACGAATCTCCACTGTGGACTGCCCCAGCCTGGATTGATCACACCATACTCGGCGTATTTAGTGAGATTTTGAAGTGAAATGAACTTCTCAGGGAATTTATTTGGTTCCTTGTCGAGAACACTGCTAATTACGTATGTGTTGTCGCCAATATTTTTGCCTGTCCATATAAATTCCCGCTCCACATTATTCCTGTCTGGAAGCTCAGTGACCTGAATATGGCCATCTGGCATGTTCACTGTGTTAATGTAATGGCCTGTTTTCTTATTCTTGAATAGCTTGCGGCCATTATATTTCTCCACGAGCCACTGATCGGAGCCATCCTTCTGCATATTTCCATACTTCAAGAGGCCGTCAGCAGACTCATACCAATAAAAAGACTTCCATCCATTTTGAATTCGATAATATGGAATGGTTCCATCAGTCGGTATATTGGGATCTAGAAGCTGCCACTGGGCGCTCAAGGAAGTCGCATCCCCATTTGCTCCAGCATTACCTCCACCCAAGGTAGAGATATAGATGTCTTTGCTCTCAACATTTTCTAGTGTCAGGTAATCATCATAATCATCAGAATCTTTAAATTTCCACTGATCCGATGGCTGACTTTCGCTGATCTCTACAGCCTTGGCTGTGCCGTCAGTGTATGAAATATAATGATTAGTTTCCGCATTACGGATACGCTTATTGCCATCATAATCCTCTACATACCATAGATAATCGGATGAATCTGCATCCTCTGAAGCCATAACGCCATGCTTAAGCTCGCCGTCTGCAGCTTCATATAAAAAATCTGTAGCTACTTGTGCATCTGTATAAGTAGCCAATCGTACCGGCTTAAATTCAGAAATCGGCACGATGCTCCACTGCGCACTTGGATTAGAGGCTGATCCCGGCCAGCCGTTAGAGCGCACGTTATTGTCATCGTTGAATTGTGGATTTAGCCATAACGGACTCCCACTATCAGTTAAACCACTGTTACGAAGCGTAATAAAGCCTGTTCCATCTGGATCTGGTGCGCTCTCTTGGAACCACTCACTTAGCTTTACATTATTCGTATCGATTTCTTGTGAAAAAACTCCAGCCCAAGTCTGCTCATTCTGCTTAATATAATGACCCGTCTCACGGTTACGAATCATCAACGTTCCTTCGTCCGTTCCCTGATCAAGATACCACTGGGCTGCTTCATTTTTCAAAGGCTGTTTGCCGTAGAGAACATTTCCTTTTTCGTCCTCATACATTACCTGACCGGGACGCATCCGGCTTTCCAACCGTACAGGTACTGTTCCTGCGTTAGGATCGATAAAAGCCCACTGCGGACTCTCAAACGTAATATTGATATCCGAGCTTACTTGCGCGTAACCAAGCTGATTCTCCTCGTGGATAACCAGTTTACTCTCTGGCACTGTCGCACTGCGGATGATCATATATCCGTTTCTATTGGAAGTATCGATCAACCATTGATCCGTAACACTTCCTGATCCTTGGAGATCTGCCGCCTTTAGCGTATCCTCTTTGCCGTTATTACCAGCCATTGTAATGTAGTGGCCCGTCTTCACATTCTTAATTCGTGACAGACCATTTACCGTCTCCACTGTCCAATGCGATGATGTGTCCGCTGGATTGGTCATGCCATAACGCACGATACCATCAGACGTTTCATATAAAAAATTATTTTTCCACTTATTCTTGATGAGTACCATCCCTGATGGAATTTGCCCTGCGCCTGTTCCTCCAACCCCTTCTGCTCCTACGGAACCGCTACCGATTCCCATCACAGGCAAGCTTGAGAAAATCAGCAGCATCGCGAGCAGACCCGCCATCGCGGACCTGAATCGTTTCATAAATGTGCCCCCTCTACCTAATATGGACTTCCCTTCCATCTTAAGTTGGTAACGCTTACAAAACGATGTGTGATTTTATCCATAAAAAGGTGTATTTGTACGGATCTCCCGATAGGCCTGAGTACTACTGAAAATTGACAAATCCGCTGAACCCGATGATAGTTAATTTAATTAGAAACAAGCATTCATAAATGGAGGTACATATGAAATTCAAAATGGAATCACCTAAAATAACAGATCCAGAAGCTCTACTCCCTGAGCAAATATACTCGCTACAAACCAAAGATGAATTCAGTCGTTGCAGCATAAGCGATACAGTTATTGATAATCAAGAAGCTAACAAGGTCAGCTTTGATCAAGTGATTTTTAAAAATGTAACGATTACCGAGTCGTCTCTGACTGGAATTGAGCTGATGGATGTTGTTTTTGAGCGATGCGATCTGTCCAATGTGGATTTTACGAATGCGATTATTCATCGAACCGAATTCCGAAACTGCAAGCTTATCGGTACGGACTTTACAAGAGGCAGATTCCAGAATGTACGCGTGGTCGATTGTATCGGGGATTTTGCAACATTTCGATTGGCTAATCTGAAGCAGGTTTCTTTTGAGAATAGTTCATTGATGAGCTCTGATTACTACCAATCCAATTTCCAAAAGGTCAGCTTTAGTGAGTGTAATATTGATCAAGCCACATTGTCAGGATCAAAGCTTAACGGGATCGATCTTAGTGACTGCGAGTTCAGTGGCTTGATCGTGGATATACAAGATTTAGAAGGGTGCATCATTTCGCCTCAGCAAGCTGTTTCTTTTGTGGGATTGATGGGACTGGTTATAAAATAACGCCCTTGTCTGCTTACTGGACTTCCAGCGCTAATAGCTTCAGCTTACCTGAACATTTACCGCAGCGGTAGCGCTTTGGATCTACTTTTCGCTTACGCGGATACTCCATAGCACATGCTGTACAGATCAGCTTGTACCGATAAGGGAGTGACTTTCGAGCTTTCGCACCCGGCAATGTCTGACAGTAGCGACTCCCGCCGACTTGTGCCAGCAGTCTTTTGAAATCAGTGTCACGATGCATATACCCTCGCTTCGCCAAATGCAGATGATAATGGCAGAGCTCGTGTTTTATAATCTTCTCCGTCTCTTCTCTACCGAACATAGCAAGCTGATGGGGATTAATCTCTATATTATGGCTCTTGGTAAAATATCGACCGCCTGTTGAAGATAATCGGCTGTTAAAGCTTGCCTTGTGCCTAAAGGGTACGCCAAAGCTGTCCCGTGATACCTGCTCAATCCACTGCTGCAGCTCTTCGTTGCTCATCGTTTCCATAGCGTTCTATCACAAGTCCTTTCCACGGGAATTAAGATCTCTACTTGAATTGTAACTTGTGCATAGGCTAAACTGTCAAGAAGGAAGACAAGTACGGAGGGAGAATGACCAATGCCGAAAATGCGGTATGTAATTTTGCAACAACATCAAGAATTGCAATTCGTGGAAATGCCCGAGGAATATGCGTACCAGCTAAGTGCACTCAATTTACGTCTAAACAAAGAAATCGACAAGCTGACAGCCGATAATGTACCAGATCTGCCCTTGGCCATTGCTGAGTGTGATTCACTGGATCTGCTGCGTGAGGACTACTCCTTGGAGTCCGGTCTGGATTATATCAATAGATTGGAACAGGCCTTTGCCTCTGTACAGGAGCAGAAGAACTATCCACTTATCTCCCTGCTGACCGAGATTCGGGCGCTGCAAGCTCAATTAGAGCAGTGGTACGAAGAGGAAGCAGAAAGCATTCTGTAAATCGTCACCTTTAGGCTCATTTCTCCATATGCTAACTTACGTAAGCAGTTAGAGGAGTGATACCCTTGCCACAGTGGCTCTGCCATCAACTGATGAAAGCTTATTACAAAAAAGACCGCCGTCAGATCAAGCTGCTGAACGAGTGCTGGTTCTTTTATCGTAATTCTGCGGAATCACCGGATTCCATCCAGAGAAATTTATAGGATTCGTTAAATTCAAAAATCCATCCCGCTACTTACAGGGGATGGATTTTTGTATAGGATTCGTTGGAATCTGAATTAGAACATAGGGAATACATATCTGACCAAGAAGAAAAGTGCTCCGAAAAAAATAATAATATAAGCAGCATATTTAATAAAGGTAGATGCGACAACACTGGAATCCGATTTCCGTTGCACCTCTGTATGCTCCACTTCAACGCTTCTATCTTTATAGCCCGGTTCCATCATCAATCTCTCCTTTCGAATATAGGCTGGTAGATAGTCTCCATTAACCCGGGGCTTTCAGAGTTGAAACAAAATTCCAAATCAAACCAGTTATTTTCCGGCATCATGGAGCTGCTTTATTTCTTTTATGATTTCAAGCACATCGCCTTGTGAATTCGAGCTCCCTGATGGTTCGGCTCCAAGTGCAACGCTTCTTCAAATCGTTCTTTCGCTTCTGCCATTTTCCCTAAGCCTAATAAACCTAAACCCATCATGAACAAGCAATGAATTTGATTGCGTCTGTTCAGATCGTCCTCGAATACGAGGAAATCAGGCAATGATACGGCAAAATAGTCAATCTTCACATCATCAAAAAGATGTCTCTCTGCGAAATCAATCAGCTTGTTAAAACGACATTTCGCTTCCTTCGGATGATTCAGCTGTCCCCATGCTAAGCCCTGATAGAAGATCATTTCTGGCGGCTGATCGTTGTAGTACATCGCGCTGGCTGGTTCTTTCAAGCCTTGAGACGCAATCGCCCAGTGTCGTGCAGCTTCTTGCATATTGCCTAATCTGTTATAAGCCACACCAAGCTCGTAATACACATTATTCTCTTGCGCACCATCGAGCTTACCCTCACCTAAATTCTCTGGATAATGAAGCGCACGTGTTAATAATGAGATAGCCTCTTCATATTGGCCTACCTGATTCGCCTGCTTGCTCAGTTCAACAAGCGCCAAAACATATTGCCCCGTAGCTTTCCCTTCGCCACCTTCCCATGGATGGAATTGACGTCGTAATAGAACAGACAAAGCCTCTTCATGCTTGCTAAGCCAATTCAGTAGAGTCACATATTCAAGGTATAGATCATCCCGCTTCTCCACCAGCTCCATATGCTGCTGCAGTCTTGCCATACGCTCCTGAGCAGAAACACCCATCTTCTTATACAATTGGTCCAGCTCGTAGAATACTCTCGCATCATTCGTATTGCACTGGAAAGCTTGTTCAAGTGACTGCAAGGAAGTCTCAGCATCATTACGCTTATTGTAATAGGCAAGCGCAAGATTACGATGAACCGTCGGGAAACGATCATCAAGCGCGACGGATTGCTCCCAATGGCGAATGGCATCGTCGGTACGTTTTTTATCATAGAATAGATTTCCTAGATAATAATGAGCCTTACTATCTAGCGGATTGCAGGCAATCCCACTTTCTAATACCTGCAGCTCAAACAAGCTGTTCGGGAAGCAATAATCAGATGATGCTGCTTGAGCAAGCTGAAGCTGCGCTGTCGCTTCTTCCTCATGACCCATTTTCTCGTGTACATAAGCCAATGTGTAATGCACCATCGGATAATTGGGTTCATTCGATGTCCTACGAATTTGCTCTAACACCTGTGCAGCTTCCTCGAACAATCCACTACCTGCATAATCGGAAGCTAGATTTAAATAGTTATGCACATCGTTTCGCATGAACCGTGCAAGCTTCATCTGAGCCTCAGCTGCTTCCTCTTGTCGCCCGAGCAATGTAAGCGTAAGCACTCTCTCATACGCTGCCCCGAAGTCCGCGATATCTAGTTTCAATGTCTCCTCTGCGAATGTAATCGCCTCAGAGTAACGTCCAAGCTTGCGTAAAAGTGCTGTTTTCACATGTCTTGATTTATAGTTTCTTGTGTTACGTGCCAAAGCTCTAGTTGCGAGCTCCAACGCTTCTTCATACGCCCCTCGTTCACAAGCAATTTGACTCAATGCATAGTATCCACTGTCTTGGAATGCTGCAGACCATACCGCCTTGTAGAAGGCAGCAAATGCTTCTTCCTTGCGATCCTGCAGTCTGAGAACTACACCAAGCTGATAGTACGCTTCACTATCATATGGATTCGGATTGCGCCAAGTCAGCGATCGTATAGCTGTACGGAAATGTTCTTCCGCTTGCTTAAACAATCCTCGACGAAGCAGCAGCGTCCCATAAGCCACATTAAGCCGAATATCGGATGCATCTCTTCTTAAGCCTTCTTCATAATAATGCTCTGGCTCGAACGTGGCATGACGGTATTGCTCCAGGTGAACTCCAGCCAAATACAACTGCTCTGTGCTTTTTAATTCTTCCGGTAGTGGAAGTGGCTTGGCTGCATCTGGAACCTGTTCAATGCTAGGCTTCGCTGGACGATAAGATATGAGGCTGTTTCCGTTCACATCAAACACCGTTAGGATTAAGTGATGCGGCTGATCCACTTCATCTAACGTAATGACGGATTTATAGGTTAATTCTGGAGAGAGCGTAACGGTATCCTTTACGTACGTTCTATGCTGTCCTCTAAGTTCAATAACCGCTCCCTCGAATACCGAAGTTCCATAGGCCATCACAGTGGCAGTCCATAAAGTCTCATCCACCTCAAGATTAACGGCGGCATCAATAGAAGCATTTTTCACAACACCGATGTTCTTATATGGCATGAAATATTGTGTGAATGACTTCTCTTCATACGGCTGGAGCCAAGTGAAATCGGGTTGATTATCCGTAAATACCCCTGTCATTAATTCAATGTAGGGTCCGTCCTCATCGGTTAAATTACGGTCCCACGCTTGACCAAATTCGCCATTCCCCCAAGTCCACTGCTTTTTACCCGGAGATACATGGTGATTCGCTACGTGAAGCAGACCCGCTTCAACCCCATGATCATAGCCACCCACGAAATTATAATCCGATTTATAAGCCATGTATGACGTAGGAACAGGAATATTTTTATAGCGCGAAATATCTACACCTTCGGAATAGTCCATCTTGTAATACGTTCCTGTTGCAATAGGGAATCTGGACACATCACGCTTACCATGGTCGAATACGGCTGTGACATCCGGTGGAAACACAGATTGCGTATGGTCATTGACTGCAACCGCAGGGTTTGCCCACCATAAGAAGGTTTGTGGCTCCGAAGTTCGGTTATATAGCTGTGCTGTAACTTCGAGATAGGCTTTTCCAGGATGCAGCGTGAAGCCAGTTGTGACCTTCGTTCCATACATCCGGTCAATTTCACTCACCCATACGGTTGCACTGCCATCTTCATTCTCCGTAATTACATGCTCCACAGGGCCAAACGTGTTCGGACGATGATGCTGCGGCCAGTTAAATTCAATTCCACCTGAAATCCATGGTCCTGTCAGACCAACAAGCGCAGGTTTAATCACGCGATTATAGTAAACAAAATCATAATTGTTCGTCTTATCCAGAGCACGATAGATACGGCCGCCAATTTCAGGCATGATCTCGATGCGTACATATTCATTTTCGAGCATTACCATCTGATACGATTTCATTTCTTTCTCATCCATAATTTTATCAACCACAGGATGTGGATATACTCGCCCCGAGCTGCCTTGATAGACTCGCTTCTCGAGGAACATTGGATTTTTATCGGGTTCACCTGTTTCATAGGTAGGAATTTCAATCATTTCCTCCCATATGCGGACGCTGTTCGTTAAGATTGTAGAAGGCTCTTTCATACTCATTTCGTTCTCTCCTCCTTCGTGATATAGCTCTAATTTATCGTTGTATGCGCTTTTAAACAATTGACGATAATCTGTAACTGATGGACAATATTCTTATCCTAAAAATAATATTCTCCTTATGAATAGGTTGTTATTTCAAATAAATAAATTATGTTCTTAAAAAGGAGGGTTATCATGACAGATATTTCATTAAAGCCGGATGGCTTCGATGAGCAGAAGCTTTTTGTGCTGCCCGATTTCATGATGAATGAATTACTTGAGAATCCGTTAACAAATTCCTTCTATGTAAGTGACATTGGCTGCTTCCCAAGAGCGAAGTTTCATTATCGAGAGCGTCCACAAGGATGTGACTCGCATATTCTTATGTATTGCGTAGAGGGTGAAGGGTGGATGGAGAGTCATCACAATAAGCTGATTCAAATAAAAGAACGGCAATTAGCTGTCATTCCTGCCGGAACACCCCATCGATATGGTGCTTCAGATGTGAATCCCTGGACGATCTACTGGATGCATCTAAAAGGAACGCATGCCGCTGCGTTGATTCAAACTTATGCCATGGACGTAGAGCCGCTAACCTTTACACTGAACCTTCATACCCAATGGATCGAAGATTTCGAGCAATGTTATGCCCTGTTATCGGATAAGCCTTATGCGATGCGTAATCATATCTATGTGTCTCAGTGCATTCGTCATCTGATCAGCCACGTGGGATTGAGTACCATGAACTCTGAGCAAGATAAAAAGAACGAACGTTATCTTGAGCAAGCCATTCGCTACATGACAGATCGAATCAACAGCTCCATTTCACTCCCGGATGTAGCGAAGCATATGGGGTTATCGAAGCAGCATCTAATTTATCTATTTAATCAAGAAACCGGAGTTCCCCCGATTGAATTCTATCTGCGCCTCAAAATGCAGCGTGCCAGTCAACTGCTGGCATTAACCGATCTACATATTAAAGAAATCTCTAGTGCTATCGGGATGCAGGACCCCTACTACTTTTCTAGATTGTTCAAAAAAATAATGGGATGCTCGCCGACTCAATATCGAAGCACCCCAAAAGGTTAAAATAAAGAAAAGCCACACGCCCGCTGCACCAGGTAAACCAGTATAGTGGAGTGTGGCTTATATTTGTATTGTAGAGGTTCTAATTAAAACTACGGTTGGAAACCCAGGAGCCTTGCAGTTTACGAAGCATAATAATTTGTCCGGTGTGGTATGAATCATGCAGGATAAGACTCATTACCTCTTCCCCTGGGGCATGACCCGATCCACCCCAATCATACGCGCCTTCTTCCAACGCCTCAATGATTTCTCTAAGAGCAGCGTGCACATCCTTCAGGTCTGCAACGGCCTTCGCCCATGCTTCTTCCCCTTCCGTTGTTACAGTGAAGGTAACATCGTTGCTTTCAGCATCAGGTTGTTTGGGCAACCCTTTTAACTTTCGCAGCAAACGCACCTTATAATATGTTAGATGGTTAACCGTCTCCCAGATGGAATTGACTGTACTCCCCTCTGGCTTCCAAAGTGCCTGTTTACTGTCCACACCTTCCAGTGCATCACTTAACGGTGGGGCCCAATCCTCGATATCCATGCAATAATCCCAATTTTGCAGCAGAACCTCACTGATTTTATTATGCATGTTCAACCTCCTAATATTAACTAAATTATGTAACTACTTAAACCATCATATAGTGGTTACATTAAAAATGTAGCATATTTCCAGCGTTCAATCAAGTAACTAGCTAATCACAATTTTAACTGTTACAATCGTTGTAATCGAGAGTTGTGCGGAAAGGATGAACAGGACTTGTTGTGGGAGGATTTCATTAATAGTTACTGGCGGGATTGGCGAACAGGAGATAAGAACAAGGATCGGGATGAACTCGAAGATCCGGAGTGGATTGCGAAATGGCTGAAGAAGCATGCACTGCTAGAAACACAGCTGCCGAATACGATAGAACTGGAACAGCTAAAGAAGCTTCGATCCCTATTATGGGACTGGGTACAGGCTATTGTACAAGGAAAATCGATGGATGGAGAAATGCTGAAGCAGCTCAATATCTATATGGACAAGGGTCCTGTTACGCGGCGAATGGTATGGAAAAGTGCCGAGCAAGCGGAGATTTCATTATTGCCACTACATAGCGGTTGGGAGCAGGTGATGGCGGAGATAGCGGCGTCTTTTGCGGAGGCTTTGCTTGAAAAAGAACCCTCAAGATTCCGTATCTGCGAGAATCCTGATTGTCTCTGGGTGTACTATGATGATACACGTAACCGTTCTAAGCGTTACTGCGATGACAAGGCTTGTGGCAATCTCATGAAGGTGCGGCGGTTCCGGGCGCGGAAGAAGGCTGAAAAGGGTTCGGAGTGACTATTAAAGGAACTCTTGCGGGATGACGAATTTCGATCAACCTTTATCCCCCCCAAACTTTTCAACACTCCTAATACGTCTTGCTAGTAAGTGCGCTAATAACACACTTATTACAACGAAATGGAGCGTGAACAAACAATGAAAAAGAGCCCTTTTAACGTATTGAAGCTTGGTGTAGTCGGATTAACGGTTGTGGGAATAAGCGCTGGCATGTTACCAATGAATGGCACTGCTTTTGCTGATGCAGTGAACACGACTAAGCCTGCCATCAATGCCCCGATTTCAGCTGTAACGATTTCCACCATCAATAACACTGGGATCCAAATCAAAGAAGTAATTCTCACATCTTCAACGGAGCTTCTGAATACAAATATTAAAGTGCCACAGATCGTAGGTATGTTGGATACGAAGGCTCAAGAAGAGATCAACAGTGTCATTCTCTCTAATGCGCAGAAAGACCTTGCTCTTTGGGAAAAGGATGCAACTGAAGCAGCTGCAGACGCTAAAAAGGCTGGTTTTGAGTATCGCCCATATGAGCTTAATATTATTTATGACTTAAAGGAAAATAAAACGGATAACCCTTCTGGAATGATATCACTTGTCGTTACTTCTCAAGGTGAAACTGGTGGAACAGGTATGCCTCGTGTAGATACATACAATGTATTTAATACGAAACAAGCGAAGCGGATTGCCTTGTCAGATTTCTTTGGAAACGACTTTAAGGAAAAGTTGAATGCCGGTATCCTTGCGAAGATCAATGAGGAACCTGAGAACTATTTTATTGAGGATTTCAAAGGGATCGACGAAGAACAAGGTTTTTATATTGAAAATGGTGAGGTTGTCATCCTCTTCCCTAAATATAGTATTGCTCCAGGCGCCATGGGAACTCCTGAATTTCGTTTCAGTACCCATATTACGAACAACCCGAAGCTCGATTTAAGTACAATAGCTACATTTAAGAATGCTAATGGGGTTTCAATGGTGTCATTACGAGATGTGGCGAATCGTTTAGGATATGAAATCAAGTGGAATCAAACGTCGCGCTCAGCTGAGCTAAAGAAAGGTGCACAGTGGACAAATGTTACCTTAGGTAAAGATTCTTACTTTTTTGCCAAAATGGCACCTGTCACTTTAGGCACTGCTCCTATCCTAAAGAACGATACGATATACGTTCCGGTTAAAATGGTTACGGATATTTTACGTGTGGAAATTAAGAACGGCTAATTGGGCTAATGGCATTCCAGAATGATTTTTTGTTCTAGAATGCCTTTTTAAATTCATAGGCACTTGTGTACCGATTTCTGATCCATTCATGGTCACTCCTTTATTTACCAAGAGAAGTTAAGAACTTTTTTAAGTTAGTCATACGTCTTGCTGACATAAGACAACTGATGACGAAGGAATGAACTACCATGAAAGAAATCAAGGTTACACCACCGACTAACTCTTTAGAACCTGACAATTCCACGACTAGAAGGCGTTATATGCCGGGAATAGATGGACTTCGAGCACTCTCTGTGATCGCAGTTATCGCGTATCATCTCGACCTCAATTGGGCTCCAGGAGGACTTATAGGGGTCGGAATATTCTTCGTTCTGTCTGGATATCTGATCACGGATCAAATCATCCAAAGGTGGAAGCAAGACCGACGGTTCGACCTTAAAGATTTCTGGATCAGAAGAGCGCGACGGCTATTGCCTGCTATGTTTGTCATGCTTTTTGTCACTGCTATGTGGCTTCTGTTGTTCGATCGTTCACGATTAGCAGCATTACAAGGGGACTTTCTATCTTCAACGTTATACTTCAATAACTGGTGGCTTATTTTTCACGATGTATCTTATTTCGAGAGCTTTGGACCTCCTTCTCCTATCGGTCATTTGTGGTCGCTCGCTATTGAGGAACAGTTCTACTTCATTTGGCCATTGGTTATTATTGTAGGGTTACGCCTTGCACCTCAGCGAGGTAAACTCATTGTGATGTGTCTAACAGGGGCATTCCTCTCGGC
>NZ_JBNNSE010000002.1:0-401400 GCF_050277435.1 Paenibacillus sp. NPDC101420
TTCGGTGATAGTCACACTGAAGATGATGTCGCGGCGCTTGAGAAAGCACTAATTACTGCGGTACGAGCTTTAAAGATTGCTGAAGGAGGTATGAAGTAACTAATGAGTGTGATGAATCAAGAATCTGCTAAAGGCAGTGCCAATAGTATTGATTATGCCGATATGCTGCTTTTGCGTTTCGGGGAGTTTACATTAAAGGGCAAAAACCGTGCCAGATTTGAGAAAACGGTACTACGTCATGTGAAAGAAATGATTAAGCCATATCCAAAGGTGGTTCTAACCAAAGAATTTGGAAGAATTTACGTGGAACTGAATGGAGAAACTGCTGCCCCATTGGTAGAAGCATTGAAGAATGTATTCGGAATCGCTTCTGTCAGTCCGGTAAAGGTGGCCAAGTCAGATCTCGAGGATATTGTGGCTGTCAGCCGTCATTTTTTGGAGATCATCGCTCCTGCACCGGGAACTACATTTAAAGTTAATGCACGCCGGGTATGGAAAGAGTTCCCTTATGGCTCCATGGAGATGAATAAGCTAGTCTCGACACCACTGCTGCAAGGCTATTCCGGACTTACTGTGGATGTAAAGTCACCTCAATTGGAGCTGAAAGTCGAAATTCGTCAAGGTCATACTTTTATATTTTGTGAAAATATTGCTGGTGTTGGTGGATTTCCGCTTGGTACGAATGGAAAAGCGATGTTATTGCTGTCCGGAGGCATTGATAGTCCTGTAGCCGGTTGGTCATCCATGCGTCGTGGACTCGAAGTGGAGTGCGTACATTTCTATAGTTATCCTTATACGAGTGAGCTTGCCCGGCAAAAGGTGGTTGATCTTACGCGGGTATTGTCACGTTATGCGGGAGTCATCAAGCTACACTTAGTACCTTTTACAGAGGTGCAGACATCTTTTACCGGAATAGGTCAGGATAATCTGATTATTACGTTGATGCGTCGAGCTATGCTGAGAATTACTACACAGCTTGCTGAACGTGAGGGTGCCCTCGCAATTGTAACCGGTGAAAGTCTTGGACAGGTTGCTAGCCAGACGTTACCAAGTATGAATGTGATCGGTCGTGCGACAGAACTTCCTCTTTTACGTCCGCTGGTAATGATGGACAAAAGTGATATTGTAGAGCTGTCTAAGAATATCGGCACCTATGACCTGTCAATTCTTCCTTATGAGGATTGCTGTACATTATTTGTACCTAAATCACCTACAACGAATCCGAATTTACGGATTGTAGATAAGATTGAAGCTACGCTACCTGGATATTCTGCATTGCTGGACGCAGCGATTGAAGCTACGGAGACTGTGCTGATCACTCCGTATGGAGATGAGAAGCCTAAAGATGTAGTAAGTGCTCAAGCTGGATTACAGGAAGAATGGTTCTAATATTATAAACAAAAGGCTGTCTCATTCGTAGCAACATCTACGGTTGAGGCAGCTTTTTTGAATTATTATGGCTTGATTGGCGTCTCCAGTGTCCTCCAATTAAGATGCCAACAATGATCACAAATATAAACAGAGCTCTCAATAGTGGATGCTTCTCAAAAAATGGGGATAGCTGCTGCTCATCTGTAATCATGCTTGAGGCTGTAAACCCTAGGACTGCTGAGCCAATATAAATAATCCATGGATATTTGTTGATTAATTTAATAAAGAGAGTGCTTCCCCAGACCACAATTGGAACGCTGATTAAGAGTCCTATGACAACTAGAGAGATATTGTGCTTAGCGACTCCCGCAATGGCGATGACATTATCCAGCCCCATCGCAGCATCGGCTAGAATGATTGTACCCACAGCGGCCCCTAAGCTTTGACCAGCCTTGATATTCGTTGAATTGTTCTCATCTGTTAACAGCTTATAGGCAATTAGAATAAGTAAAATCCCGCCTGCCAGCAGTAACCAAGGGATTTTTAATAACCATACAACCAGAACCGTTGCGAAAATCCGTAATACGACGGCACCTGCTGTTCCAAGCACAATTGCTTTTTTTTGAGTGCTGTTCGGCAAATTACGCGCTGCAAGTCCGATGACTATGGCATTGTCTCCCGCCAGAATGAGATCTAGAAAAATAATATTGAGCAGTGATAATACAAACTCCCATATGGATGTATTCAAGGCATAGTCACCCCTAAAGTTAGTTAAGATGAGCACGAAGATATGCTTAGTTTTGTATACGCAAAAAAAGGGGCATACATGCTTTCATCCTCAAAAAAAAGTTGGACAGGAAGCATAGCTTGTCACTTCCGAACATACATGTAGTTACATGTGATTCGGGGAGGTAAAAGCGAATGGAATCATTATTGCTCCTTGGTGAAATATTGATGATCAATCTTGTGCTGAGTGGAGATAATGCTATGGTCATCGCGATGGCCAGTAAGGACCTTCCGGAGAAGCACCGGAAGATTGCGGTATGGTGGGGAGCTGCGGGAGCTGTTATCCTGCGCTGCTTGCTAACTTTTGTTGCGGTATTACTGTTGAAAATCCCTTATATCCAGGCTGGAGGAGGAATTCTGCTGCTATGGATTGCGTTCAAGCTGCTGCTGGAAGAAGAGGAGGACCTTAGAGTCGCGGAAACATCCTCCGTATGGAAATCCATCCGAACGATTCTCGTGGCTGATTTTATTATGAGTCTTGATAATGTCCTGGCAATTGCCGGTCTAGCCAAAGGGGATTTGGCTTTAATTGTCATCGGGATTGCGCTCAGCATTCCGATTGTAGTATGGGGAAGTGGCCTCATTGTGGGGTGGCTGCATAGATTTCCGATACTCGTATTTATCGGCGCTTATATTTTAGCCTTTACAGCAGGTGATATGATGCTTCAGGATGCAAAATTAGGGACAATGCTCTCCTTTTTGCTCCCATCCACGCATTCCATACTGCCGATCGCTTTAGGAATATTAGTAGTTGTTACAGGAGCAGTTAAACGAAGAACAACATCAGTAGGTTAATAAATTGCAATAAAAGGCAATACTACAAGGACATCTCCATAAATTGGAACCGTCCTTTTTTTGCGTATCAGAAAGTATATATTTGGGGCCCCCGCAAAGTACCTGAGTACGCATCGAAGCAAAGCGCCACTTTGTGGGGATATTTTGCATGGTCAGTGATGGCATTTTGTGTATGTTTCAGATAATATATGAATAAGAATCCTGTCGTTTTCTGGGTATGAGACGGCAAGGTAATGAGGTAGACGTGAATTTGAAGGGATGGGTGAAGGATGTCTTCCAAGAATGACATGAGACTAGGTATATTCATTGTAGCTGCGGGCGTCTTGATTTTATTCGGTAAGCTGGGGGTCTTCGGATTTTTGGGACGAGCCCTTTGGCCGCTAGTGATTTTACTTCCAGGATTGGTTCTACATATGTTATTTTTTAGCCGCCGCGCTTCGGCAACAGTATTGATTCCCGCGGGAATATTAACGGTATATGGTTTATTGTTTGGTCTTTGCAATATATGGGGATGGGGGCTTATGAAATATTTATGGCCTGTGCTTCTGCTCGGCATTGCCGTAGGTCTGTATGAATATTCCATAAATTCTCCAAGACGGTCAGGGGGACTATCTGCAATTGCTGTAATATTAGGCGTTCTAAGCATAGCGCTTTGTATTTTCAGTCTTATGGGTACGGGTGTGATCTATCTAATTGGTATTGTATTCATCGTGGCAGGAATTTGGCTGATTACAGGTCGGGGTAGAACTCGTGGCCGAAATAGATGGTATCGAAGTTAATTAATGTTGGATCTTGTGAAAAAAAACGGAATTTGCCAACTGTTTTTTTCATAAAAAGACTTGCTTTTCATAGTGCTTTCACTATAATATTAATGTTATGTTGAAGCGTCGGCTTTCTGCCTGGCGCTTCTTTTGTGAGACTGCCGTGACATGCTAAGAATTTTAACAGTTTTAATTTGATAAATGAGAGGATTTGGATACAAATCATGCATTCAAGAAAAGATATTCGCAACATTGCGATCATTGCCCACGTTGACCATGGCAAAACAACACTCGTCGATCAGCTTCTTCAGCAATCGGGGATCTTCAGCGCACACGAACACGTACAAGAACGCGCTATGGACTCTAACGATATCGAGCGGGAACGCGGAATTACAATCCTAGCTAAAAATACAGCAATTACTTATAAAGAGTTTTTGATCAATATTGTGGATACACCTGGACACGCTGACTTCGGTGGCGAAGTAGAACGGATTATGAAAATGGTTGACGGTGTATTGCTGGTTGTTGATGCTTATGAAGGCTGCATGCCGCAAACGAAATTCGTTCTGCGTAAAGCATTGGAACAAAAACTTACACCGATCGTTGTCGTGAACAAGATTGACCGTCCAGCTGCTCGTCCTAAGGAAGTTATTGATGAAGTGCTCGATTTGTTCATCGAACTTGAAGCAAATGACGAACAATTGGAATTCCCGGTTGTCTATGCATCTGCTCTTAATGGTACATCAAGCATGGTTCCTGAGAAGCAAGATGAGACAATGCTTTCACTTTACGAAACAATCGTTGAGCATATCCCAGCTCCAACTGAAAGTGTAGAAGACCCGCTTCAATTCCTCGTAACGTTGATGGATTATAACGAATACTTGGGTCGTATTGCTATTGGCCGTGTAAACCGCGGTGTGATCAAACAAGGTCAATCTGTAACTGTAATTATGCGTGACGGTAAGAGTAAAACCGCACGTATTGAGAAATTGTTCGGGTTCCAAGGTTTAAAACGTATTGAAACAGAAGAAGCGGGCGCAGGGGATATCGTTGCTATCGCAGGGATCAAGGACATTAACATTGGTGAGACCATTGCTGATCCAGCGAATCCAGAAGCACTGCCTGTTCTTAAGATCGACGAGCCTACGATGCAAATGACTTTCCTTGTGAATAACAGTCCTTTTGCTGGTAAAGAAGGTAAATGGGTAACTTCCCGTAAACTGCGTGAGCGTCTCTTTAAAGAACTTGAGACAGATGTGAGTTTGCGTGTGGATGAAACGGATAGTCCTGATGCATTTATCGTTTCTGGACGCGGTGAGCTTCACCTTGGTATTCTGATCGAGAATATGCGTCGTGAAGGTTATGAAATGCAAGTTTCTAAACCACAAGTAATCATTAAAGAAATCGATGGTGTTAAATCGGAGCCACTTGAGCGTCTTATGATTGACATTCCTGAAGAAAGCATGGGCTCTGTTATGGAAAGTCTGGGCACTCGCAAAGCCGAAATGGTCAACATGATTAACAACGGTACGGGTCAAGTACGTCTGGAGTTCCTGATTCCTGCACGTGGTTTGATTGGTTACAACACTTACTTCTTGACTTTGACACGTGGTTACGGCGTTATGAACCATGCTTTTGACAGCTACGCTCCACTGGTTGCTGGTCAAGTTGGCGGACGTCATCAAGGTGTGCTTGTAGCCAGTGAGACTGGATCAACAACACAATATGGAATAGTGGGCGTTGAGGATCGTGGTATTCTCTTCTTGGATGCAGGTACAGAAATTTATGAAGGTATGATCGTAGGCGAGCATACCCGTGATAACGATATTATCGTTAACATCTGTAGAGAAAAAGCACTTACCAACATGCGTACCTCAGGTAAGGACGATACTGTAAAAATGAAGACACCACGTACCTTCTCTTTGGAAGGCGCACTTGAATATTTGAATGATGATGAATATTGTGAAATCACACCTAAATCCATTCGCTTGCGCAAAAAGATTCTGAACAAAGGCGAACGCGAACGTGTAGAGAAGCAACGTAAAATGGCACAAGCAAACGCGTAAGATCAGCTTATTATAGTAAAGAGCCGTCGGAGGTTTAACTTTCGGCGGTTTTTTTTATAACAAAAACTTCCCTTACTGATGATATAATGTAAACGTATCTTAAATTTGGGAGGAGTGCGGTATCTATGCAAGTCTGGTTTGCTGAGCATCCAATCGTCGCTTATATTGTTATTTTTATATTGCTTACATTTGTGTATAATCAGGTATTTCGTGTGAATCAAAAGTTATCGATTGGCAAAGAGATTATGCTGTACATAATGATGGCAATCGGCTCCGGCATGCTCCTCATTTTTCAACATGATAAGCTACCGATCATTCAGTGTCTGCTGGTCGCCGTCGGATTAATGCTGATGGTACGGATACGTTATATCGTAGAAGCTCGACAGAAGAGAAAGGCTGCAGCTGCAGCAAAAAGACAGTAATCGAAACTTTTACTGCTTATGCAACGTCTATTTAAGTGTAGCAATTTTAATTCCAAATGAAATGAAGAGGACTTTATTCTACTATGAGTACACGAAACAGCAGTTTACCTCCACGAGCAAGTGGTCAACAACCGAATAATAGAAAACAGCCTGTGAAGGGTGCTCCTAAGAAAAAAAAGAAGAAACCGCAAAAGAGAGGCTTTTTTGGCAGATTAGTTAGAATCCTGTTAACCTTACTCATTATTGCGATTCTTGGCGTATTGGGCTACGGGGGCTATCTGTATTGGAAGCTTGAAAATGGGGTCTTTAATGCAGGTAGTAAAGGAACGGTTGCCCCAGGACATTCGGCTACAGAAAAACCACTGACGATGCTTATCCTGGGTACGGATAATAGACCAAAACATCAATCTAGATTGACAGATGTTATTATGGTTGCAGCGCTTAATCCTAAGACAAAATCAGCAACCATTGTCTCTCTTCCACGCGATACCTTAGTTGAGCTCAATGGATACAAGCAAACGAAGATTAACGAATTCTATGCTCGCTTTAAGGGGAAAGAAGATTCTTCTGGTATTTTGGCAGAAGATGAGATGAAGACAATGATGGGGAAATATCTAGATATTGACGTAGATTATACAACGATTCTGGATTTTCAAGGCTTCCGCGATGTGGTGGACGAGCTTGGTGGAGTCAAAGTCAACATTAGCGATAATATGTGTTATACAGACAGCGTCGACGGTACGAATATCAATTTGAAAAAAGGTCCGGCGGAGCTTGATGGAGATAAAGCGCTAGATTATGTGCGATACCGTAAATCTAATTGCAAGCCTAAGACTAAGGGTTCAGACGATTTTGATCGGAACAAACGTCAGAATGAGGTCCTTCATTCACTGGTGGATCAGATGCAATCGCTTGGTGGAGTATTAAAAATAGGCAAGGTACTTGACGCAGTGGATAGTAATATGAAGACTGATATCGAAAATTCGCAGATTAAAGATATGATTGCGACTTATTGGAAGATTTCCAAAGATGATATCGAATTCAAGCCCGTGACTGGAACGTGGCGAAGTCCGTATGTATATATTAATGATGAGGAGCTTGAGGCTGCCAAGAAAAGCTTGCAGGATCGATTAGCAGGAGTTTCTGCTAATTCCACTTCAGAATCCACTGAGGCACCTTAAAATCCTTAATAACACTTCGCCCTAAAATTGAATGCAAGTTTCAGCCTGTGCTATAATATAATAAATTGAATGAATTTACGCCGCATAGGGGGCCAGTACTTATGTCCGAAGCCGTTGCTCAGCTGAACGAAACCTTGTTATCGATGCTGCAATCGGAAACTTTTGTTCTTCTCAACACAGTTGATGCGGAATCAGGAGGTCCAACGTCCACGGCCATTTCGTGGATTTATGCAGTTAGTCCTAGTACTGTGCGTCTGGCTGTAGATCATCGTTCCAGACTCGTGAACAACATGAAGGTCAACCCGTTAGTAACCGTCACTGTGTTCGGTGAGGGCACTGTCTATGCTATTAACGGCAATGCCGTTGTAAAGCAGGATCCACTTCAGGATGTACCTTTCAAGATGTGCTGCTTTGATGTTGAAATTATGGCGGTGCGTAACGCGCTTTTTTATGGAGCGCAGCTTGAATCCGCCCCAAGATATGCAAAGGTTTATGATGGACGTGCCGCTGAGAAGCTGGACGGACAAGTATTTGCTGCCATGAAAAAAGCCTAGTGAGAATATCACTGGGCTTTTTTTGTCCTCTACTGTGCATTTTTAATCGGCTTAGTATCCTCTGGCAGCTGCGGCATGATTCGACCGATGATATCAGCCAGTTCGGATGAGAATCCGGAAATTGGATGTCCTTGAGAGATGTGACGGCTCATGTCCGCTAAGCGGCTGGAGAGATCCATATCGGCAGTGACAAGTGCACGTACGCTTCTAGGGTCTTTGCGGATAGCTTCCGCTACAGAATATTTAATGCTTCCAACACGTGATCGGTCTAGAGAACCTTCTACGTCAAGACCTACAATGGCTACCTTGTTCATGACTACACAGTGTGCACCATTCACACCAGGAACTCTTTTGGCCAACTGTTCAAAATGGTCCTTAAGTGCAATTTCACTTTCGCCCTTAACACTGACGGTGTGACCAGCTTTTGAGGTGGCCTTAGGATTAGTTGCACCATCGTTGGCCAATTGCCGAACCTCATGGTTTCCCGTACCCTTTACAGCATTCGCAGATTGTTTATTCTGAGGAGAGGGTGATGTCTTTTTATTAGCGATACCGCAGCTTGTCAATAGCAGCAGTACCAGCAACAGACACATTGATTTTCTCATATGTGATTACTCCTTTCAGCCAAGATCGTTTCTGTACCTTATCTTTTCCCTTGGCGGAAAGAGTTATGTATGATCAATCAAACCAGGCGCTGTGGAGGGGATAATATGAACAAGATATTTGTGCTAGATACCAACGTGCTTTTGCACGACCCCAATTCGATTTTCTCTTTCAAGGAGCATGAGGTGGTTATTCCGGCGGTTGTGCTGGAAGAAATCGACTCCAAAAAGCGCAACGCTGACGAAATCGGTCGAAATGCCCGCACGGTTTCCCGATTGCTCGATGGACTTCGTGAGCTAGGTCATTTGCATAGTGGTGTGGAGCTGGAGCATGGAGGCAAGCTGAAGGTAGAACTTAACCATCGCAGTTTTGTGAAGGTACAGGAAATGTTTGGTGAGGTATCTAACGACAATCGGATTTTGGCTGTAGCTCTCAACTATTTAATCGAAGAGAAAGAGAAGCCTGATCCGCGTCCCGTAGTGCTTGTGAGTAAGGATGTGCTGGTCCGTATTAAAGCGGATGTGCTAGGAATTACACCAGAGGATTACTTGTCAGATCGTACTGGAGATTTAAATGAACTTTACACTGGTTACCAATCTCTGCAGGTACATCCGGCATTGATTGATGAATATTACAGTCACCGCTCTTTAACGGTTAAACAGCTCGGGTTGTCATATCCCTTGTACCCTCATGAATTTGTGATCCTCAAGGATGAGATAGGCACGGGCAAATCAGCTCTTCTCAAAGTGAATAGTGATGCGACCCGTCTGGAGCCGCTTTACCTGGGCAATGATTCAGTTTGGGGGATCAGCGCCCGAAATGCTCAGCAACGAATGGCATTGGAGCTGCTTCTCAATGATGAAATCCCGCTTGTAACCATTACGGGTAAGGCTGGTACAGGGAAGACATTACTGGCGCTTGCTGCCGGACTATTCAAAGTTGAGGATGAGCATAAATACAAAAAACTGCTTATTGCTCGTCCAGTAGTTCCTATGGGTAAAGACATTGGTTATTTACCCGGAGAGAAGGATGAGAAGCTCAGACCCTGGATGCAGCCTATTTATGATAATCTGGAGTTTCTGTTCGACACCAAAAAAGCTGGCGATATAGATAAAATCTTAATGGGCTTAGGCAGCATACAGGTAGAAGCCTTAACTTATATTCGTGGCCGTTCAATCCCTGCGCAGTTCATTATTATTGATGAAGCTCAGAACCTTTCCCGTCATGAGGTGAAGACAATCGTCTCCAGAGCGGGTGAAGGAAGCAAAGTGATTCTTATGGGTGATCCGGAGCAAATCGATCATCCGTATCTGGATGCTGCGAGTAACGGACTTAGTTATATTGTTGAGAAGTTTAAGCAGCAAGGGATTAGCGGACATATTACTTTGGAAAAAGGCGAGCGTTCCCGCCTAGCCCAATTGGCAGCGGATCTTCTCTAACCTTCAATCCTCTTTTCAGCCGGGAGAAGCATAAGCTCCCGGCTTTTTCCTGCCCGCCCAAAAACGGCGGAGGGAATTAACGGTTGTGGTGCTTTAGATTGAGCGCGGTCAGCGGAGGGGGAGGAATTGTTCTGTAGAAGCGTTAGCGCTCGCCTTTGTCTCCGGATTTATACCGTTTAGGAATATAATCCATAAATCTGGAGACAACAGCGATCGGAAGAATAATCCGCACACGGAGTGCCCTTAGCGCTAAGATCACCCAGTCTTTTAATTGTCTTCGTCGTTTCCCCTATATAATAGAAAGAGAACGTTTTCACATTCTAAAGACAAGCAGCGGCTGGTTTGGTAAAATAGGGGTGACGAATCATGTGGAAGGTGGGGAATTGTGCTGAAACGCAAAAATTATTGGCTGCTTTTTGCAATTTTACTACTATCGCTGACAAGCTTGTCACCCAGTATGGAATTGAGTACCAATAACGACCCACATCCTATGAAAAAACCACAAAGTCAGTCGACGTACCCCTCTTCAGGGGAAGAGGGAACTATAGATAGCCTGCGCATAACAGTATCGTTAAATAGTGAGGAATTCAATGAACTGGAGCTTTTAAGCAATCGTTATACTTTAGAAAGTGGAGTAAAGGTAATATTAAGAAATATTGATAGCGAGGATGCAGACGAAGTTTTGAAGCATGATCTAACCATCGGGGATAGCACGGATATCGTTATGGCGGATGGACGAAGTATTCTCGACTGGGCAACACGTGGATATTTATTGCCGGTGGATGTGTATCAGAGCATTCCGGGAACTGCACCGTTAACTCAGTTAATCCCATGGATGCAATGGAACGGATATAATTGGGGAGTGCCGCTGGATATTGACCCTTATGTACTTGTTTATTCACCACAGCGTCTTGCGGAACTGGGATTCACTACCTTACCAAGAAGTCTGGAACAGTGGAACACGTTGCTTCAGAATGTGCTTAAAGAGCAAGGAAAATATTTGCTCGCAATGGATACACGTAATCCATATGGATTGTCCGCTGTTATGGAGAGTATGAACAGCAGCTTGCTATCGGATAACCAAGAAGTGATAAATTGGACTCAGAATGCTCGGAGTTATTTTTACCTTACCAGTCGATATAACAAAGATGTTTGGGATATGATTCAGAGCGGAAGCGTTGCTGTTGCTGCTCTACCGCTATCTGAGTGGAAAAAACATGGGAATTCGTCTTTAGTTGCTGAAGCACCACTGACCGCAAGTAACGGGAGAGGAATTGAATCTTATTACAGCCGTTCCTTTGCACTTCCAGCTCAATCCCCAAATCCAAAGGAAGCCGTGAATTGGCTGACGTTTATCACTTCTGAGGATTCTCAAATGGATTGGCTGGAGAACACGGGAAGCCTGCCTGCGCTGGATGTCCTATATCGTTCAGAACATGATTTCAAATATAGGCTTCCTTTTGGAGTCGAATTATTACTGACAGAAGAAACCGCCCCGGAGGTCGAATTCCAAGGCGGCTGGAGTAAGATTGTTGAAGCAGTATCCTTACTGCTTACAGGAAAAATGGATGCGGCCGGGTACAAAGATTTCATCAAGGAAGGCTTAGAATGAGATAGAAAGTTTAACTTGGAGGACGCCTTCTTTACTATCTACTTCTGTGGCGCGGAGGAAAGAAACGATTTTTCCAGGGTAAAAGCCTAAATCAAATTCCTCCTCAAGTGTTCTTCTAGTGGTGTCAGGTAATTCGAGACCATTAAATACAACATGATCTACTTGGAATATAAGTCCATTGATGGGTTCTTCCTGTATGATGTAGTGACCGGTTAATGAAAGGGCTAAAGCACCACTTTTTCCTGTGGCAGTAATCGTTCCGTCATTAAAATGAAATGCGAAATCGTTAAATAGCTTATTCTGGGACTGAAGGAATTCGTTTAAATCCTCTTCCTTCAGATTCAGAACATAAGTCATCCCCTTACGAGTAAGAACTCCCTCTCGATTCTGGACAAACTGCGGTAATTTATTCATTGCGGAAGACAATGCTTTGAAGTAGGTCTTTACCTCGCGCAAACCAATATTCTCCCAATATAATGTGAATTCTTGAAGTAGAGCGCTCATATTATCAGGATCACTACTGTCTTTAATCCCGCCTTCAATTTCTTTATTGAGCGCGGCTACCCGAATTTTCTGTTCCTCCAGAGCGGTTCGCAGCTGTGCAAGATCCTTCGAGCTGCGCTGTGCAGTCTGGAGGGTCTTCTTTAGATCCTTATATTGGTCCTCGTATTGTGTGAGAATGTTGCGGTCATTTCCGATAATAATTTCATAATAATCAAATAGTGCCAGAAATCTGCTAATGCTCTTCGCGGATAGAAATGCGGCCAAGAGACCGTCTCTATCCCCCATATAATAAGAACGAAGGACCGCACCTGCACGCTCTTGTTGGTTTGCGATGGCAGATTTTTTCTGGATAGCTTGCTCTTCTAGGTAATCTACCTTTTCTTCAAGCGCTTTTTGTTCGGCTGTAATCTTGATGATCTCCCGTTCGATTTCTGTGGAAGATAAAGTCTGCTCCAGAAGTTTACGCGTTTCTTCATTATCTGGTATAGAGGAATTGAAAAAAGAACCGCTAGGATCGGCAGACAGGTACATCGTAGATTGTAACGGAAATAATGTACAGCAGAAGAGAATTAGTATGGTTGCCATCATGCGGCTTTGGGCATTGCGGGAGCGCACCACACCACCACCTTTTTTTTGAATTTAAGATAAGAAATTATCTGTTTCACTCCATAAATCATCCTTCTATTTCTCGTAGAAACGGAAACTGTCTGTAAAAGACGGCAAAACCGGTTCTTCCTGAATGGATATATGTATGTACTAATAATATGTTTAACCCTTCTAAAATAGCATACATACAAAAAATCCCCACAAAGTGAGGCTATCCTTCAATGCGTACACAGGTATTTGGGGGACCTCATATATAATATATTAACTGATAAACAAAAAAACGGAAGTGATCCTTATTAGATAAGGACCTCATCCGCTTCAAGAGAGTACTGCAATTTATAGTGGAAGACCCATTTGAAAGATCGTCCAATAGCTGAAACCGGTGAAAGTCAAAATCATGTATGCCCAGAAAAGTAGGACATAAGTTTTTTCAGTAAACTTCAAATAACCGAGAATTACGAAAAAAGCGGTTTGCAAAAAGAAAAGCAAGGCCATTTCTGTCAGACCTCCGGCGAAAGCCATCAATCCAATAGCCAATGTAAAAAAACCTAATACCCGAAACATGCGGTCCAAGAGAGAGTCCCCCTTCCAGTATGTATCTCACGAATATTCCTTCGACTTATTATACCCGTTCAGTAAAAATGTGTAAACGAATTCATTGAAAAAAATACACTAATCTTGAAAAAATGTGATTTTTATAATTGACTGAAGTGATTAGTGCTTGAAAAAAGAGAATTTATTACTTAAAGCGTATGATGTGGGCAGATAATGGAAATACAATTTAGTATCAAATAGATTCTATGAACTCTATGAGAAGCATAGAAATGGAGTAAGCAGCTTTTATCCCTATTCACTACCCGGCAGAGCTGTCGGTTATGGAGATGGTTATTTCAAGATGTTGTTAGGAGGTTTGGTTGGATGACAGCCGTTAGACAGGATGCTTGGAGTGCAGAAGATGATCTAATACTGGCAGAAGTAACCTTGCGCCACATTCGGGAGGGCAGTACACAACTTGCTGCTTTTGAAGAAGTGGGTGAGAAAATCGGCAGAACGTCGGCTGCTTGCGGATTCCGCTGGAACAGCTGTGTTCGAAAAAGCTATGAAGGTGCAATTGGAATCGCTAAAGGCCAACGTCAAAAGAGAAGTTACCTGAAAAAGCAACCGTCGGTAAGAGGAGCGCAGGTAGCGGGTCTGATTCTCGGGGATACCGATGAGGAATTCGGACGAGGCGAAGGATTAAGTGAAAACACATTATCCATTGATGCGGTTATACGTTTCCTGAGACAATGGAAAGGTACGATCCAGGAGGCAGGACGCCAGCTGAAAATGCTGGAGAGAGATTTGCGCGAGAAGGAAGATGAATTAACAGAATTAAGATCTGAGAATGAGCGGTTGTCAAAAGAGGTTAATCTTGCTCAAAGTGACTACCGGGTAGTCAATGATGATTACAAAGCTTTAATTCAGATTATGGATCGTGCGCGTAGGCTAGCTTTCTTAAACGAAGAAGAAGAAGAAATGAAGACTCGTTTTAAAATGGATGGGAATGGGAATTTAGAACGTATTGAATAAAAGATAGGCAAATTAAAACACCCGTAAGTGGTTCGCTTTATTAGCGCCATTTGCGGGCGTTTTGGTTTTGTATTGTCATTTATGGAGGACGACAACGGCGGTTCTTCTTGGTATATTAAGGCTATACTTAGAAAAATTGCGCTTGAGATCAACAGGAGGATCAGATGAAAATCGATATAATCGGTGCGGGTTCACTTGGGCTGCTTTTGGCAGGGAGGCTGGCCCAGTCCGGGAATGAAGTGAGATTGTGGTGTCGAGGGGTAGAGCAGTGCCGGAAATTAAAAGATGAGGGCTTAACTGTGAGCTATGAGGATGGGCGCGATCCGATTTCGATTTCGGGGGATCGATTTGTGTCCGCACCAATAGAGGGATTTGCAGATGCCTATCTTCGTGAGCCCAGTGATTGGATCATAGTAACGGTTAAACAGGACATACTACATAATGTTTTACCTGAATTTCTATCCCCTCTTAGGGAACAACAGGTACACATCATTTGTTTTCAAAATGGCATTGGACATATGGAGATGCTCAGTAACTTGCTGCCGAAAGCTAATTTATATGCTGCCGTAACAACAGAAGCTGCGAAGCGAAAGTCTTTAACTGAGGTCATTCATGCAGGTGCGGGGGAGGTATGGATAGGGAAATGGAGCTTAAAGGATGGACAAGCCCATAGTATACATACTGATTTACAAGTGAATTATTTAATAGAAGTTCTCATTATGGCAGGATTCTCAGCCTTTTTGTCGAATGAAGTGGATACCATGATTTACCGGAAGCTCCTAATCAATGCCGTTATTAATCCGCTCACAGCGATTTGGCGTATTCCAAATGGTGAACTGCTTGCTTCAGAAGAGCGCCTGCAGTTAATGAAAGAACTTTTTAGAGAAGCTACTATGGTATATGATGCCTTCGGAATTACTTATGATCATGATGCGTGGGATAACATTCTTAAAGTGTGCAGGACAACGGCTGGCAATACTTCGTCCATGCTGGCAGATGTTCTAGCTTCAAGAAGCACAGAAATTCATTGGATCAATGGAAGTCTTGTAGAAATGGCAGAACGCACTGGAACATTGGTTCCTTTACATCGCTTGATCTGCCAATTAGTTGAGGGAATATAGGTATGATCTCGGAGGAGAGGTGAAGCTATGGGATTGCTGATGAATTCGGTCGGTACTTTAAGTTTGATTCCAATAATACCGTTTTTAATTGTTTATTTCATTGGAAGAGGGTTAAAAAAAGATAAAAAGAAAACTTTTATGCTCGCTATGGACGTGACTACATTTTTTTTATTATTATCGGTCTCCGCATTATTTAACAACTTGTTTAATAACGGTTTTGGGTTTTATCTTATACTACTTATTGTATTAATATCCACTGGATTGATTGGCGGCGCTCAGAATCGACTGAAAGGAAAAGTAGATGGGAAGCGGTTATTTCGGGCAGTTTGGAGACTTTCCTTCTTTTTTATGAGCGTCGGATATTTATTATTTATGTTTGTAGGGCTAATTAAGTACATATCACAAGCGATGTAATGTTCCACTGCTCCGGTGAAGCGGCAACGTCACAAAAGTTTAAAGTTTTAATAAAAAAAGAATTTTCTGAAAACATACCACTAGATTTTTTTGACCACTGGTTGTATAATCATAAACCATATACCACATTCTATTTAGGGGGAACTGCTAGATGAAGAAGAGTAAAAGTCTATTGCTAATGCTTGCATTAGTACTTGTTATCGGCACAGTGCTTGCTGGCTGCGGCGGAAACAACGCGAACAGCGGCAATAAAGGTAATGCTGGTAACACTGGTAACACGGGAACTGGTAATGCGGCTACAGAAGAGAAATTGGCTGCGGACCAAACACTGAGAATCAACCTAAGCTCTGAGCCTCCAACATTTGACCCAGGATTGGCTCAAGATAGCCAAGCTCACACTGTCCTGACAACAATGTACGAAGGTCTGACTCGCATGAATGCTGAATCTGGTCAAGCTGAACCAGGTGTTGCTGAAAGCTGGGATGTTTCCGCTGACGGTCTGGTATATACTTTCAAACTCCGTGATTCACAATGGAGTAATGGCGATCCTGTAACAACAGAAGACTTCGTTCGCGCTTGGAAACGCGTGCTCGATCCTGCTGCTGCATCCGCTGCACCTTACGCTTATCAATTGTACTACATCAAAAATGCTCAAAAGTTCTACAACAAGGAAATTACCGATTTCAGTCAAGTAGGTGTCAAAGCGGTTGATGAGAAAACTCTCGAAGTTACTCTTGAAGCCCCAACTCCTTACTTCCTTGGATTGCTTTCCTTCTACACTTATTACCCTGTACACAAATCCATTGAGAGTAATCCAAAATGGGCAACAAGCAAAGATACTATGATCGTTAACGGTGCTTTCACTCTTACTGAGTGGACTACAGGTCAAACACTTGTTGTAACTAAAAACGATAAATACTGGGATAAAGATTCCATTAAACTTAACAAAATCGACTTCTCCCTTGTAAACAGCGGTGCAACTGAACTGCTCAGCTACAAGAACGGTGAATACGATCGTGCCGGTGGACCAACTGGTGAAATTCCATCAGAACAAATTCCAATCGTGCAAAAAGAACTTCCTAAAGAATTCAGCCGTAAAGGTATTGCTTCCGTATACTACTACGAATTCAATATCACTGAAAAACCTTTCACAAACGCTAAAATCCGTAAAGCTCTTGCAATGTCGATTAACCGTCAAGCTTTGATTGACAATGTAGTACAAGGTGGACAATTCCCAGCATTCGGTTATGTACCTCCGGGTATCGCTGGTGCTGATGGTGAGTACCGTACAGCAGTTAAAGATAGCTACTTCACTGAAGATCTAGAACAAGCTAAAACTTTGCTTGCTGAAGGTCTGAAAGAAGAAGGTATGGATAAACTGCCTACATTCTCTTTGACTTACAACACAAGTGAAGGTCACAAGAAAATCGCTTTGGCGATTGCTGATATGTGGAAAAACAATCTTGGTATCGACGTACAAACCGTTAACCAAGAGTGGGCTGTATTTATTGAAAACCGTCAAAACCTGAACTACCAAGTTGCACGTGCTGGTTGGACTGCGGATTACAATGATCCAATGACTTTCCTTGATATGTGGGTAACAGGTGGCGGTAACAATGATACTGGTTACGCTAACCCTGAGTATGACAAATTGATCAGCGAAGCTAAAGCAAGTACTGACTTGAAAGTACGTCAAGACAAGTTTGCAGCAGCTGAGAAATTGCTCATCGAGCAAGATCAAGTATTGATTCCTTTGTACTACTACACTAACAACTCCCTGACTAAAGAGTACCTCAAAGGTGTTACTCTTGACTTCAGTGGTGCAATTGACTTGACTCGTGGATACTTGCTTGAGCACTAAGATTTAGCTCATGTAATTTAAACAGAATAGTTAGTTGACTGAAGTAACACAATACTTCGGGATATATATGTGGAACTCCATATATATCCCTTTTTTTTGTATTTCCGTCTATTTGTTATTTATTGTTATTTATAACATATTTAGAAAATGGACAAAAATCCGTTTTTTTCATAAAATCAATATAATGCTCTCAAAAAATTTGTCGGAGGAGGTGTGATGGGGATGGTTCGTTATGTCGCAAATAAATTCTTCTATATGTTGGTTTCATTATTTGTACTGATTTCAGCAACTTTTTTCTTGATGAAAGCTATTCCAGGGGATCCGTTTACTTCTGAGAAAAAAGTACCGCCAGAAATTAAAGCGCGTTTGATGGAGCAATATGGTCTGGACAAGCCGCTCTCTCATCAGTATTTTAAGTATTTAGGTGATATTATCCAAGGTGATCTGGGTGTATCCATGAAACGCCTGAATCAAGATGTATCACATTTGATCGGTCAAACCTTTTCAGCGTCGCTGAAGCTGGGACTCGTCGCAATTGTTGTGGCGGTTATTGTTGGGGTTCTTCTCGGCATGTTAGCGGCACTCTATCACAGAAAGTTTCTTGACAGCGCCGCGATGGTGTTGGCAGTTCTGGGGATTGCGGTTCCGAGCTTTGTAGTCGCGTCATTATTACAGTATGTGTTCGCTTTCAAATTGGGTTGGGTACCGGTTTCAGGTTTTAAAGGACCAATCTATTATTTCCTTCCTGTAGCAGCGCTCTCGGCACAGCCAATAGCATTTATAGCGCGCTTGACACGTTCAAGTATGCTTGAAGTTTTGAATGCGGATTATATCAAAACGGCTAAGGCTAAGGGATTAAGCTGGATGGCTATTCTAAGCCGTCACGTACTTCGTAATGGTATCCTGCCGGTTGTTACTTACATGGGACCTATGACAGCTAACATCGTAACTGGTTCGGTTGTTATCGAGCAGATCTTTGGTGTTGGGGGTATTGGTAAACAGTTCGTGGAAGCGATTGGTGTCCGTGACTATACCGTTATTATGGGGATAACCATTTTCTATGGTGTACTACTTATGGTGGCCCGTTTCATTACTGATATTGCTTATGTATTGATTGACCCACGTATGAAATTAAGTGGAGGAAAGGAGGGCTAAAGAGTGGCATCTGATAATAACTTGTTAAAGAACATGAATCTAAAACCGGAAGATTTTCAAAAAGTCGGTGTAGATGAAAAAGAAGCCGAGGTTATTCAGCGGGAGAGTCTCTCTGCCTGGAAAGATTCTTGGCAACGGTTGCGTCAAAACAAAATGGCGATGACCGCGCTTGGGATTCTAGGCTTGATCGTGCTTGCAGCGATTATCGCTCCCTTATTCTCGAAATATAACTATTACTCCAATGACTTGATGAATACCAATAAGCCCCCTTCCTCCGATCACTGGTTTGGAACGGATGATCTTGGACGTGATATTTTCGTTCGTACTTGGTACGGCGCACGGATCTCCTTGATCGTTGGTCTAGCTGCGGCAGCCATCGACTTGTTTATCGGTGTTATCTATGGAGGTATTATGGGCTTCTTCGGCGGCCGTGTAGATAATATCATGAACAAATTCTCTGAAATTTTGTACTCCATTCCTTATCTGCTTGTTGTAATTTTGCTTTTGGTTGTGCTTGAACCAAGTCTTGGTACCATCATCCTGGCCTTAACCATTACGGGTTGGATTACGATGTCGTGGATTGTACGCGGTGAAATTATGCAGCTCAAGAATCGCGAGTTCGTATTGGCTTCCCGTTCCATGGGTGCAGGTTCTGCGAGACTGTTGTTCAAACACCTTCTGCCGAACGCAGTGGGTCCGATTATTGTAACGATTACACTTTCTGTACCAAATGCAATTTTTGCAGAGGCTTTCCTAAGCTTCTTGGGTCTTGGTGTACAAGCTCCGATCGCTTCACTTGGATCTATGATTAACGATTCACTCACCGGTTGGTTGTACTATCCATGGCGCTTCCTGTTCCCTGCCATTCTGATCAGTTTAACCATGCTTTCTTTCAACATTTTCGGTGATGGTCTTCGTGACGCGCTTGATCCTAAGCTGAAAAAATAGGAGGGGTATGGATGGAACCTATTTTACAAGTCAAAGATTTGCATGTTTCGTTTTTTGTTAAAGGCGGAGAAGTGCAAGCTGTCCGTGGTATGAATTTTGAAATTGGCAAAGGTGAAACGGTTGCCATCGTCGGCGAGTCCGGCAGCGGTAAGAGTGTAACTGCACAATCGATTATGCGGTTGATCCCTTCCCCACCCTCTAAAGTGAAAAAGGGAGAAATTATTTTCCAAGGACAAAATTTGCTAGACAAAAGCATGAAAGAAATGGAATCCATTCGCGGTAAAGATATTGGCATGATTTTTCAAGACCCGATGACTTCTTTGAACCCAACCATCAAAGTGGGCAAACAGATCACTGAAGTTTTGATTAAACATCAGAAAATGTCAGCGGCCGAAGCGAAAAAGCAAGGTATTGAGATGCTCAAATTAGTTGGCATCACAAATGCTGAGGCTCGCTTTAACCAATATCCCCACGAGTTTTCAGGCGGTATGCGCCAGCGTGTAATGATTGCAATCGCGCTAGCCTGCCGTCCGGCTTTACTCATAGCGGACGAGCCTACAACGGCTCTTGACGTAACCATTCAGGCGCAGATCATGGAAGTTATGAGAGAGATGCAGCAAAAACTAGGTACCTCCATCATTTTGATTACCCATGATCTTGGCGTCGTTGCCGGTATGTGTGATCGGGTAATTGTAATGTATGCCGGTGAAGTTGTGGAGACTGGAACAAGATGGGAAATCTTTAAGAATCCACAGCATCCATATACCAAAGGTCTGCTGCGCTCGATGCCGCGTCTGGACCAAAAGAAGGGCGAGCCGCTCATTCCGATCATCGGCACACCGCCAGATCTGATCAAGCCGCCGATCGGCTGTCCGTTCACCGCGCGTTGCAATGAAGCAATGCATGTTTGCGAACAAATCGATCCCGGCGCCACAGAATTCAGCGAAACGCATATGGCGCGTTGCTGGAATCTGCATTCGATGGCCAAGGAGGTGCAGTACTCTTGAGTAAGAACCTAATAGAAGTAGAAGGTCTTAAGAAATATTTTAATGTAGGTCAAGGCAAGGTTCTTAAGGCTGTTGATAATATTAACTTCTCCATCCGTGAGGGCGAGACGCTTGGAATGGTAGGGGAATCCGGTTGTGGTAAGACTACTGCTGGACGTACAATTCTTCGATTGTATGAGCCAACTGCCGGAAGTGTGAAATATAATGGTACAGACATTTATAAATTGCCTTCTAACAAAATGAAAGCAATGCGCCGTGACATGCAGATGATTTTCCAAGATCCGTACGCATCACTTAACCCGCGTTTTACGGTTTCTGATATCATCGGCGAGGCACTGGACATTCACGGGATGGCTGGCAGTCGTGCAGAACGTAAAAAACGGATCGAAGAGCTGCTCGATATGGTTGGTCTTAACCATGATCACGCTACTCGTTATCCACATGAATTCTCTGGTGGACAACGCCAACGTATTGGGATTGCCCGTTCGTTAGCGGTAAATCCTAAGTTCATCGTTTGTGATGAGCCGATTTCCGCGCTTGACGTATCCATTCAGGCTCAGGTCGTAAACTTGCTTAAAGAATTGCAAGATCGTCTGGGATTGACTTATCTTTTCATCGCGCATGATCTGTCCATGGTTAAACATATCAGTGATCGCGTAGCAGTTATGTATTTGGGTAAAATGGTAGAATTGGCGGAAAGTGAAGAGCTTTATGCAAATCCTATCCACCCTTATACCAAATCTCTCTTGTCAGCTATTCCAATTCCGGATCCGGAAATTGAAGTGAACAAGAAACGTATTCACTTGCATGATGAGCTTGGTAGTCCTATTTATTCTGCTAACGAAAAGAGCAATGATAGTGACTTTGAATTAGTAGAAGTATCCAAAGGACACTGGGTAAGCAAAAAATTTGCTTAAATCTATAGCGAGTATTAGACAGGCGGGAGCGTTATGCTCTCGCCTCTTGTATGTAGTGGGGATATTTAATAATCATTTTAATGGATAAGAAAATAAAACGGCTGCTCTTGCATTGCTTTTTTGCAGGTATGTAATTCTTTTGACGCGGCCCCTGACTTTGGATACAATCATATAGAGTTTACGAACTTGGATTTACATATAACTGCTCAGTAGAACTGGAGGCACTAGCAAATGAATATTGTTAAGGAACCGCTCTCGGGTGGATCTGCACTCGCGCGCGACTATATAGAAAATTTTGAAAAAGTTAGTCATTTGTATGGTGGGGATTTCCGAAGCAAAGAGAGTAGAAGCATTCGGGCAGAATGGCTGGATCGTAGTGAGGGTCTCCGTGCAGACCGGACACAAGTTGCTGCATGTCTACGGCAATATAATGAAAAGCATAATTCACATGATGCGGTGATGTCTTCCCTGGCACTTTTAGAACAGCCGGGAACGTTAGTGGTTACTGGCGGACAGCAAAGCGGATTATTTACAGGACCACTACTTGTAGTATATAAAGCAATGACAACCATTATGGCGGCAAAAGAAGCAGCAGAACAGCTCGGTCGACCTGTAATCCCATTATTCTGGATTGCAGGAGAGGATCATGACTGGGATGAAGTGAATCATACGTATGTATTAAATCGTACACAAGAGATTACAAAGATTAAGATAGAGAAATCAGAGGAGAAACGCTCCTCGGTGAGTAATATTCGTGTAGAAGATGAAAGCTGGCAGCAAGTAGTGGAACAGCTGGATGCGCTACTTCAAGATAGTGACTTTAAACCGCAAATTATGGAATTTATTCGATCTTCTTCGTTTAGAGCAGATAGTATGACGGATGCTTTTGCCAAGCTGATGGGTTCTTTATTTGGTAAATTTGGTCTGATCCTGCTCGATTCTGCTGATCCTAACCTTCGTAAGTTAGAAGAGCCTTTCTTTACTTCGCTAATTATGCAGAATGATGCACTGGAAACAGCGTACATGAATTCTGCTTCTGATATCGTGAACGCTGGGTATGAGCTTCAAGCTGACGTTACGGCAGGCAATGCCAACCTCTTTTATATACATGAAGGTGTACGATTATTGCTTCATAAGAAAGATGGCGTTTTTGCCGATCGCAAGGGCCAGGTATCGTTCACCCGGGATGAACTACTGGAGGAAGTGAAGGTACATCCGGAACTATTCAGTAACAACGTGCTGACACGTCCGCTTATGCAGGATTATGTGTTGCCGGTTCTAGCAACGGTGCTAGGTCAAGGTGAGATTGCTTATTGGGCCATTCCGCATCGTGCGTTTGAGACCATTGGGGGACAAATGCCCCTGATCATCCCGCGAATGTCTTTCACAGTGGTGGAAGGTACGCTTCATAAGCATATGGATAAATATCAACTAAGCTTTGAGGATGTAAGACAGGGACTAGATCGTAAAAGACATGAGTGGTTGGCTGCACAGGATGAGCTGGGGATTGAACAACGTTTCGAAGAAACTAAAGCTACTTTCTCCGCCATGTACGAACCACTGATTGAGCAGCTTGGAACCATTCAGGCAGGTCTGCTAAAACTAGGGAATAACAATAAAGATAAGATTTTAGATCAGATCACTTTTTTACAAGCGAAAGCCCAAGATGCAATGGCAAAACAGAATGAAGCTGCAATCCGTCAATGGGAGCGAATCGAGCTGTCGTTAATGCCACTGGGTAAACTGCAAGAAAGAGTGTACAATATCATGTATTACTTGAACCGCTACGGACTTCCATGGTTAGATGAGCTGATGGCTATTGAACCGGATTATAGTGGGACGCATCGAATCATTTATATGTAGAGAAGTAACGCTCACAAAACTTGGATTATGCTTACGAAGCGAGTTTTACTGCGAAGTAAAACATAGAAGTATCGCTCCATAAAACTTTTAGGAGGTTTCATTATGAGTTCATCAAAACAAAATAGTATCGTGGCTGATATGTCACTCGCACCCGAAGGTCATTTGAAAATCGACTGGGTTCGTCAACATATGCCGGTATTGAACCGTATCCGTGAGCAGTTCGAAGCTGAGCAGCCATTCAAAGGACTAAAAGTATCTATTACGCTTCATTTGGAAGCTAAAACCGCTTATCTGGCGAAGGTAGTCAAAGCAGGCGGTGCAGAAGTAACTATTACTGGATCGAATCCACTGTCTACACAGGATGATGTATGTGCGGCGCTTGTAGAGGACGGAATTACCGTATTTGCTAAATACAACCCGTCACCTGAGGAGTTCAAAGCTCTTAATATCAAGGCGCTGGAAAGCAAACCGGATTTGATTATTGATGATGGTGGGGATTTTGCTACATTGCTGCATTCGGAGCGTCCTGATCTAATGGAGAATATTCGTGGGGGTGCTGAAGAAACAACAACCGGCATCATTCGTCTAAAAGCTCTTCAAAAGCAAGGTGTGTTGAAGTTCCCAATGGTCGCAGTAAATGATGCTTATTGCAAATATTTGTTTGATAACCGCTATGGCACAGGCCAATCCGCATGGGATGGAATTATTCGAACAACCAACCTGATCGTTGCGGGCAAAACCGTAGTTGTTGTAGGATACGGCTGGTGCGGTAAGGGTGTTGCTATGCGTGCCAAAGGTTTGGGCGCAAAAGTGGTTGTCACAGAAGTGGATGCTATTAAAGCCGTTGAAGCACATATGGACGGTTTCGAAGTTATGCCTATGCTGGAAGCTGCTAAGGTTGGTGATTTCTTCGTTACAGTAACTGGTAATCGTTATGTCATTCGCGGTGAACATTATGATGTGATGAAGGATGGAGCAATCATGTGCAATGCAGGCCATTTCGACGTTGAAGTGAATAAGCCTGAATTGTCTGAAAGATCCGTATCTCAGCGTACTGTTCGCAAAAATATCGAAGAGTACCAGCTTCGCGACGGACGTAAACTATATCTGCTTGCAGAAGGCAGACTTGTAAATCTGGGTGCTGCGGATGGACACCCTGCCGAAATTATGGATACGACCTTTGCGCTACAAGCGCTGTCGTTGAAATATGTAAATGATAATTATAAGAGCATTGGCGTAAAAGTTGAGAATGTTCCTTATGAGCTGGATGAGCAGGTAGCACGCTACAAGCTGCAAAGTCTGGGCATTAACATTGATAGTCTGACTCCAGCACAAGTGGATTATTTGGACAGCTGGAATCTGAACGATTAATTACGGAACGCACAACAATAAAGTATATTAACCAAGTGTACCTTGAACTGAAGCAACTTTTGTAAAATATAAGAGAGTATAAGTTTTACGCTATACATTATCCTTATATTTCTCGCTTAAACGCTTCGGCGTCCTTAAAAGGACGCCGAAGGCGTTTAGGCTTGAAAAGCCATGCAGCGGACAAGATTCCGATTGTATGGCTTTTTTCTGTGGCGAATTGTTTTTTGGGCAACGATCCATCTGATTTAGCAAAAAATTCCTTTCACCAGAAAAAGGTTTTTGATTTTTAATGGCGAATCTATTATGCTTAAGTGGTGAAAAGTGGGGTAAAGTGGGGATTCGGGGATTAGGGGTGGGAAAAAGGATGTTCATGGGAGAGTATCAACACAGCATTGACGACAAAGGCCGAATTATTATTCCGGCTAAACTCCGTGAATTGCTTGGAACCTCCTTTGTGACGACCCGTGGTCTAGACTCGTGTCTATTTGTTTATCCCATGGAAGAATGGGCAATCATGGAACAAAAGCTAAAAAGCCTTTCACTGATGAAATCAGATGCCCGTGCATTCAGTCGCTTTTTTTTCTCAGGCGCAACAGAATGTGTATGGGATAAGCAGGGAAGGGTAAATCTGCCGGCCAATTTAAGGCAGTATGCCAAACTGGACAAAGACTGTGTTATTCTGGGCGTTTCGAACCGGGTGGAAATCTGGAACAAAGAGCTATGGGAGCAGTACTTCGAACAGTCCGAGGAATCGTTCAACGAAATTGCCGAAAAATTGGTGGATTTCAATTTTGATCTATAAAACACAATATCGAATACTGTCCTGGAGGGATGCAGCTTGTTTCACCACATCACGGTGCTTAAAGAAGAAGCGACAGAAGGGCTGCACATCAAAAAAGACGGAATCTATGTAGATTGCACTCTCGGTGGAGCAGGCCACAGCGCACTAATTGCTTCCAAACTTAGCGGCGAAGGCCGATTAATCTGTTTGGATCAAGATGATTGGGCTCTGGAGAACGCAAAAGAAAGACTTGCTGAATACGGAGACAAGGTTGTACTCATTAAGACCAATTTCCGTGATCTGGAGAGTGTACTTAAGGATGTGCCCTTTGTACCACAAAAAGATGGCATTCCCCAAGTGGATGGGGTCCTCTTTGATCTTGGCGTATCCTCTCCCCAGTTTGATGAGGGAGAACGCGGATTTAGTTACAATCATGATGCTCCGCTGGACATGCGAATGGATCAGACGGCGCTATTAACGGCTGCTGATATTGTGAATACGTGGTCTGAGCAGGAGATTGCCCGTGTGCTTTTCCAATATGGAGAAGAGAAGTTCTCGCGGAGAATTGCTAAGAAAATTGTAGACAGAAGAGAAGAAAGTCCTGTGGAGACCACAGGAGAATTAGCTGAGCTTATCAAGGAAGGTATTCCGGCGGCTGCACGAAGAACGGGAGGACACCCCGCTAAACGTAGCTTTCAAGGTTTACGGATTGCTGTAAACGACGAGTTGGGTGCTTTTGAAGAAGGATTACATAGCGCAGTACGTTGCCTTGCACCAGAAGGTAGAGTATCCGTTATCACTTTTCATTCACTCGAGGACCGAATTTGCAAGCAAATACTAAGCAGCTATTTAAGCAGATGTACATGCCCGCCTGACTTTCCGTTTTGTGTATGTGGCGCGAAAGGCACGCTTAAGTTAATCAACCGCAAACCGCTTGTGCCTTCTGAAGAAGAGCTTGAGCTTAATACTCGAGCCCGTTCAGCTAAGCTGCGCATTGCAGAAAAATTGTAATTGACGATAAAGGAGAGTCAGAGATGGCCTATACCCGCGGCAATTTAGCAGTTCAGCCCAAAAGAAAAGAAGAGGTAAACCCCCTTTACCGCGAGAAGACAAAAGTAGTTACCAAACGAAGAGTACTTCCGCTGCAAGAGAAACTTTTGTATATGCTGACGCTAGGAGTATGCGTTTTGGTGGCTATCACCCTGATTTCACGTTACGTTCATATTTATGATTTGAACTTGCAGGCCCAGAAATTAGATAAGGATATAGCGACTGCTAAGAAGCAAATTTCCACGTTTGAGATGGAGAAGCAGAACTTGGAGCAGAAGGTTGCCCAAAAGGCAAAGGATCTTGGATACGTAGCACCGGATGAAAATGCTACAATCTTTATTCCGGCGAATCCGATATCGACAGAAGGCGATAATTAGTGAGCGATTGGCAAGATCGCAATAAAAAAATTGTGAGGTTCGCTTATGGTAAAGAGAATAAAACTTCGCACGCTGTTTATAGGAGGGTGTATTACCCTCTTTTTTCTTGTTTTGATAGCTAGAGTGTTCTGGATTCAAGTTATGGAGGGCTCAGAATGGCAAGAAAAGGCTGCTACACTTTGGGCGCACACTTCGACTATCAAAGCAGAGCGAGGAACGATTTCTGACCGTAATGGGAGTGTGCTCGCAAGTGATGTCCCTGCTTATACTGTGGTTGTAAACCCGGCAGTCATTGCTGAAAAGGGAATTGGTGATGAGGTCGTCAAGGGATTGCATGAGCTACTCGGCAAGCCAGAAGATGAGCTGCGGAAACTGGTTGAAGCGAAAGACGAGAACGGTAAATACCTCAAGAATCGTGAGGTTCGTAACGAAGGCTGGAAGATTGATCAGGAACTTGCTGATAAGGTGAAAGAATTTTATGTAGCCCTAGGTAAAGAGCATAAAATTCAAGAGACTGGGATTGGTCTTGTTAGAGAGCAGAAACGATATTACCCTAAGGGTTCGCTTGCTGCGCATATATTAGGCTATACAGATCGAGATGGCAAGGCGATTATGGGTCTGGAAAAATCCCTGGATGAACAGCTTAAGGGTGCCGATGGCAAGCTGCTTTATCAAAGTGACGGTCAAGGGGTTAAGCTGCCGGATTCAAAAGATACCTATAAACCTGTAGTAAATGGAAGTGATTTCAAGCTTACAATCGACAGTACAATCCAGCAATATATACAAGCGGCCATGGAAAAGGCATATGCGCAATATAAGCCGAAAAGTATGAGTGTCATTGCTGCTGATCCGAATACGATGGAGATTTTGGGGATGGCGAATATGCCTACCTTTGATCCTAATAAATATATGGATACGGGTGCTGATGCAGCGGGTTTCTACAATCATGCTATCAAATCAACTTATGAGCCCGGTTCGACCTTCAAAATTGTAACACTTGCTGCAGCTGTAGAAGAGAAGCTTTTTGATCCCGTAGCTACATTTCTGTCAGGATCTATCAGAATTAAGGGATACAGTAAGGCATTACATGATATTAATCGTTCCGGCTGGGGGCAAATCAGTTTCCTGGAAGGTGTGAAGCGGTCTAGTAACGTTCTTTTTGTAAAACTTTATGAAATGCTCGGACAAGATAGACTTTTACAGTATATTGATGATTTTGGCTTTAATGGGAAGACAGGAATCGATTTGCCAGGGGAAGCCAGTGGGGTCGTTAACCCTAACCTTGGACGTCCTATCGAAATTGCTACACTTGCATATGGGCATGGTAAAGTGCTAGTTACCCCGCTTCAACAATTGGTTGCTGTATCTGCTATCGCCAATGGTGGGAAACTGATGACTCCATATGTGGTAAAAGAGGTTACTGACCCAAACACCGGCGACACTAAGGTTACTCAGCCTAGTGTAGTGCGTCAGGTGATTGATGAGGCAAGCGCCAAGAAAACCGGTGAATACTTGGAGCAGGTAGTTGCCGACCAAGTCAAAGGTACAGGACGCAACGCTCACATAGAAGGTTACCGTGTCGCAGGTAAGACAGGAACGGCTATCAAGGTTGAAGGTAAGGACTACGTGAAGTCCAAAGTACTGGTCTCCTTTATTGGTTATGCGCCTGTGAATGATCCAAAGATCGCTGTTATTGTTATTATTGATGAACCGAACGTTGAGGTTGGCGGCGGTAAAGCTGCAGCTCCTGTATTTAAAGAAATCGTATCTCAGTCTCTGCAATACATGGGAGTTCCAAAGTTAGCGACTGAAACTAGCGATAAGGATAGTAAAAAAACAGTTGAATCTGAAGCGCCTGTGCTCCGGACCACACCTGATCTGATGGGCAAAACGATGAAGGAAGCAAGAGAGACGCTTCTGGATCAAGGATTCGATTTTGAAGTGGTCGGTGCAGAAGCATCTGTGGAAACCCAATATCCAGAGGCTGGAACGAAGCTTACTCAAGGACAGCGTATATACCTATTAAGCAAGCAAGGGGACAAGCCTACCATTCCAAATTTAAAAGGAGAGTCGCTGCGTGATGCGCTTGAGATTCTAACACTTCTAAAAGTGGAGATTGCGGTAGAAGGCGAAGGATATGTCTCGGAACAGATTGAAGGAACAAAGAACGGCAAAACATTGGTTACTTTGAAGCTGAAACCATTAAATGATAAGAGTGAAGAGGATCCTGCAGCTTCGACTGCTGATGAGGGTACGGAATCGGAGAGTGGGCCATAGGCTTGTTCTAACCCCTGTTTGTCCCGAATAGTCATGAAGATAAGAGCTCATGTCTATAGGTGAAAGCGGGGGAGAACGGAATGAAGGTTTCGAAGGTCGTAACACGGCGGAGAATGTTGTGGACGCTGCTGGGACTGGCAGTGTTATTCGGTTCGCTGGTCGTGCGTCTTGCTTATGTGCAATTATCCCAAGGCGAGAAATTAAGTGACAAGGTAGAAGATTCCTTGCGCCGCAATATTCCTTTTACAGCCAAGCGTGGTGAAATTTTGGATCGTGAAGGTATACCGCTGGCCTATAATATCAGTACGCCTACGGTTTATGCGGTGCCTGTGCAGGTGAAGGAGAAGCAAAAGACAGCGCAGCAATTGGCGCCTCTGCTTGGGATGACCGAGGAGAAGCTGATGAGCTTGCTGACTAAAAAATCAATGTCGGTGAAACTACAGCCCGGCGGCCGCAAAATTACGATGGAACTTGCCGCGAGCATCCGTGATTTGCAGTTGCCGGGCATCGTTGTCGCTGAGGATAGCAAAAGATATTATCCGTACGGCGATCTTGCCGCGCATATACTAGGCTTTACAGGTATTGATAACCAAGGGATTACCGGGGTCGAGAATATATACGATAATTTACTTAAAGGAATAGCAGGTAATATTTCGTATTTGTCTGACGCAGGTGGAAGACTCATGCCTGGATCATCGGAGAAGTATTCTGCCCCTCAGGATGGACTTAATCTGCAATTGACGATTGATAAACAGATTCAATCCATTATGGAACGTGAGCTGGATCAAGCTATGGTAAAATATCAGGCGCAGGGTGCTTGGGCTATAGCGATGAATCCGAAGAATGGTGAAATTCTGGCCATGGCTAGTAGACCGGGTTATGAACCGGGTTTATATAAGGAATATGATCCGCAGATCTATAATCGGAATTTGCCCATTTGGATGACTTACGAGCCTGGTTCGACGTTCAAAATCATCACACTTGCTGCAGCACTGCAAGAAGGTAAGGTAGACCTGCAAAATGATCATTTCTATGATCCTGGGTTTATCGAAGTGGCGGGTGCGAAGCTGCGCTGTTGGAAAAAAGGCGGCCATGGCAGCCAAACCTTCCTTCAGGTGGTTGAGAACTCCTGTAACCCTGGTTTTGTTGCTCTTGGGCAACGGCTGGGCAAAGAAACCCTCTTCAAATATATTCGTGATTTTGGTTTCGGCAGCAAAACAGGAATTGATCTAAACGGAGAATCTAATGGGATTCTGTTCAAGCTTAGTCAAGTAGGTCCGGTGGAGCTTTCGACTACGGCCTTCGGCCAAGGGGTCTCGGTTACACCTATTCAGCAGATTGCTGCGGTATCCGCGGCTATCAATGGTGGCAATCTCTATAAACCACATGTAACAAAATCATGGGTTAATCCGGAAACGGGAGAGACTGTATCAGAGGTGAAGCCTGAGCTTGTGCGGCAGGTCATTTCGGAGGAGACATCCAAGAAGGTGCGGGCAGCACTTGAGAGCGTGGTTGCCAAAGGCACGGGACGGCCGGCTTTTATAGACGGCTATCGTGTGGGTGGCAAGACGGGTACTGCACAGAAGGTTATAAATGGACGTTATTCTCCGACAGAGCACATTGTTTCTTTTATTGGCTTTGCGCCGGCGGATGATCCGCAGATCGTTGTCTACACTGCAGTGGATAATCCGAAAGGGATTCAATTTGGGGGTGTAGTTGCAGCTCCAATCGTGCAAAATATTTTGGAAGACTCGCTGCACTATATGAAGGTTCCTGAGCGCAGTGATCAGCTTCCAAAAACTTATAAGTATGGTGAAACTCCGATTGTGACCGTGCCTGACCTTACAGGTGCAACCGTACAAGATATCTATGAGGATTTAAATATGAATTTTAATCTGGCGCGTTCAGGCTCTGGCAATACGGTCATCAATCAGGCTCCGAAAGCTGGGGCAAGAGTAGAACAGGGCTCAACCATCAGGATTTATATGGGAGCTTCTAGTGAATAATGATAAAGGTATAAGGGTTCAGTTTGTATCCGAAAATGTAGAGTGAGGGATTACTATGAAAGTTAATGAATTATCTGCTTGTCTTGCTACTTCGCGTCTATATGGGGACGGGGAGGTGGAGATTACTGATCTTCAGACGGATTCCCGCCGTGTAAGTCCGGGTGATCTGTTTATCTGTTTACCGGGTCACACCGTAGACGGACATAAATTTGCGCCGCAAGCCGTAGCCTCTGGAGCATCTGCTATCGTATGTGAGCATAAGCTAGAGCTTGATATCCCACAGATCGTTGTGGATGACTGCCGTTTTGCGATGTCTGTCATGTCGAATGCATTCTTTGGCTCACCTAGCAGCCGAATGAGAATGATCGGGGTTACGGGTACAAACGGGAAGACAACTACGACTTATCTTATTGAGCGAATTATGCAAGACCAGAATATGAAGACGGGTCTGATTGGGACCATTCAAATGCGCTATGACGGCAAAAGCTACCCTATGTCAGGGACCACTCCAGAATCGCTAGATCTGCAGCGCTCGCTTCATGATATGGCCTCCAAAGGTGTGGAATGTTGCGTAATGGAAGTCTCCTCCCATGCGCTTCAGCAAGGACGTGTGAAGGGTGCGGACTTCCGTACAGCAATATTTACGAACTTAACCCAGGATCATCTGGATTATCATCATACAATGGAGGAGTATCGGGCGGTTAAAGGTCTATTCTTCTCTAGACTAGGAAATGTGATCTCTCCTTGGAAAGAAGAACGCAAATATGCGGTGCTGAATGCTGATGATGAGGCGAGCCACTATTTTGCAACCCAAACTGCAGCGGAAGTGATTACATATGGCATTGATAACAACGCTAATGTCCGAGCTTCGCAAATCTCGATCACTGCAAAAGGAACTTTTTTCCATGTAGATACGTTTAAGGGTGAGACGGACATTTCGCTTCGTATGGTTGGTAAGTTCAATGTCTATAATGCACTTGCGGCGATTACGGCAGCGTTGTTGGAAGATGTGTCACTGTCAGATATCAAGACTAGTCTTGAGGCGATTGATGGGGTAGCTGGACGGGTAGAGTCAGTAGATGAGGGGCAAGAATATGCCGTTATCGTTGACTATGCACATACACCAGACGGGCTGGAAAATGTATTAAGAACGGTCTGCGAGTTTGCTACAGGTAAAGTGCTTACTGTGTTTGGCTGCGGAGGAGACAGAGACCGCACGAAACGTCCTTTAATGGGTAAGATAGCTGCAAAATATAGCGACATGATATTCGTAACCTCTGACAACCCTCGGACGGAGGACCCTGGGCTAATTCTGAAGGATATAGAAGCAGGACTAGTAGAGGATGGAGTCACCTCTGACCGGTATCATATGATTGTTGATCGCCGAGAAGCAATTGGGAAGGCTATTGAAATGGCAAGCTCTGGCGATGTAGTATTGATTGCGGGGAAAGGTCATGAGACCTATCAACTGATTGGCGGAGTGGTTCACGATTTCGATGACCGCATCGTCGCTAAAGAAGTTATAAGGGGTCGAAGCTATTGATTACAAGAACACTGGGACAAATTGCTGTGATGTGCGCAGGGGAACTTCCTGCTGCCGAAGCTATGAATATACCACTTACGGGCGTCGTTACTGACTCCCGTAAGATAACTACAGGTTGCCTGTTTGTTCCTCTAACGGGAGACAAATTTGACGGTCATCATTATGCAGCTACAGCTATGGCTGCTGGTGCTGCAGGGACCTTATGGCAGCGTGATAAAGGTCCTGCGCCTGAGGGTGGCGGAGTCATAATTGTTGAAGATACGCTAGAGGCGCTTCAGAAGCTGTCCGCTGCGTATTTAAATGAGGTCGCTCCGAAGGTTGTCGCAGTTACGGGCAGCAATGGCAAAACAACGACAAAAGATATCATTATGGCCTTGCTCGAAACGCAGTACAAGGTGCACAAGACAGAAGGAAACTTCAATAATCATATTGGTCTTCCGCTCACGATTCTATCCATGGCTGAGGATACAGAGATTGCAGTGCTTGAAATGGGTATGAGCTCGCGGGGAGAAATTGCTCTGCTGGCTTCTTTGGCTGCACCAGATGTTGCAGTCATTACTAATGTAGGTGAGTCACATCTGCTGCAACTGGGATCCCGCAAAGAAATCGCCCGTGCCAAGCTGGAAATAGTCGAAGGGCTAAAGCCAGGTGGACTGCTAATTTATAACGGTGATGAACCGCTGCTGACTGAGGTAATGCAAGAGTCCACTTTTGAGGCTCCGGAGGGGATGGTGTCCTTCCGTTTCGGCCTGAACGGAGATAATGATGATTATCCGACTGGGATGATGTCCCATAGTGGTGGTATGACGTTTACGTCAAGCCTTCATAAGGAACATGCTTTTACATTACCGCTGCCAGGCCAGCATAACGTTGTTAACGCGTTGGCTGCACTAGCGGTTGCTCGCCATTTTGGAATTACAGAACAAAATGTAGAGAATGGGTTAAGTAAGCTTAAGTTGACGGGTATGCGGATTGAAGTGATTCGGACTTCTTCCGGGCTTACACTTTTGAATGATGCTTATAATGCCAGTCCGACTTCTATGAAGGCGGCCATTGATGTGCTTCAAACTATGAAATGCAGTGGCAAAAAAATCGCAGTACTGGGGGACATGCTGGAACTTGGGCCGGATGAAATACAGTTTCATAAAGAAATTGGCTACTACCTAGACCCCGCAGTGACTGATTTTGTATATACCTATGGTCCATTGTCAGTCCATATTGCAGAAGCTGCAAAGGAAAGATTCGGAAACGAGCGTGTGCTGGCTTTTACGGATAAGTCAGAATTAACAGCCGTCCTTATCGAGAAAAGCAGCTCCAAGGATATTGTACTATTCAAAGGATCTAGAGGGATGAGGCTTGAGGAAGTACTTCAGAGCCTTAATAAAGAGATTAAAGAGACCTAAAAAAATGGAGGGGGTGCACCCATGGATTATCAACTATTGTTATTGACTATTGCTGTTTCCTTTATCCTTGCGGTCATTGCCGCTCCGCTCTTCATTCCGCTACTGCGCAGGATGAAATTCGGACAGCAGGTGCGAGATGACGGACCGCAATCCCATTTAAAGAAAGCGGGAACGCCGACGATGGGCGGTATCGTAATCATCGTGGCTTTTACATTGGCTTATCTGAAATTTTCCGTGGTGAATAACGATTTCTACGTACTACTAGTGGCTACGCTTGGTTTTGGACTGATCGGATTTTTGGATGATTATATCAAAATCGTATTCAAGCGTTCTTTGGGCCTTACGGCGCGTCAAAAATTGTTCGGGCAGCTGTTGGTAGGTGCTGTGATGTGCGGTCTGCTGATTTCTGCAGGACATAGCACAAGTATCAGCGTTCCGGGTACTGATTTCAGCTTTGACTGGGGCGGCTTTTTCTACTATCCATTCATTATTATTATGATGATGGCAGTAACGAATGCTGTTAACTTTACCGATGGAGTAGATGGTTTGCTGTCTGGTGTAAGTGCTATTGCTTTGGCAGCTTATGCTGTTGTAGCAATGCAGGCTACGTCAATTGCAGCTGGCGTGTGTGCAGCGGCAATGATCGGGGCCGTTCTTGGATTTCTGGTCTTTAATGCCCATCCAGCTAAGGTGTTCATGGGAGATACCGGTTCATTTGGTATTGGCGGCGCGATAGGTGCGATTGCGATTGTCACAAAGAGCGAACTGCTGTTTTTAATTATTGGCGGTGTGTTTGTGGTGGAAATGTTATCTGTCGTGATACAGGTGGTTTCTTTCAAAACCCGTGGCAAGCGTGTATTCAGAATGAGCCCGATTCACCATCATTTTGAACTTGGTGGCTGGTCGGAATGGCGTGTGGTAATTTCGTTCTGGGCGGTAAGCTTGATATTAGCCGCTGTTGGACTATTTATTAGCAAGGGGTTGTAGCGAATGAAACATCCAGATATGTATCGTGGTGAAGAAGTTGTGGTTCTTGGGCTCGCAAAAAGCGGTGTCCAGGTTGCTAAAGTGCTGCATGATCGAGGCGCTGTAGTTACGGTGAACGATAAAAAGGAAAGAGATCAAAGTCCCGAAGCTTCCGAATTGGAATCTTTGGGAATTTGTGTTATAAGCGGTGGGCATCCGGATGGACTGATTCATGAAGGTGTAAGTCTGGTCATTAAGAATCCAGGCATTCCTTATTCTGCGCCTCCTGTGCAAAAGGCTCTTGAGCTTGGCATTGAAGTAGTTACAGAGGTGGAGGTTGCTTACCGTCTTTGTGCAGCGCCGATGATTGGCATCACGGGATCCAATGGCAAGACGACAACGACGACCTGGGTAGGTCAAATGCTGGAAGCTGCAGGTATGAATCCGATTGTTGCAGGTAACATTGGCACGCCTCTCTGTGAGGCTGCGCAAGAAGCTACAGAGGATAACTGGATGGTGGTCGAACTCAGCAGCTTCCAGCTCAAAGGTACGGAGACTTTCCGCCCCAAAATAGGTTGTTTGTTGAATATTGCGGAGACCCACCTGGATTATCATGGGAGCATGAAGGATTATGTCGATTCCAAAGCAAAGCTGTTCGCCAATCAAGTAGATACGGATACGGCTGTGCTGAACTGGGACGATCCTTTTTGCCGAGAACTTGTGCCGTATATGAAAGCTACTATTCTTCCGTTCTCTATGTCCGAGGAGCTCACTCATGGTGTGTTTGTTAGCCCATCCTATATTACGGGTCAAGATGACGATCTGAAGCGCCGCATCATCTATCGCGAATCTGCAGACCAAGAAACAATCATTGCTGATGTAGATTCCATTAGTATTCCGGGACGTTTCAACGTGGGAAATGCACTGGCTGCATGTGGAATTGCCATTGCTGCTGGAGCTGACCCCTCTTTATTGGGTGAAGTGCTTGCTTCATTTCGCGGTGTGGAGCACCGGCTGGAGTATGTGGCTGATAAGGCTGGAGCCACTTATTATAATAACTCCAAAGCAACAAACTCCAAAGCGACGATTATGGCATTAACGTCCTTTGAGCGCCCTGTAGTACTGATCGCTGGTGGATTAGACCGTGGTTCCGATTATTTGGAGCTGCTGCCTGTCCTGAGCGGTCGTGTTAAAGCGTTAGTGGCGTTAGGGGAAACTAAGGACAAGCTAACGAATGTAGCGCAGCTGGCAGGATTAAAGCAGATTATCTCCGTCGATAATGGGGAGAGTGCCGCTGCCGTGCTTGAGCAAGCTGTGCAGGAAGCTTCCGCTCTGGCGGAAGAAGGAGATATCGTTCTTTTGTCTCCTGCCTGTGCAAGTTGGGATATGTTTACATCCTATGAAGAGCGCGGGCGTATTTTTAAAGAGGCGGTGCATAACCTTTAAGTAGGGGGGTGGATAAGCCCCATCCCTACTACGGATGCAAGAGGTGTGCTCCTGATGAACAAAACTCGTCATGCTCCCGATATTTGGTTGCTGATTCCTATTCTATCTTTGCTGGTGATCGGCATGGTGATGGTATACAGCGCCGGGTCCGTTCTGGGCTTCCGCAATTATGGAGATTCGTTTTACTTTGTAAAAAGACAGCTTTTGTTTGCAGGACTAGGACTAGTCGCAATGTTCGTTACGGCGAATACCGATTACAGGGTGCTGAAAAAGCTGGCTAAGCCGGCACTTCTGATCTGCTTTTTCTTACTTGTTATTGTGCTTATCCCTGGTATTGGTGTAGTACGCGGGGGAGCGCGCAGCTGGCTAGGAATTAGCTCCTTCGGGATCCAGCCTTCCGAATTCATGAAGATGGGGATGATTCTATTCTTAGCCAATTGGCTAGGAAAAGAGGAATACGACATCACTTCCTTCACACGCGGCTTGCTCCCACCACTTGCGCTCATTGGGTCAGCCTTCGCGCTGATCATGCTCCAGCCGGATTTGGGTACAGGTACCGTCATGTTTGGTGCAGCCTTGATGATGGTCTTCACAGCAGGGGCTAGAATGAAGCATTTACTTTCACTTGGAGTAGCTGGTGCGGCAGGGTTTGTTGCTTTGATTGCAGCAGCGCCTTACCGGTTGCAGCGGATTACCGCTTTTCTTGATCCTTGGTCCGACCCCCTTGGTGCAGGCTACCAGATCATTCAGTCGTTATATGCGATTGGTCCTGGTGGGCTCGGTGGCCTTGGATTAGGAATGAGTCGGCAGAAGTACAGCTATGTACCTGAGCCACAAACAGATTTTATTTTTTCTATATTGGCCGAGGAGCTGGGTTTTATCGGTGGTTTGGCTGTGTTGATCCTATTTCTTATTCTAATCTGGCGCGGGATGAAGGTGGCGATGAGTCTACCTGACCGTTTTGGAAGCTATCTGGCCGTTGGCATCGTCTGTATGGTGGCTGTGCAAGTCATTATTAATATTGGTGTTGTTATTGGTCTAATGCCTGTAACGGGCATCACGCTTCCTCTGATTAGCTATGGCGGATCTTCACTTACACTGATGCTAACATCCCTTGGCATTCTATTGAACTTATCCCGTTTTGCGAGGTGAAAGAGATGCGTATCGTATTAAGCGGCGGAGGCACGGGTGGACATATCTACCCTGCGGTCGCTGTTGCTAGGCAAATGGAGTTGGAAGATAGCAAATCTACCTTCCTGTATATTGGTGGAACGCGTGGCTTAGAGAGCAAGCTTGTCCCTCAAGAGAATATCCCTTTCAAATCTATTGACATCACTGGTTTTCGGCGCAAGCTATCCATAGACAATGTCAAGACCGTGATGCGTTTCTTGAAGGGTGTCAAGGCTTCCAAAGAGATGTTAAGAGAATTTAAACCAGATGTTGTGATTGGAACAGGCGGTTATGTGTGTGGTCCAGTCGTTTATGCTGCATCCCGGTTGGGCATCCCTACATTGATCCATGAACAAAATGCCATACCAGGTCTAACCAATCGCTTTCTGAGTCGGTATGCGAGTACAGTTGCCGTAAGCTTTGAAGGAACAGAGTCCTCTTTTCCGGGCAGCAAAAATGTGATCTATACTGGTAATCCACGTGCCACAACAGTTACTACAGCAAGTCCGCAACGAGGATTCGCATCGCTGGGGATTTCGGATGGCAGTACTGTTGTTTTGGTGGTTGGTGGCAGTCAGGGAGCTAAGGCTATTAATAGAGCCATGATTGAAATGGCCCCAAAAGTGGGTAAGGGTAATGGTGTTCATTATGTGTATGTTACAGGTGAACCTTATTTCGAAGAGACTCGGGCGGAATTGCGTCAAAAGCTGGGTAGCATACCAAACTGGTTGCATGTCCTTCCTTACGTTCATAATATGCCAGAGGTGTTGGCTTGTACCTCCTTGATCGTTAATCGGGCGGGAGCCTCTTTTCTCGCTGAGATTACAGCGCTGGGTATTCCCTCTGTACTCATTCCATCTCCTAATGTGACGAATAACCATCAGGAGGCGAATGCAAGACAGTTGGAACGTGAAGGTGCTGCTGTGGTGCTGCTTGAGAAAGATTTAAACGGCACGGCACTATATGAGGCGGTTCAAAAAATCATCGGAACTGAAGCCGTGCGTGAGCAGATGTCCGTGGCCTCCAAACGACTCGGCAAAAGAGATTCTGCGGCAGTAATCACAAGCGAGCTCCGAAGACTTGCGGGTAAGAAGTCTTAAGATATCATCGTTTTCCATACGGGTTTTCCTTATTGGCAGCTCTCTGTCACACACTTGGAGGAACGAACATAGGATAATCCTATAATCGTGACAATCACCCAGGACACTTCCAAACCTGAGATGTAGTGCAGGATATTCTTGAAATATAAGAAAGTATAAGTTTCACGTTATACATTATCCTTATATTTCTCGCTTAAACGCCTATCGTCCTTATAAAGGACGCCGAAGACGTTTATACTTGTACATTTCATATGAGCTTGTAACGGAAGTGTTTGTGGTGGGTGAGCGGTAATCTCGGAGGTGATACATTGGACAAATTGGTGATTGAGGGTGGAAGTCCCCTGTCAGGCACCATTCGTATCCATGGAGCAAAAAATGCGGCGCTGCCGATTCTAGCGGCAAGCCTGCTGGCCGAAGGAGTTCACTCACTGCATAATGTGCCGAAGCTGCTGGACATCGAGACTATGCTAGACATCCTAGATCGGCTGGGCTGCAGGTGCGTGCATCAAGAGGATACGGTGACGATAGATACGTCTGCCGTCGGGACATCTCATATCCCTGAGGATTTAATGCGGCAGATGAGATCTTCCATTTTTCTAATGGGACCGCTGTTATCCAGATTTGGAGAGGTAACGATCTATCAGCCTGGGGGCTGTGCGATCGGAGAGCGTAAAATCGATCTTCATCTACAGGGACTTAAGGCGTTAGGGGCGGAGATCGAGGAGAGCAACGGAAGAATATTCTGTCGGGGTTCTAAGCTTATAGGGAGTGATATTCATCTCGACTATCCAAGTGTAGGAGCAACGGAGAATATTATGATGGCTGCCGCAAAGGCAGAGGGAACAACAACAATATCGGGGGCAGCGAGAGAGCCGGAGATACAGGACCTACAGCAATTTCTAAATAGCATGGGTGCTCAGATTATCGGTGCAGGTACGGACACCATCACAATTCAAGGGGTGAAAAACCTATATCCCTGTACGTACGAGGTGATACCTGACCGGATTGTGGCTGGAACCGTAATGATTGCTGCGGCAGCTACACGAGGAAATGTGACTTTGACACATGCCAATGCGGGGCATCTGACTTCGCTTATTCATGTGCTCAAGCGGGCTGGTGTTCAAATCACAGTGTGCAATGATATAATTAATATCAGTTGTATGGGGCGCCCACGTGCTGTTGAGAGAATTGTGACTTCTCCTTATCCTTCTTTCCCAACCGATCTGCAATCTCAGGTCATGGTGCTGTTGTCTCTCGCTGATGGCTTCAGTGTAATCAAGGAGACGGTGTTTGAGGGACGATTCAAGCATGTTGAAGAAATGGCGCGGATGGGCGCTGATATTTCTATTGATTTGAATCGTGCGTTTATTCGCGGCGTTCAGAGATTGTATGGTGCTACTGTGGAAGCTACTGACTTGCGTGCAGGTGCGGCTCTGGTCATTGCTGGGCTTGCTGCACAAGGGACTACAGTCGTTGAGCAAGCACACCATATTGACCGCGGGTATGATGGAATAGAGAAGCTGTTTCAGAAGCTTGGCGCGCGTATAAGCCGCAAGGTACCCGTACCGGATCCACTTGATTTGGCCAATTAAAGCTCCCTGTCTCCTTCAGTTCTACCAAGGAAGGAGACAGGGCCTTATTACGGAGATATGAGAATGACAACAACCCGATTACCTCTTCTTAAAGAGGACAAGCCTAAGAAAAAAATGAGCCGTAAGATTACGGCGATCCTGCTGCTACTGTTCACTGCGCTTCTTGCTGTGATTTTTTTCAGATCGTCTATTAGTCACATTACAGTGATAGATTTTCAGGGAAGCAAGTATTCTACTAGTGAGGAATTACTCTCGCAAAGTGGAATTCATATAGGTGGACAATTCTTTGCCGTTTCTACGAAGTCTGTGGAACAATCTCTGCTGGAGCTTAAGACGGTTAAGGGTGTGGCCGTAAAGAAGGATTTCCCCGGGGTAATCACAGTGAAGATTGAAGAGTTCCCTGCGGTGGCCTATGAACTGGAACAGGGCGGCATCTTGAAGGCGATTCTGTCGAGTGGAGCAGCGGTGACTGTTAATGAGACTGGTATTGCTGTAGAGAAACCTATATTAACCAACTGGGATCCAGCTGATCCTAATAAGGCTATCCTATGTCAAACGCTTGGAAGCATTTCTAATGAATTGACAAGTGATATCTCTGAGATTGTTCCCTCGCCAACCTTGTCATTTCCGGATCGTATCAAGCTCTATACTAGATCCCGTTTCGAGGTGATCACTTCCATCTCTTTATTGAAGAGCAAAGTGTCATACTTGAATCAGGTAATAGAGACAAAGGAGCCTGGACTTATCACGATGCTTGAAGCCGACTCGTATGTTCCTTTTCAGGTCGAAAGTGAGGAGCAAAAGGGCGATGAGCAAAAAGATGTGCAAGAGTAGAGTAGAGGTAAATAGTCCCTACTAATAGAGTTCAAAAAATGCTACAATCGGAGTTACGGGCAAGAAGCTATATCCCTCTTTTTTCTTCGATTTTTTTGAAATATAATCTTTTATATGGTTAGTAATAACCAAATAGGTATATATTTCTTGTGATAATTATCATTCTTATAAAAAATTATGAGTAACTAATCACATTTAGGGATGTTGGAATATTATTCCGTTCAAAAAATTTGTAGAAAAAAGAGGGAAAGGGTTAGGTATGTTGAATATGTACAGAGAAGTTTCCCGGGACCGGGATAAGATTATGCAAATTATTTCGATTATAACAGGAGGTGCCATAGGACTTGAGCAACAATGACATCATTGTTAGTTTGGACATCGGTACATCCAAAGTTCGGGCAATAATTGGGGAAGTTACCAATGGAACCTTTAATATTATTGGCGTTGGATCTGCTGATTCGGAAGGAATACGTAAAGGCGCGATTGTAGATATCGACCAAACTGTGCAATCGATCAAAAGTGCTATAGATCATGCAGAGCAAATGGTGGGTATTCAAATATCAGAAGTTTATGTAGGCATTTCCGGTAATCATATTGGCCTGCAATCCAGCCACGGTGTCGTGGCCGTTCAGAATGAGGATCGTGAAATCGGTGAGGATGATATCGATCGCGTTATTAAAGCTGCGGAAGTCATCGCTATGCCTCCGGAGCGAGAAGTGATTGATGTTGTTCCTAAACAATTTATCGTCGATGGTCTCGAAGGTATTCAGGACCCGCGCGGGATGATTGGTGTTCGTCTAGAAGTGGACGCAACCATCATTACGGGTGCTAAGACGCCAATACATAATCTACTACGATGTGTTGAGAAATCAGGGCTGAAAGTGAAGGATCTTGTGCTGATGTCTCTTGGTGCTGGTGGATTGGCGCTGTCCAAAGACGAGAAATCGATGGGATCTGTTCTGGTTGATATCGGGGCCGGGTCGACAACGATAGCCATATACGAAGAAAGTTCCCTTTGTGCAACCTCTACGATTCCGATCGGCGGAGAATTTGTAACTAATGACATTGCATACGGACTACGTACACTTACTGATCAAGCGGAGAAAGTAAAGCTAAAGTATGGTTGCGCATGGATTGACGATGCAGCCTCTGACGTTGTCTTCAAGGTGCTGCGCATTGGCAGTAATGTAGAGAAGGAATTTAACCAAGAGGATTTAGCGGCAATTATCGAACCACGGGTGCAAGAAATCTTCCATCTGATTAAACAGGAAGTGAAACGGCTTGGTTACAGTGAACTACCTGGAGGTTATATATTAACGGGTGGAACTGTTTCGATGCCTGGCGTATTAAAGGCGGCTCAGACTGAACTGGCTGCATCTGTACGCATCGCTGTACCGGATTATATCGGTGTACGGGACCCTGGGTTTACCGGAGGTGTTGGTATCCTGCATAATGTTGTCCGTAGCTTCCGTGGAAGAAGCAGTGGTGGAAGCAGCAACAAAAAGACGGTCAACCGGAGTAAGCAGAACGCCACTCCAAATCAGGAAACGGTTCAGAAGACCGGGTTTGTCGAGCGTCTAAAGAACATGTTCAGCGAGTTTATATAAGTGTAAGTCCAGATATACTTGGACCGGCCATCCAAGCACATTGAGGGGGAGATGGAACAATATGTTAGAATTTGATTTTGAAATGGAGAGCTTGGCGCAAATAAAAGTCATCGGCGTGGGCGGCGGAGGTAGTAATGCTGTCAACCGGATGATTGAAAATGGCGTTCAGGGTGTAGAATTTATTACGGTTAATACAGACGCCCAAGCGTTGCATATGGCCAAATCGGAGCACAAGCTGCAAATCGGGGACAAGCTGACCCGCGGGTTGGGTGCAGGAGCTAATCCTGAAGTCGGTAAGAAAGCAGCGGAAGAATCCCGTGACTTGATCTCTAATACCCTTAAGGGCGCAGATATGGTGTTTGTTACTGCAGGGATGGGTGGCGGTACAGGAACAGGTGCAGCACCAGTTATAGCTGAGATTGCTAGAGAGTGTGGAGCCTTGACTGTGGGGGTAGTTACTCGCCCGTTCACTTTTGAAGGAAGAAAACGTTATAACCAGGCAATGCTTGGAATCGAAGCTTTGAAAGAAAAAGTCGACACGCTAATCGTCATTCCAAATGACCGTTTGCTTGAGATCGTTGATAAGAAAACACCGATGTTGGAAGCTTTCCGTGAAGCAGATAATGTTCTCCGGCAGGCTGTTCAAGGTATCTCTGACCTAATTAAGGTTCCTGGTCTGATTAACCTTGACTTTGCGGATGTAAAGACGATCATGACAGAGCGCGGTTCAGCGCTTATGGGTATTGGTATTGCAAATGGTGAGAACCGTGCGTCTGAAGCAGCACGTAAAGCCATCATGAGCCCACTCTTGGAAACGTCTATTGAAGGCGCCCGCGGCGTAATCATGAACATTACGGGAGGATCCAACCTCTCTCTATATGAAGTTAATGAAGCGGCTGAGATCGTTACATCCGCCTCTGATCCTGAAGTGAATATGATCTTTGGTGCGATTATTGATGAAGGCCTGAAGGATGATATCAAAGTAACAGTAATTGCTACTGGCTTTGAACATAAACCATCGCCTGAAACTCCAGGGCGTCGTCCGGTCTCGACGAATAACGAGCCTGCGGCAGCACCGGATAAGAGTTCAGCTAATTTACGTCCTTTCGGCAATCAGAGTTCTTCTGACCAGCTCGATATTCCGACGTTCCTGCGTAATCGTACTCGGGGCAACAATGACTAATTAAATAGAATCAAGATTATACGAGAACACCGTATCGCTTAGCTGATTAGCTATAGCGGTACGGTGTTTTTTTGCGTAAATGTAATAAGGATCAAGCAAGACTATGAACGGCACTGTGTAGCTCCAAGGGGGTGATGGTTGACTAAGTAGTTACAGTATGTGGTAACTGGTAGTCGGAGAGTGGTAAGCGGCAACCACTAACCATCGGATAATTATGCAAAAATACAGTGTTTAATAATAAGCAGATGGTTAAAGCGTTGATTCCTGCGAATCTGCAGTAATTCCTGCGCCAAATAAAGATTTCTAGCCAAAAGTGAGGATATCCTGTATATTTGCAGTTTTTGGACTTCATGAAGCGGAGTTTTGCACAAAAAGTTGTATATTTGCAGGATTCCTCTATTCCATTGAATGATCCAGCGAATGATGGAGCGAATGACGCAGTGAATAAAAGATATAAGAAATTCCATAAAGAAGGAATAAATCCTCACGCGCTATAACTCGACAAAAAAACCGCAAGAATGCCCCCCAAGTTTAGACAGACTTTGAATGCGAGACTTTCTATACTAATCATATCGTCCAAAAACAGAGCCTGATCCAATTTGGCTAGAGGATAGATTCCGCCATTAAGCAGGTGAATGCACTGGTTGTTTATATTGACTTGATATTCGCCGCCAATCTAGTGATCGACGGAATTCTTTTGTGGCTGACAGGCTGGATGGTTAAGCTGAGAATCTCATGGTGGCGTTTAATCCTCTCAGCTCTCGTTGGCGCACTGTATGTAGTGATGATGTTTGTACCGGAGCTGTCTTTCATGTATACCTTCCTTATCAAGTTTGGATTGTCGGTGGTTATGTTATGGATTGCCTTTGGTTTTGGGAGTCTGCAAAGCTACCTTCGCACTATGGGAGCTTTCTATATTATCAATTTTGCAGCCGCAGGTGGAATTGTTGGTATTCACTATTTGCTGCAGAGCTCCAGCGACATTTGGAACGGTATTATGTTCACTGCTTCAGGAGGGCATGCCTACGGCTTAAAGATCGGCTTTTGGTTTGTCATTGCAGTATTCCCCCTGGTGTTAATCTGCTTCAAGGCAGTGCATTCTTCACGAATCAGAAGGGAGCAGCTTGAAACCTATATCGGTGAGGTGGTTGTTGAAATTGATGGTGTAAGTGTTTCCTGTCCTGGCCTGCTAGACACAGGTAATCGTCTCTGTGATCCTTTGACCCGCATACCGGTGATGGTGATGGAATCGACGCTCTGGGAGGGGCATCTGCCTGCTGCATGGAAAGGGAGACTCACTCAGGATGGTGCGGACAGACTTTTGCTAGAAACGGACGGGCAGTCGTTTGCTTGGCAGGATAGGATGCGACTAGTACCTTACAGGGGGATTAACCGAGGGGCATCATTTATGCTCGCACTGAAGCCAGACCTTGTGACGATAAAGCTCGGTGAAGATATCTTTTATAGTAAAAGAGTCTTAATTGGGCTGGATGGCGGGACGCTCTCAGGAGATGGAGCCTATCGGGCGGTCATACATCCGGATTTAACTCAAAAAGAGAGCGCCACTGATGCAGCACTACCTTCCTAATCTTTAAAGCTAGCTGAACCAAACTTCTGATGGCTGAAAGCGGGAATTAAAAGCTTCATACGCTAACCGTGTACTTCTTGGAGGAGGAACAATAATGGTCAAATGGAAAATTGCTCTGCAGCTGCAATATTACCGCATGCTGTTTCTACTGGGGCTGAAGAGTCAGGAAATCTATTATATCGGCGGGAGCGAGGCTCTACCTCCACCGCTGACACGGGAAGAAGAAGAGTATCTGCTTCAGCGGCTATCTAGCGGCGATGCTGCTGTTCGTGCGATGCTGATTGAGCGTAACCTGCGCCTCGTAGTGTATATCGCTCGTAAATTTGAGAATACCGGAATCAATATTGAAGACCTGGTTTCGATAGGGGCTATCGGATTAATTAAGGCGGTTAACACTTTTGATCCCGAGAAAAAAATAAAACTAGCAACATATGCATCACGTTGCATAGAGAATGAAATTTTGATGTATTTGCGGCGTAATAGCAAGACACGGAGTGAGGTTTCTTTTGATGAGCCTCTTAATATCGATTGGGATGGTAATGAGTTGCTGCTCTCAGATGTTTTAGGGACGGAAAATGATACCATCTATCGGAACATTGAAGAACAGGTCGATCGTAAGCTGCTGCAAAAGGCGCTGGAAAAGCTGAGCGAACGGGAAAGACTCATTATGGAGCTGCGTTTCGGACTGCGTGGGGGCGAAGAAAAGACGCAAAAAGATGTGGCGGATCTGCTCGGCATTTCCCAATCCTACATTTCTCGTCTGGAGAAACGAATTATTAAGCGGCTGCGTAAGGAGTTTAACAAGATGGTGTAAGGTGAAATTAGCAAGGAATAAAATGGCCAACCCGGGAGATAATGTACAGTAATGTTTCTCCTTGGGAGGTAAATCATCATGACCCGAAATAAAGTCGAGATTTGCGGTGTGGATACTGCTAAGCTGCCTGTTCTAACGAATGTGGAAATGCGGCAACTGTTCACTTCGCTGCAGCAGCAGGGCGAGCGATCCGCCAGAGAGAAATTGGTAAATGGTAATCTTAGGCTCGTTCTAAGTGTTATCCAGAGGTTCAATAATAGGGGAGAATTTGTTGACGATTTGTTCCAGGTGGGCTGCATCGGTCTGATGAAAGCCATCGATAATTTCGATTTATCACAAAACGTTAAGTTCTCCACATATGCGGTTCCGATGATTATTGGTGAGATCCGCCGTTACTTGCGTGATAACAATCCGATTCGAGTATCGCGTTCACTCAGAGACATTGCTTATAAGGCGCTGCAGGTACGCGATAGTCTAACCAATCAGAATTCGCGGGAACCGACGATATTCGAAATCTCTGAAGCACTTGGCGTACCGAAGGAAGATGTAGTCTTTGCCCTTGATGCTATTCAGGATCCAGTGTCCTTATTCGAACCGATCTATCATGACGGTGGCGATCCTATTTATGTAATGGACCAGATTAGCGATGATAAGAATAAGGATGTGTCGTGGATCGAAGAAATCGCCTTACGTGAAGCGATGCGTAAGTTAGGTCAAAGGGAGAAACGAATTTTATCCATGCGGTTTTTCGAAGGGAAAACACAGATGGAGGTCGCAGATGAGATTGGTATCTCACAGGCACAGGTCTCACGTCTAGAGAAATCTGCGATTCAGCAAATGCAAAAGCATGTGAAGTCTTAAATCGTCTGAAATGAGGAGATATCCAGAATCCGTGATAAGGATTTTGGGTGATCTCCTCTTTTTACTGTTTCAGGAAGTATATATTGAGCCCCCGCAAAGTACCTTGGTAAGCATCTAAGCATAGCCTCACTTTGTGGGGATATTTCATGCATGTGGCCAAGCTTTCATAACATATATTGGACTATAGGTCTGATTGTACAGGGGTGGTGAGATGAACGAGGATTATTTAGGATCAGCCAAAAAAATGAAAATCTCTGATTTTCAGACTAAGGATGTTATTAACATTGTGGACGGCAAGCGGCTGGGCCAAATCAGTGACTTAGAGCTTGATTTACGCCGAGGTGTCATTGATGCTATCGTAATTCCCGGATACACTCGGTTTATGGGATTGTTCGGAGGCGGAACCGATCTGATTATTCCATGGCGAAATATTGTCAAAATCGGGTCTGATGTAGTGCTTGTGAAGATTGAAGAATCAAGAATGCCTCAAGGGCAGGACGAGCGAGAAACGATGTATTTGGAACGAGGGGACCGAGGGGACAGAGGCGAACGACGCACTTATTAGTTAGGTGCGTTTTTTGTTTTTTATAAAATGATTCGAAATGGCATGACTTAAAAGTTAGTAAATTTGATGTTCTAGCTTAAGCGGCATTTTGTAGGGGTATTTACATGTGGTACACTAAGGCGGAGGTGAGGATATGGAACCGTTTGTGCAGGGGAAGGAAACACTTATGCTGCTCCATCTGGAGCCTTGGCGTGCGAAGCATAAAGAAATTACAACAGGTTTTACGGGTAGACAGGGAGGGGCTAGCAAAAAGCCTTATGACAGCCTGAATTGTGCATTTCATGTTGGGGATGCTCCGGAAGATGTCTTAACGAATCGTAGGGCGCTTGCGGAAGCTCTTGATTTCAAGCCGGAAGCTTGGACCTGTGGAGAACAAACCCATGGAGCAGAAATAGCAGTGGTAAGGGAAGCCGATCGTGGGCGGGGTCAAAAGGATAGAACCTCGGCATTTCAGGCAACCGATGGTTTGCTTACAGATGTACCGGGAGTTTTGCTGACTTCTTTTTATGCGGATTGTGTACCCCTTTATTTTTATGATCCTGTGCACCAAGTCGTCGGTCTTGCCCATGCTGGCTGGAAGGGAACTGTGGCCCAGATTGCAGCCGCTATGGTGAGTAAAATGGAGACCATTTACGGAAGCCATGCGCAGGACATTATTGCTGCGATCGGACCATCCATTGGTGACTGCTGTTATGAGGTGGACGATTATGTGATGGAGCATGTTCATCGACTGGAAGGTGATCTGACTAAACCAACAGAAACAGCCAGTACTGTGGAGCTGTACAGAACATCTGACACAGATGAGAACAAATACATGCTAAACTTGAAAGAAATGAATCGACGCATTATGATTAAAGCAGGAATATTGCCGACTCATATCGAATGTACATCTTGGTGTACAAGCTGTAATCAAGATTTGTTCTTTTCTTATCGTAAAGAAGATGGGGTTACAGGCAGGATGACGAGCTGGATCGGAATAAAGGAGAGTTGAAAGTTGGCTTTAACACTGCAGGAGAGAATTGCTGAGGTAGAGGAACGTGTAGCACGTGCCTGCGCGGCAAGCGGCCGGGATCGAAATGACGTCAAGGTAATTGCAGTGACGAAATATGTTTCTCTGGAAATGGTGTCCTCCGTATTGGAGGCAGGCCTGGAGCATATTGCCGAGAGTCGCTGGCAGGATGCTGAGCACAAATGGAAGGTTTTAGGGGACCAAGGGACATGGCATTTTATCGGGCATTTGCAGACCAATAAGGTTAAAGACGTTATTGGCAAGTTTCAATATATACACTCTTTGGACCGGATATCCCTGGCGCAAGAATTACACAAAAAGGCGATTGCCGCAGATCAAGAAGTGAATGTCTTTCTTCAAGTAAACATCTCTGGAGAAGATACGAAATTTGGTCTGTCGCCTGAGGCGGTACCTGGATTTTTGCGTGAAATTGCTAGTCTAGACCGTGTAAAAGTAATTGGACTAATGACGATGGCACCTTTAGAAGGTGATCCGGAGCTTACCCGCCCTGTATTTCGCGGACTTCGTGAGCTGCGCGATGAGCTCAATCAACTTGCTTTGACACCTGAACCGATTACGGAGCTATCAATGGGAATGTCGAATGATTTTGAAGTGGCGATACAGGAAGGAGCCACCTGGGTACGCCTAGGTACGGTGTTAGTAGGCCATTAGGAGGGATCGTGATGAGCGTTATGAACCGATTTATGAGTTTTTTGGGCTTGCAGGAGGAAGAAGAAGTTGTGGAGCGGGAGCAAATCCACGAAGAGGATGAGTATGAGCCAGCCCCTGTCGAAACCCGCAAAAATCAAAGGGGCAACGTTGTCAGTATCCATTCGCAGAAGAATGTAAAAGTTGTACTTTATGAGCCACGTTCGTACGATGAGGCTCAGGAAATTGCGGACCATCTCCGTTCTCACCGGACGGTAGTGATCAATCTTCAGCGTGTCCGTAATGATCAGGCAATGAGAATTATTGATTTTTTAAGTGGAACTGTTTATGCCCTTGGGGGAGGAATCTCTAAAATTGGGGGCAATATATTTATGTGCACGCCAGATACCGTTGAAATTCAAGGTGCCATTACGGAAATCCTAGGTGACGATCCAGACTATAACAGAATGAGGTGAATGAGCTTTGCCCCAAATTGATTACATTATTGATATGCTGTTTAATATTTATTTTTACATGATTATTTTCTACGTACTGATGTCTTGGTTACCAAACGTTCGTGAGAACTTTATCGGAGAACTGCTGAGCAAGCTTGTTGAGCCGTATTTGACACCATTTCGTCGGTTTATTCCGCCACTCTTTGGTACGCTTGATATTTCCCCGATCATTGCACTATTCGTCTTGGAATTTGCGGCGGGTGGACTCAAGTCCATTTTGCACTTAATTTTTTAGGCAGAAGTGATGAAGACAGAAGTTTACGGGCATTTTCATCCCGATGAAAGACAATTTGTGGACAAGGCTTGGGAATGGGTTACCCATGCTGGAGAATATCATGAGACGAAACTGACCGAATTTCTAGATCCGCGCCAAGGATTTATTCTGCAAAGTCTCGTCAATCGACATCCAGATGTTATCGTTAGATGGGAAGGCGGCCACCCTGAGGCAGAGCGGAAGCGAGCACTCATTGCACCTGATTATCGTGATCTGGATCATGAGGACATGGAGCTGAGCGTTCTTGCGATAACCTCTGGTGAGCAAAAGTTTCTGGCGTTAGAGCATGGGGACTACATGGGCTCTATTCTGGGTCTTGGAGTAAAACGTGGAAAAATCGGTGATATTCATGTTCTGGACGATGGTTGTCATGTGGTAGTAGCTGCAGATATTGCAGATTATTTAGACATGAATTTAACTGGAGTACACCGAATACAGGTGAGCACGGAGGTATTGCCACTTTCTGCCTTGCGTAATAGTGAGGTGAAGCTGGAAATGATGGATTTGACTGTAGCGTCCCTACGATTGGATGGCATAGCCGCAGATGTAACACGGCTTAGCCGAAGCAAAATTCTTGCTCCCATCAAGGCTGGGCGCGTTCGGGTAAATTGGAAAGTGGAAGAAGACCCTTCCTGCGGACTTAAAGATGGTGACATGGTATCTATTCAAGGATTTGGTCGATTTAAGGTTCTAGAGGTTGGTAGTTTGACGAAAAAGGGCCGATACCGTGTTCAGGTTGGTAAATTTGTGTGAATCCCTTGCAGGAATCCGGCTTTACTTGTCGAAATTGATTATTTCGAGGGAATCAAACATTTTTAAAGCAGGACGCCGATATTTTATAAAAGAGGCGAACCATGAATGGCAGTTGGAACGTCGATACATCCTCTGCCTTTACTTGAAGTACAGTCTTTCTTCTTTGTCTGCTGCGCAGGTATGGTTCAGAGACTTAGAAGGTCCGAAATTTCTAGGAGGTGCACAGCATGCCATTAACACCGCTCGATATACATAACAAGGAGTTCTCTCGGAGACTTCGCGGTTATGATGAGGACGAGGTCAACGAATTTCTGGATCAAGTAATTAAGGATTACGAAAGTGTCATCCGTGAGAACAAAGAGCTGCAGAATCAGCTTTTGTCCATTCAAGAGCGTTTAGATCATTTTGTGAATATTGAAGAAAGTTTATCGAAAACGATCTTAGTCGCTCAGGAAGCGGCCGATGATGTGAAGAACAACTCCAAGAAGGAATCGCAGCTCATTATCAAGGAAGCGGAAAAGAACGCGGATCGGATTATTAACGAAGCGTTATCCAAATCCCGTAAGGTTGCTATTGAGACTGAAGAATTGCGTAAGCAAGCTTCGATCTATCGCACTCGTTTCCGCACATTGGTGGAAGCACAGCTCGAGCTGTTGTCACAGGATGACTGGAATGCCTTGGAGAGTCGTGAGGCAAGCGAGAACGTAACCTTTAAGGATGATGTTCTACATCGTATCTAATGCATTATGATGAATGAATGCTGCTTGAATTTATAGGGGGGAATTCCCTCTAATTTATAATTTCACGCTATAATCGGCTAAATAGAGGGAGTTATTCCCTCTATTTTTATTTTCAGCTAAAATCGATCATAATAAAGTAATCCGCCTGCACAGGTATACTCCTAATGTGGATTTCGCTAGCGGTTGTTGACATTTAGACTTAAAAAGTCTATAAATAGAACATATCTGTATAATGTTTATATGTATTCGATGACGGGACAAGTACGACAAGGTAACGTTCTCCAGAGAGTCGGCGATTGCTGAGAGCCGATTGTTCGAACCCTGCCGGAAGATCTTCCCCTAGAAGTTAAGCTGAAGCGTTGATCGTGCGTAAGCTTAGCCGTCCGCCGGACGTTACACCGGACCTGTGCATGAGATTTACGCGCAGGACTGAGATTGTGCTGAATACACTCCCCTTAAGGATGTGCTCATGCGCAGAATTAGGGTGGTATCGCGAGCGTTGTCTCGCCCCTTTGGGGGTGGGATGACGCTTATTTTGTTGTTCCGGGGTGGCCATCCCCCTAAATCCCCCTTTCTAAGGGGACCCCAAAGGGCTGCCGCCCTCTGGACACCCGTAATGTAAAGCCTCGTGCAAACGGGTACGGTGGTGGAAGCGAACGGACTCAGGTTGCTGAAGGAGCGACCCTTCTTAGGCTCCCCTGGCGGGTTCGCCTGCGGGGCCTCACTGCTAGAGCAGACCGGCGTTTCACTCGCCGCTCCATGTGGCACCCAGAGCCAGTGCTGCCCTACGGGATCGCGGCTCGGGTACCGAAGGCAAGAGCTGAACCAGACTGCCCAAGGATCGAAAAGAGCTTTAAAGACTAAACCATGAAAGGATTGACCATCACATGCAAAAAGTAGATGTCAAAGAAAAAGCGCGGGCAAGAGATGTCCGCATACTCAAGAAATGGAGCGACGAAAATACGTTCCGTAAATCGATGGAGAATCGTGAAGGACGTCCGAACTATGTATTTTACGAAGGTCCTCCAACAGCGAACGGTGCACCGCATATCGGGCACGTGCTGGGCCGTGTAATCAAGGATTTCATCGGTCGTTACCAAACGATGAAAGGTTACCGCGTGGTACGTAAAGCGGGCTGGGATACACACGGTTTGCCAGTAGAACTAGGCGTACAAAAGAAGCTTGGCATCTCCGGCAAACAAGAGATCGAGGAATATGGCGTAGAAAAATTCATTCAGGAATGTAAAGACAGCGTCTTCGGTTATGAGAAGCAATGGCGCGAGTTTACAGAGGGTATCGGATACTGGACGGATCTAGATAATCCTTACGTAACTTTGAATAACACATACATCGAGAGCGTGTGGAACATCTTGGCTACTGTGCATGACAAAGGGTTGCTCTACCGCGGACACCGCGTTAGTCCTTACTGCCCAAGCTGTCAGACTACCCTAAGCTCCCATGAAGTAGCCCAAGGCTACAAGACTGTCAAGGATCTCAGTGCGACTGCAAAGTTCAAACTGGATGACAGTGGAGACTACGTACTAGCTTGGACGACTACACCTTGGACGCTGCCAGCACATATGGCGTTAGCCATGAACCCTGACATGGATTATGTACGTGTACAACAAGAAGACGGTATCTACATTGTTGCCAAAAATTTGGTGGAGGAAGTAATGAAAGGCGAGCACACAGTCCTTTCTACACATAAAGGTTCCGATTTTATCGGTAAAACTTACGCTCCTCCATTCGGATACATCAAGGCAGAGAAAAGCAATGTCATCGTAGGTGCTTCCTTCGTTACAGATTCCAGTGGTACAGGGATCGTACACATGGCACCAGCGCATGGTGAAGATGACTACAAGACTTGCCGCGAGAACGGCATCAGCTTCGTGAACGTGGTTGATAATTCCGGTAAGTATACGGATGTAGTATCCGATTTTGCTGGACGCTTCGTGAAAGATTGCGATTTGGATATCGTTAAAGCTTTGTCTGAAAAAGGACTGCTTTACGGTAAAGAAAAATACGAGCACAGCTATCCGTTCTGCTGGCGTTGTGATACACCACTCTTGTACTACGCAACAGACAGCTGGTTCATCAACACTACAGCGATCAAAGATCAGCTGATTGCTAACAACAACAGTGTAGATTGGTATCCTGATCATGTACGTGAAGGCCGTTTCGGGAAGTTCCTGGATGAACTGGTGGACTGGAATATCAGCCGTAATCGTTACTGGGGCACACCGCTTAATGTTTGGGTATGTCAAGAAACGGGCAAAGAGTTCGCTCCACACAGCATTGAAGAACTGAGAGCGATGGCGATTGGCGATGTACCTGAGGATATCGAGCTGCATAAGCCTTTTGTAGATAAGATCAAGCTACGCAGCCCTTTCAGCGAAGGCGCAGAGATGGTTCGCACACCAGAAGTTATCGATGTTTGGTTCGATAGTGGTTCGATGCCATTTGCGCAAAGTCATTATCCATTTGAGAACGAGGATAAGCTGAATGATCAATATCCAGCGGATATGATCTGTGAAGGGATCGACCAGACACGTGGATGGTTCTACAGCTTACTAGCTGTATCTACCTTGTTTAAAGGTAAAGCTCCATATAAAGCTGTTATTGCTCACGGTCATATCCTTGATGAGAATGGTCAGAAAATGTCAAAATCAAAAGGCAATGTTATTGATCCTTGGGATATCATGAACGATTACGGCACGGATGCTTTCCGTTGGGCGATTCTATCCGATAGTGCACCGTGGAATAACAAACGTTTCTCTCGTGGTCTTGTAGGGGAAACCAAATCGAAAGTTGTAGATACACTGGTGAATACGCATGCGTTCTTGACGCTTTATGCCGGCATCGATGGTTATGATCCTGCTGATCATCCTTTTACAGTATCGGAACATAAGCTGGACCGCTGGATTTTGTCCCGTCTGAACAGCTTGATTCTTTTGGTAGACAAAGGACTTGCAGTAAATGACTTCGTGAATACATCCAAAGGTATTGAGAACTTTATAGATGAGCTGAGCAACTGGTATATCCGTCGTTCCCGTGACCGTTTCTGGGGTAGTGGTCTAGGTGAAGATAAGCTGGATGCTTACCGTACACTGACCCATGTGCTTTTGAAGACAGCGTCTTTGATGGCTCCATTTACACCGATGTTGTCTGAAGATATCTTCACGAACCTTGGCGGCGGAGAGAGTGTGCATTTAGCAGATTATCCGGTTGCTGATGAGAGCTTGATCGATAAAGAGCTGGAAGAGGATATGGAAAGTGCGAGACAAATCGTTGAGCTGGCGCGTAACGTGCGTAACGAAACAGGCATTAAGAATCGTCAACCGCTGTCTGAGCTGATCGTTTCGATGAACCGTGACTTCCATTTGGCTGAGTATGAAGAGATCATCAAAGACGAGATCAACATCAAGAACATCGTGCTAGAGACTAGCGATAGTGGATTTGTTGACTTCACACTCAAGCTGAATCTTAAAGTTGCCGGTAAAAAATACGGTAAAAACGTCGGCTTCCTGCAAGGCTTTTTGAAAGCTCTGGACAGTGACTCTACCCGCAAAGCGGTGCAAGATGGCTCAATCGCGATTGCGACGCCAGAGGGAGAAAAGCTGGTGATCACTTCTGAAGAGCTACTCGTTGAAAAAGAAGCTAAAGCAGGTTTCGCCGCAGCTTCCGGATATGGAATTACGGTTGCGCTCAATACCGAAATCACACCTGAGCTTGAACAAGAAGGCTGGGTTCGTGAGATCATTCGTGCGGTTCAAGATTACCGTAAACGTTTGGATCTGCCGATCGAGAAACGGATCGCACTCACGCTGAGTGTAGACGATGAGCTTAAAGCAGCAGTTACAGCCTTTGAGAATGTATTGCGAGACAATGTACTTGTGACTACGGTTGATTTTGGCGGAGAACATGCTTTTGAAACGGTAGATGTCGGTGGTAAATCCATCGGTATCCATATTGAAGTGTAAATCTGCATTACCTGTCCCAAAACAGCATATACTAGCGGCACAAGTGTAAACAGAGAACTTCTGTTTATGCGGGAAATATAGTCTTTATATTTCGCCCGCGAAAATAACGAGCCTCGTGCTCAAGGAGATGTATTCTCTTTGACCGGGCTCGTTTACTTTGTGGCGAATATAGACGTATGAGAGGAGCTGTGGCTGTGGAGGATCAGAAGAACAGAATCTCCGTCAAGACATCCGGCAACAAGAACAGCCCAGATAAGGGAGCGGAGAAAAAGGTTATTCCTGAGGAAAACCCTGAGCGTTTAACAGCAGATCATCGCAATCCAGAAGACATTCCACTGGAAGAAAAAATGAATACAATGTATCGATTAACCTTTGAATGGGCCCATATCTTAGAGAAATCACGAATTTATCAGTATACGGAGCTGTTATATTCACCTTGGACTCTAATTTGGAAAAATATTTTATATGGAGCGGCTCGTGGAGTAGGGATTGCGCTAGGCTTTACTTTTTTTGCGGCAACGATCATCTATGTTCTTCAGGTACTTGGAGCATTGAATCTACCGATCATCGGAGATTATATTGCGGATATTGTACGAATTGTTCAACGTCAGCTGGAATTCAAATAGCTTGTTAAGGCGAAGCCGTCTTTATTTGGTTTGTTGAAGGGATTAGGGTTCGGTCAATCTTCTTTGGTGGATTTATCCAGCCTTGGGCTTCTATGTTTCTCCCCAGTCCGTACCTTTCCTTTTTTAATCTTTGGAGAGGGTTGCGCTGCTTTTTTTCCTCGTGTATGATGCGTAAGCCTCTCATTAATAATAAATATCGTCGGTCATCTTCATGACTGAGTTGCTGCACATTTTTAAAATAGTCGTGATTCACTAACGTTACACTCCTTGTATGTCGATTTCAGAATCCGTTAGATCAGTTTACCAGCTGAATCTGAACATTTTCTTAACAAAATGACATAGCGCAGAAAATATAAAAAAAACAGCGGGCCATTCCACAATGAAACTGGAACCGCACGCTGTTCATTTTTCTTGTGGGGGACAATGCTTTTATTCCTCGCCTTCGAGCGGATCAAGCATGTAACTTCCCTCGCCACTATCCTTGTAACGCTCGTAGCTACGTCCCGGTACTACAACTACATTGTTGCCTGTAATATCGGTGGCGATAAAGTTCTCCCAAGGCTCTACGCAGCCTTCAAGCTCATCGGCTTCAATCTCCATATCATTATAGGAGTCAATGTTGCTGCCCTCCGCCATGGCGGGGGAATCGGAGTTGCCATAGCTTTCTACAATCTGCCAGGCATCCTCACCGTCAAAGCCGTTTTGATCCTCTCGTTCATCGAGACTCGTACGCCCAAATGGAGGAGACAAAAATTCTTCTTCAATGGGCCGAGTAAAAGGTGCATTTTGACGTGGGGCGTGCTCTTTACAATAAAGCGTGGAGGGAATAGCGGATAGACGCTCAAAAGGGATCGGTTTACCGCTAGCCTTACATATCCCATAGGTGCCTTCATCCATAGCGTTGAGAGCAGCTTCAATATCATCCAGCTCATGCTCGTCCCGCTCTAGCAGTGAAATATCCATGGAGCGATTATACAAATCGGTGGCTGCATCGCCTGGATGGTTGTCATTCTCGGAAAGTTCTCCGGTGCCATCCCGCATGGATTCCTGTAAGCCGTAATTTTCATTATTCTGAAGTCTGTGCTGAATAGTATCACGGTCTTTTTCTAATCGGGCGCGTAGCTCTGAGAGCTGCTGTACTGTCAGGTGCGTCATGATGAGTAAGCTCCTTTCTGTACTTTTTTAAGAATCCTTCCGACAAACCGATTTGCACCGGATGGTTCTTTGTTAGGTTGACCTGAGAGGCGTTATTTTAGCGATGGAAAATAGTCCCCAAGATTAAGCGCCCGAGAGGTGTCACGCAATAGACGATCTTCTAAGGGCTGTGCTACAATATACAAGTCTTATAACAGTATTCGTACCGCATTTGGCGGGAAAAATAAGAACGGAGTGACAACTTCTGTGGTGTACTATTTGATTGCTCTTATTGTATTTTTGGTGGATCAGGGAACGAAGTATCTCATTGCCACACGTCTGGAGCTTGGGGAACAGATTCCGGTGATCGGGAATTTCTTCCTAATTACCTCACATCGTAATCGCGGGGCTGCTTTTGGGATTCTACAAGGTCAGCAATGGTTCTTCTTTTTAGTTACGGTTGTAGTGGTTGCAGGTATCGTTTGGTACTTGAACAAAACTAGACATTCGCGGAAAATGCTATCGGTCGCCCTTGGACTTGTTCTGGGTGGAGCGATAGGTAACTTCCTAGACCGGATGATCAGTGGTGAGGTTGTCGATTTCCTTCTATTTAATTTTGGAAGCTATAGCTTCCCGATTTTTAACGTTGCGGATTCATGTATCGTCATTGGGGTTGGGTTGATTCTTTTGGACTCCTTCCGCGATCTTAAGAATGGTGAAGAAATCACGGAAATCAAAGAAGTAAAAGAAGCAAAGGAAGTAAAAGAAGGGAATGAATGATTTGAGTAAAGACGTCAATCACCAAGCGGCATCTACGAGCGAAGAAGAGAGGGACGTCACGGAGTGGACCGTTTCAGCAGAGAACGCGCGGGAGCGAATCGATAAATATATAACGGAATCTTGGGAAGAGGATATTTCTCGTTCTCAGGTGCAGCTGTGGATCAGTGGTGGCCATGTTACGGTTAATGGGGCACCGGTTAAAGCTAACTATAAGCTCTCAGAAGGCGATAAAGTTTCCATTGTCGTACCAGAAGCGGAAGTTACAGACTTGATCCCGGAGAATATTCCACTTGAAGTTGTATACGAAGACAGCGATGTCATTGTTATAAATAAGCCGCGTGGTATGGTTGTACATCCGGCTGCCGGGCACCCGTCAGGCACCTTGGTAAATGCACTGATGTATCACTGCAAGGATCTGTCCGGTATTAATGGTGAGATTCGTCCAGGTATTGTACATCGTATTGATAAGGATACCTCTGGTCTTATTATGGTGGCTAAAAATGATGCCAGTCACGCGTCGCTCGCAGCACAGCTTAAAGAGCACAGTGTAACACGCCGCTATATAGCAGTTGTACACGGCAATTTGTCGCATGACAAAGGAACGGTTGACGCTCCGATCGGTAGAGATCCACATGATCGCAAGCTATACACTGTGACGGAAAAGAACAGCAAGAAATCTGTGACCCATTTTACAGTGATGGAACGTTTCGGTGACTGTACACTACTGGAGCTGCAGCTGGAGACTGGCCGCACGCATCAGATCAGAGTGCATATGAAATTCATTGGTCATCCGCTTGTGGGGGATCCGATTTATGGACGCAGTAAAGGAACAGCTATGAATGGACAGGCGTTACATGCGGCGGTGCTTGGATTTATTCATCCTACGACAGGTGAATATAAAGAATTCAGCAGACCTATTCCGGAAGACATGGAAGATGTTCTGTTCACATTGCGCAGCAGATAAGTACAAATGAAGTGATAATTAGTCTATGGTATTGAACTCTGCTTTCCATCATATTTAATAACATAAGGATAAAGAGAAGGTTATGCCTTATTCTTTATCCTTATTTTTTATCACAGAAACGGATCTCTAGAAACATAAGCCATCCAAGGGACGGCGAAGCCGTTTCTTCTAAAATTAGAATAGATAGCCAGGAGATGAGATGAAAGTATGAGTATTGAACAATATCAAGACAGCTTCATTCAGACTAATTTTGCAGACCGCATAGGCGGTGCGAACTACGGCAAGGACACTTCGATTTATAAATTCGAGAAAATCAAACGTGCTAAAGCATCCGCAAAACAGGATTTTCCTGATATTGAATTGATCGATATGGGTGTAGGCGAGCCAGATGAGATGGCTGATGCAGGTATCGTGGCTAAGCTTGCTGAAGAAGCAGCTAAGGAAGAGAACCGTGGTTATGCGGACAATGGAATTGCTGAGTTTAAGACAGCTGCTGCTGAATATTTGCGGGAAGTATTCCGTGTTGAAGGTATTGATCCCGTTACGGAGGTAGTTCACTCTATCGGTTCTAAGCCTGCATTGGCGATGTTGCCTTCTTGCTTCATTAACCCAGGAGATATTACGATCATGACGGTGCCGGGTTATCCGGTGCTGGGTACACACACTAAATACTTGGGTGGACAAGTGTTTACAGTAGAGCTGAAGAAGGAGAATAACTTCCTTCCAGATCTGAACGAAATTCCAGAAGAAGTTGCACATAAAGCCAAGCTTCTTTACTTGAACTATCCAAACAACCCGACGGGCGCTAGTGCGACTCCTGAGTTTTTTGCTGAGGTAGTTGCATGGGCTAAAAAATATGATGTAGTCGTTATCCACGATGCACCATATGCTGCCTTGACCTATGACGGTTTGAAGCCGCTTAGCTTCCTCTCTGTGCCAGGTGCTAAGGATGTTGGCGTGGAGCTGCATTCCTTGTCCAAGTCCTACAATATGACAGGCTGGAGAATCGGTTTTGTGGCCGGTAATCCGCTAGTAGTTAAAGCCTTCAGTGATGTGAAAGATAATAATGATTCCGGTCAATTTATCGCGATTCAAAAAGCTGCGGCTTACGGTCTTGCTCATCCAGAGATTACTGAAGCGATTGCTGCCAAGTATTCTCGTCGTCACAACCTGTTGGTAGATGCACTGAACAGCCTGGGCTTCCATGCTGAGAAACCAAAGGGCTCCTTCTTCCTTTATGTTGCAGCACCTAAGGGTGTCAAAGGTGGTCGCCGTTTCGAATCCGGTGAGGATTTCTCGCAATTCCTGATCCGTGAGAAGCTAATCTCCACCGTGCCTTGGGATGATGCAGGTCCGTTTGTACGTTTCTCTGTTACCTTTATTGCTAAAGGGGAAGAGGAAGAAAGACGTGTCATCTCTGAAATCCAAAGACGCTTAAGCGATGTGGAGTTTGAATTTTAAACATTAGTTAGACATTGAAGCCGCCTAAGGGAAACCTTGGGTGGCTTTTCTTTATGTAGTGGCAAGTCTACTGTGGATTAGACTACTGTAGAATAGAGCTACTGTAAGATAGGGAATTCTTCCCTCTAATTTTGTGTTTTAGCTTCAATCCGCTAGAATATAGGGAATTTCTCCCTCTATTTCAGCATATTTGGTTGTATTCAAGGAAATCCTTTAATTTATAGGGAGGAATTCCGAATAACCTGATCATAATGATTATTGTGGCCTAATTATAGGGAGGTTTTCCGGTTTTCCCTATAATACCGCCTTCCTTTTGTTGTTAATAGAAGCAGGCTTGGAAAGTGTTGTAGTTTAGGCAGATAATGTTGACATGCAGGGTTTGTTCTGTCATAATTCTCATTAAATGAATAGCGCCTTTAATTCAGTCCTGTGAGGCTGGCAAGGTAACGTGAATCGAGGTTCGCGACTCTTAGAAAGGTATCCGAGTGTATACACCGGACTGTCTTTTTATGCGCGCGGCCATCATCTTCTTCATCTGCGGATTTCACTCCTTGCCTGTTAATAGGCAAGGAGTTTTTTGATTTCCAGGAACTTGAACAGGCGAAACAAGTGGAGGGTGACAAGATTATGGTTACTGAGAAAAATGTAATTATGGACGAAACGGCGATCCGCCGGGCATTATCGCGTATTGCTCATGAGATTTTGGAGAAGAACAAAGGGATTGAGAATTGTCTGCTGGTCGGTATCCGGACACGAGGCGTATACCTAGCACAGCGTATCGCTGAGCGGATCAAGGAAATTGAAGGCGTCGAGATTCCTTACGGCGAACTCGACATCACGCATTATCGGGATGACCGTGAAGTAGGAGGCAGTGAAGCAGTAGTGAAGAGTAACGTCATTATTACTTCAGGCAATGATGGCATCCATGATAAGAAGGTCATTTTGTTCGACGATGTGCTTTACACCGGACGCACCATCCGCGCGGCGATGGACGCTTTGATGGATTGCGGACGCCCACGAATGATTCAACTGGCAGTACTGGCTGACCGTGGACACCGCGAGCTGCCGATCCGACCAGACTACATCGGTAAGAATGTACCTACCTCAAAGCATGAGCAGATTGAAGTGGCGCTGAAGGAATACGACGGCAAAGACGAGGTCTACATTATTTCAAACCGGGAGGAACGATAACATCATGACACTTACCAAGGTAAAGGAACGTAGTCTGCTGGGAATAAAAGAGCTTGACCGGTCGGAAATCACTGGGCTGCTGGACAGAACAGCATACTGGGACAATCAAAGTGAGAAGTTAACTCCCATTTTGAACTCGCATTTTATTTCTAACATGTTCTTTGAGAACAGCACACGCACTCGTTTCTCCTTTGAAATGGCAGAGAAACGACTGGGTGCACAAGTACTGAATTTTACGGCTGCAGCTTCTAGTGTAGAAAAAGGGGAGTCGATCTACGATACAGTACGCACACTGGAATCGATGGGGATCGATGCCGGAGTTGTGCGTTTGAAGCCTGCAGGTGTGCTGCAGCAGTTAGCTGAGAAGGTGTCCATACCGCTTATTAATGCGGGTGACGGCAACAATGAACATCCAACACAAGCGCTGCTTGATCTTTACACCATGACCAAAACGTTTGGAGATTTAAAGGGTCTCACGGTTTCTATTATTGGGGACATCATGCATAGCCGGGTAGCACGCTCCAATCTTTGGGGACTTACAAAGCTAGGGGCTAAAGTGCAATTCTGTGCACCGGAGAATATGAAGGCTCCTGAGCTTATGGAATACGCACCTTATGTAACGATAGAAGAAGCTCTTAAAGCAGATGTAGTCATGATGCTTCGTGTGCAGCTGGAACGTCATTCTTCTGGCATCGTACTTTCCGCGGAAGATTACCGCAGACATTATGGTTTAACGGAAGAACGCGCAGCTAAGCTCGCAAAAGATACAATCATTATGCACCCAGCTCCGGTTAACCGGAATGTCGAGATTGATGATGCAGTTGTAGAGAGCAGTCAATCAAGGATTTTCCTGCAAATGTCTAATGGGGTTCCGGTTCGGATGGCAGTTCTCGAAAGAGCTTTATTATAAAGTTTAAAGAATGATGATGAATAAGGACTAATAAATATACACAAACATGAATTTTTATTATATAATAACGAGAGGGCCCGCAGCCGGGATCTGTGGGTAAAGGTAGAATCATGACAGTGATTATTAGAAACGCCAGCGTATTGAATAAGGAAGGCTTGTTAGAGCGGAAACATATTGTACTTGAAGAAGGTGTTATCTCGGCCTTAATCGCTGGAAATGAAGCTGCTCCAGAAGCTGGAGAGATCATTGATGCTGAAGGCAAGCTGCTCATTCCAGGACTCATTGATATGCATGTGCACTTACGCGAACCGGGATTTGAACACAAGGAAACAGTGGAAACCGGAAGTCGTTCGGCTGCCAAAGGCGGATTTACAACCATCGCTTGTATGCCTAATACCCGTCCAGTAACAGATACCCCGGAAATTGTACAATTTGTCAAAGACAAAGCACGTGAAGCAGGACTTGTTAAAGTACTTCCATATGCAGCCATTACGAAAAATGAGCTCGGACGTGAGCTGACTGATTTTGCAGCGCTTAAAGAAGCTGGAGCTATTGGTTATACCGACGACGGCGTGGGCGTGCAAAGTGCTCAAATGATGAAAGATGCTATGAACATCGCCGCAGCACTGGATATGCCAGTCATTGCTCACTGCGAGGATAATTCACTGGTTGAAGGCTGCTGTGTAGCCGAAGGTGAGTTCGCAAGAAAGCATGGCCTGAAAGGAATTCCAAATGAGTCAGAAGCGATCCATGTTGGACGCGATATTTTGCTGGCTGAAGCGACAGGCGTTCATTACCATGTGTGCCATGTAAGTACTGAACAATCGGTGCGACTGATTCGCCAAGCGAAAGAAATCGGCATTAAAGTAACTGCTGAAGTGTGCCCGCATCACTTGCTGCTCTCTGAAGAAGATATTCCAGGCCTTGATGCCAATTGGAAAATGAACCCGCCGCTTCGCTCCCGCCGCGATGTTGAAGCATGTATCGAAGGTTTGCTTGACGGCACACTAGATATGATTGTTACGGATCATGCGCCGCATAGTGAGGAAGAGAAGGCTAAAGGCATGCAACTTGCACCTTTTGGTATCGTTGGATTCGAAACAGCTTTCCCACTACTATACACAGCGTTTGTAGCAACAGGGAAATGGGATTTATCCTTACTAGTACAAAGAATGACTGCTGATCCTGCACGGGTATTCAGACTGAACACCGGTGTGATGGATATCGGAGCTCCTGCAGATTTGACACTGATTGATTTGGAGCAGGAGAAAGAAGTAGACCCAGGATCTTTCGCAAGTAAAGGACGGAATACTCCTTTCGGTGGCTGGAAGCTTAAGGGCTGGCCAGTAATGACATGGGTAGACGGCAAAGCCGTATGGACTGAGAAAAACTAGCGGACTGGTGGGGCGGAGTTGCTGATCTTTACAGATGCAGCGATTGTGTACACGTTCACTCCGGAAGGCTTGTAAGGCATAAGCATTAGACTACAGAAACAAGAAGGAGTGGAATGGAATGCAGGCGAGATTGCTGCTGCAAGACGGAACTTTATTTACAGGTACCGCATTTGGCGCTGAGGGCGAAAAGACAGGCGAGGTTGTTTTTAATACAGGAATTACAGGATATCAAGAGGTGCTGTCTGACCCTTCATATTGCGGACAAATCGTTACTATGACTTACCCATTGATCGGGAACTACGGGATTACTCGGGATGACTTTGAATCTGTTCGACCTTTCGTACACGGCTTTGTAGTGCGCCGTCATGAAGAAGTACCTAGTAACTGGCGTGCTGAATATAGTGTGGACGACTTGTTGAAAGAATACGATATTCCAGGGATCAGCGAGATTGATACTCGGATGTTGACTCGGATTATTCGCCACTACGGAACAATGAAAGCGATCCTGACCACCTCTAACAAACGTGTAGAGGAACTGATGGAAATGATGGGAAATACTACGATTGAGGAATTGCGCAATCAGGTAGCTCGTACATCAACTGCAAGTTCGTACAGCAGCCCAGGCAACAAAGAAAGAATTGTACTTGTGGATTACGGTGCGAAGGCTGGTATCCTACGTGAGCTTAACGAACGTGGTTGTGATGTTGTTGTAGTGCCACATGATGTAAAAGCGGAAGAAGTTCGCCGTCTGAACCCAGATGGTATCCTACTGTCCAACGGCCCTGGGGACCCGAAAGATGTGCCTCACGCTGTCAAGACGATTTCCGAATTGCTTGGTGAATATCCGATCTTCGGCATCTGCCTTGGTCATCAGTTGTTTGCACTTGCTTGTGGAGCGGATACAGAGAAGCTGAAATTCGGTCACCGCGGTGGGAATCACCCTGTGAAGGAACTGGAAAGCGGACGCTGCTTCATCACTTCCCAGAACCATGGTTATACCGTGAATGAGGAATCTGTGAAGAACACTGAACTAGAAGTTACTCACATTAATAATAATGATAAGACTGTTGAAGGTATTAAACATACACGTTACCCAGCATTTTCGGTGCAATATCATCCAGAAGCGGCGCCAGGACCACATGACAGCAGCTACTTGTTCGATCGCTTCCTTCAATTGATTGCCGATCATAAAGCAAAGACACCTGTTGTTTCACGTCAGGCACAACTTGCGGCAAACGCCAGAATCACGGCGCCAAAAACTAACTTACAGCTTGAAGCCGTGAAAGGAGCTCTATAACATGCCAAAGAACGATAAACTTAAAAAAATACTAGTGATCGGTTCCGGACCGATCGTCATCGGCCAAGCAGCGGAGTTTGACTACGCAGGAACTCAGGCTTGCCAAGCCCTTAAAGAAGAAGGCGTGGAAGTCGTACTGATTAACAGCAATCCAGCAACGATTATGACAGATACAAATATTGCAGATAAAGTGTACATCGAGCCTATTACGCTTGAATTCGTAACTGCAATTATTCGCCAAGAGCGTCCAGATGGATTGCTTCCAACGCTGGGCGGTCAAACTGGCCTAAATATGGCTGTAGAATTGGCTCGTGCAGGTGTGCTTGAGCAAGAGAATGTTAAGCTTCTCGGTACACAGCTTGATTCCATTGAGAAAGCAGAAGATCGCGATTTGTTCCGTGATCTAATGCGTGAATTGGATCAACCTGTACCGGACAGCACCATTATCACTACTGTAGATGAAGCAATGAAATTCGCTGAGGAAATTGGATTCCCTCTGATTGTACGTCCAGCTTATACGCTTGGCGGCACAGGCGGCGGGATCTGCGATAACGAAGAAGAGCTGCGTGAAACTGTCAAAGCAGGAATTCGTTACAGCCCGATCGGACAATGTCTGGTTGAGAAGAGTATTGCCGGCATGAAGGAAGTTGAATACGAGGTTATGCGTGATGCTAATGACAACTGTATCGTTGTCTGCAACATGGAGAACTTTGATCCTGTAGGCGTACATACAGGTGACAGTATCGTTGTGGCACCTAGCCAGACGTTATCGGATCGTGAATACCAAATGCTGCGCACAGCTTCGCTCAAAATCATCCGCGCCCTGAATATTGAGGGTGGGTGTAACGTACAATTCGCACTTGATCCGCAAAGTTATCAATATTATGTAATCGAAGTAAACCCGCGTGTCAGCCGTTCCTCGGCTTTGGCGTCCAAAGCAACAGGATATCCAATTGCCAAAATGGCTGCCAAAATCGCGATGGGTTACACGTTGGATGAAATCGTCAATCCGGTAACCGGACAGACTTATGCATGCTTCGAGCCAACACTTGACTATATTGTAAGTAAAATTCCACGCTGGCCGTTCGACAAGTTCATTCATGCGAACCGTAAGCTGGGTACGCAAATGAAAGCGACAGGCGAAGTAATGGCGATCGGCCGTACTTTTGAAGAGTCGATTCATAAAGCGATCCGTTCCTTGGAAATTGGTGTTCACCGGTTCCGTCTGCCAGGTGCAGAGACACTGGAAGAGAGCGTGCTGCGTGAACGTCTTGCGAAGCCTGACGATGAGCGTCTGTTCCTGATTGCTGAAGCTTTCCGCCGTGGTTACGGTTTGCAAGAAATCCAGGATATTACGAACGTGGACTGGTGGTTCCTCTCCAAAATTGAAGGTTTGATTAACTTTGAAGAGGTTATTCGCGGCGAAGAAACTTTGTCTGCGGAAACTCTATACCAAGCGAAACGTAAAGGCTTTACAGACCGTGCGATTGCTGAGATTCGTGCAGAAGGACAAGCGAACGGGAAATTCACCAAAGAAGCTGATGTGCGCGCGCTACGTTTGGAGCAAGGTTTAACACCTGTGTTCAAAATGGTAGATACTTGTGCGGCTGAGTTCGAAGCTTCTACACCTTATTACTACTCGACTTATGAGACTGAGAACGAGGTCATTCATTCTGATAAGCAAAAGGTTATCGTGCTGGGATCTGGTCCAATCCGGATCGGTCAAGGGATTGAGTTCGATTACTCCACAGTCCATGCGGTATGGGCCATTCAAAAGGCTGGATATGAAGCGGTTATCATCAATAATAACCCTGAGACTGTATCTACAGACTTTAATACTTCGGACCGGTTGTACTTTGAACCATTATTCTTCGAAGATGTCATGAACGTAATTGCGCAAGAGAATCCGATTGGAGTTATTGTTCAATTCGGAGGTCAAACAGCGATTAACCTTGCGGCACCTCTAAGTGCTGCTGGTGTGAAGATTCTTGGAACTAGCCTTGATAGCATTGATGAAGCTGAGAACCGTAAGAAATTCGAAGCTTTGCTGGCACGCCTTGATATCGCTCAACCGAAAGGTAAGACGGTTACCGACGTGGATCAAGCTGTAGAAACTGCACAATCCCTTGGGTATCCGGTGCTGGTACGTCCTTCCTACGTACTAGGCGGACGTGCAATGGAAATCGTATATAACGATACTGAACTGCTTAGCTACATGGTAGAAGCGGTGAAAGTGAATCCGGAGCATCCGGTATTGATTGACCGTTACATGCTAGGTAAAGAGGTTGAGGTAGACGCGATTTGTGATGGTGAGACAGTAGTTATTCCGGGCATCATGGAACATGTCGAACGGGCAGGTGTTCACTCCGGTGACTCTATCGCCGTATATCCTCCGCAATATCTGGATGAAGGTCTAAAAGAGAAAATCGCTGAGATCACAATTAAAATCGCTAAGGAACTGAAGACGATTGGACTGGTCAACATCCAGTTTGTTATCTATCAGAACGAAGTATACGTAATCGAAGTAAATCCACGCTCCTCGCGTACGGTTCCTTTCCTGAGTAAGGTGACAGGAATTCCAATGGCGCATTTGGCAACCAAAATCATTCTCGGCAGCAAGCTGAAGGATGACGGTTATACAGAAGGTTTGTGGCCGGAAAGCGATTATGTATCGGTTAAAGTGCCAGTGTTCTCTTTTGCCAAACTGCGCAGAGTAGAACCTACACTCGGACCTGAAATGAAATCAACCGGTGAAGTTATGGGCCGTGATAAATTGTACGCAAAAGCTTTATACAAAGGTCTGATCGGAGCAGGGATGAAAATTCCAGCGACAGGCGCTATCATCGTTACGGTGGCAGATAAAGATAAAGCAGAAGCTGTGGAACTTATGAAGGGCTTCCACTCCATGGGTTACAAAATCATTGCAACTGGAGGCACGGCACAAGCGCTTGAAGAAGCGGGCCTCAACGTAATGAATGTAAACAAGCTGGATGAAGGTGCACCAAACATTCTCGACTTGATTCGTGGTGGGCAAGCTAACTTCGTCTTTAATACACTGACTAAAGGCAAAACGCCAGAACGTGACGGGTTCCGTATCCGCCGTGAAGCGGTTGAGAATGGCGTCGTATGTATGACTTCACTGGATACAGTGACGGCACTTCTCAGAATGCTGCAGACGATTAACTTCTCGTCACAGTCCATGCCTGCTTTTGTCGGACAATTGAACTAATCTCATAAAGATGCATAGGGCGGTTTGCGTTTACGCAGACCGTTCCGCTATGCCTAGGGTCTAATAAATAAAGGGTGTGGATGTAGTCTGCACTGGATAGGAGCATGGTTATGGGAGTAGGAGAAGTAGAGTGGAAAGCAATGGCGAATCGTCTGATGATCGCTCTGGATTATCCTGATGAGACTGGAGCAAGAGCCTTGATCGATAAGCTGGAAGGAATTCCTTGCTATATGAAGGTAGGCATGCAGCTGTTCTATGCGGCAGGACCAGAATTTATTCAAGAGCTGAAATCTCGTGGCTATTCTGTGTTCGTTGACGTGAAAATGCATGATATCCCTAACACGGTAAAAGGTGGCGCTCAAAGTCTTACGAATCTTGGCGCTGATATGTTTAACGTACACGCGGCAGGGGGCTCAGCCATGATGGCTGCAGCACGCGAAGGAGCGGCTTCAGCAGTTAGTGCTAATGCTGCCCTTAAGATGCCTTTGATTATTGCAGTTACCCAGCTAACCAGTACGAGTCAAGAAGTGATGAATAACGAAATTGGGATCGCTGGAGAGGTAGCGGATACTGTGGTAAGATACGCCAAGCTGGCTGCCGATGCGGGTCTAGATGGTGTAGTAGCATCGCCACAAGAGTCCGCAGCTATCGCAGAAGCTTGCGGCCCAGCATTTTGCACGGTTACACCGGGTATCCGGCCAGCAGGTGCTTCCTTGGACGATCAGTCCCGGGTTATGACACCTGGAAAAGCCATTCGTCAGGGTAGTCACTACCTTGTTGTAGGACGGCCGATTACAGCTTCACCAGATCCACGTCAAGCAGCACTAAACATTATTGAGGAGATGACCCTAGCATGAGCTCATTAAATAGAAGTGAACAAGTAGCAAGTTATCTGTTGGAGATTGGAGCAGTAGCACTGCGTCCCCAGGAGCCTTTTACATGGACATCTGGTATCAAATCGCCGATCTATTGCGACAATCGTCTGACTATGGCTTACCCAGAAGTTCGTAACTATATTGCAGATGCCTTCGCGCAGCTTATCAAGAGCGAGTATCCGGACGCTGAAGTGATCGCAGGTACAGCAACCGCGGGTATTCCACACGCGGCTTGGGTAGCAGATAAACTGAACCTGCCAATGGCTTATATCCGTGATAAAGCTAAAGGCCACGGCAAGCAGAATCAGATCGAAGGTCTGATTAAACCGGGACAAAAGGTTGTTGTTATTGAAGATCTGATCTCCACAGGTGGAAGCTCCATCAAAGCGGCTCAGGCCGTGCAAGAAGCTGGCGCAGAAGTGCTGGCTGTACTCGCAATCTTCAGCTATGAGCTGGACCGTGCAGTGGATGCTTTTGCTGCAGCTGAAATGCCATTACAAAGCTTGTCCAACTACAGCACATTGATTGATGTGGCTCTTGCACAAGGTAAAATTGAATCGACGGACGTAGAAGTACTGAAGTCTTGGAGAAAAGATCCTTCATCATTTGGTGTTTAAGCTTAAATAAATGAGTATAGTTTAGGCGAGCCTCTCACTTTTCAGTGAGGGGCTTTTATTTTTTAACAGACACAACATACTCAACTGTCATCCAAGACACGAATAGTTGTATTTTGTACACTTAAACTAACTTTTCTTAGAGGAATTGGCACTGTAGTTGCACTTTGTGCAATTATAATCAGCCTAGTATCTGCCGAAACCTTCTAGTAGTGGAGATCGTGTATCTGCAAAAGCTCCTAGTAACATTTTTATGAGAATAATATGAAGAAATCGTAGTATAACTTTAAACGTCCTGTAACTTCCCTTCTTGATTAAAGCTTTATACTGTTACTAGGATTATGGATTATTTATCCATAAGATGTAGAAGAATCAAGTATTTTATGGGAGGATATAATAATGAATCATATAAACAACAATAAACGGCTGTGGCGCCGCTGGTTAAGCCTTGGGGTATGCGCTGCGCTGATACTACCACTAATCTCTGATGGGTGGAATACGGCTTGGGCTGAGCCTTCTAAGGCTTCAGTGGAGCAACGTGTATTGCGTATTGGGAGTCTATGGTCTGGGGAGGACGATTCGTTTTTTCGTCAGCAGTTTACGGATATGTATGAGTTGCAGCATCCAGAAATCAAATTGGAGATTATTCCCGCTATAGATACGAATGACCTTCGGTACAATAACACCTCCTCAGACGCAAGCTCTGACAATTTGGAAAATATCCGGGCGATTATGGGAGGAGATAAGCCTGTTGATGTGATCGTCGGTGATAGCGCATTAGTGAAGAGTTTGGTGGATCATAATCTTGTCCAATCGCTGGAGCCGCTTATAGCGCGTGATCAGTATGATTTAAGCAATATGGCGCCTACGATGCTGAATGGAGTTCGTGAACTGGGTAGAGGAAGTCTTTTTGCGTTGGCGCCAATCTTCTCGTCTAGTGCGCTTTTTTATAACAAGGGAATCTTTGATGCTGCTGGTGTGGGCTATCCAACGGACAAGATGACTTGGAATGAACTGTTTACGCTGGCAGATAAGGTGACGAAGAAGTCATCTAATAAAGAAACTCGGATATACGGGTTCTCGATGAACCGTTACTTAAGTGATCCATTCTGGGATATGCAGAGTTATGTCGCACCGCTAGAACTTACGATGTACGATAATAAGGGTCAGCACATGACTGTAAATACCACACAGTGGAATCAGGCTTGGACTACTTACAGCCAGTTGGTTAAGAAACAAATTGTACCTGAGCTAAATGGGTTGGATTTTGCAGGAACAGAAGGGAATGCCTACAGTCCAATCCAAGGCGATCTGTTCCTCACAGGAAAAGCAGCAATGGTCGTTGGAGAATATGGTTATCTCAATGAACTGGCGGGAGTGGCCCGTAATGCTGCTAAGATCAAAAATTACAGTCCCATCAAATGGGGTGTGGTTACTGTACCTACCTTTCAGGAAAAACCGGATGTTGCCATTGGAACATGGCTTGGTAATATGATGGCAATTAGTTCTACGGCTACTAATAAGGAAGATGCCTGGGATTTGATTAAGTTCGTCAATAGTAATGAGGTTGCGAAAATTAAAGCCCATAACAAGAGTGAACTGACTTCCCGTAAGGATTATATTACCGCTCAGACCCCTTCTGTAAATTTGGAAGCTTTTTATACGCTTAAGCCTTTACCTGCAACGGATCCTTTATTGATCAGTTTACAGATGCAGAAGCCTGGGATTAGCCGGATTAGTGATGTTGGACGTCAATTATTTATTGATGTTTATCAGGGGAAGAAAACCGTCGAGAATGCACTCAAAGCTTGGGAGAAGCAAGGGAATACCATGCTGGATACACTTGAAAAAGATCCCACGGTCTATTTTGACTCGATCGGTGAATGACTCTGGAATATGCCCTAAGCCACCAGTTTTCTGGTGGCTTATTTTGTGGAACTTGGGCATGATAAGTTCAGAGCGGTGTATCATAAATTTGCGAAAAGGAGAAGAGGGCATCATGAATTGGATATACTTCGCGAAACTGTTCAGGACCAGATTTCAAGCAGGTTGTTTGGCTAAAAGATTGGAGCAAGATGGCTGGATTTACGGTTATCATGACCCACGTTTTGTAGAAATTTATCGATCCCGTAAGGGAAGGTACGGGGTTAGATTTCTGCCTTGAGAACTTTTATAAATTCTTCCTTGACGTAGACCCGATTTGTACTGTATATTATTTATTGTCGCTGTTTGAATATTTTTCTGACGCGGGGTGGAGCAGCCCGGTAGCTCGTCGGGCTCATAACCCGAAGGCCGCAGGTTCAAATCCTGCCCCCGCAACCAATTTATTTACAACAGCAATTCTACATTCGGATATTTTTAGATCCGGGCCCTTAGCTCAGTTGGTTAGAGCGGTCGGCTCATAACCGATTGGTCGGGGGTTCGAGTCCCTCAGGGCCCACTTATCAAAAACCCTTACTTTGTAAGGGTTTTTTGCTGTCCATAGGGTTAATGATATAAAGAAAATAGGATGGGGAAAGGCCGGGATTATAAGTTTGCTAACGGATTTGCTAACGTGAATTATTTTTCTGCAGTTTCGAGCTGTTTTTCAGCGTATTTATTCAGTTCTGCTTCAATTTTGTCAACGGCCTCTTCCAGTTTGATTGGGAGTAGGTGTGAGTATCGTTTGTTGAACATCGCTGGAGTCATACCCAGTGGTTCAGCTACCTTGGATCTATATAGCCTCCACCAGCTAGCAACATACTAAGTCATTATCCTCATATGAGTCTCCATATTCTTTTTTATAAGCCTCGATTTGCTTGTAGCGTTCCTTAAGGTCATCAATAATATTCTGAAAAAGTTTTACCCGTCGTATGGAATCATTCGTTTTCGGGTGTTGAATGACTAAATCATCACGTGTCCAGTTGGCCGTCTGAATCACCTTGAGTTCTTTCTTTTCGAAGTCGATATCACCCCAGCGAAGTCCAAGGATCTCACCACGTCTCATTCCAGTATAAATTGCCAATGAAAACACAATAGACTGGCGGGCGCCTCATCAAGCTAACAGGCAGTAAAGTTTAACTTAAAATAAACTTTCCGTTTCCCGCAGTTAACTTAAGGTGTACTCTGAAAGCACCTTTTTTTGAAGGTGATACTCATCAAGAACCGTATTTATGAAGGAGTGACTTAATGCAAGCTATTAAATCTATAATAGAGTGTCCAGAGCGAAACGATAGTTGAATCTACAGAGGGATGGTATCAAACATGGACTATGAAATCAAAATAGCAACCTTGGAACATAAAGAACTACTCAGCAACCTGTTACAATTCTATATTTATGATTTCTCAGAATTTATGGAGTTGCAGTTTGAGGCAAACGGTAAGTATGCTAATTATCCAATTGATGAATATTGGTCTAAAGACCCCAATTATCCATATTTAATCAGTCTCAATGGGAAAATTGTTGGATTTGTCTTAGTCAAATTAAAAAATCGGGAAGAAGATGACGCATATTTTTCTATTGCTGAATTTTTTATTGCGAAGAAGTATCGTAGGCTGGGATTAGGGAGATTGGTTGCTAAAGATATATTTGATATGCACCAGGGAAAATGGGAAGTTTACCAAATAGATAACAACAAGCCCGCTCAACTCTTTTGGAAAAAGGCAATAGAAGAATATACAGGAGGAAAATTTAACGAACGAATTGAAGTAGGAAGAAGAACACAAGTATTCATTAGTTAATGATATTCAGGACTAGCAAGGGCTTACGCTAACGGGAAACGTGAGTCCAAAAACCAACAGTAGTTCTAGGACTTTTTCTTACCAGTCATATATACATAATGTTCCAAATAATTTATATTAAGGTTCTAGGGTTTGGAAGTAATGGCATTGCAATTTGGAAGAACCTCGCCGGCATTGGCGAGGTTCTTATATTAATGGGGGTTGCTGGTTGACAAAAATGATAATTTTGTTGGTTATTCTTGCTATCATTACTGCTGTTTTTGTATTCAAAGTTTTATCTAGAAAGAAGAGTTACCCTCCCCAAAGTATAGTAATTGATCCACTTAAGATTACGATCCAGGACATAGACCGAATGGAAGACGGAACTGGCTTTGTAGAATATCTGTATCGTTTATTTTTGGCCATGGGTTATAGTGATGCGTATAAAACGAGAGGAGGCAGAGATTTTGGATCTGACTTAGTGTTTACAGACGGGGAGGGGGTTCGAAATGTTGTTCAGGCAAAGTGTTATTCTTATCCAGTAAGGTTAGAAGCTGTTCAAGAGATCTATAGTTCCATGAGATATTACAGGGCAAAAAAGTCCATGGTAATATCCTCAAATCAATATACCTCAGCGTGTGAAGAACTTGCTAGTTATAACGCCGTAAGATTACATAGTAGAAGTGACCTTATAGAAATTATAAACTTTTTCAAGTCAGGGCAGATTGATAAGGCAAAGGATATCCTTGAGTCAGAGCCCAGGATTATACTGGAGTCATGGGATGATAAAGTAATTAAGAAGGACTTCAAAGTTGAAAAACGATGGGTTGCGAAGAAGTAGATAGTTCTTAGAACAAGGAGCTTTTATACTGATGAACAATGAAGATTTTCAATACAGAAATACATACTTTTTCGTAGGGAATCCAACGATTCTATGGATCACCATACTTGGCTTTGTGTTGTTAGGATTTGTATTGTTTTATTTGATTAAGAAATACATAAAGCAGAGAAAATGAGACCAGGTATTTTAATACATAGGAGTACTGTTATGAAGAAAATATTCAAAGAATTTGGTGTCCATTTTTGTGCGGCAACTATTCTTCTAGGTATTTCTTTATTGTTCAATAATTATGATGTTGCGAATGAGGAACAACAATCTTTGATGGTTGTAATGATGTGTGGAGCCCTCATATTTATTGGTGGATATAACTATTTGAAAAACAGAAAAGGTGTTGTTGTGATGATCGTAGGAGTTATTGTATTAGGATTAGCGCTTTGTACCTTATCTTTTTAGAAGTGATCATGTTGAGTAATATATACAAAGTCCTAAAGACAGACACTGAATTTCTAACGACTGCTTTTTCACAGTCTCAAATGGATATACTTGAACGTCGTGGTGATCTAGCTAGCTGTATATTTGATTGTGAAGGTCCAGTACAAAAATGGAGCCCAGTCAGCGTTAAGGTCGCAGACGCTTATTACATGAGAAATGAATTTGAATTTAGAATGATATTGGCATAAGCATGTATAAAAAATCCCCCGTCAACCTTAACGGGGGATTTTTTTTATTTAATTAATTTAGTAATGAAATTAAGTTCAGTGAAATGTTCATTATATTTTTCCTGCATTATGCAGTACATTCAGGTAATATTCATAATGAGGATTGCCCAGTACGCAATATTCATTTGGAATACCCTTTAGTATAATTAGATCATTCAGAATTTTTTGAGACAAACCTTGCATAGTAAATGAAGATATAGAGTTGTTATCTACACTTTCTAGTACAATATTGATTCGTCTCCCTTCTTGTATATCTTTCCATATAAGTTCACTTTCAGATTTGTCTGACGATCCTCTATTATCCAAACTATTAAGATATAAGATCATTTCAGATAAATCCTGTTTCTCTTCCTGAGTGTAAATTGAATAAAGTAACTTTGTGTCCACTATTTTATAGCATTTTGCAATGTGGTCGTACTTTGCGTCTGGATCATTTTGTAGATTTTTAAAATCATCTTTACTTAGTTCAATTGCATTGTAATTTTTTTGAAGTAACTGTCCTGCTTGGTCTAAAGTGTAATTTGATGGTAGACCAGATGCTTTGAAATTTTCATCTAATTGTTTTAGCATTATATCTCCTTAAAAGAAAGAATGTCCTCCAACTCTATTATGCGTATGATAATGGATGTAGTAAAAATTACCTGGAAGCTGATCACAAGTTAACTCTGGACCTAAAGGTGTATTCCCACCACCCGCCAATCTTGCAACCGCATCTGCTAATGGTGCGCTTGTAGACCAGACATTTTTGGTATTTACGGTAAATATAGGATTTACTATCCTTGCAGCTGCTTCTGACAAGTCTATTGCGTTACCCACATAAAGATTTCCACTTAAAATTCGAGCTGTATAGTGATGGTATCTTTGATCTTTCTTTAAGATATCTCTTACTTCGTTAATCACACTAATAGTTTCGTACGCTACAACTAAGGCTGCTCCTATACTAAGCAAATACCCAAGCAAAGCTTCTCCAATAATAACACCAATCGGTATTACAAAGGAAGCTTGTAATTTATCCTGTTCAATCAAAAAACTCTCATTAGTTTCTAAATTTGTAAATGTAGCATTCATTTCTCCATCGTCATTAATACTATGTATCAATACTTCATAGACTGTTTCGTTTGAGGATCCATCTTCTGATTTTTCGTTTGTTACTAGTGTCATCTCTGCTTCTTTTTTATCTACAGTCATAACACCGACTATATCTGAGTCATTTTGTTCAGTTTTTCCAAAACTGCGGAACATATCGGAATTGCCATTAGAATATCTTGCTTCAACTTCCACTTTATTTTCATCTTTAGTTATAACATGAAAACTAGGAGATATTTCGTCTGACCGTTCACTCTTAGCATATGCTTGTGGCTGAATTACGAAACAAAACATAATAGCAAAGGTGAGTAGGGTTGAAATAATAGGCTTAATAATAGATCTTTTTTTATTCAATTTTATCCCTCTTTCATTTAGTTAGTTAGATAAGGAACCGTTTCCATAAACATTGTCGTAGCCTTTGTTGCCCAGATCCTTTGAATGGCTCGTTAAATCATTTTTAATAAAAGTATTAATATTTTCGTTCTTAGAATAGTCGTTAATCAGGAGTAGATTTGCAATAGTTCCAGTGATATGAGCAGTAGCAAAAGAAGTCCCGTTATAAACAGCATATTGGTCATTTGGAGCCAAGCTAAGAATATCTTTGCCAGGTGCACTAAAGTCAACTTTTCCTCTAGACGCTAGGCTAAAAATATTTTCTGTGCTGTCTATCCCTGTAACGGAAATAACCTTCTTATATGCTGCTGGAAACTCAACCTCAGAACCCATCTTATTACCCACCGCAGCAACAACAATAACTCCATGTTTGAGTGCTTTCTCAACGGCTGTCTTTAATTGTGGATCATCTCTCATAATTCCAAAACTCATATTAATAATATCCGCATCGTGATCGATAGCCCATTCAATACCTCTCACAAAACTCTCAATTTCACCTTTACCTTCATCGTTTAAGACTTTAATAGATAAAATCTCAACATGAGGGGAAACCCCTACTAATCCGAATTCATTGTCGTTTGCAGCAATGATACCTGCTATTGCAGTTCCATGACCTAATTTATCAAAAACTGGCTCTTCCAAGTCAACAGCATTGTATTGAATTATGGACGTGTTCTTTAAATCTTCATGTTGCTCATCAATCCCACTATCCATAATAGCTACTTTAATCACTTTAGAGATTTTGTTAGTCGAAGTGTACGAAATCTTTTGATTTTGATAGAGAACTCCCCAAGGCACTTGCTGTTTCTTATCAAAATTGATGACACTGGCTTCTTTAGGGCTAACTATTTGATAATGGATATTACTAGAATGTTTGAAAGAAGAAAATGCTAAACAGAAGAAAACTGTAAAGATTATTAATACCACAATTGAAATTTTATATTTATTTACTAATATAATCCTCTCCTTTTAAATTTAGGTAAATTTCTTTAGATTTCCAATTTATTGTATTATGCAAAAATGGTTTAGTAAATACATATTTGGAAAATAAATAAAAAATAATATAAAAATATCATAATTTATACATATTTGATATATTTCTATTTCACATCCATTACTAATATTGGTTTCTAGCAATCTGATTGAAAGTGATTTTATTTTTAAAAAAGATGTATAGAGCGGATCGTTAAAATAGTGTAACAAGATAAATCAGAGAAGATATCTCAACGTAAAATTGAAGTGATGGGGATTCGTGGAGATCATATCCGAGCAACATGCTTATCCACTGGAGCACCGCGCGTATTCTTGGTAGCAAATATCCTCGCTTGGCAAACGATTTCAGAGAAACGCTATGCTTAGTGATACGGCCCGCAAGCTGCTGATGATCATGCGGCATTGCTCGGTGCATCACGGGTACATGCCTACTCTTGAGGTATTTGAGAGAAAGAGTGGGCGGACATCAGAAAAGATTCGTGCTGGGCTGCAGGAATTGACAGAGAATAACTACATTCTGTGGGAGTTCGGGAAATCGCCAGAGAGTGCGGTTGTCGTTGAGGGATGGGAGCGAACTGAGGATCGACCAACATCAGTTTCATGGGGCTTAGACGGTGGTCATATAGATTACTAGACAGATTACTAGGAGGGCAGACATCATGGCGAAGAAATTGAAAAGTATTTGGGATTGCAGTTGAACGATGCTATCGGAGCATAATATTCGATCATTAGTGATGAGCGGGAGCGGGGATTAAGATGAAAGCCGGTGCTTGACGCGCAGGAATGGGAATTGATTGATCAAGAGCTAGGTCGGCTCATAACCGATTGGTCGGGGGTTTGAGTCCCTCAGGGCCCGCTTATCAAAAACCCTTACTTTGTAAGGTTTTTTTGCTGGCTATAGGTACATAAATTCAAAAGGCAGGGAATTAGGAAGGCTGGAATTTTGAGCTTGCTAACGGATGCACTGATACCAGATTTATCGCCATGCGCTTGCAGGGATAGTTTAAATCTTTTGAATGCACTAAAGAGCAGAGGGATTTAATAAATCTTAAATAGAGGTCTGACATTCATTTGAAAAAAGTGCTATAATTATTAAATCAGTGTGTAGAGATATTGGTCTTTTTATTGGGCCAAAAATATATGTCTCATGATACGTCTGCCATCTGAAATATGATTCACGGAGATGACAAACATGCATGGAGACACAAGACTGCCCAGAAACGGAAAAGAAGGTATATTATTTTTACTCATTATTTCAATCATTTCAGTAAACACTATTGCCCCTATTATTGTGGGGTTGGAACGTGGCTTCAGTAAGGAAGTGTATATAGATACACTAAAGGTTATTCCGTTTATGTGGATGATCGTAGTTTTTTCCGTAAAATTAGTTGCTGGGCCGATTGTTGGGAAAGTGATGCCGAAATTCATGGAACAAACCGATGGATTTAATGCTAGGGTGCTGTTGAATACTTTATTGAATGTTACAGTGTTATCTATTTTACTATCGATTATCGGCACATGGGTTGGGACGAAACAAATAAGTCTAGAGCCACTTAAAAACTTCCTTCATATCTGGCCAAGAAACTTTGGTATAGCATTTTGGATTGAACTGTTGGTTGCTCAGCCGATAGCAAGATTTGCGATGAAAACATTACACACAAGACAGGATCGTAAAACAGAAAGTGTAAATGCGTAACTAGATGGAACGTTGTATACGAATAAGAATCTCAGGGACGTCCATGGTGGGCGTTCTTTTTTTGAGTCCCGTTATCATAGCAGTATTGAACATGTAAAAGAGCCATCATAGGATTAACCTACAACGGCTCTTTTATACTTAGAATCTGATATTCTGACATGACGCAATGCAAACCATGCAGTCAACACAAAAAGGGCGCTGTCGCAAAGCCATGAAATGGTTTTGAAGCAGCGCCTTTTTTTGTATCCAGTTAGACTTTTCTGATAGGGATGGTGCCCGAAAAGTTGTCCCAATCGTTGTTCCAATCGCTGTACTCTCGGTTTTCGACCATCATTCTTATGGTTTCATACTATCCCATAGCTGCTGGAATGCCCCGGACTCGACCTCGAAGAATACAGGTGCCTGACCGTAATGTACTAGCCCTTGACCAAACAGCGTCAGCTCTACCCTGGCGTTGTCTTCCAGCTGGAGATAGAGAACCTTGCGGTCTTCGCTGTCGTAGATGCCTTGCGCGGTAAGAGGCTCTGCTGCCAGAGGTTTGGCCGCTTGGAGCGCCTTCACGAAGCCATTAAGGGCCTCGTCGTCAGCGAGCGGTGTGTACTGCTGCTGTCCGTTGTTCCAGCTGTCGAAGCTTTCCCACTGTGCGGAAGTAATTCGACCTTCAAGATTTAGCTTGCCAAATAGATCAGCGCCGCTGTTTACGGTGATCCCGTTTGTATGCTCATACAGTTCGGCGAATACCTCGCCGTTGATTTCCGAATAGGACATAATCAGGAAATTGGAATCATATCCCTTCACGGAATAGATATCCGTTTCGCCAATGTTAGAAGCCAACTCAATATATTTGTCTTTACCGCTCCATTCATCGATGCCACCTGTAGTACGTCCCAGCTTGTCACCACGCAGAGCGGCAGCATCGGCTGCGTTGATTCGAGTCGCAGACTGTGTATAAATGTTATCTTTATATACGACTAGAGCGATCATATCTGCCATAACGCCAGATTTGGTATCCGGCAGTTCCAACTTGGGGATAACAATGCTTCCGGACGCATTTATGCCAGAATTGTCTGGTTGGTTTGGACCTGGAGTTACCTGAGCGATTTGCCCTTGAGTACTCTGGCCATTTAACTGCTGCCATATATTAGGTGCAGCTAAGCCGATCCCGGCGGCGAGGACGATACTTGCCGCGATATAAACCGTCTTGCGTGGACGTTTCCGCTCCCGCTGTTGCTCCAGTTTGTCGATCAATTCTTTTTTCATCTCTTCACCTGGTTTCATAGAATCCACCGCTTTCTTGTATAATGTTCGAAACTGATCTTCTTTCATTGTGATTCCACTCCTTCCAGCTCCAGTTTTAACAGTTGCCGTCCCCGCTGAAGTCTCATCTTCACGGCAGACTGACTAATCTGCAGAATCTTGCTGATTTCCTGGATGGGATAGTCCTCGTAATAATAAAGATGGATTACGGTTTTATACTTCATAGGCATCGCCATAACTAACTGCAGTAGAGCTAAATCCTCGGGTGTGTCTACCGCAATCGGCTCAGCATTTTCCAGTTTAACCTCGCGCTTGCGCCAGCCTCTGCCCAGTAATGTTTTACAATGATTGGTGATTACCCGGATCAGCCATGCTTTCTGATGTTCAGCGTCTTTGAACTTTGGTGCTTTTTCTATCAGTTTGATGAAGGTATCCTGAGTGGCTTCTTCGGCATCTTGCCGGCTGCCTAAATGGACCAAAGCAATCCGGAACAGCATATCTGCGTAGATTTCGTAACTCTTTATCACATGATTTCCCGGCCGGGTCATGGATCGTTGCATGATTCTATGCCCCCTTTACCTATAACACCATTTAGGACGGCATTTGGTCACATTATGTTCCTGAGAAAATTTGTTAGCGTCTAGATCAAGGGTTAGAATCTAAAAAAGGCGCGATTGCCCCAGCAGCCATATCATGACTGCTGAGACAATCGCGCCTTTATAATAGAAGTTCCCCTTTACGGGAGGGTCTCCTCAATATGTTTATATGTATAGTTTGGATCAGTAACTGTTACAGGAGCCATGCTATATTGATATATCCGATCCTTCTCTTTTCGATAAAAGTATCTTGCGTTAGGTTCATCTGCAAAAATCACCGTTGTACTTACGACGGGAGCCTTACTAATCTGGGTATAGACTTTATAAAGATCTTCATTCTTATAATCTCTCGTAGCTACCAAATAATGAATCACTTCATTGTCCATATGATTTCGGAAGGCCTGAAGCGCTAAAGAAGCGACTCCATATACAATAGCGAAGGTAATAAGAATTATTTTTGTTCTTTTCTTCATTAATTCCCTCCATTTAGCTAAAATGTATATATTATAAGATAATATATTGTGACTGGTATGTCATATCTATTGTATCTTGTAAAATACACATTAGAAGGGAGGAAGAACATGATGCAACAAGAAGAAAAAATACAGGAGCTGGAGCGGCGAATTAAGGTATTGGAGAATCATACTAGTCCCAGGCTACCAGGTCTCAGAATCTTATGGTTTATTATTTGGGGAGTTGTGGGTATGTTCCTCATTCTAATTCTTATTGGTTTGACTCAATTTGTCGCATAACAGAGCTTATAATTACAAATAAGGCAGCAAATTTCACGCCGATAGTTAAACCCGCGTAGGTAAAGAATTGCCTGGGTATACTATACTTGCTGCCTTTTTATTATGAACTTACACAAATCATCTTCAGTCGTCTTTGGGTTCTTGCAATAAAATGGAGAAGGTCCCCGTTTCATGATCCACTTCAATCGACTCGATCCCAACAAAATCCGGAATTTCGGGGTGTACTGCATCTACGTTATAATCTGGATGAGTCATCAATAATTCAATTACTTTAATGGCTTCCATATCGATCCCCCTTGCGAGAAATTCCACCATAATTAATGGTCCTTCATTGCGACTACTCTTATTATCTCCGCAGTCATTATTGAATATGTGTTAATCGTTCTTCGTTTCTTCCCATCACGGCCAATAATTGCCCCTGAAAAACACGTCTTTGAATTTGATCAATCCGCTGTAAAGCCAGCTCGCTTGGCACTTGAAATTCTGCTGCAAGATAGCTGATTGCATCTTCCCGTTGCTCAGGCAATGTCATGCGGGAGATCATGGAGTAGGGCATAGCTGCATAAAGAATAAATCGCTCAGATTCATCCTCCTGTGCCCGCGTAAAATGTTCTGGCATTAATATTTGATCAGTACCATGGCGGAGCAGGTGACAGAGCTCATGGAGAAACTCTAGCCGCTGCAGACTGACTGGAAGCCGGTTGTCAATAAACATGGTATACATCCCCGCTGACGCTTCGATGCTCTTGCTTCTTACATCCAAATAATGAACCCAAATATTAAGCCGTTCTGCAATATAAGCAATCGAAATTTGCGAAGGCTGAGTAAGGTTCAGACGCTTGTATAAATCTTCTGTCCACTTCTCCAGCGCAGTCATTTGATAATAGGATTTCATGTTATTCACATCATTCACCTCATTCAGAATCAATTATAGGATCGTATGTTCGTATAATAAGACAAAAGAAAAGCCCGAGGGGCTGTGTAGGGTAAAAATATAAGGACACATAAGAACGAGTGTTCTTGTGTGTCCTTAGCATAAAGCAATTAAACACTAATATCAAGTGTTTTTCCTAAATTGGGAGCAACGCTTTTGCCCAGCATTTCCACCATCGTTTGACTCTGGGTTTCAGCCTGATTTTTGGCAATATTCATGACTTGTATTCCTACATTTTGAGCTAAGGATGCTTGGCTCATTGCTATTGATAACGCGGCTATATCCATATTGCACCTCCTTTGTGTATATCCTGTTTATCGACTGTGCCTACCTAATTCATTAGGTGAATAGCATTTGTTTGCCAATTCGCCCAAACGGCTTATCTCCTTTTTACATATCTTGTGCTGTAGTCATTAATCATTAGGAGGAATTGAACATGGGATTTGAACATGGTTGTGGATGTAACGTAGGTCCGGTAGTAAGCCCAGCAGCAGTAGGTCCGGTGTGTAGCCCTTGGACTTCAACAGGAGCTATTCTGGTACTCTTCATCTTGCTGGTTATCATCACTAAAGCTTGCTTATTCTAAGTTAGATGATGCACATTGTAGCCCCATCCGGAATACCGGATGGGGCTATTCTTTTGAAGCAATGTTTACGTTAGCTTATTATTTGAACATAAATTCTACGCGGGTTCCATCCGCATAATCTTCTAACTGATTGCCAACCCAGCTTCCTGCGCCGCGGTTATCTTTTGGGGTTATGTATTCAATGTCGGCTCCTTTGCCGCCTTCATTACACATGGCCATGGGCCATTCATCGCGGTCGTAGCCTTTTTTGGTGGGGATCCCTTTTAAGGATTCTTTGCGGTTGTCTTCAGCCTGCTCACGGTTAATCGTGCACGTCGCGGACTCCCCTTTAGCAATTGCGTCCTGAATGTGCTTAGCGGTCTCAGGATAACGATCTGATGGGAAGATCAGCTGAACAACTTCTGAATCGGATGTGGACGATGGGGCTGCCGGATCTCCGTTCTGTTCATACCAGTAACCGCCCAAAGCAAGTAACACAACAATGATGAGACTGGTGAGTAATTTCTGTATTTTCAAATCTGCTCCTCCTTTTTTGGAACTTAAAATAGTATATCTTATATCATAATGCAGTGCGATTTAATATACTTAGGAAAAATAAGAGGAGGACGGAATTGGATATGGAGTATTTGATTACGATTGAAGATCAGACGCTTATTGCCTCTGCTGAAGATATTATTACTAGACGCTATGAATGGGGAAGACACCATGTAGGGGCGGCGCTCCGTACTAAGACGGGGGAAATCTTTACAGCGGTACATGTAGAAGCTAGCATGGGACGAATTACAGTCTGTGCAGAAGCGATGGTGATTGGAAAAGCGATATCCGAAGGCTACAAGGAATTTGATACGATTGTTGCGGTAAGGCATTCTGATCCGGACAGCGAGGAAAGAGAAATTAAAGTAGTTTCTCCCTGCGGGATGTGCCGTGAGTTAATTGCTGATTACGGGAAGGATTGCAAAGTTATTGTATCCGAGGACGGCCGGTTAGCTAAATATGATATTTCTGAATTACTACCGCTGAGATATACGAGGTAAATTGGAGATATAGTCAGGAGCCGCCGGGCTCCTTTTTTTTATTGAGCCGTGAATTTATTCAGCAGTTCCTTACACTGTCCTAAATTAAATTACAACTTCATGTCCATTCGCTGAGTTCATGTCACTATTGTCCCCATACTATAACTTAAAAAAGTTAAAAGGATGTGAGAGTGGATGGAACAGCGCAATCTTCGAAATATGGTTGATTGGGCATCGAGGTTTGTGAGCGATGTTCAGTGGCAAATCGCGTATCGTAAATTGCAAATGGCTCCGGCGGATTCGGAAACGGTACCTTCTGCTCAGAAATTGTTGAATACCCTTTATTTTCTGCAAGGAAAAGGATGGATTAGCGGACAACATGATTATTTGGAGAGCGCGGATGAGTTCAATGGTAAGCTGAAAAATACTAGCGGGCAATTCGCCGCCCTTCACGGCTATGAGCTGGGGGCAATCAATAATCAGACGGCGGCACTAATAGACAATCAGCGGGATTGGGTCGTTAGCAGCGCTATTCGCTGGTATAAAGCCGGTGGAATCGTAACGATTAGCTATCACGCACAGTTGCCAGGGACTGCGCCAGCTTGGGATAACGTATCTACGAGCATAAGCAACGCTGATTTTGACAAATATATAACCCCGGGTACCTCTCAGTACAACGCACTGATCGCTGATCTGGATAAGATAGCCCTTTCTTTAAAAAAACTAAATGATGCAGGTGTTCCTGTGCTCTGGCGGCCGTATCATGAAATGAATGGCGGATGGTTCTGGTGGGGGAAGAAGATCAACTACGTGGGACTGTGGAACCTTATGTTTGACCGTTTCACCAGCTATCATAAGCTGCATAATTTATTGTGGGTCTGGAGCCCAAACGCCAAAAATCAGTGGAGTGATGACCCTGCCGAATACTACCCAAGCGGTGACAAAGTAGATGTGCTGGCACTAGATATCTATGATGGGGATTTTAAGGGGAGTCACTATGATAGTCTATGGGATCTGGGTCGTGGAAAAGTGATAGCGATTGGAGAAAATGGAGAGCTACCGTCGCCTGCACTACTATCTAAATCACAGCCCAAATGGTCTTATCAGATGACCTGGGGCAAGCTTCTTTATGAGAAGAATACCGATGCGGTAATTAGAGCCTTTATGAATGACAGCTTTGTATTCACGCGGGAAGAGTATGCTGCTGAGGCGGCAATTGTAGCCGCCAAGGGAGACAGTGTGCTGCAGAGTGGACTATGGGGGCAATATTACAATAACATGACTCTTAGCGGCGCACCTGCGCTGACGCGAACCGATGCTAACATCCAATTTTCGTGGAAACAGGGTTCGCCTGATCCAGCCATTCGTGTCGACGCTTTCTCTGTACGGTGGAGTGGAAAACTGACTGCAGCCTATAGTGAAACCTATACCATTTACTCCTCCTCTGATGACGGGGTACGGGTGTGGATTGATGGAGGGCTGATCATTGATAGCTGGGTGAATCAGAGTGGACAGGAACGAAAAGGCAGTGTGAATCTGATAGCTGGCAAGCTACATGAAATAAAAGTGGAGTACTATGAGAATGAGGGGGACGCGCGAATTGTATTGCAGTGGGAAAGTCCTAGCCAACCCAAAGGGATTATTCCAGCAGGAGCGTTTTATCTTCCATAAGACGATATCCGAACTGATTCGAGCATAGGAATATTAGCGAAAAAGCCCCGGATTTCGGGGCTTTTTTAATGTGAAAGGTTCTTAGATTTGTTCACGGTAGCTAATGTTGTTGGCGATCTTCTCGTCACGAACAGCTTTGCGCAGAACATCTTTGACGGTTTGGGCATCATGGATTTTTCGGAAAAGAAGCTGCGGCGCTGAGGCATCATCAGAAAATACAGTTAATGTACCGATGCCGAGCATCCGGTCCATGATAGATTGTGCTACGGATAAATCGCGTACACGCAGTAATTCGATCTCTTCGACATTTTTACCGATAAGTCCGGTCTTTACCATAATGCGCTGGCTTGTAATGGTGTACGTAGTCGTGTTTAGGCGTACGATTCCTTTGAGGCGATCAGAGATACTGGCTGGTTTGCCTTTCCAGAGAACGACTTCTTGAATAGCATTTTGATTTGTTGATGGACGGCGGGCGGTCACTGGAGCGGTGCCGTCAATGCTAGATCCGCATTCTCCACAAAATTTAGCGCCCTGCTTATATTCTGATCCGCAGGTTGTGCAATAAGGCATAAATACTCTCCTTCCCTGATTACAATTGAAATAATTATAACATAATAGTCATTTTACATAAATTTCATTTGCGCTTTACACAAACCGACATTATTCTGTTAAGTGGAGGGATAAATAATGAAAAAAGTGTTACTAATAGGAACGCTAATGCTGACTGTCATCCTTAGCGCCTGCAGCAATAATAATTCAACTTCATCGGCTCCTGCCTCGGAAGAAGAAGTGCAGGAAACCGTGCAAAACTTCTACAATGAAATGTCTAAACTTGATGAATTAGGAAAATCATCTTTAACGGAGTTCAACGAAGCTATTGCTGCTTATTCAGCAGGAGAACTTTCGGACAGGCAGTTGGAGAAGAAGATTAACGAATTCCAAAAGACCGCAACAGACTTATCCAATCAGGCTGAGAAAGTGAAAATTTCCTCTAGCTTGCCCGAAGACATTCGTAAACTGCTTGATGAGTCCAAAATTGCTTTTCAAAGTGCTTATTCTCTAAAAGAACAGGCCTCTCAAGGTGCTGATTCCGCAGAGGTCACTGCTGAGAAGTTCGAGGAATTGAATCAGAACGCTGACGTCGCGATGCTATACGGCATTTCCAAGCTTAATGAAGCAAGAGAAGCAACAGGGCTCATCGATGCTGATGGTCAGTCCACCGCTGAATCAGAGAAAGTTCAAGAATAGATCGAAATTTAGACGCTGAACAGTTCAACTGTCAGCGTCTTTTTGATGCGATTTTGAGCTTGAGTAGAGGTAACACTGCCAATCCTATAAATAAGCCGGCTACGATTCCTTTTGTGAGGTCTGAGAGGGTACTGCTTCGATATACGAGGGGGTATAGACACAGGAATAATACGGGAATTAGGATGAGCAGGGCATTGTTTTTTTTCAAGTGGAAAGCTCCTCTCAATTAGATATTCAATATTATACAACTTTTAGATAAAAGAGGAGGATTTTAAAGTGGGATCTTTTTCCTGATTATTGATTATTCAGCGAAGGTGTGGATATAATACAAACATACGTTCGTGTGTAACGGAATAAGTATAGAAATTAGGGAGGGGTTACCATGGGCAAAAAGCTGGAGAAAAACGGACTGTGGGAAAGTAGTCGCATGATGCTGCCGGAGCATAAGGTAAGAATTATTAGGGATGAACGGGAGACCCTGCGCCGCATTAAGCCTATTCTGGATGAGCAGAAGCTGGAGGAGATCGAATGTACACTGGCCTTATCGTTACGGAGTCATGTGCGCGTCACTGTTGTGCTGTTTGATCCTTTTGAGAATACGACAATTAGTGGTTTTGTGACTTCCATTCACACCCACTCGCGTGAGTTTAAGCTGCAGTGGGCGGAGGAATGGAAGTGGATCAATGTAGATGATCTAGTGGAGGTTTACATCGTCTAATGCTGAGAACCGCTGACTTCACTTTTTTCATAAGCAATTAGGGTCACCGTTGGGTTGCCGGTCAGATGTGCAATGGAAGCTTCAGCATTTCGAATAATTTCGAGTGCTTCTTCCTGCTCGCTCAGGGCAGCAACTTTATAGCTATCACTATGAATGTCCATATACGTTCCCACCTTTCGCTAATATTTTGCCCTTTTTTGTAGAAATGATCCAAGGTGAAGAAGCTATGAATAGGTGCTTTTCAGGGGAGATCTCGGGGATACCGGGGTCTTTTTTTAAAATATAAGAAAGTATAAGTTATGCACCTATCCTTTATGTCTTATATTTCTCGCTTAAACGCTTATCGTCCTTCCTTATATGGACGCCGAAGACATTTATGCTTGTATGCTAAGGCAAGCAGGGGTATTAGTACAAGCGAATGGGGAAGCGGGATCATTGATTATACCAAGGGGTGATTCTATGCTGACTTTAGATCAAGTGAGGGACAAATCGGCGGCGAGGCTTGTTGGGCTTCATCCTGTTTTGGCAGCAGGGGCGAAGGCTTTGATACAGCAAAGCTATGCCAGAGGAGTGCCCATCGTTATTACTCAGGGATTGCGGTCGATTGCTGAACAAAATGCCTTGTATGCGCAGGGGAGAAGTAAGCCTGGACCTATAGTTACCAACGCCAAGGGTGGAACCAGCTATCACAATTATGGCCTTGCGTTTGATTTTGCGCTTTTGCTGCCGGATGGAAATGGTATTTCCTGGGATATGAATCGTGATGGTGATAAAGATAAAATAGCGGACTGGCAAGAGGTTGTACAGGTGGGAAAACAGCTAGGGCTTGAGTGGGGAGGAGACTGGACGTCTTTTAAAGATTATTCACATCTGCAAATGGCCTTCGGCTTAACTACGACTCAACTTTGGGCAGGTAAACGTCCTACGACGGATCAGGTCAATGAAGCTTTAAAAAGAATTACTGGGGAGGATGACCAGGTGAACAAAGACGTTAAAGTAACGATAACCTTAAACGGCACTAAACTTACGGATGGTGTTCTTGATACCGGCGTAACGTATGTACCCGTGCGTGCTCTGGCTGAGGCGCTTGGAGCAAAGGTTACGTATGACGCAGCAAGCAAGACAGTGAATGTTGTAAAAGAGTAAAGCTATTCATGTATAGACAGTGCCACCCAAGGGGAAATTATCAGTGATAACTAACCATAAAGGGAGGCATAACACTGTGAACAAGCTAATAACAAGCCTTGCATGCGGTACTGTACTGTCAATGAGTATAATGGGAGCTAGTTACGCTAATCCAATCGGGTCAGCCGCTTTAGGCGGTATCCCGAACGCGAATACGGGCATGGATGGTACCGTGAATAACACTCGGATGATGAATACGGAAGGCAATCTAATGAACGGCACCACGGGAACGATGAATCAGCATGAGAGCATTATGAAAGATAAGATCCGCACAGGGGAAAATTACAGACCTAACACTTATAACTACAATGAAAATTACACCCGGGATAACTACAACAGAAATACGGTAACTCCACTATCCAACACTACAACGGACGGTAGATATCGGGCAACCAGTACAACTACAAATACTGGGACTACCAGTAGAGGATCAAACTGGGGCTGGCTCGGATTGTTTGGACTCTTGGGCCTTGTCGGAATGAGAAGCAGAAGTGACGAACGCAGATAATCGACATGCCTAATAACCCGTGTCGGCATATGCTGGGACGGGTTATTTTTAATGTGATAAAACTTTTTTTGAAAAAGGGATTGCGCGTTATCGATATTCATGATATTATATTTCTTGTCGCGTTATACGTAAACATCGTATGAAGCAACAACACATAATATGCCGGGGTGGCGGAACAGGCAGACGCACAGGACTTAAAATCCTGCGGTACGTGAGTACCGTACGGGTTCGACCCCCGTCCTCGGCATCACAGTGAAAACCTTGAGAAATCAAGGTTTTTTTTCTATTATTGCCATCAAGCAATGCTTACGTCAAAAGCTAAAGGTTCTGTGTGTCTAGGAATTGCTTTCTAACACACAGAACCCTGACGATAATACTCCTTTTCAGTGCTTGTCAATTCACAAGCTCTGGAGAGGAGTTTTTAATATGTAATATTTCATGAAGCACCGTATATCGAACGTTACGTACAGTGTGTGAGAGGTTGGAGTTCATTGATTATTGTCGAATAACATCTTAATTTGTTGTATTATTGATAAAGCTAGTTTTCAAGATTCAAGGAGGGTTATAGTTTGCTTACACTGAGAAGAGCCGAGCCGCGTCAAAGTAAAAAGCTCAGTCTCACATCGCTGCTTACGGGCTTGGTTACGCTGGTGGTTCTACTAACCTCAAGCATTCTTCTGATCGGTTCTTACGAGTCCAAAAAACAATCATTGATGGAGACTACGCTCCATTTGAATTACTACAACGCTGACCGAATGACCAAGACAATGGATTCCTTATTTCAGTCCATGCGCAGCAGTTTGGAATATAGCGCTGCCACACTCTCCGATGACGATGGCTCAACGCCGAAGCAAGTAGATGATAATTTAGAACTGATGCGCAATAGTAGCAATTACTTCAATTCTATCGCCGTGGTCGATGCCGACGGGCTGGTCCGCAACGTAGTACCGACTAGTTTGGGGACAACAGGCGACCATATTACTTCTAAAGTCGGTTTGGAAGCTCTGGCGTTCAAAAAACCTTACATATCCTCCCCCTATATGACCCAAACCACCAAGAGACTAATTGTGTTTATGAGTCAGCCGATTTTCAGCAACAATGGTATATATCGCGGTATTTTGAGCGGCACGTTTTATCTGCAAGAGAACAATATTTTGTCTATGATTTTTGGCCACAACAACGTGGACAATTCTGGCTCTTATTATTATATTGTGGATTCAAGCGGGCATCTGTTGTACCACCCGGATAAGCAGCTCATTGGGGAGGATGTCAGCAGTAACAAGGTTGTACAGAAACTTATGAAAGGGGAAAGCGGGGAACAGCAAGTGCGCAACACCCGTAGCGTTGAAATGCTTGCCGGATACTCCAGCGTACCGGCCAATGGCTGGGGAATCGTGGTCGTTTCGCCGATTAGTGTCATTCATCATCAACTGATGGGCCACCTTCGGACAATTCTCTGGTATTCGTTATTTCCGTTCATTATACTCCTGATGGGTGTCATTCTCGTAGCGCGCAAGTTGGCCCGGCCTTTTGTGTACCTGGCAAATCTGGTGAGCAGGATGGGCAAGGAGAAGATTGTATTGCCAGAAGCGAAGCCGCAATGGAGCCGAGAGGCAGATCTGCTGACCAAGGCTGTGTTGCTTGCCGTGACGGATATTCAGAAGCAGACGGATCAACTGACCCAAGAGGCTTCGACGGATGCTCTGACCGGTTTAATGAACCGGAGATCGTTAGAATATACGATGAGCCAGTGGATTGCCTCAGAGCAACCGTTTTCGCTCATTGTGCTGGATGTAGACAAATTTAAATCGGTGAACGACACCTACGGCCATCTCATCGGCGACGAAGTGCTGAAACATGTAGCCAAAGTTATAGTTACCTCGTTTCGCCCAGACGATGTTTGCCACCGATACGGCGGTGAAGAGTTCGTCATCTTACTGTCCCGCACTAGACCTGAGGAAGCCTTCACCGTAGCTGAAAGAGTCCGGCGGGCATTGGAACAAAGCAGGGGTCCAATCCCGACACAGGTTACGATCTCCCAGGGAATCGCCCATTATCCTGTTCATGCATTGGAGCGGGAGGGGCTGCTGGAGAAGGCCGATCAAGCGTTATACCTGGCCAAGAGCAGGGGAAGAAACCAGACGATGGTCGCTGATGGTTGAATCAATTGCTCGAAATTTGCGGTATGTGCTTTATCCTCTGGATCATAGTGAAGACCTTGAGAAATCAAGGTTTTTTTGTTTTAAGATTCCAATTAAAGAGTGGGGCACACTGTACACATGCCGGTCTCTAAGGATGGAGACTACGGTCATTTATCAGGGGATGCACGATATTCCACTAACGGACTCCGGAAGTGATTCTCGCCAAACAACTGATTCAGATGAAATCTACGATGATTGTATTGCAAAACTGAACGAAGCCGGCACAGAGAAAATGGATTGGGAATCTATTGACTGGTTAAAGTGAGAACATCGCTGTTCACTGACAAGAATTATTAAATAGGAAAACCGCGATTCTTCGATTCTTCCATTACTGGAGAGTCGCGGTTTTCGATCATGGCTGCTTCAGCGCTCAAGTCCCTCTGTTCAGCTTATTTTGTATATCAGCAAGGGGATTTCTCATCTGCCTGTTTTTATTTGGCAGACCTGATCTCATCTTGCAAAGTTATAGTACTTCCAAGGGTGATGGCTTCATCGACCGCGAATGACAGTCTGATGTCTGTTAAGGCATCCGCTAATGAGTATGCTGAAATTCCCGTGTGCAGGAAGCTGGACATATTCAATAAGGCTTGTCCTATCCCAATCTCTTCATCAGAAAGGGGAGAGGGATGAAACGGGTTCTGAAATAGACTAAGCTGTCCTGCACGCAATTCATGCAAGGAGAGACTTTCCAGACTGCCTTCCTGTCCGCCTTGAATCCGACTAATGTTCATATACTCGGTCTCTTCGGTTCCCAGGCGACGGATAATCTCATTATCGCGAATTTCTCCATGTGATCCGCGGATGAGTACCCGGTTGGTACGGAGGGGCGAGAAATATTGGGAGCGAGTGAAGTCAAGCACAGCGCTTTTGCCGGAGGGAAACACCATAATTGCGATATCCTGCTGCTCTGTCTTCAGGTCATCTTCGGCCTCCCTCCCCCTATAAGAGAAGTCCATGATTGGAACCTCTAGCCGGCGAGCTGTGATTTCACATGCTGTGCCAGTGATCGAGAGCCATTTACGGATCAGGCTGATTCCATGATAACCATGCGCAACAGAGACTTGAACATGACCTACCTCGCCCAAATGTCCGGTTTGAATATAGGCGGTTCTTGCCTGATGATGAGGCAACAGCGGATATTGCTCGGCTATTTGAATCAGAGGGAAATCAATGGCACTGGATCGAAGCAGTTCATATTCAGCCGGCGTGGAGGCGGTGGGTGTTTCGGCCAATACAGGTACTTGCAGCGCTGCAAGCTCCAACAGCAGTGAGACGGCAGAGGTTTTGGACACCGCCAGAACCACAAAATCGCTCTCGGCCGCAAGACGTTCCATCGAGCTGTACACGGTCAGGTTCCATTTGTCGATCAGTTGCTGGTATTTGGCAGGGTTGCGGATCAATACACCGGTTACCTGAAATTGCTGCGGAAGCAGGTGAGCCAACTTAAGATACATTTCCGCCCGCCAGCCGCTTCCGATTATTCCAAAACGAATTGGTCTGTTCATCTTTAAAATACACCTCTAATGGTTGATTTGTATGTAAACACCTTCGTAGCACAGGTATCAGTTGTCTCTTATTATTGTATATAAAAAATGATAGAGTACATAGGATTATGTATAATATGAAACTATTACTTTTTGTTGTCTTTAGCTAAGCTATCTTTTGCATTTACATACAAAGAAGCGATTATCCAATAGCCGGATGATCGCTCCTTTGTATAATCCACTTCTGAAATTTCAATCAATGACCTTCCGTGATTGTTAACGGTGTAAATTGTGGAACCCAAATTGACAGCGGAAGCACTTGCAGAGGCGATCATTAAGCTGGAACTAATCAAGACTACGACTGTAAGCAAGAACATTTTCTTTTTCATTAGTAAACTCTTTGACTATTATTTTTTCCATTATGTTGTGATACATTTGAAGTTGTGATTGATGAGCATGTTCTCTTAGGAGCTCAAAGAGTGCTACTGATTTCTTGAGGTTTGTATCGTTTTCAATTTTGATACTAAAAATCAGAGTTTCTAGAATAGTGTTGATTGCTTCGTTCATATTCTCTTGTTCGTAGTAATACATCACCAGCAAATAAATGTATTCCTCGTAATATCTTATTTCCACATTAGTCACATACTTTTCTATGTCATTTACGTTGTTTTTAAGATCACTCAGAATCCAATCTACGGAATAGTTATATTTTATCGAGGATTCCAAGATGGTAATTAGTCCTGGCAGTAACTCTTCCTCAGCGCTGTTTCTAATAAATTCAACATACTCCTTTAGGACTCCTGTCTGGCCTTCCAAAAGGTCGAGCACGTAGGTATTGGCTTTTGCAATATTACAGTAGTATTTGACTTCATTAATTCCCTCATCATCTAGTCCTTTGATCCAGCCCAATTCAGCATATTTTTGAATACACATTCTAGCCTCAGGATACTTACCGAGCTTTTGCAGTGCGATTCCTTTGAACATAAGCTAAATCCAAAATAATAGGGAATACTCCGCTTCAGGTTTTGTTCTCTCAATGTGTCACTGCTTGTCTCATATATGAATGCAATCTGGGTAATCAATCTATCTGCAATTTCAATCATAGCACCCCAATTTTCCAATGAAAAAGATGCCTTAAGCATACTAGTTAAGAAATCAGCATTTAATCCATCCAAATCCAACTTCAATGCGATCTTCCTTTCTTCTGTATATCATTCATCTGTTATAGCTATGTCGGTTGTATCTCTAGACTATTCTTTATTTTACCAATAAAGTAAGTGATTTTCATCACTGGAACGAGGAAACAAGAGTTTGTTTTGTGATTGTCCCAATATAACTAGGGTACAGTGTTTTTACTAAGTTCTTCGAATCGAGGGAATTATGTCTGTTAGGCTGTTTATTTGCCCCTCTATTTTGGGGTTATTTGTACGTAAAATACCGAAATGTACCTATCTTGGGAATCCATATTCAATTATGATCTTCCCGAAAGAAAGCGCTATCAAAGTAATTTTGACCACATTTCATGAGGGGGTAAGGATGATTTGAAGCGAATGGGAAAAAGATTGGGTATGAGTCTGCTAGTATTCATTATTGCAGCAGTACAGTTCGGTTTTACAGGAATGAAAGGCAATGTTGCGCAAGCGGCGGAAAAGAGTATGGCTCAAAAGCCGTATATGGGCTGGAGCAGTTACAGTATGCAAGTGTATGATGGGGCAGGAAACTGGACATCGGCGGAGAGCGTTAAGAAGCAATCGGATGCGATGCATGAGAAGCTGCAAGCCCATGGATATGAATATATTAATATTGATGCGGGCTGGAATGGCGATATGGATGAATACGGGAGACCTATTCCTAGTGAAGTCCTTTATCCGAACGGATTTCAGGAGGTCATTGACTATGTTCATAATAATGGACAAAAGATTGGGATCTATCTGATCCCGGGGGTATCTATCGATGCATATAACCGAAATCTTGAGGTGTATGGGACAGGCGGCGAATGTCGTATTCAGGATATTACGGCCAAGCCGCTTACCATTATGGATTATTGGAATTCCTACACCTATAAAATTGATTTCACGAATCCCTGTGCCCAGAAGTATGTGGATTCTATTGCAGATATGCTTGGCGAGTGGGGGATCGATTTCGTCAAATTCGACAGCGTAACCCCTGGGTCGGGGATTGACAACTTGAGCCGGGATGCACGCGGCGATGTAGAAGCATGGTCCAAGGCTTTGGATAGAAATAACATCTGGTTTGAGCTATCTTGGGCGCTCGATCACAATTACGTAGAATTCTGGAAAAAATATGCTAACGGTTGGCGAATTGATTGGGATGTTGAATCTTATGACGGAAGTGGGTTGACAGCATGGCCGAGTATTTCCCGATTATTCCCCAAAGCGGCACTTTGGTGGCGGGATGCAGGCCCTGGTGGCTGGAATGACTTCGATTCCCTGAATGTTGGTAACGGCTCCATGGATGGTCTGACCAAGGATGAGCGGAAGACTGCGATGACGTTTTGGTCCATTTCTTCCGTACCGCTCTATACGGGGAATGACATGACACGGCTGGATAGTTATGGACTAGAACTGCTTACCAATGATGAGGTTATTGCCGTAAACCAAGCCGGACGTCCTGGCCATCCGGTATCGATGGATACCCAGCAGCAGGTCTGGTACGCCAATAATGGAGATGGGACTTACAGCGTTGCTTTGTTCAATCTGGGTAGTCGGGGTGCGGAGGTTAAAGTCAAATGGAGTGATCTTGGCCTTGATGGTCCGGCTTCAGTGCGCGACCTATGGAGCCATTCCGAGCTGGGAACCTTTGAGAAGGAATTCAGCGGTGGCATCCTTGAACCCCATGCCTCTCGCATGCTTAAAGTAACCGCGCTAAGCGGCACATCAGCTGTCAATAACGATGATACAGGGATGCGCTACAGCGGAGATTGGAAGCGAAATGGAGGCAAGGAGCTGTTAGAGGGGAAGCAGGATCTGAGCATTACAATTAAGGATTCCTCGGCTGCTGCTACCAGTACTCCTCAAGAGGATGCTCTTAACTCTGGGGCTGACCCTGCTGCGGATTCAGCTTCGGCAAGCAATACCACTGTTACGGATGTGGTTTACATTAATGATAATGACAGCGGCATTAAATACAACGGCATATGGCAGGTAAGCTCAGCCCGAGAACATGGAGATTATAATGGCGATGTGCATTATACAGAGAAGGACGGTGATTCTTTCGAATACACCTTTACGGGAACAGGCATTGAGCTGCTGACGGAAAAGCATGAATCGCAAGGAGAAATGATTGTTACATTAGACGATGGGGTTGCACAGACTGTAAATGCGTATACAAGTGGACCGAGAGAGGTACAACAATCTCTTTATAGTGTATCAGGACTTTCTAACGGCCCTCACACGCTTAAGGTGAGCAAGGGATCGGGAAATTATATGCTGCTCGACGCGCTGAGAGTGACAACAGAAAGTCCGGCTGGGGGTCAGAACAGTTCTATTACTCCGACTTCCGCTGGGTTTGATAAAGCAACGGAACAACAGAAGGATGTCACAGTCACGCTTAATCTGCATGGTAATACGCTGAGTGGTATTGAGAATAATGGAGTGGCACTCCGCGAAGAAGATTATACGGTGACTAATGACAAATTGACCATTAAGAAGGAATATCTTGCACAGCAATCTGCTGGCATAACAAGTCTTAACATCATCTTTAACGCCGGTGATCCACAGACGCTAGCGGTACACATTAGCGATTCTACAGGCATCCGTTATGTGATGGTTAATAATGACGATCCGGGAATCAAATACAACGGTACTTGGTCCCGCAGTAGTGGAAGAGGAATGGGCGACTACAATGACGATGTGCAGTATGCGGAGCAGAATGGTGATTCTTTTGAATATACCTTCAGAGGAACAGGGATTCAACTGTTCACTGAGGTAGACGAATCACAAGGGGATATGGATATCTATGTAGACGATCAATTCAAGGGCACGGTAAGCGCTTATCGAAACGGGCGATTGTCACAGCAGATTCTGTACAGTATCTCTGGGCTTACAGATGGACAGCACACACTCAAGGCTGTGAAAAAATCAGGCAGATTCATGCTGCTTGACATGCTCAAGGTAGAGATTCCGAATATGATTAATCCGATCGCAGCGAGCTTTGATAAATTGCCTTCTGCTCAGCAGGACATTGAGATTACACTTCTACAACAGCCGGAAAGCTTCATAGGCATTACGAATGGATCATATCATCTGGTTCCTGGGACCGATTATACGGTAGCTGGTGACCGTGTTACACTGAACAAATCTTATCTCGCAGCACAACCAGTGGGAAAGCTGAACCTCAGCTTTATTATTGGTGGCGATTATCTTAATGATGTGCATTCAACGACAGTGGACGGCGATTCCTTTGAATATACCTTCAAGGGCACTGGAATCCGATTGATCACACCTACGGGTCCAGATCAAGGTGAAGTAGATATTTATGTGGACGGACAATGGATTCAGACCGTGAATGCTTATAGTCAGAGTCGACTGACACAACAGGAGATTTATAGTATTTCTGGATTGGCAAGCGGCTTACACATACTTAAAGCTGTGAAGAAATCAGGTAATCTCATGCTGACAGATCGATTGAAATTCACAGTCCCAACCAGTGATGGCGGAACAACGAACCCTACAGAACCTCCAACACCAACGCCGACGCCGACGGCAACACCTACACCGACTGATGCAGGGGGTCCGTCTATACCAGCTCAGCCTTCATTCACACCTACCCTGACTCCGACGCCAACGCCAACTCCGGCATCTGGAACTGATGGGAAGGATGATGCCGAGACGATGCGACATTCGGCGTATATCAACGGATATCCGGGAGGCTTCTTTAAACCCGATGCTCCCATTACCCGTGCTGAGATGGCAACCATCCTAGCGAAGGTTGCTGAGAAAGAGGCCACTGGATCAGGCGTAACATTCAGTGATGTTCCCTCCAGCTATTGGGGGGTAGATGCTATTGCCAAAGTAGCTAAGATGGGACTAATGAACGGTTATACTGATGGTACTTTTAAGCCTAATCAACCATTGACGCGTGCAGAAATGGCTAGTTTAGCAGCCATGCTGAGCCCGAATTCTACAACATCGGGCCGCGGCTTCTCTGACATCACCGGTCACTGGGCACAGGCAGCGATAAAGAAAGCCCAAGATATAGGCATAATGAATGGCTACAGTGACGGAACTTTCCGCCCGAATTCCAAGCTTACTCGTGCGGAAGCCGTTACAGCTATCAACAGAGTTTTGGGCAGGGGCCCGCTTATGGGTGTCTCGCAGCCAGGGTGGAACGATGTTCCAGTCTCCCACTGGGCATTCGGTGATATTGAGGAGGCTTCGACCGACCATATCTCGAAGCCTAGTACACAAGGCGGAGAACAGTGGACAGAATAAGTTGAGCGATGAATGAACGGAGGGGCCTTCTTTGGCCCCTTTTTTCTGAATGATATGAGATGAGAAAAAGAAGGGGAGATGAGCATGAATATTCTGATTACCGGAGCAAGTGGATTTATCGGAACGGCTCTAGCCAAGTATTTGGCAGATAAACATACAGTGATTTGTCTGTCACGCCAAGCTCCGGAAGGGGCTTTTACGTATGTTCAGGGTTCTTTTGATTCGGCGGAGGATTTGAGCAGGCTGGACTCGTATGATATTCAGGCGGTGATTCATCTTGCCGCAGTAACTGGCGGCTCTACTGAGGAGGAAAGCCTTGCTGTTAATGTGCTGGGAACAAGGAGATTGTACCGATATCTGCTTGACCACGGTTGCCAAAAGTTCATCACAGCGAGCTCCATTGCCGTGGTGGGTGGACTCACTGAGGATTTTATTCCGCTTGAGCTGCCTATCCCAGATGATCATCCCTGTTTGGCAGCGGATGCCTATGGGCTAAGCAAGGCTATGGTCGAGGAGTTGACCCGGTATTTTCATCGCAATCATAAAGATACCGACTTTATCAATCTTCGCTTTGGAGCTGTAGCTTCCCCAGGCTGGATTCCTCCTGTCTTGAAGACAGGATCCAAGCCAACGCTCCCGTTCATCACACTGGGGCATGTCCATGCTGAGGATGTGGTGGAGGGAATTACTGCGGCACTGGAATCTCCACTTAAGCCGGGGGTAAGAACTCTCAATCTGGTTGGGCCGGATGCTAGCAGCAATTTGCCAGTGGCTGAGCTCCTTACCCCGTTGGTGGGGAATGATTATAATTTGGATTATTATCATTTTTCCGGTCAAGAATATAAGCCTTTGTATGCTATGGATCGTTTTAAGGAGGAATTCGGTTTTGTGCCTTCACATTCTACCCGCCATACGATGGGTACAACTTAGGAGGGGTAACACACTGGAAAGATAAAAAAATTCGGATGGTGAATAAAAAGCAGTGATAACGGCGTATATCGCTGCTTTTTATCCAGTTCTGAAAGTTTTAACACCTATAAAATTGGGTTTGCACACTTGACTATTAAGTAAAATGTTTTAATCTATGGTAATGATAGCGCTATCGAAATGATATTAGGGGAGGGGTCACTACGCTTAAATATTCCAATATCTTTCGTAAATTCTTAATCTCCTATGTAGTCATTTTGGTCATTCCCAGCATTGGCGGATATATGTCCTATCTGACTTCGATTTCTGTGACAGAGTCTATCTCTATTGAGAACGGGGTCACCCAGCTCCAGAAAAGTCAGGAAATATTGGAGCGCCGCATGGCGGAAGTAGAAGGGTTTACCAGGCAATTGGCAGTCAACCAGGAGCTAAACGTTCTGATGAATGAAAGAGACAATGAGACGAACGTGTATGGCATTTGGAGAACGATGCGGAATGTCCTGACTTTCGGTCAGACGAATGATTTTTTGCAAAACTATTATATTTACCTCGCCAATTATAATCTTATTCTAACCCCAGGTTCTTCTTACCGACCGGAACATTACTACTCTAATTTCAACTATAAGGATCTTTCACTACAGGATTGGACCAAAGAAGTGCTTGAGAAAACCCACCGCAGTGAAATCAAGCCACTCAGTGACTATGTTAGCAGGGGCATGCAAACCTCCGTTATTACCTATATGCAGTCACTCCCTCTGGATAGTTTCAACGATTCCTCACCAGCTGTCGCGGTAGTGATCATAGACGAGAAAATCATTTCTAGTCTGTTATCTGGTCTAACTGAGCGTTACGGAGGCTGGGTTCATATCAGCGATGCTGAAGGAAATACGATTGTCCTGCAGGGAAGTGATGAGCAGAAAATGGCCCATATGACCGCTGATTCGGATTTTGATAAAAACAAGGTTAGTCAGTTTTATGAAGACGATCTAGTGATCACGACTCGTTCGGATTCGAACGGCTGGGTATACCAGACAGGAATTCCCCGGCATATTTTGATGGAGAATGCTAACAAGATCAAGCAAATGTCCATACAAATTACGGGAGGAACATTACTCATCGGCTTGATAGTTGGACTAATATTAGCTTACCGTAACAGCGCTCCAATCAACCATATGCTTAGCGTCATGAAGGAGCAATTTGGCAAGGAAGAGGCCTCCGCCAAGAATGAATTTGACTTTTTAAGCGGAAATATTGCCAATATGATCACCAAGAACAAGCTGCTGGAAACCGAACTTAATCGTCAGCTGCCGTTGGTCAGGGATGCATTTCTGAAGCGGTTATTAGCGGGTGAATTCAAAACGCATGATGAGATTCTCACTGCCGCTGAGCAGGTGGGGATTAACTTGAAACAGAACACTGGATATGTTGGAATTGTTCAGATTAACGGCTATGCCGGTATGGACAGCGTTGAAATCCTCAATGAGCTGAATGCTTCCCGTTTGCTGCTGAAGCAGTCCCTATCGGATCTCGGAGTGGATGTACTAATGACGGATATGGGCTCCGACAAAGTGGTAACTTTGTTTTTCTCCAAGGAAGAAGAGACCGACAAAGCGTATGAGGCAGAGAATATCACTAACATTCTGGAGAATTTGGCGCAGTACGTTTTTAATGAATACCGTATTACTACTCAGGCGGGCTTCGGTGATCTTTTTACAGAAATAACGGAGGTTAGCCTTTCCTTTGACCAAGCCAAACAAGCTCTGGAATATGCCGTCTACATGAATAAAAAAGGAATTGTATGGAGTAGCGAAGCCCAAAATGAGAATACGACCTACTATTATCCACTGGATACAGAGCAACGTCTGATCAGTACCATTCGGGCTGGAGAGCTAGAAGAGGCTAAACGGATTGTCCGTGCGATTGTTGCCCAGAACATGGAACAGCGTGAATTATCCATGGAAATGAAGCAACAGCTTGTTGGTGAAATAAAAGGGACGTTTCTTAAGCTTCTGGATCAAAAGGCTTTTACAGAATACCCGGACATCGAGAGTGTGAAGCGGAGGGTCATAGACATTGGTTCATCGGAACGACTCGAAATGATTCAGACCGAATTTTTTGTCATTATGGAAGAACTGTGCGGACTTATTGCAAATAAAAAGAAGGATGTTCATATTCAGATTATTAAGCAGATCAAGGAATATACCGTAGAGAATTATTCGGATACAGAGCTGAGTCTGTACCGGGTAGCTGAACAGGTGGAACGGCCTGAAAAATACATTTCTCAATTGTTTAAAGAGGTTACCGGTGTCAATTTCTCCGATCATCTGATAAAAGTGAGAATGGATCAGGCTGTGATTTTGCTCAAAGATAGTCGGTATACGGTCGATGAGATTGCCATGCGGGTGGGCTATAACAGTTCACATTCTTTCAGACGGGCCTTCAAGCGGTTAATCGGCGTTTCACCGAGCGCTTATAGACAGTCTATTGATGAATAAATAGTTGTTTGGTGAAAATTAAGTATTAGACTGATCCATTAAAAGAAGCAGCGGCGGACCAAGACTTGATAAATAAAGTCTTAGACTGCCGCTGTTGTCGTTCAACTAACGTTTCCAGGTAGCTTTGGGGATCGCCGACGGTCTATGGATTACCGATCTCTGATCTCCGATATCCGTGTCTACTTTACTTTATTTAATAAGTTTGTCACCATTCTACTCAATGTCCCTTGATCGACGAAAGGAGCAAGACTTGCCAGCAGATCTGGGCTAAGATGTTCAGCTTCGACTCCACCAATCAACTTCTCGAGATTTTCCCTGTCCAGAAAAGGTGCGAGGCTTATGATCTGGTCCGCATCGATAGTGCCGTCTGCAACCCGGTCTACCAAGCGGTTTAATGTTTCTCTGCTAATAAAGGGTGCCAGCCCTTGAACGGAATGCCAGCTCAAGCCGCTCTCTTCTGCTTGTTGTACCAAGCGATCTACATGTTCTCTATCAAGAAATGGGGCAATCCCAACAAGATTGTGCACTTCTAAGGAACCGTCAATCGATTTATCTACCAGTCGACTTAATGTGTCGCTGCTGACGAACGGAGCGAGTCCAGTAATGGTATTCCACACAATTTCGCCCTCTTCTGCCTGACGAACCAGTTCATCCAATGTACCTGTTCCAAGGAACGGAGCCAGCTTCATGATCACGTCTAACTTAAGGACGCTGCTGTCTAATCGTTCTGTAACCTTATGCAGAGCGCTTGCTTTTACAAACGGCGCTACTTCTACAAGCTCCTCCAGCTCGGCCTCTCCGGTATTGACCATCTCTGCAACTTGTTCCGGCCTGTTCTCTGCGATCTCCTCAACGATCGTTCCTAAGTGCGGGTGCTCCCGAATTTCTGTATTGTCTCCTGCATTTAAAATGTCGTCTACCGTTTTGCCGAATAATCTCGCAAACTTCGGAAGCGTTCCGATATCCGGTAGCGAGTCGCCCCGTTCCCATTTCGATACCGCTTGATGACTTACATTCAGTTGATCGGCAAGTTCCAATTGGGTCAAATCCTGGTCTTTGCGAAGCTTCGAAATATAAGCTCCAATTTTACGCAAGTCGAGCATTGTATACCTCCAATAAAACAAAATGTACAGTGCGCACTGTCAAAAACAGCATAGCATTTCTGCAAACGCAATCCTATCAAGCGTTGGTTGAATTGTCTCATGCGCTTTATTCAACTGCCGGTAGAATTGTCCAGATTGAAAATCTCCAGAGTGGGGCCTGATTCCGGAAAAATGGCCGTTCTACAGCTATTTTGTTCTCCCTGAATAGGGTTATTTGTACGCTGAAATGCCCAAGTGTACCTTTTCTTTGGGGATAAAAGTCAATTATGATCAACTCGTAGAAAGCGCTATCATAAACTACTGGCGGTTGCTTAGGGGGGATTGTTCTGGAGAAAGAAATAGTATTACACCACAAGTCGTTACCGAAGCGTAAGGGCTCTGTATTTTTACAAAATGCTCGTAGAAGTATGAAAAAGCACTGGCAGCTACATTTGCTCGTGATTCCACCTCTGTTATTCTTCCTCATTTTTAAGTATTATCCAATGCTGAACGCGGTTCTAGCCTTCAAGGACTACAACGTGATTAAAGGAATATGGGGAAGTCCATGGGTTGGATTTCATAATTTTCGATTATTTTTTGATAATCCGCAGTTTTGGACCCTGCTCAAGAACACCATCATGCTTAGTGGTTACCTGCTGCTGGCGGGATTTCCAATTCCGATTATCCTTGCGCTCATGATTAATGAATTGCGCGGGGGAAGGTTCAAAAAGTTCGTCCAGCTGGTCTCTTTTGCGCCTTATTTCATCTCGACGGTTGTCATGGTGTCCATTATTATGCTATTTATGGCACCTCGTCTTGGATTTGCGAACATCGCTCTCAACTTCTTCGGTTTGGAGTCGATCAATTTCCTTGGAGAACCGGGAATGTTTCGTTCGATTTATGTCTGGTCTGATATTTGGCAGACTGCGGGCTACAGTGCCGTTATCTATTTAGCAGCGCTTGCCGGTATAGATCCTACGCTTTATGAGGCAGCCAAAGTCGATGGCGCTTCACGCTTTCAAAAAATTCGTTATATTGATTTGCCAGGTATTGTGCCTACCATCGTCATCATCCTGATTTTGAATGTTGGGAATGTCATGGCTATTGGCTTTGAGAAGGTCTATCTTCTGCAGAACCCGCTCAATCTGGCGAATTCCGAGATCATTGCCACTTATGTCTACCGGGTCGGTTTGCTGAACGCCAATTATAGCTTTGCAACTGCGGTTGGTCTATTCAACTCGGTAATCAACCTTATTTTGTTGCTTACGGTGAATGGCTTGGCTAAACGCATCACAAACAACAGCATCTGGTAGGAAAGGAGCAACCACATGGCAGCAGTTCAACAAAAAATTAAAGAATCAACTGGCGATAAGCTATTTCTGACCACTATTTATATCCTACTCAGCCTCGTGGTCATCGCGGTGATTTATCCGCTAATTTTTATCATCAGCAGCTCGATTAGCAGTCCAGCAGCCGTTACCTCCGGTCGAGTCTGGTTATGGCCTGTAGATATTTCCTTCAAAGGTTTCAAGGTTCTGCTAAATACACCCGAGATCATTACAGGCTACGGCAACTCCATTTTTTATACAGCCGCAGGGACGTTCATTAGTGTTGTGCTTACGATCATGATCGCGTACCCTTTATCACGCAGAGGTTTCTTCGGACGCAACACTTTGATGATGATCATCACCTTTACGATGATTTTCAGCGGCGGGCTGATTCCGACCTATATGGTCGTGAAGGAACTCCATTTGATTGATACCCGCTGGGCACTGCTGATACCAAACGCGATTTGGGTATGGCAGGTCATTATTGCCCGGTCATTCTTTCAATCCTCCATTCCGGAGGAGCTGCTGGAAGCCAGCGAAATCGACGGTTGCAGTGATATGCGGTTTGTCTGGAGCGTTGTCATTCCGTTATCGAAGCCCATTATCGCGGTGTTAGTCCTTATGTATGCGGTAGGACAGTGGAATGCATACTTTGACGCTTTGATTTATTTGAAATCAGCGAATTTGTTCCCGCTTCAGCTTGTCTTACGAAGCATCATCATCCAGAACAACAGTGCAGGTACAATGGATGCGATGAAAATGGTGGAGCGGCAGCAGCTTGCTGAGCTACTCAAATATGCACTTATAGTTATCGCTACTCTGCCTGTACTTGTTATCTATCCGTTTGTTCAGCGTTATTTTGTCCAAGGAATGCTGGTTGGTTCAGTTAAAGGCTAATTCACAGCTTTCAAAATCTGGAGAGGGGGAGAGGCACGCAGTAAAATGACAGAAAGATATCGTACCTGCTAAATTATAAAAGGGAGTGATCGGATTTGAAGAAAAGTATGATGACCTTGTCATTGGTGCTGGTATTAATTCTTACGGTGGTGTTAAGCGGATGTGCTAATAAAAATACAGATAACACATCCTCCGCACCTGCTGACTCAGGTAACTCGGAATCAGCAAGCAAACCGGTGGAAATCAGCGTGTTCTCGGTTCAGGAATCCGGGATCGATGTTCCTACCAATAAATTTTCGAAATTTGTGGAAGACAAATTCAATATTAAATTCAAATGGGAAATCAACCCTTCAGACGGAGCCAAGGAAAAGCGCCAAATCTCACTTGCTAGTGGCGATTACCCTGATGCTTACCTGCTCACTCACTATATCGATCAGTTCTCACAGGCAGATCTTCTGAAGTATGGCAAACAGGGCGTGCTGATTCCTCTGAACGATCTAATTGATAAATATGCTCCGAATATTAAAGCGGCTATGGAAAAGAACGATAATTTAAGAACGCTTAACACAGCGCCTGATGGTAACATCTACGGGCTTGTCGCTTACACAGAATGCTTTCACTGCTCCTATCCGAGCAAAATGTGGCTCAATACCGAGTGGCTGAAGAAGCTGAATCTGGAAATGCCGAAGACAACCGAAGAATTCAAAAAAGTGCTGGAAGCTTTCAAAACACAAGATCCGAACGGGAATGGAAAAGCAGATGAAGTGCCGCTGAGTGGCTCCATTGAGGAGTTTGGTGTACGCATTGTACCATTCCTCATGAATGCCTTTGTATACGATGATGACCGCAATTATCTGAACATGATGGATGGAAAAGTTCAATCGGCGGCTGTCACACCGGAGTGGAAGGAAGGCCTGACTTATATCAAATCTCTGTTTGATGCAGGTTTGATTGATCCAGGGGCATTCACACAGAATGCGGAAGCCTTTAAGAAAATCGGTGAAAATGCCGATGCGGAAATTCTGGGCGCTGGTGCGGGCATGCACCCTGCGATTTTCGTCAATATTGATCCGGGCAATAGAAGCTCGGCACACTACAATCCTGTACCACCGATTAGCGGACCGGAAGGTATCTCCTATGCGACTCATGATGCAGGTGGCGTATCCCCAGGAGCGAAATTTGTCATCACCAACAAAGCTAGCGAGGAAGCACAGATCGCTTTAATTAAAATGGTAGACTACATGTTTACTTCTGAAGGACAGACCAATGGTGGCAGCGGTATGAAGGGCATTGATTGGACTGATCCAGAAGAAGGCGATGTAGCGCTGGACAAAGATGTTAAACCAGTGATCAAGACCATTCCTATGGCGGAGGGCGAAGCGCCGCGCAATGCGGGCTGGAGCGGTATGGGGCACTTCTATATGCCAAAAGAGTACCGTGATACCTTCGTTCAAGCTACTGACATCTACGCTTCCAGCGGTTATGAACGCAGATTGTATGATGCGACTCTGCTGTATGAAGGACATGAGCCTAAAGAATTATTCCCGATCTGGTCGATTTGGATTGATCCAAGTGAAATCGATGAAGCGAGTTTACTGCAAACCAACATCAAGAATTACATTGAGCAAAATCAGCTTCAATTCATCACGGGCAACAAGGATCTTAATAAAGATTGGGATGCATATATAAAAGGTCTGAAAGACTTGAAGCTAGATCGTTATCTCGAAATCTTGCAAAAGGCTTACGAAACTTCTAAAAAATAAAATATTGAAATCAGAATCAGGTGCTGTAAGATATACCCCAGCACCTGATTTCTTGATTTCAAGGAAAAATATACATTTTTATTTACGGAGGATTAGTCATGACAGAAGAGAAACATTGCAATCATCAATTTGTAGTTCCAAGACGGGGACTACCGAATACAAGCGTAAGACTTGCGGGAAAGGAGCCGATGACTGTCGCCTTTTTGGGTGGTTCCATTACAGAGGGGGCAGGTGCTTCCGACGCGGACACATTTAGCTGGAGAGCGCTGACTGGTAAGTATCTGCAGGTGCGATTTGCGAATCATGAATTCCGCTTCATCAATGCAGGAGTGGGTGGAACGAATTCCACGCTGGGCGCTCACCGATTACAGTCGCATGTTCTGCAATACGGCAAGATTGATCTACTATTCGTTGAATTTAGCGTCAATGACGGCAACGACCGGGAAGAATCCATTAGAGGTCTGGAAGGAATTGTGCGCCAGTGCAGACGGTTGTCGCCCGGCACTGACATTTGCTTCTTGTATACGGCAGCAGAGAAGAATCTGTCAGGGAGCAATCCCTTTAACATTGCCGTCCACGAAGAAGTAGCTGAGCATTACGATCTTCCATCTGTTAATTTTGCAGCTAGAGTTTATGCACAGACCCAGGCCGGACAAATGGAATGGACTGAGCTGGCTCCGGATGGATATCATCCCAATGATGACGGACATGCGCTGTATGCTTCTTTTTTACAGGAATATTTGGATGCAGCTCTTGTTCCTGACAACACACATTCAAATACCGGAAGCGCGTTAAGTATTGCTCCTTTGGAGGAGCGAAATTATGAATACGGTAATTTACTGGATTTCAGAGGCGCTGATCATGCAGATGGGTTCGAGCTACGCGAGCTTACCCCTGATGATCCACTGATGAACTGGCGATTTGGAACGGAGCATTTATATACAGACAGCAAAGAGGCATCTTTTTCTTACACAGTAACCGGACAGAGTGTGGGTCTGCTGCTGCTCTACGGCCCGGACAGTGGGATATTCGAATATTCGCTCAATGGCGGTCCCTTTCATGCGGTTAACTTATTCGATGAATGGTGTCCGCTTGCGTTTCGGCCTATTATTGCTATGTTCGGAATCGAGGAACAACGTCAGGAATTGCAAGTAACCGTGCGAATTACAGGGGAAAAGGATGAACAGAGTAAAGGCACCAGTCTGCGCATTTTGCAGCTAATGTACAATTGATTATTCTAACCTAGAGGATTATACTGCCTCTTATTAAGCGTTTACAATTCTAAGAAAGTGGGTGTTGATCATTTCTTTTACAGAACACAGCGTCGATTCTTCTCCTATCGTAATCCGCCTGACTGATTTTGGTGTTCTGCCGGATTCCGGCTTGGATGCTCAGCCAGCCATGACAAGAGCTATTGAGGCAGCCGCCGAAATAACTGGGCCGGTCCTGCTGGATTGTCCAAAAGGCTGCTATCATTTCTATCCGGAAGCGGCCATCCGAGCACCCTACTACATTTCCAACACTACCAGTGAAGAAGAGAATCCGGATGTCACCAAGACTATAGGAATTCTCTTAAAGGGGCTGCACAATTTAACATTTGAGGGCAATGGCTCTCTATTTATCTTCCATGGCAAGCAGACTATGTTCTTGCTGGATGGCTGCAAAAATATAGAGATTCGTAATTTACATACCGACTATGCTCGGCCGACTGTGACAGAGATGACGATTACTGAAAGCGGTACTCATTATTTCGATGTCCAGGTTCACTCCGATTCACGGTATGAGATCAGGGATGGCAAGCTGGTCTGGATCGGTGAGGGCTGGAGCTTCTCGGAAGGACCAATGCAGACCTATGATCCACTTAGCAATACGACTTGGCGGGTGGACAACTGGTCGGGGCTGGCTGATTCGGTTGAAGAGCTGGAGCCGATGAAGCTCCGCTTGCATTTTGATCATGGGCCTGAGGTTGTCCCCGGGCAGGTTCTGCAAAGCCGTGATGGTATTCGCGATCAGGTAGGTGTCTTCATTGTGGAGAGCGCTAACATCACCTTCAGCGATGTGGGTCTGCATTTTTTACACGGACTTGGTGTTGTAGGGCAGTTCAGCGACAATCTGACCTTTCAACGCATGGATATTTCGCCGCGCCTGGAGACAGGCCGAACGGTTACTGGCTTTGCGGATTTCATCCACATGTCCAGCTGCCGAGGTAAAATAACTGTTGTGGACAGCCGTTTTGCCGGTTCTCATGATGATGTCGTCAATGTCCATGGTACCTATCTACGAATCATGGAGCAGCTGTCTGCGAATAGGCTGAAGGTTCGGTTCATGCATCCGCAGACTTACGGTTTTATGGCCTTCCATCCGGGAGACGAAATTGAATTTGTTCGTTCTGGCTCTCTGACTACCTATGCTGCTAATGAAGTGATAGAGGTTACGCGTCTCAATCCACGCGAGCTAGTACTGACTTTAGCACAGCCTATTCCTGAAGGGATTGGCAGTCATGATGTGATCGAAAATGTAACCTGGACACCGGAGGTTGAAGTCGTAAATAATCACCTCGCTCGGGTACCGACCCGCGGTATCCTTGTGACAACCCGGCGTAAAGTAGAGATTAAGGGGAATGTTTTTGATCGGATGCAAATGAGTGCGATTCTGGTTGCCCTGGATGCGGAGTCTTGGTATGAGTCTGGCAAGGTGGAGGAGGTAACCATCGCTGAGAATCATTTTATTGAATGCGGGGGCATCGAGCATCCGGTTATTTTCATTTCGCCAGAGAACACAGAGGTTGATGAGAGCACTCCTGTTCATGAGGGTATAGTTATTAAGAACAACAGGTTCGAGACTGGTGAAACGTTAGTCCTTAGTGCCAAGAGTACCCGCGGACTGGTCTTCAGTGCTAACGAAGTTGTCATGGGTGGGGAAAGTACGAACTGTCTTTCCAGTGTTGAGGATGCGATACGTTTAACCGCCTGTAGCGAGGTCGATATTCAGGATAATTAATTCAATGAGCTAGGGCAGGTTGTGTTAGATCGCGATATGGATCGGTAGATCGATGTATAGAAAACGCTTTATCTGATCTTTATAATGAGGGCAGACTTGGGGGAATACATTATTTAATTCATGACAGATCGTGAGGGAGAGAACCAATGAAACTTCAATATGACAAGCCAGCAAATGTATGGACCGAAGGGCTTCCGATTGGGAATGGCCGTCTGGGTGGTATGATCTTCGGCGGTGTGGAACAGGAGAAAGTCAGTCTAAACGAGGATACATTATGGTCGGGATTCCCGAAGGATGGGAACAATCCAGGTGCTAAGGAAGCTTTGCCAAAGGTTCGAAAGCTGATTCAGGAGGGCCGGTACACAGAAGCGGACACCCTGACTAGAGAGATGCTAGGTCCGTACACCCAATCGTATCTGCCTTTTGGAGATTTACTACTTCGTTTTGAGCATGGTGGTGTTTATCAATCCTATCGGCGGACATTAGATATTGAACATGCGGTTCACCGCATTGAATACAAGATTGGTAATGTTACTTATACCCGTGAGATGTTCGCTTCACATCCTGATCAGTTGCTCGTGCTGCGTCTGACTGCAAGTGCACCGGGAGCGCTGAATGTACATGCTACGCTAGATAGTTCACTTCGGCATAGCCTTCACGCGCAGGGTGATAACTTTGTACTCTCGGGAACTGCACCGGAGCATGTTGATCCAAGCTATTTTTGGAGTGACAATCCGATCCAATACGGAGATGCTGGCAAGAGCAAGGGCATGGCCTTTGAAGGACAACTCTCCGTAGTGGCAGAGGATGGGAAAGTTACCGTTGACGGTAGTGGTATTCATCTGTTGGGAGGAACGGCTGCAACCTTCTATTTCAGCGCGGCTACAGGCTTTAATGGCTTTGACAAAATCCCGGGAGCTGAGGGGAAAGATGCTTCTGCTATTGCAGCTTCTTACTTGGCAGATGTGAATGGAAAGTCTTACGACAGCTTGCTTCAAGCGCATGTCGAGGATTACCGATCACTTTTTGACCGAGTGAATCTTCAATTAGGTAAGACGCTAGCCCCGGAGTCGATGTCCACGGAGCAACGGATTACGACATACGCGGCACAAGACCCTGGTCTTGTCGAGTTGCTGTTTCATTACGGGCGCTATTTGATGATCGCAAGCTCGCGCCCCGGAACACAGGCTACTAATCTGCAGGGAATATGGAATGCGGTTACCCGTCCGCCGTGGAGTAGCAACTATACACTGAACATCAATACAGAGATGAATTATTGGCCAGCTGAAATTTGTAATCTGGCGGAATGTCATGAGCCGCTGCTGGATATGATCGGAAATTTGGCGAAGATGGGTGCGGAGACTGCTCAAGTCAATTATGGTGCCCGAGGCTGGGTGGCTCATCATAATACGGATCTTTGGGCACAGACAGCACCGGTGGGGGATTATGGTGACGGAGATCCAAGCTGGGCTTACTGGACGATGAGTGGCGTTTGGCTGACACAACATCTCTGGGAGCATTATGCTTTTGGCGGGGACGAGGAATATTTACGGACTTCCGCTTATCCTGTGATGAAGGAGGCGGCTCTGTTTGCACTGGATTGGCTTATTGACGATGGTAACGGAAGGCTTATGACCTCCCCATCCACTTCACCAGAGCATAAATTCCAGACAGCGGAGGGCTTGGCTGCAGTCAGCGCAGGTGCTACTATGGATATTTCGCTCATCTGGGAGCTGTTTACGAATTGTATCGAGGCTTCGGAAACGCTTGGAACGGATGAGGATTTGCGTGCAGAATTGGTAGGTGCTCGTGAACGTTTATTGCCACTGCAGGTTGGTAAGTACGGACAGTTGCAGGAATGGTCCTTAGACTTTGAGGATGAAGATATGTATCACAGACATACCTCGCATTTGGTCGGTATCTATCCGGGCCGGCAGTTGTCAGAAGAAGAGACCCCTGAGCTGTTCGCTGCCGCCAAAACTTCGCTTGAACGGCGTGGGGACGAGAGCACGGGCTGGAGTCTGGGCTGGAGAGTTGCGCTCTGGAGCCGCTTCCGGGATGGCAACCGCTCACTGCGCCTGCTCTCAAACATGCTGCGGCTGGTGAAGGATGGGGAGTCCGAACAGTATAGTCACGGCGGGGTTTATGCCAATCTGCTTGGCGCACATCCGCCGTTCCAAATTGATGGTAACTTCGCCGCTTCTGCCGGAATTGCTGAGATGCTACTGCAATCTCACCTCGGGTATCTCGATCTGCTGCCTGCACTGCCAGATGAATGGCAGGAGGGAAGCGTGGCGGGGCTACGTGCCCGCGGTGGCTTTGAAGTTAGCATTCAGTGGGATAGAGGCCATCTCGTGGAAGCACAGATTACCTCCCTTCTAGGCAATGAATGTGTGATCCGCACAGATGCTTCGCTCATGGTGAGTAATGGCGGCAACGAGATGGAATTTGACCGCTCCGTAGATGGAACGGTGAGCTTTCCAACGACCGCAGGTCAGACCTACAAGCTTATAGTTGGTAAGCAATAATAGTCAGTTTCATACGAATATGGACAGCAGCAGAGACCTGAATTACAGGTCCTGCTGCTGTTTTTTTGTACGAATATAATGCTGATCAACAATTAGGGAAAAACTCCCTGAAATTCGGAGATTTTTGCTCGCAAGACTAACAATCAGGGAATTTCTCCCTGAAATTCATCCGATCTGGTGGTGAATTTGGAATTCACTCTGTTTTTTAGGGAGGAATTCCCTCATTACATTGAAATATAGTGTTTTCTGGCTTTTTTTAGGGAGGTTTTCCCTAATCTATCTCTTCTAGCTGCCCGAAGGTGAAAACGGAGTGTGGATACGAAATTGTTGAGCATGAGCAATATTTTATGTACAGCCTCTTCTTCTTGTCATCGACATGAATATTAGGGGGATTAAGGTTTGTGCTAGATGTGTTAGATCGCGGTATGGATCGGAAGATCGTTGTATAGAAAACGCTTTATCTGATCTTTATAATGAGGGCATACTTGGGGGACACAGGTACAGAGCCTGCCGCCTTCAAGGTCCAAAACGCAGTAACAAGGAGGCAAATCATGCTAACTGATAGTGCTACAACGGTAAAAGTGAATACGGACACAGCATCTCTTATCCGTGTAACCAATGATGAGGTGAATCTAGAGATTGATCTCGGGACGGGTGAAGCATCCGTTGCCCGCGGAAACACTTCTCATGTAAAAGGGATTCGCAGTGCATTCCGCTGGCAGGGCCGGGAATATAACACTGAACATTATCAGAGCCACACAATCAAGTCTCAGGAAGTGGTAGTTCGTGAGGGCTTTGGAAAAGGTGTTCACGTAGTCATTTTGCACGAAACGTCCCTGCTGCCACAGTTGGAGCAGCATTTCTATATTTATGAATCTTCATCATTTGTATTGATGCAAATCGTAATCGCAAGCGCAAGCGATGAAGAGATCAAGGCAAACCGGATGGCAGTCCTTCAGACCAAATCGGTGTCACTTGGCGGGGAGTCAGGGCAACCCGAAGAACCAAGCATTCTGCGTGTGCCGTACGACAACGACAAGTGGGTCAGATATACAGTAGTGAAGCCGCCGATGGATATGGAAAGCTATGAAGTAACTGCATTGTTCGCGCCGGAAAGCCGGCAGGGAATTATTATGGGTTCCATTACGCACAAGGTGTGGAAGACTGGGATTCGTATCAAAAGCGAGCGGAGCGGAGGGATCGAGGAGCTGGATCTTTACGGCGGTGCTGTAAGTGAAATGACCCGCGATTTCCAGCCACATGGTTATGTGAAAGGAACAAGAGTAGAGTCACCGCTCGTTTTCGTAGGGTTCTATGATGATTATAGAATAGGGCTTGAAGCGTACGGTCAGGCTAATACCTGGATAGAGGCTCCTCTGTCATGGGATGGCGGCGTTCCTATCGGCTGGAATAGCTGGTCTGCGGCAATGGCTGAGCTTGATTACGATCTGTATACATCCACGAGTAATTTTCTGAAAAATGAAGTGCAGCCGCTAGGATTCCAGAATGAGGACACACTGTACATCAACTTTGACGCTTTCTGGGACAATTTCACACCAGAAGAAATGAAGAATGCACTGGACCTGGTTCGGGAGAACGGTCATAGACCGGGAACTTACTGGACGCCTTTTGCCTTCTGGGGAAGTCCGGCTCAGTTTGGAGATCTCGTGGAAGGTACAAACGGCAAGTACACTTATGGTGATATCTTGCTGCGAGACAGCGAAGGAGAAATTTTGCCGGATGTTGATGGAGGGCTGGCCATTGACCCGACACATCCAGGCAACCTGCAAAGAATAGATTGGTATACGAATAAATTCATCTCGGAAGGCTTCGAGTATGTCAAGCTAGACTTCTTGGCACATGGTGCACTGGAAGGGCAACATTACAATTCGGAGATTACGACGGGAATTGCGGCATATCACTATGGGATGACTTACTTGCAGAACAAGCTCTCACCAGAGGTGATCGGCCGGCCGTTCTTTATCAATCTATCCATCGCTCCATTGTTCCCTTATGCATTTGCGCATAGCCGCCGGGTATCCTGTGATGTCTTCGGCACGATACACGATACGGAATATTTGTTGAACTCGTTGACACATGGGTGGTGGATGAGTCATACCTTGTACCATTACAATGACCCGGATCATTCCGTGCTCTACAAGAGCCACAACCAAGATGCCACTGGCTGGCATGAAGGACGGAGCCGACTGACTGCTTCGGTCATCGCTGGAACGGTACTTCTGCTAGGCGATGATTTCCGAAAAGAAGAAGCAGCCGCACGGGCCAAAGCGTGGCTGGGCAATAAAGAGATTATGGATGTCGCCCGCCTAGGGAAGACTTTCCACCCTGTCGAAGGGGATCTTGGCAAGCAAGCTTCCGATACTTTCGTACTTGAAGATGCAGAAGATGATGTATTCTATCTTGCTGTCTTCAACTATGATGCTGCGAATTCTGCTCATAAATCTATCTCCTTGGAGCGTGCAGGGCTGAAGGGTCAAACAGCTTACCAACTGCTTGATCTATGGGAAGGCATACAAGGGGAAACAGCGGGAGAGCTTGTAGTTACGCTCGAACCGGCAGAGTCCAAAATCTTCAAATTAACGGCAAAAGCCAACTGATTATACACATTGAAAAAAGAATACGCGTAACCGCTTCTCGCGGATAGCGCGTATTCTTTTTTGTTGGAGTCTTACATTCGTATTCGGCTTTGCGGATTAAGGCGGTATTGTGTTGGATTAATGCCGTAGCAGGTACTGAAATGTCTGGAGAAAGGATGGATGGAAGGATAACCCAGCTTCTCAGCGATCGCAGTCACACTAAGCTCACTCTCCAGAAGCAGTCCTGCCGCCCGCCTCATGACTAAATTATGATGATAGACGCGCGGCGTCATTCCGGTCTCCCGTAGAAACAGCTCATGGAAATATGTCCGCTTGAGCCCGCAGAACTGTGCCCAATCTTCGATAGACTTACCACGCTCGGGGTGGGTGTTCAAATATTCCAGCAGGCGGACAATACGATAATCACTTGGCTGATGCTGATGGAGGGCATTATACCAGCTCAAGATCCAGCCGTACAGATAGCTATTGGCCGTCTCATTACGATAGAACAGCGCGTCATTGTAAGACTTGGCAATCATCACAAGACTATCGTATAGCAGGGGATATTTAGCTAGTGGAAATACGCAAGGCAACTCGTTCAGCTCGGCACAGGGTGCTTCGGTGGCTTTTTTTTCAAATTGTAAGACTTCAGGGGCATGGATAAATGAAAGGTTATTGGATACTGGAGAGCGGTTGTCCCATAAATCAAAATAGATGTTGTAGGACGACAGTGGATGAGAAGGCACGATATGAAAAGCATGGGGTTGACCGGGACGGAGAAAGACAAGCGTCCTCCGTTCAATCGGATAACGTATTCCGTCGATTTCCATCTCACCGGGGCCATCAGTAAACAAGTGGAACGCGTATGCATTACCGACTCTCAGATGCTCATTGCTGCTGCCGTCGTACACATAAGGCATGATTGCGCCGACATACGGAGTCATTTCAGATAGTTTATTCATGCGGCCCCTCTTTTCTTATCTTACCGTACAAATCGTCAAATAATCGAACAGGTCAACAAAGACAGTGATTCATTCAAATGATACGATAAATACAGTGAATCCGCAACATAATGGATAGGTTTAAGAAAGTATGATTCATCTTGAAAGAGATGGAATTATGAATTATTTCACATTATATAGCGGATTAATTAACAACATTTTTTAGAGGGTTATCGCGCTTGCACAGATTCTACTATGGACAGGAGAAAATAAAATGAGCGATTTTAGATTATGGTATTCTACCCCTGCAACGGATTGGTCACAAGGATTGCCACTAGGTAATGGAAGAATAGGTGCAGTAGTGATAGCTGCTCCGTATCGTGAGGTATGGAACATGACCGAGGTTACCTACTGGTCGGGTCAAGCTGAGTCAGAGCCTGCTCCTTTCGGAGGCAAAGCTGCGCTGGAAGAGATGCGGAAGTACTTCTTTGCTGGCGATTATAATGAAGGTGACCGTCTAGCCAAACAACATCTGCAGCCGAAGAAACGAAATTTCGGTACGAACCTTGGTTTATGCGAGGTTGTCATTGACTTTGCAGAACAGGACACGGATTCCGGGCCAGCAGCAGCTATCGAGCGAGAGCTGGATTTGACCTGTGCGGTGGCTCAGACGGTGGTTCAAAGTAGAGGAACAACGCTGCATCGTGAGATTTTTGCCTCCCATGCTGATGATCTGGTGGTCTCAAGAATTTGGAGCGATGAACCGGGAGGTGTATCCTTTACGATCGGTCTGGAGGGTGGTTCAGAGTCGTTTACGACTCAAGTCGTGAATGACGACACTATTGAATTCAGAGGACAAGCCACAGAGAATGTGCATAGTGACGGCACTTGCGGGGTATGGGCAAAGGGACAAATTAAGGTAAGCATTTCCGGCGGTACGATGTACAGAGGGGACGGTCAATTGAGAATTGCTGGGGCCAATGAGGCGCGAATTTATTTTGCCGTCAGCACCGATTACAACCGTAGTAACTCGGAGTGGGAAATGGAGAGCAGCAGCACATTACAGCAGGCTTTGATTAAAGGATATGCGCAGTTAAAAGAAGATCATATCGAAGATTATGAGCAAGAATATGGTAAGGTGGATATCCAATTAGGTACCACTGGGAAGGTGAATCTGCCGACTGACAGGCGTATTCGATTACTGGCACAGGGCCAGGAGGAAGATTCGCAGTTGTTCGCGTTGTTCCTGCAGTACGGACGTTACCTGACTATTGCTGGAGCTCGGGCAGACTCCCCGTTACCGCTGAATTTACAGGGAATATGGAATGATGGTGAGGCTTGCCGTATGGGGTGGAGCTGTGACTATCATTTGGACATCAATACGCAAATGAATTACTTTCCGACGGAAGTCGTAAATCTTGGGGACAGTCATTTACCATTAATGCGCTATATTGAGGGTTTGTCTCATGCTGGAAAGTCAAGCGCTCGCGATTTCTATGGCAGCAAAGGCTGGGTAGCACATGTATTCTCGAATGTCTGGGGATTCACGGCTCCGGGCTGGGAGACATCTTGGGGGCTAAACGTTACAGGTGGACTATGGATTGCGACGCATCTGATGGAGCATTATGAATACAGTCAAGACCGTGTGTTTCTGGAGCAACAGGCATATCCAGTGCTAAAAGAAGCCGCAGCATTCTTCCTAGATTATATGACCATTCATCCAAAATACGGCTGGCTGGTGACCGGACCTTCGAACTCGCCGGAGAATCATTTCTATCCTACGGATAGCAGCGATGGGGCACAGCAGCTGTCTATGGGTACCACTATGGATCAGATGCTGGTGAAAGACCTTTTTGAGTTCTGTTTGAAGTCTGCGAAACTACTGAATACGGATGAGGAACTACAGGAGCAGCTGGAGCAAGCAATATCCAAGCTGCCACCATTTCAGATCGGCAAGAGAGGACAGCTGCAAGAATGGCTCGAGGACTACGAGGAAGCGCAGCCGGAGCATCGGCATTTGGCCCATTTGTTCGCGGTTTATCCAAGTAATCAGATCACACCAGGTAAGACACCTGAACTTAGCGCTGCGGTGAGAGTAACACTTGAGAACCGGATGGTTCAGGAAGAACTGGAGGATGTGGAATTTACCGCCGCATTGTTCGGTCTCGGCTTTGCCAGATTATATGACGGGGAAAAGGCCTTTAATCATATTTCTCATTTGATTGGTGGACTCAGTTTCGATAATTTATTTAGCTTTTCCAAATCGGGCATTGGAGGAGCGGAGTGCAATATTTTTGTGATCGATGGGAATTTCGGGGGTACGGCTGTTATTGCCGAGATGCTGCTGCAAAGCCATGAGGGTGAGATTCATCTGCTGCCTGCACTTCCAAAAGCATGGGGTACAGGATCGGTATCTGGACTGCGGGCCAAAGGAAATGCTGAGGTTGATGTAGCTTGGGACAATGGTCAATTAGTGGAAGCTACGATCCGTACCTACTCGCCAGGAACCGTGACACTTCGGTTGGGAGATAGAAGAGCTACTGTTCAAGGAGAAATAGGAGGAAGCTACTATTTTAACAGTCAGTTAGAGTTGGTATAATGATTCAGCGGGGGTGATATGAACCCCCGCTTTAATTATGCAGGGTTATTAGCGCATGATTAAAGGGCTATCCGGTCTGTTATGGACCGGATAGCCCTTTTGCCGATGTCTGCAAATTAACGATTCATGCCTGAAAATAACTTTCATTTATTTGGATCATAGTAGCCTAAGGGGAAAAGAATATAATAGAAGAAACAGATGGAGACAACAAAGAGGAGGGGACATCAGTGTATAGTATTTTTCTAGTTGATGATGAAGAAATAGGCCTTGAGATGATGAGAGATTATATCCGCTGGGAAGAAATGGGCATTTATGTCGTCGGAACTGCGAGTAATGGTAGAGAGGCTCTAGAGAAGATAGAGGCCATTAGACCTGATATTATTCTTACAGATGTCCAGATGCCGATTATGAACGGTATTGAAATGGCTAAAAAAATACATGAGAGCTATGACTGGATGCAGTTAATGTTCCTGACTGGGCATGACGAATTCAACTATGTAAAATCGGCTCTAAATGTAGGTGCTGTTGGATATTTACTGAAGCCCCTCGACTTGAATGAAATTGGAAGCGTTATCGCAAAGGTGAAGCAGCGCTGTGAGGAAGTTCAAATGAAGAAACGTTCCATGGAGGCGGCTAAAACGAACCTTCTTAAGGAGCTTTCCTATGAAAAAAATGCGGAACATGCCGCTGATCTGGCGACCAGCTATTGCAAGCTTACCCGTGAGTCTGAGAGGAATCGCTACGCAATGGCGCTGTTCAGTATCGATCCGATTGAGGCAGAGGGGGAACAGCAGAGTCTGGAGGATTGTAAGAACCGGTTGGTAGCTTTTCTGGATCATTTCTTCAAGTCGAAGAATATAGAGACGGTATTTGTGCCCTACAAAGATGGGGAGGTAGGTGTGTTTATGGAAGCACGCCAACAGCCTGGGTATTATGCGTGGGAGGATTTGGCCGCGGCTATCCGAAGTGGACTGGATTTCACAGTGACGGCAGCAGTCGGTGCACAGGAAACCGAATTAACGGAGGTTCATTGTCTGTATAAGCAGACGCGTGAAATCCTAAACGAGCGTTTCTATAAAGGTACGGGTTCAATTATTCATGCCTTGGCGATTTCAAACCAGTTTGATAGTGAGCATGTGCCACCTTTTAATAGGAAAGAGTGGTTTGAAGCTATCAATCAGCTAGATTTCGAGCAAGCCGCACAGAAGCTGCATCAGTATTTCGAGGGGCTAGCCACACTAAGAATCAAGAAAAAAAATATCTGCGATTGGGCGATTGATCTTGTCGACGAGCTGCTGGAGCAACTGCATCAACCTGTTACTGAGGGGGTTAAACGGGCGGAGTTATATCATTCCATCTATAATGCACTGACTTTAAATGAGATTGAGGATTTGATCCTGGGCACTGCAGGCAATGCTATGAGCTTGCTGGGTGAGCGGCTTATGGACAAAAACACGAAGCTAGTTCACAAGGTTCGCAGTATGATCGACCAGAATTTTGATCAGCCGATTACGATCAATAGCTTATCTGATCAGGTTTATTTATCGCCCAACTATTTACGCTCCATTTTTAAAGACAAGACTGGTATCACGATTCACGATTATTTAACACGTATCCGGCTCGATAAGGCTACAGAGTTGCTGGCTGACGGCTCGCTCAAAATTCAGGATATCGCTCAAAGAGTCGGTTACGAAAGCACGTCTTATTTTATCTCCCTATTTCTGAAGAACCAAGGAGTTACACCTAACGAGTATAGGAAGAGTCTATGATTGTGCCAGCGCTTCGGTTCGGCAAATAGGAAATAAAGTTACTTTCCCTTACGAATAGTAAACTTGCGATATGGATATTAATCCCTCTGCTTTTTACAATTAAGCATGTATTATAACTGGCACATGTGAGGGGCTTCATTCATCAAGGCAATCAAAGGTGTTTTAGTTCATCGAAAATCGGTAGCGCTTTCAAGATGCTTCTTAACCAACTCCTTTGATGACTTGATGGACAGATATAGCCCGAATATCACAAAAGTGCAAGGAGACCTACAAACGGAGGGATTAAATGTTCGGGAAAGCAATGAAAAGAGGATTTTTGTTCTTGGTCATCATCTGCTTGGTAATAGGCAGTGGCGGTCAGTTTGTCAGTACGGTTTATGCCGATGATACGGAGAATACTACCTATGAAGCTGAAGCTGATGGAAATGCTATGACTGGCAATGCTTCTATTTCTGAACACCCAGCGGCTTCCGGGGGGCAGAAAGTCGGAGGCATGTATCAAGGAAGCACTTTGCAGTTCAATCATGTGACTGTAAGTGAGAGTGGGAATTATAAAATTACAGTGTACTATATCTCTGGCGATTCGCGGCCATTCAATATCAGTGCCAATGGCGGCGATAAGCAGTTTGAAGAACCACCCAAGACAGTGGATTGGGATACGGTGGGAACTTATGATGTGACACTTCCGCTGAATGCTGGAGAGAACAGCATCCTGATTGATGACAACAACTGGTATTCTCCAGACATCGACAAGATCGTAATTCATGGACTGGACGACAGCGACCCAGGTGAAGGATCTGGAGGCGACTGGAAGGAGAAGCTGCATGGTGCAATCATAGAAGCTGAAGCGCCTGAAAATATAATTACAGGCAACGCCAAAATAGCGGACAGCAGCGTTGGTTCCGGTGGGGAAATTGTAAAGGATATGAATAAAAACAGTACTTTACAGTTCACAAATGTCACTGTGCCGGCAGCGGGAACGTATTTGATCCGTATTTCCTATATTTCCGGTGACCAGCGGCCTGTCTATATGCAGGTGAATGATGGACTGGATGAATTGGTTGATCTGCCAAAGACAGCAAGCTGGGATACGGTAGGAACTTATGATGTAGAAGCCTCCTTGCAGGAAGGGCTGAACACGATCACTTTCTCGGATCATGACTGGTACTCTCCAGATTTCGACCGGATTGAAGTCATTCCGTATACGATCAGTTATGAAGCTGAGTCTCCGGTTAATGATTTAACTGGAGAAGCGCGAGTTGGCGATAGCCCGAATGCTTCCGGTGGACAGAAGGTAGGGTATCTGAATGGCGGCAGTTCCTTAACTTTCAATAAGATTACGGCTCCGATGACAGGGGATTATCGGATCACGGTAGCTTATTTCTCAGGTGACCCGCGCAGCTTATACGTCAGCGCTAATGGTGGGGCAGAGCAGTATTATGAACTGCCAAAGACACCAGACTGGGATACGGCGCTCACATATGAGCTTACACTGCCCCTGAACGAAGGCGAGAATACAATCAAATTCTCAGACGGCAACTGGTACGCGCCAGATCTGGATCGAATTATTGTAGAACCGGCATTGGGTACAGATCCTAATCCTCCAGTTGAAGAGGATGGTGATCTGGGGACACCAGGGACTTCAAATAACTACGGGGCCATCACCGTTACCGAATATACTTATGGAACGCTCGTATCGAATGGACAATATGAGGTTTCCTTTAATACTAAGTCTGGATACGCAAGCTATAAGTGGACGGATGGTCAGAAGCTGCAAGGAATCTATAGCAGCATCAAACTCGGTGATACTCTCGTTGAGACTACAAGCTATGAGAATCATGCAAGTGCTGGTGCTCCAGTAGAAATTCAGGATGGCTTTGGCAAAGGAGTGGAGCTTACTTTTGTTCACACCTCAGCTGGACAGCCAACGCTCAAACAGGTTTACAAGTTTTATGACGATCAGAAGTATTTCTTAACTCGTCTGGATGCCATTAGCGATACGGTGCTACAGACTAATTATATGTCACCTATTACCGTAAAACGTTCAGGTGGAGTGGATGTCGGTGCCAGTGCAGATAATCGGGTACTAACCGTTCCTTTTGACAATGATGCTTGGATTCGTTATAAATCTCAATCTATGAACCGTGCGGATACCAGCTATGAAATGACGACTATCTTTAATAACTCGACACGCAGCGGTCTTGTGCTTGGGTCGGTCACTCATGATACGTGGAAGACCGGGATCGACTGGAAAGGTTCTTCTAATCGGCTGAATGAGCTAGCGGTTTATGGCGGGGCAGCCAGCGACGTTACACGGGATACCCAGCCTCATGGCATGCTTACAGGTGCAGAGTTGTCTTCGCCGATGATTATGGTGGGGGCATTCAGTGATTACCGCACAGGACTCGAGGAATACGGAAAAGCTAATGCGATCATCACACCTCCACTGTTGCTGAATCCTGAGTTGCCGCAAGGCGTACCTGTTGGTTTTAACAGCTGGGGAGCTTACGAAGGTACACTTTCATACCAAGACGTTGTGGATGTCTCCAATTATTATAAGGAGCACCTAAATGATTTCAATAATAACGGTAATGTATTTATTAATATGGATTCCTATTGGGACAATTTGAATGATAAGCAGCTTGCTGACGCTGTATCAGTAATTAAGGGCAATGGTCAGCATGCAGGTATTTATTGGGCGCCATTTGTATATTGGGGCAACAATATGAGCCAGCCGGTAGAGGGTACCGACAATAAGTATACGTATGGCGATATTGTCCTCAAAGATGCCGAGGGCAAACCGCTGCCGACGCTGGATGGGGCTTTTCCTCTGGATGTGACACATCCAGGTGCTAAACTGCGCATGAATTATTTTTTGGACAAATTTAAGGATCTGGGCTTTACCTTCATCAAATTGGATTTCTTGACGCACGGTTCGCTTGAGGGACAACATTTCGATCCAACCATAACGACAGGGATTCAAGCTTACAATGAAGGAATGCTTTATGTGAAGGATCGTTTGGATGGAAAAATGTTCATTAGCGCATCTATTGCGCCAATCTTTCCAAGCCAATATGCACACAGCAGACGTATTTCCTGCGACACCTACGGCAAGATCAATGAAACGGAGTACATGCTGAATTCGTTAACTTATGGCTTCTGGCAAAATGGCACGATCTACACCTATACGGATCCCGATCATTTAGCGTTGGCCCGCGCTTCCAGCTTAACTGAAGCTCGCAGTCGAATGAACTCTGGCGTCATCGCCGGTACCGTACTTCTCGGCTCTGATGATGTTAACGATCCAAAGGCACAGGAGTACATGACTGCCTTGTTTAACAACAAGGAGGTTCTCGAATTAGCATTAAAAGGAAAAGTATTCAAGCCGCTGGAAGGAAATACGAATGCAAATGCAGCGGATACTTTTGTGATGAAAGACGGCAACGATTATTATCTGGCTGTATTCAACTACAGCGCCAATGCTTCTGCAGACAAAACGGTGAATCTTGGTAGAGCCGGACTGGACGCAGCGGATTCGTACACGATGCAAGACCTTTGGACAGGAGAGGTTTCGACGATTTCAGGAACACTCGCATTGTCCTTGCAGCCGACTGAATCAAAATTGGTAAAATTAACAGCTGCACCTAAGAAAGTAACAGGTGTAACGCTAGATAAGACAGAGCTAACATTGACCGCTGGTGAAACCGGAAAGCTGACGGCTACGCTATCTCCGGAAGAGGCGGCGAATAAAGCAGTACACTGGACTTCGAGCGATACGTCTGTTGCCACCGTAGTGTACGGAACGGTAACGGCTGTAAATGCTGGGAAAACCACAATTACTGTGGAAACGGTAGACGGCGGCTTCAAAGCTGCGGCAGAAGTTACAGTCAAAGCAGCCTCCACTGTAGAACCGGGAAATCCTGAAGTCCCTGCGAATCCGGGTAACAACAACGGTACTCCTGGTAGCATTGTAGATCAAGAGAATGGCGCGGGCACTCTAATCCTTACGTCAGAGATGCTGAAAGTAGATAGTGAGTCTGGTGAAGTAAACGTGGAGATAAAGGGAGATATACAGCAAATACAATTATCTTCTGATGTAGTTCGTCAGTTGGCGAATCATACGCTGGTTTTGAAGTCCGGTAAGTTCTCCATGAAGGTGCCTGCGGATCTGCTCCGTCAGTTGCAGATCAAGCTACCGGAAGCTCAGCGGGATGATAGCACGATAACCCTGAAATTAGTACCACTGAGCAATAAGGCTAATGAGATCATTACAGCAGCGGCGGGAACTACTCATGCACAGGTTAGACTCATGGGTGATATCTATGAGTTCAGTCTGTCGGTGACCACGAAAACTGGCACAACAGAAATGCTTTCTGCGTTCGATCAACCCATTACGCTAAGCCTGACAGTGGGAGAAGGCTTTGATTCCAAGCGTGGAGGCATTTACTATATTGCGGATAACGGTAAGCTGGAATATATCTCTGCGAATTATGCTGATGGTGTATTGACAGCACAAGTTAACCACTTCAGTAAATATGCTGTGCTGGAGCTCAAACGGACCTTTGTCGATGTGCCAGCCAATCACTGGGCTAGTCCTGCAATCCAAGAGCTGGCGGCGAAGCTGTATGTTCAAGGGACTGGCAAAGACAAGTTTGAACCAAACCGTGCGATTACGCGTGCCGAGTTCACCTCTATGCTCGTTCATTCCCTAGGGTTGACCACAAGGGGGGATGTTAGCTTTGTTGATGTTGCACCGTCTGCTTGGTACGCGGAGTCCATTTCTATCGCTTACAAGGCGGGCATCGTGAGCGGCAGAAGTGCGACCAAGTTCGAGCCGGCTGCACAGATTACCCGTGAAGAAATCACGGTCATGTTAATGAAAGCTTATGAGCTGAAGAATGGTAAAGTAACTGTTGCTTCATTTGACGCGGCATTCAAAGATATGAAGCAGGTCTCCTCTTGGGCAGCCGCTTCTGTAAAGGGAGCAGCCAGCCTAGGACTGGTTCAAGGTCAAAATGAAGGTCTATTTGCACCAAAAGGGATCGCTTCCCGAGCAGAAGCGACCCAAGTGATTTATAACTTGATTATGAAGTAAAACATTGCAAATATACAAATGAACGAAGGAGTTAAGCAATCTCTAGATGCTTAGCTCCTTCGTTTTTGGTGTTCACTGAAGCTTTATTAAAATGATAATGGTTATATCGAGGGGCTCGTGGCAAGCTCGTGGTAACTAGGCTAGGTGAGAGCGATTAGGGGAAATCTCCCTAAAAATAGCCAAAAAATTCTTGGATGCGATGTAATTAGGGAAATCCTCCCTAATAATCGGGCGAATTCTGAATTTACCTCCAAATCAGCAAATAATCAGGGAGGATTTCCCTGATTATCAGTATAATGAGCAAAAATCGCCAAATTCCAGGGAGGATTTCCCTAATTGTTAATCAATATTTCTGATTTTTCAATAAGCTTTGCGGTTATTCAGATGCGTCGTTCCTTACATTTCCTTTTGTGGTAAGCGAATTTGCACAGTGGTTCCTATTCCGAGCCTACTAAACACTGTAACGCCGTAATGCTCACCAAACCTCAGTTTTATCCGTCGATCTACGTTTGAAATCCCATAACCTCGCCCGGGTTTATCGTCAAGTAAAGTGTGAAGTGTCTCACGGCTCATCCCCATGCCATCATCAATTACAGATAGAATAATATCACTATTTTCGACTATGCCTTTGATATGAATATTTAGCGGGCTTTCCTGATTCCACACAGCATGAAGCACCGCATTTTCTACAAAAGGCTGCAAGGCTAGCTTGACTGTAGAGTAAGGTAAGATCGCTTCATCAATATTGTAGGTGATGTTCAGTTGTCCTTTGAATCGGATCAGTTGAATCGCATTGTAGCTTTGCGTCAGCTTCAATTCTTCATTAATAGTTAAGATGCTCTTTCCTTTATTCAGGGAGATGCGATAAAACTTGGCGAGATGAAGCACCAAATCCTGAATGCGAGTATCTTGATGTTTTAGGGCAAGAGACGAAATGGAGCCAAGTGTATTGTACAGAAAATGGGGGTTGATCTGGGCCTGAAGCAGGTCAAGCTCTGCCTCCTTGTTCTGTAGCTCCTTCTGATACACTTCGGTGATTAGACTCTTTAAGCGTGTAGTCATTTGCTTGAAGGCAAAATGAAGCTGGCCAATTTCATCGTTACCTAAATATTCATCATTCGTAGGGTTGAAGTCACCACGTTCTAGCCGCCGGATCATTCGGATTAACATTCGGATACGCTTGCTAAACATCGATGCAGTAATATAAATCAGCAATAATGCGACGATTATAAAGCCTAAAGAAATTTTGATGATGAGCTCTGACAGTGATTTTGCATCCTGAATGATACTGTCATAAGGGAATATAGAGACGGTTTTCCATCCATTTGTGAGCGTGTTATAGACGGCGAAAGCCTTTTCCCCTTTATAGGTAGTATCAAATCTGCCAGAAGGCAATTCATCAAAGTTCTGATCAAGCATTTCCGGCAGGCTTGTATTTAATAATTGTTTGTCGGCGGCTGATAAAATAAGGCCCTTGTCATTAACAATAAAAATATCTTTGCCGCCTGCTTCTTTCTCCATTAAAGAATAGATCACCGATTCGGATATTTCGAAGACCAGAATACCGTAGGGATATTGGTTGCGATTATTGTTCAGTAACCTAGCTAATGTAAACATTGCGGGATTATCTTGTGACTGTGGTGAGGACAGATGAATAATATTCCCATGAGACTGCATCAGCTGCTTGTACAGCTCTGTCTCCTTCACTTCGGGTGTAACCGGCTTGATATAGTAATTATCCTTGGGCAGTGATGGATTGTCGGAATAAATGAAAACGCTACCAAAATCGGGATAGGCAGCCATTACCGTGTCTATACGATTGCCAATATATTGATAGACGTCTAGATAAGATGGATCATCTTGATATTCGCTCGTGAGGTAAGTGGCTAGCCTATTATCCAAGTAAATAGAAGCGGAAATATGCTCATAGCTGTCCAGTTTGTTCTCCAGGTTCTTGTTGATCTGGGCCGTTGAATTCATCATATTGATGTAGATTTGATCGGTCAGCTTTGATTTTGTAAGTTCGAATGAAAAATAGACAAAAAGCATCATTGGAAGAATGGTGACCAGAACGAACACGAGGAATAGCTTGGAGCGAAAGCTAAGGTCGATAAAAGGCATATAAATATACTTTTTGTAAAAATGACGCATCGTAGAAGTCCCTTCTTTACTGTGAATTCACGGAAAGCCAAGTTTATCATATCAGACTGAATATCGAAATCCAATGCTCGAATGTTAAGAAACTCCTTTAAAAAGCGCTATCATTCGGAGGATTGAAGTATAGAAAGGAGCTCTATACGGACTTAAGATAAATAGGAGAGAAGCTGAATCGAGATGTAGCAGGGCATGCTGCACTAAATAAAAAGGGAGGGTATTTGATGCATAAAGCAAGCGCTATCAAAACAGTCAGGGGCAATAATTTTTGGTACAGATTAAAAGAGCAGAAATGGTTATTTTTGCTAATGCTCCCTGCCATAATTGCGACATTGCTATTTTCCTATGGACCTATGTTTGGTATGTATATGGCATTTACAAACTATCAACCGGGTGGAGGAACATTTTTTCAACAATTTTTCCATGCTGACTTTGTTGGCTTTAAGTGGTTTGAATATTTCTTTACCACAGGAGACTTCTACCGTGTAATGCGTAATACGCTTGCGACAAGCCTCTTGACCTTGTTATTCGGGTTTCCTGCGCCGATCATACTCGCGCTTGTGCTGAATGAAGCAAAACAGGGATTTTTCAAACGCTTTACGCAGACGGTTTCTTATCTACCGCATTTTATCTCATGGGTTATCGCCGCTAACATTGTAATTACGCTGCTAGCTTCCGATGGGATGTTCAACAATCTTTTAGTAACGCTCGGGATTGTTAACGAACCGGTAGCTTTTCTACAAAACGGACCTTTATTCTGGTGGATTATCGCCTTATCTAATATGTGGAAAGAAATGGGTTTTAGCGCCATTATGTACCTAGCTGCAATATCCGCTATTAATCCAGAGCTTTACGAAGCCGCAAGAGTAGATGGAGCAAGCCGATTCAAGCAAATGTGGAATATTACGCTCCCTGCTTTACGTCCAACTATCGTGATATTGGCCATTCTTGCAGTCGGAGGTATTTTGAATGCCGGCTTTGAACAACAATATCTGTTGCAAAATAACACTGTACTTGAGTACTCGGAAGTTATCGATATTTATGCATACAAATACGGGTTACAAAACAGCATGTTCTCATACGGGGCTGCCGTGGGGGTATTCAAATCCGTTATTGCCTTCATTCTTGTTGTAATCGTGAATCGAATTTCTAGAAAAGTGAACGACCAAGCGTTGTTCTAAATAACAAAATGGAGAGGAGCGCTTGAGATGTTTTTGAACAGATACGGAGATCATATCTTTAAGTGTTTTGTATATTTGATTCTTATCCTTGTGTTGCTAGTTACCTTCTTACCTTTTTGGAATATTCTCGTTCTTTCATTAAATGCTGCTGAGGATACTGTTCGTGGTGGCGTCTACTTTTGGCCAAGAGATATCACCTTTGATAGCTACAAACAAATTTTGAAAGATACCGAAATTATGAATGGGATATGGGTAACAGTTAAACGGACCGTAATTGGTGCACCACTATCGGTTCTTGTGATTACGATGCTTGCTTATCCGCTAAGCCGGCGGAATTTGATGGGACGCAAGGGTTGGAACCTTTACTTCGTCTTTACGATGTATTTCGGAGGCGGGCTGATTCCTTATTACATGGTGCTTAAAGCCCTGAATATGATCGACACTTTCTCCGTTTTTATTCTGCCAGGCTTGATGAATGTCTTCTATATGATTATTGTCCGTACCTTTATGGAGGGATTACCTGGTGAGATTGAGGAGTCAGCGAAAGTAGATGGAGCGAACGACTTAATGATTTTCTTCCGGATTGTGCTGCCGTTAACAACACCAGTACTTGCGACAGTGGGCCTCTTTCAGGCAATATCGCATTGGAACTCGTGGTTTGACTCCTATGCATTTACTTACAGCTCAGACCTGAAGACCTTGCAAGCGGTCCTCGTCAAAATACTGAGTCAGTTCCAGACCGGAGGTATGGTATCGCAATCGCAAATGCTGGCAAACTCCGCCAAGCGAAATGCTGTTTCAAGCGATACGATCCGGATGGCAGCGACGATGGTTGCAACATTGCCTATCGTTCTAGTATATCCGTTCCTGCAAAAGTATTTTGTTAAGGGTATGACTTTGGGAGCTGTTAAGAGTTAATATGATTAAATAACCGAACGCCAGCCGGAGAGGAGTTGTCCAGCTGGCGGCCCTGAAGGGGGGTGAGCGGACAGACTTGCTTGGTTGCTTGATAGACTTGTGACGTAACTTAATTAATGGGAGGAATTAGGGTGTCTATGATAAAGAAAAACAAATTGTTGAGCGTAAGTATAACTGCTGCATTATCTGCTTCACTATTAGCGGGCTGTGGCTCTAATGATGGAACAGACAATACAAACAAAGCGGCTGGAGACAATACAAAACAAGAGCCGATTACACTTACATGGTTTGATTCAAATACTAAGGGAGAGCCTTTTACTGATGCTGTCGCCCAAGAAATCACTAAAAAGACTGGCATTGAGATCTCTATTCAGCAGCCAACAGGAAATCCGACAGAGAAGCTAAGCTTGATGCTTGCCAGCGGTGACTATCCGGATGTGGTCGTGATGAGCCGTGGGGATGCTTCACTTGATAAATACATTACAAGCGGTGCCTTTATTCCACTCGATGAGCTGATTGAGAAGAATGGCCCTGATATCAAGGAAATGTATGGCGACACATTGACCAAGACTCGTTATAAAGACGGAAAGAACTATTACTTGGCTAACTGGTATGGACTAGATAGTGATCCAGTCTTCGGGATGCTGATGAGAAAAAATCTGCTTGCAGATCTGGCTCCGGACAAAGCAGATGGCAGAGCACCGCTTACAACAGATGAATTAGAAGCGATTTTGAAGGATTTTAAAGCAAAAAACAAGACGATTGATGGAAAAGAATCCATTCCAATGACCATGAACGGCGAGAATATGGGCGCCAACCTTGGAACATTCAAAGGCATGTGGGGTCTGAAAACTTACTATGATAACAATGGAACATTGCAATATGATGTTAAGGATCCAAAGTATCGTGAAATGTTGCTCTACGTAAATAAATTATACAGAGAAGGTCTGATTGAGAAGGAATTTGCGATTAGCAAAACGCAAACTTGGGTTCAAAAGTTGGCTACTGGCGCAGTATTCTCCACACCAGGCGCTTACTGGGATCCAGGTAACGGGAACGGAACTTTGAAGAAGGATGGCGGAGAAGATAATCAGCTCTTCCCATACAAGGTAGTTGCCCCTGGAGTAGACCCTGCCCAAACGACATTTGGACCAAGAAGCTCACTTGGATGGGATGCTATCGCTATTACGAAGAACAACAAGCACCCTGAAGAAACAATGAAGCTGTTCAATTTCTTGGCAAGTGATGAAGGACAGCATTTGCTGCTGTGGGGCCAAGAAGGCGTTCAATACACCATGGTGGATGGCAAGAGACAACCGGACCCTGCATTCTTGGATAGCTTCAAGGAAAACTGGGACGACACAGTCAAGAAGAGCGGTGTCCGCAAATGGTTGTGGTTTATCAAGAATGGTCTGGATGCAAATGAACAGCCTTACGATATGGCCGTTAAATATCAACGCAGTGAAGTAGATCAGATGGCAATCAAGAGTCTTGGGGATTCCGTATGGGATACAGCGGCATATGACAACTTGAGCCCTGATGGCGGAACACCTGAAGCACTGACTGCACAGAAGGTAAAAGATATTATGGATCAAAGCATTACGAGAGTAATCATTGCTCCTACTGAAGCCGAAGCCAACGCGACATTCGATAAGATGCTTGCGGAAATGAAAAAGGCTGGGGATGAGAAAGTAGAAGAAATCATTAACCAAAAGTACGCAGAGCGTATGGAGCTGTGGAATTCAAAATAATTATTGTAAGGGCTTCCTCTCTGCATTCAGGCAGAGGGGGAGCCTTTTTCTATGTTTTCAAATGTTAATTAAACTAGTCTATTAGCATGCGCATTTTTGCGGAAATCCAGCGGGGCCTGGTGATAGTACTTTTTGAATTGATGATAGAAATGGCTGACATTGTCAAAGCCGGACTCCAGAGCAATTTCGACCACACGTAGTTCTGTAGTAAGTAGCAGATTACGTGCCACGTTGAGCCTAAGTTGGTTGATATATTCTGTTGGTGTCTGGTTCAAGTATTGGCGAAAGGCCCGGTTGACATGACCGGCGCTTCTGCCCGATAACTCGTACAGGGCATGAAGGCCTTTGTTTAAGTTTTCTTTTAGATGCATCTTGGAAACGGCATGTTCGAGCCACAGTGGGAATTCTGGCTGCTCGATGGTTTCTGGAGAGAAAAAATGCTGGGTAAGTGTATCTACGAGTATTCCTTTCAGATAAATCCTGGACTTTACTTTGTCTAAGGTAGAAAGCATTCGGATGCGTTCGAAAGAACGAATGAAATCATCCATCTCCATTTGAGATAACATGGCGATTCTAGGGAGCGGAGTATGTAATAGCCCGTGCAGGAATTCTTCTTCATTCAGGTAACTAAAGGCATCATTAATGAGGTTTTTTCGGCAGGGAATGTTCAGAAAGCGGCAATCGCTATCCCCGTCAGCTTCATAGCGATGGGTATCATCCGGCCGGATGAAGACAAGGCAGCCAGATTGAAGAAGCTGGGCAGCCCCGTTGACGATATGCCGGCATCGGCCTTCAGTGAGTATGAAAAATTCATAAAAATCATGCGTATGTTCTGGGGATACCTGACTCAGAGATTCTACCCAGAAGGGATCAGCTAGCAATTCGGGGTTTATATGGCTTGCCTCAGTGTATTTGATCATGTTTTTCCTCCAGTGTTAGTGATGTCAAAATAGCACACTATTTTTGCGAACACAATAGAAGAAATGTATACATATTATTGTTAAAATTTTAATACAAGAAGTCAAAATAGCACATTTGTGGAGGCGGAAATATGCAACTTGTCAATCTAAACGGAAAATGGGAAATGAAACGGCTTCATGAACCGAAATGGCTGGAAGCCAGCGTGCCAGGCTCTGTCTACCATGATTTGTTGAATGCCGGTGAAATGCCAGATCCGTTCTACCGCGAGCAGGAGTATGAGGTTCTGGAACTGTCCAATTACGATTACGAATATAAGCGTAGTTTTCAGCTGGAAGCAGGCGTACTAGAGCATGACCGAGTATTTCTGCTGTGTGAAGGGCTCGATACGCTTTGTGAGCTTTCCCTGAATGGAACTAATATTCTGAACAGTGACAATATGCACCGGACGTATGAAGTGGATATCAAGGCTGTATTGACGCCTGGTGATAATACTATCCACGCCATTTTTCGCTCCCCAGTAGAATTCACTCTACGGAAGCAAGCAGAATTGCCGCTCAGTGGATGTGCTGATGCGGTAGAGGGGATATCGCATCTGCGCAAAGCGCACTCCATGTTCGGCTGGGACTGGGGTCCAAAGTTACCCGATCTAGGAATCTGGCGTAGTCTCTCTATTCAGGGTTACAACAGTGCTCGCCTTGATGATGTTTATATTACGCAATTCCATGAGAAGGATAAGGTCATGCTGGATGTTCGAGTTAGAACAGAGAGCTGGCAAGCGGCTGATCGAGAAATTGTGGTTAAAGTTCACACACCAGCGGGTCTGTGCATTGAGCATCGTGTGTCTGAAATGATTGGGACGGATCAACATATTGCACTGGAAATTATGGAGCCAGAGCTGTGGTGGCCGAATAATCTCGGTGCTCAGCCACTGTATAACGTAGAGGTTGTAATTGAGGAAAAGTCACAGGAGTTAGATCGTAGAGAATTTCGGATTGGACTTAGAACCATTACTGTGAAGCAGGAAGAAGATCAGTGGGGAGAATCGTTTGCTTTTGAAGTCAACGGTGTGCTTATTTTCTCTACAGGTGCCGACTATATTCTGGAAGACAATCTTCTACCTCGCGTGTCTAGGGATCGCACGGATCGCTTGCTCCAAAGCTGTGTCGCTGCCAATTTCAATACGATTCGCGTATGGGGTGGCGGGTATTACCCGGATGATTATTTCTATGATCTCTGCGATGAATATGGCCTCATTGTCTGGCAGGATCATCTGTATGCCTGCGGCATTTATGCTCTGACGGAAGCCTTCGAGGAGAATATCACTCACGAGACCATCGATAACATGAAACGTCTTCGCCATCATGCTTCGCTAGGCTTGTGGTGCGGCAACAACGAGCAGGAGCTGGCTTGGGACGAATGGGACTGGGAGAAGCATTACTCACTGCAGCTTAAGGCAGATTATATTAAGCAATATGAGGTGCTTCTACCGGCAATCGCTAAAGAAATTGATCCGAATACCTTCTACTGGCGTGCTTCACCATCCTCCAAAGGTAGCTTTGACAAGCCAAATGACGAGAATTACGGAGATATGCATTATTGGGGAGTCTGGCATGGGAAGGAACCGTTTACCGATTACCGGAAGCTATATCCGCGCTATATGTCTGAATTCGGGTTACAGTCGTTTCCGGGCCTGAAGACCATCGAGTCGTTCACGCTGCCGGAGGATCGCAATATCTTCTCTTATGTCATGGAGTCCCATCAGAAGAACAATACCGGGAATGAGAAAATTCTCTATTATATTGGGGAGACCTACAAATATCCGAAAGATTTTGATTCTGTATTGTATGCCTCACAGCTGATCCAAGCAGAAGGGATGCGTTGCGGCGTTGAGCACTGGCGTAGACATAGAGGTCGCTGCATGGGTGCATTGTACTGGCAGTTGAATGACTGCTGGCCGGTAGCTTCTTGGTCCAGTATCGACTATTATGGCCGGTGGAAGGCTATGCATTATGCGGCTAAACATTTCTTCGCGCCGATTCTTGTTTCTGCCCATGACGAAGGAACGAAGGTCTCCCTTCATGTCTCTAACGAAAGCAGAGAACAAGTTATTGGTGAACTGAGTTGGAGACTGCTTACTACGACATCGGAGGTCTTGCTGGAAGGCACAAAGCCAGTGGAGATTGCCGCGTTAAGTACTGCTGAGTTCGAACAGCTTGATTTCGGCCACATACTGGATACGAAAGGGAAGAAACGTGAGACTTATCTGGAATATTCTTTTGAGGTAGAGGGAGAGACAAAGAGTGGCGGCACGGTCCTGTTTGTTAAGCCGAAGCATTTTAGCTTCGTTGACCCTGAGCTTGAAGCTATGCTTACCGAGGAAGAAGAAAAATTTGTCATTACCGTGAAGGCTAAGACGTATGCTCGTTTTGTCGGCCTAGACTTCAAGGAGAGAGATGCCATCTTCAGCGACAACTATTTTGATATGTCGGGTGGTACAACTAGGACCATTATCATCGCTAAAAAAGATCTCGACAAGCCAGCTACGGTGGAAGAACTTCGTGCACAGCTTACTGTACGTTCCGTATTTGATATTTAATTAGGAAGATTCACAGGAAGTAGGCCCTTATCTTGGGGCCTCTTTTTTTATGTATTTTTTTTACTATAGCCGCTAATAATCATTTATTGGTCTGCAAAGCTTAATAACATGAAATTGAATTTTTTATAGATCAATATTTTACTACTTAAGGTATAGATATTAAGATTGTATCCCCTTCCAATTATCTTTAAAATAGACTTCAAACAACAAGATAAATTAAGTCAGTTATATTACAACAAGATCTGATAAGAAGAGTAGGAGGATATTATGAGCATTTATTATGATGACAGCCGCAAGGTGTTTCATTTACAGTCTGAGCGGTCCAGCTACGTTATTGAAGTCGTTAGAGGTGAGCTTCCAGCGCATGTCTATTGGGGTCCTAAATTAGAAGGAATAGTGCAACCGCTGAATTTGGTGGAACGTTGCTCTTTTAGCCCGACCTACACAATGGAGGACAAGAGAATCTCCCTCGACACTATTCCGAGTGAATTTCCGTCTTATGGGAATGGTGATTTCCGGGAACCAGCGCTTGAGGTTCATTTGGTAGATGGTACGACCGTTACGGATTTCCTTTATAAGAGCTATAAGATCAATAAAGGGAAGCCTGAGTTAAAGGGATTGCCTTCCACTTATGTTGAAAGTAAAGAAGAAGCAGAGACACTGGAACTTTTTCTTCAAGATGACAAAAGCGGGCTGATTGCTGTATTGAGCTACACCGTGTTTAATAATCAGGATGTGATCACACGTTCTGTACGGATTGAGAATCAAGGTAAGGACAATGTGGTGCTGAAGCGTGTGTTAAGCGCAAATGTTGACTTCCATGATTCTGATTATGACATGCTACAATTATCTGGTACTTGGACAAGAGAACGTCATATCCACAAAAGACCACTCGTGCCTGGTATCCAACGAATTGACAGTAAGCGCGGCGCTAGTAGCTCCACGCAGAATCCTTTTATGGCTTTGCTTGCAAAAGATGCAACAGAGGACCACGGTGAAGTATACGGGTTCAGCCTTGTGTACAGCGGAAGCTTTCTTGCGCAAGCAGAAGTGGATCCATACGGTATTTCCAGAGTGGGCATCGGCATTCAACCGTTTAATTTTCAATGGTTGCTTGAACCGGGAGAATCCTTCCAGGCTCCTGAAGCAGTGCTGGTAAGATCCAGCCAAGGCCTTGGCGGATTATCAAGAACATATCACCGTCTGTACCGGACCCGGTTATGCAGAGGTGAATTCCGTGATCGGAAGCGCCCTATTCTCATCAACAACTGGGAAGCGACCTATTTTAATTTCAACGCAGATAAAATCAAAGAAATTGCTCAAGCAGGTAAAGATCTTGGCCTTGAACTGTTTGTCTTAGATGACGGCTGGTTTGGGAAACGAGACAATGATGATAGCTCCCTCGGAGATTGGGTAGAGGATCGCCGCAAGCTTCCTGAAGGTCTTGGAAAACTTGGAGAAGATATTACGGCAATGGGCATGGAATTCGGATTATGGTTCGAACCGGAAATGGTATCGCCAGAAAGTGATCTTTATCGTGAACATCCAGATTGGTGTCTTCATGTACCAGGTCACAAAAGAACGTTAGCTCGCCAGCAGCTCGTTCTGGATTTATCCCGTAAGGATGTATGTGATTATATCGTTGATTCGGTTAGCTCCGTGCTGTCATCGGCTCCGATTACTTATGTGAAATGGGATATGAACCGGAATATGACGGAGATTGGATCTGCTCTTCTGCCAGCGGAACGTCAACGCGAAACGGCTCACCGCTATATTCTTGGACTTTATGATGTGCTGGAGCGTATCGTCACCCGTTTCCCTCATATTTTGTTCGAGAGCTGCTCCGGCGGCGGCGGACGATATGATCCGGGAATGCTGTACTATATGCCACAGACCTGGACCAGTGATGATTCGGACGCGATTGAAAGATTGAAGATCCAATATGGAACAAGCATGGTGTATCCTGCAAGTTCTATGTGTGCTCACGTATCGGCTGTTCCTAACCATCAGGTGCACCGTATCACACCACTCGAAACACGCGGTCATGTTGCGATGTCTGGTAACTTCGGCTACGAACTAGATATGACCAAGCTAACTGAAGCTGAACGCGAAGATATCCGTAAGCAGGTTTCTGAGTACAAGGAACTGAGAATGCTGATTCAGTTCGGTGATTTCTATCGACTGCTCAGTCCATTTGAGGGGAATCAGACTGCGTGGATGTTTGTTTCGGATGATAAAAAAGAAGCCTTTGCCACGTACTTCAGAGTTCTGGCCGAGCCTAATGCACCTCTCCGTAGATTGCGGTTGAAAGGACTCGACCCAGCTAAGAACTACAAACTTGAGCTTAACGGTGAAGTGTACAGAGGGGATGAGCTGATGCACTTCGGACTCTCACTTCCACAGCTTGAGGGCGATTTCAAAAGCTTATTATTTGTACTCAAAGAGGTTTAATAAGAAAAGGAGTAAGCCACTGGCTTGCTCCTTTGTTATATGGATCAATTTTCGAAAAATACATGTTTGGTTTGGAACGCCAGATCCTGTTCGCGGTAAGTCGAAGGATTGACCCCAAAATAGGACCGGAAAACCTTTCCGAAGTAGCTGGCATTATCAAATCCGCTTTCCGTCGCAATCTGGTTGATACTCAAATCTGTTGTTTTAAGCTTGGAAGCTGCCAACTCGATCCGCCGTCTTTTTAAATACTCAAAGGGTGAAAGATTGATGTTTTTTTGAAACAGTCTGCAAAGATGATGTTTGGAAACACCAACATGAGCGGCAACATCGTCTAAGCTTAGATTATTATTATGCAGATCATCCTTCATGAATTGAATAGCGGCGTGAAGCTTGTCATTTTTTATATAGGTGGTTAACAAATTTGGTTTCTTGAGGGTTTTCTCCATGGACAAGATCCACTGAAAGACTTTTCCCGTTAAAAGATGCAAATCCCTTTCTTCATGAACCTGAATGTCCTTGAATGTACTCCACAATAAATCCATCGAAACCGATTCTTGGGGGAGTTCTACAATTGGACCGCAATGAGCAGCGAGTTGGTTCCAAAGTGAAATCGCTAAAGGCCCCCGCAGATTGAGCCATAAAACTTCCCAAGGCTCGGTGCCTTCTTCCGGATAATAGTACCTGTGTATGCTGGGGACAGTCACTAGAAAAGCTTTGCCCTTCGTTAACCGATGAACAACCCCATCTATTTCAATTCTACCTTCTCCCGATAATGTGTACTGAAAAATAACACAGCTTCTCTCCGTCCGGTTCTGGCCGTTGAAGGAGTAGGCAGGTGAATCGAGTTGTTCCCAACCGATAGAATCAAACAGAAGCATGGAAGCTTCTTCTTCCGAACGAAAGGTGTAGGAGGAACGGAACATTAGCAAAATTCCTTTCTAGAAAAAGCTTTTGAGTACAGATCAATAATTTACTACTGTTGTTTACTCTATCAAAGTGTAAACTTTTTTCGTTGTCTGTTCAATCTCTGTTGAATACGCAGGTCTGGATGCTCATTTTTTATAGCACATGGATGCACTCTAATGAACTGTGATCTCGTTCGGTCTGGATTAGATTATTCTCAGTTTTAAAAAAATCAGATCCGGTGTGGTGGGGGAAATTACCTCACCTTTTTTGTTGCTTAAAATTCCCGATTACGCATATAATACAAACAAGTGTTCTTATTTTTATGGAGGCGATCGCATGCAAATCAGCATCGGCCAAATAATTGAAATTATTTACCAGGACAAATCGAGAAATATCAGCCAGCGGAAAATTGAAATACACAGTATCCGTGACGGACGCATACGAGCAAGCTGTCTGACTACAGGAACGCCTCGCATGTTCTTGGCAGCAAATATTCTTTCATGGCAGCCCGTGCAGGAACAACGTCATGCCTAAGAATCGCGTCATTCTACTGTCTGATTGCCAGGCATTTTACGCCTCTGTGGAGAAAGCTGCCCACCCTGAATATCGAGATAAACCTGTTGCAGTGGGGGATCCAACAAGAATGAACGGTATTGTGTTGGCGGCCTGCCCGCTTGCAAAAGCGAAGGGGGTAACAACGGCTTCGCGTGTAGGTGAAGCCTTAGCAAAATGCCCAGAGCTAATCGTAATAAGGCCACGCATGGGGACTTACATTAAAGTATCACTCTTAATATCAGAGATTTACCGAACATATACCGATCTGGTAGAACCCTACAGTATCGATGAGCAGTTTCTGGATGTCACAGGATCTCTTGCGTATTTCGGAGGATCGCTGCAGGATATGATTCATAAAATTCAGCACCATGTTTTACTTTCGACGGGAGTCTGGACACGGGTAGGTATTGGATCTACTAAGGTTATGGCAAAGATGGCGACAGATAACTACGCCAAAAAGATGAAGGATGGGATATATGAACTTTCTTTTGACCAATTAGAGACGACCCTTTGGAAACTTCCCGTGCAGGATATGTTTATGGTAGCGGCTAGAATGACCAAGAATTTTTGGCGTATGGGTATATCCACAATTGGAGATATTGCGCGAATGGAACTGTCAGAATTTAAGCGACGAATGCGAACTACCATGGGTAAGCAAAGTGATATTCAAGCGGAATATTATTGGCAAACTGCGCGCGGGCTAGATCCTAGTCCAGTGGTCACAGGAATGCGTCATCAAATCAAATCAGTGGGACATGGTAAGGCTTTGCGCTGGAATTTATACACCAGGCATACGGATATTGAGGTTGTGCTGCTTGAGCTCGTCATTGAAGTATGCCAGCGAGCCCGGCGGTATGGTTATATGGGATCGGTAGTATCTATTTCAGTTTTAGAGACGAACGGAGAGCGTTCAAACGCTTACGAGCGTCAGATGACATTGCCCGAACCCACATCACTAACACACGAAGTAGCTGCTGCTGCGCAAAAATTATTTGCAGACAACTGGTCGGGCCTTCCCATAGGTCGATTAGCGATTTCCTTGACTAACCTATCAGATGATAGCGTCATCCAACTTACACTCTTTGATGACAGGGTTCGGGCTTACAACAAAGAACGTGCAATCGATCAAATAAAAGCTCGTTATGGCAGTAAAGCTCTAATCAGAGCTTCATCTATGCTTGAATCCGGTGTTGCCTTAGAAAGAGCTGAACAGATTGGAGGTCACTATAAATGAGTAAACTTGAGGGTAATGAACGCTGGAAAACGAAAATGATCATGACCGAGCATGTTGAGCAGTACGAGGAACAGCAGCGTGAGAACCCAGATAAAATGATAACTATGGAGGAACGTACGATGGTTCGAGACCTCATTTTGCTTCCTTATATAGATACTATGGTTAGCAAGAGCCTGAAAGAGATCGAGCCCTCCAGCAACATTCTTAAACGTGCCTATCTGATGGCTGGTCAAGCCATTCAACGCCGGATCATGCAGGATACTTATCGCCTGCAAAAAGAGCTGAAACAGCGGAATATCAGGGTGCTGGCAGATGAACAGGAGGAGTTCTTGGTGTATTACAAAATCTTTTGCCGAGGATATCAGGAACGCTTTGGTTTAACTCGAGATGTTATGCGTACAGAGATAAGCTTAAGGTTGACTAAATACACAGCTGAACTAGGAGCAATATTAAAAGATCATTTGAAATAAAACAAGGCTTTGTCAGTAATTATACTGGCGTGGTCTTGTTTTATGTGAACCAGAAATTAATCCCGGAGACCTTCTACTGATGGAATAATCGCCCAGGGATATGATAAGCTCATGTAGAGTTATCATATCCCTAAACAGAGGAGGGAAATCTATGAGCCGTTTGATCACAGGGAACACTTATTATGGATTTCAGGTTGTTAATGAGGAATTTATCCCGGAGAACGAATCCAACGTATTCACGCTGGAACATCTGAAGAGCGGCGCCAGGCTGCTGTTCGTGCAGAATCAGGATGACAACAAGGTATTTAGTGTAAGCTTCAGGACCCCGCCTGAAGATAGTACGGGGGTCTTTCATATTTTGGAGCATTCCGTATTATGTGGTTCAGAGAAATATCCGGTCAAGGAACCTTTTGTAGAATTACTGAAAGGCTCGATGCAGACGTTCCTGAACGCATTTACGTTTGGGGATAAGACGATGTATCCAGTAGCGAGCCGGAACGATCAGGACTTCTCTAATTTGGTGGAGGTTTATCTGGATAGTGTTTTTCAACCGAATATTTATAAGCAACAAGAAATTTTTGAGCAAGAGGGCTGGCACTACGAGCTTCAGCATCCCGAAGATGAGTTAATCTATAAAGGCGTGGTTTACAACGAGATGAAAGGTTCATATTCCTCGCCGACTACGGTATTGATGGATAGAATCAAAAAGTCATTGTATCCGGACACGATTTACCGTCATTCTTCAGGTGGAGATCCACAGGAAATTCCTGCGCTAACCTATGAGCAGTTTCTCAAGGCGCACAGCAACTATTATCATCCGTCTAACAGTTATTTTTATCTCTACGGAGACGTTAATATTGAAGAAAAGCTGCAATTTATAGACCAGGAATATCTTGGTTCTTATGAACGAAATAGCTTCGATACTTCCATTGCCCTACAACAGCCCATTGGAATGACGGAGCTGGTAGCGGATTATCCGATTCTGGAAGCAGAAACAGCCACTGATAAGACTTATTTGAGTCTAAATTATGTGATTGGAACTTCTACTGATCGGGAACTGAACCTTGCTTTTGATATTTTAAAAAGCATGCTGATGGACAGCAACGCAGCTCCGCTCAAGCAAGCCTTGCTCGAAAGCGGACTTGGCAAAGACGCGTTTGCTTTTTATTCCGACAGTATGGTTCAACCGCTGCTTGGTATTACGCTGACGCATTCCAATGCCTCCTCCAAAGATGCCTTTGTGAAGCTGGTGAAGACTACATTAAAGCGTTTGGTCCAGGACGGACTAGATGAGAAGCTGGTGCTGGCAGCGGTCAACAGTAAGGAATTTGAACTGCGGGAAGCGGACTTTAATCAGTATCCGAAGGGTCTTACTTACAATATCGAAGTGATGAAGTCCTGGCTCTATGACGGTCAGCCGACTACTCACATGCGCTATGAAGAGGTGCTCACGGTCATTCGGGAAAAGCTTGCGGACCGTTATTTTGAGAAGCTGATTGAGGACTATTTGCTGAACAGTGATCATTGCAGTGTGGTGGTACTGAACCCGTCCAAGACGATTGCAGCGGAAAAGGAAGCATCCACTCAGCATCAATTGAGTGAATACAAAGCGTCACTGCAACCAGGTCAGTTGGAGCAGCTTGTTCAGAGTACACAGCATCTTCTGGCGCGGCAGAGTCGTGCGGATGCAGCCGAAGATTTACAGAAGCTACCGAGCTTGTCTTTACAGGATATTAACCGCAGCGTAGAACCTCAGGTGCCGACCCATGAACAAATCCATGAGGGAATAAAAGTGATCCACCATGAGGTAGCTACCCATAAGATTACCTACTGCAAGCTTTATTGGGATACGGGTGTTATAGCCCCTGAAAAGATTCCTTATTTGGTGCTATTGGCAGAGGTATTGGGCCAAATGGAGACTGCGTCCTACAGCATCGAAGAGCTCACCAGTGAAATCGGGATCAAAACCGGGGGCATATATTTCAGGAATGAGCTCTATGGCGCTGCAAAAGCTACGGGGGCGAGCTATCAGCCTAAATTCTCTGCGCTGGTGAAGGTGATGGCGGGGCATATTGGTGAATCACTGGACCTGCTGCGAGAGATACTCTACACAAGTGCGCTCGACAATCTGACCAAGCTGCAGGAAATCGTCCGCCGGGAAGCCTCGCAGATGGAATCGATTCTGAATCAAAGAGGGAATGAGATTGCGGCCAGCCGTCTGATGTCCTATTTCTCGGACATGGGAGCGTATCAGGAACAACAGGGCGGCGTTACTTATTATCGCTTTATCCGCGAGCTTGCCGAGACGTTCGATCAGCAGGGAGCTCAGGTGGCAGACACACTGAAGGACATCTGTGGGGATTTGTTCAATAAAAACAATTTGATCATCAGCGTAACTGGTACGCCTGATTTGTATGAAGAATTCATAGCTAATGCAGCGAAGCTGGGTATCCAGGATCGGCCAGTAGTAAATAAGCCTAAGATTACGGCACAGGGACATGCGGACAATGAAGGATTCATGTCTTCCAGCCAGGTGCAATATGTGGTCAAAGGATACGACTTCACTAAGCTAGGATTCACATATTCAGGCAAAATGCAGGTGCTCAAGAAAATCATGAGCCTTACCTATCTGTGGAATGCCGTACGTGTGAAGGGCGGTGCGTATGGCGGGAACCTGGTTCTGCGCAGAGATGGGATGATGATGTTCACCTCCTACCGTGATCCGAATTTGCAGGAGACGCTGGAGGTTTATGATCAGGCTTATCGATTTGTTGAGGGGTATGAAGCAGATCCCGATGAGATGACCAAAGCGATCATCGGTACCTTATCTATGCTGGATCAGCCTCTTAGTCCCAGCGCACAGGGACGGCGGGCGGACCGACATTATTTTGAACAGGTGACGGAGGCCGAACTGCAGCGAGAGCGGGATGAAATCTTGTCGACAACACCAGAAGATATCAGACAGTACACCGATTTACTTAAGGCTGTGACGGAACAGAACTATTTCACGGTGGTCGGCAATGCTTCAAAGCTGAAATCGAAAACCGCTTTATTCGGAAAGCTGGAAGAACTTGTGAAGTAAGTTTCTCTAATCGCTCCTTTACAGTACATGTCTACGGGCATGTGCTGGAGAGGGGCGTTTTTTAATAAGGTGAACTAAAAAAACATTCTACAAGGGAACAGTGGCCGGAAGTCCAAACATTCACCGCCGTCAATGTACTTACCTTAAAGGAAGAATAAAACCAGTTTATTTAGTTAGAATATTGACAGTTAGAGTTCTAACTATTATGATAATGATGTTACTTAGAGTTCTAACTAATACGAATGCGGAGGAAATAATAATGAGCAAACCCGTTGAAAATACACCATTTTCTAATTTGATTCGAGAGATCGGGATGAAACTAAAAAGTACAGCTGACGCCAGGCTGAATGAGCTAGGGCTGAATTCACAGCAAGGACGCATGATCGGTTATATTTTTGAGCATCAAGAAAAAGGTGTAATTCAAAAGGATTTGGCGGAAGTCTTTAATAGAAAAGGGGCGAGTATCACCAGCATGCTTCAAGGGTTAGAAAAGAAAGGCTATATCAAGCGTGTCACACCTGAAAATGATGAACGGCAGAAGAGCATTTTTGTTTTGGAAAAGGGCGCTCTTTTGGTCGAGGAGTTCAATGAGATTTTCTCAGGGGTAGAAGCAAGCATTACAAAAGCACTCAGTCCGGAAGAAACAGCAAACTTAAAGTCTTTACTGCAAAAAGTTAATTCAAGTCTATAAACGTTCGGAGGGTTAATCATGGAAACAGAAGTCTCCAATCAATATTATTTAGAATCGGCGCCGATCAAGAAGGCAATTGCTCATTTATCCATTCCTATGATGATCGGGATGTCTGTTGGTACCATCTATAATGTAATCAATGCTTATTTCATTGGCTTACTCCACAATACTAGTATGCTGACTGCCATTACGCTGGGTCTACCCATCTTCACAGTCCTTATGGCCTTTGGGAATATGCTTGGCGTAGGTGGCGGAACATTTATTACAAGGCTCGCGGGGCAAAAGGATACGGAGAAGGGAAAGAAGGTTGCCGGATACACTTTTTATGGAAGCATTATAGTGGGTATTCTTATTGCTCTAATAGCGATGTTAGCGATTGATCCAATTACGCGATTACTAGGCGCAGATGCTGCTACTCTAGACTTTACTAAGGCTTATGCTTTGACCCTTTTTGTCGGTGGATTTGCCATTGTGCTTAATTTTGCCTTGGAACAGCTAGTCCGTTCCGAAGGTGCCTCCAAAGAATCGATGTACGGTATCTTTATTAGTACGGCTTTAAGTTTAATTTTTGATCCACTCTTTATTCTTGTGCTGAAATGGCATGTGGCAGGTGCTGCGTTGGCGATGGTTTTAGCGAATGTGGGTTCCGCGATTTATTATGTCTATTTTTTAGAAACGAAAAGTGAGCATCTAAGAGGATTTTTGAAGCATTTCAAGATATCTGTTCGAGATCAATTAGAAGTATACAAAATAGGTGTATCAGAGTTATTGCAATTTAGTTTTGTGATTGTGAGCACGCTTTTGTTAAATAACTTCGCGATTCAATATGGAGAAAATGTGGTTGCCGGATTTGGTGTGGCCTTAAGAATTGTGCAAGTTCCGGAGTTCTTATCAATGGGCTTATTCTTAGGTTTGATTCCGCTATTTGCGTTTAACTTTGCTAGTCAAAATATGGCGAGACTTAAATCAACAATTAAACATGCTTTTGCCTATATCGGAGGTATTGCTTTTGTCTTTGTAGGTCTAGTGTTTCTGTTTAGAGGAACGATCCTGCACTTCTTCTCTAATGACCCTTCAGTGTTAAGTATGGGAACTTATATTTTGGTAGCCATGCTGATTTCTGCTTTATTTAATGGATTTACAGGTTTGTTTATGAGTATTTTTCAAGCGACAGGACAGGGAGTACCAACCAACATTATGGCCATCACACAAGGCGTATTGTTTATCCCTATGATTATCGTGTTACATTCTGTTTTTGGACTTCATGGCGTGATCTGGTCAATGACCATAACAGAAGTTATAACGAGCTTAATGGGCGTCATCTTGTTTGTGATTTTTAGTAAGAAGCTGAAAAGCACGGGTGGGGATGGAAAAGGTGTTGTAGAGGTTGCGTCCGTGTAAAACGATCTTTACTTTACGTGGAAAAATAGAAATGTAGTGGATGGCGGGAGCTTGGCTCGCGCTTTTTTTGCAAATATAAGAAAGTATAAGTTTTACAATATACTTTATGTCTTATATTTCTCGCATAAACGCCTTTGGCGTCCTTATAAGGACGCCAAAGGCGTTTATACTTGTTTGTCTAGAAAACTTCGCAACTAAAGGATCGGTAAAATTAGTTCCAAAATGAACAATTCTAGTTCTTATGATTACGGCTTACTTTTTCTACAATTATGGATAAGTAAAGGAGGAGAACTATGATACGAAAATTTCATCTTAAAATGGATACGCGCGAAGCAATCGCTGGGTATTTATTCGTCGCTCCACTGATGTTGGGGCTGATCATCTTGACGTTGATCCCAGTGCTGGGCTCACTGCTGTTAAGCTTCACGAACTGGAACTTTGTAGCTGGGTTAGGGGGGATTAAGTTTGCGGGCGTGGATAATTTCATAAGACTGTTTCATGATGATGCTTTTATGAAAAGCTTGCTGAACAATCTGCTCTTTATTATCACAGTACCGGTTACGATCATCGTTGCTCTGCTGTTAGCGATCCTGATTGATAAACAGGTGTTCCTGAAGGACTTGTTTAAAGTGATTTACTTCCTTCCCTACATCTCCAGTGTAGTTGCCATCGCTATGGTTTGGCAGGTAATGTTTCATCCCTCATTAGGACCTGTAAATCAATTCCTGATGTCACTGGGGTGGAGTAATCCGCCAAAATGGTTAGCTGATATCCATTATGCTTTGCCGTCGCTTATGTTGATCCAGATTTGGATTCAACTCGGTTACAACATTATTATTTTTATCGCTGGGTTACAGAGTATTCCGAAGGACCTTTATGAAGCAGCTGATATTGATGGGGCCAATAGCTGGCGGAAATTCCGCAATATCACGGTTCCCTGCATTTCGCCAACTACCTTTTTCCTGCTGGTTACAGGGGTCATTGGTTCATTTAAAATCTTCGATCTGATCCAAGTGCTGACACAGGGTGGACCGGCCAATTCCACGACCGTTATCGTTTATGAGCTATATGACACCGCCTTCAATCAATTGAAGACTGGTTATGCCTCTAGCATGGCACTTGTCCTGTTCCTCATCTGCCTGATCATTACAGCCCTGCAGATGTTAGCGCAAAAAAAATGGGTCAATTATTAAAGGCAGAAAGGAGAAATTACAGTGAGAAAAGAGCTTCTATCCAGAACGTTCTGGACAATCGCAATGGGACTGTTAGGTATCGCATTTCTTTTACCGTTTCTATGGATGTTATCCACTTCCTTTAAACTGGAGAAAGATGTGTTTGATTTTCCGATACAATGGCTGCCGCAGCAGTGGAACCTCATTGAGAATTATAAACAGGTTTGGTCAGGTGATTTCGCTCGTTATTACGGAAATTCCATTTATATTACGCTGGCAACGACTATAATTAATGTGCTGATATGCGCACTGGCTGCTTATGGGTTCTCCAAGCTGCGTTTTCCGGGTAGAGATGCGATGTTTGTAGTTGTATTGGCCCTTTACATGGTTCCTCCGCAGGCTTCGTTGGTTCCACAGTTTCTACTATTTAACTGGCTAAATCTGATTGATACGCATTTAGGATTGATCTTAATTAACAGCTTTAGTATTATCGGTGCGTTTATGCTCAAGCAATTTTTTATGGGGGTAAACAACGAGTATCTTGAATCGGCGCGGATGGATGGAGCAGGTCATTTTCGTTCTTTTCTACAAATTGCATTTCCGCTGATCCGTCCCGCTGTAGCTACTTACGCTATTCTGCGTTTTATCTGGACCTGGAACGACTATCAGTATCCACTCATTTTTTTGAAATCTAAAGAGCTGTTTACTATTCAGTTAGGTATTCGGTTGTTTGGGGACCAATACGGGGATGTTTATTCCCTCATGATGGCTGGTGCGGTATCTGCAATTCTGCCACTGCTGATTATTTTTGCTCTCGGTCAGAAGCAGGTTATTGAGGGAATTGCCCTCGGAGGCGTGAAAGGATAATAAAAGTCAAAATAGTTTCTCTTCGGTAGAATATGAGAACTTTCCTCGTCTATCCTGCATGTTAGGATGTTCTTGTAAGCAGTTACATAGCTTTGGCTGTAAAGCGAGGTATACCCAACACATTTATAGGAGGGTCTATATGAAAAAGAAATTATTATCCGTGCTTATGATCACATCTATGGCGTTGTCATTGGCCGCTTGCGGTGGAAATGCGAAAACAAATAATGCAGGAGCAACAGATGCGCCTGATGCTGGTGGAAATAAGGAGCCTGCAGCAGAGAAGGTTACGCTGAAGCTGAGTACCTGGCAGACGGAAGCCAAAGCGAAGTGGAGCACAATTATCGCAGAGTTTGAGAAGGCGCATCCCGACATTCATGTAGAAGTGGATCTACTGAATGAAAAAGGCGATTCTGTAGCCTCTATGCAGAAACTGGATTTGATGGCCGCTGCAAGTGACCCGCTGGATATTGTCGAACTGCCGTATACCAACTATTCGCAGCGTGCAGATATCGGTGTGTTAGCACCGATGGACGAATATATTCAGAAAGAAGGGTATAAGCTCTCCGATGAATATCTAGTGGACACTACGGTCAATGGCAAAGTCTATGCGTTACCGTCATCTATGCAGCGCTGGTTCGTGCTTCTTAACAAAGAAATGCTAGATGAGGCTGGTCTGCCGGTTCCAACCGATTGGACTTGGGCGGATTTCGAAGAGTATGCCAAGAAATTGACCAAGGGTGAGGGCGCAACGAAGCGTTTTGGCGCATATCTGCACAATTGGCCAGATTATTTCCAACTCCAGCTGATGAGTAAACCTGAGGATAATACTTTTCTAAAATCTGACGGAACCTCCAATGCCCTGGACCCGCAATTTAAGGCTAATCTGCAGATGATGAAGAAAATGATGTACGAAGATAAGAGTGCTACTCCTTACGAGGATATTATTTCGCAGAAGCTTGCCTACCGGAATCAGTATTTTAATGGTTTAGCAGCGATGCTTCCGATGGGTGACTGGATGGTTGCGGAATCGGGTGGAACGGATGCCATTCCAGCAACCTTCGTTACCGCGTTTGCGCCGATCCCTCGACTGGATAGTGAGAGCAAACATTACTCACCTGTTCAACCAACCTATATGGGGATCGCTGCTAAATCCAAGCATAAGGAAGCTGCTTACACCTTTGTACGCTGGTATACCTCAGAAGGACTGGAAATTGGCGGACGTGTCTTCTCTGGCTGGGCGAAGTCGGATACGAACAAATTGGTGGATACGATTGTGAGTGGTTCTAAGGATCCATCTATGATTGATGTTGAATCCCTGAAATATACGATGGAGAATTCGGCACCTGGTGCGACGCAAGTTCCGGCTAAATATGCGGATGAAGCTAAGAACAACGTTATTCCAGAAGCGGAAATGTATCTCCTTGGCCAACAGGATCTGGATGTCACCGTTACCAATATCGATAAGAAAATTTCGGAAGTCGTTCAGAACAACAGCGGAAAGTAGGCGGAGACTGATTGTACGCTTCCCCAAGGGGGCTTATAATGTGGGGGCAGGAAAGCATTTCTGCCTCCTGCTCCAAATTTAAAACAGATATGGGGCCTGTCATCCGTGTTTAGAAAGCATCAATCACTTCGAATGAAACTTGTCTGGTCTTCAATGATTTGCGTACTGATCCCGCTAGTCTGCATTTACATGGTTACAGATTATTTAACCCGGGATCTGATTCTGGAGAAGGCCGTTGGCAGCGCAAGAGAATCTCTCAATGCGTCCAGTGCCAATATGAATGCCATTTTTGAACAAACGCTGGAGCAGTCCAATTTTGTGCTTCAGAACAGTGAAATCAGGCAGATGATGTCTGCTGTTCCAGAGTCGCTCCATTCAGCGAAAGAGATCATCCAGTATAACCGTATGTCGCGGATGCTGGATGATATGTTCGTTCTTTCAGAGTATTTGAAAGTGACACTGATCGGTAAGAATGGATTTATTTATACGAGTTATCCTTATAGCGACTTTAATCCGAAAACCTTTTACAGCGAGCGTTGGATGTCACTATTGAAACAAACTCAGCCGATTTCGACTTTCTGGAGAGCGGAGCACGACACCTACTACAACTATTCTGATAAGGGCTCAGCCAATTGGGTAACTATTGCGAGACCTATACAATCGACCTCCAGCAGCACGATCGGATATATGATTATTAACATCAATGAGCGTAAACTCCGCCCTTATCTGAACAATGACAATGGCAAAGAGATGATGCTTTTGGATGACAAGGGAACTGTAGTCTCACATGCTGATCCAGCCCGAATTGGTGAAACAATGACGTGGTGGAAAAAGGAAGGTCGGCTTGATACTGTCGAGATCAGTGGGGAGAAATTTTTGTATGTTGACCAGGAGCTGAGCAGCAACAGATGGCAGATGGTGAGCATTATTCCTATGAAGGCGGCATTGTCAAAGAATAAACAGATTTTATTTATCAGCTTAGCCGTGCAAATTCTATTCTTTACCTTCTTTTCCGTTCTCTTAACCGTTCTAATCTCTAAGCTGACTCAGCCCATCGTGAAATTAAGTGCTTTTGTAAAGCGAATAGGTCGTGGTCAATTGGACGAACGTTCGCTAATCCGTGGGAATAATGAGGCGGCTCAACTGGCTCGTACCATCGACCAAATGCTAGATCGAATCGAGTCGATGATTGAACAAATCACCTATGAGCAAACAGGAAAAAGAAAAGCTGAACTGGAAATGCTGCAGGCACAGATCAATCCGCACTTTATGTTTAATCTGTTGAATTCGATCCGGTTAAATATTCTGATGCAAGGAGACAAGGAGAACGCCGAGTTGATTGGTTCGTTGTCGTCTTTGCTCCGTATGACCTTTAACAGAGACAATGAGTTTATCCCGCTTCGTGAGGAGACAGATACGATATCTCATTATGTGACTTTGATGAATTTTCGTCATGCCAATCAGGTCAGGCTGGAAATGAATTTAGCAGACGGAACTGCTGAAGCACTGGTGCCTCGGTTTATGATTCAGCCTATGATCGAGAATGCCATCATCCATGGTTTCGAGCAGTTTGGTGGTGAGATCTTTATTGAAGCTCGTATTATTGCAACTACAGGAACCTTGGTTATCACCATTAAGGATAATGGTATCGGAATGTCACAGGAGAATTTAAAAAGACTTCGTGAAACCGCATACAGTAGTGAGCAAATTGCAGAAGAGGACAGAAAAGGATTCTCAGGCATAGGCTTACGTAATGTGGCCCAACGCCTCAGTATGATTTATGGTGCTTCATTTAAGTTGAATATATCAAGCGAACCTGATGTGGGTACGGAGATTTGTTTGGAGTTTCCACTGAACTACGGAAAGGTGGGTATAGAGAATGCTGACGGCAATTTTGGTGGATGATGACTATCCGGTTATCCGTTATTTGTCGCAGGCCGTGTCATGGAGTGAGCTCGGGATTGAACTCACCGGATGTTATTATAGCGGTCTTGAGGCTTGGGAAAAAGCACGGCAGAATCCACCGGATCTGATTATCACCGATATTGGCATGCCTAAGATGAACGGACTGGAGATGCTTGAGAAATTCAGAGCGATGAAGCCCGGGATTCGTGCGATTATTCTGTCCTGCCACAACGAGTTCAAATACGCTCAGCAGGCGCTGAAATTAAACGTAGGAGAATATATTTTAAAAGAATCACTGAATATCGAGCAGCTGGAACATGCACTCAGAACACTTGTGAAGGAAGTGGGTCTGAACAGGCAGCAGCATACCGAGATGCAGGTATATAAGCAAAAGCAATCACAAAACCGTGCTGCGCTAAAAGAAAAGTTTCTAAAAGATACGTTATACCAATCTTGGGACAAGGTAGCTTGGATCGAGCAAGCCCGGTCAAACGGAATTATGATCCATGCCAAGACCTACATTCCAATGCTTATAGTGATTGACCGTCCAGAGGAAGCCTCACGGGTGCGGCGTATGAGTGAATATACGATTTCTTTTGCCGTCGAGAATATTATGCAGGAAGTGCTTGAGGCTGATCACAGTTTATTTATTTCGAGATACAGCCATAAGGAGATTGTTATTCTTTTCTGCAGCGATCAGTCTTCCAGAGACCACCAAGCGATCTATCATTCCATTCAAAATGCAGCCTCTGCAGTACAGAAATATCTCAAGCTGTCTGTCTCCTGCATATTTGGTGCTGAGGCGCGCAGTCCTGAGGAAATTCGCGGAACACTGCAGCGGATGCTAAAGGAGAAGATCCAGCGGTTTTATTTTCCGGCGGCGGGCATTCACCGTTTTGAAGAGATTAGCTTTTCGCGGGATGATATTTATGCCGAATATGGAAGTCTGTACGCTGTTATTAATGATGATATTGCCCTGAATAGGGAAACAGAGCTTCGTGTTCATGTAAAGGAATGGCGAGAATGGGTGGCAACGCAAAAGTTTCATCCAAATGAAGTTAAGGAATGTGTTCTCCGGTTGCTGATGGACTTGCAATTGAAGACGAAACAGCTGCTGCAGTCTCCATTGCCTATGGCGGAAGAAAAGCTGTTTAGCGTGGTGAGTGACATTGATACCCTCGAGCATTTGGAAGAGTGGTTAGTTCAGTACTTGGAAGAATTAGCGCGGAAAATAAGTATATTCTCTATTAAGTCCAAACGGAGCGAGGTTATTAAAGCCCAGCAGTTCGTGATCAGTCATGTAACGGAGAAAATAACGCTGGAGGACATGGCTGGACGCCTGAACTTGAATGCCAGCTATTTCAGCCGCTTGTTCAAACGGGAAACAAACCAGAATTTCATCGAATACGTAAACATGCTAAAGCTCCAGAAGGCAAAAGAGCTGCTTAATCAGTCTGGAAAGACTGTGGAAGAAATCTCCGAGTATCTGGGATATGCCAACAAAAGTTATTTTATCAAGCTGTTTAAACGGGAAATGGGCATGAGGCCCAGTGAATATGCGGCTTGGCATTAAGTTTGGATTGGAGGAACCATTACTGTGGAACTGAAGGGTACTAAAAATGAATTACAAATGTTCTTAAATGACCTATATGCTCCGCTGGAGAGTCGATTTACTTCTGGATGTGCAGGAATCGATATGGGAGCTACAGGATCAATATACAATGAAGCTACCGCGCTTATGGAAGCCTTCGCTCGTCCGTTATGGGGGCTTGTTCCCCATGCCAGCGGGGGAGGGGAGAGTGCGCTTTGGCCGATGTTCCTCGAGGGGATCGTCAATGGGACTGACCCTGAGCATGAAGAATACTGGGGTGAATTCTCGACTAAAGACCAGCGCATGGTGGAACAAGCTGTATTGGGACTGGGGCTTGCTCTTGCGCCGCATAAGCTGTGGGAGCCACTGAGTGATGTTCAGAAAATGCAGGTATATAACTGGTTGAACCAGATCAATCATGTGGATCGTTCGAACCCGAATAACTGGCTGATGTTCACGGTTCTTGTGAATGTGGGCTTTAAGAAAGTCGGATTGCCCTACGATCAAGAGATAATGAATCATTATTTGGAGAAGATTGATACCTACTACTTGAGTGATGGCTGGTATTCCGACGGGCTGACCGATCAGAGAGACTATTATATTGCTTTTGCTATGCATTATTATACGCTGATATATGCTAAATTGATGGCGGATGATGATCCTCAGAGGGCTGCAGTTTACCGGGAAAGATCCGCACAATTTGCCAAAGATTTTATGTATTGGTTTGCTGAGGACGGAAGTGCGATTCCTTTCGGACGTAGTCTGACCTATCGTTTTGCGCAGGTCTCTTTCTGGAGTGCGCTGGTGTATGCCGAGGTCCTTCCTTTTTCATATGGCGTTCTCAAAGGAATTATAATGCGTCATTTTCGTTGGTGGTTTGAGAAGCCTATTATGGGAATAGACGGATTACTAAGTATCGGATATGCGTACCCGAATCTGGTAATGACGGAGAACTACAATGCCCCCGGATCACCGTATTGGGCCTTTAAAGCTATGCTTATTCTTGCCTTGCCGGACGATCATCCTTTTTGGCAAGCGGAAGAAGAACCACTGCCTGTATTGAAAGATCAACTGCCGCTTCAAGAGGCGCGTATGCTGGTGAGTCGTCCAGAAGGAAATAAGCATGTTATTGCCTATACCTCTGGTCAGATGGCTAACTTTGATATGGCCCATAGCGCAGCTAAATATTCCAAGTTTGCTTACTCCACGCTGTTCGGATTCAGTGTGCCGAAGGCGGGTTATGGCTTAGTTCAAGGCGCTTACGACTCTACATTAGCATTGTGTGAATGCGATGAGCATTACCGGGTACGCAGATTCTGCGAGACGTGGGAAATTGGAGAGAATTATGTATATTCACGCTGGCATCCCTGGAGCGATGTACATGTGAAGACATGGATTATACCAGCGGGTCTGTGGCATGTCCGTATTCACAGCATTCACAGCGCCCGGTGTCTCGACGTAGCGGAGGGTGGATTTGCCATTGGCCAGTCTGCTGGCTTCTCACGCAGTGATCGGGAAACCATTCATGTATCTAACACTGCTGTCTCGGTGCAATTGCCTTGGGGAATCAGTGCCATACATATGCTAAACGGTTTTGACCGGGGAGAATGCGTGCTACCCGAACCGAATACTAATCTGCTGAAGCCTCGGACGTTTCTTCCGAGCTTGATCTCCAGATTGGAGCCGGGAGATCATGTATTAATATCTGCAGTCTTCGGAGCTACGAATACCCCAGAGAACCAGGAGAGTCTGTCATCACCGCCGATTATTCAGCGGCAGTCGGACGGAAGGATTGTTATCTACGATCCTCGTAACCAAGCAGTACTTCATACAGTTGATTTATCGGAAAGGAGAGACAAAGATGTGGACAACGGCAATTGAGGATGCTATTCGCAAGATCGAGAGTAATATCGCGGGCCATCCGGGCAAACTGCCTCATATCGCTGAGGGGCAACAATACGAATGGGGAGACAATGACGATTGGATAGAGGGATTCTATGTTGGTATGATGTGGCTTGCTTATGAATATAGCAAAGATTCATTCTATAAGGAGGCGGCAGCTTCTTGGTTAGGAGACTTTAAGCATCGTCTGGATCATCACATCGCCCTGGACCATCATGATATTGGCTTTTTGTACTCACTGACTGCAGTAGCAGAGTGGAAAATAACAGGCAGCGAAGAAGCCCGAGCTGTCGGTCTACAGGCTGCGGATACACTATGCAAGCGCTGGCGTGAAAACGCTGGAATCCTCCAGGCCTGGGGTTTAGAGAGTGACCCCGAGAATGCGGGACGTATCATTATTGACTGCTTGATGAATTTGCCTCTGCTGTTCTGGGCTGCGGAGGAAACGGGGGACAATCGCTATTATGATATAGCACTCGAACATGCGTTAAAGAGCCGGAAATTTCTTGTGCGTGGGGATGCTTCCTCTTATCATACTTTTTACTTTGATCCAGCTACAGGAAGTGCAATTCGTGGAGGAACACATCAAGGCTATGAGGATGGATCGACCTGGACACGTGGTCAAGCGTGGGGAATATACGGATTTGCCCTGGCTTATCGTTATACACGAGAGGAAGACTTTCTTAATACCTCTAAAAGTCTGGCTCATTACTTTATCAGCCATCTTCCAGAGGATAATGTGGCGTATTGGGATTTTGATGTGCCGATGGAAGCGAGTACTCCTCGTGACAGCTCGGCTTCAGCCATTGCGGCTTCCGGTCTTTTGGAGCTGCTGGATCTTCTGGACGCAGATGACCCGGATCGTGCTATTTATGAAGCAGCCTTACTCCGCAGCATGAAATCCTTAGCAGAACATTATGCGACATCCGGAAATCCGGAGGCGGAGGGGCTTCTAAAGCATGGTTCCTATCATGTCAGAGGTGGACGTGTGCCTGATGGCCATATGATTTGGGGAGACTATTATTATTTGGAAGCGCTGATCCGCATGCAGACCGGAATCCGAGGATATTGGTAGTAGGATGAATGGAACAACGGTCCATTCACGTAGTGACCACAACGAGCGTCAACATACATCCTAATCTGAAAGTAAAGGGAGAGTTCCACAGCCATTTCATGGCTTGTGGGACCCTCCCTTTTTGTATGTGCGTGTATTTATTCTCCATACAACATTCCTGTCTATATGAACTGATTATGTATTTGGATGTTGTGTGGATTCCCGAATGATCAGATGGGTAGGAAGGAGAACTTCTATAAAAGGCTCCTCGGGATGATCAATGCGCCAGAAGAGTTGTTCTATAGCTTTTCGTCCAAAGTAAGACAAATCTACATCCATCGTTGTAGTCAAAGGAGTTGTTATCCGCGATAACTGTCCATTATCAAAGCTCACAATAGATACATCTTGGGGAATCTGATACCCAAGCTTGTACATCACGGAATTGATTAAGAACCCAAAGCCGTCATTGACACAGAACCAAGCCGTAGGCTGCTTATCCAACTTTTGTACAGCGTTGAACACATCATCCATTTCTTCAATGGCACGATCGAACACCCATATTGGGTTGTATTCAATGGCAGATTGGTATAGAGCCAGGCGATAACCTTCTAAACGCTCGTAATAGCTTGGTGAGAATTGAATATTGCCGATGAAGCCAATACGGGTATGTCCCAATTCAATTAAATGCTGCACCGCTGTATAAGCGGCATAACGATTATTGGTAAGAATACTATCGGCCTTAAGATCAGGGTGATGGTGATCAATTAACACGGTGGGAATCCCTGTGCCCGTCACTGCTTGAATATATGGGGTCGTAATATGGGACAGAATCAAGATTCCTTCTACGGAAGGATCAAATAATATAGGAGGCAGAATCAATTGTTCGGAAGCGTGATGATCAATAGATTGAATAACCATACGCTTATTTCGCTTCGCTGCTTCCTTCTCAATACTCAAATAAATTTCTCCAAAAAAGTTACGTTTGGAAAATGCAAATTCTGATGCCAAAATGACAAAGGTTCCAGCTTCTTCTTCTGTGCTTTTGCGCCCTCGCGAATAGGTGTAACCCATTTCATTCGCAGTATCGATAATTAATTGTCTCGTTTCCTCACTCACACCGTCTTTACCGGACAGAGCCTGAGAAACAGAGTTCTTCGATATATTCAATCGATCGGCGATATCTTGCATTGTTACCTTCACCTTCATGCGAAGATACGTCCTTTCTAATTAGAAGTGTAATGAATATTCTTCCATACTGTCTCTCATAATACTAAAGATTATGCTGTAAAACTACATTACAACTATAAATTATTTTAACATTACAAACTATTTAAGTAAAGTTAATTTGTAATGTGATTAATTGTGTCTTTTTCATTAATACTCGAATAACAGGTTGACATTTTCTCTAAAAACTATAATAATAGCAATTGTAACGCTTACAAAGCCGCTTACAGGTATACATTTATCTAATTTTGTAACGTTACAAAATTATATCTAGGAATTACAAAATGCTGCACTGATGTGCATCGATACTCAGGGAGGGTTTATTTTATGAAGAAGAAGCTTTCAGTAATGCTTGCACTTACGCTTGTATTCACGATTCTTGCCGGTTGTGGATCAAAGAGCAGTAATTCAGGCACTTCAGCAGATGGAGTAACAACTATTGAGTTCTGGGCTGCACCTAACCCGACTCAACAAGCATATTGGCAGAAAATCGCCAAAGAGTATGAGACTGTTAACCCTAAGGTGAAAATTAACGTAAGTGCGATCAAGGAGTCCCCTACTTCTGAGGCAAGTATTCAAGCCGCAATCGCGGGTGGAAGCGCTCCGACGATGACTGAGAACATTAGCCGTGGTTTTGCAGCACAACTTGCAAACAGTAAAGCGTTAGTTCCATTAGATACGATTGCTGGCTTCAATGATATTGTGACAAAACGTAATATGACCAAAACGATTGAGCCTTGGGAATTTGCCGATGGCCATCAATATGTTCTTCCAATCTACTCCAATGCAATGTTGTTCGGATGGAGAACGGATATTTTGAGAGAAGCTGGTGTAAACGAAGTTCCAAGAACATACAGTGAAGTGATTGAGGCAACGAAAAAATTAAAAGCAAAATACCCAGATAAATATCTTTGGGCGAAACCTGACTTAGCAGACCCTACCTCTTGGAAAAGATGGTTCGACTTCTTTATGCTGTACAATGCAGCTTCAGATGGCAACAAATTCATTGAAGGCAGCCAATTTGTTGGCGATGAAAAAGCTGGTGTAGACGTTCTTACTTTCGTGGACAATCTTCGTAAGGAGAAAGGGCTGTTGTCTCAGAATGTAACAGAACCTTTTGAAAATGGAGTGGGCGTATTTACGGATGTAGGACCTTGGACATTCAGCACATGGGCTGAGAAATATCCAGAGCTTCAGTACAAGGAGAACTTTGAAGTAACATTGCCTCCTGTTCCTGACGGTATGGATCCAGCGAATGCAAAAACATTTGCGGATGCTAAAGGAATTGTTATCTATGCATCGGCAAGTCCAGAGCAACAAGCTGCTGCAATAGAATTCATCAAGTGGGTATATTCGGATGACAAAAACGATGTTGCCTTTTTCCAAGAAACTAACTTGCCTCCAGCACGTGATGATGTAGGTACAAATGAAGTGTTTAAACCAGTATTTGAAAAAACGCCTGTATTGCAAGAGTATGCAAAAGCAATCCCGAATGCTGTTCCATCCATGGACAATCCGAAATTCAACGAATTGCAAACCTTTATTGGTCAAGAGGCCTTTAACAAAATCGTTCGTGGTGAGATTGATCCAAAAACGGGTTGGGACAATATGAAGAAGGCGATTGAAGGGGAACTTCAATAATGATTGAAAAAAATAATAATCGGTTAGGCTGGCTTTTTGCCAGCCCTTACCTTATTTTTTCGACTGTGTTTTTCTTGGGCCCGCTTATTTGGTCTCTATATTTGTCTTTTACTAACTGGGACTTGATTTCACCGACTTATGATTTTGTAGGATTCAAGAATTTTACCAAAGCATTAGGCACACCAGGGGTAAGATCGGCATTTTGGGTAACGTACAAATTTATGATCGTATTTGTACCGATTGTCACAGCCATGTCGCTTTTTGTAGCGGTAATTGTAAAAGGCTTACCTAAATTAAAAACCGTATTTCTTATTGGATTCTTCTTGCCTTACCTATCCTCAGGGGTTGTTGCATCCCTTATTGTTAAAGGCTTTTTGTCACATACAAGTCCTGTTCAAACGTTTCTAAGGGATCGGTTAGGTCTTGATATTGACTGGCTCGGGGGATCTTTCTCGGCATTGTTCGTCGTTGCGATGATTATGGCTTGGAAATTTACAGGTTACTATGCGTTAATTCTTACTTCAGGTTTAGAGAGCATTGATCAGGAAGTATATGAAGCAGCGGCAATTGATGGCGTGAAGGACAGCCAAAGGTTCTGGAGAATTACGTTGCCTTTGCTTTACCCTGCGATTTATACAACCTTAATTTTATCCTTTGGTGCAACATTCGGTATCTTTACTGAGGTCTACCAATTAACAGGCGGCGGACCGAACTATGCAACGAATACATGGCAAATGGAAATATACAGTCAGGCATTTAAGAACCTGCAGGCAGGTTACGCATCAGCTATCGCGATTATGGCTGCGGTTGCGACATTTATATCTATATTCGTAATCCGAAAAATTCTGGAAATGTGGGGTAAGCGCAATGGTTGGGTCTAATTCAAACATCAAGCTCCGGCTGTCGATCCGCTATCTGATTGCGATCGTACTGCTCGTGATTATGGTATTCCCCTATTTATATATGGTATTGAACTCACTTGCAGATTGGTCACAGGTAGACCGGAAGCTGATACCGACGAAATTTACGCTGCGCTCGTATCAATGGCTCTTTACAGGTGGTGAGACCGGGATTACAAGACCATGGATTCACGCCTTCTTTAACAGTGTGTTCGTTTCCCTGGTATCTACAGCCTTAATGATGATGTTCGCGATTATGGTCGCTTATGCGTTGGCGAAGCTGAAATTCCGCGGGAGAGACTCTATTAACAACTTTGTGTTGTTTCATATGTTCTTTCCGGCAATCATTCTGATCATCCCTAACTTTTTGATTATTCAAAAAGTAGGACTGTTCGATACGTATTGGGCGCTCATTATTCCCAAGGCGATGAGTTTATGGGGGATCTTCATGTACACCAACTTCTTTAAGGCGGTACCCGACGCTTTCATTGAAGCTGCCAAGCTGGATGGGGCATCCGATTTCAAAATCCTGTATAAGATTATGATGCCGATGTCGAAGTCCATTACGACCGTTGTATTCCTATTCCTGCTAATGGAACGCTGGACAGAGCTCCTATGGGATATGATCGTCGTCCGAAGTGACGGCATGTTAACATTGAACGTTTTATTATCTCAAATGTTCGGTCCGTATCAATCGTATCCGGGTCCGATGTATGCCGGTGCAGTGATGCTCACCTTGCCAATCATTATTTTGTTCATTATTTTCGGCAAGAAGTTCCAGGAAGGCATGCAATTTAACTTGAAATAGGTCTGCACAGGAGGGGTTATCGGTTGGAACAGCCTTGGTGGAAAGGGACGGTATTCTATGAAGTGTATATGCCAAGCTTCTGTGATAGTAACGGGGATGGGATTGGTGATTTCGACGGTCTTACTTCCAAGCTGGATTATTTGCGGGAACTTGGCATTGGGGGGATTTGGCTAACGCCGTTCTATAAGTCTCCAAAAGTAGATAACGGGTATGACATTGCAGATTATTGTCAGATTGATCCAGACTTTGGAACGATGGAAGATTTCGAACGGTTTATTCAGGAAGCGAAGGCTCGCGGGATCAGAGTGATTGCCGATCTTGTCCTGAATCATACGTCTTCAGAGCATGCATGGTTCAAGGAATCCCGATCTTCAAGGACGAACCCGAAGCGGGATTGGTACATTTGGAAGGATGCTGTGAACGGCAGCGTACCTAATAACTGGGAATCGTTTTTTGGTGGAACCGCGTGGGAATGGGATGCTGCAACAGAACAGTATTACTATCATGGGTTTGCGAAAGAACAGGTCGATTTGAACTGGGCGAATCCCGAAGTTAAAGAAGCGATGAAGGATGTTATGGCTTATTGGCTGGGCAAAGGCGTAAGTGGCTTCCGGTTAGATGTTATCAACTTCTTATCGGTGTCCGATCAATTCCCGGATAACCCGATGGATGAAGTAACGGGTGAGCAGAAGCATGTACATGATCAGAATCAAGATGGAATTATGGATGCCATCAAGGAAATTAGCAGGTTTGTTCATGCGCATAGCGGAATGTTCATGGTAGGTGAAGTCGGCTCTGAAGATATGGACATGCTGAAGCGTTACAGCGGAACGGGTAAGTTTGATGTGGTCTTTAACTTTAATCTGGGAAGCCAGAAGGAATTTAGTCCAGAGAATTTGTTCGCCGAGCTTAAGATGATGGAGCAGGTACACCGTGAGGATCAGATTCCAACGTTATTCTTCGGCAGTCATGATATGGATCGCGTGATTTCGCGTTTTGGCGAAGGGGACGCGGAGATTGAGGAAGAACGGGCCCGCCTTATGGCAACGCTGGCCTTGACCGCAAAAGGGGTACCTTTCCTATATTTCGGTGAAGAGATTGGGATGCGGAATTTCGTAGCCCATAAGCTGGAAGAGATGCGGGACATCCAAGGATTGAAGGCATATGAAATCGCACTACAGCGGGGGATAACCCGGGCGGAAGCCCTGAAAATTGCGAATGCAAAGGGAAGAGATGCGTCTCGCTCACCAATGCAATGGAACGCAAGTCCACATGGCGGGTTTACGTCAGGAACACCATGGATTGGCATGGGCCCAAATTATCAGCAATTAAACGTGGAGTCCGAATGCAATCAACCGAATTCATTATTACATTATTATAAAAAGCTTCTCCACTTGCGCAATACACAGGATGTATTTCAATTCGGGGATTATGACGTGCTGGAACGCAGAGGCAATCTTATTTTATATGTAAGAACATTGAAAGAAACCAATACCAGAGCGCTCGTAGCCTTGAATTACGATAATCAGAGCATACAGATTGATCCTAGTGAGCTGCTGGATGGGCAAGCAACTAATATATTATCAAGCCGCCGAGACATAGTGAGCGGTACAGACTTGGTAACTCTGTTGCCGAATGAAGCCGCAATATGGATGCGTGCGCCGCTATTATTTGACTAGAGAGGAATTTTATTATTATGAAACTGCTCAAGAATGCTGTGAAGACATGTGAACAACTGCTCATGGAATACGCGATGAAAGACGTATCCGTAACCAATACACAGAAATTAACATTCACAGGTGTAGATCATAAAGATGTCTACAATATTACAGTTCCATTCCAAGATGAGGGTGAGTGGGTGATTGCGGGTCGGGTTGAATCCCGTGACAGCGAGCATTCCGATGTCGTTTTTTTTGTCGAACGTGATGGACAATGGGTACCCCGTGAAGGAGCGCCTACCCTTGAACTTCAAGATCCTTTTTTCACGAAAATTAATGGCGAATTGATAGTTGGAGGCGTTCAAATTTATCCACATCCGGTAAAGGCTGATGCCTTAATGTGGCGTACAGTATTCTACCGCGGGAAGAACATCGCGAGCTTAGAACCATTCTTTAAAGGACCGGATGGCATGAAAGATCTGCGCCTAGTGGATCTGAAAGATAGCATCGGAGTACTGACCCGCCCTCAAGGAGATAAAGGAGGACGCGGTAAAATCGGCTTTACCCGCATTGCATCGTTAGAAGCGTTATCCATTCCATTGATCGAAGAAACACCGTTATTGGATGGACAGTTTGTTGATGAAGAGTGGGGCGGTGCGAATGAAGCACACTTGCTAAAGAACGGACTGCTCGGTGTTCTTGGGCATATCGCATCTTTTGATGATTCGGGCGATCGTCACTATTACCCGATGGTATTCGCTATCGATCCGGCAACAGGTGAGTACTCGGATATTCAATTAATCGCTGTACGCAATCAGTTCTTGCCAGGCGTTGCCAAACGTTCTGATTTGGAGGATGTTGTGTTCAGCGGCGGGCTCGTACGTCATGAGGACGGTACAGCTAATATATATGCAGGAATCAGCGATGCGGAAGCACAACGAGCAACAATCCCTGATCCTTTTGCTCAATTTGAAATTTTATAAGTATGAAATCCATTTGGTTAAGGGAGTTATTACAACATGAAAATCTATCGTTATGAACAAAATCCACTTATTACACCGGCGGACGTTAAGCCGTATCACGATGACTTTGAAGTGATTGGTGCATTTAATGCCGGTATTGCTAGCTATAATGGTGAAATATTAATGTTTCTCCGTGTAGCAGAACGCCCAATTAGCAAGGATCCAAAAATTGTGAAAGCTCCGATTTATAATCCGGAGACCAATGAATTGGATATTTTGGATCTGAATACAGATGATGAGCGCTTCGACTTCTCTGATCCGCGTGTGATTAAGAATAAATCCGCTAGTGCTACATTTCAGTACTTGACTTCATTATCTTATATCCGAATCGCTCGAAGTAAGGATGGACATCATTTTACGGTGGATGAGAAGCCATTTGTGTACCCTTCCAATTCACTGGAGACCTTCGGGGTAGAAGATCCTCGGGTAACCCAAATTGGGGATACCTACTATATTTATTTCTCGGCAGTCTCCCCTGTGGGCGTTGGAGAATCGCTGGTATCAACTAAAGATTTCGTGAATGTAACTCACCACGGCATGATCTTTGGGCCGGATAATAAAGACGTATTGATTTTCCCAGAGAAAATTAACGGCAAATATTATGCATTGCACCGTCCAACAACGAAAAGTACGGGAGATCCGGAAATATGGATCGCAGAATCGGACAACTTATTATATTGGGGTAACCATAAGCATCTGATCGGTTTGCGTGAGGGGATGTGGGATAGCGGCCGGATTGGCGGCGGTGCGGTTCCATTCAAGACCGAGAAAGGCTGGCTGGAGCTGTATCATGGAGCCACGCTGGAACATCGTTATTGCATGGGAGCAGTTTTGTTAGATCTAAATGACCCCTCGAAGGTGATTGCGCGCTCCAATGCTCCTATCATGGAGCCGGAAGCGGATTATGAGAAGAACGGATTCTTCGGCGATGTTGTATTCTCTTGCGGTGCACTCGTGGAAGGCGATGTTGTTAAAATGTATTACGGAGTCGCGGATACATCAATGGCTTGCGCAGAACTTAGTGTACAAGAAATTTTAGATAGCTTGATATACGTATAACAATAAAACGTCAAAACCGAAGTGGTTTTGGCGTTTTAATTTGGGAGAGAGGATGAAGAGAATGAACATTAAATTAACTGAAAACTGGAAACTTCGTGATTTTCATGTGGGGGAAGCCCGGGATCTTGAAGTTGCATCGCCAGAGTTTATTGATTATTTCTGGATGACCACCTCAGTGCCCGGTGACATCCATACGACGCTTCGGGAGAAAGGCATTATTGATGATCCTTTCTTTGGCCACCAAGATCAGAAATGCCGTTGGATTGAAGAAAAGGTATGGTGGTATCGTACGGTCTTTTCATACGATTCTGATCTTAAACCTGGTGAGAAGATGGAGCTATTATTCGAAGGGTTAGATACCTATGCAACCGTATATCTCAACGGTGTGGAGCTTGGATCAACAGATAATATGTTCATTAGCCATTCATTTGATGTAACCCGTGAATTAAATAAAGGGAAAAATACGCTTGCCGTAAAATTTGATCCTATTCATGTACACGCTGGCGATAAAGTCCAATATTATTGGTCGGGCTATAGTAAGAAGCGGATTTGGACACGTAAAGCGCAGAGTCATTTTGGCTGGGACTGGGGTCCGCGTCTGGTCTGTGCAGGCATATGGAAAGAGGTACAGTTGATCAAACGGCGTCATGCACATTTAGATCATGTGTTTGCCCGTACAACTTCGATAGAGGGTCAAGTAGGTGTGGTTGATGTGGATTTATGCGCACATGCCTTTGATCGCGGATGTTCGTATACGGCGCGTGTGGAACTATTAGACGGGACGGAACGTGTTGCGGAAGCGAATGTTGCTTTGGACAGAGCTTCAGGGATTACAGTTGACGGGGCGATTACTGCGCGTACGCTTCATCATTCAGTTACCTTGCAGGTAATGGATCCAAAGTTATGGTGGACCCATGATCTAGGAACGCCTTTCTTATATCATCTACGCGTTACGTTATTTGCTGATGGGGAGCTAATAGATACCTATGAGCAGCCATTTGGGATTCGAAAGATCGAATTGATGCAGTTGGATGAAGAAGGGCGCCATGCTTTTACTTTTGTATTGAACGGCGTAAAAGTTTTTGCTAAAGGTGCAAATTGGATCCCTATTGATAGCTTTATTGCGACCGTGCCAGATAGCCGCTATACACATCTGCTTCAGATGGCCAAGGATGCCAATATGAATATGATTCGCGCTTGGGGTGGAGGCATTTATGAGCGGGATATTTTCTTTGATGAATGTGATCGGTTAGGAATTTTAATCTGGCAGGACTTCATGTTCGCTTGTGCATTGTATCCAGATTACAATCGTAATTTCATGAATAATGTTCACCGCGAAATTGAGCAGGTCGTAAAACGTCTTCGCAGTCGTACGAGCCTTGCTCTATGGTGTGGGAATAACGAGAATGATTGGTTGTATGAGGCACTGTCCTCTAACGGCGAGATCACACATCCCTTTTATGGAGAAAAAATTTATCATGAGCTCATGCCTGCAGTACTAGAGCAACTCGATCCCACACGAACGTTTTGGCCTAGCTCGCCTTTTGGCGGCAATGATCACAATTCACGTGAGGTGGGCGATACCCATAACTGGCAAGTCTGGCATGGGAATAATGAGCCACGTCAGTTTGGTGAACCGCAGACACAGGATTATAGTGTTGAAGGGATATCGTTCAAACGATTCAAGTCAGATTTCACGAAATTCGCCAGTGAATTCGGGCTGCATGCCGCTTCCAATCGTTACACCCTAGCGAAGAATATGCCGGACAATCAGTTCTATTGGGATAGCGATGAAATGAAGTATCGTAATAAAGATGTCCATTATCCTAAGGGCATTATGCTCATGGAAGGTTATACAGGAGTTCCGAAGGATATCAATGAATATATTCAATTCTCGATGCTGACCCAGGCAGAGGGATTGAGGTATGGCATTGAGCATTACCGCCGTAATAAGCCGGATACAAGCGGGGCTTTATTCTGGCAGTTCAATGATTGCTGGCCGGGAACAAGCTGGTCTGTTATCGATTATTATGGTTTACCAAAGGCGAGCTACCACTATGCGCGTAAATTCTTTGCATCGGTACTCTTATGTGTGGATCATGATCCGAATGGACTGCTGCAGTTATGGGCTCTCAATGATCGCCGTGAAGCTTATCAGGATGAGGCGGAATTAACGATCTATCGGATGGATGGTACAATTGTATATCAGCGTGCATTCGACGTTACCGTTGATTTGAACAGTAAAGTTAATTTTGCCAAGTTAACTGAAGCTGAGGTACTGCAGCAACATAGCGCTTGCGAGGTTGTGGTCGTACTTCGTTCGAAGAAACGGGTAACAGAAGATTATGTACTCTATTTAAGAGACTATAAGGATATGGATTATCAACCCGCACATGTTCAGATCTCCGTGGATGAAGCGAAAGGACATATCCATTTGATCTCAGATCGCGTTGCCCGGATGGTGATGATCGAACTAGATGCACCTTGGGTGATTATGGACGATAATTTCTTTGATCTGATTCCGGGTGAGGAGAAGACGGTTCGTGTGCATCATGTGGATGCCGGGGCACTGCCTTGGGAGACTTTACGTGTAACGGCAATGAATGCTGCGGGTTAACAAAAACTTGGATTTAAGGAGATGAGTTAAGATGAAGGCGGCTGTATTTCAAGGAACTGAGCACATTGAATTTAAGGACTGGGAAGCTCCGGCTGTTGGCTCCAAAGAAGTTAAACTTCGTGTGAAATGCTGCGGGATCTGTGGTACAGATCAGCATATTTATCATGGATACCCAGGGTCTGCGGAGGTGACAGCTCCGATTGTGTTAGGACATGAGCTTGCGGGCGAAATAGTGGCTGTAGGTAATGAGGTTACGACCTTACAAGTGGGGGACCGTGTATCGGTTGATCCGAACATCTATTGTGGAAACTGTTATTTTTGCCGGAATGGAAAAGTACATTTATGCGATAACTTGCAGGCTGTTGGGGTGACTCGTGACGGTGGTATGGGCGAGTATTGTGTTGTTCCTGTAGCGAACTGTTACTTGCTACCTGATGAAATGAGCTGGATCGAAGGGGCGATGATTGAACCTTTAGGTTGTGTACTTCACGGTTATAAGAAGCTGGATATCCGTAAGGCACACCAAGTCCTGATTATCGGCGGAGGTTTTATTGGTCAATTGTTCTTGCAGCTCGTCAAGGCTGCGGGTGTTAAAGGGATTATTGTCAGTGAGCCAGAAGTGTTCAAGCATGACCGATTAGTCGAATTAGGTGCGGATGAAGCCGTATCTCCTGCAGCAGAAGGTGTGATGGAAGCTCTCCATCATCAATTTGATATTGTGATCGAATGTGTAGGCCGGGCGGATTCCATGGAGCTGGCGGTTAAGGCATCGCGTAAGGGTGGACAAGTCTTAATGTTTGGAGTTGCTTCCCCGGACACGTTGATTCAAGTCTCACCATTCGAAATTTTTACAAAAGAGTTGAACATCATGGGCTCTTTCATTAATCCATATACACATGAGGAATCGATTGCGTTAATTGAGAAGGGGATCGTTCAGATTGAGTCGTTGATTAGCCATCAGTTTTCGCTAAAAGATATACCGGAAATCATGGGCGAATATCCGAAACTGCGTGTTTCTAAAGGGATTATTGTGCACGAGAGGTAGTATTTAATTTTAAGTTTATACAAGCGGTGACTACTGGCTATTTCGCCAGGGGTCATCGCTTTTTTAAAATATAAGAATTTATATGTTCTACGTAATAAATCATCCTTATATTTCTCGCTTAAAAGCTTACCGTCCTTAAAGGGACGCCGAAGGCGTTTGTGCTTGTGCGCTTTAAACCATTCTCCTTTAGAAGGAGTTAATAAATATTTAATAGATAGCGAGTAGACTGGCAATACAGCCTCGAAAATTAAGTTTTAATATAGGTCGAACATGGAGAGGAAGCCTATGAATAAAATATTATTAATAGTAGAAGAGAAGCGTCTAGCTAGGGTTATGGAATTGGAATTGCGTCATGAATCGTATTCTATTACCGTTACTCACGAAGGATTTAAGGGATTACAGTTAGCACTAGAAGAGGAATGGGACCTCATATTGCTGGATTTAATGATCCCTGGGCTAAGTGGAACGGAGTTGTGTAGCAGAATACGTGAGACTAAACAAACGCCAATCATAATCATTGCGGAGGAAGCGGGGCTCGCGGATAAAATTAGAGGTCTGGATAGCGGTGCGGATGATTACATTCTAAAGCCATTTGCTATGGAAGAGCTGCTGGCACGAATGAGATCTCTGTTAAGAAGGGCAGGCACTTTTAACACAGGACGGATGCTAATATTTCGCGATTTAGAGATAGACATTGACGGACGGGCGCTGAGAAAGAAGAAGATATTTGTTAATTTAACGAAACGGGAATTCGAAATACTATTAGTGCTAATGGAGAATAGAGGCAGAGTAATGACTCGGGAGATGCTGCTAGAAACCATATGGGGATATGATTCCGAGGTGGATGTTAAGGTAGTTGACGTGTATATCAGCTACCTTAGGAGTAAAATTGATGAGGTGGGACAGCCAAGTATTGTACAGACGATGCGCGGCCTAGGATATGTGATTCGAAAATAAGTTACTCCGTCGCTTTGAGGAGTGAGAAGACACTGCCATAGGTTCCTGAATAAACGGGTTGCCCGAATTTTTGTGCCCATTCATTGAATAGCTTATGTGAGACGCCATTGCCGGTAATTACATAATCGGGATGGTCATATTCTACAATTTCAGGGAGATATTCTGAGAATCCGTACATGGAACGCTCAAAAGCAGTCCAGCCGAGCACTCCAAGTGAAGCCTGCGTAACGAAGGGATCCTGTCTGCCATCACACAGCACATCACCACCTCGAAACATGACATACCCGGATGAACCGTAGCGAGCAAGAACTTTTGGACGAGTACCTTCAGGTGTATGCTGCATAATATAGTTCATTTCATCAACAGGATAATTATTTGCATCAATAACAGGGGGTGCAAAGAATATATACACAATATTTAGGAGTAGCCCAATTGTAAGCCACAGTCGTAAAGTGCTTTGCCGAACTAGAACACCGGGTTTACGGAAGTATGGAATGGCGTCAAAGAATACGGCTGCAAAATAAGGAATAAACAGCCACATAAATAGGTTCTGCTTGAAGTTCGATACACCAAGATACAGAATCCCAAGCATAAGAAAGAAGCGGAATGGTTTACGTTGAAGTGCGAAAGGAAGCGTACAGGCAAAGAACAGAAGCAAGAGTAGAATGGGTAAATTCTCCAAACTATTGAACTGAATAGGCTGCCATTCGTTGATCAGCAGGTTAAAGTTCTTTTTCGTAACCGTCAAAATAAATAAGAGGCTTGTTGCACCACCGGGATTTAAAAGGCCAGCTAACCAAACTAGAACAAAGACTGTGATTTTACGCCAATTGAGCGTTTTGTTAATCAAGGATTCTAGCAGAGCCATCCCTGTAAATACAGCAATTACAAGCCATACACCTGCATGAAAGTTGGCAATAGCTATAGAAAGAGCAACCATTGCAGCGGCGTATTTCTTATGAGCTACCATCTGGTATTCCCGTAAATAAACGAAGAACCAGACAATCATAAACGAGGAGATCATCTGCGGACGACCCTTGAAATAATTGTAGTAAATCCAGCAGGTGATTAGCAGTACAAAAGGGAGCATCAGCACATGGTCTTGTTGAAGTCCCAGCTCTTTGCGGGAAACCTTACCTAGCCGAAGCAAACCGAGTACTAAAAAGAACAAACACACAGCGGTCAAAATATACACCCCTGGCCATCCAAATGCAGCATAAAGCGGAGCGACGAGCAGCTGAAATCCAAATTCATGAGGGACATAGGGAAGCTCATCTCCGTAAAAAGTATGTATGGCATGATGCAGGATTTGTCCATGATCGATCATATATTGTCCCAGCTCAATATGCCAGAAGGTATCAGGATCGTTATAAGAGAATTTGGGAATCATCAGCAGAATAATAGCTATTACGAATAGACCATATAAAAACTTAGGTGCTTGTAATTTTTTCATTATGGTACTTCCCCCGGCTTTTTGTTTAATTATAGCCTTATATTCTTAAGGAACAGTAAAATTTATGAAGCGGAGTGAACACTCATGCATCAATTATTAACTTGGATATCTGAAACTGCGCTCCAACTTGTCAATACGATGGGAATTTGGGGCATATGGTTAGGGATGATCCTGGAGAGTGCCTGTATCCCCATTCCCAGTGAAGTTATAATGCTCAGCGGCGGCTGGCTGGTTGCGCAAGGCTCACTTACTTTTTTGGAAGTTGCTATCGCTGGGATATTTGGGAATCTATTAGGTTCCGTCATTGCTTACTATATTGGGAAAGCCGGAGGTAGACGGTTATTAGAGAAATACGGTAAATATATCCTCATGAATGAGCATCATCTGGAGCAATCCGAGCGATGGTTCAAGCGTTATGGTGAGAGTACTGTGTTTTTTACACGTATGTTACCCTTTATCCGAACATTTATTTCACTACCCGCAGGGATTGCTGGAATGAAGGCATGGAAATTCATTGTATTTACAGCGCTGGGCTGTATCCCATGGAATCTAGCGTTAGTCTATCTAGGTTACCGATTAGGAGATAATTGGAGTATTGTGGAACAATATATACGTCCGATTAGTTATACCGTTTGCGGGATTGTGCTCCTCCTGCTCTTATGGTGGTTAGTACGGAGATATCGTATGATAAGCTCATCAAGAAACAAGAAGAGGTAGGGTGAGTATTCCATTATGTCTATACGTTGGAAATTTCTGCTATCCTATGCGGCAATGCTTGTAGTTCCTCTTCTTCTCCTTATCATTACGGCTATGTTAATGAGCATTGTCTATCACGGTGATGTGCAGAGCTTAAAGAGCACGTATGAAAGTAAATTTGAAGGAATGGAAGAGAACGATACCCGCAATCTTATTAAACATACTTTTTTGCAAAATACAGATTTACTGACAGATACTGCTTTCCTGAATGAATTATCGGCAGATATGCTCAAAAAAAATACGTCTGTCTATATCCGTTCTGAGGACCAGACATTGTTTGCTTCAGAGGATCTGAAGCTTAAGCAAGGATTAATCGATCATTTGCCTGGATACAAAGGAGACAGATCGCATATAGAACCTATTAGACAGCAATTTAATAATGAATGGTATCAAGTAGGCCAGTTTGATCTGTTATCCAAGGACGCCAAGCCAGTAAGTATATTTTTTCTGACTCCGATCGATCCTCTTGTCCAGTTTGTGCGAACGTTCTTTCCGACACTATTTTTGATTACATTGGTCATTCTGGTACTGACACATACATTGTTGACTAAATATATGTCCAGACGGATTATCCGTCCCTTGCTGGAACTTCGTAAAGCGACAAAACGAGTCACCGAGGGGGATTTGGATTTTCAGGTGGAGATTAATGGTAAAGATGAGCTAGGACAGCTAGGGATGGCTTTTGAAGAAATGAGATATAGGCTTCAACAGTCTATTCTTATACAGCAGCAATATGAGACGAACCGGAAAGAGCTAATTACCAACATTTCACATGATTTAAAGACACCCATCACTGCTATTAAAGGGTATGTGGATGGAATTTTGGAAGGTATAGCGGATTCTCCAGAAAAAAATGAAAAATACATGCGTACGATTGCGGCCAAAGCTGGAGAAATGGATCATCTAATTAATGAATTGTTTCTATACTCCAAGCTGGATATGCAAAAACTGCCGTTTTCTTTTGAATCCGTAAGAATTATACCCTTCTTAAATGATTGGGCAGAGGAACTAAAGGTAGAGCTGGAGAAGCAAGAGGTCGCCCTAAACATCGAAATGACAGGTGGCGAGGAAGTATGGGTCACTGTAGATCGTGATTCCTTTAAGCGCGTACTTGGCAACATAATTCAGAACAGTCTCAAATACATGGATAAGCTTGAAAAGAAAATTACAGTTCACAGCTGGCAGGAAGCAGCGCAGTTTATTCTCGCTATTGAAGACAATGGGCCTGGAATTCCTCCAGAAGCAACGGAGCATATTTTTGAACGTTTTTACCGTGGGGAGCAGTCCAGAAACACGCATACTGGCGGAAGTGGATTAGGTCTGGCTATTGCTAAACAAATCATCGCTGGGCATGGGGGTACGATTTATGCGAATAGTACGGAAGGGATAGGGACTATTATTTATATCGCCTTGCCGATCGTGAAAGGAGACATCGGAGATGAACCGAACCATATTGATTGTTGAAGACGAGCCTGTTATTGCTGAGCTACAGCGTGATTATTTGGAGATGAGCGGGTATCAGACGGAAATTGCCAAGGATGGAGAAAAAGGCTTGGAGATGGGCTTAACGGGGAAATATGATCTGATCGTACTGGATGTGATGTTACCCAAGCTGAATGGATTTGAGGTCTGCAAGAAAATTCGTGTTGAGCTGGATATTCCGGTTCTTATGGTCACCGCCAGACTAGAGGATATAGATATTATTCGTGGGCTGGGCCTTGGTGCAGATGATTATATCACAAAACCATTTAAGCCAGCCGAGCTTGTTGCCAGAGTGAAAGCACATCTTTCGCGTTATGATCGGCTGAAGGGACGAGGTTCCTCAACGAATGAACTGGAAATTAAGGGGTTGCGGTTAAACCCTGATTCTAGACGTGCCTTTGTAAGGGATGAGGAGGTCACCTTAACGACCAAGGAATTTGATCTGCTGTATTTCTTGGCGCTGCATCCCAATCGGGTATTCAGTAAAGATCAGCTCTTTGAGCGATTGTGGGGAATTGATTCTTTAGGTGATACCCAGACGGTGACAGTCCATATCCGTAAGCTCCGCGAGAAAATTGAGGAGGACTCTGCAAATCCACTTTATATCGAAACCCTATGGGGTGCCGGCTATCGCTTTCATGTTTAGAGTTACTCCAGGCGATCACATTAATCCTGACCCAACCACAAGAGGTGTCTCAGTTAGCCATTTTTCATGGCTTCTGAGGCACCTCTTTTTTTAAAAAATACAAGGAGTTAAGAATTATTTAAGGGTCTGTTCACGGGCACTTTAGATTTACGATTTAGTCTAATATTGCAGGAAAATGGAGTTGCTAAATTGGAGGACAAGAATTGAAGAAAAGGGGGAACTAAGATGGAGAGCGTAGTCAAGCTAACAGGTGTGACCAAAGAATTTCGTAATGGCAGTGGGATTAGCGGGATTTCCTTGGAGCTTCAAAAGGGTGATGTCTATGGATTGCTTGGACCTAACGGTGCAGGGAAAACAACACTCTTAAAAGTAATAACGGGTCTGATTTCACCAAGCTTCGGAAGTATCTCATTATTCGGGCACGATCTGGAGTTATCCTATTCCTCTAGTATGAGGAAAGTAGGCTGCATGATCGAATCGGCTGATTTCTACGACTATCTTACACCTGTACAATATTTGAAACTGACAGCCAGCTTTTATCCGAATATTCGTCCAGAACGGATCGCCGAGGTATTGGAAACGGTGGGTCTTGCCTCGTTCGCCAAAGAAAAAATCAGACATTTCTCTACAGGAATGAAGCAAAAGCTCGCCATGTCTGCTTCCATCATCCATAGCCCAGCGCTGGTGATTTGGGATGAGCCGACGAACGGACTGGACATCGAGGGGGTTGTTCATTTCCGTGCATTAGTTAAAGAGCTTTCTGTTAATCAGGGTATCACCTTTCTCATCTCCAGCCATATGATTCATGAATTGGAACAGCTATGTAATAGAGTAGGGATTCTGAATCAAGGCGTTCTGATTCGTGAGGGTGAAGTGCAGGAGCTGCTTACCGACAGCCTATCGCTTGAGGAGTTTTACATTACAGAGCTGAAAAGAGGAAAGGAGGTGCTTGAGAATGGACGGCTTAAGAGCGGGTATTAAAAATGAGCTGCTACTGATGTTTTACCGCAAAAAGACCCTAATGTTCTTCATTATTTCTGCCTTTATTCCACTATTGCTAGTGTTTTTATTTCAAGCGCTTCACCCTATTTTGGGCCTTGTCGCTGTTGGCTCCTCCTATCCAGTCCAGATGCTGGGGATTTACACAACATTCCTAATTCCATTGTTTATGTTCGTAGAGATCTCTGAGCTTTTTCCACAAGAGGTTTCCTCTCGTACCTTGAAGCTGACGTTACTCAAACCGATAACGCGATTGGGAGCGTACGCCGCTAAGTTCCTCACGCTTGGGATAGCGATCGGAGGACTGCTTCTTCTATTAGGGATAGTGAGCACTTTATGTAGCTTCTTGTTTGGAACTTTGAATATAGGGAGCGTAGGCATTATTGGCTTGATAAAAGCTTATACAGCGGCGTTTCTCTCCATGTGGTCACTGGCTGCCTTGTTTGTGTTCATCGCTCAATTTTTTCGCAGCGCAGGTGGGTTTCTAGTGTTCTCAATCTTTGTCTTCAGCGGAGCCAAAGCTGTGCCTTACTTTATAAGTGGATTCTCATCCTTTTCTATAGTTTCTTATACAGATTGGTACTCTCTATGGTTAAGTCATACGATTTCCGCAGGCAGACTTGCCACAACTTCCTTGTTCTTACTCTCAGGATTAATGTTATTTCTATCGATGGGTTACATCTTCTTTGATCGGAAGGAAGTTTAGCCTTAGAGCTATTCTTGATTCTTGTAACATTTGTTTCGCTAAAGGAAGGGGAGATGATTGGTGAAGGAAACCAGTTCATTATTAAAAGAAGATCAGAAATTATGGAACAAGGTGCCACAGGTTACGATTTTTTTCTGGATCATAAAGATTATGGCTACCACCGTGGGGGAGACGGCAGCGGATTTTCTCAATTTTAACCTCTACTGGGGCTTGACCAACACTACCTTGGTGATGGGTGGACTACTGATTGCAGCACTATACTTCCAGATGACTGCTACAAAATACGTACCTGCTCTATATTGGCTTGCAGTTGTATTAATCAGTGTGGTCGGTACGCTCATCACTGACAATCTGGTGGACAATCTGGGCGTATCGCTGGAGACGACCACTATTGTTTTTTCTGTACTCTTAATCCTGACCTTTGGAGTCTGGTATGCCAGTCAGAAGACGTTATCCATCCATTCGATTACTACCAAAAAGCGCGAGATGTTCTATTGGCTAACGATTCTATTTACCTTTGCCTTAGGGACAGCCGCAGGTGATTTAGTTGCAGAAAGTCTGAACTGGGGATACCTACTTTCAGCTATTATTTTTGCCGCTCTGATTGGCGCGATAACACTCGCTTATCGCTTTAAGCTAAATGCAGTAACTGCCTTCTGGTTTGCTTATATTCTGACTCGCCCATTAGGAGCATCACTAGGTGACTATCTTTCACAGGACCGAAGTGAAGGTGGGCTAGAACTGGGCACAACGGGAACAAGTATTATTTTTATTGTTATTATTCTAGGGTTAGTTATCTATTTAACCAAGACAAAGACAGACGAGGTCTCTCTTTAGAAAATATTGAAGTTAATATTCAGTTAAGAATCCCTTTACTATCCCTTTACGATTCAGAGTTAGAGTTAGAGGAGGCCATGAGAAAAAGGAGCTTTGTCATGAACACAGATCCTAAAGTACTTATTGTTACTTCGGCATTTGGAGACGGGCATATGAAAGTGGCTGAGGCCATCGAACATTCATTTAGACGAATAGGTATCAGTCGGATTACCACCATGGATCTATTCGCTGTAGTCCATCCTTACCTGAATGAACTGTCCCGAAGATTCTATTTGAACAGTACGGGCTTTACACAAGAACTTTATGGATTACTGTACACAGTGACTAGCAAGATGAGACCAGAGCAGTTCATGGGTAGACTCATCCATTCTATGGGCAAACGAAAAGTGCAAAGGATCATCGACGAGATACAGCCGGATATTATTATTCACACCTTCCCTTATTTGGCCGCTGCTGAGCTTGCATCAACAACAGGAAGTCGAATTCCCATGTTCACGGTGATGACGGATTATGTGGTTCATGGCAGGTGGCTCCATCCTCAAACTACGAAATATTTTATCGCTACGGAAAGCATGAAGGCAACGCTGATATCGGCTGGGATTGCTGAAGAGAAGCTTGTGGTTAGCGGGATTCCAATACGAGAGGCTTTTGAGCAAACGCTGGATCGAGAAGGACTTTTGCGCAAGCATAAGTTAGACAGAAATCGTCGTTATCTATTACTTGCGGCAGGAGCTTACGGCGTATTAGGTGACATTAGCAGTTTAATAAAAAGAGTACTGCTTAAATCAAACTTCGATGTCATCGTATTATGCGGAAATAATCATAAGCTTCGATCAGCTACGAAGGAGCTGTTTCAAGAGAATTCTCGAGTTCACATTTTGGGATATACGGAAGAAATGCAGGAGCTGATGTGTATATCTTCCTGTCTATTGACCAAAGCGGGCGCGATTACCTTGACTGAGGCGATGGCTCAAACACTTCCGGTTATCGTCTATCGACCACTCCCCGGCCAGGAAGCAGGCAATGCAGAATGGTTATCTGGGCACCATCTGATAGAGATCGCACGAAATGAGGAGCAGTTAGTAGAGCAGCTTCAGCGATTGGAGCATATGGCGTACAGAGAAGAAAGGGAGCAGCGTATGAAGGCTTTTTCACGAAAATACACTTCAGATTGTATCGTCTCCGAAGCTTTAGATGCAATTAAGCTAAGACAGCCGTCAGTTCCATCAGCGAAATCTATGATAGTTGAAGGGCAGGCGAAGACGATTCATGGATACTATTAGCAAAGTAGAAAAACGACAGCAGACGTTCACCCGTCTTGCAATGCTCCTTTTCTTTATAGAGTGGATAAGAGGAGCTGTTCTGATTACTTTCTTACCAACCTATGTATTGACTAGCTGGGGACTTACAACCTCAGTAGTTGGCATTGCGGTCTCCGCTCACTATTTGACGGACAGTTTGATCAAAAGCTTCATCGGCTATCTCTTAGACAGATTTCATGGGCGAACCGTACTACATGGAGGGTTCTTCCTCGGGTTTATTGGACTATTGTTGATGGTTACAACGCATAGTCCGTGGATACTTATAGTAGCTTCTGCTTGCTTGGGAGCTGGATTCTCACCGATCTGGATCATTTGTATGAGCCAGGTATCAGAGGAGAAACGAGCAGAGCAGATGGGAACCTTATATGTATACTGGATGGCTGGTTTAGGTCTGGGACCCGTGACTATGAATCTGTTAATTGGCGGTGGGATGTCGTTGTCCCTTGGTGTGATTGGATTATTTTTTGTAGCTGGTTGGATCATGGTAGGTCTTGTGAAGATGAATAAGGTATCGGTGCGGAACGTGAATATATCTGTAGGGCAACAATTTGTTTCTTTGTGGAACAAAGTGAAGAAGGGCGGTTTTCTGGTTCCTGGTATGCTACTGCAAACTACAGCGGGCGGGATACTGGTTCCGTTTCTAACAAGCTTTGCCATTTCGCATTTGGGCCTTTCGCATTCTCAGCTGTCCATCGTGCTATTTATGGGAGGAGCTGGGGTAGTTCTATTTCTCGTGCCTATGGGAAAATGGTTTGATCATGTCGGGGGTAAATGGTTCCTCGTTGTTGGGTTCGGCGTGTTTGCAGTTGCCTTGTTCGGCTTAACTTCTATTAGCTCCTTTTCCGCCGCCATTGGCCTCTCACTTCTGCTGGGGTGTGCTTATGCTGCTTTGCTACCCTCTTGGAATGCCTTAATGGCCAGTTATATTCCTGAAGATTCTGTGGGTATAAGCTGGGGATTACTGTTCTCTATAGAAGGCTTAGGTGTGGTTATTGGCCCTTTGATAGGGGGATGGTTGGGAAGCTCAGGAGATGAATTGCTACCTTTTCAAGTTAGTGCCGGTTTATTTGGATTGATTAGTGTAGTTTACTTGCTCTCACCTGCCCGATTATTTATTCACAGAAAAAATGTGACCGAGGAACTCCAAAATGTATCGTAGTTAAGATTTATTTAATAGACTCTTCACGATGAATTTAGGAATTGCGCCTAAACTTAATATGAAAGACCAAAAAAGTTATGAAGGGAAGGGAAAAGGATGAAGAAGAAATGGCTAATCACCGGAGGTGCAGCAGGAATTAGCGGGGCTATTATGTTAGTTAGCGGGTTGACGGCGTTTGCGGGAACCTCCGGGTATGAGGATTACAAAGCTGCGCTTAAGAATACGGCAGGGAATACGCAGAGTGTTACCGTACAAGCCAATGCGTTGCTTAAAGATAACGGAAGTATTCTGAGTCAGGCACAAGGAAGTATAAAAGCAAACCTGCAAAATGAAGCGGTCAGCGGCGATGTGAAGATTACCGGGTCACAAGGTTCTCAGGTACTTAGCCTCTACAGTCAGTCTGACGGACAAGTCTGGAAGAGTGATGCTTCCGATACTTATTACGTAAAGCAGGATTTACAGGATAAGAAGGATCAGGAAACCGAGAAAGAGTCAACGGAAACAGCTTGGCTAAGCAGCCAAGAAGAGAAAATAATGGATGCGCTGATTGGGAATTTGAAGAACGAAATCACATCTACCACCGATAAAGACGGTGCCAAGCATATCTCGCTGCAGCTTGACAATGCGCAAATCCCGGCAGTGGTGCAGGCGTTAGCCCCGGTTTTGTTCAAGAATCTTTCTGAAGAGAAGGATCATGAGTCCAGTAAAGAAACCACTGTAGATTCGAACGATCCAGAAGATCTAATTCAGCGTAACCTGTTTGATTTCCAAGCAATTGCTCTGACGAACGGTGTACAGATTCAAAGCATCCGTTTGAATGCTGATATCACTCCAGCGAATGAGCTTCAGCACCAGCAGTTAGATCTTACGTTTGTGGGTAAGGATGCGCAAGGAACCTCCCATACGTTGGCTGCTAGTTTGGATGTTCAACTCTCCGCATTTAATACCACTACAACAGAGTCTATTGACTTGACGGGTAAACAAGTGCAGCAATTGAAAGAGGATCATGAACACGAACATCGTAATTAAGTTAGTGTGGAACAACTAAAAATACTGCAATTATAAAGTCTCTATGATGTGATTAGTCATAGGGACTTTCTTTATTAAAGTTTTTTTCACATCAATTTATCCTCTCCTGCAACTCCCCTGACTTCCGGCGCCGCCGACTCATGAATACCAAAGACAATGCAATGATCGTGAGAATAATCCCAAGTACTTGAAATCCCTCAAAGCTGAACTTGCCTCTCATTACGATGCCTATCAACAAGGAAGAGAGAATGGTTCCCAAATATCTTGAAGTATTAAATAAACCGGATGCTACGCCGATCATTTCCTTGGGTGAACTTTGGAACAAAGCTGCTTGCATACCTACATTATTCAACCCATTGCTAATCCCGAATGCAGCCAAAGCCAGGCACACGCTAATAACCGGTGAAGATTGATTCAATGTCACGAGCCATACCGATCCCGCAGTCATCAATATTGCAGACACTAGTAGTGCCGGTCCTGGTCCGGATTTATCGATCCATCGTCCTGCTATTGGAGAAGTAACTAGAGAGCATAGGCCTAAGGTTAGCATAAGTATCCCTGTTTGATACTCGTTGACATGGCGAACCATTTGCAAGTAGGACGGAACTCCGAAAAAGAGTGAGTAAAAGAGTACATTAACGAGCATGAATTCCACATTAACCCATGTCATTGCAGGATATTTAGCAAATGTGCGTAAAGGGATAAAAGGCGAAGTCGCTTTTAACTCATGTCGTACGAATACCCCTAGCAGAGCGAGTCCTATCAGTGAAACAATGACATTTCCTAAAGCAATGTGCCCGGATGATTTTGCTGAGAGCAATCCAATGAGCAGGGCAACCAGACCCATTGTGAAGAGCAGAATCCCAGATCCATCTATCCAATCGAACCATTTGCGAAGAGACATGCCCGGTGCAACGGTTAATGACGAGTTTTCCTTAGGAATATTTCTCCAAGACAATAGAAAGCTCACTACCACAAATGGAATATTAACGAAAAAGATAGCGGGCCAGCCCCACCAGTGTATAATAACCCCGCCAATAAAGGGTCCAATGGCTGCCGCACCAGATAGGAAGATGGATAAAACAGACAGCGCTGTCGCTTGTTTTTCCGTTACATGAATTCGCACTATAGCCATCCCAACGGCAACCATCATGCTAGTTCCAATGGCTTGCACAATGCGGAACACGAGGAGCCACGCGAAGCTTGGTGCGAATGGAGCTAATAATGAGGCAATGAAGGCTACTACAAGCCCGGTAAGAAATATTTTTCTCCTACCAAATAAATCGCTGGCCTTTCCCATGACAGGTTGAGCGATGCTACTAGCAATGTAGAAAGAAAAAATAATCCAGGAAACACCTGTATAGTCAAGTTGGAATACATTTTGCAATCTTGGAATAGCAACAGAAACCATTGAAGAGTTTAATGGGTTCAATAGTATCCCTAGACCCACTGAAATCATTAACCACCAATTCCGAGCACTCATTTTGTGTCCCCCTAAAGCGTATTAATGTCATCCTACTTGATTTTAGTTATTCATTCCAACGCATTTTATGTTATATTCTCATTGACTTAAAGGAATGAATGGGGTGCGAAATGGAACTTCTACAGCTGCAATATTTTCTCGCGGTAGCTCGGTTGGAACATGTGACCGAAGCTGCGCGCAATCTGCACGTTACTCAATCATCACTTAGCAAAACAATACAGCGCTTGGAGGAGGATCTAGGGGTCCCTTTATTCGATCGAGTAGGGCGGAACCTGCGTCTGAATGAGTTCGGAAGCAGATTCCTTCGCCGTGCAGAAAGAGCTTTGTTTGAATTGGAGCAGGGAAAGCAGGAGCTTAGCGATTTATCTCACCCGGAACATAACACGCTAGAATTAGCGGTTACCACCGCCAGTACATTACCCAGTATCCTTCGCGAGTTTCGAAAAAAGAGACCTGATATTCAATTTCATGTGCAGATGCTGACTACGAAGGAAATGGTTACACTTTTGGATAGAGGAGAGGTGGATTTCTGCCTGTCATCTCCCCCTATAGAAGGGAACGACATCGAATGCCAAGTCGTATTTATCGACCCAATCCTTGTAGCGGTTCCTAAGGGGCATCGGTTGGCAGATCGAAGCAGCGTATCTTTGATAGAGCTGAGAGATGAATGGTTCGTCGGGGTTAAGAGTGGTTATGGAACTCGGGATTTAATAGACTCTGTGTGCCAATCGGTCGGATTTACGCCTAAATATGTATATGAGGGGGATGAGCCTGCAAGGTTGATCACGCTTGTGGAAGCTGAGATTGGTCTTGCCTTCATACCAAGTACAGCAAGAAATTCACGGGAAGACATCAAATATCTCCAAATAGAGAATCACGAATTGGTACGGGAAATTGCTTTAATATGGCACAAGAGTCGGTATATTTCGCGAGCTGCTCTGGAATTTCGTAAGGTAGTTGTAGAATATTTCGGATCGTTATCCAAAGAGGCTTAAGACAATCGGGGATGGTTATCTAGAGGTATTTAACTGGATGCAAAAGAACAATTGCATCCAGCTCAAGAACGCATAGTCTATAGAAATATTTTATAATGAAGATGTAGAAAAATCAGGTAGTGTTTAGTTATCTGATGTTGGTTCTTCCATAAACCATGAGATATGGGTGCATCTCTTACAAATAAGTATAGCAGCGTTTTTATTCGCCCAGTCAAATCCTAGAAAGGATGCTCCACTTGTGTTAAGCAGTTTATAATCCAGATGAAAGGTATCGTTTTGACAACAAGGACAGGTTATTCGCGCGCCTGCAGCACTGTATCTCATTTTAAAAACCTCCTGTGAATTTGTATAGTTCTTTAACGCATCTGAGGTTATTAAGGTTTCATGTACTCGAACTTACTAGTCAATTTGGGGTGGAATTATGAATAGCTGGGAAACAGCATTGTCAAAGGTATGTGAGCTTTATTTTTCATCGGAAGTGAATTCGAAATTAGAATGGATCTTGGTTGGCTCGGTGGGTTCGGTTTTACAGGGCTGTGAAATGACTCCGGGAGACGTTGATATTTATACAAAAAATAAAGAAGGGGTTGCACAATTTGCAGAACTTCTGAAGGAATATTCCTTGCTGGATAAATGTGAATTCCCTCATGGGGAGAACTGGTTATCCTCTTTAGAAGAACCTACATACACTCAGACCTTTTCTTCGGGCTTCTCATGGACAAAGGGGAGTTGGATCATCGATGGGTTTAAAGTGGAAGTTGTTCATATCTCCAATTCAGCGGGAATTCCTGATTCTATGGATGGTGATGGGATATGGGAAGGTGGTCAATTCATTTGGAATCGTTTTAGGAATGTAACAATCGGACGGTACACTATTCCTACGGTTCCTCTAGAAATACAGCTAGAATCAAATTTAAGAAGACAACGATCAGACAGGACACAAGCGATTATTACTGCATTGCAAAAATATGGATACGATCAAGAACTAATCGAAAAAGCTCTATCAAAGAAACACTTACCTTATTTTTATTCTCAAATGAATTGAGCTAAGAAGGTTATTACTAAAAAGGGAATTAACTGGTATAATATGGTTTATAATCGAGAAAGGTGTTGATTTCTATGTCTGACTTTTTTGATCCAGGACCTAATCCAAATGTGACGGACCCTGGCGGTCATAAAGCAAACCATGATGTCAATGCGCAAAAATATCATACACAAGGTGTTCCTGGATTTTGGAGCGAGGTAATCAATCTCTTTATCGTGGTGGCAATAATTGCAGTTATTTTCTTACTCATATGGATCTTCTAATGGCCTTGTAATGAAAAAATGACAGCCCTCATTTAGCTTGAGGGCTGTCATTATCGTTATTGAGCTGAGTATCCTCCATCGATGGAATTAATTTTCTGCCAATCCTCATCTGAGACAACATGCAATTTCATTCCATAAACATTCTGTTTCTGGCTTACTTTCTCTAGCGCTACCTCATTAATGTCTGCGGCAATAACGATAAGATCATTGTTAGTGTCAAAAATAGCCCGCCTGCGGTCATAACGCCACTTTTTGCAACTCCAACCATTAAAGCAAGTCCTACTAATACCCACCACGCAAAATGGATTTTTCTTGTTGTGATTCATGATGTCCGCCTCGTTTTCTATGATGAAATAACCTACATTTGCTCCATGCCGGACATTCGCCCAGTCATTCTTAACAATTGTGATATTTCCTATAGACTTATCATAGTTGTCCTCTATACAAATCTCATTCCTCAGACGGAGAAAGTATCCATCTGGAGCCAGTTATCTAAATTTAGATACTAAAATAAAATAAATTTAACAATGGAATCACTCTTTTAAATCGTACGGGAGAGGATGGTTATAAGGTGGAGAAAATTATAGAAGTACGGGGGATTAGCAAGGTATACGAGAAAAGAAAGACGAAAGAGAAGATTCATGCCGTTCGTGATGTTTCTTTTCATGTGAATCGTGGAGAGGTGCTCGGTTTACTAGGCCCCAACGGTGCTGGGAAAACATCAACGATAAAGATGCTCTGTGGTTTGTTAGAATCGGATGGGGGTTCTATATCCATTAATGGCTTAGATATTTGCAAGAAGAGACTCAAAGCGCTAGAGCATATCAGTGCTGTATTAGAAGGGAACCGGAATTTATATTGGCGTCTTACGGTTCGGGAAAATTTAGAATATTTTGCAGGTAACCGGGGGTACTCTCGGAAGCAAATTGCCGATCAGACAGATAAATTATTAGAGCAATTCAACCTTAAAGAAAAAGAGAATGAGCTGGTTAATGGATTATCTCGTGGGATGCAGCAAAAGCTGGCAATTGCTGTGGCGTTATTAGCTAATACGGATGTCATCTTGCTGGATGAGCCAACGCTCGGTTTGGATGTTGAGGTTAGTTATGAATTACGAAATATTCTAAAAACGATAGTGAGGGAAGAGAAACGTACGATCATTATTAGCTCACATGATATGCCTGTCGTTCAGGAGCTGTGTGACCGTGCCATTATCATTAACAAAGGTGAAGTTGTGATTGACGACAGGGTGGAGAATTTACTTAAGTTATTTGAAACAAGGGCATATTCCATTAAATTAGGTGAGCAATTAAGCCCTGAACAGGAGAACAAACTGTTGAGTATATTCCCTTTAAGTACTTATAAAGCAAGCTCTCATGAAACGATCGTGGAAGTGAATTTAGAGCATGGTCAGGATATCTACGAGTTGTTCGATCTTCTGAAAGAGGAAGGAACGATGGTGGAAAGTATTGATCGAATAACCATTGATTTTGAACAAGTGTTTATTCAGATTGTGAAGGGAGGTAAGACTCATGAAATGGCTCCATTTATTTAATGCTAATTTTCGTAAGGAATATATTGAGTTGAAACGATATTTACCGAACACGATTGCATTAGTAGTCACTTTTTATATTATATTTCTGGCTGCATTTTTTGGAATTATGTTCATAGGAGATCCAGCCAGTTTTGATACGAATGTTCAATATTCAATTGTAAGTGTGGTCTTTTGGAGCTTAACGATGATGACGATGAACTTTATTGGTTATTCGGTAATCACAGAAGCGACGCGTGGAACGTTAGAGCAGTTATATATGTCTCCCATGGGTGTGTGGAAAATTATGCTCACGCGGATCGTCAGTCAATTGGGCTTACAGTCCGTCATTATGATTCTCTTGCTGTTTGGTGCGATGCTAACCTCGGGACAATGGTTGAGTCTTAATCCCATGACAACGATCCCAATCATTATAGTTACTATGATAAGCATGGTAGGCGTTAGTTTTATGATTGCTGGTTTGGCTATTATTGTGAAACAAATTCAAGCATTTCTACAGATTTTCCAATTTGTCTTGATGGGACTTGTATTTGTTCCGATCACTGTAGCTCCGTTTTTAGCTTTTGCCCCATTCGTTAAAGGCGTGAATATGGTAAGAACGGTGATGCTGGAGAATCTAACGTTAACGGATCTATCTTTATCTGACTATGGCGTATTAATATTAAATTCGCTGGTTTATTTGATTCTAGGGCTCGTTGTGTTTGATCGCTGTGAGAAAATAGCCATGAAGAAGGGGCTTCTGGGGCAATACTAGCGCACACAATCGTTTATTTATTAGGTATAGCTAATACTTATAACCTGCCATAACTCATTGGTGTAACGGTATAGGCAATCGGATATGCTATATTAATTTTAATAATTTGTTCACGAGGAGATTAATATATGAGCACTCAAACCGAACCTAAAAAGCGAACCGTTACTCCATTTCGATATGATATTGTTGGCAGCTTCCTGCGTCCTCAAGCGTTGAAAGAGGCTAGATTAAAATTCAAGAACAGCGAAATTACTGCCGAGCAGTTGAAGGAAGTAGAGAACGACGAGATTGTAAAGCTCGTGCAAAAACAAAAAGAGGTAGGTCTTCAAGCTGTAACCGACGGCGAATTCCGCCGCTCTTGGTGGCATCTCGACTTCTTCTGGGGTTTTGATGGTGTAGAGCGGACCATTATTGATCAAGGCTACCAATTTAATGGCGCAGAATCCAGACCAGAAACCGCACGACTGACCGGAAAAATAAGCTACAGCAGCCACCCTTTTGTAGCGCATTATGAATTCTTAAAAGGCGCTGCTGGTGAGGATGTTGTTGCGCGTCAATCGATTCCTGCAGCAGCGCAATTCCTGTTTGAGCTGGATCGGGTAGAAAATAAGGAAAGCACGAATGAATTATACCCGAATCGTGAAGAGCTAATTTCGGATATTGCCAAAGCATACAAAGCGTCAATTCTTGCCTTTTATGCAGCGGGCTGCCGCAGCATTCAAATCGACGATTGCACGTGGGGAGCGCTGTGCGACGAACAGTTTATAGCATTTATGAATCAGGTTGGTGTGAATGTAGCTGAATATGCGAACGAGCTTGCGAAGTTGAACGAAGAAGTGGTATCCGGACTGCCGGAAGATCTCGTTGTAACGACACATGTATGCCGAGGCAATTATGTTTCTACTTATGCTGGTGTAGGCGGAGGTTATGAACCTATCGCGCAAACACTTCTGAACATCAATAACTACTCAGGTTACTATCTGGAGTTTGATACTGAACGTGCTGGTGACTTCAAACCATTACGCTTCCTAAAAGACAATCAGCAGGTCGTGCTTGGCCTGTTCTCTTCCAAATTTGGTGAGCTTGAAAGCAAGGAAGATATTCTGAAGCGTATTGAGGAAGCGAAGCAATATGTCGATCTAAACCGGATTTGCCTGAGCCCGCAATGCGGCTTTGCTTCCACGGAAGAAGGTAACCACCTTACAGAAGAGCAGCAATGGCGCAAGCTTGCTTATATTAAAGAGATCGCTGAAGAGATCTGGAATTAACTCTAATTAAAAAGTAGACAGAGACAATACACCTTTAACCATTCGGATGTTCATCCGTACGGTTAAAGGTGTATTTTGATTTAAAGAGTGTACATGGATTTACTTGGCGTGCTGTCACTATACCAGTGGATTGTGAGTAATTAGGGAAAAGCTCCCTAATAAAAGCCGATAATTGCTTTAAATGAATGGAATCAGGGAATTCCTCCCTAAAAATCGGGCCAAAATATACTTTTACCACTAAATTAGTTGAATTATAGGGAGGAATTCCCTAATTGTTGGCCTAATGATCAAAATTCACTGAATTTTAGGGAGAAATTCCCTAATCTATCAATGCCTTGATATGAAAGAGGGCACCGCAAAGTAAAAAAAGGGAAGTCTCGTAGAGGAGACTCCCTTTTTGTACTAATCTTATTTTGTATAGTTATCGAAATAACCTTGAATATAAATCATCGGTGTTCCTTTATCGCCACTACCAGAAGTCAAATCAGATAATGAACCAATCAGGTCCGTTAATCTACGAGGAGTAGTCCCTTGTGCTTCCATCGCACCAACCAGGTCATCATTTTTATTCTGGATGTATTTAGAAATGGCTTGTTTCAGCTCTTCACCACGAAGATGAGAGAAGTTGTTATCGGCCAAATATTTCAATTTCACTTCATTTGGTGTTCCATCAAGTCCGGCAGTGTAAGCAGGGGATACAACTGGATCTGCCAGTTCCCATATTTTACCGACTGGATCTTTGAATGCTCCATCGCCATAAACCATAACTTCTACAGTTTTACCTGTAATTTCTTTGATTTTTGCTTGGATACCATCTACGATAGGTTGGCAGTTGTTTGGAAATAGTTTTACGCTTTCTTCTGTTGCTTTATTGGATCCAAGCAGACCATAAGCTTCGTTAAAGCCGCTGCCATCAATGGATTGTGTAAGAATATCATCCAAGCCAAATACTTTTTCAGCACCGTTGTTTGTGAGAATGCGTTTGGTTCTGAAGCGAGTGTGAATATCACAAGTTAATACATTTTTTGTATAGTTTAAAATGGTTTTTGGGTTGTTGGAGAAGATGACTTCGCAAGCCACACCTTCAGCTTCAATCAAACCTTTATAATATTCGATATAGTCAACACCTGTGAATGGGTGCTTAATATAGCCGAAAAACTCACGGAATTGAGCCTCTGTTAACACATCCGTCCATGGATTAACGCCCTTAGCATCTAATTCGTCGATGTCTACAAGATGGTTGCCCACTTCATCAGATGGATAGCTTAGCATTAAGACTACTTTTTTTGCTCCTTTGGCAATTCCACGCAAGCAGTTAGCAAATCGGTTACGGCTAAGGATAGGGAAAATAACACCCACAGTTTCTTCACCGAATTTTGCCTTTATATCAGCAGCAATATTATCAATTGTCGCATAGTTTCCTTGTGCCCGAGCCACAATGGATTCCGTTACGGTTACAATATCACGATCCTCGATCGAGAAACCTTCGACTGTTGCTGCATTCAATACCGTCTGAACTACGATTTCTTCAATGTTATCCCCATTGTTAATGATAGGCCCGCGGAGTCCACGTACCACTGTTCCAACTACTCTTTCCAATATGATCTCTCCTCTTATAAGGGTATACTCTATATATAAATAATGGTTATAAACCCTATATTACTATACCCTTTTAGAGCGATATAAGTAAAATTAATGTTTATAATATCTAATATAAAAATGATTTATAGATAAAGAAGCTTTTAGAGGTTTTTTACATTGCCGTTAGAGATAGAAAATCAATTTCTCGGGGAGGGAGAGCCGTATGAACAAAATGGACCGTCTGTTAGCTATAGTGCTTGAATTGCAGCGTAATAAAGTGTTGCGAGCGGAGGATTTGGCGGCTACGTTTGAAACGAGCGTGAGAACTATTTATCGGGATATTCAGGCACTGAGTGAAGCGGGCGTATCCATAATAGGAGCGCCAGGGCAAGGCTACTCCTTGATTGAGGGCTATTTCCTGCCACCCGTTAGTTTCACGCTGGACGAAGCAGTGACATTGCTTATCGGGACTGACTTTATCGAGCAGTGGTTTGATGCCCACTATGGCAATAAGGCTAGAAGTTCTAAAGCGAAAATAGAAGCTATCCTGCCAGAAGCCATCCGAACTGAAGCATCACAGATCCGCAAAAGTTTTCGTTTATTTGCATCCGCAGCAGATATAGCACCAATACAAGAAAAGGCATGTCTGGAAGCTATTCGTCGAGCGATATTGGAGGAAAGGAAAATAAGATTTCGTTATTCCAAAAGAATCGCCGAAGCCGATGGGAACCGTCAAAGTATTCGTACGGTTGCTCCTTACGGACTTGTGCTTCATCAAGGATCATGGGTACTCGTCGCCTGGTGTGAATTGCGTCAAGACATCCGTCATTTCCGGTTATCCCGAATGAGGGAGCTTATTGAACTGGAAGATAAATTTATACGGCCAGCGGATTTTCAATTGGAGGTATACCAACCTCCTGATGATCGCAACGTTCATGTGGTTATCTTAGTCCATTCTGACATAGCTGATAAGGTAAGGGAATCGAACAATTTTTATATGGAAACTATAGAGGATCATGCGGAAGGCTTACGGGTTACTTTTCGGGTTCGAGAGCCAGCGGAATTGCTGCAATGGGTGCTGGGCTGGGGAGGTGGCATGGTTGTGCTAGAGCCGGAATCTTTTCGCCATCAAGTTAGAAACGAACTAGAAATAATGTTAAAACGCTACTGACATAACGCTGTCAGTAGCGTTTTTATATACTTGGATAATCAATGACTACAGGAGCTGATATATAATGATTACAACAAAAGAAGCCTTACAACGTTTTGAAGAAACTGCGACATACTATATTCAAGAAGTAGAGCGATTCAATCTGGAGCAGCTGATGCAAAAGCCGAGTGAAAACGAGTGGTCCATCGGACAGATGGTTCAACATCTCATTAACTCGGCACTGTATATGCAGCTTCGTAATATTGATCAATGTCTAGTGCCCAACCAAGATCCCTTGGTATCTCATGTGGGGAAAACCGAGGATGGTGCGGCTATATTTGCACAAGGCAGTTTTCCGCCCATTCGTATTCAGGTTCCGCCTTCCGCCCAATATACGCCGGAGCAGCCGGAGAGCAAGGAACAATTAATTCAAGGGTTACATTCAGTCATCCAAAGAATGAGAGAGATCGAACCGTCTCTTGAAAAAGCGTCCAAACAAAATACCGTATCTCACCCGCGATTTGGTGGACTATCCGCGGAGGAATGGTTCCTGCTTATTGAGATGCACTATCGTCATCATCTTCTGCAGCTGGAGCGATTAAACAATGAATTGTTTCGGAAAGTGTTGTAATACCAAAAAAGAGGCCGTTGCTGATCTACAGCAACGGCTTTTCGTCGTAAAAGAAAGGATCTTAATTTCCTGAGCCAAGCGTCGCTTGAACATAATCTTTATATTCACTCGGATTAACTCCAAAATGCTTCTTGAAAAGTCTGGTGAAATAAAATTGATCATGTATACCGATTTGCGTAGAAATCTCTTTGACATAAGGGTTGCCCTTTAGAATTAACTCTGCGGCTTTCTCCATTTTTACGGTGTTAATGTAATGAATGATACTTTGGCCGACTTCTTCTTTAAAGATTCTGGATAGATAGTTCTCACTTAAGTTGACCTGCTTGGCAATCAGAGATAAGGTCAGCTTTTTCTGATAATTTGCATTGATATAATCAATTGTTTGTTTAACATCCCTATTATGGGTAGTCACAATCTGTTGTTTTTGATGTGAGAATAATTGAAATAAAAGCTCCATCTGCGTTAGAATCTCAGCACTTCGTTTACTGTTTGCAATATTCTCAATAGTTGTTTTCAAAAGCTTTGGATCTTCAACGATAATGTGAGCATCGCATAATGGAAGATAGTGCAGACAATTAACGATGAATGTTTTGGCTTCAGCCGGCTTTATTTGTTTCGATCTGCAGGTCTCAAGGAAATTTTGAGTGGCTTGATTAACGGCTTCAACGCCCGAACGTTTCCAGGCCTGTATTAAATTCGTAGAGAACTCATGAACGTTTTCGAAATCGAGCGTATCATTTAAATGGACAATCTCGGGATCAATAATCGTTATTTCGTTGTAAAATTGGATTTCCAAGGATTCTTTACATCGCTCTAGCATTACTTTCGCCTCAGCGTATCCTCTAATGGGCTGGGAATAAACAATGGTAGGGGTAATGGAAATATACATTTTGATCAACTGAATAACTCTATGGATAAAGTCGGTACGGATAATTTGCTGATTGTCTAAGGTATCAGTGGAGATTAGCAGCAACAATGCATTCGATTCAAGCTGAATAATTTCGAATTGATCTACGGTTTCCAGGATATCTAAGATGATGTTTTCAATGAAGGATACCGATAGCTGGTTTTTACGTGCGCTAGGGCTGGCGGTATTTTGCTCAAAGGTGATGTAGAACAAGTAGCAGCTATTTTCACTAAAAGCGAGTGTTATAGAATTTTGCTGCTCAAGCTGATTCATATCATAATATGGGTCGGTAAAATAATCTTTTAAAATCGCATTCTTCACACTCTTTAAATTGTGTTGCAATAGCTGAGATTGTGTCTCTAGCTGCTGCTTGGACTGAAGCTGTTCTTGGATTAGCTGCGTGGATTTCTCCAGCAACTGGATGAGGTCCGCAGTCTTCATACTAATCTTAAGCATATAATCTACAGCGCCAAGAACTAATGCTTCACGAACCAACTCATACTCCCCATGGTTACTTGCCACCAGGATTTTTCCGGCAAACCCTCTGTTATTGAGTTCTTTTATCAGCTGCAAACCATCCATATTGGGCATTTTGAGATCTGTAATGATGATATGTGGATTAAACTTCTCAACAAGGGTTAAAGCTTCAACTCCGTCAGAGGCTGTAGCACAGATCATATATCCAAGCTCTTCCCATGGAATCATGGTTCTGAGCGCGACTTTTACAATAGGTTCATCATCCACCAGCATTACATTATACATTGGATACACTAGTATCACCCCTTATCTTCTTCGTAGGTTTGTTTGGGGATAATCAGGCGGCAACAGGTTCCTTGACCCACCAAGCTTGTGATGAATAGTCCGTAGCTCTCACCATATTGAAGCTTAATGCGATCGGCTACATTAGAAATTCCGATACCGGACAGCGTATCAGCCTTTTCCGATTTTTTCGTGTCAAAGCCTTTTCCGTTATCAATGATTTCTATAACAAGTGTGTATTCATTTTTTGCGTATGCCCTAATGCGGATAAGAACTTTTCCTCCAATATCCGTAACCCCATGGATGATAGCGTTCTCAGCGATCGGCTGCAGAATAAGTTTAGGGATCAGACTATGTAATACCGATTCATCTAGATCATATTCAACATCAAATCGATCAGCATAACGTATTTTTTGAATAGCAAAGTAATTGTCCAGATTATTAAGCTCTTGTTTGATGGTTATTTCCTCATCTTGATCGATGATGGTACTGCGCAGTAATTCTGCGAGAGAGGAGATACCATCACTTAGCACCGGAACCTGGTTAATCATTGCGAGCCATCGCAAGGAATTTAGAGTGTTGAATAAAAAATGAGGGTTAATCTGTGATTGCAGCATTTGTAATTCAAGCGAACGCTGCCTCTTTTGATCTTTCTGTTGATCCTCTATCAGTTGCTCAATCCGGCTGACCATGCTATTAATCCTATTAGCCAGAACACCCATCTCATCGTTGCTGTGATCTTCTATACGATTGGATAAATTGCCATAAAAAATTTGATTACAGAAGACAATAATTTGTTTGATAGGCTTTAGGATACTTTTATACAAGACGATGATAATTAGGATACAAAGGATTACAATGATGCTGACGACGATAAGGAGTCCAGTGGTGATTTTACTTGTCTCAGAATTAATATAAGAGAAAGGAACCGTAGAAATCATGTACCAGCCTAATTGATTATTATTGATATAGGAGATCTGATGCATTTTGCCATTGACTAAGCCTTGAAAGGAATGGTTCTTCTGAGCCTCTTGTTCCTTGATTTGCTTAAACAGTTGACCTTTATCATAGGCTTCTCCAAGTGTTGTACCCTTTAGGTTGGAGGACATCACTATTCCTTCTCTATTCATGATAAGCAGATTAGAACCTGTTCCTAAGTCCACACTGGAAAGAATGACTTTTGAGAATAACTCCCCGCCGATAAAAACAAACACATAACCTAATGGAACGCCAATGTCTTCTTGATCAAAAATTTTACGCCCCAGGACAATCGTATGGGAAGCACGATAGCTTTTTACATAATTAAGACTGTCATAAGGGGCATTCAGATCTACCTGTTTCATGATTTCCCCATACTTTGGATTGGGAATGCCGTCATAGCCTAATTCATAAATAGGTTCGTTCTTGGAATCTATGATCCGAACGTTCTGAACATATCCCGGATAAATGGTTCTGTACACATTATCCATAGCGTGGTTAATAGTAGCATTGCTAGGAGCGGGTTCATTAGGTGCTGCCGTTAAACGCTCCTGAATAATAGGATTGGTAGAAACAGATCCGGCAAGATATTGATAGTTATTAAGCTCGCTTAACATCGTTCGATTGAGCAGTGTCAAAGCCTGAAAGGTAGATTTGCTTAATTTATTGTTAATGGATTTGGAGTAGATAGTATAGGAATAGAAACCTATAAAGATGATTGGAATCACGGAAACGATTAAGAAGATAACGGTTAAGCGATTTTGAATTTTAATTTTTCTTATGATTTGTGGGGGACTAGGAAAATACCGCTTCCCTTTGTTATGACTCAGGTGGATGACCTCCCATTCGATATCCTTTACTTACAAGTTAACATAAAAAGAAGAATGGAATATATATGCATGGGCGAAAAGCAAGAATAATCTATGGAATCGTTAGTATTATCCATTCCTTTAACCGCTAAGTTTACAAGTCATGTGATTCTGATGAATAAGCATATCTGAAACCTGAATGAGAGATGGATAAAATAATACATAGGTACGTTTGTATTGTAAATGTAAATAAAACGTAAACACTTCTATACTTAAGTTATCAGATAAAGCGTTTTCAATATTTGATCTGTGGTTGGGTCATTAGTAAGAACATCTTAAGGAGGGCGTTTATGAGAAAGACAATGAGTACGTTATTAGCAGTTTCGCTGCTGGGTGTGGGATTGATTGGCTGTGGGAATAGCACGAATACACCAGCTGCCTCAAAGGATTCGAATTCTACAAAAGCTACGAGTACAGCGGAAGCGACAAGTACAACGAACGCCGAGAATACTTCTAAAGAGAATGCTAAGAAGGATTTTGATAACAAGGAACTGAGTATTGCTGTATTCCAAGGGGGATATGGCGCCGATTATTGGAATGAAATTGTCAGTAAATTCGAGAGTACTTATCCAGGGGTAAAAGTGAATATGACGATCAACCCTAAGGTTGGTGAAGTGATCAGACCACAGATTGTTGCCGGTAATCCTCCTGACTTCCTATCTGTTACGGATACAGAGCAAAGTGGGATTATGCTTTCCCTCATTAAAGAAAAAGGACTTCTAGATATCAGTGATGTATTCGAAAGCAAGGCCTTAGACAAAGATGAGACGCTAAAGGAAATGATTCTTCCAGGAATGCTGGACAGCACAAGATTTCAGCCGTATCAAGACGGGAAGATCTATCTGGCACCTTTTAACGCTGGACCGATGGGCTTGATTTACAACAAAACTTTGTTCGCGGAAAAAGGCTGGAGTGTTCCTGAGACTTGGGACGAGTTCTTTGCATTAGGCGATGAGCTGAAAAAAGAAGAGAACTTCTTGGTCAATGCAGATGGAACGAAAACGAAAAGAGCGTTGTTCACTTATCAAGGTATCTATCCGGACTATTTGGAAGAAATTCTGTATCCTGCGATTGCTAGTGCGGGCGGTAAAGAAACGTTAGATAAAGTCTTTGCTTATGAGGAAGGTTCATTTAAGAACGACACGATCAAAAAAGTATTGGATATATTCTACAAAATATCTAAAGACGGATATCTGATGGATGGCACAGTTGCCTTGAACCATACCCAATCGCAGACTGATATGATGATGGGGAAAGCGTTGTTTATTGTAAACGGCAACTGGATGGAAAATGAAATGAAGGATTCACCTAGAGAAAATGGCTTTGAATTTGGGATGACAACCGTCCCTGTATTTAATAAAGGAGATCAGAAGTATGTGCTTTCCAGCTATGAGCAATTCTCCATTCCAGCAAAAGCTAAAAATCCAGAGCTGGCTAAAGAATTCTTAAAGTTCCTGTATACGGATGAGTCCGTTAAATTATTCGCGGAAAAAGCTAATGGTGCGTACGCACTTAATGGTGCGAAGGAGCTGTCGAAGCCATACTTGACCAAAGGTGTATATGACATGTTTGAGGCTTACAATGGTTCCATTTCAATTCTGCAAGGCTGGCAATCCTTACCGAAGGGCTCCAAAGTTAGTGTAGTCACTGAAATGTTCAAGAATACGATGACGCCAGTCATGACAGGTCAAATGACCACTGACCAATGGATGGATAATGTTGAAAAAGCTTTTGCACAGATTCGTAAAGAGAAAGCAGCTAGTAAATAATTTATAGCATCTCATGCCAATGCATCCTGTTAAGAATGGATACAGACATCTATGAACAGGATGCATTTTGCATGAAGAGGAGTGAGAAAGATGTCTGAGATGCAACTAACGGAAGTAGCTCCTAGAAACAGAAAATTAAAGACTAAGTCAACGAAAACTAAAAATCCGAAGCTATTCATAGCCGTATGTACCATTCCTGCGCTCCTGTTGACTCTCGTATTTATGATCATTCCAACCTTTCGGGCATTCTTTATGTCTTTTACGGATGCAACCGGGATGAGTGATGAGAACAAGTTTATCTTTCTGGATAACTATAAATATATGTTCCAAGATGAGATGTTCCTCAAAGCGCTTAGTAATACGTTCAAGCTGATGCTGGTCGTGCCGGTGGTTACCTTAGCCTTTGGCTTAGTGCTTGCTTTTCTATTGACGCAGACGAAGCTGAAAGAGAGAGGCTTTTACCGGACGGTATTCTTTTTCCCCAGCATTATCTCTTTGACGGTAGTCGGGATCATATGGTCCTTTGTGTTTCATCCGAACATGGGGATCTTGAACAATATTCTCTCAAGTATTGGGCTGGATCAACTGACTATGACTTGGCTTGGGGATAGCCGAACTGCATTATGGTGCGTAGCGGTCACTCTGATCTGGCAGGCGGTTGGTTACTATATGGTGATGTATATCGCTGCAATAGATGGGATTTCTGCGGATGTGTTCGAGTCGGCGACCATTGATGGTGCAGGATATTTCCGGAAGCTTGTCAGCATTACGATCCCACTGTTAAAAGAAATCATTGGTATAACCTTCGTGCTGTCCCTGGCTGGTACGATCAATTTAAGCTTTATCGTCGTAACAATCATGACCGGTGGTGGGCCGGCCGGTGGTACTACTGTATTACTCCATTACATGTACACTCAAGGGTTCCAAAATGCGAATTTTGGTTATGCCATGGCTATCGCGATTTTTACGCTTGCGTTTGCCTTTATCCTTTCTTTTCTGTCTAGACTACTTACAAATCGAGCAGAAGGGTAGGGGAGAAGGGTGAATAGTAATCAACAGAGTCTTATAAAAATGAACATTATCAATTGGATCACTCGGCTGTTTCTGATTGTAGCTACTATTGTTTTGTTATATCCGTTTGTATGGAATCTTTTAGCCTCATTTAAGAGCAACACGGAATTTCTAACCGATCCTTTCTCCTTTCCACAAGCCTTACACTTGGATAACTATGTACGTGCTTTTCAGAAATCCAAGATGGGAAGTTATTTCCTGAATTCTATCTTTCTAGTGGTGCTTTCCACTGCGATTCTAGTTGTTTTTGTGGTCCCTATAGCTTATGTATTAACGAGATTTAAGTTTTGGGGTTCCAAAATGATTCTTAATATTTATATGGCCTGTATCTTTCTCCAAGCTTCTTATATCATGGTTCCTTTATTTATTCAGGTGAATTCTTTCGGAATGCTGGACAATCGCGGGATGCTCGGTTTGATCTATGCTGTCCTTCAGTTTCCTTTTGCGATCTTTGTGTTAAGCGGATTTCTAAGATCTGTCCCTAGAGATTATGAAGAGGCCGCCAAGATTGACGGTTGCGGGAATACAGGGGTACTCGTCAGAATCATTGCGCCACTAGCTAAGCCGGGAATTGTAACGGTCTGTATGCTGGCAGCGATGGGCTTTTGGAATGAGTATCCACTGGCATTAGTTCTAATTCAAACGGATAGCAAAAAAACATTACCGGTGGGATTAGCCAATCTGTTTGAGGTTCAAAGGTATGCTACAGATTGGAGCGCACTATTTGCCGCATTGATCTTGGTACTCATTCCAACGATTCTCCTATATGTGGTAGGACAAAAACAATTGCTCCAAGGAATAAGCGCTGGTGGAATTAAGGGCTGAACTACAAAGTTATGGAGGGAATTTGTGTGGACAAAGGAAGATTTACACTACCTGGTGAAACAGGAATGGAAGAGGTCATAGCTGATCTTGTAGAGAGATGGGGTGTAGATGCTGTACGTGACAGTGATGGCACGAGTCTATCGCAGGACATTCTTGATATGGGTCTGCAAATCTATTCAACGCTTTGTCTGGTACGTGAGGACAACGAGTGGGCAAAGCAGCATCCACAGTATAGACAGCAGATTTATCTGATGTCTGCACCATTGATTGTGACACCGAAGGTGAAGACCATCGATATTATGGCAGATTTTTTTGCAGATCAATTTGTTCCTAATACAGATGTGGATATTAAAAAGTATTGGCAGGTTGTAAACCGGACCACAGGAGAAATAGTACCTTCGGCACATTGGAGTTATGCAGAGGGGATCGTCACGCTTGAGCAGGCGGAACAGTTTCACAAATATACCGTCAGTTTCTTGGCCTATCAGATTTGGGAACCGGTCTCTATGTACAATCACATCACGAATAACTGGACGGAAGAGCATCGCTTACCACTGGATGTTCGTTATCCCGAGGCGCAAGAGCATGTATTGAAGGTGCTGAAAGATTGGCTAGCAAAGCATCCGAAGACTGATATCGTTCGTTTTACTACCTTCTTTTATAATTTCGACTTGATTTTTAATAAGGAAGGTAAGGAGAAGCAAGTTAATTGGTTTGGCTATCTAAGCTGCGTAAGTCCATTAGCATTAGATCAGTTTGAACAAGCTTATGGATATCGTCTGACTGCGGAAGATTTTGTGGATCAAGGACGATATAATACACCGTTTATGAATCCGACGCCAAGGTATTTGGACTGGATGGAATTTAATCAGAAATTCATTGCAGGTTATGCCAAACAATGTGTTGATATGGTGCATGATTTCGGTAAGAAAGCCATTATGTTCTTTGGGGATCACTGGGCAGGGACAGAGCCTTATGGTAAATATTTTTCCGAGATTGGGCTAGATGCAGTGGTCGGGGCTGCCGGAGATGGGGTTACGACCCGTATGATCGCGGATATTCCTATTAAGGATACCGAAGCCCGGTTCTACCCTTACTTCTTCCCAGATATATTCTTTGAAGGTGGAGATCCTGTTGGAGAGTCCATGCCGATCTGGATAAAATGTCGCCGGGCACTTATGCGTAAATCGGTTGGAAGAATGGGGTATGGCGGATATCTAAGTCTGGCGTACCAATTCCCTAATTTTATTGATCATGTGACGGAGATTGCGACTCAGTTTAAAGGAATTCATGCAAATGCTGAAGGGACTCAGCCGTATAAGGCATCGTTTAAAGTGGCGATTCTTAATACTTGGGGGTACATTCGCAGCTGGCAGACGCACCAAGTGGCTCACTCTTTATGGAATCAAAGATGTTATTCCTACATAGGGGCACTGGAGTCACTCGCAGGATTGCCTTTCGACATTGAATTTATAAGCTTTGATGATATTAGACAACACGGGATTGATCCTAGTATCGGTGTGATCATTAACGCGGGTGATGTCCATACTTCTTGGAGTGGCGGAGATCATTGGAGTGATCCAAAAGTGGTGTCTAGCATTCGTGAATGGGTGCATCAAGGCGGCGGTTTTATTGGAATTGGTGATCCAACGGCATATGAGCATCAAGGGGTTCTTTTTCAACTAGCGGATATTTTAGGTGTTCAAAAGGAAATGGGTTTTACAGCAAGCGTTAGTAAGCCTAAGGTAACGCCAGTAAAGGAGCATTTCATTACGGAAGATCTGGAAGGCGACATTGATTATGGTGAAGGGATGACCATGGTTTATCAAGCGGAGATTGGAGCACAAGTCTTGGATGTGCACGACAATAGCTGCAATCTTGCCGTGAATTCATTTGGGCAGGGTCGAGGCGTTTATATTGCAGGGCTGCCGTATAGTATCCAGAATACTAGATTACTGAGCCGGGCGATCTTTTGGGCTGCACATCAAGAGGAACAATTGTATTCTTGGTTCTCATTGAATCCGAATGTAGAGTGTCATGCTTACCCTGAGACTGGCCGCTATTGTGCTGTAAATAACACAGCGGAGACCCAAAAGACGACGATCCTGATGGAGAACGATTTGAGAATAGAGCTGGAATTGAACGGGATGGAAAGTGTGTGGCTGGATATGAATATGTAACTTCACTTTAAGACATACATTTAAGGAGTCAGTCGTAACTACGGAGAATATTTGGACTTGCGGCCGCTGTTGTCTCAAACTTTCCTGAATTGTACCGCTTCGATAGAGTAATTGGGGAATTTCTCCCTGAAATTTCGGGATTTTTGGTCATTAGATTAATAATCAGGGAAAACCTCCCTAAAGTTTTGCTGATTCGACAGCAATTAAAGGAATCCCCCTTATTATTAGGGAGGAATTCCCTGATTTCGTTCGTTTAGAGCGAATTTTGATTATTTTCAGGGAGTTTTTCCCTAATTAGTTTTAGAGCCGCCCCCTTCTTCGATTTTTCAGGGAAGGGGGCTTTTGCTTTTTAATCATAAGCATGAATCCATCAACCGCAATGTTTTTGGCGAGTTCTTCTTACTTGGATTGAGATGTTCTGGGGTTTCCGTATCTAGAGAATCCGGGACAACTTGCGATACGCCCGCGGAGAAATCCCCTCATTTGCCGTGAACACCCTGCTGAAATAATGGATATCGGGATAACCGACCTGATCTCCCACCCGTTCAATCGGCCAATCCGTTTCTCGCAGCAGCTTACGCGCTTCCCTATGCCGGATCGAGCGGAGGTATTCTCCGGGGGGCATACCTGCGACCTCACGAAAGAGCTTGGCAAAGTGGTCCTCATGCATATTCATGGATGTGGCCATGGATTTATTGGTCCAGCGTTCTGCTAACCGCTCTTCTATCTCGTCTATTAATGCCCTGATCCGCTCAGTATGAACTGAAGACTTAGCTGCATCTCGGGAGCTTTGCGTTCGAAGCAGCGAAGTCAGAATACCAAGTAGTAGCCCTCGACAGACCCACTCATAGCCGGCAGGCCGCATAGTGAATTCATGAACGAGCTGTTCCATGGCATGAACACATTCGGGTGGCGGGGAGTAGATCGGTTCTTGTGACAATGGCATGAAGGGGACAGTTATAGCTTCAAAGGCGAATTTATCGTGTATGACTTCATCCTCATTAACTACCATATCTTCATCATGTGTAATAATTGATTCCCCAAAGAAATCAAAATGGATTCCAATAAGCTTAGTGTCTGAATCTGACAGGATAATATTCTGATGATATACCCCAGATGAGAGGAAAATAAGCTGCCCAGCGTTCAGTATATATTCTTCCTTATCCATCTTTGTTAATAATTTGCCCTGGCGAACATATAGTAGCTCGAAGTCATATAGCCTTCTTCTTTGGAAGGTGCAAGGTGGAAGTGTCTGCAATTGTGCATAGTGAATTCCGGGTGCCCAATCACGAGAGGGTACCTGCTTTCTCAGTGGGTAAGAGGGATCTTTGTCAGACATGTCACTGCCTCCTGAATGTTTAATAGAATAGACCGGAATAGTGCAAAAAGTCTCTTCTTCGCCTAAATAAATCGAATTTAGAATCTAGTATAATATAAATAATTAAAGGATACAAAGTGCATCTAAGCCTAGGAAGTGGAAAACGGAAAAGAACAAATAGGAGGAGGATTCAAATGAAAAAGGGAATAAACATCTGGTCGTTTCGCGAAGGAACTGAAATTAAAGAATGTGTACGTCTAGCCAAAGCGGCTGGATTTGAGGGGATCGAGCTGTCATTAAATGAGTCAGGTGAACTTGGCCTGCAAACCACTGAGAAAGAAGCGCGTATCCTTCGTGATTCTATTAATGAAACGGGTCTGGAGATCGCGGGGCTGGCAACAGGTCTATATTGGTCTTATGCGATGACTAGTGAATCTGAAGCGAATCGAACCAAGGCAATCGATGTATGCAAAAAGCAACTGGAGCTGGCGGCTGCGCTAGGTGTAGATACAATTCTTGTCATCCCTGGCGCTGTTGGTGTGGATTTCATCGAGGGCTGTGAGGTTGTTGATTATGAAAAAGCTTATGATAGAGCGCTGGAAGCGATTAGTCATTTAGCCAAGGATGCTGAGCAAGCAGGCGTTTCTATTGGTCTTGAAAATGTGTGGAATAAATTCTTGCTGTCTCCGCTTGAATTACGTACTTTTATTGATACGGTCGGTTCCAGTTATGTAGGTTCCTATCTTGATGTTGGAAATATCGTGCATTCCGGTTATCCAGAGCAGTGGATACGGATTCTAGGCCATAGAATTAAAAAGGTGCATTTCAAGGATTACCGTCGGACGGCTGGTGGGCTTCACGGATTTGTTGATCTGCTCGCTGGGGATGTGGATTATCCAGCAGTCATGAAAGCGCTTGAAGACATTGGATACAACAATTATGTTACCGGTGAAATGATACCGTCATACACACATTATACGGAGCAAATTATTTTTAATACTTCTGCAGCTATGGATGCCATTCTCGGACGTACCACTTTCAAAGCTTAAAGTATGGGGGAAGGCGATGCTCAGCCTATAGCAATCATTGAGGCTGAGATACAATCCGCTGGGCTGGAAGGTGCTTGGATAGAGCTTGTTTAATTATTAATCATTTAGCTGGGGAGGCTTCACTATGTTGAAAATAGGTTTGATTGGCTTTGGATTTATGGGCCGGATGCATTTTGATAATTATGTTCGCTTAACGGAAGAGGGGCATCCCATTGCCCTTAAAGCCATCTGTGACTTGCGAATTGAGGAATTGAAAGACGGTAAAGCGGACGGCAATATGAGTACCGCTCGAGAAGTGTATGATTTAACAGCTTACAGTCTCTATGATGATCTGGAGAAAATGATAGCGAATGAGGAACTGGATATGATCGATATCGCAGTTCCTACTTACCTGCATGCTGAAATGGCTTGTTCTTTGCTGGAACGAGGATATCATGTCTTTTGTGAGAAGCCGATGGCTAGAACTTCAGTAGAAGCACAGAAAATGGTAGAAGCAGCGGAGCGCAGTGGAAAGAAATTGATGATCGGGCAGTGCCTTCGTTTTTGGCCAGGGTATGAATATTTGAAAGAAGTTGTGGAAACTGAGCAATTTGGTAAAGTGACAGAAGGATATTTCTACCGTGGTTCAGGGGCTCCTAAAGATTGGTTTCTGGATGAGAAGCTAAGCGGTGGATGCATTGTGGATATGCATATTCACGATACGGATATGATTAACTATCTGTTTGGCAGACCGGATAAAGTATCGACTTTGGGCCGGAATGTTCTACCGGGAAGCGGATATGATATTGCTTCTACACACTATTTTTATAAGGATGCAAAGGTGATCAATGCTCAGGTGGACTGGACGCTGGAGGGCGACTTTGGATTCTACATGGGGTACAGGGTTAACTTCGAGCGAGGAAATGTTGTATTTGATGGTAGTGGAGTCAAGGTGAATCCCAATGATGGAGCAGGCTTTACGGTGGAGCTTTCCCCGGATGCGGGTTACTACAGAGAGCTGGTCTATTTCTTGGATGCGATTATTCAAGATAAGCCTATTATCATTTGTACGCCTGAGAGTGCAGCAGATTCTTTGGAAATCATAGAGGCGGAAGTACAGTCAGCGAATGCCGAAGGGGAATGGATTGTACTTAACTAGCAGGATATAGAGGATGCAAAGGCGTGACGGGAGGAAAGATCATTATAGATGATTTCTCCAGTCACGTCTTTTTGGTATGCATTCTCATCTAACCTTTATTGCGCTGGAATTTTGTGTTGTCCCTAGCATAGTGTGATACGGAGCCGTCATATCTTCTAAGGCGTACCTGTACATCGGAGAACTCTTCAACGATTCCTGAGGCAACCTCAGAATACATTCCATCAGGGTCAAGCTGTAGGGCAGTGATATAAGTTTGGGATAAAGCGGCTATGAAAAAATCAATATTTTTATTAAGTGTATGTGGCATGGTATTCCCTCCGGTGATATCTTCAACATGTATGAATATAAATAATCCTAAGGAACTATTTTACCACGATTTGCGGATGAATTTGAGGAGGAATTACTTGATTTCGGTCAAAAATATGCGAAATTTGGTTGTAATTGTATTAAAATCCGAAGATCATCCGAGGGCAGGTAGCGAAGTTGTTTCGCTGTCTGCCTTTTTTTTACTTTCTGGTTTGAAAAGAAACCTGCGGACGGATATGATTTGTGTAGTGAAAGGATGATCGCCAAATGACAGAACAGCTACAAAGAGCCAAGGAGTTATACACACGATTTCTGGGTCATTTTTTAGATATGCATAAGGCAGGTTTGCTGAAAGAGTATAAGAGTTTTGAAATTCCTAGAGAACAAGAGATAGAATGGCTCAATGAAATGGCCTTGGCGTACGCCGAGCAGTTGTCGATCCGAGATTGGGATGCAATTACTGCACTAGATGCCTTATCGAGAAACTATCAAGACAGCTGGATTGTGGAGAAGGTATCTTCTTTTGCCTCGCGGAATATGATGAGTGCGGATAGTCTGGTTAGATTGATCTACGCAGAGAAACTGGTAGGAATTATTGGCTCTCATAAACAAGTGATCCCAAAAGAACTATTATTTGAGGCCTGTAAAGTTGCTGTGCAAATTCTCGAAAATGTAATCTCACAGCCGCTGGTCATTGACCCTGGACATGAGCTTAAGGAGCTTGGCCTTAAAGATAAGAGAGCTTTGAACAGTCGTGCAGAGCAAAGCTTAGAACAGGTGAAGGTGCTAATTAATTAACCGTTGGAGGGGAAATATGAGATTACTCGTAGCGCAACCTAATCACGAACCACATTTGGAGCATTTGCTCAAAGAAATGAGCAGACAGGATTCTTTTGACGGGGTGTTGTATCCAGAAGGTTATGTAGCAGATGAAGCCAGTGTAAAGACCTTATGTGAAGTTGCCAAAATATATAAAAAGCTGATCATTACAGGATATAGGAACAGCAATAACAAGGATAGAGCGCTAATGATTCATCCTTCTGGGGACATCATTTTGGAACGAGCCAAATCGCCGATGGATGAACAGCTGTATCGCCCGTCAGTTGCGGAAGCGGATGGCCTCAGTATTGGTTATTTGCTGTGTGTTGAGCTTCTGCAAGGATACGTTGGTTTGGAAGGACAGGCTAAGTCGTTAGATTTCATCGCACATCCGATTGGGGTAGGCATGTTCAGCGAAGAACAATTTGAATTATGGATCGAGGAAGCCACTAGGATTGCTGTGAAATATAACACGATGATTATTGGGACAAGCCATGCTGACGGATCTTACCGAAATTGTGGAATTTCGATTCCCATCTCATATTGGATCGACTCTACCGGACAACCTATTTATATTTCGCGTAATGATACGAGAAGTCGAATGATTAATCTCGATACTAGGCAGGTTAATGTTCTAGATTAGGGAATAGCCGAAGTTGACACACTGTTGTCAAATTGGGTGTGCTACGATTTCATAACAGATTAACTTCTGATGATTTATAGAAGAAAATGAGGGATACACAATGGCTGAACCTTTAAAAGCGATGTACAATGAACAATTTCTGCATGGTTTTGGCGAAAAGATTCGCAGTGTACATAGTGTTTTCGACACTGATGCATTTGTAATTTCGGCTATGGCGGAACCTTGGGATACGCTCGAACTGAAGGCAAGGATGCGGCGGATTACGGAGACACTGGGAAGTCATTTACAGCTTCCTTATGAGGAAGCGCTGGCGATTCTGTTCGCTATTACTGAGGATTGTGTGGGATTTCCATACTTGATCTTTCCAGATTTTGTAGAGGTATTTGGTCAAGGGGCTGAGCATTGGGAGTTGTCTATGCTGGCGCTGGAAAGGTTCACACCGAAATCATCAGCAGAGTTTGCGGTTAGACCGTTTCTCTTGCGTGAACCGGAGCGGATGATGGCGCAAATGCTAGTATGGTCGAAGCACCCCGATGAGCATGTGCGACGATTAGCAAGTGAGGGTTGTCGCCCTCGTCTACCATGGGGACAGGCGCTCCCCATGTTTAAGGTAGATCCAGCCCCTGTGTTACCTGTACTTGAGCAACTGAAGAAGGATTCCTCCTTATATGTGCGCAAAAGCGTGGCTAACAATCTGAACGATATTGCTAAGGATCACCCTGAGGTGGTACTTGAGACAGCTCGCCGCTGGATAGGTATAGATCCCCTCACAGACTGGATTGTGCGGCATGGTTGTCGTTCTTTAATCCGTAAAGCTAATCCGGAGATTATGGCTTTATTCGGATATGCGGAGCAAGCAGACGAAGCAACACCACTCATAACGAGTGCTTCTATAACGATTGATCCTACCCAATTGCGAATTGGAGAAAACTCTGAATTACAATACGAACTTCAAGTTTGTGAAGGAACTCCTGCCCGTGTTCGAATAGAATATGGCATCTATTTCGTGAAGGCTACAGGTCGAACCTCTCGTAAATCTTTCTTACTATCGGATAAAACAGTACCTGGGGGTACATTTCTGTCAGGCAAACGGACGCATCGCTGGGCGGATTTAACCACTCGTCGTCATTATCCCGGGGAACATCGGATTGTCCTGTTGGTTAACGGGCGGGAAGTTGCAGATACGTTGTTGAAACTTGAGGGGGATCAGTAAATGAAAAAAGAAGTATTGATTTTTATTTCTAATGGATATGCAGATTGGGAAGCTGGCTATATAAGTGCCGAACTAAACAAGCCAGAAAGTGAATACAAAGTTAAGACAGTTTCTTTAAATAGCGACAATGTACAATCTATGGGCGGATTTACTGTTATTCCAGACTATACTATAGATAGTTTACCCGCCCAGTTTGAAATGTTAATTTTAATTGGGGGTACAGGCTGGAAAGATAATTCAGCGATTACTCCAGTGATTGAAAGTTGTATTCAGAATAGAACTCCTATAGCGGCTATATGTGACGCATCAACCTTTTTGGCAGAACATGGCTATTTAGATGAGATTCCTCACACTGGAAATTCATTAGATTACTTAAAAGAGTTCGCTCCTAATTATAAAGGACACGCAAATTTTTTAGAAAAACAGACCGTTTCGAGTGACAATATCATTACTGCTAATGGTACGGCTTCTTTGGAATTTACAAGGGAAGTCTTGAAGAAGTTAAAGGTTATGCCATTAGAACAAATCGATGGATGGTATACCTTTTTCAAAAATGGGTTTTATCAAGAATAATGAAGTCATGAAAAAAGGTGTTCTCAGGTCTTATCGACTTGAGAGCACCTTTTTACTTATTTTTTCACTTCTGTAACACCCGTTACTTTTCCTTGATCCGAGGTATCGAAGGTGGATTGATACTTAGCATCTGCGAAGTAAACATTCCCTTCAACCGTTGCATTTACTAAACTGAAGCCATCTGCTTCGACGTATACATCACCAATAAATGTGCCGCCTTGAATACGGGCGTTTTTACTTTTGATCGTAAGTTTTGGTGCAGTTAGTTTATAGGAGTTAGTAATATTGTGCTCTGCATCTTGTGTGTAGAGAGCGATTTTTCGAGCAGGTTCATCTTTATTCGTGAATTGTCCGTCCAGCACGAGATCCTCGGTGAAGGTTAAGTCTTTCAGCGTAGCAGCAATCCAAGTACCGTCCGCACTGATTGCCTTTTTAAAGGCCTCTTCATTATCCACTACCGACGCTGAGGTTACAGCATCAGTGGTGTTATTAGTGTTGCCAGCGTTATTGGTGTTACCAGGTGTAGTAGTGGCGGTAGGGGTAACGTTGGCGTTGTTATTGGTTGAGTTTCCGCATCCGACCAACAGCACAATTGCAAATACTGCGGCTACGCTTGCTATCTTTCTCATCTGTATAACCTCCCTAAGTAATTGTACTGATATCCTTCGAGCTTAATATAGACTGATTAGTTAGTATTAATGTGGTGTAAGCACAAACGCTTACCGTCCTTGAGAGACGATGAAGACTTTTCTGCTTGAGTACACAATAATATTTACCGATCATTCTACAAATGGTAATATAGGCCTGGACATCTCTGGCGTATAGTATGACCTGGAAAATATGAATTATTCGAAGGAATTCACGAAAAATAACATTCTTCTTTTGATGAAGAAGCATTTTGGATTACAATAAGTTAAGGTGAAAAAAGGAGCTGTACCAATGGCTAAACAGAAATATTATGTAGTATGGGAAGGCAAGCAGCCGGGAGTCTATAGCACTTGGGCGGAATGCCAGGCGCAGACCGATCACTATACCGGAGCCAAATATAAATCGTATGAATCTAAAGCGGCGGCAGATGCGGCATACACAGCGGGCTGGAAAGGTAATTGGGGAACAGGGTCATCAGCATCCGGTGCGGCTAAGTCTAAGGGGACAAGTTCTTTTAAACGAAGTGCTACAGTGGAAACCTCAGCGGAGATCGATTACAACAGCATTTCTGTGGATGTAGGAACTCGTGGCAATCCGGGTCCCGTCGAATATAAGGGTGTGGATACGCAAACCGGAGATATTATCTTCTCTTGTGGGCCGATCAAGAAGGGCACTAATAATTTAGGTGAGTTTTTAGCGATTGTGCATGCCTTGGCGCTCCTGAAGAAAGAAGGAAGCACTAAAACGGTCTACAGTGACTCTGTGAATGCAATGAAGTGGGTAAAGCAGAAAAAGGTTGCTACAACCTTGCCACGTGATGCTTCAACAGAGGAAATATGGGTACTTATTGATCGGGCAGAACGTTGGTTGCAAACCAATACATATGACAATAAAGTGCTTAAGTGGCAGACTAAAGAGTGGGGCGAAATTAAAGCAGATTATGGTCGGAAATAGTTAGAGTAAGGTTCTGGGTTTCGGCTAGAGGAGGAGAATTGGGGATGTTCGGCAACGATTGGGATGAGATATTACAGGATGAAATGCAAAAGCCCTATTTTCTGGAGCTAATGGCTAATCTGGAAAGTGAATATAAGGAACATACAGTCTATCCGCCAAAAGAATTACTGTTCACGGCGTTAAAGCATACACCTTATAGTGAGACAAGGGTTGTTATTTTGGGACAGGACCCATACCATGGAGCGGGACAAGCACAAGGTTTAAGCTTCTCGGTAAATCCGGGGGTGCGTATACCGCCTTCACTGCGTAATATATATACGGAGCTATCGGAGGATATCGGTGTACCAATTCCAAATCACGGATCCTTACTGCGATGGGCAGAACAGGGAGTGCTTATGCTCAACTCGGTACTAACGGTACGTGAGGGAGAGCCGAATTCTCATAAAGGTCTAGGCTGGGAGACATTCACAGACACTATAATGAAGAAGTTAAATGAAAGAACTACGCCGATGGTGTTTATTTTATGGGGAAGTCATTCACAGAAAAAGGGTGCCTTCATAGACCAAAGTCGTCATGAGGTTATTCAGTCTCCACATCCGAGTCCGCTCTCGTCGTATCGTGGATTCTTTGGTAGCCGTCCTTTTTCGAAGGTCAATCAGTTTTTGGAGTCGAAGGGAATGAAAGGAATCGATTGGTTCATTTCGGACATATAACTAATGGGATGTTGGGAAGGGGGAGGGAGCAATGAAGCATTGGGTTGGTAAACCGGTTATCATGTACTGCGGGGACGAACCTTACACGATCATGAAAGGCATTCTTCGCAAATGGGATCTTTCCGCTTCTGTAGCGGTCATCGGTCATCAGGAAATTGCTGTGCCATTTCGGGATATTGTGGTCATTAAAGCTTTGGCTCCTAGAGAAAGAGCACTGCCTCCAGTCTTGCATTCTGTGGGTTATGTGATGAGGGAACGGCAGCAATTTGATAATGCAGTATATTTTAAATCGGCTGTAAGTGTTTGGAAAGAAGATCGGCTGATTGCTCTGAATACGACCATCATTTCGCATACCAAAGGTTCAGTTACACTTCAGGATGGACAGAACCTTATGAAAGGCAATCATATATTTGTAGTTCGTTCTTTGCGAGGTTAATTTCAGTAATCCTATAAAGAAGCACGAAAAGGTACATCTCCAATTGGAGACGTACCTTTTTTTATTTATGGAACCTCATTCAGTTCGTAAGTGCTATAGATTCTCATGCTTGAGAGGCTCAGCCTCTTCCTCTCGATCTGCAACAATAATCTCATACACTCGCAGAAAAATAATTTTGGCAATCATGTAGACGGGCAGCGCAATAAGCACACCAATAATACCGTAGAAATCCCCACCTATAAGAACAAGAAGGACCGTGGTCAGAGGATGCACATCTAATGATTTGCCGTAAATGATCGGTGAGAGTACATTATCTTGGATTTGCTGTGCAATGAATATGACGACCAGCGACCATATTGCCATCGTGGGTGATTCAATGAATCCAACAATAACTACCGGTACTCCCGCAAGGAAAGAACCCACATAAGGAATGAAATTGAGCGGTACTGAAATTACTGCGAGCAGCAGTGAATAAGGCAATCCGATGATAAGGAAACCGATATACAACATAATACCGAGTACGACGTTTAGCACCACACGTGTGACGATGAAACTGCTCAATGCGCTGTCGATATCCCCGAACATTTCTTTGCCTTCTTTACGGTACTTTCTAGGGATTAAGCTTTGTAGTTTTGGTGACAGCTTATAGTCATCTTTTAGCATGTAATACAAAATGATGGGCAAGGTAGCGATTAGAATAACAATGCTGGAAACTACGCCGATCAAATTGGACATCGAATTGGTTACCCAAGTAATAGCCTCGCTAAGATATTCTGATATACGGGCAGCTATGTCGGAGTCCCCTTGGAAAAAGCGTGAGAGTGTCGGATTATCCCTTAATGTATTGAACTGATCCTGTAATCCCTGAACAAGGTAAGGCGTGTTATCAATAAAGTTCTGAATTTGTTCTTGCAGTGTCGGCCAGACTAGAACCCAGAAGAGAATAAACAAACCGGCAAATAAGAAATAAATGAGCAGTATGGAGAACGCCCGGTTTAATTTTTTTTTCTCAAGAACTCTTACTAACGGTCGTAATAAGTAGTACATGAAACCTGATAGTACCATGGGAACGAGTAATAATCTGATAATGGCAGCCAGTGGTGCGAATAGAAACATTACTTTGGAGCCCAAGTACAAAATAAGTAAAAAAGCGATAATAGCAAGACTTGTCCGAAAATACTTCTGTTGTTGCAATAGGAACATCCCCCAAGTTCAAAATATAATCTATGTAGTTTAATAACCCTAATTCACATGACTTGATTCAAAAGAATGGATTACTCTCCTATAGGTAGTTCTTGGCATATCCGTGGAGGATGACCCAATGACTGAGGCTACGCCAAGTAAGTTGTTCACAACACATAACTGTACATCATCATATAAATCACTCGGGGGCTTTGTGGATCATCTTAACTTCCGTCTATAAGGTTTCTTCTTCGTGGAAAGGGTGAATATTTCTGGTACTTCAATCTCGCCTCCGGTTTCCTTCGTAACTTGTCTTGCCTTGACGAGAGATAAAAAAGCAAAAAATTCCCCTAAAGTGGCCAGTGCGGCAGCAATGATTTCATAATCTTCAGCACTTAATTCTGCTGTTTCCTCACTATTACCGTTCCCGTTGTTTTTTCCATTACTATTTCCGTTACTCTTAGCGTTGCTGTTACCGCCCATTTTTTTGTTGTTTCTTCCGTTGGCCATTTCTGATCACCCGCTTTTTCCTATATGTAGTATTAATATGTTTTAAACACCAGTGAGGAGATAGGCAATTGGTATGTAATTTTCTTATGGGCCTGTTTCACCTTGAGCGAAGCATGAAATCATTCCATTTATTACATTTTGCCGGAGTATGATTTTTAATGTTAAAGCGCTTTACAGATGATGAAAACGCTGTTAAAATCATAAACGAGCACAAATGATCAATAACAGTCAGATATAATCAAATAATGGTCATGGATTTCCAAAGATAAGCGCATTTAATAAATGGGATAGCACTGTAACTTAAAGGAGCGAACCACGATGTTGTTTGAGGAAGAGAGAAAACAAAGAATCGTGCTTTTTGTGGAAAAGAATTCAAGAGCTTCGGTACAGGAGCTAAGTCAGGAACTGGGCGTGTCTGAGTCTACTGTGCGCCGTGACCTGAAAGAGCTTGAAGAAGCCAAGTTGCTGAAACGAACGCACGGCGGGGCAGTTTCCCTGCAGAGCGTTAACTTTGAGGCGACTTATCCAGATAAGGAAGATCGATTGTTGGATGAGAAGCAGAGGATAGCACGCAAGGCTGTAGAGATGATTCAGGAAGGCGATGCTATTCTGCTGGATGCTGGAACCACAACGCTACAGATTGCCAAAGAGCTGAGGGCTTTTTCTAATATCAAAGTCATTACGAATTCGATTATGGCGCTTAATGAACTGCGGGATTGTCGCAATATAGAAGTCTCGATTACAGGCGGAATGTTGCGGCCGGATACATTGGCTTTTGTAGGACCGATGACAGAGCGCTCTTTAGAGATGGTAAGAGTTGATAAAACCTTTCTTGCAACCAACGGATTAGACTTACGAGAAGGAATCACTACACCTAATATGCTTGAAGCAGCGACCAAACGTAAGATGATCTCGGTTGCGAAGCAAGTAATTCTTCTGGCTGATCATAGCAAGCTCGGTCAAGTATCCTTCTGTAAGGTTGCCGACGTGACGGAAATGGATCACTGCATTATTGATTCTGGTGCGTCAGATAAGTTCATCCGTGAGATTACGCAAATGGGCGTAGATTTCTCGCTGGTATGACCTTTAGGTGGAGGATGTTCTACGGTTAGAAAATGTCTTAATTTGAGTGGTATGGAATCATTGTAAGATCGTTTGGAGAAATTACATTTGCCGCATGTTTAGCCGGTAATCTATGGCTTAGAAAACCAAAATAATTGAGGGATAATTATGATCTATACAGTAACGCTTAATCCTTCCATCGATTACATCGTGGAAGTTGAAGATTTGAGACTAGGTGGCTTAAACCGGATGAAACGTGATTTGAAGCTTCCTGGAGGTAAAGGGATCAACGTATCACGCGTGTTAAATCAACTTGAGGTTCAGAATAAAGCTATAGGCTTCCTTGGTGGATTCACTGGACGATATATTGAGGAATGGTTGCGGAAAGAGTCGATTTCAAGTGATTTCGTATTTGTTTCTGATGATACCCGAATTAATATCAAGCTTAAGCATGGAGAGGAAACGGAGATTAATGGTGCAGGACCCATCATCCGAGATACGGAGGCAGAGGCATTATTACAGAAGATGGCTGTTCTGAATGCAGGCGATGTTGTGATATTGTCCGGAAGTGTTCCTCCTTCACTGGGTGCTGATTTCTATGACAAGTTGATATCTGTATGCAAGCAAAGAGGGGCCGAATTTGTCATTGATACTACAGGTTCAGCGCTGAAAAAGGCACTCCCTTATCAGCCGTTGCTCGTTAAGCCTAATCATCATGAGCTTGCAGAGCTATTCGGCGTTACGATACAGACTAAGGAAGAAATTATTACTTATGGCCGCAAGCTGCTCGAAGCTGGCGCGAAGCATGTGTTAGTTTCAATGGCTGGTGAAGGTGCCTTGTTCATTACGGAACAGGGGGTATACCACGCCAATGCTCCAAAAGGAGCAGTAAAAAATTCTGTAGGCGCAGGCGATTCTATGATCGCTGGATTCGTTGGCACATTTTCTTTGACTGGAGATTTAATGGAAGCTTTCCGTGCAGGTGTTGCCTCAGGTAGCGCAACAGCTTTCTCTGATGACCTGGCAGATAGAGCATTCATTGAGCAGCTGAGACCGCTGATCAACATCTCAGAAGTGTAAGCTAACAGCATTCAAAGTACTCAAGGGAGTTGGAAGATATGAGAATTACGGATTTGATGATAAAAGATACAATGATTATGGATTTAAAAGCAACCACTAAGGAAGGTGCAATTGATGAATTGATTGCCAGTCTTGCCGCAAGTGGTCGTATCAATGATCCTGTTCTATTTAAAGAGATGATCCTCAAGCGTGAAGAGCAGTCCAGTACTGGGATTGGTGGCGGTATCGCAATGCCACATGCCAAGACTAAAGCGGTGAATGAAGCGACCGTTGTGTTTGCCAAGAGTGCGACGGGCGTGGAATTCGAATCGCTTGATGATGAGCCGGCTCGGATCTTCTTTATGATTGCCGCCCCAGAAGGAGCGGGCAACATGCATCTTCGAACATTGGCCTCGCTGTCCAGACTGTTGATCGATAGTGAATTCATTGAACAGCTGATGAATAACCGAACTCCAGATGAGGTATCCGCCTTGTTCGATGCGAAGCAGGCGGAAGGAGAAGCCAAGGAGAAAGAGAGCGAAGCTGCTGAAGCTGTCAAGAAGTCAGAACCTGAAAAGCTAATCGTCGGCAACCCGGATTCCCAAGCATTCGTCGTAGCTGTTACTGCTTGTCCTACTGGAATTGCGCATACCTTTATGGCTGAAGATGCGCTCAAGAAGAAGGCTCTGGAAATGGGAGTTAATATCCGTGTAGAGACAAATGGTTCAGAAGGTGCCAAAAATGTCTTAACACCCGACGAGATTCGGCGTGCAAGTGGTGTAATTGTGGCAGCGGATAAACAAGTGGAAATGGCCCGTTTTGATGGTAAGCCAGTACTGCAAAGACCGGTTAGTGACGGTATTCGCAAATCGGAAGAGCTCATTCGCAAAGCAATGAACGGCGATGCACCGATTTACCATAATGAAGGTCGTAGTGGTAATGAAGGAGAGTCGAAAGAGAAGTCCGGCAGTATCGGGAGTAAAATATACAAGGACTTAATGAACGGTATCTCCCACATGTTGCCGTTTGTAGTCGGCGGTGGTATTCTGCTGGCGATCTCCTTCCTGATTGAACAAGTCGGTGGAGAGAATCACCCTCTGTTCCAACTGCTGCAGACGATTGGTGGCGGTGATGGTGCCTTCCATTTCCTAATTCCGGTTCTTGCTGGATTTATTGCGATTAGTATTGGTGACCGTCCAGCCCTGATGCCAGGTATGGTTGGCGGTTACATGGCCTTGAATTCCAACGCTGGATTCCTCGGCGGTCTGGCTGCAGGTTTCTTGGCTGGTTATGTTGTTATCGGTCTGCGCAAACTGTTTGCAGGTCTGCCAAAAACGCTCGACGGATTAAAGCCGATTCTGTTATATCCGGTATTTGGTCTATTGATAACCGGTGGATTGATGTATTACCTGTTCGATCCGATCTTTAGCTGGATGAACGTAGGACTCATTAATTGGCTTAACGATCTTGGAACCGTTAATGCAGTAATTCTGGGTCTCGTTCTCGGTGGAATGATGGCTATTGATATGGGAGGTCCTTTCAATAAAGCGGCCTACACTTTTGCCATCGGGGTATTCACTACCAGTGGAAATACTAACGGATTCATGATGGCGGCTGTAATGGCAGGCGGTATGGTTCCTCCACTTGCAATAGCGCTGGCTACTACCTTCTTCAAGAACAAATTTACAGAATCAGAACGTAAATCAGGGTTAACAAACTATGTATTGGGCTTATCGTTCATTACAGAAGGGGCGATTCCATTCGCCGCTGCCGATCCACTGCGTGTCCTGACTTCTTGTATCCTAGGTTCAGCTGTAGCTGGTGGTCTCACTCAGTTTTGGAATATCAACGTTCCAGCACCGCATGGTGGGATCTTTGTAGCCGCGCTTTCGAGTCATGCGTTGTTGTTCCTATTGGCCGTTCTGATCGGATCTGTTATTTCCGGATTAATGCTCGGATTATGGAAGAAACCTCTTGAGGCAAAGTAATAAAATAAATAATTTGAACTGCTGGGTGCCAGACGCTTCTTCTGGTGCTCGGCAGTTTTTTTGAAATATAAGAATTTTTATACTTACGCTAAAAACTATTCTTCTATTTTTCGCAGAAAAGATCATCGTCCCTAAGAGGAAGCCGAAGGCGTTCTTCTTACCTAAACTTTGACCACGTATGCCCCTCAACCCTTGCGAGAATAATCTCCTTCATTGAGGTTTATTTTTGTATAATTGAAAATATATATAACAAGAGGGCAAAGGAGCGAGCGAGATGATACTGCACAAGGGGGAAGTCTTGTTCCGTCAAGGGGACAGCTGCGAATTCTTATATAAGGTGAAAAATGGGCTGTTCAAGGTAACAAGGCTTCATGAAAATGGGAACATGGTGTTGTTCAACATCTTGTATCCTGGTGAGATGGTTCCCCATCATTCACTCATTTCGCCAAAGGAGGCGCATGGAACAGCGGTTGCGATGATGAAGAGCGAGGTGGAGGCAGTTCCTTCAGCGGAATGGTATCAACAGGTACGGGATGAGCAAGGTCGAGCGATGGAGATCGCTATCCTTCTTCAGGAGAAGGTAAGGTTTATGCAGACTCGGCTAGATCACCTTACTGTTGGAACACCCGCAGAACGTATGGAGCTCTTAACCCGTTGGTTCAATGACTACTCTCATGGCGCAGCGCTAACAGAGCTTTTGACACAGGAAGAAATTGGACAATTGATCGGTGTGAGACGCGAAACAGTCAATCGTTTGTTGCGTACCGTGGAGTGATTCCTGCCTATTTTTATAACGAAGTGTTTAGAGTAGGGGATCTCCGTGGTATAATGTATTCAGAACTTATTAAATTACAGAAAGGATCAGGATACCATGTGTCCCCGAAGGACGATTCCCCAAAGGACGATTTGGAAACGTTATGATCTGTCTTATACTTAGCTTCCCTGTAGAAGGTGCGTGAACCGTTGTTACTCGACGAACCGCCTCTGCGAGGGGAAGGAGTATATATATGCGAAGGAGCAATACCTCCGGTTTTACCCGTCGTAGAGGTTGGTGGGACGTTTAGCCGCCATATACGATAAGGGGAGACCTGTATGAGGAACCACAATTACGGAGTGAATGTACTGCTCCGGTTGACAGTCATTTTGTTTGGAACATTTTTGCTTGCATTTGCTTATTATCACATCAATTTTCAGAACCATTTGTCTGAGGGCGGATTCGTAGGATTATCGCTACTCGGCAAATATGTATTAGGAATTTCACCTTCAATTTCAACTCTGCTTCTAGACGTTCCAGTACTCTTGATTGCATGGATGTTCAAAGGGAAAGCGTTCGTGTGTAACACCTTTGTTTCTGTAGGAGCTTTTACAATCTTTTACGGACTCATGGAACGTTATTCCGGTTTGGTCATCAACTTGCAGGGCAACTTGGCATTAGCAGCCCTTTTGTCTGGCGTACTGACAGGTTTAGGCGCGGGAATTATTCTGCGAAGCGGCGGCGCAAGTGGTGGAGACGATATTTTGTCGCTGCTGATCAGTGAATGGAAGGGAATTAAAGTAGGTACAGTATTCATCATGTTGGACGTAGTCGTTCTGGCATTATCACTCTTTTATATGCCTGTTAGAGAAACGATGTATACGGTGATGGCGGTAGTTGTCGCAGGTTATGTGATCACCTTTACAACCTCTTTAGGCAAACCAAAGTTAGTGAAGGCGCCAAAGATTCAGTCTACGCTGCGTAAACCGCATGATGGTACGGTAATGTGAATAAGGCTGTATAAACAGCTTATTTCGGGGATATACTACATTTAAGGTCAGCCAGAATTTCTGGTTGACTTTTTTTTGTTGGATAAGTGACGTAATTAAAAGGGTTGAAGATCTCAGGGGCGTTGCTTGGACGTTTCGCTCATAACAAAAGGTGGCGTACAGTGAAAATCCTGTGCGCCACCTTTTAGTTAATTTAAGACTCTCTTGTGCTCGTCTTTGAATCGTGTAGAGAAATTTGCGACCAGCTTGCCCTTTTATTTAGCCCACCGCATTCGTGATAGCTTCGCATTCGTCCGAGCAATGACCACTGTGCTGTGCTTCACAGTCCTCACAGCAAATATGCTGAAGATGGCAAGCATCGTTGGCGCAGTTGATGAATTGGTCAGCTGGCTGACCGCAGTGATGGCAACGTCCGACAATGATATCCCCGTCGGTATGATTAATCTGTACGGAGATCCGCTCATCGAAGACATAACATTTTCCATCGAACAGTTCTCCCTGTACCTCAGGGTCTTTACCATAAGTCACAATGCCGCCATCCAGCTGGTACACCTGCTGGAAGCCTTCCTTCATCATAAACCCGCTTAATTTCTCGCAGCGGATTCCACCTGTACAGTAGGTTAGAATTGGTTTATCTTTTAGCTCGCTCATATTCTCGCGAATCCAGTCCGGGAATTCTTTGAAGCTGTCTACTTCAGGGCGGATGGAACCGCGGAAATGACCAAGATCGAATTCGTAGCCGGTACGACCATCCAGAATTACCACATCATCGCGCTGCATCATTTCATAGAAATCTTTAGGCGCCAGATGCTCTCCGGTGATCACGTTAGGGTCCAGTTCATCCTCGACCCGGAACGTCACGAGTTCCTTTTTATAACGAACGAAGATCTTTTTGAAGGCATGACCATCAGCCTCATCGATCTTGAAGACGATATCGCTAAACAGCGGATTTGCGCGCAAATCCTTCATGTATTGCTCGGTTTGGGCAATCGTACCGGACAGTGTCCCGTTAATGCCCTCATCTGAGATGAGAATTCGTCCCTTTACGTCAAGCTCTTTGCAGTAAGCCAAATGCTCCTGAGCGAATTGTTCGGCATCAGGCACTTTTACAAATTTATAGTATAGCAGAATTGCATATTCCGATTGTGGTTTCATTCTTTTCACCTTTATCATTAGAATTAGACTACTAAATAAACGTTTAAGTATAAAAAGTATTGTAACATATTATCAAGACTTGAAAAAGATACTCTTGATTGGGTAATGGTTGAAACTTGGATATTAGTAAGAAAAACAGCGCAATGAATATGTCTGAATCATCATACCTATGGGGGATTAGTCTGCGAAGTGGCGGCGCGAGTGGATAAGACGGTATTTTGTCGCTGCTGATCAGTGGATGTAGGAGTCAAAGTAGGTACTGTATTCATCCTGTTGGATGTAGTCGTTTTGTCGGCTGGGATAACCTGCATTTTTCGGGGATACTACGATTAAGGTCAGCCAGAATGTTGGTTGACTTTTTTTGCTGGATATAGGCGAATAACATGGATAGTTATGATTGGCGAAACCGTGAATCACAACGCGCGTATTAATTTTCATTCGAAGAGTCACATGGTGACTTTAATAATAAGGAGGAACTGCGGGATGAGTGCTCACGAGATTGATTATGTCATTATGGGCGAGGAAATTCAGTGTGTGGAGGTGCAGCTTGACCCCGGAGAGAGTGTAATTGCCGAAGCTGGAAGCTTCATGATGATGGATCAGGAAATTACGATGGAGACGATCTTTGGTGATGGTAGTGGGGGGACGCGCGGAAGCGGACTGATGGGTAAGCTGATGGGTGCGGGCAAGCGTCTGTTGACAGGAGAAAGCTTGTTCATGACCGTATTCACACACAGCGGTTCTTATGGACGAAAAAGTGTCACCTTTGCTGCTCCATATCCAGGGAAAATCATCCCGCTCGATCTTCAGCAATATGCTGGAAAAGTGATCTGTCAAAAGGATTCATTCCTCTGTGCGGCGAAGGGCGTCTCGATCGGTATTGAATTTCAGCGCAAGCTGGGCACCGGATTTTTTGGTGGAGAAGGCTTTATTATGCAAAAGCTGGAGGGCGACGGTCTTGCATTCGTACACTCTGGCGGCTACGTTATGGAACGCACACTGCAGCCGGGAGAGACGCTCAAGCTGGACACAGGTTGTCTTGTCGCTATGACGTCTTCCGTGGATTATAATATTGAATATGTAAAAGGTGTCAAAACCGCCCTATTCGGCGGCGAGGGCCTGTTCTTCGCCACGCTGCGCGGACCCGGCAAGGTGTGGGTGCAGTCACTGCCGTTCAGCCGTATGGCTGACCGCATTCTGTCCGCAGCTGGTAACAGCGGACGCAAAGAAGAAGGCAGCGTACTTGGGGGACTCGGCAATCTGCTGGATGGCAGATAGGCTTTGGCGAGGTTGAGGGTAGAACTTTCGAGGCAAAGAATGAGCGGTTTTAGGGAGTGGGCTTATTAGGGGGAGACAAGGGCAGAAGTACCCTTGTCTTGTGCGTGTTGGCCCGAATAGAGCGAAAGAGGGGCAAAAATGCCCTAGATTTCTGGGAATTGGCCCAAATGGAGCGAAAGAGGGGTAAAAATACCCTAGATTTCTGGGAATTGGCCCAAATGGGGCGAAAGAGGGGTAAAAATACCCTAGATTTCTGGGAATTGGCCCAAATGGGGCGAAAGAGGGGTAAAAATGCCCTAGATTTGCACGGATTGAGCGAATCCAGCCAAAAGAACGGTATAAATCCCGTAGAAATAGCTGGATCCAATTCTAATTGCTTCAGCAAAACATTGGTTACTTATGTTCGATGTGATATCAACATTCGACGTTTGTATTATCGACTCTGTGATGTCCACCGCTACTGTATCTGCAACTAACTATATAGTGAGACCCGTGAATGATTATGCTCATTCACGGGTCTTTTTTTAGAGGTTGGGCTTGGGATAGTTTAATTCATAACCATTATATATCTGCCTCACGTTACGCTTGGCGACCTGCCTAGCTTTACGCTGATGATCTATCGCTCAATCCCCTTAACAATTTGACTAACCCTGTCCGCGATGTATATATTATTTGGCAAAGCCCTTATAAGAGGTTGTTCAAAAAGTCCGCTTTTGATCACGAAGTATTCCAAGAAGATTATTCGATATCGAATATTGAATTCAGGCGAAACTTCCGGTGCTCACGTAGCTTCCACTACGCTCCGCTCCTCAGTTTCTACCTTCATCCAATCTTCTCGGTGCTGAAAACCGTACTTTTTGAACACGTACTATAATGTTAAGGCTGTGACCGGAGGCATGATATGTTCAAAATATTTATTATAGAAGATGACCGTGGACTGGTGGCTCTGCTGCAGGATTATTTACATAAGTTTGGATATGAAACACAGGCTGTGAATGATTTTGAGCGGGTTCGTGCTCAGTTTGAGACGTTCGCTCCGCACCTGGTTCTTTTAGATGTTAATTTACCAAAATACGATGGGTATTACTGGTGCCGCCAGATTCGTGGGATTTCCACCTGCCCTATCCTTTTTATATCTGCCCGCGATGGCAAAATGGATCAAGTGATGGCGCTGGAGAACGGGGCTGACGATTATATTACGAAGCCTTTTGATTATGAAATTGCGATGGCCAAAATCAAAAGCCAGCTACGACGCGCGTACGGCACCTATGCGGGAAGCAACAATGAGCGAACCCTGACCGTTGCCGGAATGACGCTGGATGTGGAGCGACTAATCCTTACTAGAGGAGAAACCAAAGTGGACTTAAGTCACACAGAAGCCAAGATTCTAGATGAGCTGATGCAAAAGTCGGGAACTATCGTTACCCGCGACAGACTGCTCGAAAAAATCTGGGATGATCAAGCCTTCGTGGATGAGAATACACTTAATGTCTATGTCACTCGTGTGCGTAAAAAGCTTGCCGCTCTTGAGATTACGGACGGTCTACAAACCGTTCGAGGTCAAGGCTATCGCTTGATTCCGAATTGGGGGGATGAGGAGTGAAGCTATTTTTAAGGGAGCAGATCCCTTTAATTGTTGTCTATCTAGCACAGCTCATCTTGATCACACTAGTATATCGGCTGGATGGGGGCAGTGGTGTGAGCGTAAGTCTGTACGCTGCTCTTCTCAGTACCTGTCTGCTGCTTGGCTACCTCGCTTATCGGTATATCAGCAATCGTACGTTCTATGAACGACTGGAAACTGTACCTTCCTCTCTAGATGAAGCGGGTGGCCCTTCACAGGATTCTCCACTTGCCGTGAGTTTGCGAGGTCTACTAGGGTCACAATTCCGACTCTACAAAAATGATTTACATAGCTACCGCCACAAGCTGGAAGAACATATTCACTTTATTAATCAGTGGGTACATGGGATGAAGACACCATTGTCTGTCATCCATTTAATGATTCAAGATAAGGACGGACCGCCTTTTACGGCGATAGGAGATGAACTCGATCGTCTGAAAAAAGGACTGGACACCGTACTTTATACGGCTCGGCTAGATACTTTTGAGCATGATTTTTACGTGGAACGTTTGGAGTTGGAAACCCTCGTACGTGGCGTGACCTCAGAGCAGAAGCGTCTGTTCATACGTAACCGAATATTTCCTACTATTAAAATAGATGAGCGAATTGCCGTAACCACAGACGAAAAGTGGCTAAGTTTTGTGCTTACGCAGATCATTACGAATGCAATCCGTTATACGACGGAAGTCGGCAAGCATGTATATTTTCATGGGTACATACAAGAGGAAAAAAGAGCTGTACTGGAGATACGAGATGAAGGAGTTGGCATACCAGCAGGTGATCTGCCGCGTGTGTTTGATCCTTATTTTACAGGTGTGAATGGACGAACCTTTCAAGAATCCACGGGGATGGGTCTATATCTTGTGAAACAGATCTGCGGCAAGCTGGGTCACGAGGTGAGCATTTGCTCAGAAGAAGGTAAGGGCACGACCGTGCGGATAGTGTTTAGGGAGTCCTACCTTACAAATATGTAAGGTCATTGTAAGTTAGAGAAATGGCAACCTGAGTAGACACTTTGTATAATGAAGGCAATCCAGTCGAAAGAAGGAGAGGTAACACTTGCCCATTCTAGATGTTCATAATTTATCAAAAATATATGAGGGTAAAGTGTCCACTCAGGCATTGAATCATATCCGCTTTTCTGTTGAAAAGGGGGAGTTCGTTGGCATCATGGGTCCTTCGGGGAGTGGAAAAACAACGCTGCTCAACACGATCGCCACCATCGACCAGCCGACCTCCGGTCAGATTCTGATCAACGAGCGAGATCCCAATCTGCTTAGCAGAAAAGAAAAGGCACTCTTTCGCCGCCATGAGCTCGGTTTCGTCTTTCAGCATTTCAATCTACTGGATACGCTCACTGTAGAGGAGAATATTGTACTGCCTCTCACACTTGCTGGTGTCCATGTAACGGAAATGGAGAGCAGGTTGAAAGAAGTAGCAAGTATGCTGGACATTGAGCATTTGCTGCAAAAACGGACATACGAGATTTCTGGTGGACAAATGCAGCGGACTGCCATCGCCCGCGCGATGATTCATCGTCCTGCTCTGATTTTAGCAGATGAGCCTACAGGGAATCTGGATTCCAAAGCTTCAGGTGAAGTCATGAATATGCTGACAGAGGTGAATAAGGAAGAAGGGGCAACGGTGCTGATGGTCACACATGATGCAGTGGCCGCGAGCTTTTGTAACCGAGTCATCTTTATTAAAGACGGACGTTTCTATAGTGAAATGTACAGGGGGAGCAGTAGAGGCGCTTTCTTCCAAAGTATTATTGATATGTTGTCTCTGCTTGGGGGAACTAGCCATGACCTTTCGGCAATTCGCTTATAGGAATGTTACACGTAACAAGCGTAAATATGCGGCTTATTTTGTCGTCAGTGCTTTTTCAGTGATGATCTTTTTTGTGTGCGCTTTGTTTATTTACCATCCGGATATCTCTAAGAGCTTGGTGTACAGTACGGCAGCTCATACGATGATGGCGGCAGAAGCCATTATTTATGTGTTTTGCTCCTTGTTTGTTCTCGTATCGGTCGGATCGTTCCTACAGTCTCGTAAGATGGAGTTTGGGATTTTATTGATGCATGGAATGACGAAGCGCCAGCTCAACACGATGGTTTTTTTGGAAAATATGATGATCGGCACCTCTGCCATCCTGACAGGTACTTTATTAGGGTTAATTCTTGGCAAGCTGTTTTTGATGATTGGGTCTACTTTTCTAGGAATACCTCTTTTAACGTTTCATCTTCCATGGCAGGCGCTTGTACTTACGATATGCAGCTTTGCGCTGTTGTTTATTCTAATCTCGCTGAGCACTTTCTTCTTTATTGGGAATGAATCGTTGATGCGGCTGTTTCAGGGAGAACGAAAAGCAGAAGAGGAACCTAAAGTTTCCCTGGTGTTATCTATACTGTCTGCTTTATTGCTGTTAACGGGCTATTTTATGGCAGCTACAGCACAAGCGGCTTCGGTTGAAAAGGTGATGTTCCCCGTCGTTATAATTACGGTTGCGGGTACCTATCTCTTTTATACTCAGCTCAGTATTTACACTGTTAAACTACTTAAGACGATCCGGCGCCTGTATTGGAACCACACGAATATCATTACTTTATCGGGCTTGTCTTACCGCTGGAAAGAGAATGCCCGAATGTTTTTTATGGTGACGATTGTATCTGCAGTATCTTTTACTTCAGTGGGAGTATTCGCATCGATCCATACGCTTTCCAGAGAGTTGAAATTGGACTATCCCGCAGCAGTTGGTTATGTATCCAAAGGCAATCAATTGCAGGATCCTTTTGATCAGCATTTGGACGAAATTCAGGAAGAGCTTACAACGCTCGGTTTACCCTATGAGACACTTAGTATTCCGATTAAATACGCAGAGGTGGAATCTCAGACCGGGCCAGATCGCACGTTAAGGCTTCCCTTGATTGCTTACAGTGATTATAAGCTTGCTCTGCTTCGTGCAGGGTTTACGACGGATGAGCAGCCTCTAAGTGGAGATGAAGGACTGGTGATGATCGGTTCGCAACGAGACCGGAGTCTGCAAGCGGGTAGAGTAAAGCCGATATACTCCTTGAAGCAAGGTCTTTCCATTCGAGAAATGGGCTATACCCAGCATGTTCCGATTGCCGAATATCTATTGCCGGAGCTGGATGGAAGGGATGGGGGAGATTTCAGTGGTGTTGTGATTAGCGATGAGCTTTACAAGGCCATTCATCCCGTACAGACCGATTTGTATACAGGATTTTACATGGATGATTTCCCGCGAACAGTAGGTATAGCGGCGGATCTTGCTCATAAAGGGAAACGGTCCTATGAAAGTAACTCGCCATACGCGATTGTTGTTAGCGGCACGCTGTTTGAAATACAAAGAACATTGTACAACACGATGCTATTCGCTTCTTTACTGGTGGGCACTGTCTTTTTCATTGCAGCAGGCAGCTTCCTTTACTTCCGGCTGTATACAGATCTAGATCATGATCGCCATCAATATTCTACATTGTCCAAAATGGGACTTACAGATCAAGAGCTAAACCGAATTGTAACGATACAATTGTCGTTGTTGTTTTTTGTTCCGGTTGGGGTAGCCATTTTGCATAGTGTGTTTGCCTTTATTGCGCTTCAGCGGTTGTTTTACTTATCTATTGCTGTGGAGACCGGGGCGGTGTTATTGGGATATTTGGCTGTCCAGGGACTTTACTTCTTTTTTATTCGCAGCCGTTATTTACGCAACTTGAAGAAGAACTTGATCTGAATAATGGGGGTTACAAAATGCAAGCATGGATTACAGATTTTATGGAGCAGTTTGGTTACTTTGGTATTTTCCTGATGCTCGCTTTTGAAAATATATTTCCACCGATTCCTTCCGAAGTGATCCTTCCTTTTGGCGGATTCATGACAACCACAACGAATTTGACCATTCCTGGTGTAATTATTGCTGCTACGCTTGGCTCACTGCTGGGTGCAGTGATTCTCTATTATATCGGTCGTTTGTTGGATGTAAATCGCTTGGAAAAGATCGTTGAACGCTGGGGCGGCCTACTCCGAATTAGCAAAAAGGACATCCACAAGGCTGACGCTTGGTTTGACAAATATGGCTATTGGACCGTATTATTTTGTCGGATGGTTCCACTAGTGCGTAGTTTGATTTCGATCCCTGCAGGGATGTCGGGCATGAAATTTGGAGTGTTTATGATCTTCACAACGATTGGTACGCTGGGATGGAATCTATTGCTGGTGCTTATTGGTGCGGCATTGGGTGAGTCCTGGGAAGACATCGCCATGTATATGGATATGTACTCCAACGTAGTGTACGTGCTTCTTGCAGGTGGAGTAGTGATCCTTGGGTATTTGTTCTTCCGCAAGCGCAGCCGGAAAATGAACACCGAAGGTTGAGCCGCGAAGGACTTATAGTTAAAAGTTATGATTAAAAGGAGGAGAACAAATGGAGCTATTAACGATTATTAAAGCTATTATTTTGGGGATTGTTGAAGGATTGACTGAATTTGCTCCGGTATCCTCCACAGGTCATATGATTATTGTTGATGATATGTGGTTAAAATCGACAGAGTTATTTGGACAATATACGGCCAATACGTTCAAAGTGGTTATACAGCTGGGGTCAATATTAGCAGTTGTAGTTATTTTTAGAAATAGGTTCATTGAATTGCTGGGCTTAAAGCGCTTCAGCCGCAAGCAGTTGGATCCTGTAACCGAGCAACAACCACAGCTTGAAAAAGGCGGCCACCTTAAGCTTACACAGGTGCTTGTAGGTTTAGTGCCAGCAGGCGTGCTGGGGGTTCTGTTTAATGATTATATTGACGAGCATTTATTCTCTACATCCACCGTGTTAATCGGTCTAGTAGTCGGTGCTGTATTAATGATTATTGCGGATCTATTCGGACCAAAGAAGATTCAAACGGAGAGTGTCGATCAGATTACATATAAGCAGGCGCTAGGTGTTGGTCTGGTCCAGTGCTTCTCCTTGTGGCCGGGATTTTCTCGTTCCGGGTCGACGATTTCTGGTGGTGTTCTTCTGGGTATGAGTCATCGCGCTGCTGCTGATTTCACGTTTATTATGGCTGTTCCAATCATGGCAGGCGCCAGTTTACTCTCACTGATGAAGAACTGGCAATATTTCACCATCGATGCCCTGCCGTTCTTCATTGCAGGCTTTATCAGTGCCTTTGTATTTGCACTATTATCAATGCGTTTCTTCTTGAAATTGATCAACCGGATTAAGCTTTTACCATTTGCTATATATCGCATAGTACTTGCTGCAGTAGTATATTTCGTGTTTTTCTAAATCCGTTATAAGGAATCGATATAACAGAAGCCCCCGTAATCTATTGCAGATGACGGGGGCTTTCACGTATGATGACATCAGATTTAAGACACTCACTTTATCCTTATAATTCTCGCATAAACGCTTACCGTCCTTAAAAGGACGCTGAAGGCGTTTTAGCTTATGGATGATAAGAAAGTATAAGTATCACGAAATACTTTCTTATAATTCTCGCATAAACGCCTACCGTCCGTATAAGGACACCGAAGGCGTTTTAGCTTGACAATATCGGAGACAGGTGCTTGCCGGAAATTAGTAATTCGGTAGGCTTAATAGGGAAATTCGGTTTGAAGCCGATGCGGTCCCGCCACTGTAACGGAAGAGTCCATAGCAACATATGTCACTGGCAATTTACTACTGCTGGGAAGACTGCTAAGGATGCTGACACCGCTAGCCAGGAGACCTGCCTGTTTCAACAGCACTGCTTCACCTACGGAGGATAGGAAGGTGTTAGACGTTAACCATAGGTATATTATGGGCGTCTTTCCCTTTGACTTTTTTAGGGAAGGGCGCTCTTTTTTATAGGAATGCAAGTGATATCGAGTCCAAAATAAGAAGATGGAGAAGGGGAGCTGCAAAGTGACGAACAAAGTAAAAGTAAGCAATCTTGGCTATCCAAGAATCGGAAAAAACCGCGAGTGGAAGAAAACGTTGGAAGCCTTCTGGGCGGGAAAAATAAATGAGGAAGCGTTCCGTACTGAAATGACAGGAATTCAGCTTCAGCATTTGAAGACTCAGCAGGAGGCAGGAATTGATTTAATTCCGGTAAATGATTTTACGTTCTACGATCATGTGCTAGATACAGCTGTAATGTTCGGGATCGTACCTCCACGTTATGCGTATGATGGTGGCGATATTGGGCTTGATCTTTATTTTGCGATGGCTAGAGGAAATGCTGAGGCTACCGCTTGCGAGATGACTAAATGGTTCAATACGAACTATCATTACATCGTTCCAGAGATCGGTGCACAAACGCCGCGTCTGACCGAGAATAAACCATTGGCTGCTTATCGTTTTGCCAAGTCCCAAGCGGGAATTGAGGGTAAACCTGTGGTTTTAGGCCTTTATACATTCCTTAAGTTGTCAAAAGGTTTTGCATCTGCGGATATTGCGAAGATTGCTGCTCGGTTTCTTCCGGTTTACGTTCAGCTGTTGCAGGAACTGAAGCAAGAAGGAGTAAGCTGGGTACAAATTGATGAACCAGCGATTGTTACAGGAATTAATGAATCAGAATTATCCTTACTTAACTCGATTTACACAGAAATTGCTGAATCCGTGCCTGGATTAAATATTATTCTGCAGACTTACTTTGAAGCTGCTGAACCGCTGGAGGCACTGTTCAAGCTTCCGGTACAAGGTTTAGGTCTTGATTTTGTCCATGATGGCGGGACGAACCTGGCATCGATTGAACGTCTTGGCTGGCCTGAGGATAAGTGGCTGGGAGCGGGTATTATTGATGGACGCAACATCTGGCGCTCAGATCTGGATGCTAAGCTGCAGCTAATCGAGAAGCTGAGTGTACATGTATCACTTGATCGTCTTATTATACAGCCTTCTTGCAGTTTGCTGCATGTTCCGGTTACTGTTCAGGGTGAGGTGAAGCTGAAGGCCACCGTCAAGGCTGCTTTAGCTTTTGCTGATGAGAAGCTTAGAGAGCTTGGCCTGCTTGCTGCAGCCTTAGAGGGTACAGCAGAAGCTGCTGCTGCGTTGACGGCCAGTCGTGAAGCCCTTACTGCCTTCCGTGCACTTCCTGAACGCGGTCGTAAGGATGTGGCCGAGCAAGTTCTCGGACTTACAGATTTACCAGACCAACGTAGCCTACCTTTTGCTGAACGCCTGAAGGTGCAGCAGGAGAAGTGGCAGCTGCCACTTCTGCCAACGACAACAATCGGAAGCTTTCCACAGACTGTAGAAGTGCGCCAGGCAAGGTTGAAATGGCGTAAAGGCGTATGGAATCAAGAGCGTTACGACGGGTTCGTTCGTGAGCAGATTGCAGATGCAATCACTTTCCAAGAAAAGCTGGGTCTGGATGTACTCGTGCATGGTGAGTTCGAAAGAACCGATATGGTGGAGTTTTTCGGGGAGAAGTTGGATGGTTACTTATTTACTAGCAATGGCTGGGTTCAATCCTACGGATCACGCTGCGTTAAGCCACCAGTTATTTATGCGGATATAGCTTTTATCCAGCCTATGACTGTAAAAGAAAGCGTCTATGCTCAGTCGTTAACTTCCCTTCCTGTTAAAGGCATGTTGACTGGTCCTGTTACAATTCTCAATTGGTCTTTTGTACGTGATGATCTTAGTCGGGAAGCAGTAGCGAATCAAATTGCCTTAGCGCTCCGTCATGAAGTTAAAGCTTTGGAGGATGCAGGCATAGAGATGATTCAAGTAGATGAACCGGCTATCCGTGAAGGACTTCCTTTGAAGGCTGAAGATCATGAGGCATACTTGAATTGGGCGGTGAAGTCGTTCCGTATCGCGACGAATCATGTGAAGGCTACGACACAAATTCATACCCACATGTGCTATAGCGAATTTAATGACATGATAGACTCCATTTCAGCGATGGATGCAGATGTTATCTCTATTGAGACTTCACGTAGCCATGGGGAACTGATCGTTAGCTTTGAGGAGCAGGCGTATGATAAAGGAATTGGTCTTGGTGTATATGATATCCATAGTCCACGGGTTCCTGCAGTAGAAGAGATGACAGCTAATATTGATCGTGCGCTGCGGGTGCTTGATCCTGAACAGTTCTGGATTAATCCGGATTGCGGTCTTAAGACACGTGGCTGGCAGGAGACAGAAGATGCACTTCGTAACATGGTAAAGGCTGCCGCTATTGCAAGAGAAAATGCAGGAGTTAGTGCTTCCAAATAACATAAGAGGTATACAATAAATCATAGCCGGGGAATTTCTCCCTGGCTTTTTATTTCAGCCACTTGATAATAATTCTCATTCTTGATAGAATGAGAAAAGAAAAGAAGGAACCGTGGAGGGTCCCTTCAAATCATCACCTTATTTGCTTTCGAAAGTCTTGCAATCTGTTTCTTCTGCACGTGTAGGTTCTTGGGAGCTGTGGAAAGCTACAAAGATAGAATCAGCACTGCATTTGTTCTCTTCTGCCCAGTGGGTGCAGGAGTTAACTTCGCAAATTACGTCTTTTGCCATGAGGGTTCACCTCCCCTTTTAGTAATAGACAGCATTATTTAAAAACTCCTCTGTTCAACAAGGTGGAGCTTGTCCGAACAGAACCGTGTTCTGCCCTCATTCATTATGAATAGAGGGTTTTTTGGTATTTTTTTACGTGTTTAGACGTGGTAATTGTACCAAATAAAGTGTGTGTAAGCAAATGGGTTATTCGATAACAGAAATGTGACAAAGTTATACAAAAAATTATAAAAAAGCACAAAAGATACTTATTACTTACATACCTAAAAATAGAAAATAATTCTAAATATCTATATTATTACAAGAATTATATGGTAATATTTTCGATAGGGAACGGCCGCTCCTAATCTGAAATATTGGAGGATGAAGATGTTGAAAAAGTTATTACTATTCCCTTTTGCCTTAATGCTCATCTTGTGCTTACCTATTTATGCAGGTGCAGAAGGTGTACATAATGACCAAGCTCCTCAAATAAGTGAATCAGAAATCATAAAAGTCTACAAAGCCTCAGCTACGGGATTGTCAGAAATTTCAGTAGAGGAGTACAATGAAATTCTTGCACAAGGTCAAGCTTTAGAAGCTGCTAAAGAGGGGCTGATACCAAGTATACCCCTGTTCATAACGGACTCTTCCTTTGATGACGCTTCTGTAATTGCACCTAGAGATGCTTATCAAACAACGATATACTCCTACCAACAAAATGGTTATGTCTCATATGTCACTAGAAGTGGTTTGACTAGAAGAATCTCTCAGCCTGTATATAATAGTGCTTCTGCAAATTCGTTGTTAAACATTAGCTATTCAGTATCTCAAGGCTATATCGCGAATACAAGCTTTGGTGTAACCGCAAAACAAACAGCTGTAAGTACTGGTATTACTGGTGGCTCATCATGGTCTAATACTTATGGTGGCAGTAACACGACAACTGCATCAGTGAATCCTTACAATTATGCTTGGATGGAATACACGCCGATTATGAATAACTCATTTGGTGTGATTACGGAGAAGACCTATGCCAATGTTCAGGGTTCTTCAGTTCTTGTAGGCACTACTAGTTATGATGTTGATATTTACATTGCGAGATTATTAAGCGGTTCGTTACCAGATGGTGTATATGCCATTAAACAAAGCGCTTCTAACCCAGGTTGATTTTTGCTTGAAAAATAACAGCTTGAACTAAAAGAGTTGCAGAAATGCGACTCTTTTTTTTATTTAGAGAACATAATTCATAAGAAACTGTACACAATTCCATTTTTCAGTGCAACCTTCCAAGTTTTGGAACGTCTTAGTAAAGAGTGACGGAAGAGATCTGCTTAGAACAAGACATTCCGTAACGATATTATGATCCGTGCAAGCGGTATCTATTACATTTTTGGAGGAATGAGAATGCGCAAATGGGGTCTGCATTACTTATGTTTATTAATTCTTACGGTAGTCTTGGCGGGTTGTGGCTCAGCGGATAGAAATTCAGCGGCAGATAGTTTGGCAAAAGAAAATGGTAGTACGAGTAACGACGCAGCAGTAGAGGTACAATCGCAAAGCTCGATGGCCTCAACAGCGGATCAAAGCACTTCGGCAGCTCCTGAGGCAGAAGCAACTGGCAGCGAGAATATGGCTGTAAAGGGCTCCACATCAGAAAATACAGATCAAGCAAGTGCGGGATTTACTGGTAGCGATGTAGTAGCGGGCTTGAACAAGAAGCTGATCTATAAAGCGAATCTTAACATGGAAGTAGAAGACTATGGAAAAGCACAGACTGAAATACGTAATTTAGTAACCATGGCCAATGGATATATTATTGAGTTTAATGAAAATATGTCGCAGTACGAGCAAGGTGGGACGTTTATCCTTAAGGTGCCTGCCTCCGGATTCTCACCTTTTCTGAATAAATTAGAACAAGTAAAACACGAATCTCTACAGCGCAGCATTCAAGGTCAGGATGTCTCAGAAGAGTATGTTGATCTGGAGTCACGTTTGAAGGCAAAACAGCTAATGGAAGCACAATATACAGAGTTTATGAAAAAAGCGACGAAATCCACTGATCTGGTCGCCTTCGCGAACGAGCTTGGTTCGATTCAAGAAAGCATTGAGCAGATTAAAGGTAGAATGCGTTATATCAATCAGAATGTATCCTTTTCTACGGTAGAATTGAGAGTGTATCAGACGGATGAAAGTATTGCTGTCAAAGAGAAGAAGGAGCAAGGGCCGTTACTGGAACGTGCTTCAGATGCTCTAAACGGAAGCTTAAATGCACTATCTGTGATGTTTCAGTGGATTGTCGTTATCCTTGCAGGAGCGTTACCGATACTTATCGGGGCTGCCATTATTTTAGCTATTGTATTAGTTTCCCGTAAAAATATTCGCGAGCGTCGGGAGCAGCAGACCGAGAGAATTCGTCAGCGAAATAAGGAGCTGAACAGAGAGCAAGCCATCCCTGCGGCAACAGAGCCTAAGGAGGCAGTTTCAGAGGATAATTCGAAGGCTAATAAGGACTCAGAGGACTCAAAGAAAGAATAGACCTACAAGCATAAGAATAAAGTATAACGTGAAACTTATACTTTCTTATATTTTAAGAGAAAAAAACGGTTGTCATCCTAAAAGGACGACAACCGTTTTTTTATGTGCTGAGGATTGATGTTTAGGCAGGCTGGAAGAGTATGCGATACTCCCCGTATCCTTCCTTCTCCAAATCCTCTTTCGGTACAAATCGTAGCGCCGCCGAATTTATGCAATAGCGTAAACCGTTTTCTCCGGGACCATCGTCAAAGACATGGCCTAGATGGGAATCCGCTACTTTGCTGCGAACTTCTGTCCGAACCATCAAATGGCTGAGATCCGTCTTTTCCTTCACAGCGTAGTCCCGGATCGGACGAGTGAAGCTTGGCCAGCCGCAACCGGAATCGTATTTATCCTGCGAGCTGAATAACGGTTCGCCAGATACGATGTCTACATAAATACCATCTCCATGGTGATCCCAAAAATCATTCCGGAAAGGAGATTCTGTTGCACTGTTCTGAGTGACTTCATATTGAAGAGGGGTTAAACGTTCTTTCAAACTTTGTTTGTCCTCTTTATGTGTCCAGTGGGTTTCGATAAAATCCTCTCGGCCAGAACCTTTGCGATAACGTTTGTAGTGGCCTGGATTCTTATGATGGTAACCTTGATGATATTCTTCGGCAGGATAGAAGGTGGCTGCCGGGAGAATAGGGGTTACGATCGGACTAGAGAACCGACCGCTTGCTTGCAGAGCTGCCTTGGAAGCTTCTGCTTGTTCTTTTTGTTCCTCCGAATGGGTAAAGATTGCTGTTCCGTAAGAAGTCCCGCGATCATGGAATTGTCCACCTGCGTCGGTAGGGTCAATTTGCTGCCAGAACAGCTCAAGTAACTTGCTATAAGGGAAAATATCTGGGTTGAACGTAATTTGTACAGCTTCAACATGTCCTGTCGTTTCAGAACAAACCTCTTCATAGGTTGGGTTCACTGTATGACCGCCGGTATAGCCAGAGACGACACTAATGATACCTGGCAATTCTTCGAACGGCGAGACCATGCACCAGAAGCATCCACCTGCAAAGGTTGCTTTTTCTGTCTTGGTATTTATATGGTTAGTCTGATGTTCACTCATTGATATCCCTCCATTCACATAATGCAATTAAATAGATCACAATTTAATTATAAAGCAAATACTAACTGCCTGCCAGTTTGTAACCGATAAGTTCTTTCGCTATCGGTTATTCTTCGCTTCTTGAGAGCGCGGACGCAAGCTCAGTCCAGCGATAATTAGCACAGCGACATAGGCGATGATGGCAATAATCGCACTTACAGGGTCCTGGAACAGATGATTCCCGAGGAAAGCGTATAATGCAATCCCCGGTATTTTTCCTATGCCGGAAGCTGCAATATAGCTCCAAAAAGGCAGACCAGCTGCTCCAGCGTAGATGTTAACAGCTGTTTGGGGAATGATAGGCACGAGTCGTGCTAGGACAATCGAAGCGAAAGGTCGCCGCTCAATGCCTACTGTGAACTTTTCGAGTGCGGGAATAGAGGCTAAATAAGCTCTCGCTTGGCTTTGAAACAAGTACTTCACAACGCCAAAAAGGATTGCGGCAGCCAAATTTGTAGCTAGCCAGCAAATCAAGGCACCCGCTAAACTTCCGTATGCATAACCGAAGAATCCGATGACAGCTTTATAAGGGACAACTGGAAACAGGGCCAGTAAAGTTGCAATCCCTATAGAACTGAAAAGATTATGATCCTCTTTCATCCAGCTTAGGATGTCATATCTGTAGATAAACGCAAGGATTGTACCCGAAACATAAAGAACAATCGAGAACCATTTCTTCATAGATAATATGCCCCTTCTTCCACTCATTCATCTCATCATACGGGATATGAAGTAAATATTGAAGCAAAGATCAATTGTCAGAGAATGAGAAGCAGGTATAATAGCATTTGTAGAGAACAAAGAGAAAAGAACGATATATTGAAGTGTTAAGAGGGGGATGGATCAGTGATTGTACCTGAACGTAAAAGAGTCGCCATAATAGGAATCGGCAATATAGCCCGCAAAGTATATTTACCACTGCTCTCTCAGCATGATTATGCCGAGGTAGTTGGTGTTCTTAGTCATTCACCGACAACGGTAGAGCAGGCCGTTCATACCTACCGTTTTCCTAAAGGGACGACTAATCTGGAAGAGCTGTTATCTTGGGATCTGGATGCAGTATTTGTACATAGCCCAACAACTACTCATTATGATATAGTAACAAAATGTCTCGAACGTGGGATTTCGGTATATGTAGATAAACCACTTTCCTATGATCTAGAAGAGTCCAGAAGGATGGCAGAGCTAGCACAAGATAAGGGGCTTTTGCTAGGAGTGGGCTTTAATCGCCGTTTTGCCCCAATGTATGTCACCGCCAAGCAATGGCTTGAAGAAGTCGGCGGAATTAGCCATTGCAGTGCGATTAAACATCGAACGAAGCTACAGACAAGCACCAGCCGCGAAACCGTGCATGATGATCTGATCCATATGCTTGATTTGCTGTTGTGGTTGTGTGGAGATCAGTATGAACTGCTTCGTAGTCATCTTCACTCTAGTGGAGAAGGTCGTCTGCTGCAGGCATCTGGAATGCTAGGCTGGAAAGATAGTGCAGTTGGGATGTACAGTATGGTTCGTGAAGCTGGTGTGGATTTGGAGAAGCTTGAGCTGCACGGAAATGGCAGATCGGTGGAAGTAGTGGATCTAGAAAAAGCCATTCTTTTTGAAAAAGATACCTTACCGCATATTCAAGGCTTTGGAAGCTGGGATACTGTACTCGATAGAAGAGGTTTTAGTGGAGTGGTGAATAATTTTCTTAGCAACATAAATACACCGGAGCTATGCAGCATTGCTGCTTCAGCGGTACTGCCTAGTCATATGCTGGCGGCACAGCTTGCTGAATGAGGTCTCTGAGAAAGGAGAAGAATATATGGAGGATAACCGTAAATTAGTGGAGGAACAGATCATCGAAAGCTATAAACGCGAAGAAGAGATGATGATTCTTGTATTCGCTCAGTGGTGTGTAAATAATGGACTCGATCCACATGCTCTATACTTGCAGGCTTATCCGCAGCAGGAAGGGAATGAAGCCTTGCGTCAGGCACTTGCCCTCACGGTTTCCGCGGAGGAAGCGGGGGACATTTCTGATGACACCGTTCTGGGTGTACTTTCGCTTTTTGGAAATGATGACTTGGCACAAATCGTAACTGAAGCGATTGCTCAAAGGGGATCTAAAGGACCTGTGGGGGATTGACATTGGGGATATAATAATAGAGTCAGATGAACTTTTTTAGGTAAACGATGTTCATCATGGTTAAAATGTGTTAATATTATATATACTAACTAATAGTAAGTTTCGCTAGTGAGAGGTGAGAACAATGGAAGAACATCAATTTGCGATGTGTCCCAGATTTGAGACAGCCTTCTCTTTCTTAGGCAAACGTTGGAATGGACTTATTATTCAGACATTGATGAGTGGACCGAAGCGTTTTAAAGATATCTCCGGCCTCATTCCTTCAATGAGCGATAAGATGCTGTCCGAGCGGATGAAGGATTTGGAAGGTGAGGGTATCCTGGTTAGGCATGTATACCCAGAAACACCCGTACGTATTGAGTACGAATTAACAGACAAAGGCCGTGCGTTGCAGCCTGTTATGCAGCAGATTCAGTCTTGGGCTGAGAGCTGGGTAGACTAAAATTCACAGTAATGTTGTGGCCCTTTTTCCGGAATGGTGGAAAAGGGGCTTTTCAATTTCTAAATATTAGACAGTGACAGTTTTGTTCCAATCCTTTATGCTTGAAAAAAACTTGCACAGTTTAAAAATAATTGTAATATAATAGAAAAACATTGTATGATCCTTGAATGGAAACGCTCGCGTATTGGTTTTTGCTCAAATCTACTCAGCTGGAGTACAGGCATCAAAGCTATTAGGAGGCGAGGGAGATGAAGACGAAGACGACCCTGTTTTCCCGGGAAATAACGTATGGAAAAAAGGATGTTGCTGAGCTAGAGAATGCTTCTATCAAAGTACAGCTCATCTATGACAAGACGTTGTTCATGCTGCATAGCCATCTTCCTGATTCCTTATGGGATGCGTGGATTGGCGTGCCTTACAGCATTATCTCTTCACTCTACAAAGGAAACAATGATAGTGGGACTATTTTTCAAAAATGGATTCAAAGTCCGACCGGCTGGAAGTGTATTGGTTGTGAACGGCACTGTCTGGAGTCCACGGAACCTCCACAGGATGTAAATGCGGCGAATCATGGACGACAATATAAGTTTCATAACGGCATTCGCCAGAGTATGGTGCTTCAAGCCTTAATTTGGTCCATGTACGAGAATACCGTATTATTCAAACCCTTTTTAGGCGACGAGCCTTTTTTTGACGATGATGATTTGCATACGATATCCTCTTATTTCGTTCCAACTTATCTTAATGAGTTCCACCTTATTGAGCGGTCTAAGCCATGTAAAGAATATAAAGATCAGAATATACGAGTCTTTCAGGAATGGATTTCCGCACCTGATCTTGTCCTTAAATGGAATGGTGGCTTGACGGAAGGCAGATGGATGACGGGTGTTTATATGGATCACTCCCGTTTTGCCGGATTGGGACCTTATTTGAAGGATTCAAAGGGACAGCGGACGTATATGCAGGCTTATGTGCAATAAAATGAGTTAAAAAAGCACCTTTGTAGGCAAAGGTGCTTTTTTGCGTTTACGTTGCATGTACAACAATCTCCAATTTCGTTCAAAAATAAGATACAATTTCCGTGCGTACAATCACAAGTCAAAGTTCCTTTCAGGGTTAAGGTGAAGAAGTGGATAAGATTTATTCAGAACCTAATCCCATAACCCAAGGAGGAGCTATAATGGAAACTAAACAACTTAATGATAGTATTTCGGATTCGAAGCAAGCACAATCGGTACAAGCTGGTTTTACCCCAGATGCACTAGTGAGGGATATTGTATTACAGTTCCCTAAAGCGGCAGATTATTTCAAAGCAAAACGGATTGATTTCTGTTGCGGTGGAGCTAAACCTCTTGCTGAAGCAGCTGCTGAGCGTGGTCTGGATCACGAGATAATCATCGGCTATCTAAACAAGCTGTTCGAAGAGTATCCAGTACCCCAAGAGGAAATCGCTTGGAATACTGCACCTTCAGAAGAGTTAATTGACCATATTATTAACAAACACCACCGTTATCTTCGTGAAGAGCTACCCCTCATTAGCCAAAATGTAACTAAGGTATATCGAGTGCATGGCGGAGATTCTCCCCATTTGGTGGAGTTATATAACTTGTTCAACATACTTAAGGAAGATTTACTTGAGCATACGGCTAAAGAAGAAGAAGATGAGTTTCCTAAGCTGTTGACATACGCTGCTAATCCTAGTGAAGAAGGCCTGACATCGCTTCGTGAGTCATTGTCTGAGCTGGAGAGTGAGCATGATGGTGCGGGCGATATTTTGAGGAAAATACGTAGTATTACAGATGATTTCACTCCACCGGCGCATGCTTGCACGACCTATCGATTGACATATGCCCGGCTGGAAGAGCTGGAGAGTATGACTTTTGAACACGTACATTTGGAGAATAATATATTGTTCCCTAGGTTTCAGTGAAGATGAATAGTGTGCTAAAGAGTCCCTTAGGGGGCTTTTTTTATAGGGAATTATAGAATGTAAAGAAATGCGGATAACTCCGTTGAAAAAGATAGAAGAAATGATCGTAAAAAATATGGGTAAGATCGATTGATGGATAGATGGATGGCAGGCAGGCAGGCAGGCAGGCAGGCAGGCGGAAGGATTGCTTAAAAGCGGACTACGAGATAGGGCCGAATGAGCAAAAAGAAGGGGATAAATCCCCCAGAATATGCGAAATGAAGCCGGATGAGCAGAAAGAGGGGGATAAATCCCCCAGAATATGCGAAATGACGCCGAATGAGCAGAAAGAAGGGGATAAATCCCCCAGAATATGTGAAATGGCGCCGGATGAGCAGAAAGAGGGGGATAGAGGTTAGCTTTTTAAAAAGTTTTTGTCAATTTTAGAAGTAAGCTTGTTATTACTTATTTGAGAACATGGCTTGTTTAAGTTATCCTTAAAAAGACAGAATACATAACTTTACAAGCCTGAGACGCTATATGGTCATTAGGCGGGACAAGGCGGTGCCAGGATGCCCATGCGATCTTTGTGGAAATTGATGCTAGGATTAGTCATTATATTCATAATAGGTGGATGCTCTACTAACAATGACGGCAATAGTAATGCTAATAATGGTGTGGCAGGATCAGAGGGACCGACAATATCGATAAGGGTTGGTGATAATGAACTGCTTACTAAACCATCAGATAGGTTACTTAGTGGGAGTTATAGAAATGGAATATCGATCATGGAGCTACTGAAAGGTAGTAATGTTGCCACATTTGCTGAGGATAACTCAAGCATTGTTTCGGTAAAGGATTTTTCGCTAGAGGCGGGAATGGTTTGGGAGCTTCAGATGGGCGGTCAAATCATTGGGAATGCGGATTGGAATAATACTGTAGGGTATGATTCACAGCTAGTCTTCACCGCGAAGTCGAAGGACCATCAAGCACCACTTCAAACTGTAAGGCTGACCTTGAACGGTGGAAGTGTTGAAGTAGACTTGCATCATACGTATATTATGTTATTTGAAGAGGATTTAACTGTAAGAGATTTGCTCAAAAGCTGTAGTAGCGTACAGTTGGCCGATGACAATAAAAAGGTGCTTTCCGTCGACGATTATACTCCTCTTAGTAATGAAGAATGGAAGCTGAAGGTGAACGGAAAACAACTGCTCGATGATGGAATGGATATGAAGCTCAGGGCTCAAGATGAATTGGAGATTTTATTGACTTTACGCTAAAAAAACGTACATTAAGCCAGATCAACGGTTGTTCAGAATCGTTAATCTGGCTTTTTATGTGGAAAAGATATCTAACAATTATCAGTACACTAAAGTGTGAAAATATTCACAATTGAAGTGACTGCAATCACAATGACGACTTGAATTTGAACCGTATAATTCCAATATGTAGAAGAGAAATTGATCAGGTATTCATAAGCTTGAGGAGGCACCTAACCATGACAACGATAAGAGAAAAACTAGTATTAGTCGGCAACGGTATGGCAGGCATAGGTACGATTGAGCAGATATTGAAGCTGGGTGGAGCTTATGACATCACGGTTTTTGGAAGTGAACCTCATCCCAATTACAATCGGATCATGTTGTCTTATGTTCTTGAAGGAAGTAAGACCCTTAATGATATCATCCTAAACGACTGGAATTGGTATGAAGACAATAATATAACTCTACACACGGGAACAATGGTGACACGAATTGATGAAGGCTCGAAGCAAGTTGTTACGGATAGTGGGATGCTAGTCCCCTACGACAAGGTAATTATTGCGACAGGCTCGAATTCGTTTATTTTACCTGTACCTGGCAGTGATAAAGAGGGCGTTGTAGGATTCCGGGATATTTCAGACTGTGATGCGATGCTGGCAGCGGCCAAACAATACAACAAAGCAGCTGTCATCGGCGGGGGTTTGCTTGGGTTGGAAGCGGCAAAAGGTCTTGTGAACCTTGGCATGGATGTTACCGTAGTTCATTTGATGGAAGATCTGATGGAGCGTCAGCTTGATCGGAATGCCTCCTCTATGCTGCAAGCTGAGCTGGAGCGTCAAGGCGTGAAATTTGCTATGGGCAAACAAACGGTAGAATTGAGCGGGGAACAGAGAGTAAGTGGATTGTGTTTTAGTGATGGCAGTACGCTTGCTGCAGATTTTGTGGTAATGGCTGTTGGAATCAAACCGAACGTGACATTGGCAAAAGATAGCGGAATCTCCGTAAATCGTGGGATCGTGGTGGATGATTATTTGCAAACTTCCATGCAGAATGTATATTCCATCGGCGAATGTGCTGAGCATCGCGGTATGTGTTACGGACTGGTGGCTCCACTATTTGAACAAGGCATGGTTCTAGCTAAACATTTATGTGGTAGCGATACCAAGCCTTATGAAGGTTCGATTGTTTCCACGAAGCTTAAAATTTCTGGGGTGGATGTATTTTCTGCAGGTGAGTTTTTGGATTGTCCTGAACACACTGTGATTTCAAGCAAAGATGAATGGAAGAGAACTTATAAGAAAATTTTGCTCAAAAATAATGTGATTGTCGGTGCGGTTTTGTTCGGTGATGTAACGGAGTCCGCGAATCTGCAAAAGCTAGTAAAACAAGGCGCGGTAATGACCGATGAGATTTATACGGAGGTTATGGGAACAGGCTGCTGCGGTGGCGGAGCTAAGAAGAGCACATCCGTAGAAGCTATGGCGGACGAAGAAATTGTCTGCGGCTGTAATGGTGTAACTAAAAAAGCGATCGTAGATGCTGTCACTGAACATGGTTTTACTACTGTGGATGAGATCAAAGCATGCACTGGCGCTACTCGCTCTTGTGGTGGTTGTAAACCCGTAGTAGAACAAATCCTGCAATTTGTCTTAGGTGACAGTTTCCAGCAAGCTGCTAAGCAAGGTATTTGTGGGTGCACAACGCTTAGCCGTGATGAAATTGTTGCTGAAATTACAGCTAAAGGTCTTAAAACAACAAAAGAGGTCATGAATGTACTCGGTTGGAAACAAGAGGAAGGCTGCTCCAAGTGTCGTCCGGCGATTAACTATTATCTAGGGATGATGAACCCTGATACCCATCAAGATGAGAAAGAATCCCGATTTGTAAATGAAAGAATGGGTGCCAATATTCAAAAAGATGGAACCTACACCGTGATACCACGCATGTATGGTGGGGTAACTACGCCGGAGGATTTGAAGAAAATCGCCGACGTCTCCCTTAAATATGACGTGAAAGTAGTGAAGGTAACTGGAGGGCAACGCCTGGATCTAATCGGTGTGAAGAAGGAAGATTTGCCTAAGGTATGGGAAGAGCTGGATATGCCTTCAGGCTACGGTTATGCCAAATCCCTGCGTACGGTTAAGACTTGTGTGGGCTCCCAGTTCTGCCGCTTTGGCACACAAGATTCGCTGGGAATGGGCGCGCTCATAGAACGTAAGTATGAACGTCTTGATTTTCCTGCCAAGTTTAAAATAGCTGTCAACGGCTGTCCACGTAACTGTGCGGAATCCTGCACGAAGGATATTGGCATCGTTGGAAATGATGGTGGTTGGGAAGTGTTTATCGGTGGTAACGGTGGGATCAAGCCACGGATCGCAGACTCCTTCTGCAAAATTAAGACCGATGAAGAGTTGATCGAAGTGTGCTCCGCAGTGATGCAATATTACCGTGAGACCGGCAATTATTTGGAGCGAACATCCGAGTGGGTTGAGCGTATGGGACTTGAGCAGATTCAAATGGTTATTTTGAATAATGAAGATAATCGCAAAGAGCTGGCCGCACGGATTGACTTTGCTCTGACTCAGGTTACGGATCCTTGGAAAAAAATGCTCAATGACAGCAGCACTCGTACTGCGCTTTTTGAAGAAACAAGAGTCTAGCGGATAGATTACGCACACAGAAGGGAGCAGAACAATGAAAATGGCAACGCAGATATATACGATAGGAACTGTACAGGATTTCCTGTTACAGATTGGCCGGGTAATTGTGGCTGGAAATGTGGAGCTGGCTGTATTTCGTACCTCTGACGGAGCGATCTATGCGCTTCAGAATAGGAGCCCTCATCCAAAAGGGGGGCCGCTTGCTGAAGGGATCGTTTCGGGTCACTTTCTTTATGATCCACTGTATGATTGGAAAATAGATCTTCGCACGGGTGAAGTTCAGGCACCGGATCAAGGTATCGTTATGACTTATCCAGTCTCCCTTGTCGGAGACATTGTGACAGTGAGCTTGTAGACACCGAAGCTTGTAGTAAAGGATGAAATAGAAAACGGTGGGGTGGAGTATTATGTTTACTCAAAGTGTGGAGAACATTGTCGAGGCGGCAGTCAGCAAGCGAGACCAAATGAATGAAAATTTACCAAGATATTTTCTAACAGCCCTTTTGGCAGGGGCATATGTAGGCATTGGGATTATCCTTATTTTCTCGCTGGGAGCGCCTCTAGCGGCTGCCAAAGCGCCTTTCCAACCCCTCATTATGGGTGCATCCTTCGGTATTGCCTTGACTCTTGTTGTGTTTGCAGGCTCAGAGCTGTTTACCGGAAATAATATGTTCTTTACGGTTAGTACACTTGCTGGTAGAACAAGTATCTGGGATACTGTCAAGAACTGGGTGCTTGTGTTTGTAGGGAATGTGATAGGGGCAGTGATTTTAGCACTTTTGATTCGAGGAACTGGGCTATTCAGTGCGGCTCCCCCAGAGCATCTGATCTTTGCGGCTGCAGCCAAGAAAATGAGCCTTCCGTTTTCAGAGCTATTTTTCCGTGGGATTCTATGTAACTGGCTGGTCTGTCTAGCGCTATGGATGGCCTCACGCGCCAAAAGTGAAACTGCCAAGCTGGTTTTAATCTGGTGGTGTTTATTTGCCTTTATTGCGAGTGGATATGAGCACAGTGTGGCTAATATGACGCTGCTGAGTGTTGCTGTGTTGCTCCCGAATCACCCTGACACCGTTACAATTGCCGGATGGATCCACAATATGATTCCTGTTACCTTAGGAAATATAATTGGCGGTGGCGTATTCGTCGGTATGGCCTACTGGATGATCTCTCCCGTGCGGGGTACTCAGACCAAGCGTTAAGAGTATATATAGTTATAGGGCTGACCCAATTTCGGGTTCAGCTCTTTTTCTAAATATAAGAAAGTATAAGTTTCACGCTATAAATTATCCTTATATTTCTCGCATAAACGCTTACCGTCCATTAGGGACGCCGAAGGCGTTTTTGCTTGTCTTGTGGTATAAAAAAAGACGCCTATGTTTAGGCGCCTTTGACCACTCTATTTTATATTGTGCAGAATAATTGGGTCATATATGTTTCATTGAGGAGAATAGAGGGTATATTATAAACGGAAATTAGATGCGGCAGATCTCGTTTGGACACATTTCGCAGTGGCAAATTTCCTGCAGCATGCCAAGATCCTTGATGACAATCATACCGTTCTCGTACTCAACCGCGTCTTTTTTACGCAAGTCGCTCAACATCCGGTTCACACTCTCACGAGTAGCGCCGATCATGTTGGACAAATCTGTATGCGTAATTTTTTTGTTGATGAGGATATTCTCACCATCGCTGCTCTTCTCACCATAGGTGTTGCCGAGTCGAATGAGAGTGGAGCAAAGTGCGCCTGGTTTGCCGTACATCATAAGATCACGGAATTTTGTTTGAGTTAGACGGTGATGAATGCCCATCCATTTCATAAAGTCGATGGCAAAATCACAATGTTGGCAAATGAGAATTTCTAAATCCTTTTGCTCGATAACGCCAACTTCACTTTCTTCAATCACTTCTGCAGTAAAGCTGTGCTTGGTGCTGAAGAATGGGTCCGCTTGACCTACCATATCGCCGGCTTGGTACATATAAAGAATAAGTTCTTTACCTTCATCCGTTGATTTAGTTAATTTCACACGTCCACGTTTGATATAAAACAATTTATCCGAGTAGTCGCCTTCCCAGAAAAGATGTGAACCCTCTGGAACAACGCGCTCTTTCATAGTAACAAGAAGTCTGTTGAAATTCTGTTCGGAGAAACAGTTTGTATTTCCGTGGGCTTCGATGACATTGTAATGTTCTTTTAGCATAATCGACATCCCCTTTATTCCCTCAGTTTTTCAGTAAATTTTAAATTAATTATACCTCTAAATTCTTCGATTTGGTTAAGAAAAACCATTTAAAAGTGTCGAATTTTCAACATTGTGATTATTTTCACTTCAAAAGTGCAAGATGTAATATGATTTTTAACTAAAAAGGAGTAAGAAGTATATGTTCTTTATATATCAGCAGTGGCAATCCATTATTCTCAAATAATGGGTCTGTCGCTGTTTTTTTTGTTCTTATTAGATTCTACATATTATACTGTAAAAATTCATTATATAGAAATTCGTTCGATTTCAACTCCGTATAAACGCACACATCTTCATTAAGGTCAGACATTGGCGCAACGGGTATGGAACGATATCCTGAGAATGGAGCAAAAACCAGGAGAAGGGGAAATCATACATGGCTAAAGTGGCGGACAAATATCTTAAGGTAGATCCTTGGGCAATTATTGAAGAGGGCTTTGATCCAGAACGAAATCGGACCTCGGAATCTATTTTTTCACTGGGAAATGAGTATATGGGTGTGCGGGGGTATGCTGAGGAAGGTTACTCTGGGGATTCCCTGCAAGGCAGTTATTTCAACGGGCTAAATGAACAATTGGACATTGGCAATCATTATAAGGGGATTATTCGCTCGCTGAGATATATGGTAAATGCGGTGGACTGGCTGTATACGCGGATCACTGTGAATGGTGAACAGCTTGATCTGGCAAAAAGTAAAATATCGGATTATGTGCGCAAACTGGATCTTCGTAGTGGGACCTATCGGCGGGAGCTAATCTGGCACCTAGATGATGGAAAAATCTTAAAAGTTGTCTTTACACGCTTGGTAAGTATGACGATGTCTCATCTGGGACTACAGCGGGTGGAATTTGAGCCCCTTAATTTCTCGGGCAGCGTGGACATTTGTGCAGGTCTTGATTTCAGCATTATTCATGAGGAACGCGGCGAATGTATGTGGAGTAGTCTCCGCAGTGGAGAACAAGGATCTACCACAGCTATTATGGCGAGAACAGTGAATACAGCTAACAAGCTATTCTCTAGCTTTTCTTTACAATCTTCACAGCCGCTTCAGCTTACGCGAGTTGAACATGAGAAATTTATTGGACAAAGCTTTACTATGGATCTTGCTCAGGGAGAAGCGACCCATTTTACAAAGCTGGTTATCAACTATTCGGATAGTGAATCTGCCCATACAGCTGAAGAGCTGTGGAGCAAAGGGCTAGCTCTTGCTGAAAGTGCAAGCCAACTGAGCGATACTCAAATATTCGCGGATCAGACGGCATATTGGAATGGTATCTGGGAGACAAGTGATATTCGGATTGAGGGCGATCCTGAGAATCAGCAGGGCATTCGTTTTTGCATTTTCCAGCTTTATCAGACTTATCATGGTGATCATCCAGGGTTCAACATCGGCGCTAAAGGATTGACTGGAGAAGTGTATCGTGGTTTGGCGTTCTGGGATACAGAGTCGTATTGCTTACCATTCTATATGTTTAATAATCCTAAGGCTGCACGGAGTTTACTGGACTTTAGATATAAGACATTACCTCAGGCTATGCAACGTGCTAAAGATGTTGATTGCGATGGCGCTTGCTACCCTATTGCTACAATAGACGGAACAGAAAGCTGTGATCTCTGGCAGCATTCGAATCTTCAGCTTCATGTAGGGACTGCTATTTCCTATGGTATCTGGCATTATGTCAAAAATACTGGGGATAAAGAATTCCTGCACAGTAAAGGCGCTGAAATGCTGATCCAGATCAGTAGATTCTATGCTACACGCGGTCAATGGGGTCAACAGAGTGGGAAATATGGATATTTTGGCGTAATGGGTCCTGATGAGTTCCAATTGATGGTGAATAATAACTGCTATATTAATTTGATGGCCCAAAAATCATTTGAATACACCTTAGACACCCTGAGTGAAATGAAAGAACAGGCACCAGAGGCTTTTGCAATGGTTGCGGAAAAGACGGGACTCCGTGACGAAGAGCTTACCGATTGGAAAAATAAAGCAGACAATATGAAGATTCCGGTTGATGAAGTCACAGGAGTATTTGAGGAGCATGATGGATTCTTCGATATGCCACATATTGATATTCATTCCATTCCTGTAACAGAGTTTCCGCTCTACTCGAACTGGTCGTATGATCGATTGTACCGTTATGACATGATTAAGCAACCGGATGTTCTCATGTTTATGTTCTTATATAATGGACAATTCTCTAAAGAAGCGAAGCTTGCTAACTATGAATATTACGAGTCTAGATGTATTCATGAGTCTTCACTTTCACCTTCGATCCATTCCATACTGGCAAGCGAAATCGGTAAGCCAGAAGAAGCCTATTCGTTCTTTGAATTTGCGACAAGACTGGATTTAGACAATTACAACCGTAACACACGCGAAGGATTGCACACGACTTCGATTGCAGCCGCTTGGATGAATATTGTGTATGGCTTTGGAGGTATGCGTTCAGATGGGGATCGTTTGTCCTTCCAGCCTTCATTGCCGGAGCGCTGGAACGAGTATAGCTTCCAAGTGATGTATGAAGGGGTATTACTACGTATTTTGGTCAACAAGACTTCAGTAACGCTCACCGCAATTAATGGGGGTAGCACTGATATTACAGTGTATGGGCAGTCAATTACGGTGGACGCATCCGGGACGACGCTTCCGCTAGGTGAAGGGATGTTGGCTCGATGAGCTGGGCGGTTAGGGATAGCTGTTTTGACAAGCAACTTGTGACGACGAACGGGAACAAATATATGTTAGGCAATGGCTATATGGGATATCGCGGGACACTAGAGGAATTCGGTAAAACTGAGTTAGTTGCCGTAACTTTAGCTGGTCTATATGACAAAGCGGGAGAGAAGTGGAGAGAACCTGTCAATGCTCCTAATGGATTATGGACCAAGATTGTCTGCAACGGTCAATCTTTAAGTGTGCTAGAGCGTGAACCGAGCTCTCATGTTCAGGAGCTGAATATTCGTAGTGCCATTCATCATCGGAGCACTGGCTATAGTCTATCTGATGGTGGGATGTTGACATTTACAGCAGATCGTTTCGTAAGCCAGGACAAACTTCACCTGCTCGTTAGTAAATACTCTATCCATAGTACACAGGACTGCCAAATTGTGATTGAGACTGGGATTGACGTAGATGTATGGGATATCAATGGTCCTCACCTCTATGGTCAAAAAGTACAGTCACAGGGTGAGGTACTAGTCTCTTCCTCCACTAGTGGAGAATTGAACATTCCGGTAGTTGTGGCGGAGAGAACCGTATTTAATTTCGGAGATCAGCAACTGGATGAGGGCGCTAGTATTCGCCGGATTTCTTTTGAAGCGCGCGCGGGTGAGACCTATGAATGGTTTAAGTACGTTGCGGTATATACTGGACTTGATGTTAGTGTACCGGAGTCAGAAGCAGTAAAGTCTGTTCTAGCTGCTGAAACGCTCGGTTATGACGAGTTATTACAGGCACATCGCCAGCAATGGGAAGAAAGATGGTCACTTAGCGATGTCATTATCGAAGGCGATGAGGATGCCCAGTTTGCTCTAAGATACAGTATTTATCAGCTGTTAATTATTGCACCTACAGTTTCGGAAAAGGTTTCTATCCCGGCTCGAGGTTTATCGGGTCAGGTCTATAAAGGGGCCGTATTCTGGGATACGGAGATGTTTATGCTGCCTTTCTTCCTGCATACTGATCCAACGGTTGCTCGCAACCTGATGATGTACCGGATTCATACCTTGGACGGAGCTCGCCGGAAGGCCGCGGAATATGGTTTTTTGGGAGCATTCTATGCTTGGGAAAGTCAGGATACAGGAGACGATGCTTGTACACTGTTTAATGTGAATGATGTATTTACCGGTCGACCAATGCGGACTTATTTCCGTGATAAGCAGGTTCATATCAGTGGGGATGTTGTACATGGGATCTGGAAATACGTTCAATTTACAGGTGACGAGAGTCTGCTGACTAGCGGAGGGGCGGAAGTGATCTGGGAATGTGCCCGGTTCTTCTACTCTTATGCTTACTATAATTCAGTAAAAGAACGCTTCGAGATTCTAGATGTAACAGGTCCAGACGAATATCATGAGCGTGTAAACAATAATGCTTTTACGAATGCTCTGGTTAAGGAGACACTGGAGATTGCCTTGCGCACAGCAGAATTGCTGCAAGATAAGTATCCGGAAGTGTACAACCAACTGTCTACAGAGTTTAGTGAAGGTCCGTTTCTGACAGAGTTCAAAGCTATGCTGGATAGCTTCTATGTTCCGCAGCCAGACCCTGCCAGTCTTGTCATCGAACAATTCGACCGTTACTTCACCTTAGAAGATGTTAGGCTGCCAGATTTGAAATCCCGTGTACTTAACAAAAATGAGTATTTGGGTGGCGGTAATGGATTAGCCACAACCACAACAATACTGAAGCAAGCGGATGTCGTTTTGATGTTAAATCTATTCAAACATTCCTTCACCAAGGAAGTGAAACAAGCGAACTGGGAATTCTACGAACCGCGCACCGAGCATGGGTCAAGTCTTAGTCCTTGTATCTACGCTTTGGTAGCTGCCGATATTGGTTCGCCGGATTGGGGATATCCATATTTTATGCGCACGGCTACTGTTGATCTCACGGGAGAATCTAAGCAGTACGTAGGCGATCTTTATATCGGTGGTACCCACCCAGCCGCTAACGGTGGTGCTTGGATGGCTGCGGTGCTTGGTTTTGCAGGGTTGGATTATGATGGGGGAACTGTCCATATCAAACCTTCACTGCCTAAACATTGGCAGTCTGTTGAGCTTCCGGTTACGCTTCGGGGGAATACCTTTAAGTTGCGGATCAGCAAGGATGAAGTTACAGTTACCACAGCAGCCGACTACAGCGGGACTCTGGTGTTCTCGGTACAAGGGGGAGAAGGAAAGTCCTGTGGTGCAGGTGAGAGCTTGCGTCTAACCTTGGCCGAAACAACAGTATAGTCATTAACTAACAACGGAGAGGAAGTAAATCCATGTTGCAAAATATGAAAGGCGCCATTTTCGATCTGGACGGCGTTATTGTAGATACGGCCAAATATCATTATTTGGCTTGGGCGAGTCTTGCTGACGAGCTAGGCTTTACATTTACAGAGGAGGATAACGAACGTCTTAAGGGCGTGAGCCGGATGAGATCGCTCGATATTCTTCTGGAAGTTGGTGGCCTACAATTTGAAGAAGCGGAGAAGCTTGCGATGGCGGAGAAGAAGAATCGCCTATATGTAGAGTACATCTCTAAGCTTGAGGAGTCGGAACTGCTTCCTGGGGTCAAAGAATACTTAACTGGACTGAGAACGCGCGGGATTGGAATTGCGTTAGGTTCAGCTAGTAAGAATGCAGAGTTTATTTTGAATAAGCTGAACATTACGGATCTGTTCGATGCCGTAGTTGACGGTAACAAAGTGTCACTTGCCAAGCCGGACCCGGAGGTATTCTTGATCGCTGGTCAGGAGCTAGGCTTACAGCCGGACGAATGTGTCGTGTTTGAGGATGCGGAAGCGGGCGTTCAAGCAGGTAAGGCTGCAGGTATGAAGGTAGTAGGCATAGGTAAGCCGGAAGTGCTGAAGGAAGCCGATATGGTTGTAAAAGGATTGTATGAGTTGTTGAGTTAAATAAAAAGGGGACCGACTCCAAAGTAGCTGATGCTACTGTGGGGTCGGTCTTTTTTTGCTTTAAATTCCTGTGCTCACGCTGTGTATTCAGCTATCAAGTACAACTGCGCACACCAAGTAGTAATGTCGCTCATTGGGTAATCCAATCGCTCATCCAAAGGCTCAACAAATGTGAAGCCCACAACAGTGTAAAACAGAGGCGAATAATACCTCTCATAGCCCCACGCAGTGGCCTTCACTCTCCCGCCCTATTTTTCTATTTTTGTTTTTTAAGAATTCCGGTGATGGAGTTGCGGAGTGGAGGTTTGGAGCTGGAGAAACGAAGTGGTCGCCTTTATCCTCAGATTTCTACCGCCAAGCGGTATAAAATCAGGAAATCTGAGGATAACAGCGATCGTAAGCCTAAAAGCTCCACGTAGTGACGTACATATCACCTACCCTCATAATCCTTCCTAGAAATGACCAGTTATAAGTGTCCCCCAAAGCCCCACGCAGTGGTCCCTGCCCGCCCTCCCTTTTTTCTGTTTTCGGTTTTTTGAGAGGGAAGAAGGTCATGGAGAGGAATTTTGGAACTGGAGGAGCGAAAGCGTCCGCCTTTGTCTCCGGATTTTATCAGCCATTGGCGGTATAAATCAGAAAATCTGGAGACAACAGCGGCCGTAAGTCCAAAGTTTCCTCGTAATGACACCATGATTCCCTCTCATTTAAATCCGCACAACAGAAAAAAACTACATACAAATGACCATAAAAAACTTTAAAATGAACATATGTAAGCGTTTATCCCTTTGATATAGTTATTTAACCCGGAGGTGTGACTATAGTGTTGTCTAGGCTGATTAGATTGATTCGAAAGCTGAACGTCAAGCAGCAGCTCATCCTGCTATTTCTGATTATGATTTCTCCGATCTTCTTTTTGAACATATATGGGAATTTGAAGGCAGAGCAAATACTGAAGCGCCATGTTACGAATGCATATGTGGAATTGAACAAGCAGAACTTTACGATCATTAATCGGGATATCGATACAGTTAATAAAATCACTACCACCGTGATTCAAAATCCTCTGATTCAGCAAATGAATATGACTGGCTCGGATACCATACTGGAGCGGGTCAAACGATATGAGACAATAGAGAAGCTGTTGGTCAGTTACTCTCAGGGGGCTGAACGTGGTGATGGCATCTATTACTCCCTTTATATATACGATCCGAATGATTATTACTTTTTTGCTCCCAATTTTCCACAGGTTAAGAAGGCGGGAGTTTATTTCTTTTCTAAAGCCGAAGAGCCTTACTGGTTTGAGGAGGTTGTTCAGAAGAAAGGACGCGGCTCGCTGAAGTTCACGGAGAGGCTAAGCGCTCAAGCGGAGAATTTAAAGACACTTACTTACATGAGAGCTGTAAACAACATTTCCAGAAAAGCGGAGACTATAGGGGTTTTGGTCATCACCAAAATGGACTCTAAAATTGGAGAATCTCTCAAATCCATCTCTTTGCCTGACGGCGAAATTTATTTAACAGATTTAAACAATCGTGTTCTCGCCTCCACTACGAATAATACTGGAGAAGTGATTGAGCTGCCGGAGACGGTTGTTGCCGAGGATCTGGAAGGTACAGTGGATGTGATTACCTCCGATTTTATCTATGTGGTTAACAATAACCATGCGCTTGGACAAAAACTGGTCTACAAAGTTCCAGTGAAGGCGCTACTGCAGCAACAGAACGAAATGAAAAGTGTTATTCAATATATCACCGTGGCTTATGCAGTATTTGGACTAATTATGATTACGTACTTCTGGCGTTCATTAATGACTCCTTTGCAAAAGCTGGCTTTTTTCGTGCGAAAATACGAGCCGGGTAATCGAGTTCCAGAGACACCACGGAGGGGGAGTAACGATGAGGTCAGTGTGCTGATTGCTTCTACTTATGATATGGCCCGAAGGCTGAACGGATTAATCACATACAAATATCAGATGGAGCTTAAACAGAAGGAATCCCAGCTTCAACTTCTATATCAACAAATCAACCCTCATTTGCTTTACAACACCCTAGAGAGCATTTATTGGAAAAGCTCTTTAGAAGGAAATGTCGAATCCGCCGAGATGATCAAGGAATTGTCCAAATTAATGAAGATCAGTCTTAGTCGGGGAAGGGAGCTGATCAGCCTTGAAGAAGAGCTGGAGCATGCAACGGCCTATATCAAGCTACAGCAGCACCGTTATGATTATGTATTTCAAGTTGTGATGAATATTCACCCGGATACGAAAAGCAACCTAATTCCAAAAATCACGCTGCAGCCATTAATAGAAAATGCTATTATTCATGGGGTTAAAAATATGGGCGAGGATGGTGAGATCACCATCACAGCAGTGTGTGAGGATGAAACCGTTAGGATCTCTATTGAAGATAACGGCTATAAGTCTGTTGACTATGAAGCCATAGAAGCTGTATTGAATGATGAAAGCCCCAATCCCACTAGCGGTTATGGTATCCGCAATATTAACCAGCGTATTCATTTACATTTTGGCTCTGATTATGGCATCAGCTATACCCCTCGTACAGAAGGCGGAACGCTAGTAACAGTTAAGCTTCCGAAATCGGAGAATCAGGACTAAGGAAGGGGAGCATGCAGATATGTTCAATATATTGGTTGTGGATGACGAACCATTGATTTGTAAAGGATTGAGCAATTTATTAGCTTCATCCGGGCTGGATATTTCTAATATCTATACAGCTAATAGCGGATTTGAAGCACTAGACTGTATACGTATGGAGGAAATTGATCTGCTCGTTACGGACATACAGATGGGTGCGATGAGTGGAATTGATTTGATGCAGCATGCCAAACTAGCCAAACCATGGGTACAGACCATCGTGATTTCTGCTCATGAGACGTTTCAATATGCTCAAATGGCTGTTAGGCTCGGGGCAAAGGATTATTTAATCAAGCCTTTGAATAGTGAGCAGTTTTTGGATTCGGTCCGAAATGTACTCCTTAAGATGGGGAAGCCCTCACCAGAACTAGATGTCTTCATGTCTGGAATTAACGAAAGCTTTCGACTGGAAGAGCCGCTGCCGGAATATAGCAAGCTCTTGAACGAATTGCTCATTGACCCTGGAGTTGTACTAGCTGAAGGAGATAACCTGCTGAAGCTGGATAACCTGAAGCTACAAGGGCCGTATTTTTCCGTCTTAAAACTTAAGGTACCACTGACTGGAGTAAACCAGGAGAAGCAGTATACTATTCGGGACAGACGGCTTCTTTGTTATGCTGCGCTGAACATTGCCAAAGAATTAATGGATCAGGAATGGAACTCGATAGCCTTTTATGCGCCGGATGGAGAAATTACGATCATTATTCAATGGGATGAAAAAAGCTATGAGGATTCTTCTGCCGGCCAAATCAACAGGCTAGATATACTTGGTCGTAGTCTACATTTTAATATCCATAAATATTTACATCTGAATGTGGTCATTGGCATTAGCCAGATTTTAAAGGGGCTTTCGTTTATGGCCGTGTTGAACCGTCAGGCCTCTAATGCAATTCTCTGGAATAATGAGCATAGTGACCATTACGTGTTCTATTATGGGGATTTCAACTGGAACAGTTACACGAGTGATCCTTCTGTAGAAGAACTTCATACGCATAGCAATCTGATCGTACAAAAAGCAAAAGAATATATTGACGAGAACTATGCGCAAAAAGGACTTACTATTCACGATGTGGCTAAGAAGAATCATGTTAGCCCCAATTATTTGAGCTACCTATTTAAGAAAAATACAGGTTATAACCTGTGGGAATATGTAATTAAGCTCCGGATGGAAGAAAGTCGGGAGATGATTTTGAATACCGATCTTCGCAGATACGAAATTGCGGAACGTGTGGGTTATGAATCGCCCGAGCATTTTAGTAAAATTTTCAAAAAATATTATGGGATTAGCCCCAGTGAATTGAAGAAGTAAAAACACTCATGACTTCGGTAGATATAGACATGTTCAGTACAACCCTCATTTCCTACAATTTAAGGTAGGAAGCATTTTGCGAAAAATGCTGATAGAACAATGGAATGAGGGAGCCTGATGAATCAAACCGCAGTAGTAACCGAAAACCCGGCGACGCTGAAGGGGACACCGTACAAGCAAAACCGCTGGAAGAAAAACTTTTGGGGATATATGTTCCTCGTACCTGCCGTAATTGTTTTTATTATGTTCTTGTGGGTTCCAATTTTTAAAGGCTTACTGTACAGCTTCTACCATGTTGATTTTGTGAAAGGTAATAGCTTTGTAGGCTTTGAGAACTACAGTAGAGCACTTAGTGATCCAGATGTTTTGACCGCATTAAAGAACACTGGGTATTACATGTTTCTATGTCTTATTATCGGTTTTTGGGTTCCGATTGCTTTTGCCATCATGATCTCGGAGCTGAGAAAGTTTGGGGGCTTTGTACGTGTAGCGGCTTACCTTCCTTTCGTAATGCCTGGTGTGGTTCTCTATGGACTGTGGAGATGGCTTTATGATCCGGTGGGCCCGATTAATGCGTTACTAGGCACAATGGGTGTGGATCAGGTTGCCTTCTTAACAGATACAAGATGGTCGATGATTTCCCTTGTGTTTATGGAAACATGGCAGCAGTTCGGATCAGGGATGCTAATTTACTTAGCTGCCGTACTCAGCATTCCAAGAGATTGGTATGAAGCCGCTGAGATTGATGGAGCAGGTATATGGGCACGTATAAAGTACATCACATTGCCTTCACTGCGTAATTTAATCTTTTTGATGCTGATCCTGCAAATTATTGGTACTTCACAAGGATATCAGTCACAGATGGCGCTGCTTGATGGCGGTCCAAATAATACTACGCTTACCTATGCGCTGTTGATCGTGAAATATGCATTTACAAGACTCGATTATGGAACAGCTACTGCGCTTGGCATGTTAATGTTCATTGTCCTAGGTGGTTTGGGCATTTTACAGTTCAAGCTTAACAAGGAGGACTACTAAGATGAAAAGCGCAGATAGAGGAATTCTTTCAGAACACGATTTGAAAAAAACAAGTAATAAGATCGTTTATGGTTTGATGTGCGTCGTTATTTTGGTTATGGTTTTTAGCATGTTGTACCCGATTTGTATGACGTTATTCAACGGGTTGAAGTCGAATCAAGAAGTGAATTCATTCCCGCCTCATTTTTTCCCTCAGGAATGGCACTTCAGCAACCTTAAAGACGCGATGAACTACATTGATCTACCCATGTTCCTTAGAAACACCATTTATATCTTTTTAGGGAATATGGTCGTGACGCTTGTCGTATTGGGAATGTCGGCTTTTAGTATTTCTCGTATGAATGTTCCTTACAAAAGAGCTATTTACTTCTTCTTCCTGATGACATTGTTTATTCCGGCGACCAGTTACATGATCCCGAACTTTGTCAATTTGAAAGAGCTCGGATTGCTGAATCAGTATGCGGCCTTCTGGTTGCCGGCGGGAGCGAACACGTTCTACTTTCTATTGTTAAAGAACTTTTTTGACGGGATTCATCCAGAAATCTTTGAAGCAGCACGAATTGATGGGGCCTCTGAGCCGAGAAGCTTTTTCTCCATTGCCGTGCCACTATCCATTCCGATTTTTGCTACATTAGCGATCTTTATCTTTTCTACTGCATGGAATGACTGGTTCTGGCCATCTCTGGTTATGCACAGTGAAGAGAAATATACGCTTGCGACAGCCATTTATAAATACGTTATTAATGTGAAGGCACTCAATACTAATATTAAATTTGCAATCCTGTTTATAGTATCCTTGCCTCCAATCATTGTCTTCTTGATTTTCCAGAAATTCATTATGCGTGGGGTTGCTTTGTCGGCAGTGAAAGGATAAGCAATTATCGACGGATTTATCCACGGATCGTAAACATGCACATGAAAGGAATATAAATGCACCTCGTTTGTAAACGGTTTCTAATCTATGATCGATATGTAAGATAATTATGAATTGAAAAGGGGAGTTTCAATGCGTAAGTACTCTAGCGTTCTACTAAGCGTACTTGTAGCCGGATCGTTGCTATCTGCTTGCAGCGGCAACAATAACGGAAACACAGCGGGGAACAAAGGCGGGGAAGCATCTGCTGCGCCAACAAATGCGGTAACGGATAATACAGCAACCGCTACGGATGCGCCAGTGGATGACATTACTCAAAGAAAAGTGACGATCAAGATTCACTATCCAACACCTGACCTGACTGAAATAAGAGCACAGGAAGACGACAAAATCAAACGTTTCCAAGAGGTATATCCGAACGTAGAAATCGTTAAAGACGACTGGCAGTACAATGTAAGTGAAATCGGAATTAAAATGGCTGCGAATGAAGCACCAACCTTCTTTAATACTTTTGCTACAGAAGCTAAATTCCTGGTTGAAAAGGGCTGGGTTGCTGACATCACAGATCTGTGGAACAAATATGAATTTAAAGATCAAATTAACACCGTGCTTCAAAATCAATTTATTATCGACGGCAAAGTTTTCGGAGTAACACAAAAAGGTTATGTAACAACCACTATGATCAACAAAAAAATGCTGGATGAAAAAGGCGTAGCCATTCCACCTATGGATTGGACTTGGGATGATATGCTGAATACGGCTAAAGGTGTAGCTGATGCCAAAAAAGGTATTTCCGGTATTGCTCCAATGGGTAAGGGGAACGAATCAGGTTGGAACTGGACCAACTTCCTGTTTGAAGCTGGCGGAGAGATTCAAAAGATTGAAGGCGGTAAGGTTATAGCTACATTTAATTCCGATGCTGGCGTTAAAGCACTGGATTTCTACAAGAAACTTAGATGGGAAGCTAACGCGATTCCTCAGGACTGGGCACTTGGTTGGGGCGATGCTGTAGGTGCGTTCCAACAAAGTCGTACAGCAATGGTAATGGCCGGATCTGATGGCGTTATCGAGCAAGCGCTGAACCAAGGTGGACTGAAACCTGAGGATGTGCTTACGTATCCTATGCCAGCTATGGAAAAAGGCGGAAAACACACAGGGGTACTTGGTGGTGACTATCTAGTAATTAATCCAAATGCTACGCCAGATGAACAAGAAATGGCATTCCGCTACATTACTTTTGATTATTTCTCTGACAAAGGTTTGGAAGCACTGGATGCAATTCTTCAACAACGTACAACCGATGGCAAATACTTTATCCCGCCGCTCTTAGACTACTACTCAGCTGATTCTGAGTTTGGTAAGAAGACCAAAGCGGTTTATGACAAGTACACAAATGTATACCAATATAGCCCTGACATTATGGGACTTTTGGATGGTAAACCTGAAGCTCAATACAACACACAGGACTATTACGCAACCATGTCCAATGTTATTCAAGAGCTGTTCTCCAAAAAAGGAACGGATTCCAAGAGCCAGTTAGAAGCAGCAGCTAAAACAGTGCAAGAGAAATTCTTTGATACGATTAAAGCGGAATAGTCTAATGCAAAAACCGGCCCCTTTGGGGTCGGTTTTTTGTTGTGAAGATTTATAAATTTATAAATCTTCAGAAATAGTGATAATCATTTGGAAATTATTACAGTGTAGAGAAATCGTAATTGACTGTGATGAAGAGATACATTTTTGTGTACTGATTTTAGATATATGGAATAAAAAGGAGCTGAAATTTTGCTTATTAAAGTATAATTCTAAGATTTAAAGGGTTTTATAGCACATAATATGGTAAAAAGACTATAATATGATCGAATGAAAGCGCTTTGAAAACAAATCAAAAAAACTTTATACTTTGTGAAAGATTTCACTATACAAGGTGGAAATCATGTGATAAGATAAATGTGTAGAGAAAAACAACTAAAAATTGACAGGAGGACGAGGGAGATGGCAGTTAAGAACGAAGTCGCCGCCCAAGTTAAACAAGTTACCGCTGAAGAGTATATTCAGAATTTAGTGGATAAAGCAAAAAAAGCGCATGAGGCGTTCATGGCGCTAAACCAAGAGCAAGTTGACACAATCGTTCATGCAATGGCGTTGGCTGGACTCGACAAACATATGTACCTCGCAAAATTGGCCGTAGAAGAAACTGGACGCGGCGTATACGAAGACAAAATTACGAAGAACATCTTCTCAACTGAATATATCTGGCACGGAATTAAATACGATAAAACAGTAGGCGTTATTGAAGACAACGCTTATGATAGCTTCCAAAAAATTGCTGAACCCGTCGGAATTGTTATGGGTATCACACCGGTAACCAACCCTACATCCACCACGATGTTTAAAGCGTTGATTTCGATTAAGACACGGAACCCTATTATATTCGGTTTCCACCCATCTGCGCAAGAGTGTAGTGCAGCTGCTGCAAAAATTCTTCATGATGCTGCCGTGAAAGCTGGCGCTCCTGAGAACTGTATCCAATGGATTGAAATGCCAACAATGGACAAGACAAACGCATTGATGAACAACCCAGACGTTGCTCTTATCTTGGCAACTGGTGGTTCTGCAATGGTAAAAGCAGCTTATAGCTGTGGTAAACCAGCACTTGGCGTAGGCCCTGGTAACGTACCTGCTTTCATTGAAAAGAGCGCGGATATTGATCAAGCCGTAACGGACATCATTCTTTCTAAAACATTTGATAATGGTATGATCTGTGCTTCCGAGCAAGCTGTTATTATCGAAGAACCAATCTTCGATCAAGTGAAGAAAAAGATGATTGCTAATGGCTGCTACTTTGTGAATAAAGAAGAAGCTGCCAAACTGACTAGTGGAGCAATGAACGTAGATAAATGTGCGGTTAACCCAGCAATCGTAGGTCAATCCGCAGTGAAAATTGCTGAAATGTGTGGCATTCAAGTCCCTGCCGGCACAAAGATTCTGGTAGCAGAACTTGAAGGTGTAGGCACTAAATATCCACTTTCCGCTGAAAAATTAAGCCCGGTTCTTGCTTGCTACAAAGTTAAGAATGCAGATCAAGGTATCGAACGCGCAGCTCAAATTGTTGAATTTGGTGGTATGGGACATAGCTCGGCTATCCACTCCAACAACGAAGAAGTAATCATGAAGTTCTCTAACCGTCTGCAAACAGGACGTATTCTCGTTAACTCGCCTTCCACACATGGTGCGATCGGCGATATCTATAACACTAATATCCCTTCGTTGACCCTGGGCTGCGGATCTTATGGACGTAACTCCGTGTCGCAAAACGTTACAGCAATCAATTTGATCAACGTGAAAAGGGTGAATCGTCGTACCGTGAATATGCAATGGTTTAAAGTACCTGACAAGATCTATTTCGAAAAAGGCGCTACTCAGTACCTGACCAAAATGCCTGATATCACACGTGTCGCAATTATCACTGACCCAATGATGGTTAAGCTTGGATATGTTGAAAGAGTTGAACATTACCTGCGTCAACGCCAAACTCCTGTAGCTATCGAAGTGTTCTCTGAAGTTGAACCAGATCCATCGACAACTACAGTTGAAAAAGGTACTGCAATGATGAACAGATTCCAACCGGACTGCATTATCGCACTTGGCGGCGGTTCGCCAATGGATGCTGCAAAAGGAATGTGGTTATTCTATGAACATCCAGACGCAGACTTTAATGGTCTGAAACAAAAATTCATGGATATCCGTAAACGGGTATACAAATTCCCTAAACTTGGTAACAAAGCTAAATTTGTAGCAATTCCAACTACTTCGGGTACAGGTTCGGAAGTAACATCTTTCGCAGTTATTACCGATAAAACAACTGAACAGCACACTAAATATCCTTTGGCTGACTACGAGTTAACTCCAGATGTGGCTATCATTGATCCAGAGTTCGTATACAGCTTGCCAAAAACTGCTGTTGCTGATACAGGTATGGACGTATTGACACATGCTATCGAAGCTTATGTATCGGTTATGGCGAGTGACTATACTGATGGTCTAGCTATTAAAGCGATCCAACTGGTATTCCAATACCTTGAAAAATCGGCGCTGGAAGGCGACAGAGTAGCACGTGAGAAAATGCATAACGCATCAACACTTGCTGGTATGGCCTTTGCCAATGCATTCTTGGGTATTAATCACAGTTTGGCGCATAAATGGGGCGGACAGTACCACACTGCTCATGGTCGTACTAACGCGATCCTTATGCCACACGTTATCCGTTACAATGCTAAAAAACCTACGAAGTTCGCTTCGTTCCCTAAATATTCGCACTTCGTAGCTGATGAGCGTTATGCTGAAATTGCCCGTATTCTGGGATTGCCAGCTCGCACAACTGAAGAAGGTGTAACTAGCCTGATCAATGCTATTCGCGATATGAATAAAAAATTGGGCATCGAAGAATCGTTCCAACAACTGGGCTTTGATCCTAAGGACTTCGAATCCCGTGTAGATTACTTGGCTGACCGTGCGTTTGAAGATCAATGTACAACTGCCAATCCTAAGCTGCCACTGGTTTCTGAGCTTGCTGATGTATACCGTAATGCGTTCTACGGAAGATTTGATAATTAATAAATGGTTAAATAGAGAATAGGATAGTTGTGGACTTAGATAAAGGTGACAAATATCACTCGAAAGGTGATATTTGTCACAGTGTTTTTATAGAAAATAAACTAGAATGTTTATATAAACAACGGTCCCACATATGAAATGTTGATTGTGAAATTTGGAACAACCACATCTTTTGGGGATCACGAGACACGGGATCAACCTTCAAGCCCGCGATCTCTACAAATATAATAAATATAGATGGAGGGATTTAGCATGTCGGTGATTGAAAAAGAAGTAAATGAAGTGAAATCCGGTTGGAGAAGTTTTACAAAAGGTAAATGGTCCAAGAAAGTTGACGTTAACAACTTTATCGCTAGTAACATTAAGCCTTATGAAGGTAACGAAGAGTTCCTCGTAGGTCCTACTAGTAACACAACTGAACTGTGGAAGATTATTTCCCAACTGAGCAAGGAAGAAAGAGAAAGAGGCGGCGTATGGGATGTTTCCCTAGATACTGTCTCCACAATCACTTCACATGCTCCAGGGTACATTGACAAGGACAAGGAACAAATTGTAGGCGTGCAGACTGACGCTCCTTTCAGACGTTCCATCCAGCCATTCGGCGGGATCAAGATGATGGTTGATGCTACGAAGGCTTATGGCTTCGAGCTTCCACAAAACATCGTTGACATGTTCACGAACATTCGCAAAACGCATAACCAAGGCGTATTTGATGCATATACACCAGACATGAGAGCAGTACGTAAATCCGGCGTTATCACAGGTCTTCCTGATGCTTACGGCCGTGGACGTATTATCGGCGACTACCGCCGCATAGCTCTGTACGGTATTGATTTCTTGATTAAAGACAAAAAGCAACAACTAGCTGAGCTTGAAGTTGATTCCATGACAGAAGAAGTAATTCGTTTACGTGAAGAGCTGTCCGAGCAAATTCGTGCACTGGGCGAATTGAAAGAAATGGCAGCTGCTCACGGCATGGATATTTCCAAACCAGCGATGAACTTCAAAGAAGCTACTCAATGGGTATACTTTGGATATCTGGCAGCAGTTAAAGAACAAAATGGTGCAGCGATGTCCCTGGGACGTGTTTCTTCCTTCCTAGACATTTATGCAGAACGCGATATTGAAGAAGGTACTTTGACTGAAGAACAAGTACAAGAAATTGTCGATCATTTCGTAATGAAACTGCGTATCGTAAAATTCTTGCGTACACCTGACTATAATGACCTGTTCTCCGGCGACCCTACTTGGGTAACTGAATCCATCGGTGGTATGGCTGAAGATGGAACCACTCGTGTTACCAAGAACAGCTTCCGTTTCCTGAACACCCTGTACAACTTGGGTCCAGCTCCGGAACCAAACTTAACTGTACTTTGGTCCGAAAGATTGCCTGAAGGCTTCAAAAAATATTGTGCTAAGGTTTCTATCGAAACTAGTGCAATACAGTATGAAAATGACGATCTAATGCGTCCATACTGGGGTGAAGATTATGCGATTGCTTGCTGCGTATCTCCAATGCGTATCGGTAAACAAATGCAGTTCTTCGGCGCTCGTGCCAACCTGGCAAAAGCTTTACTGTATGCTATTAATGGTGGTAAAGACGAAAAATCCGGAGCGCAAGTTGGACCGGAATTCCCAGCTATCACTTCTGAATATCTAGATTATGACGAAGTAATGAAACGCTTCAAACCGATGATGGAGTGGTTGGCTAAGACTTATGTTAACACTTTGAACATCATTCACTATATGCATGACAAATATTCTTACGAACGTATCGAAATGGCACTGCATGATCGCGACATTCTGCGTACAATGGCTTGCGGTATCGCTGGTCTGTCCGTTGCAGCTGACTCACTGAGTGCGATTAAATACGCGAAGGTTAAACCAATCCGTAACGAACAAGGTATTGCAATTGACTTCGAAACTGAAGGCGAATTCCCTTGCTACGGTAACAATGACGATGCTGTAGACAATATCGCAGTAGAATTGGTTGAAACCTTCATGTCTATGATCCGTAAACACAAAACATATCGTGATGCTGTACCGACTCAATCTGTATTGACCATTACTTCGAATGTAGTGTACGGTAAGAAGACAGGTACAACACCTGACGGACGTAAAAAAGGCGAACCATTTGCACCAGGTGCTAACCCAATGCACGGACGCGACAAGAAAGGTGCTCTGGCTTCACTGAACTCTGTAGCCAAACTGCCTTACTCTGATGCACAAGATGGTATCTCCAATACGTTCTCTATCGTACCTAAGGCACTGGGTAAAGATGATGAATCCTGTAAGTCTAACCTGGTACACATGATGGACGGATACTTCCATAATAATGCTCAGCATTTGAACGTTAACGTATTTAACCGTGAACAGCTGATGGACGCTATGGATCACCCTGAGAACTATCCACAATTGACTATCCGTGTATCCGGTTATGCAGTTAACTTCATCAAGTTGACTCGCGAACAACAAATGGACGTAATTAACCGTACTTTCCACGGTTCAATGTAATTTGTTTATATTTATAAAGATCTTTCATTGAGATATGCTCTAAAATATTTGCAAGGAATTACCGCTCTTGTTTCAAGGGCGGTAATATCTTGTTCAAGAATCATTAAAATTTTAAATTTTACGGTCGCGATTAAGGAGAACACAGTCTTAAGGGCAGGGATTCTTCTTCGTGAAAGATGGACTGTTAGTCAGTCCTGGAGAAAGGATGACATCCTATGATTAAAGGTCGCATACACTCCTTGGAAACCTTTGGAACCGTTGACGGACCTGGTATTCGATTTGTCTTATTTATGCAAGGGTGCTTGCTGAAATGCCAGTATTGCCATAACCCTGATACTTGGGCTTTAGATGAAGGTAAGGAAATGACTCTAGAAGAAGTGCTTTCGGAGATCGAGCCATATTTAAACTACTATCGTTCATCCGGTGGTGGGTTAACAGTATCCGGCGGAGAACCAACTTTGCAGGCGCAATTTGTAAAACAATTATTTACGGAAGTTAAGAAGCGTTGGAATCTGCACACCACATTAGATAGTAATGGTTATAACGAAGGTGACAAGATTAATGACCTATTGGATGTTACGGACTTGGTGATGCTCGATTTGAAGCATATTGATGAAGAAGCACACATTAAGTTAACTGGTAAATCTAATGATCGGACCTTGAAGCTTGCACGTTGGCTGTCAGATCATAACCGTAAGATGTGGATTAGACATGTATATGTTCCAGGCATTCATGACCGTGAAGAGGACCTTATCAATCTAGGTCGTTATATTGGAACCTTAAATGGCGTTGAGAAATTTGAAATCTTACCTTATCATCAAATGGGTATCTATAAATGGGAAATGCTCGGCAAGGCTTATGAATTGGATGGAGTGCCATCCCCTACGGATGAAGAAGTTCAGCGGGCGTACCGCTTAGTCGAAGAAGGTCGTAAGCAGACAGCGTTGGTATAATTTATACCTACATTAAGTGGAGCCGTTCCTTCAGTGATTTACTGCTGAAGGAACGGTTTTTTTGTTATGAGGGACGTCTGATGTCATTTAAAGGGGTAATTTTGTATTTTCGCTTTAAAAAAATGATATATTTACAGCTGTTAATTAACCAGTTGGAAATACGTTATGATATATATTGTATCATTGCATTGAGTTTTTATTATTATTTTCAAAGTGTATGTATGGTTAAATTACGCCATAAAGCTTTTAATCGTAATAATTACTGAAATAAAGTTATATTATATTACATATTGTGTAGTTGATTCCGCTTTCATTAGAGATTTTTATCCCTATAGTGGATGAATCTTAACCTTACGAGAATGGAATCTGTTTTCTATAATAAGAAGTGTAAAGCACAACATTATATGGGGGGTCACAAGAAATGAAAAAAGGTATGACTTTGCTATTGTCCCTGATTTTTGTATCATCAGCTTTACTGGCAGGTTGCGGAGGCAACAACAATGCATCTTCTAACAAAGGAGATGGAAACGCTACCGCGACGAATTCAGCGGATGCTACAAATGCTCCAGCAACAGAAGAACCGGTTAGTAGCGAGCCGTTCGAAATGACGATTCGTCACACTCAAATCGGTGCCGACAAACAGAAACGTTTAGCTATTCTGCAAGAAGTAGTGAAAAAGGTAGAAGGCGATGTACCGGGTCTGACCTTTAAGCTTGATGGAGTAGATTCAGATGTAAACCGTAAAGAAAAATTACGTGGTGAAATGGCTGCAGGTAATCCACCAGAGATCTTCGATCTTTTCGGAAGCCCTGACTCTAAGATCTATGCTAAAGAAGGTAAATTACTCGATCTGACTCCAATCCTAGAGGAACTTGGAATTAAGGATAAATTCTCAAATCTTGATCCTTTCACTTATGAAGGAAAAATTTACGGATTGCCTATCGGTGGATCTGGTGAAGGGTTCTTCTACAACAAAGAATACTACAATAGCAAGGGTTGGAAAGCTCCAACAACATTTGCTGAATTGGAACAACAATTGGCTGACATCAAGGCTGACGGAAAAGTACCTTTGGCTGGTGCATCTAAGGCTGGGTGGGTACCACTTATGCTAGCTAACCACTTGTGGTCACGTTATGCAGGTCCAGATGTAACCGCTAAGTTTGCAACAGGCGAAGCTAAATGGACTGATCCAAACGTTGTAAAAGGTTTTGCGAAGTACAAAGAATGGGTTGACAAAGGATACTTCAAAAAAGGCGAACTTGGTTTCGAGTATGCTGAATATACAACACAATTCACTAGTAGTGAAGCAATCCTCTTGTATGATGGTACTTGGAAATCCTCCGTATTTAAAGAAGGACAATCTGGCGAAGGTTTGATCGGTAAAGTTGGATTCTTCAATATTCCTCCAGTTGATGGTGGCGTAGGTGACCAAACTGCATTGATGCGTGATGTAAACAATGGCTACGGTTTCTCTGCTTCTGCTGAGAAAGATCCACGTCAATTGGCTGCTGTGAAATCTTTCATCAAAAACTTGTTTAACGAAGAAATGCAATTACGTGGTCTTGTTGAAGATGGCGTATTGCCAGCAATGAAGATTGATCAAAACGTGCTGAATGAAAATATTACGGATGATCTGATGAGCGAAATCGTAGGTGTACTTAATAACTCACAATCTTCGTTCCCAGCATTTGACTCACTTGTTCAAGCTGATGTAACTACAGAAATCAGTAACATTCAAATTCAAAAGCTAATTGGTGGTCAGACAACTCCAGAGAAAATGGGCGAAGCTTTACAGAAGGTACAAGAAGAAGCAAACGCAGCAGTTGAATAAGTAGCTGCAAATTGAATGTACCCTGGTGCCAGAACCAGGGTACATTTTTAAACTCAAAGAAATTATGTGTTTGCAAAGCTCTAAACATTCATTGTTCGCCAGATGTCAAAGCAACCGGAGGTAGTCATGAATAAAGCACTAAGAAATCCATTGGTATTTTTCCTTTTTATTCTTCCAGCACTGATCTTGTTCACGATGTTCTTCATCTATCCCATCTTTAGTTCAATCTATTACAGCTTTACTAGCTGGAATGGGGTATCTGACACAGTCAAGTCTGCCGGAATCAGTAATTTTGAGAAGGCATTAGGAGACGAACGATTCTGGATATCTGTCAAAAATAACGGTTTCTTCATTCTTTTCTCCTGTTTTGTACAGGTACCGTTAATCATATTCTTCTCGTTATTGATATCGAATGTAAAGAAGCTAAAAGGCTTGTATAAGACAGCGGTCTTCATGCCTTCTATTATGTCTACAGCAGTTATCGGTATTCTATGGGGCTTCATTTATGAGCCCAACATTGGACTTTTAAATAAGGTTCTAGGCTTAGTTGGTATTGATCCACTTTACTGGCTGTCGGATGAAAGATTCGCAATGTTATCCATCCTGATCACGAATGCTTGGCAATGGACCGGATTCTACATTGTAATGGTACTTGCAGCTATTCTGTCGATACCAGGTGAATTGGATGAAGCAGCTGCCATTGATGGCGCAACTGGATTCCAGCGTGCTACACGTATCACGCTTCCTTTAATCGTTCCGATCATTTCTGTTGTAATCATGTTGTCCATTGCTGGAGCAATGAAAGCGGCGGATATCGTCATTGTAATGACTAAGGGTGGACCTGCTGGTTCAACCGATGTAATGGCAACTTACATGATTAAATATGCTATCACTAACTTTAAGTACGGGTACGGTAATGCCATTGCAGTCCTGATCTTTGTATTTACATTGGTGGTTACAGCTATTTATCAGCTGCTGATAGCCCGACGCACAGAAAGGATTGAATACTGATGCCACGCGCCCTGAAAAAAAGTCTGCCACACGTCGCACTATTGTCCTATCTACTAGTTATTCTATTTCCTTTCCTGTTCGTGTTATTCTCCTCTGTGAAAAAGGATAACAATGCAATAGCACTTAACCCTTTTGGGATTCCAAAGGAGTTCGTCTTCAATAACTACGTTGAAGCTTGGGTAAATGCCAAGATCAGCACCTACTTTTTTAACAGTTTGTACATTTCCATATTGGCTTCTGTAGTATCTATCATTCTAGCGTCTATGTTTGCTTTTGCAGTTACTCGGATGCGCCAAGGCAAATGGAATACGATTTTGTTCACCTTAGTTATGGTGGGAATGCTCATTCCAAACAACGCATTGATGCTTCCTATTTATACGATTGTACGTAAGATGGGAATTCTGAATACGCACTGGGCATTGATTATCCCTTATATCGCGAATGCAATTCCGTTTACGATAATTATATTGGCTGCATTTATGCGCTCGTTGCCTAGAGAAATTGAAGAGGCAGCGGTCATGGATGGGTTGAAGGCACCAGGTATCTTTGCTAAAATTATTGTACCTCTAACCGTACCTGCCATGGTTACTGTATTCATTGTTAATTTCCTGGGCAATTGGAACGAATTCTTGCTGGCAAACTACTTCCTATCAAATGATGAACTACGTACGCTCCCAGTGGGTATGGTTCAATTCCGTGATCAATATCAGATGAACTATGCACAAATGTCAGCGGGTATCGTCTTCAGCGTTCTGCCAGTAATTGTGATTTATGCGATTTTACAGGAAAAAATTATTGAAGGCGTAACTGCGGGTGGCGTAAAAGGATAACTTTTTTTCTCAGTCAGGAGCACTAGCCGATGAATTTGCGCTATAAATTATTTACGGCATTTTTGGGCCTGATAATCATTCCCTTATTTATTCTAGGCATGCTTATGTTTTTCGTGACTTATAACTCTATTGAGAAGAAGTACAGTCAACAGTCGGAATACTCACTCAAAGCAATTAGTTACAGTATTTCAAATGTGTTAAAAGATATGGATAACGTTACAGACAACGGAATTGCTACCTCGGTTTTTCATATGGCACTTAGCGCAGAAGATCCTTCTAATCAAGATTTGACTGATGCTGAGCAACTCAATTTGAATGCAAGCCAGCGCAATTTCCGTAGTCTGTTGTTTAACCATCCATCGATTAGCTATGCTTTTTTATACAATTTTAACGGTAGAGGTAACTCTGAAATCGTGTCGCTTTTTAATAAGGAAAATTTCCGAACGCTACCCTATGATACTTTCAAAAAAAGTGATTTGTACCAGGAAGTAATGGATTTGAATGGCGTGCCAAAATGGCTGGCTCCTCATGAGTATCCCGAACTTACAGGAACTGAACCTGTGTTTACACAAATTCGACTCGTGAAGGAACTGAGCTTCTTTCAGAACATAGGTATCCTTGTTGTACAGATCAAAAATTGGGAGCTCGAATCGATATTTCGCAATTTAAAAATTGGGGATAGTAATCAGGATGTTTCGTTTATGCTAGTAAATGATGACGGAATGATTCTATTTGACCCAGATCAAAAGCTGGATGGGCAGGATATTCAGTCATTCGCGAATAAAGAGATTACCTTCAAAAAAGGGTTTCAGAGTTTTAAAACAGAGTATAACGGGGAGAAAAGTATTCTCTCCATGTATCATTTGAAAGATTATCCTTGGAGTCTAGTGTCTGTAACCTCATGGGACTCTTTATCTCGAGAAGTTACAGTATTTGCACGCTGGTTTGTTGGGGTTATCTTCCTTTGCTTTTTGGCAGCAGTGATCTTCAATCTATTCTTTATGAATCGCATTACTGGTGCAATCGCCGTAATTGTTCGTTTTATGCGACGTGTTGAGGATGGAGATCTGACTTCGCGGGTAGAAGTGAAGGGGAATGATGAGTTAACGCTTCTTGGTAAAGGCTTTAATGATCTTATGGATAAAATTAACCGGTTGTTTAACAGAATCCATTTGGAACAGCGTCGCAAGAATCAAGCCGAGATGCGTGTTCTACAGGCTCAGATTAAACCGCATTTTTTATTCAATACGTTAGAGTCGATTAATGTTCTGGCTATACAGAATGAAGGCAAGAAAGTCAGTGAGATGGTCTACCGACTGGCAAGTATTTTACGTATTAGCATTCAGGATCGAGAAGAAATTACACTGGATGAAGAGATTAAACATCTGCGCAATTATTTGGATATTCAAAAATTTAGATTTGAGGATTTATTTGAATACGATATTGATATCCCACAAGAATTGATGAGTTGCGGCATTTTAAAGCTTACTTTGCAACCGCTTGTAGAGAATAGCATTCAACATGGATTTGAGGGTATTGATTACAAAGGTCAAGTTTCTGTGAAAGTTTGGGAGAAGCAAGGGGACTTAATTTTACGAATTGAAGATAACGGTATTGGAATTACACCATCTCAGTTGTCTATTTTCCAATATATTGTGAATGATCCTGTGGAGCAAGAGGTTGAAGTTGAACGGGAAAACCGGATGAATCTTGAACGTAGAGGCCTTGGCATTCGCAGTGTAGCGGATCGCATCCGCATTGAATACGGTGACAGATATGGAATATTTATTTGTTCCAGTCCAGGATATGGTACTATTATTCAATGTGTCATACCTAAATACGAGCAGGGGGAAGATCATTATGCTAAAAGTATTATTGGTAGATGACGAAGCCCCAATTCTGAATAATCTGAAGAGAGTGTTGCCATGGCAGGAGATGGGGATGGAGGTCGTAGGTATGGCGCGAAGCGGTATGGACGCCTTGCGCATTGCTGAAGAGGAGCAACCCGATCTTGTGTTGAGTGACATTCGTATGCCAGTGATGGACGGGTTAACTTTTGTAGGAAAGCTGCGGGAATTAGGATTGGATAGTGAGGTACTGCTTCTTACCGGGTATCAGGAATTTGACTATGCACGGGAAGCGATCCGGCTTGGGGTAAAAGAATACATTTGTAAGCCGATACATTATGAGGAGCTTGGCAATAAGGTACGTGAGATCGGAGCTAATATCCGTAGTAAACAGTTTAAGAATAAACTGTATAATAGTATCCCTTTGTTTCAGGAGATTCCTGAAGTTGACAATGGCAAAAAAACGCCGGATCAGCTAATGAACTTGGCCGCTCAATACATCACTGAACATCTTCATTCAGATATCGGGATTGAGGAAGTGGCGAATAAGATCGGCATTAGTGGCAGTTACTTCTGCCTCTTGTTTAAGAACCGTTTTGCAATGACTTTCGTGGAATACGTAACACAACAACGAATTGAAGCTGCCAAGTTTATGCTTACTAACAGCGATAAGAGCATTACGGTGATTGGTTCCGGAGTCGGTTATCAGGAACGACGTTATTTCACGAAGGTATTTCAGAAGCAGACGGGGATGTCTCCTAAGGAGTATCGTGACCGGTGCCGAACCGAAGTGTTATGAGGTCGGCGGCGTATGGTGATGTTTAGCGTCACTGCAAGGAATGTCTGTTACTCAGCATGGTGAGGTAAGCGTCACTACGGAGGAATGTTTGGACTTCCGGTCGCTGTTATCCTCGGATTTCTTGATTGGAAACCGCTGCTTGCGGTTGAAATCCGAGGATAGCATATGCTTCCGAGGTAGCTTTCCAAGGAAAGCTTTTAGGCGAACGCTCCGCTCCTACAGTTCCAAACCTCCTCTCCGTTCCTTCTCCCTCACCACACTTCGTTGTGGGTATGGGGTCATCCCACTCCTGCGGATGTGGGGACTCCCTTGGGAATGCATGGGCTATCGACCAGCCTGCGGCTGTGATAAAGGTACATAAGTTATAACCAATTTAATGATTTTAAACAGTAGAGATGATTATCCTTAGTTATTGAGGATAATCATCTCTTTTTTTATAGAAATATAATATGCTCCCTATACTCCCAAAATTTATCATATGTTTTAATTAGAGTGTAAGAAGGAAGTGCAAGGCGATAGCCAAGCAAGCGTGAAAAAGGCTCTAGATTAGGATGATGGGGAAATGGGGGAACAGAATATGAGTGTGACGAATCCTTCCGTCAGCTTGTCAGAAGTAAAAAAACGCGGTAGGGGGAGAGTGCCGAATTTTCTGAGAGTGATGAAGAAATATTGGGTGTTCTATTTGATGATGCTCCCAGCCATTATTATTCTGATCATCAATAACTACATACCGATGTTAGGGACGGTAATTGCTTTTAAGGATATCAATTACCAGAAGGGCATTCTAGGCAGTGATTGGGTCGGGTTCTCGAATTTCAAATATTTATTCTCGACAGAGACGGCGTGGATCATTACAAGAAATACCCTATTGTACAACACTGCGTTTATTGTACTTACACTATTTTTTTCACTGGCTTTTGCGATTATGTTTAACGAAATGCGCAGCAGATGGCTATCAAAATTCCATCAGAGTGCGATGTTTCTCCCATATTTTCTCTCATGGGTCGTCGTCAGTTATTTAGTATACGGCTTTCTAAGTGCTGAGCACGGGTTCATGAACAAGACACTGCTTCCGTTCTTTGGGGTTGATCCAATTGAATGGTATTCGCAGTCGCAATATTGGCCGGGGATTCTAGTGATAGTAAAGCTGTGGAAAGAGATTGGCTATACGACGGTCATTTATATGGCTGCGATCATCGGCATAGATCACGAATATTATGAGGCTGCGCTGATTGACGGTGCTTCTAAATGGAAGCAGATTCGCAAAATCACGCTGCCGCTGATCAGTCCGGTTATCATCGTAATGACGCTACTGCAGATTGGTAGGATTTTTAACGCAGACTTCGGATTGTTCTTTCAGGTGACTAGAAACGCAGGAGCATTATACTCCACTACGCAAGTTATCGACACCTATGTATATCAGACCTTCCTGGCGATTGGTGATATTGGGATGTCCTCTGCCGCGGGTCTCGTTCAATCTATTGTAGGATTTCTACTGATATTCTTAGCAAATCTAGCAGTACGACGAATAAGTAAAGATGATGCGTTATTTTAGAGGGAGGTGGGCGTGTTGAGCCAGACAGAAACTGCAATCGGGCCGTCGGGTCGTACAGGAAAGAGAGCTAAACGGCAAAGACAACCCAATGAAATTTCTAATATCTCCAATTTGTTAATTAATTTATTCTTCTGGATCTATACGGCGATTTGTGTGGTCCCACTGATCCTCGTGATTATCGTATCGTTCTCAGATGAACAATCGGTTGTGCAGCACGGCTACAGCTTTTTCCCGAACAAGTGGGATATCTCGTCATATGAATTTCTGTTAAAAGATTATTGGCAAATCATAGATGCGGCTGCCGTTTCCTTATTTGTGACGGTGGTTGGAACGATTCTGAGTCTCGTAATTATGGCAATGTATGCCTATCCTATCTCGCGTGGGGATTTTCCACATCGTAATTTCTTTTCGTTCTTTATGTTTTTTACACTTTTGTTTAATGGAGGCTTAGTGCCCTGGTATCTAGTTTATACTCAAATGATGCATTTGAAAGATACGCTATGGATTCTGATTATGCCACTGCTGGTTTCAGCATTCTTTGTCATCATTTTACGAACCTTTTTTGCAAACACAATCCCGCCGGCACTAGTTGAATCCGCTAAAATTGACGGGGCACCGGAGTTTCGGATCTTCGTTCAAATCATTCTACCTTTGTCGTTACCGGTGCTAGCTACAGTGGGATTATTTCAAACCTTGGCGTATTGGAATGACTGGTATCTAAGCTTGATCTTTATTTCACCCGAAGGGCATGTCAATCTGCAGTATCTAATGTATAAGACGATGTTGAACGTTCAGTTCCTGACTGCAAGCCCTCAAGCGATGGCTGCCTTAGCTGCACAAGGTGTAGAAATCAATCTGCCGACAGAGACAGTAAGAATGGCAATGGCTGTTATTGGGATCGGTCCTATCGTATTCGTTTACTCCTTCTTCCAAAAGTATTTTATCAAAGGACTTACCGTTGGTGCTGTTAAAGGCTAATGAGGATTGGAATGGCTTAATTCGGCGTTCCATGCAAGTGTGTGAACGTCCGATTCAGCATATATAAATATTTTGAGGGAGGTTATGGTGTACATGAAGGCTATTCGAACAAGCACACTTTTAACGCTGATGCTTATCGTAGTACTCAGTCTTAGCTTAGCTGGATGCGGAGGGAATAACGGGAATAATGAAGGATCCTCACCAGCGCCAAGTGAAAATGCAACCGCTACCAATGCTGCGGCAACAGATGAGCCCGCTGCAGATCCTACAGCTGAACCGGAGAAGATATTAGATCCTTATACTGTTAAGTTAATCTATGTCGGTGCCGTTCAAAAGGATGAGCAGGTTGTAGAAGACGCTATCAATAAGCTTCTGGAACCTAAAATTAACGCCAAATTGGATATTGCACCGATCGACTGGGGTCCATGGGACAATGATGTTAATCTGAAGATTGCCAGTCAGGAGAAATTCGATATTATTTTTACAGCCCAATGGAAAAATTATGTAACCAATTCAGCTAAAGGCGCTTACCTCCCACTTAATGATGATAACGGCAAGTATGGCAATCTATTGAACGAATATGGCCAAGGGATTCTTAAAAATCTTGACCCGCAATTCTTAAAAGGTTCTGCGATCAATGGTGTGAATTATGCCGTTCCTACGAATAAGGAGCTAGCAGCACAAGGCGGGATCGTTTATCGCTCCGATATTGCTGATGAACTGGGTATTGATATGACGAATGTAAAGACCATTCAAGATTTGGATGCCGTGCTCAAAGTCGTAAAGGAGAAGAGACCAGACCTAACCCCACTGTACTTCAAACAAGGAGAGACCTTTAACTCTCAGTACATGGCGCAGTACGATACGCTTGGTGATGCTTCAATTCCGGGCGTTCTGCTTAAGGATTCATCGGATACTAAAATTCAATCCATGATTGAACTGGATCGTTATAAAGAAATCATCAAGCTTACTCGTGAATATATGAAGAAAGGTTATATTAACAAAGATGCGGCCGTGGCTACAAATTCTACGCAAGATGCAATGAAGGCCGGTAATGTCTTTATGACAGTACAATCACTTAAACCTGGTAAAGATAGTGAATTGGCTAATGCTACAGGTTTGGTCGGAAAACTGAAACAAATTGCTTTTAACGAACCGACGATTTCTACTAGTGATGCAGCAGGATCAATGTTAGCGATCTCCGCTTCCTCGGGTGATCCAGCTCGTGCCATGATGGTATTAGATCTTTTGCACACGGATAAAGAAATCAATAATCTGCTCGTATTTGGTGTAAAAGGTGTCCATTATGATGTCGTTAGCGGTGATACGATTAAAGCTACTGACAAAACGGGTGACTATAATACCGCTGCCGCCTGGATGCTTGGAAGCCAATTCCTGAATCCTGTATGGGAAAGTGAAGCTCCAGACAAATGGGAGCAATTCAAGGCCTTCAACTCCAAAGGTAAAGCTTCTGTTGCGCTCGGTTTTAACTTCGACGCATCCTCTATGAAGACTGAAATGGCAGCTTGTAAAGCTGTTATGGATGAATATGACATCAGTTTGGATACGGGTTCTGTTGATCCCGATACCGTATTGACTAAGTACGCCGACAAGCTGAAGAAAGCCGGACTTGATAAGATTATTGCAGAGAAACAAAAACAACTAGATGCTTTCTTGGCTGCTCAAAAATAAATACTTTAAATGAAACTAAAAGGCTATCCCCGGCATGATTAATGCGCTGGGGATAGCCTTTATTGTACGCTTGGTGAATAGGTTAGCGGAAAGAAGTATCTATTTTTTGCACTACCTGAATGGCAAGTGACCAAGCCTGCTCGGGATCTAGCTTACCTTGCTCGGCTTTGGTTAAATACTCGAGCATATTTGTTTCTACATCGGCGTGGTGCGGACCGTAGTAGGTGGGAACTACTTCTTGTGCTGCTGTAGAGAGGACACGTCCAACCTCAGAATTAGGAAAATAGGGATCAGACAGGTTATGGATCTCGGGATCGTCATAAATTTCGGGCGTGGAGGGAAATGCCCCTTCTGACTTAAATGAAATTAGCTGTTGTGCGGGCTCGGTTAACCATTTGATAAGCGCGAATGACTCCTCTGGATGACTGCCTGTTCTAGGCAAGGTAAGGACGGAACCTCCTCGATTAGCGCTATTTCCTGGGATGGTCGTTACATTCCATAATCCGCTGGCTGTTGGAGCACTACTCTTGATATGATCAATCATCCAAGCCGGACAGAGCATCACTGCAAAGTCGCCGTTTAGCAGACCTGCGCCCCAGCGCTGTGTATCTACAGCAATACCTGCGGATAGATTCAGCTTCAGAGCTTGAATTGCAAAGTCCCAAGCCCCTTTTACTGCTGGATTATTTCCTATGATCAGCTCTTGGGAAGTGGGGCTGTAATATTGAAGCTTGGACTGACGCAGAAGGGTTAGATAAAGATTCTCTAAGTCATTGACAAAGGCTTTGCCTGTTGCCTCATGGACTCTAGTGCCGGCTTTGAGGAATTGGTCCCAAGTTTGGATTCGCTTTGCTACTTCTTCAGGTTTGGTAGGGAGTCCAGATAACGCGAAGATGTCAGTCCGATACAACATAGCATAGGGACCAATATCAGTCGGTAATCCGAAGATAAAATCATTACCGAGCACCTCCTGCCATTTCCAACTCAGAAATTGATTCTTTAGATCATTCGCTCCAAATGTTGTTAGATTATAAAAATAATCGGGGAACTGCTTGAAACGATCCAAATAGCTAATATCAATGGCCGCCACATCAGGGGAACTATATCCTGCTGCGAATGAAGTTTGCAGCTTGGCGGGAAGCTGCGTGGAGGTTGAGGTCTGAATATGGATTTCTAGCTCGGGATGCTGCAATTGATACTCTGCTATAAGCGGCTCAAGACCTGATCCAGCCGTAAGCCAGATGTTCAGCTGGATCGGGTCTTGAAGGTCGATATCTTCCTTAGAAGGAGAGATCTGGCAACCGCTTGTATGAAGCAGCAATCCAAAGCTTAACAGGATAGTCAACAACTTAGCATTCACATGCAAGAGAACACACCTCGTCTTTATTTGTTGTGCTTCTGAAATTCCTGAGGAGTCATACCCATGTATTTCTTGAATATGAGGCTGAAGTACGCAGGATCTTTAAAGCCAACTAATTCGCTAACTTCGTAAACTTTGAGCGTAACATTATTTAGCAGTTCTATCGCTTTTTGAATACGAAGCTTGGTAAGAAAACTAGAGAAGCATTCTCCTACATCGTCCTTGAACAGACGGCCCAGATAGGTTGGATTCATGTATAATTCATCTGCAATCATTTTGAGAGAGAGGTTCTCTTGGAGTCGCGAATTCATAGCCTCAATCATCATAGAGATTACCCTGCGTGTAGCCTTCACCTGTAGTTGTTCCGTAAGCTGAGGAGAAGCTGAGCACATGGATACATCACTATAATAGATAACGGGTCGGGTACTATCCTTTTTGAGCTGTTGGCATGCCTGCAGGCTCTCATGATAAGCTGTTGCGAGGGCTCCAAGATCATAGTGAGGGTTGGAGACACCCGCGCTGAAAGGCGATTTCAAGAGGCTAGACAGCTTAATCATCATTTCCTGAGTTAGCGCCTCATCGATTCTTTCGGATTGTTCATCGGGATAAAACAACATGATTATCGCTTCTTGCTCCTCTTGAATGCCGACAACATTAGCGTAAAGCGAAAAACACTCTTCTAATATATTGATTACGGCCGCATACATCGCTTGTTCAGACCAGTACTGTGGCATAACATCACCTAGGTGATTTACAGTAATGATGACAAAAGAATGAAAGGGAGGTATGAGCTGTTCTTCAAAGTAGGGTAATGGAATGCCATAAAGTAGATCAGAAAGGCGTTTTTCCCGAAGATTCTTTTCTCGCAGCTGCGAGACTTGCCTGTGTTGCTTCTTCAATTCCAGACGTTCATACACACTTGTTACGACTTCGAGGATATTTTCAACTGAATTTGGCTTGACCAGATATTCTCGTACACCGTACCTTATGGCTTGGCTGGCATAGGAGAAATCCTGATAACCAGTGAGCAGTATCGTCTCTGTGTCAGGGTGACATTCATGGATATGCTTAGAAAGCTCGAGTCCATCCATGCCAGGCATACGTATGTCTGATATTACAAGGTCAATTGTCTGCTCCTTTAACAGTTGTATCGCTTCTAATCCGTTCTCTACTGAACCAATGATGCTAAAATTATGGTTCGCACTTCCCAGCATTTCTGACAGGGATCGTCGGACAAAACTTTCGTCGTCAACAATTAACACTTTCATCACTTCGCCCCCTACCCTTGATCGAACTGTAATGGAACAGTGACTTTTACGAGTAAGCCTCCGAGCTCGCTGGTTGATAAATGAAGGCCAAATCCATGTCCATAGATTAGTTCTATACGATGATTCAGATTGGAGAGACCGATACCCGTGTGGAGCAGCTTCTCCGGATTAACCTCGCCGCTGATTAAGGCCTCTTCCATTCTTGCCTCGCTCATGCCTTCTCCGTTATCTTCTACTGTTAGCACAAGTGAGTTGCCTTCACTATAGGCCCGGATACGTATAAGCCATTCTTCGCGTAGTGTAGGTTCAAGTCCATGCGTGATAGCATTCTCTACAAGGGGCTGAAGGGTTAGCTTCATAAGCTGCCTATTCATGACCTCAGGATTCACGTGCAGATCAACCTGTAGTTTGTCCTCGTAGCGTAGTTTTTGCAGGTAAATGAACCTTTCTAGTTGTTGTAAATCCTCATCAACCGTAACAAATTCCGATCCACGATCAATGCTGTATCGAAGCAAATCGCTTAGTGCAATAACCATCTGTGACTCTTCTCGCATATGTTTATTAGCCAGTGACCAATAGATGGTGTTCAATGTATTGTAGAGAAAATGAGGGCGAAACTGTGCTTTAAGAGCTACGATCTGAGCTTGTTTTTCACTGATTTGTTTGCTTGAGAGGTCAGCAATCGTATGGTCTAGGTTTTGAAGCATGGAGTTATAGCTTGAGTATAGGATAGCCATTTCTTTATTCATGGTTGTTTTTACAAACGGTAGCGTGGTTCCGCGTTCAACGTTGCTTAGCTTGGTTGCGAGATTACGAAGCGGCTTAGACAGTGTCCACGAGAAAAAGAAGGTAAATAATAACGCTGCGGCCATCCCGAGCAGGCCAATTAAAATAATATTTCTGCGAATGCCATTTAAATCTTTAACAGCTTCTTTAGAATCAATGTAAGCAAAAATGCTCCACTCGCTGTAGGGGGAATAAGCGTAGGATACGAACATATTGCGGGAGTTTATGGTATTTGGGATGATTCGTGCTTTATGATTACTGAATTGACTTAGAATTCTATCATCCATATACAGACCTATCTCATCTGGATCGGTGGAATAAACAATGGTGTTGAAGGAATCAATAATTTGAATTTTCTCATTCTTACCAAGATGAAATTGGCTGACAGCGTTATGGATAACCTCCACAGGAAGGACGAGAAATAGGGTTCCTAGCCGATTTAAATCATTCCAATCATTAATTTGCCTAGCTCCCATGACCACTGGGATCGTGCCGTTCTGCCATACATCTACACCAAACCAGAGCATACGGCCGTTATTCTGGGCTATAGCTGGAAACCAATAGGCGCCGCGGATTTCTCTCTCGCTGTCCCAGATTACTTTTAAGGAGCTGCTGTTGGTATATACCTGATTATCTGAAAGTCCGAGCAGCTTGAACTGGATGTCATAATTGATGGAACGTGTCTGTTGATCGATGTAGCGGGTGATATCCATAGCGTCAGTAGGAGGTGTGCGGGATTCTGCTAAGTCTCCTAGTGTTTCTTGAATCAAGGGACTGAACATGATCGTAGAAGAGAGTTTGTCGTTATCTTGAAGGATAGCGTCCATTTTACCTTGAAGTTGTTTGACGGACTCCAGAATATATTGGTTCGACCGGTTAAGAACGGCTTGGGATGACGATCGGTAGGACAAAAAAATCGTAAAGGCTACGATAGTGAAAATGATCAGTGAGAAACCCATGATTAATTGAACGAGGATGGAGATTTTCTTGGACATGTCATCACCCGCATGAAAAGATATTCTTCCATACATTGTAACAAAAGCAAATGAAAGCGAATATACCTTGCCGTAAAATACACATATTTATATGGATAATCTCATATTTTTCGGGTAGCGGATGAAAGGTTGTTTTTGCTTGTTTTAATACTGGGTTAATCTTTCTTTACTTTAAAATGAAACTTTTTGCGGTCGGATGCGTCTAATACTATGTTTTGTTATAACGAACGTGGCAAAAAGCAATTCTTCCGCTCCGCTGAGAGCGGTTGCGTTTTTGCGGGGAATATAAGAGGAGTATGAAAAAGACAGAGACCTACTTATATTTACAAATAGGAGCAGAGGAGTCATATCATGGATTTGAAGAAATTAACGTTAGTTGCTGTTTTGGCCATATCTCAGGCCGCCTCGGCAGTGCCGGCTTTTGCTGAATCTGTCAATAGTACCTCAGGTAATACCAATGCAGTAGGAGCAGCTGCCACATCTGCGACGGATGTAATGCCAGAAGCTACTGACCCATTGCCGCCAATGCCAACTGAGGTACCAGGGGGAGTCGTATCACCTACACCAACTCCAATGCCTGGGGCAACAGCTGAACCGACGACTGAGCCTACGACAACACCTGAACCTACATCAACACCTGAATCAACGGCTACACCGATCCCTACAGCAACACCTGAAACCACTACACAACCTACACCAACGGATGGTGTTCGTGCTGCAGCTAGTAATCAGCTTGTACTTATGATGAACAGCAACAAAATGTACCAAAACGGCGTTGAGTATTTGGCTAATCAGCCAATGGCCGTGAAGAATGGCGTCTCATACGTTTCGATCCGAGCTATGGTAGAACGCGTAGGTGTGAAATACATTTACGATTATAAAACGAAAGAGACCATTGTTACCAAAGGAAGCGACGTAATGCGCTTTAAAACGGACAGTAAGATCTATTCCGTTAATGGTAAAAATGTGACGATGAAAGGTCCAGCTTACCAAACTAATGGTACATTCATGGTTCCTTTGACGTCCATCACCGGGGCATTAGGCATTCCTTATACCGTTGATAATGTGCAAAAACGAGTAATTCTTACGCTGAACACGAAGCCAAAAGCTTCTTTTACAGTGCCAACTGAAATTTATGCTGGTGATCCTGTGAATTTTGTAACTTCAAGCTCTTCACCGAATGGTACGGCCATTGTCGATGAACGCTGGGAAGGAAATAAGCAAGATATCTATGATACACCAGGATTTTATGTAGTATCCTATTCCGTTATGGATGCGAATGGACAGTGGAGTGATCCTTACTCTGTGACCATCAACGTACTAAAACCAAATACACCGCCAGTCGCTAATTTCACGACAGACAAAGATTCTTACAAGATGGGTGAAATGATCACTTATTCGGATCTAAGCAGCGACCCAGACGGTGATCCAATTGAAGTGACTTGGACGAACAAAGCAGAAGCTTTCTTTACACCAGGTCCAGCAACAGTCGCTATTCAAGTCAAAGATTCACATGGCGCAATCAGCACTTTTGAGAAAACCATTAATATTTCAGATGAAATCTTGTACAGTAAAGAAGATTTCTATAGATTATTCGGTGCTCCGGGTAGCGTATTTAACATCGACGGATCGATGGTTCCAACTTGGCAGAAGGTAGCCTATAATCTTTCTTCTGAGCCATATAACCTTATTCGCAGTAATAGTCCAGAAACAGTGAATACGGAAGGAATCACATATAAAGAAACATCATTCGGCGGAACTCGCTTCTTGGTCCACCATAAGAATAATATGAATATTAAAACGAAGGTGTATGTGATTGCTAAGAATAACAATCTGTACCCTACGACAATTACAACAGAGTATGTAGGCTTTGGCGGTCCAAGTTCATTTCCAGAAGGCACTGGTAAAATGTCTGTGGAACGTTACTGGAAGTCTATGATTACTAGGGAACATTATAAGACAACGGTCCTTCAACCAGGAGAAAGCGTCTCGATTCTTACGGATCTAAACAAAATTGCAATGAAACCAGGCGAGATTGTATCCCTCCAAGCGGATTTGTTTAGCGATTATCCTATTGAATATAATGTCATGATGATCGAAGCGAATAAAGATCCTCTAACTACACTTCCTACACTTCCAATATTGGATCGTGATGGGGTGCATAACCGAGGAACTTATGCTGATTCTACACGCATCATCACGGTTACCGACGAAGTAGGAACAACTCCTGCGAGACTTCTTCTCGGTGACAATTCGAGTGATTTGAATTTGACCGGTGTAGACCCAATGAATGGTACTGAAGCATCCAATGCAGGTAACTTTGGTGTGTTATACAAAATCAAATTCGACCGTGTTGCACCTAATTCATTGATTACGTTTAATCCACGTGGCGGTAATTACATGGGACCAGTCATGGTTAATGGTCAAATCGTACAAATGCCGAATTCAGGAAGTCTCTCTAGTGCTGACATGAACAGTGTGATTTATCGTACTGGCGATTATGGCGGCTCCGTGGAGATTTTGTTCACAGCAGCTTCTGGTAGTAACTTGCCGGTGAATTTCCTGGTTACACCGCTGCCAGCGAAGAAATAACAAAATAGGTCCATCCTTTAAGTTATTTGGGATTCACCTGAAATAAAAGTCCGGCTGAATATTCCGCAAAGGAATACTCAGCTGGACTTTTTGTATTTAAATGTATGATTTTACTCTGATAGACGCTCATACACTTGGTTGTTTCATTGACGGGGCATTTATTTTGGGGCATTATTAAGAGAGTGAAGCATAAATGAAATGAACTGAAATGTAATGGGAGATGAGCGTATGCTGTCGACAGAACAAATATTAGAGGTCATGTCGGGGCAAGGTCTGCGAATCACCGACCAACGCAAAACGCTTGCCAAGTTATTCGGCGAGAATAAGGGTTATTTGTCAGCGAAGGATGTCTATGAGCATATGGGCCGCAAGTATAGCGGACTTAGCTTTGATACCGTGTACCGCAATCTGCGTGTAATGGAAGAGCTTGGTGTACTTGAACAAATCGTCTTTGAAGACGGCGTGAAATTCAAGGGAAGCTGCAATCATCAGGATCACCATCATCATATGATCTGCCTTCAATGCGAGAAAACCTACCCGATTAATTTCTGCCCGATGAATTTAACGGATACACCTGATCAATTCCGGGTAGTCAAGCATAAATTTGAGGTGTTCGGTTATTGCAAGGAATGTGAAGAGAACCGGGAAGAAGAACTAGTCGCAGCAGCTAATCGCAAAAAAGGGGTCTAAGGATGGCTACCCTTCGTAGAACGATTCAGGCTCCCATTCGGGTGTACCGCAAGTACATTTCCCCGATTAAGCCTGCCACTTGTCGCTTCTATCCAACCTGCTCTGCCTATGCACTAGAAGCTATTGAAGTCCATGGTCCACTTAAAGGTTCATGGCTTGCTGCCAAGCGGATTGCTAGATGCCATCCCTTCAATCCAGGGGGACTTGATCCGGTTCCGCTTCTTGAGGAACACCCTACGAAGAAGGATTCTGCTCGCGCGACTTGACACGAGCCCTTGCCATTGGGTATATTCACAGGTAATAGTATGAATTCCGAGGAACGGATGAGTAAATCGGTACGCCCATTACAGAGAGCCGGAACGAGCTGAAAGCCGGTATGGAGCGTTTGATTGAATATGGTCCGGGAGGAACTGTGTTCGAGCGGGAACTGCAATTGAGGTTCACGTAAGATAACGGCGTGTTCCAGCGTTAATGGACAGTTCCCGAGAGGGAACTGGCGAAGCCTGATCTCTGTGAAGAGACAGGAAATTTGGGTGGTATCGCGTGAGTTATACTCTCGCCCCATTAAAGGGGCGGGAGTTTTTTGTCTTTTTATGAAAGAAAGGATGATTAATCAATGAGCGAAAAGAAAACTTTTTACTTAACTACACCTATCTACTATCCGAGTGATAAGCTGCATATCGGACATGCTTATTCTACCGTAGCTGGAGATGCAATGGCCCGCTACAAACGTCTACGCGGCTATGATGTAAGGTATCTTACAGGTACAGATGAGCATGGTCAAAAGATTGAACGGAAGGCAGAGGAAGCAGGCAAAACCCCTCAGCAGTTCGTTGATGACATCGTTGTTGGCATTAAGGAATTATGGCGCAAGCTAGACATCTCCAATGATGACTTTATCCGCACAACGGAAGAACGTCATAAGAAGGTAGTTCAGGATATTTTTGATCGACTGCTCAAGCAAGGTGACATCTATAAAGGCGAATATGAAGGCTGGTACAGTATTCCGGATGAAACCTTCTATACAGAAACACAATTGGTCGATATCGTTCGAGATGACAATGGCGTAATCATTGGTGCAAAAAGCCCTGATAGCGGTCATCCGGTTGAACTTGTGAAGGAAGCGAGTTATTTCTTCCGGATGAGTAAATATGCAGATCGATTGCTGCAATTTTATGAGGAGAATCCGGAGTTTATTTTGCCGGAATCCCGTAAAAACGAAATGATTAACAACTTTATCAAGCCTGGTCTGGAGGATCTTGCGGTTTCCCGTACGACTTTCGATTGGGGTGTTAAGGTTAAAGGGGATGAAAAGCATGTAGTGTACGTATGGATCGATGCATTGACAAATTACATTACTGCTTTGGGTTACGGTTCCGAGGATCGCAGTCTGTACGATAATTTCTGGCCTGCTGATGTGCATATTGTCGGCAAAGAAATCGTCCGTTTCCATACGATTTACTGGCCGATCATTCTAATGGCGCTGGGTGAGCCTCTTCCGAAAAAGGTATTTGCTCATGGTTGGCTGCTCATGAAGGATGGCAAAATGTCAAAATCCAAAGGGAACGTAGTAGATCCAGTTACATTAATCGATCGTTACGGCCTGGATGCACTTCGTTATTATCTGCTACGAGAAGTACCATTTGGTTCGGATGGTACATTCACACCGGAAAGCTTTGTAGATCGGGTTAACTATGATCTTGCTAATGACCTTGGTAACCTGTTGAACCGGACAGGTGCGATGGTAGAGAAGTATTTCGGTGGAGAGCTTCCAGCGTATGAAGGAAATGTAACAGCATTTGATGGTGAGCTTCAAGCTGCGGCAGAGAATACTTATGCCAAAGTAGAAGAAGCGATGGAAAAAATGGAGTTCTCCGTAGCGCTAACAGCGATCGGGATCTTTATCAGCCGCACCAATAAATATATTGATGAGACACAGCCTTGGGTGCTTGCTAAGGATGAGAGCAGAACAGCTGAGTTGGCTTCCGTAATGAGACATCTTGTGGAAGGTCTTCGCACCGCTTCCATTCTACTGCAGCCGTTCTTGACGCAAACCCCAGCAAAGATTTGGGAACAGCTTGGCATCGAAGTTGGTGAATTAACGACATGGGACAGCGGCAAGACCTTTGGTCTGATTCCGGCAGGAACAAAGCTGGTGAAAGGCAATCCAATCTTCCCACGCCTGGATGTGGAGCAAGAGGTAGCTTATATCGCCGAAGCCATGGGCGCTGGTAAACCGGCTGCTGAAGCGACCGAAGCAGCATCTGCGGCTCCTGAGGTTTCCGAGCCTGAGGAAGAGCATAAAGAAGAGATCGGCATCGACGATTTCGCCAAGGCTGAGCTTCGGGTAGCTCAGGTCATTGCAGCTGAGCCTGTGAAGAAAGCCGACAAGCTGCTGAAGCTGCAGCTGGATCTAGGTTATGAGCAGCGTCAAGTCGTTTCTGGTATCGCAAAGTTTTACACACCGGAAGAGCTGGTAGGCCAAAAAGTGATTTGTATTGTGAACCTGAAGCCAGTGAAACTGCGCGGAGAATTATCCCAAGGGATGATTTTAGCGGCTTCTAAAGGTGATCAGTTAACCATCGCCACAGTTCCAGACAGCATGCCAAATGGAGCTATTGTGAAGTAAGATTCGTTATGTAGAATCTATATATGTAATTGCTATATAAGAAAGGGAATGCTCCTTCAGCCAGCTAGGCTGTGGGAACATTCCTTTTTCAACGTATAAGCAGGGATAAAATTCAGAATCATCTTATTAGGATTTATTGTTGACTTATCGTAATGATTACTATTATACTTCTAATAGTAAAGATTACGATTTGAGAGGGAGATCAATTTAATGGTTGCTATGAAGTCACGAATAAGTCTGCTTATACTTGCATTGGTGCTTGTATTTACACTCACTGCATGTGGACCTAAGAGCAGTGGAAGTATAGTTGAAGGGAAAGTAAATGTTGTAACTACTTTTTATCCTATTTATGAGTTTACTCGGGAAATTGGTGGAGATGATATAAATGCCATTAACCTTCTTCCGGTGGGTGTAGAGCCGCATGATTGGACACCACGCAGTCAGGATATTGTCAATACCTCCAAAGCGCAATTGTTCTTGTACAATGGAGCAGGGCTTGAGGGATGGGTTCCTAATTTTCTAAAAGGACTTGATAGCAGCAGTAAAGTGGAAGCTGTTGAAGTAAGTAAAGGTGTTGATTTAATAATGACCGATGAAGATGACGGACATGATCATGGGGGAAGCGGCGAAGAGGATCATCACGAAGATGATGCTGATCATAATAGCCATTCTTCTGAGGACAGCCTTCATACGGACCCACATACCTGGGTAAGTCCGAAATCAGCGATCATCATGGCGCGCAATATAAAAGAAAGCCTTCAATCTGTGGACCCTGAGCATAAAGATGGTTATGAAGAGCGTTATAATAAGCTTGCTGAACGTTTACAGGCTTTGGATAGTAAATTTGAACAGGAGCTTACCAAGCTGCCTAACCACAAAATTGTAGTTTCACACCAAGCTTTTGCCTACCTTGCCCGTGACTATAAGCTTGAGCAGCATGCGATTATGGGATTATCCCCAGACGCTGAGCCGCGTGGACAGGATTTAGTAAACCTGGCGAAGATGGTTAAAGAGGAAAAAATTAAATACATCTTTTTTGAAGAGCTTGTCTCCGATAAACTGGCTAAGACGTTAGCGGCTGAAGCTGGTGTGTCTACTATGGTTCTTAATCCGGTAGAGGGTCTTACTGCGGAGCAAGAAAAGAACGGGGATAACTACTTCACCTTGATGGAGAAAAATTTGCAAAATCTGATTATGGCTTTACAATAAAAAGGAAAGTATAAGGAAAAGGCGGTGCTAAAGCATGCAATCGGTATCCTTGGACTGCCATCAGCATATCATCGATATACAGGATCTTTCTTTTTCATATGGTGAACAGAAGGTGATCTCGAATCTTAACTATAGTGTAAGAGAACGAGACTTCCTTGGTATCATTGGTTCTAATGGCGCTGGTAAAACAACACTGATGAAGATGATCGTCGGTTTGCTTCCGGCAAGCAGTGGTGAAATCAAACTATTTGGAACGCCTGTCCGCAAGTTTAAAGACTGGGAACGGATAGGTTATGTTCCACAAAAGAACGCCTTCAACCCGCTGTTTCCAGCAACGGTGCGTGAAGTAGTGCTATCTGGTTTGTACAACAACAAGAATCTTATTCGAAGAGTATCTAAGGCTCAGCATCGTCAGTGCGAAGATGCACTTGAAGTGATGCGGATACAGGATATTGCGGAGAAAAGAGTAGGCCAGCTATCGGGCGGCCAGCAGCAGCGTGTATTTCTAGCACGTGCGTTGATCAACCATCCGGATCTGCTGATTTTGGATGAGCCTACAGTCGGTATTGATGCTGAATCACAAGCAGGATTCTTTGAATTAATTACACATATGCATGCCCATCATCATATGACATTCCTAATGGTGTCGCATGATATTGACATGATTAAGAATTACTTAGGGAATGAACCTGTGCAAACGAACGGTAAGATTAACTTTTTCTCCCGTCATTCTCATGATTTGCAGAATTGTACAGAGGAGAACCTGCAGCACACGCTCTCTTAGGTCATAGTTAAACTCTGGTAGTAAAAGGGAACACTCGATTATTGGGGGCGTACATAGAGCGTGGGAGCAGGGTTTCCCTCATCTTTAATCCTTTCCGTATATTAAATACCGCGACGCTGTAAGCGTGCCCCGTTAGGGGCGAAAGCGATCTTTCCCCGATTGATCTAAGTTCAGTAACCCCACCTCCTATGCCAGTTGCACTTGACGGGTGTCCAGAGGGCAGAGCCCTTGGGGCCCTTCCTTAGGAGGGAGGGTTTGGGAGGAATCGAAAAAAGATTTTAATAAAAGCTTTTAAAAATGTTTCAATTGTTCTACGGAGGAGAGTTAAAGTTGGAAATTCTATTTAGCGATTTTTTTCAGCGAGCGCTTGCGGGCGGTCTTCTGATAGGCATTACAGCGCCGCTTATAGGCGTTTTTCTTGTGCTCAGACGTTTATCAATGATTGGGGATACGCTGGCTCATGTTACGATTGCCGGTGTGGCACTTGGTTTTTTGACAGGATTTTACCCGCTGGGAGCAGGTCTTATTTTTGCAGTGGTGGCTTCCTTCGCTATAGAGAAGCTGCGCAAGGCTTATAAGAGTTATGCAGAGCTCTCGATAGCCATAATTATGTCGGGCGGAGTGGCTTTAGCCTCACTCTTTTTCACTTTAGGAAAAGGTTATAATGCAGATGTAATGAGTTACTTGTTCGGTAGCATTTATACGTTAGACAATACCGATTTAATCGTAGTAGGGATCGTAACGATAGCAGTTGTAGTAGTAGTATCTCTGTTTTTTAAGGAGTTCTTCTTACTTAGCTTTGAAGAGGATGCTGCGAGTGTCAGCGGACTCCCAGTGAAGCTGCTTAACATGTTGATTACCATTCTGACGGCGCTTGTAATCAGTACTGCGATTAAAATTGTTGGATCTTTGCTAGTATCAGCTCTACTGACCATTCCTGTGGCCATCAGCTTATTGTTATCTCGAAGCTTTAAATCCTCAGTCATTCTATCCGTCATCATTTCGGAAATTGCTGTTGTAGGCGGATTAGTGGTTGCAGGAATTTGGAATCTGGCCCCTGGTGCAACCATTGTGCTTTTACTCATATCACTATTAGTGTTGACTTTGATCGGTAAAAAGGGTTTGCCAGCATAAACAGCGAATAAAATATAGGGTATGCCCTGAAGTGATTCGAATGCTGGAAGGAGAGCCGCTACCTTGTCTAATATCAATGCAGGAATAGCCTTAGCAGCAGGGGTAGCATCATTTATATCACCCTGCTGCTTACCGCTTTATCCCTCTTATTTATCGTATATTACCGGATTATCCGTTCAGCAATTGAAGTCAGGTAGCAATACCAAAGAGGTCCGTATACGCACAATAACCCATACATTGGCATTTATTTTAGGTTTTTCAGCGGTTTTTTACACCTTAGGATTTGGTGCAGGACTATTTGGACAATTTTTTAATGGACAGCGTGATCTGATCCGGCAATTATCGGCGATTTTGATTATTGTGATGGGATTATTTTTGCTTGGGATCTTTCAGCCGCAATTTCTACTTCGCGAACGTAAGCTTGATTTAAAATGGAAGCCGGCGGGTTATGTGGGATCCTTTATTTTTGGTATCGGTTTTTCAGCGGGCTGGTCTCCATGTATTGGACCGATTCTGACTGCGATTATCGCACTTTCTGCAAGTGAGCCTGGCACGTGGTTTACATTAATTACGGCTTATAGCATAGGGTTCGCATTGCCATTCTTTGTCTTAGCCTTCTTTCTTGGAGGAGCCAGACGCATCCTTAAATATTCAAATGTGCTGATGAAGATTGGTGGCGTTCTCATGGTATTTATGGGCGTTCTGCTCTTTACAGATCAAATGTTTCGGATCACAGTTTGGCTACAGGGAATCACACCAGATTGGCTCATTTTTTAAGTGAAATAATCAATTCCTGCTTCTGGAAAATGTTCGAATATCCGCTCTGTGATAAACTCTCGCAGGGCGGTTTGCTGTTCATCTGGATAGACATATTTATTTTGTCCCCAGCGTCCCCATTTCTTCTTACGCTTCTCCATGTCCATTTCTAGCTTGGATTTGGGGTAGCGCTTCTCTATAACCGTCTTAGCGGTTTTGGTGAATCGATGCTGAATCATTTCGAAGGTTAATCCTTTTCCGACTTCAGGGGGGAGGGTCTGGGCTAACTTGGCCAGTAGCTCAGCATAACCTTCTTGCCAGCCGTCATACCAAATAATTGGAGCAATGATAAAGCCAAGAGGATAACCCGCCCGTGCTACCTTTCCAGCGGCTTCAATACGCTCCTCAAAGCGGGAGGTGGCAGGCTCGAAATTTTTAATTACATAATCTGCGTTCACGCTGAAGCGAACTCGGGTATGTCCGTTATGTTCCAAAGCAAGCAGTGGTTCAACATGTTGGTATTTGGTCACAAAGCGCAGACGGCCAAGGGGTTCTTTTGCCATAAATGTAATCAGTTCTGCCAGAGAGCCGGTAATATGCTCAAGTCCTAAAGGATCTGATGTGCAGGCAGCTTCAAAAGTGGTGATTTCTGGATTGCGCTCCTCAATATATTTTTTGGCAGCATCTATAATGTCATCTGTGTTTACATATACGCGAATGTAGGGCTTTGCTCCTAAGGTAGTCTGCAAATAGCAATAATGGCAGTGCCCCATACAGCCGGTGGCAATGGGAATAGCATAATCAGCCGATGGCTTGGATTGGTCAAATTTCAAAGTTTTGCGTAGGCCGACAACAAGCGTTCTTTTGGCAATTTTATATTGCTCGACCTCAGTTTCACCAGGGAAATTCATAATACGATTATGTGATGTGGTCATACGATATGGGATATTGTTAGCCTTTACCCATTCCATTATTTTTTCACCTTTAGGGTAATTTAAAGCATTCGGTTCAAAGAAAACAAGCTCTGGAAGAAAAAGTGCAGTAGGTTTTCTGGGTCTTTTTACAGTAGAGGGCTCTGGCGTCACTATGGTCATAAATTCACGCTCCTTTTGAATGACGAGTATGTTTATTATGTCTAACTCAGCCCCAATAGAAGCATGGCAAACATGTGCAACTCATCTGTAAGTTCCTTTGAAGGACTTGCCAAGGTGCGTTAGAAACATGTATCATTGTTAGAGCAAGGTTTGGCCCGGCGCCATGCTTATTATAGAAAAGAGGTAAAGTTTAATGCCAACACCCAGCATGGAGGATTATTTGGAGCGCATATACAAGCTCATAGATGAGAAAGGTTATGCGCGGGTCTCGGATATTGCCGAGGGACTGGAAGTACACCCCTCCTCTGTGACCAAGATGATCCAAAAACTGGATAAGGACGAATATCTCATCTATGAGAAATATCGTGGGCTTGTCCTAACCAACAAAGGGAAAAAAGTAGGAAAACGTCTGGTTGATCGCCATCAACTATTGGAGGAATTCCTCGGATTGATCGGAGTACAGCAGGAATACATTTATAATGATGTTGAAGGAATCGAGCATCACTTAAGTTGGGATTCGATTACGCGTATTGAAACATTGGTAGAATATTTCCGCCGCGACGAAGAACGTGTACAGACTTTATATGCGATTCACAACGAACTGACAAGCGATTCTTGAAATGTTTTTCCCGAAACGGATACTGTCCTAAAAGTTATGCGCAGCAAGGCTTTCGTGAGCATAATCAGTGGATAGTATAGCCGTTTCTATTTTGTTTAGTGCAACCTTTCCCAGTTTTTAGCGTCAAAACGGATACAGTCCTTTTAAAAATATAAGAGAGTATGAGTTTTATTCGGTACTTCTTATATTTTTTGCAGAGACAGATAACCCCTTTTTAGAAGGAGGCATTCTCTCATCTGCTTGAAGGATTTATCCGTTTTTTCTTATTTTTTGGATACATATTTTTTAGATTTGGGGAGGAATTATGAATTATCGTAAATGGATGTTGAGCTTGTTAGTACTTATGTTGTTTCTGCCTTTATGGTCTCCTGGTGCACGCGCGGCAGCGGTGCAAATTACGATTGAACTGGATGGAGAGGCGCTGATTAGTGATGTGCCTCCGTATATCACAACGTCTAATGTAACGATGGTGCCAATAAGTGTGATCAGTAAAGGATTAAATGCCGGCGTAGTATGGAATCAAAATAGTAAGACTGTAACGATCACTCAAGGAGATACGGTTCTCAAGCTGACCAGTGGCCTGAAAAACGCATGGGTAAACGATACTTCGGTAGCGCTGGATACATCCGTGCAGATTAAGCAGGGGCGGGTAATGGTACCCATTCGTTTTGTAAGTGAGCAATTGGGACTGCAGGTGTTATGGGATCAGGTTAATAAGCATATTTCCTTGATCTCCAACACTGAACCACCACAATCTGTCGATCCAGAAAAACCAACGACACCAACGACACCAACAGTGCCGACGTTACCGACTATCCCTGGTGGATCGACTGGTAAGGAGATGAAGGGGGCTTGGATCTCTACCGTATTCAACCTGGACTGGCCTTCAACGTCTTCGGCAGGAAATGAAGCGAAACAAAAGCAGGAGTTTGATAATTTGTTAGACAAGCTAAAGGCTGTTGGCTTTAATGCTGTATTTGTTCAGGTTAGACCTTCAGCAGATAGTCTGTATCCATCGACTTTAGTTCCTTGGTCTAAGGTATTGACGGGTACACAAGGGAAGAATCCGGGATATGATCCTCTAAGCTATATGGTCAGTGCTGCGCATTCCCGCGGCATGCAGTTTCATGCTTGGTTCAACCCATTCCGTGCAACGACGGATGCTTCCACCTCAGCGTTAGCAAGTAACCATGTGGCAAAAGCACATCCAGAATGGATTGTGAATGCCGATGGTAAGAAATACATTAATCCAGGTATTCCGGAGGTTCGCCAGCATATCATCGACACGGTGATGGAAGTGGTTAAAGGTTACGATATCGATGGTGTCCATTTGGATGATTACTTTTATCCTTCAAATGTTACTTTTGCCGATGATGCTGCTTATTCTACCTATAATACGAAAAAGCTTTCTAAAGCTGATTGGCGCCGAGATAATATTAATGAATTTGTGCGTCAGTTGGGAGAACAGATTCATAAGGTGAAGCCAAAGGCTTCTTATGGAATCAGTCCTTTTGGAGTATGGCGAAATATTAAAAATGATAGTACAGGTTCGGACACGACTGCAGGGGTATCTGCTTATGACAGCATGTATGCGGATGTTCGGACATGGATTAAGCAGGGCTGGATTGATTATGTCGCTCCGCAAATTTATTGGAGTTTGTCCTTTAGCACAGCTCGTTATGACAAGTTAGTAGATTGGTGGGTAAAAGAAGTCGAGAATACGAATGTTAAACTCTACATCGGGTTAGCTGGTTATAAGGTCGGAGCCAGTGATCAAAAGGCTGAATGGCAAAGTGGAGATCAAATTATTAATCAGCTCAAATATAATGAGAAGTACGAAGAGGTTGCAGGTAGTATTATGTTTAGAGCGAATGACGTCGTAGTCCGCAATCCGTTCGGATTGTCGAGCTTACTGACCTTTTATTTTAAATCCTAATAGTTTAGCTGTTATTCATAAGGAGTCATGAATGTTCCCCTGTGCTCATAGATAAGCAATAGAATCTATGGGAAACGGGGGATTTTTGTGTATGGAGATTAACGCAGTATTTGAAGGAGGAGGCGTAAAGGGGATTTCTCTTGCGGGAGCAGTTGAAGCTACAGAAAGGGCAGGCTGGACTTTTAAAAGGGTAGCAGGAACCTCCTCAGGTTCGATTGTAGCCACTTTACTAGCAGCGGGCTATGAAGGGGAGGAAATGTGTCGGATAATCCAAGGAACATCCTTTTCATCGTTTCTGAAGCGAGGTCCCATTTATAATACGGCTATCGTTGGTCCTGCGCTGCGAGTGTTATTGAAGAAAGGATTATATTCTGGAGAAGCCTTGGAGTCCTGGATAAGAGCATTATTACTGAAAAAGGGGATCATCACCTTCCGTGATCTGCCTGCCGGTAAATTATCTATCATCGCATCCGATATCACAAATGGAAGGATATTGGTCTTGCCAGATGGCTTAGAGCAGTATGGGATCTCTCCGGAGCATTTTGAAGTGGCCAAGGCAGTGCGAATGAGCTGCAGCATTCCTTATTTTTTTGATCCTGTGATGTTAAGACTAAACGGGCAGGCAGCAAGAGGGAAATCCTTTGCCGAGCAGTTTGTGTATGTTGTAGATGGTGGGCTCTTGAGTAATTTTCCTTTGTGGCTATTTGACAGCAAGAATAATGGGAGCAAACAACCTGGGAGCAGAATTCCTACGGTAGGTTATCAAACGGTAGGTAAGACCGATCCACAGCCGCATAAAATTAGAGGGCCATTCAGTATGCTCCAAGCTATGGTAACCACCATGCTCTCTGCTCATGATGAGAAGTTTATTGAAGGGGATAAATTTGTTCGTACGGTAAAAATTCCTACGCTTGGGATTGGGACGACTCAATTTGAAATTACAAAAGCGCAAAGCGATGAAATGTATGCTGCTGGACTTAAAGCAGGAGAAGATTTCTTTAAGGAGTGGCGACCAAGATAACGAGCGAGGTATCCATATGAGAAAAAAGCATCCCGCACGTTACTTAAAACGTGGAGATGCTTTTTGGAGTTCTTATGAAGTTAGTGATACTTCGGAAGCTGATCATCATTTTTCCCTTTACTTCCTTCGATCACTTGGAAAGGATAGCTTTTGCGTTTGCCTGGTGCAGCTTGAGTCTTGCGAATTCCTGCTACCTTTGACATGGTCTTCTGGGAAGGCTTCACTTTAACCTTAGATCCACTGCTGCTACGAGCGTATTTGCCTGGTCCCATTTTTTTGTAAGCATAATAAATGATTGCTAACAGTACTAGGGGGAGAATCAGCTTCGACAGCGTAAAGAAGGGCTCAGTCAAGACTCCAATCACAAAACCGAAAATCGCAAGCGTAACCGTAATCCAAAAAATTAAAGCATGCCTGATCATAGATCACTCATCCTTTCGCAGGATCCAATATGCCGCCTGACACACTTGCCTCCGAATATCCTCTTGCTTCAATCGCAGCATCAAGCTCACGCATACGGTTAAAAGAGGCAATAGATACTTCTACCTGATCGTCTTTTGGCTCTTTGGTTGTAAGGAGTTGCAGCCACAATCCAGGGTAACCCAGATATTTAAGGCCTGGTACTTCTCTTACCGCATTGGTTCCCTTTAGAACTTCGAACGATACACCAATTACGACTGGCAACAAGATAATCCGCTGGATCACTCGTTCCCAAAGATTATCCCATGGGACTACGGAGTAAATGATCACACCGAGGATAATCGTCAGCATCATAAAGCTACTTCCACAGCGGTAATGCAGACGGCTGTATTTCTGAACGTTCTGAACAGTCAGTTCTTCGCCTGCTTCAAAAGCGCTGATGACTTTATGTTCGGCGCCGTGATACTGGAACAGTCGCTTGATCACAGGTGTTTGAGAAATCGCCCATAAATAGACCAGCAAGAGAATCATTTTGATGCCGCCTTCTATGAGGTTGTGCAGTACGTAGTTATCAAATACATTTTTAAATAAAAAATCCTCTACAAATACCGGAACAAGCGTAAAAATGAGCTTTCCGAACAAAAAGGAGAGAATACCCATTACAGCAACCCCAAAAATCATTCCAAGGCTCCAGCCCTCATCCTTTTTCTTCGGCTTCGCTTTTTCCTTCTCGATATCTTCCGGTTCCAATTCATCTTCAGCGTAGGATTCGGCTGAATAGTTCAAGTGCTTAGAGCCTTTAGCGCTGGCATCTATTATACTGACAAGGCCGCGAAGCAGCGGAATCTTGCGCAGTTTCGTGACCCAGCTCTTATCGCTTTTGGGTACTTCTAAAAATGTGATTTCCTGATTCTTGCGTCGCACGGCTGTTACATTGATATGCTTACCGCCGAACATGACGCCTTCAATGACGGCTTGGCCGCCGTAACTGGGAGTTTCCTGGGACAACCAATTCACCTTCTCGTATTTAATATGATTTATATAATACATTGTAACTAATTTTTGAAGACATTACTAGTTGGATCGCCTTTTGCTGTACATACTATCTTCTAGAGAGAACGAGAGATAAATCGGCATTGAAAATAAAGAAAGCGAGGCAATTTCATGAGCAAATCTCATCAACAACAATCGGGGCATACAAATATTTGGCTTTTTGCACTCGAATTAGGTTTTTTTGCAGGATTAATTTGGGGTGGGCTTCATTGGCTAGTCTATTGGTTCAGTTTTACCAAAGTCAGCCCTGGCTTTATCGCAGAGCCTTTTTTCAGGCATGCGTTTTTGACAACAGCATTTGGACATTTCGTGGGATATATGATGTTTATTGTATTTTCGGTCATCGCCTCCATGCTGTATGTTCTGCTTCTCCGTAAGCTGAAGGGACCTTGGCCAGGCCTGGTCTACGGCGTTTTATGGTGGGCGATTATATTTATTCCTGGTTCGCAGATGTTTCTTATGCAGCCCCCATTCAAGCTGCCGTGGAACACTGTCATTAGTGAGTTCTGCATTTTTCTGCTATGGGGAATGTTCATTGGATATACAGCAGCGATCGAGTATACGGACGAACGGAAGCGTGAGCAAAGTACAGCGCTTGCCTAACGGCGCGAAAAAACTTCTCAAGGGGATATCCCTATGTTAAAATACAATGTGGCTATTTCGAGAGGAGAATGAAAATGGGTAACAAGCGTGTCTCCAAGCTGCGTAAGGTTTTGCAGGATCAAGGATTGGATGCAATGTTGATAACTAGCGGTTATAACCGCCGCTATTTAAGTGGATTTACCGGATCGTCCGGTTATGTACTGGTGACAAGTGATGATTGTTATCTGCTGACTGACTTCAGGTATATGACACAGGCCGCGGACCAAGCAATGGGGGTTAAGGTTGTAGAACATACAACTAAGTTCATTGATACAGTTCGCGAGCTTCTGCCTTCTGGTAAAGAGGTACGTATCGGTTTCGAACAGGATGATGTTTCATTCAGCGCGTACACTTCATATGCAGAAGCACTTAAGCCGGCAGTGTTAGTTCCAATTTCCAAAGCTGTGGAAGACCTTCGTATGTTCAAGGATGAGGAAGAGCTTGCCGTTATGCAACGTGCAGCAGATCTTGCCGATGCTACATTCAGTCATATTCTGAACGTGATCAAGCCGGGCATGACTGAGCGCGATGTTGATTTGGAAATGGAATTTTATATGCGTACCCATGGTGCAACTTCTTCATCGTTTGATACGATTGTTGCTTCAGGTGAACGCTCGTCCATGCCACACGGCGTAGCAAGCAGCCGTGTAATTCAAGGCAATGAATTCATTACCCTTGATTTCGGTGCATTACTTGATGGCTATTGCTCAGATGTGACAAGAACCATCGCACTCGGAGCACCGGATCCGAAGCTGAAAGAGATCTATGATATTGTGCTGGAAGCTCAGTTACATACTTTAGCACATATCAAGCCGGGTATGACTGGACGGGAATGTGATGCCTTGGCACGTGATATCATTGCTAGCTACGGATATGGTGAACAATTTGGACACAGCACAGGCCATGGACTTGGAATGGAAGTTCATGAGTGGCCGCGTTTGTCCAAACTTAGCGACGATATTATGCAGCCGGGGATGGTAGTAACTGTGGAGCCTGGTATTTATTTGCCGGGAATTGGCGGAGTACGTATTGAAGACGACATTGTGATCACGGAGAGCGGAATATCACTGCTGACCCATTCGTCTAAAGAATATACAGTACTGTAAGTAAGTGTGATGTATTAGATTGAATATAAATTTTGGAGGGATTTTTAGTGATTTCAGTAAATGATTTTAAAACAGGTTTGACCGTAGAGGTAGAGGGAGATATTTTTACCGTTATTGATTTCCAACACGTTAAGCCAGGTAAAGGCGCAGCATTTGTTCGTTCCAAGCTTAAGAACTTGCGTAACGGTAATACAGTAGAGCGTACATTCCGTGCAGGTGAAACGATTGGCCGTGCTATTATCGAAAACCGTGGTGTACAATATCTCTATGCCAGTGGATCGGACCACGTATTTATGGATAACGAAACTTATGACCAATTCGAATTGTCCGAAAAGCAATTGGAATGGGAATTGAATTTCCTTAAAGAGAACATGACTGTAAACATCGTTAGTTACAAAGGTGAGATTCTTGGGATCAACCTTCCTACCAGCGTAGAGTTGAAGGTTGTTGAAACTGAGCCTGGCGTTAAAGGAAACACGGCTCAAGGTGCTACGAAATCGGCCAAGCTTGAAACCGGACATAGTGTTCAGGTTCCATTGTTCATCAACGAGGAAGACATCTTGCTGGTTGATACTCGTGAAGGTAAATATATCTCCCGCGCGTAGGAAACAGAACAATAACCTGGATATTACCAGAAGAGCCTCCCCGTTTATACGGTGGAGGTTTTTTTATGAACAGTAACGGATAAAGATGCTATGGAAACCTACATTAAAATACTGGAAGTTGAGTAAAATAAGCACAGCTGAAGGGCAGATGCTGACCTTATCTTTTTTTTTCACAGCGGGGAAATTTAATAAATTTTTTATGAAACCATTAACGCAAGGCACTGTTTTCGTATTATACTGATTTAAAGCGGGAAACCGATTAGAAGCAACTACATAGACCGATATGGGGAGTGAATGGGACTTTGTCACTTTATGTTATGAAATTCGGAGGCAGCTCCGTCGGCGACACTGAACGAATGAAACGCGTCGCCAAGCGCATCGCAGACAAGCAAGATGAGGGACATCGCTGCGTTGTGGTTGTATCTGCAATGGGGGATACAACAGATGATTTGATCGATACGGCGAAGCAACTAAACGGGCAGCCGCCCGCACGTGAAATGGATATGTTGATGACGACAGGTGAACAAATCTCCGTCGCTCTATTGTCCATTGCCCTGCATGGGATCGGGCGGAATGCAGTTTCTTATACAGGATGGCAGGCTGGATTCCGAACAGACGAAACTCACGGCAGAGCTCGTATCAATGAAATTGACCCGCGTCGTGTATTAGCGTCTTTGGAGCGTGAACAGATCGTGATCGTTGCAGGCTTTCAGGGAATGACTGTGGACGGTGAGATCACCACATTAGGCCGCGGTGGTTCGGACACAACAGCCGTAGCATTGGCTGCTGCTATTCAAGCAGATGTATGCGAGATTTATACCGATGTAGATGGTATTTACTCCACAGACCCACGTATTGTGAAGACGGCACGTAAGCTGAAGGAAATCTCTTACGATGAAATGCTGGAGCTTGCCAATCTGGGAGCAGCTGTATTACATCCACGTGCAGTGGAGTACGCTAAGCGTCATCAAGTTAAGCTGGTCGTTAGATCAAGCTTTAATCATAATGAAGGTACTGTTGTGAAGGAGGAAACAAGCATGGAGCAGGGAATCGTAGTTAGTGGTATTGCATTTGATAAGAATGTAGCACGTGTCAGTATTCTTGGAGTTCCTGATGTACCAGGTGTACTCGCTCAGGTCTTCGGCAAGCTTGCTGAAGAGGGCGTTAACGTAGATATCATCGTACAAAGTGGTGTTCAGAATGAGCAGGCTGACTTCTCATTTACAGTTTCTCTTGATGAGCTGGATCGGGCGAAGGAAGTAATTAAAGAAATTCATAAAACTTTGCCTTATCGTGAAGTTACCTCCGAGGATAACCTGGTGAAGGTATCCATCGTTGGTGCTGGTATGGTCAGCCATCCAGGGGTAGCGGCTCAAATGTTTGATGTACTCTCCCAAGAGGGTGTAAGCATCAAGATGGTCAGCACTTCTGAGATCAAAGTATCTTGCGTTATTGAATCAGGCAATTTGCCATCAATCATACAGGCGCTTCATACCGCCTACAATCTCGATACAACAGAGCAGGCTTTTGTCGGAGGTCCTAAAGATCGCCGATAAGAGCTGCTGAGTAAACAAAGAGGGATGCCTTACAGCCAAATGGCTGCGGGCATCCCTTTTCATTTATATAACAGCAAGGGAGGTAGGTCCCTGAATTTATCCTAATCGTTTGAACCGGCCCTGAATCTCTACAGTCTCCACAACGTTGACGAAGGAGCTTGGGTCTGCCTCAAGAATAGTTCTCCGCAGATTTGCAAGTTCATACCGAGTCGTTACAGTCATTAGCATGGTATTTCCCTCATGACTGTATCCACCCTCTGCATTGACGACAGTGATGCCATGAGGTAACTCTCTTAGACGGGTTAACATCATCTCCCGTTCTTTGGTAACGATAAAGCAGGTCAGCTTCACATGGCGAATATGGATCATATCGACTACTCTACTCTTTACAAAAATACAGAGCATAGCGTATAAGGCGGAATCCCAGCTTTTAAAGAAGCCTAAACTCAGAATAACTAATCCATCCATTAAGAACATGATATTCCCCATGGGAATATCCCGTTTACGTGAAATAATCGAGCCTAATATATCAAATCCCCCAGAAGAGCCCCCAGTACGGAGAGAAAAACCAACGCCCCCAGCAATAATTACTCCGCCGAAAATACTTGCAAGAATGGGGTCCTTGGTCATTTGCACCTCAGGAATAATGGTAATGAACCAGGTGGTGGCCACGACGGAAAGCAAGCTTAGTAAGATGTACTTTTTCCCCACTGCAATAAATCCCCAGACAATTAAAGGAAGGTTTATTACAAAATAAAGCTTAGAAATGTACTTCGGATCCGTTAAATAACCGACGACCGAAGCCACCCCTGCTACCCCACCGCTCAGAAGCTGATGAGGAATTAGAAACAATCGCATCCCGCTTGCAATTAAAAAGGCTGAAAAAATAATGATAGCTACTTCCTTGAGTGGTCTGACTACGGTCCGCATGTTTTGCGGTAACCCGTAACTTCGAACTTGCATGACACAAATCCCCTCTTTTTCTTATGTCTTTATAGTCTGCTCTTTTTGAAAATATAAACCCACTATATTTCCAATTAACAAGGATACCACAGATGGAAGTGTTCGTAAAAAATAATTTTATCGTACTGATTATATTTATTTATATAGGTGTGTACTATGAACTCTTTCACAGTTGGACTTGCAATTCTGTCATTTCTCCTTGTCTAAAGTGAGTAATTATCGCATATCCATGGATAAGAGAAGGACAAACAAGCCCTGGATATCATTCTGTGTGAAATAGTAAAAGTTAGGAGTGGAGTGGATTGGACAAGTATGTAAGCTGGATGGCGACTCTTCGGCTGTTCTCGGGTAGTGCGGAGATTATAGCTGCACTGATTATGCTGCGGTTGAATCAGGTAGACAAGGCGCTTGCAGTCAATTCTGGACTAGCTTTGGTAGGCCCGACGATCTTGATATTGACGACAGCGATCGGACTTACAGGGATGGCTCAGCAGTTGTCCTGGAGCAAACTAGGCTGGGTCGGTTGCGGTGTAGCCTTTCTCTTAATCGGGATTCTAAAAAAATGATAGATGATAGGCATATTGAGCGCGTACAAGCATAAATATGGAATAAAGCAATTAGATAGAGGACAACTTGGGGGTACTTTGTATGGCAGATGATTGGTTGCAATTGTTTCCTGAAAAAGTAAGAGCACTATTAAAGTGCCTTCCCCTTCCGCTACTTGGAATGGTGGAAGAGATTCGGGTCCGTGAAGGTCGTCCGCTGGAGATTAACTATTCAGGTAAATATCACTTTCTTAGAGCAAATGGCAGCGTAACGCAAAGGCCGGAAGAAGCCTATAGGCCGGATCGGGAGGACACTCATAGACTGCTAGATCTGATCAGCAACCATTCACTATATACGATGGAAGAAGAGCTGAGAAAGGGATTTATTACGATTCCTGGCGGCCATCGAATAGGACTTGCTGGTCGGACGGTGCTGAGTGGTGGTGGTGTGGAGCATCTACGCGACATTACAAGCTTCAATGTCCGCATAGCCCGTGAGGTTCCCGGAGTCGCGGATAAAGTGCTACCTTATCTGCTGGACAAGGGGAGGCAGCGAATGATGCACACCTTGATCCTCTCGCCTCCACAGCACGGGAAGACAACTCTTCTTCGCGATATCGCAAGACAAATCTCCTTAGGAGATTTGGGGAAACGTGAAGGCGGAAGACCCGGTTTGAAGGTGGGGATTGTCGATGAACGTTCTGAGATTGCCGGAAGCAGACGCGGGATTCCCGCCTTTGATGTTGGTCCGCGCACAGATATCCTCGACGGCTGTCCCAAAGCTGAAGGCATGATGATGATGATTCGTTCCTTGTCACCGGATGTATTGATCGCTGATGAGATTGGTCGTCCTGAAGACGCTGAAGCAGTCACTGAAGCGCTGCATGCTGGAATATCAGTCGTTGCTTCGGCTCACGGTAAAGAAGTAATAGAACTGGCTCGTAGACCCGGGCTTGGCGGGCTATTGGAACAAAAGATGTTCGAAAGATACGTCATTCTGCATCGCTCAGAAGCAGGACTCTCCTTTCGTGTTCTGGATGGACAGAAACGCGGATTACTTCTTATCTCACCCGGGGATCGATTAGGTGGTGATTTACATGCTTAAGCTATTCGGTGCCGTTCTGATTGTGCTGGCTGGTACGTTAGCAGGGCTCCAATTTGCAAAACAATATGCAGACAGGCCAAGACATATCAGAGGCTTGATAGCAGCGCTACAGCGGTTGGAAACAGAAATTATGTACGGCTTTACCCCATTGCCTGAAGCTATGCGGCGCATTGGGATTCAGTCTAAGGAACCGCTCAAAACGTTGTTTATTAAAACAGCTGAGGAGATGAGCCCACCCCATGATCGAAGTGCCCAGGATGCCATTCAGAGGGCTATGGACTCGCATTGGAAGTCTACCGCATTGAAGGGGACAGAAAAAGAGATTCTCCGCCAGCTCAGTTGTACTCTCGGTACAAGCGATAGGTCCAATCAGAGCACTCATATCGCGTTAGCATTGCAGCAATTGAAGCAGGAGGAGTCGGTGGCCAGAGAGGATCAAGGCAAATATGAAAAATTGAGTAAAAGCCTGGGTCTGCTGCTTGGAGCATTGATCGTCATTTTGATCTTTTAGCGAGGTGCCAGGAATGAATATTGAAGTCAATGCGATTTTTCAAATTGCCGGCATTGGCATAATTATCGCCATGATACACACGGTGCTTAAACAGATGGGAAAAGAAGATTTCGCACATTGGGTTACCGTAATCGGGTTCGTCGTCGTGCTATTTATGGTTATTCGAATGCTGGACGGACTGTTGCAGGAAATAAAAACGATCTTTCTTTTTCAATAGGCGTGCTATGGAGATCATTCAAGTTGTTGGAATAGGGCTGATATCGACCATATTGATTCTCGTGCTGAAGGAACAAAAACCGATGTTTGCCTTTCTCCTCGCTACTGCCACAGGGATTCTGATCTTCCTGTTTCTAATCGGCAAGATTGGAATGATACTTTCCACACTGGAGCGGGTGGCAGAGTCATCGGGGATGGAAATGATCTATTTGAAGACCGTGTTCAAAATCATCGGAATTTCATATATCGCTGAATTTGGAGCACAGATTGTGCGTGATGCAGGGCAGGAATCGATTGCTTCCAAAATAGAGCTCGCTGGAAAAGTCCTCATTATGGTACTAGCTGTACCCATTATCAGCATCATTATTGAAACGGTCATGAAGCTGCTGCCTGCTTAAAGCAATTGAAGGAAGCTAAGCAACGATTAGGGAGGAGAAGTTATGCAAAAGTGCAGTGTTTTTCGTCCTCCAAAATTAAAAATAATACTGCTGCTGCTCCCATGCTTCTTCATTCTATGGTTTGCAGGTACAGCTCAGGTGGCCATAGCTTCTCCAGCAACTCCAGCACCTGGATCGGGGAACTCCTCCCCAGTAGACCAGTGGGTCAAGGGTCAGGTGAACAATCTGCCAACAGATAAGGTGGAGTCGTACTGGGATCAACTGATGAAGGATTACGGAGGTTTTTTTCCAGACGGGGCAACACCATCACTTATGGACATGCTGCTTCCAGGGGATAAGGGACTCAGCTTACAAGGTGTATTATCTGGGCTTCTTGGATTTATGTGGCATGAGGTGCTGTACAACGGAAGGCTGCTGGTCACGATTGTCATGGTCAGTGTGCTCAGCATGATACTGGAGACGCTACAAACCGCTTTTGAGCGAAAAACGGTCAGCAAGGTGGCTTATACGCTCTGTTATATGGTAGTGCTCGTTATTGCCGTGAACAGCTTCAATATCGCTATAGGTTATGCGAAGGATGCTATCGACCGGATGATTGATTTTATGATGGCCATGATTCCGCTACTGTTTGCGTTACTAGCTTCCATGGGGAACATTGTTACCGTCTCGGTCACACATCCACTAATTGTTTTTATGATTCATACCGTTGGCACACTGATCCACACCATTGTCTTTCCACTATTATTCTTCTCGGCGGTGCTGCATCTCGTAAGTGCATTGTCGGAGAAATACAAGCTGACCCAGTTGGCGAATCTGCTAAGAAATATCGGAGCTGGATTACTAGGAGTACTGCTCACTGTGTTCCTCGGTGTGATTTCAGTCAGGGGAATTACGAGTTCAGTGACAGATGGTGTTACGATCCGGGCCGCTAAATATATTACAGGCAACTTTGTTCCGGTCATCGGAAAAATGTTCGCAGATGCAACAGACACAGTGATCTCAGCTTCACTCCTGGTGAAGAACGCTATTGGGCTATCCGGAGTGATCATCATTTTGTTCCTTTGCGCTTTTCCGGCGATCAAAATTCTGGTGCTTGCTCTGATCTACAATGTAGCTGCTGCTGTAATGCAGCCATTAGGAGAGACGCCGATTGTGGTCTGCCTCCAGACCATCGGAAAAAGCATGGTGTACGTATTCGCTGCTTTGGCAGCTGTATCGTTAATGTTTTTTATGGCCGTCACGATCATGCTAACCGCTGGCAATTTAACCGTCATGATGAGGTGAGCTTGAAGGTTATGCTAACAAAACTTAGCGGGTGCTTACGAAGCTAGTTTAGTACGAAGAAATTCTCTGAAGGCTATGCTAACAAAACTTTTAGGAGGGAAACGATGAGCTGGTTGGGCGATTGGCTACGAGAGATCATACTTGTCGTGCTGCTAGCATCATTCGTTGAATTACTGCTCCCAAGCAAATCCATGGAGCGTTATGCAAGGCTGGTGCTGAGCCTCCTGATCTTACTTACCATGCTTAGCCCGATCGTTTCTCTGCTTAAAGGTGACGCAATAGCCGAGCTGAGTATAGCCATGGGGCGTCAGGAGAAAGAGGGAGGCTTATTCACAGGAGGGGGAAGTGGAGATCCCTCTTTGGAAAAGATTCTGGCAGATGGTCAAAAGCTTGCACAAGGGCGACAGGATCAAAGCCTAAAGCTGGCCGCAGAAGAGGTTGCTGAGCAAATGAGGGAGCAGATCATCAGCGAGACCGGCAAACGCGGGGTTAATGTCACTGTAACGCTCGGCATGGGGAAATCCGGCGGCTCCGGTAATGAAGATATTCCTGTCATCTCTGCAGTGAAGGTCTCAATGTCCCAAGCAACAGCTAATTCCATAGGGGCTTCAGGTAATTCCAGCGCAGCCGCTGCTCCGCCGATTGCAATCGCTCCTGTAGAGCCTGTAGAAGTAAAGATCGGTACAAATCCAGAGAGTGGATCAGCTTCTGCAGATGAGCCCAAAGCAGTGAACGGAAATGTAACAGAAAATAACACGCCTTCAAGTGAAACGGAGTCCATCGTAAAGCTGTTGGAACAAAAATGGGATTTGGATCCCAAAGTAATCCAAGTGGATGGCGGCGTTGTGAATAACGTCAAGTTATGAGTCTGTAGCTTCTAAACTATCAATGTTAGGAGGGATAGGAGTGGGCAATTGGCTGAAAAAGCTGGAGCAATGGGCTGGGGGTGGGGCTGGCAGTCCGAAGAGAAGTCATACTTTTCGCTGGCTAATCATTCTGGGTCTGCTGGGCGCAGCGATTATGCTGTTTAATTCCTTCGTCAATGTGAAGAAGATTGATAACGAGAATACGGGGCGTGAGCCACCGCTGAATCAGTCCTCCCAAACGGCGCTGGTACAGAGTGATCCTGGAGCTACTAACTCGTTCGAGAGTATTGAACAGACACTGGAGAACCGGACGAAGGAGATTTTGGAAAAAATCGTTGGTGTCGGTACCGTTGATATCATGGTCACTGTGGAATCCACGGAAGAAATTGTCGTGGTGCGAAATATGAACGACTCCCAGCAGCTTAGTGAGGAGACGGATGCCAGTGGTGGAAAACGTCACACGACACAATATACGAGGGATGGCGAAATCGTAACCTACTCGCAATCGGGTGATGAAACACCTATTGTGACGAAGCGGATTAAGCCTCAGGTACGCGGCGTACTGGTAGTTGCCAAAGGTGCAGAGAACAAAGTCGTTCGTGGACTTATCGAGCAGGCTATCGAAAAAGGCTTGAATGTCCCAATTCAGCGCATTTCAGTAGTACCACGCAAACAAGAGTAGCAGGAGAAAGTCAAGAAGTGAGTGCTTCCGAAGCAGCCACTAGATTAAATTTTAGGAGGAATTAAGAATGAACGGCAAAAGACAAACAATATGGTTGGTTTCTATGCTCAGTTTGATGGTTGTACTCTCGGCATACTATTTATTTACTGAAGATTCAGGTGCATCGGTTCCAAAAGACACAGCAGGAACTATGCAGGTAGACTCCTTGAAAAAAGATACAGCAAACGCAGCATTACCAACGGTTGGCGACAAAGGCATCGTTGTGAACGAAGTTGTCAATCAAGGAGATGTTGTTGCTGATGGAGGCGTTGTAGATAACGCTACAGCCACTGACGATAGTGCAGCTACTGCAACTACTGATGACAGTGCAACTACAGCGGTTAAGGATGATAGCAGTAAAGCTGCAGCAGACAGCGGTAACTCTGAGAAAGCTTCGACGGACACTGCTGCAAAAGACTCCAGTAAAACTTCTGACACGGCAGCTAAGGACACAGCAGCTAAGGACACAGCAGCTAAGGATACAGCAACTAAGGATACGGCAGCTAAGGATACAGCGGCTACTACAACATCCAAAACCCCTGCTAAGAATGATAAAGAAATCCTGGATGAAGTAGCTTCACAAAGTGTATCGGCGAGCAGCATGTTCACTAACTACCTGTATGAACGTGAGCAAAAGAATCTAAAGAGCCAACAAGACTTACTCGCTTTGATTAACGATATGGAGAAGACGCCTGCTGATAACGCAGTTGCTCAAGAACAGCTCCTTAACCTTGAAGAAAAAGAATCTAAAATTACGGGCATCGAAGAACAGCTTCAACAAAAATATGGGGAAGCCATCGTGAAGGAAGAAGCTGGGGACAGCTATAAAGTAGTCGTACTGAGTGACAAGCTGGATGTAAAACAAGCGGTTAGCATCGTTGATCTCGTAATGAAGGAACTGAGTGTGTCTCAGGATAAAGTTAGTGTTCAATACGTTTCCGAGAAATAATAAGACATGAAATTATAGGAAAAATGACGAAAGAGCTCGGGTTCTCCCGGGCTCTTTCCATTTCTAGCGTTTATGATATAATACATAAAGTTATCTTGTCCGCTTAAGAAGTGGCTTCGAGAGAAAGCTGAAGGAGTGAACTAATGTATGTTCAAGTTGAGCGAAATTAAGGAATTAATTAAATTGCTGGACCAGACCTCCTCTGTACATGAGTTGGAGATCGAAAGCGAAGGAATGAAGCTTGCAATTCGCAAACCGGATCGCCCTGAAGCTGATGGAACAGCAGTACAGGCGACTCCTTATAATGCCTATCCCTTTACGCCTGCCCCGCAGCCGCAGAGCGTGCAGCAAGTGTCCTATCCAGTAATCAGTGAGGTTCCTCCAGCGCAGCAGCCACAAGCCGTCGCAGAAGGCAAACTACATAAAATTGTATCTCCAATGGTGGGAACATTTTATAGTGCCGCTTCTCCGGAAATGCCATCGTTCGTTAATGTTGGAGACCGTGTTGGTGAGAAAACAACGGTATGCATTATCGAAGCGATGAAGCTGATGAATGAGCTGGAAGCGGAGATTAAAGGTGAAATCGTGTCCGTACTGGCCGAGAATGGTCAGCTTGTAGAATACGGTCAACCACTATTCTTGGTTAAACCGGAATAAATACCGCAGATTACTTATGGAGCGGAAGCTTCGCAAAACTTTGGGAGGAAACGCATGAACATTCAAAAAGTGTTGATTGCCAACCGCGGCGAAATCGCGGTCCGCATTATTAGGGCCTGCCGAGAACTGGGCATTTCCACCGTCGCGGTCTATTCGGAACCCGACCGGGATTCACTGCATGTCCGGTTGGCTGATGAAGCTTACTGCATCGGTCCGATGCCGTCCAAGGACAGCTATCTGAACTTTACAAATATTATGAGTGTAGCCACCTTAACAGAATGTGATGCCATCCATCCTGGTTATGGATTTTTAGCTGAGAATGCAGATTTTGCAGAGATTTGTGAATCTTGCAATATTATCTTCATTGGGCCATCTCCAGATGCAATCAACCGTATGGGTGATAAAGCTGTGGCGAAGGAAACCATGAAGCTGGCTGGAGTTCCGATCATCCCGGGCTCAGATGGCCTTGTAGGTGATGTTGAGGAAGCCGTCATGCTGGGTCGTGATATCGGATACCCGATTATCATTAAGGCTACCGCAGGTGGCGGGGGTAAGGGCATTCGGATTGCTGAGGACGAGGAATCATTGGTGAAGCAGATTACTGCTGCACAACAGGAAGCGCAGAAGGCGTTCGGCAACGCTGGTGTATATTTGGAAAAGTACCTTACAGGTATGAAGCACGTAGAAATTCAAATTATTGCAGATAAGCATGGTAATGTAGTGCATTTAGGTGAACGCGACTGTTCCGTACAGCGTCGTCGCCAAAAGCTGATTGAAGAGGCACCTTGTTCTGTACTTACACCGGATATCCGTGAAGCGATGGGGAATGCAGCAGTTCGTGCAGCACTCGCTGTGAATTATTCGGGAGCGGGAACGCTTGAATTCTTGCTTGGACCGGATGGACAGTTCTACTTCATGGAGATGAATACTCGTATTCAGGTAGAGCATCCGGTAACGGAAATGGTTACGGGTGTGGATTTGATCAAGGAAATGATTTCGGTTGCAGAAGGAAATCCTTTGTCATTTACACAGGAAGATATCGTGATTAATGGCTGGTCGATTGAATGCCGTATCAATGCGGAAGATCCAGAACGTAATTTTATGCCTTCACCAGGTAAAATCGGCTTTTATTTGCCGCCTGGAGGTCTCGGTGTTCGTGTAGACAGCGCGGCGTACCCTGGGTATACGATTTCCCCTTTCTATGATTCTATGATTGCAAAGCTGATTGTATGGGCACCCACACGTCAGGAAGCGATTGCAAAGATGAAGCGTGCCTTGGCTGAATTTGCCGTGGAGGGAATCCATACTACGATCCCTTTCCATCAGAAACTGTTGGAGCATCCTGTATTTCTGGATGGTAATTTTGACATCAAGTTTCTGGAAGAGTATGAAATTTAGGACGACTTCGCTTTGTTTGTCATAAAGTTCGTCAAATGATATAGTATGTTTAATAAGAGACGTGCTTTACGCTTGAATTTATGAGAATCTTTGTTGAAAGGTGTGAAGTCTAAAATGAGTACATTGCCGACAGAATACGAACGGACAGAAATCGGTGAGATCCAGATTGCTCCTGAAGTGATCGAGGTGATCGCAGGTTTAGCGACCGTTGAGGTTAAAGGTGTAGCTGGCATGAGCGGTGGTTTCGCCGGTGGTATTGTTGAGCTTCTCGGACGTAAGAACTTGTCTAAAGGAGTTAAAGTAGAGGTTGGACAACGCGAAGCTGCAGTGGATGTTTCTGTAATCATTGAATATGGTAACCGTCTTCCTGAAGTGGCTGCTGAAATTCAGCGTAATGTTAAGCGTTCCATCGAGACTATGACTGGTCTGACTGTTGTGGAAGTGAATGTGCATATTCATGATGTACAATTCAAGAACAACAACACTGTAGACAAGAACGAGGAAGCTGAAACGGTTCTTCGCGTGAAATAACAGTCGTCGTTCTTCCATAAACCCCCGACAGTAAAGTCGAGGGTTTACTCTAATTTAAGGAGGTTATGAGACTCGTGGCAAAAATTTTGGACAGACTTTTGCTGTTTGTCTACAGCTTAAGTATCGGAATATTATCTGTTATTGCCATCCTCCTCTTGAGCGGTGCTATTCCTAAAACTTTGGAGATTGAGAATGGACCAGCAGCTTATATTACTGCAATTGTAGTAGCAGTTGTCTTGTTCCTTCTGAGCATCCGATTTTTCTATATCTCTTTGCGTCGTGATCGCGCTTCTTTACCTTCTGTTGATCAGCGTACAGAGTATGGGGATATCCAGATTTCAGTGGAGACCATTGAGAATCTGAGTCTGAAGGCTGCCGGTAAAGTGAAGGGAATCAGAGATCTCAAATCGCGTATTCGCGTTTCTCAGGCGGGCCTTGAAATTACAATTCGCGCAGTAGTGGATGGTGAACATTCATTGCCGCTACTAACCACAGAAGTGCAACGTCAGGTGCATGATTTTGTGCAGGAGACAACCGGTATTCCGGTTGCTGATGTGTCTGTATACATTGCTAACCTCACGCAGTCTCCAAGCTTCAAAAGTCGAGTGGAATAGAGGTGAATTTCCCTTATGTCTTGGAAAGAAGTATGGGAAAGTCACGGGGGTAGAATCGCCGGAGTGACTTTCGGCATTGGTCTAGGTTTGATATATTTAATTTGCGGTTTTTGGGATATGTTGTTCTTTGCACTGGTAGTGTTCATCGGATATACGTTCGGCAAAAGAAAGGATAACGCAGAGGCTCCCCTGTTTCAGTGGCAGGAGCTGATTACGCGTCTATCCGGACGCTGGCGTCCCTTCAAGTGAACCGCGATAGTCTTTTTCCCGGAGCAGGAAGCCGTAAGTTTGTGTTGTCCAATGCCCCTGGAAGAAAGACTTTGCGGTTTTTTTAATTGTGAAAGATATCTTTAACGGACATCGGACAATAATCCTCTAAGGATTAGGGATAGAATTCGAAGGATTTGGGCTTAAAATAATTATAGGCGATGTCATTAAAGTCTGAATTATTATCACACTTGAGGTGTGAAGTTATATTTATGGTTGCCCGACGTTATAGAAGTTTGAGTAAAGATGTTAATGCGATATAAGATTTTAGGAGGAACACATGAAAAGACGTATAGCGAGAGAGATTATTGTCCAAAGCCTGTATCAGATGGAAATGAACGATGTAGAGAGCGCGGAAGCTGTGGAAATGCTGCTGGAGGAAGCTTCAGAGGAGAATGAAACAGAGCGTGTAATTACGGACGAAATTCAGCTTAAGCACTATGTGGTGGAGCATGTAAACGGTGTGTGGGAGCACAAGGTTGCAATTGACGATATGCTTGAGCATTACTTGAAAGGCTGGCAAATGAGCCGTCTGTCACGTGTGGATCGTCAAATTTTACGTCTTGCGGCGTATGAAATGGTGTTCGCGAATGATGTTCCGGCTAAGGTTGCTGTGAATGAGGCTATAGATTTGGCCAAGCATTTTGGAACGGATGATTCCGGTAAGTTTGTAAACGGTGTGCTTGGTAAGATGATCCAGGAGATAGATACAATTAAAGCTGACCATTCTTAATTTTAAAAAAATATAAGCAAGTATAAGTTATTCACCTATTCTTTATGTTTTATATTTCTCGCATAAACGCTTACCGTCCACATAAGGACGCCGAAGGCGTTTATGCTTGTACAATAGTAAAGTATATAAAAGGGGAGAGACTATCATGACAGCAGCAATCATCAGTGGTAAACAAGTATCTGAGGAAATTCGTATTGGTATTGCCCAGGAGGTTGCTGAACTGGCGAAACGTGGCGTGAAGCCCGGTCTGGCAGTAATTCTAGTAGGTGAAGATCCAGGATCACAAGTTTATGTTCGCAACAAGGAAAAATCTTGTATCAGCCTTGGTTTCCATTCGGAAGTGCATAAACTGGATGAGTCTACTACTCAAGAAGAATTGCTGGCTCTCGTAGCGCAGCTTAATGGATGCGATGATATTGATGGGATTCTAGTTCAACTTCCATTGCCTAAGCATATTGAGGAAAAAGCTGTTATTGATGCGATCTCCGTGGAGAAAGACGTTGACGGCTTCCACCCTGTAAATGTAGGTAACCTAGTGATTGGTGCTGACAGTCTGCTTCCTTGTACACCTGCAGGTGTAATTGAACTAATCAAACGTACAGGAACAGGAATGGCTGGTAAACATGCTGTGGTCATTGGCCGCAGTAATATTGTAGGTAAGCCAGTGTCTTTGTTATTGCAACGTGAGAATGCTACTGTGACGATGTGCCATTCCCGTACAGCTAATATGCAAGAAATTAGCCGTCAAGCAGATATTCTGGTTGTTGCGATCGGACGCGCGAATTTCATTGACGCTTCGTACGTGAAACCGGGTGCTGTTGTCATTGATGTGGGTATGAACCGTTTGGATAACGGTAAGCTTGCGGGTGACGTTGATTATGATAGTGCAAAAGAAGTTGCCGGATACATCACACCTGTTCCGGGTGGGGTTGGACCGATGACGATTACAATGCTGATGAGCAATACGCTGATTGCGGCTAAACGCCGTCACGGCTTGGAATAGGGGTAGGAATTCATGGCGGCAGAGCGGCAGGTCTATTCGATAAAAGAACTCAACCGTTACATCCGCATGAAGCTAGACTCGGATAATTTACTTTCGGATGTATGGATTCGCGGAGAGATTTCCAACTTTACGCATCATGGTAGCGGTCATATGTATTTCACGCTAAAGGATGAGAGCAGTCGGATCAAGGCGATTATGTTTGCTTCTCATAACCAGCGCCTGCCCTTTATTCCGAAGGAAGGTGCTCGGGTAATTGCTAGAGGTAATGTGACCGTATATGAACGGGACGGGCAATACCAGTTCTATGCCACACACATGCAGCCAGATGGAATTGGTAGTCTATATTTAGCCTATGAGCAGCTGAAGAGCAAGCTTGAGCAAGAGGGGCTGTTTGCAGAAGCACGTAAACGCCCTTTGCCTCGCTTTCCAAAGTGCATTGGCGTGATTACTTCGCCAACGGGTGCAGCTGTGCGGGATATCGTGATTACTCTCCAGCGGCGGTTTCCGCAGGTGGCTATTGTAATCTATCCCGTACTGGTGCAAGGCAAAGGCGCCGCGCCTTCGATCGTGAAGGCGATTGGAGCGCTGAACCGCATGGGTGAGGCCGACGTGCTTATCGTCGGCCGCGGCGGCGGTTCGCTCGAGGAGCTGTGGGCGTTTAACGAGGAGGAAGTCGCGCGAGCGATATCGGCATCAAGGATTCCGGTCATCTCGGCCGTTGGCCACGAGACCGATTTCACGATTGCCGATTTCGCCGCCGACCTCCGCGCGGCTACGCCCACAGCGGCCGCGGAGCTGGCCGTGCCACACGCCGGCGAGCTAGCTGCGCAGCTTCGCCAGCAACAGCAGCGGCTCCGCCAAGCGCTGCAAAGACGCGCCCAGCGCGGACGCGAGCGTCACGCGGGGCTGGAACGCTCGCTGGCGCTGGCAGGCCCGCGCCGCTCGCTGATGCAGCACACGCAGCGGCTGGATCAGCTGCGTGAGCGGCTCCAGCGCTCAGCGGATGCACGGCTCAGCCGTTCCCGCGAGCGCAAAGCTGTGCTGCATCATAGTCTGCAGCGGTTCCATCCGCACGGCAGTGTTGCCGCTGCGCGTCAGCGCACCGAAAGCATGCGCCGTGAGCTGATGGGTGCTATGCAGGCCCGCCTGCAGGAGAAGCGAGCTCGCTATGTAGCGGAGATTCGTCATCTGGATGCACTGAGCCCTCTTAAAGTTATGTCGAGAGGCTACAGCTTAGTCTATGACGAAGCAGAAGAACATTTAATCAAATCGCTGACCGAAGTACAGCTTGGCGATCTTGTAGTGATAAAGATGAATGACGGACAGCTGAACTGCCAGGTATGGGGAATGAAGGAGGATGGCAAAGACGATGACGAAGGAAGCGGAACTTGATTTTGAAGGCGCCATGGACCGGCTGGAGGAAGTCGTACGTGAGCTTGAACACGGCGACGTTCCCCTGGAGAAGGCCATCGATTTATTTCAGCAAGGTATGAAGTTATCTCAGCTTTGCGGCAGCAAGCTTGAGCAGGTAGAGCGTAAGATCGAAATGATTACCCTAGAGGACGGAGAACTGCGTAAGAAGCCGTTTGGTGCACGTCTGGAAGGGGACGCCGATGACTCGCTTTGAGCATGAGCTTGAGAGAAGCTCTGAAGGAGAAACAGTGCGTCAGCCACTGGAGGATTACATCGCGTCCTTAAGCGATCTAGTCTCACATGAACTAGAGGTTATTCTCCCCACACAATGGATGGTTCCAGAGAATTTGCAGCAAGCCATGAAGTATTCACTTATGGCTGGGGGCAAACGCCTCCGGCCACTGCTGGTGATTATCGCATGTGAAGCACTAGGAGGAAATCGAGAGGCTGCCCTGCCTGTCGCTGCTGCTATAGAGATGGTACATACCTACTCGTTAGTTCATGATGATTTGCCTGCCATGGATAATGATGATTATCGGCGCGGGAAGCTGACGAATCATAAAGTCTTTGGCGAAGCGACCGCTATTCTTGCGGGTGATGCCCTTCTGACCCATGCTTTCTACAGTGTGGTACAAGCCTCACGTAAATTTGGCGTCCCTGCGGAAAGTGTACTATCCATCGTGGAGGATTTGGCGGAAATGGCAGGCCCTCGTGGTATGGTTGGCGGTCAGATTGCAGATATGGAAGGCGAGCAGGGTCTAACCGATCTTGCACAGCTAAAGTACATTCATCTGCATAAGACAGGAGATTTGATTATCTTTTCGCTACTAGCTGGCGGTCGTATTGCAGGTGCTAACGAGCAGCAGCTTGAGGCTTTGCATAAATTTGGAACAGCCATTGGACTCGCTTTTCAAATCCAAGATGACATTCTAGATTTGGTTGGAGACGAAGGTAAACTTGGCAAAAAAACAGGCAGTGATGTTAAGCAGCATAAAGTAACCTATCCTTATTTTATCGGTCTCGAAGCATCGCGAGAAGAAGTGAAGCAGCTTACAGAAACAGCCCGAAATGCTGTTCTGAACGGTGGTTTTCATGACAGCCAGCGCCTGCTGGAAATTGCAGATTACTTAATGGCACGTGATCACTAATTATGAACTTTCGAAACGGCTGTATTTCGACAGCCGTTTCGTTTGTGTTATAATGGGTTTTATATAATTTACAACATCTAGGAAAGCGGGGAACTATACGTGCTGCTTCCACAAATAAATGATCCTAAGCAACTAAAATCATTGTCAGTCGATGAATTAACTACCTTAGCGGAGGAAATTCGTCGATTTCTGATTGAGAAGCTTACAGCAACTGGGGGGCACCTCGGATCCAATCTGGGAGTCGTGGAGCTCACTTTGGCTTTGCATTATTGTTATAACAGCCCTCGTGACAAAATGATTTACGACGTAGGGCACCAGGCTTATGTCCACAAGATTCTGACTGGTCGTCAAGACCGCTTCGATACCCTGCGTAAATATCAGGGCTTGTGCGGCTTCGTTAAGCGCTCCGAAAGTGAGCATGATGTGTGGGAAGCTGGACATAGCAGTACCTCATTATCGGCAGCAATGGGGATGGCGATGGCTCGCGATCTCAAGGGTGAAGACAATAAGGTTATTGCCGTGATTGGTGACGGTGCTCTTACTGGTGGAATGGCGTTTGAAGCACTTAACCATATTGGCCATGAGAAGCGTAAGCTGATGGTTATTTTGAACGATAATGAAATGTCGATTGCTCCTAATGTAGGAGCGATGCACAATTATCTAAGCAAAATTCGTTCAGATCGCCACTATTTGCGTGCCAAAGACGAGGTTGAAGGGCTACTTAAGAAGATTCCTGCCATCGGAGGACGATTAGCGAAGACTGCTGAACAGTTAAAGAATAGTCTCAAATATATGATGGTACCTGGAGTATTGTTTGAAGAGCTCGGGTTTACGTATCTCGGTCCTGTAGACGGACATGATCTGGAGAAGATGATTGATACCTTCCACCAAGCAGATAACGTGGCTGGACCTGTGTTGGTACATGTACTAACAACTAAAGGTAAGGGCTACAAACCGGCTGAGACCGATTTCTATAAATCACATGCCATTTCACCATACAAAATTGAGTCGGGTCAGGCGCTTAAAGCTGTGGGTCCTCCAATGTACACGGAAGTATTTGGCGAGACGCTGATCGAACTGGGTCGGGAAGATTCTCGTCTGATTGCTGTTACACCTGCGATGCCAGGAGGCTCGGGTTTATTTCCTTTTGCTAAGGAATTTCCCGATCGTATGATTGATGTCGGAATTGCCGAGCAACATGCGGCTACTCTGTGTGCAGCTTTGGCTATGGAAGGGATGAAGCCGGTATATGCGGTGTATTCTACCTTCATGCAGCGTGCCTATGATCAGATCGTCCATGATATTTGCCGGCATAACGCGAATGTTATGTTCGCCATTGACCGCGCGGGGTTCGTGGGTGCGGATGGTGAGACTCATCAGGGTGTGTACGATGTTGCTTTTATGCGCCATATTCCGAATATGGTGATGATGATGCCAAAAGACGAAAATGAGCTGCGTCATATGATGAAGACGGCGCTTGAATATAATGACGGTCCGATTGCTTATCGCTATCCGCGTATTAACGGTACAGGTGTAGCAATGGATCCTGAGCTGCGTACTATTCCAATCGGATCATGGGAACGACTGCGTACAGGCGAAGGTTATGCTGTTGTAGCCTGTGGACCTATGGTTCAAGTGGCTGAAGAAGCCGCTGATTTACTGAAGCGGGAAGGGATTCAGGTAGGCGTCGTGAATGCGCGGTTCCTGAAGCCACTCGACAACTCCATGCTGCTTGATTTGGCTCACGCTGGAACCAACATGGTTGTTATTGAAGAGGCTTGCCAAGCGGGAAGCCTCGGCAGCTCGGTATTAGAATTCTACGCAGAGAATGAAATTTATGACGCTCGTGTGCATCTGATGGGTGTACCTGACATCTTTGTGGAGCACGGCTCTATTAAAGAACAGCGCCAGGAAACAGGTCTTACTGTAGAAGCGCTATGTGCACGTATCAAGTCCATGATGGCTTTGAGTGCATATAACTACAAAACAACTTCGTCTTCCTAAATGGAAGCCGGAAATTAGCAACCCTTTGAACGATCGGGAGATGACCATGGAACACCGTAAAGAACGGATAGATGTACTACTTGTTGAGCAAGGTTTTTATGAAAGCCGTGAGAAGGCTAAAGCAGCCATTATGGCAGGACTGGTGCTCGCGGATGAAGAACGCATTGAAAAGGCTGGTATGAAGGTGTCACGGGAGGCTACCCTTAAGGTTAAAGGCTCTGTGCATCCTTATGTCAGTCGTGGGGGCCTAAAGCTGGAGAAGGCTCTACGCCAATTTAATATTGATCTTACGGGACGGACCATGCTGGACATCGGTGCTTCTACTGGAGGCTTTACGGATTGTGCACTTCAGAATGGGGTAAGCCATGTGTACGCGATTGATGTTGGTTATAATCAGCTGGATTGGTCGCTGCGTAATGATGAACGCGTTAGTGTGATGGAACGAACGAATTTCCGATATATGACGCCTCCAGATTTGGTGGGTCCGATTCCAGATTTTGCGAGTATTGATGTTTCATTTATCTCCTTAAAAATAATTCTTCCACCGCTCAAAGCTTTGCTTAAGCGCCCGGCGGATATTGCTGCGCTGATCAAGCCACAGTTTGAGGCAGGACGGGAGAAGGTTGGTAAATCAGGTGTAATTCGTGATTCTGCTGTTCATAAAGAGGTATTAATTAATGTACTGACCATGGCGGCAGAGCTGGGTTACCAGCTGCAGGGATTAACCTTTTCACCGATTACAGGCGGGGAGGGCAATATTGAGTTTCTTGCTCACTGGAGACTAACGCCTGAATTGGCGGAAGCTGAAGAAGGTACATTACAGCCTTCAGATGCTGTATCATCAGTCATTCCAGTGGAGGATTTTCCATCCCTAGCGGATGAAGTGATTAAGCAGGCTACGGGTACTTTTAATGTAAATTCGACTCATGGAAACTCATCGCGCCGGTGAGTTTCTTTTTCCATATGGAAAATAACAAATATTCGGAAAGCTTCTAAAAAGGCAGCTTAGAAGAAGGAATTGGCATGGCTTCACGCGAATAAATCACCGAGGTGATTGATAGTGGCGGGAAGCTCTGACAAGGTCGTCATGGCGTTTATTGGAGTAGCATTATCGATTTTTATAATTTATCGGATATATATATGGCTGCAAAGTTCTCCGCGTTCTTTCATGAAGGATCAGATCCCGTTTAATAAAGTGATTATTCCTCACCCATCTATAGACATACTAGAGGATGAAGGGTACGAGGTCGTTGGAGGGAAGCTCAAAATCCCGTTGTCCTTCAACGTAAACGGGGCGCAGATGTATAGCCGGTTATTTATAGATTATGTGGCGACTAAAGAGGAAGGATCAATATATTTGGTTATTCTTTCTAGACCACGCAAACCTTTGGATTTCACAGGCAGTGGCTTACGAGATACCTTGCTTCCGTACTTGCTGATTTATCCGGAATGTAGCGGAGTTTTGTATGTTAATACTGCAGCGGGATCTATTCAAGTGATTAAGCTTGGCAGAGATGACGGAGAATCAAACTGAGTCCATATTTAACTAGGTGTATGCTTCCGAAGTAGTTTTGCCGAAGCAATTCGGGGAGCATCGCTTACAAAACTAAGTCCATGCTTCCGATGTAGTTTTGTCGCTGCTAATCTGGAAGTGTCGCTTACAAAACTTTTAGGAGGCAACAATGAAGGGTCAACGACATATTAAGATACGTGAGATTATTACGCAAAAGGATATCGAGACACAGGACGAGCTGGTAGAAGCCTTGCGTGAATCTGGTTTCCAGGTTACCCAAGCTACAGTATCTCGAGACATTAAAGAGCTATTGCTCATCAAGGTTCCTATGGATGATGGAAGATACAAATATTCGCTTCCAACTGACCAACGGTACAATCCAATACAGAAGCTGAAGCGCGTTTTGGTGGATAATTTTGTGCAGATCGATTCATCGGCTAATCTTGTGGTGATGAAATGCTTACCAGGGACGGCTAACTCAGTCGCTGCTTTGATTGATAATATTGACTGGCCACAAATTATGGGGACCATCTCTGGTGATGATACCATTCTAATTATTTGCCGCCAGCCTGAGGACAGTAAGACTGTAATTTCACAAATCATGGGTTACATTTCTTAAATTATAAGAAAGTATAAATTTCATTATATTCTTATCATCTTCTCGGAGGTGCTCTATTAGTGTTAGAAACCTTGTCTATCCGCAATCTTGCCGTCGTTGAGGCGGTAGATGTGCATTTTTATCCTGGCTTCCATGTGCTCACAGGGGAGACTGGGGCAGGTAAATCCATTATTATTGATGCGCTTGGACTGATTGCCGGAGGGCGCGGCTCCGCGGATTCTATTCGTTACGGTTGTGAAAAAGCAGAGATGGAAGCGCTCTTCAGCCTCCCAAGCGGTCATCCCGTCTGGGATACTTTAGAGCGTCTTGGCATTGAGGCTCAGCGTGAGGAGCATCTTATAATACGCCGTGAACTCACCTCTCAGGGTAAAAGTACATCACGTGTAAACGGACAGATGGTCAATCTTACTATGCTACGTGAAATTGGTGAGCAGCTGGTTAATATTCATGGACAGCATGAACACCAAAACTTATTGAAGGCAGAACGACATTTGGGACTGTTAGATACATACGGAGAACCCATTATCGGGCCGCTAAAAGCGGTATATCAGGAAAAGTATTCAGCCTTTGCGAAAGTGGAGAAAGAGCTCCGAGAGCTGCAGGAATCCAGCCAAAAGGCTTATCAAATGCTTGATTTGTACCGTTTTCAGTTAGAAGAAATTTCATCTGCAGCATTAAAACCGGGAGAAGATGAATTACTTGCCGAAGAACGGGTCAAACTATCCCACAGTGAGAAAATGATGGATTCCGTATCCGGTGCATATGAGCTTCTCTACGATAGACAAGGCTTAGAATCCATAGGTAATGTCATTTCCAGACTCGAGGATGCGGTTCGTTATGATGAAAAGGGTCTTAAATCCGTGCTTGAGCAGCTGCAATCTTCTTATTATCAACTAGAGGATGCTGCATTTCAGCTTCGTGATTACCGAGAAGAGATCGAATTCAATCCACAGCGACTCGAAGAAATCGAGAATCGTCTCGATTTAATTACCGGACTCCGCCGTAAATACGGAGATAGTGTAGAACAGATTTTGGCTTATTATGAACAAATCCATCGGGAAACCGATCTGCTTGAGAATAAAGATGAATATCTGGAGAAACTGACGACCAAACGCGATGCACTGCTTTCTGTATTGATGGAAGCAGCTACTGAATTAAGTGAAGCACGGAAGCTGTGTGTGTCTGATTTAGCCACGCAAGTGGAGAGTGAGCTTAAAGATCTTCAGATGGAAAGAACTTCGCTACAGGTTAAATTAGACACGTTGGAGGACCCACGTGGAGTTGATTATAAGGGTCGGCGTATTCGTCTTACAAGACAAGGGATCGACAGTGCGGAATTTATGATTTCCCCTAACCCTGGCGAGCCGTTAAGACCTCTTGGCAAAATTGCCTCGGGTGGTGAGTTGTCGCGAATTATGTTGGCAATGAAGAGTATTTTTGCGCGTCATGATGCGATTCCAGTTCTGATTTTTGATGAGGTAGATACCGGTGTGAGTGGTCGGGCTGCTCAATCCATTGCAGATAAACTGTATAAGCTGTCCTCCACTTGTCAGGTGTTCTCCATTACGCACTTACCGCAGGTGGCTTGTATGGCTGATCATCAGTACTTAATCCGCAAAAAGGTTGAGGACGGAAGAACCATGACGGAAGTGGAATCACTCTCGAATGATGGACGTGTAATGGAGCTGGCCCGAATGCTGGGTGGGGTGGAAATTACCGAAAAAACATTGCACCATTCGCAGGAAATGCTTAATTTGGCCGAGGCAAGTAAGGCTGCAACAAGCTAAGCGGAACAATGATTGACAGTAATAAAAGCCTGGGGGCAAGGTTATCTTATAGGTACGCAATTGGCGACCACCTTTTTCGTCAAGCGAAAGAAGCAAAAGGGAGCGTGACAGCCATTGAAGCCTAACCTCAGGAAGTTAATGCCAGGCCTTTTATTTGCCTTCTTTCTTAGTTTATCGGGCATAACGGGAACCCACCAAAGTTTTGCCGCACCACTGAACAGTGAACCTGCCAAGGTGACTGCGCATGGAATGAAACCGGAACTGAAGGTGATCCCGGGAGGTCAAACGATCGGAGTAAAGGTGAAATCAGCAGGTGTTCTGGTTGTTGGACATCATCTGATTGAAGTATCCGAGAAATCCAAGCTTTCCCCAGGTGAGGTCAGCGGTTTGGTGCCAGGTGATTTGATGATCTCCATTGATGGAGAGAAGTTGGACGAGTTATCTAAGGTGGCCAAGCTTGTGGATCGTGCTGGAAAAGCGAATAATTCTCTGACGATTGTCTTTAAACGCGCTGGGAAAGAGCATACAGCCAAGCTGAAACCTGCGTATGATATTAATGACAAAGTCTGGAGGTTAGGCCTGTACATTCGAGATTCTGCAGCGGGTGTCGGCACGTTAACTTTTTATGCCCCGAAACAGGGGGTTTATGGAGCTTTAGGACATGTGATTACGGACATGAATACAGGAACACCAATTGTTGTTGGCAGCGGTCATATTGTTCAGTCCAGTGTAACTTCGATTTCTAAAAGCCAGGATGGCGATCCGGGTGAGAAACGAGCCCATTTCTTAAAAGAAAGCCAAGTGCTTGGTAATGTGGAGAGTAACACGGATTTTGGCATCTTCGGTAAAATGAGTCGTAATCCCGAGCATAGTCTTTATAAAGAACCTATTCCTGTGGCAATGAGCAATCAAGTCAAGGAAGGTCCAGCTGAAATTCTTACCGTTGTAGATGGGCAGCAGGTAGAACGATTTAAGGTTGAGATCATTCATGTGGCACATCAGCAGACGCCGGCGACAAAGGGTATGGTAATTCGTATCACAGATCCGCGACTGATCGATAAGACAGGTGGTATCGTTCAGGGGATGAGCGGAAGTCCAATCGTTCAAAATGGACGGCTCATCGGCGCTGTAACTCATGTGTTTGTAAATGATCCTAAGTCCGGTTACGGTTGCTTCATCGAATGGATGCTTAAGGATTCTGGTGTAACCCTACAGGAGAATAGGTATCCATTAAATCTTAAGGCGGTTTAGCCTTAAGATTTTTTTGTCGAAGGAATACGAAGATCATCGAACTTTGAAATAAAATATTTAATTATAATCCATGCCAGAAAAAAAATAAAGAAAAATAATTTTCGACAGAAGGGAATTCAATCTCCATGTCGAAAATGTTAAGAGACAAGAAAAAAATGTTATTTTCGAATAGCAGATATAATTAAGGAGGAAGCAGCCAGTGCAGAATATTGAAGTGTTGTTGGCCGATGATAACAGGGAGTTTACGAATTTGCTTTCCGAATACATTTCTGAACAAGAAGATATGACGGTAACGGGTATCGCCTACAATGGTGAAGAAGTGCTTCAAATGCTAAGCGAAGCACGCAAAGTTCCCGATGTCCTTATTCTTGATATCATCATGCCACATTTAGACGGTCTGGGTGTCTTGGAACGTCTGCGTGATATGGATCTGAATCCTCAACCGAAGATCATCATGCTGACCGCTTTTGGTCAGGAGAACATCACTCAAAGAGCTGTACAGCTTGGTGCATCCTATTATATTTTGAAACCGTTCGATATGGAGGTCCTGGCAAATCGTGTACGTCAGCTTGTAGGGGTCCAAGGCAGCATGAGCTCATCCTCTAACATGTACAACTATTCGTCGACGTCCAGATCGAATGTAGTGCCGCTTACGAAGGGCAAGAATCTTGATGCTAACATTACCTCGATCATCCATGAAATCGGTGTTCCAGCACATATCAAGGGCTATCAGTACCTGCGCGAAGCGATCACCATGGTATATAACAATATCGAGATCCTTGGTGCGATTACAAAAACACTCTATCCAGCCATAGCAGAGAAATTCAAGACCACGCCTTCACGCGTAGAACGCGCGATTCGCCATGCAATTGAAGTGGCTTGGACCCGTGGCAACATCGACTCCATCAGCCATTTATTCGGCTACACCATTAATATCTCCAAATCTAAGCCTACTAACTCGGAATTTATTGCCATGGTAGCCGACAAGCTACGGATTGAGCATAAGGTTAGTTGAAAGGGTTAGGGGCAGTGCGTGGTAAGGGATTAAGGGTTGTTGGTAGGTGTTTAGGCTGAAACGATTTTGCCTATAAACTTCTTTTTGGGTAATTTAAAGCCAATCAATTTCTTATTTGTATATGTATAAATTTCACTCCTTTATTGGGTTGGTAAATCCAATGGAGGAGTGTTTGTTTATGACTGATTTTTAATTTCAGATTGATAATTTTATGTTGTATTGTACTTCGCAGGGAATATCTTATAACACATCTTGTGTAAAATGAATTAGAAGCAGATGAACAGTTAACTTTCTTCAATAGAGTTGATTATAGAGATTATCTATTGGAACAATTTAGCATCTGATAAAACAAATATTTTATCTAAAAGGAGACATATGAACTTGAAAAAATAGTGGGAGTGTGAAATATGAAAAAAATATTATTGGTTTGTATTATGATAATGTTGATGCTAGCATCGGCTTGTGCAAATGTTGAAATGACATCAAATCCAAATACTTCTAGTGAGCCTAAATCTGAAACGGATGAGTCTATTATTCCAAAAAACAAATCCGTATATTGTGCTCAAGAAAGTATAAATTTGAATAGTGAAACTGAAAAATATTTCTATAGAACTTGGAAAGTTGAGAAGCTTTTGGGATTTGCAAATTCATATAATGATGCTTCTGAATATCCAACAGGGCAAAAATTCATTGGCGATGAAATTATCATCAAAAAAGACTTTTTTTCATCAAAAGGACTTAAAAACTATAGCGTTTATCAATATGAACTAAAAAAACCATTATATGAGATTACAGCGACATGTTATAACTCTGACTCTTTTTATAGATTATATAAAATAGATATCCCAGACTTAAATATAAATGATGTAGTAAAAGTAATAAATATAAGTGACCCTTCTACAAACCTTGGAATACCTTTAAGTTTTTTTGTTGTTAATAGCGATAGGCTTATCTTGTTATCAGAGGCAACTATTTTTGAGCTTAAAAATTACTGATTAAATGAATACGATTCTGAAAATGCCTGTGAAAATTAAAGGTTTACTTAAAAGAGTTAAAGGGGAATTGAGTCTTTGTAGAATATTAGGTCATTCCTCAGTGGAGGTTACTCAAAATGCATATCTTGATTTTTCAGACGAAGAGATTGGGAAGATATCAACTACATAGTCCTCTGGCTAGTATGGATATATAATTATTCAAAAAGACAGCTAACTCTATTGTTTAGAATTAGCTGTCTTTTTGTTGTTTTATATTCTATTCCATCTGAAACCAAGCTTACATACTCTCGAACTATTCATGTGGTGAAATAATGAAAATATTCTATAATAAAACGATAATTTACTCAAAATAATAGTTAAATATTAATGGCTTCTTAACAAAATTGGAGGGTGTAAACGTGAATCGATATGTAGTTGGTAAAAATGTTACAACGCCAGATGGTAAAGGAAAGGTTTATGCCTATAGTAATAACTGGAATACAGTAAAGTTAGAAAAGCATGGTGAAATTAAATATTACACAGAACTGCAATTAAGCAAAGTATAATAACACTGCTAATTAAAAAATGAATCCGAAGGAGATTACATAAAATGGGCCTATTTAAAGCGAACCCTGAAAAGGAAGCAAAGAAACGAGAGGCAAAAGAGCTGTGTAAGGCACTTGAAGCCGCTTGTCGCACCAATTACGTTATGATTCATCACATTTCTAGGTTCCCCAAGTCTGAAGCAAATGTAGTAATGGGGATTGGGCAGGGAGTCGAAAAGAACACACTTAGAATAAACGGTGAGACTGTAACTGTCACAGGTTTGGAGTGGCGTATAACGAACTATGACAAGCATTTAGAAAGCGTAAGGAAACACGATTCTCAAGAAAAAATAAGAAAAAGAATTAGTTCGAAAACAGAAGGATTAATGGAAAGTTTAAGAAATGGACAAAGGAAAACAAGGATAGGTTAAGGGTATATAGAGATAAAAGGACTGCTAAAAATTATAATATTACTGACATAGAGTGGACTAATTGTGAAAATTATTTTGATAATTCGTGTGCTTTTACTCTGGATTAAAAGCAGATGATCATTATATTCCAAGAGGCGCTACCATGCAAAAACATGATCTACACAAAAAACATGTGAACGACGATGGAGCAAACGATTTATCCAACTGTGTACCAGCTTGTTACAGTTGCAACAGACAAAAATGGAAATTCTGTTTTGAGGACTGGTACAATGAAAGCAACAAAAGCTATACTGAGGATCGGATTAATAAGATACATATTTGTTAAAAGTTGACTTCAGAAGATATCTGGAAAGTTAATAAATTTTTTGTTTTACTAAGATATATATAAACATGGTTAAGTTGAAAAAGCTAAAGATAATTAAACTTGAGAGAGCATTAAACATACATAAAAAATCAGGCGCGTTACAAAATTTACTGTATAGTGCCTGATTTTTTCCATAAAATTAACTACTCCATAGAATTCCATTAGTATTAATTAATTCTTTTATTTCTTTTCTGTATTAAGTAGAGAATTCCGCCAAATACGAATCCACAAATTACTCCAGCCAATAATGATTTAAGTACAGCGAGAGCAATTTCTTCAGTTGATGAATCAGTTACTGCAATATTAATAATAAATATTAAACTGAATAGTACTGTCGATACAAGGAAAGACTTTGATTTTAGAAAATTAATCATTTTTTCTCCTCTATTGTTTTTTAGTTGACAGTTTTATCCCAAAGTACTCCTCCACTTTTATCGCCTTCTTGGAATACATTATAAAATTTATCCTGAACAGTTAGTCCATAACCTGCGATTTCAAGTCCGAAATGAAATTTACCCTTTCCGAAAATTCTCACTTTTCCAGTCATTTCATAGGTAACTCCTTCTTCCCAATCGTCAACCTGCCAAATTGACAAAGTGCCTTTGTTATACCAAGCATCGACTAGATGAGGATTAACTGCTGTACCATTATAGGTAAAGTACCCTTGTACACTAATTGAAAAAATTGTGTTTCCCAGTATACTTTTAACATCGAGAGTATATGTTTTTGTTGGTGTTGCTTGACTTGCTGCTAATTTAGCCATATCGCTCGATAATAAAGCATTATCAATGACTTGTTCATCATCAGTTACTGTCTCGACAATAAAGAATGGGGAATCAGTTAATGTAATTTTAACATTATCTGAGATAATATGTTCTTTGAAATTACCATTCTCAATGTTAGTTCTTAAATAACTTTTGAGATCCATGTCGCTATCAGCTTCAGTTTCTGGAAGAACAGTTTTTTGGTTTGTATTAACAAAGTAATCCGTTATTAAGGATTCATTCACAGGATTATTTTGAAAAAATGAATTGATTGCTTGATTTGCTTCTTTCGTATTGTCAACATCAGCCTGTTCCAAATTCTTGATAAGATTATCTTGAATACTTTGTATTTCTTCAAGATATTGAGTGTTCACTGCTGTAGCACCCACAGTAGCTGAGAATAAACTGAACAATAGTAAACAAGAGAATAAAGACATTAAACATTTCTTCATAACATAATCTCCTTTGTGGTATATTTGGAATAATATGGAGTGTTTTGATTGTAACATGAAACAATAAAATATAGCAAATGTTTACAAAAATCACTATATTTATATAAATAACTCAATTGTTTATTTTTAATATTTAATATTTGTTATTTAAAGATTGATGATATTTGGAGTATAGTTGTCCCTTTCATTGTTGGTGGGGTTATTCTTGAGTTTAAGATATTTTATGAGGATAATACATCTATTACGGCAGCAGTTTATGGTATCTAAATTCAAGATAAAACAAACCCCTCTTTTATCACCATTGATCACAAATACACAGGCACAATACGCCTTACTTACGCGATTCTGTTCGATATTTTACTGATGGAATTAGATGGTATTTCAAATTCGTAAGTGGTATTAATGGAAGCCAAATCTAAAACTAAAGAGTAATTTTAAAGCCCTAGAGGATTATCTCAGGGGCTTTAATATATGTGTCTATTTCATATACTTTATTGATTAGTTCTCAGTAATCACCACAGTTTAGATTTTAATCTCCTGGCTATAATTGTTATATGCAATTACGAGGGAGAACGTTTCATATGACTAAAAAAACCAACAAGAACGAATATAAACTTGTTATTCATTACGCCACTCCTGAAGAGTCTATCTCTAAGAGCAACTAGAACAAGAAGTTTGTGATTGGATTGAAAAAATGTTAAAAATTCATTCCTAAAGTTCCTCCTGAAGCACATGATAAAAAGATCGGTAAAAATCAGATGAGCAAAAGGAACTATAAAATGAATTTAAGTTAGTTATTCACTATGCTAGCGAGGAAGAATCTAAGTCTATTGAATACTTTGAGGAAGAACTGATAAAGCGGTACTGATGAGGCAAAAAAGTTGGGTTTCGAATGGGGCGGAGATTGGACTACGTTTAAAGATTATCCACATTTTCAATTGACGTTTGGACGTCTACAGCAGATTATCGTAATGGTAAACAGCCAACTCAAACACAAATAGTTTTTGTCTATGCTCTTATTAGTCCGAAACCAGATAAATCAGTTCAAAAAGAGGATGATAATGTGGAAGCAGTTAAGGACGTTCTAACTAAAGATAATAGTGTACATAACGGATTTATTAAAGATAATGAGAACTATGTTCCAAATTAGTGTATTGAAAGCACTAGGTCATAAGGTAAGCTGGGACAATGTTAATAAAAAGCTGTATATCAGCTAATTTATTGGTGTGATGCGAAAATGCATTGCACCTATTTTTTTTATTTATATCTGGCTACGTAGTATAGTCACAATGTACTGTCATTGTTAACTCTAGATGCTTACGACATAATAAAATATGTAAACAATTTTGCGTACTAATGTCTAACCGTATGCCAATAAAGTCTATGAACAATTAACATAACCAAGATGTGAAATCCCTTACCCCATAAGGGCTACACCATTAATATCTCCAAATCTAAGCCTACTAACTCGGAATTTATTGCCTTGGTAGCTGACAAGCTGCGGATTGAGCATAAGGTTAGTTGAAAGGGTTAGGGGCAGTGCGTGGTAAGGAATTGTAGGTTGCTGGTAGGTGTTTACAGTCAGTATATAAAAACCGATAAACTTTTTCCATCTCACCCGATAAACCAATATGGTTTATTGGGTTTTGTTATTATATTAGGCAGTATGTTGCGGCAAGAGCTATCAACAAATCAATGCAGTAAAAAGACACTGAGATCTTATTCATCAGTGTCTTTTTTGTAGACATTTTCCCGCCAGAGGGTTGTAGTTTAAAGCAGCTTAATCAGCTCTTCTAGCTCGTCAACCATACCTTTTGCAAGTTCAAAATTATTGTCTTTTAAAGCTAATTCTATTTTCATTTCAACTGCTTTTTTATTTTGTTCATTTTCTAAATAATCTTTATCAAAATGACTGGCATAAATCATCTTTCTGAATTTTCGCATACTCATTTTTCTAATCGTCTTATCGTCAATGATTAATACATAATCCATACCATTTACTACAGAATAGAAATCATGAGAAATCATGAGAATCGCACCTTTATAGTCTTCAATGGCTTTCTCCAGTGCGATTTGTGTATAGGTGTCTAAATGGCTTGTCGGTTCATCAAGAAGCAATAAGTTTGCTTTGCTAGCAGAAACTTTTGCCAATTGCAGTATATTTTTTTCGCCACCGGATAAAGATTCTATCTTTTGATTAAGAATTTCTCCTTCAAAGCCATAGTTTGAAAGATGTGCTCTAATCTCGTCATAAGTTGCAAACCCAGCATCGATGAAGTCTTCTAGTATGGTATTAGAATCCTTTAGCACTTCGTCTTGAAGCTGAGAAAGATAAGCCACTTTAATATCAGCATTTATTTCAATTGAATCATGATTATTTTTAAAGATATCTCGGAGTAAAGTCGTTTTCCCGGTACCGTTTGGACCGATAAGGGCTACTTTATCTGTAGGTTTCATCTCAAAGTTAACATTTTCTAAAATCAACTCATCAAAGGAAACACTATAATTATTCACATTTAAAACAGTGATGTCTTCTTCAATTTCATTGTCCACACCAAAACTGATTTTCGGTTGCTTAATATCAACGAATGGCGCTTTAATTTTTCGCGCTTCCAATCTTTCTTGAAACTTAACCCTAGCTTTTAACGCTCTCCCTCTAGATGCTTCTGAATTATAGGTTGCGATCGCTCTAAGATTATCAATAATGTTATCGTATCTCTCAATTTCTTCTTGTTCAGCGACTGCGATTTCTTGTAACTCAATTTTCGTCTGAAGTAATGAGAAGTTATACTCAATATATCGCCCATCGAACTCTTGGATCTCCATGTTTTCAAGGTGTATAATTTTGTTAAAACAATGATTCAATAGATAACGGTTATGCGTAACAACTAGCAATATTCCTTTGTGAGCATTAATAAGATTTTTAAGTGCATTTAGGTTTTCAAAATCTAAAAATACATCGGGCTCATCCATAATCATTAAGTCTGGACTAGTCAGCATTTCCTTCATCACTTGAATAAGCTTGAATTCCCCACCACTTAGATCGGATACCCTAGCATCTTTTAGCTTCAAGAGGTTGGCTAAATTTAGTTTCTTATTAATATTGCTTTCAAAATCATTTCCATCCATTGAATCAAAGGCATCTAGAGCTAATTGATACTTTTCGAGTAATGAATCAATATCTGATGATGTTTCCATTTCAGTGAGAATAGCTGTTATTTCATTTTGTATCTTAATAAATTCTTCTCCTATATATTCAAAAACGGTTGTTTCTTTAGTTCTGTCTACTTGTGAGAACTGACTTACATATCCAATTTTGCAGTTTGGGTCAATTTCTAACTTGCCTTCGAACAAATATTTTTCTGGGTCCATCAGTATATCGATCAGTGTACTTTTACCACTGCCACTTGTTCCTATAAAAGCGCAATGTTGTGCCTCTTCAAGCGTAAATGAAATGTTTTTATATAGCTCTTTTTGCGGGAATGCGAAGGATAAGTTATCAACTTTTATCATAGTGTTACCTTTCTTTATAACTAAAATAGTGACTACTAATAGAGGTATTGAGGAGCATAAGATTTTGAGTTTACCGTTGATAGAGTAACATTGTTTACAACTAACATCAATCATTTCGAAATAAAGTTGTTCGTGAAATCGAAAAACACAACTTAGAACAATAGGATCAAGCTTACTCAGATGGCTTCTTATAGCTAGATTACATATGGTCAGTAGTTGAGTTGGCTGTGGCAGAGTCTCTTAGTATATCTTTCATGTTACGAATTGATTGGTTATAATTGGAAGAATAATAAGCTCAGGAGGTTCGTAGATATGAAGAAGAAAATAGTAGGGATTGTAGCAGCGGCGTTGTTACTTGGTGGTTCAATAGGATTCGCAGCGAGCTCGTCTTTAATTGGCGCTAAAGTTTCCGGAATGTATACGATAAAACAAGACGGAAAGAAGATTGCAGATGCGATTGTAGTAAATAACTCGGCCTACGTACCTGTGCGCACGATGTCCGAAGCGACCGGAGCAGGGTTGACGGTTGAAGGAAAAACGATAATATTGGAGAGTAAGGAGACTGAGAAGGCAGCGCTAAAAGCAAGTATTGCAGCGGCTAAACTCCGGGAAAGATTAGCAGGAGCAGAATCAAGCGTTCAAGTTCTCAAAGAAGCCATCCAACTGGTGGAAACTACTGCGGCCGACCGAACAAGCGCAGCGGACCAAGAGGCTCGAAGAAACTATATCGCGGAGTTGAATAAACGTGTGGATTTCATGGAAACAGAAATTGCGCAGCTCAAGGAGCAACTCGGCGAATAATAAATGAATAATGATGAAGAGTCTCGCCATTACTGGTGCGGCACGTTCGACGATGAAATTGGCCGTGCACTTGCGGATTAACGCGCAGTGAAATGTCCGACATAGGCGTAGATAGTGGCTGAAACAGCAACAAGTAAATAAATTTTCTTAGCGATTCTTCAATGATCTGAAGAATCGTTTTTTTTGTAATGACGGGAGAGTTTGTTTTCTTCGAACAAATGGATGATAATAAAGGAAAAAGCTAGGCTAATCGCATGACATCGTTTTTATAAACTACATAACTTTATACCCTAAAAGCGAGGCGTAACGAAATGAATACATCTGAGTTTCAACAGTATGTGAAGAAGTTCAGTGAAACCAAAGGTTTTGACACGAGCTCCATTGAGCAGAGAATGCTGTACTTAATGACTGAAGTAGGGGAATTGTCCAAAGAGGTGCTATCCGTATCCTTCGACCCCGGTGCAGAGAAGAAAGAAAACTTGGGATTTGAGATGTACGACGTGGTGTGGAATATTTTTGATCTGGCCAATAAACTGGATATTGATCTAGAGCAGGCATTTAAACGTAAGCTGGAAATCAATGAACAGAGATCATGGGAGTAATACAAAACAATCCAAGGACATCCCGCTCGGGAAGCCTTGGATTTTTTGATTTATAATTTTTTTATTTAAATGAAGCATAACCTTCATCAGCCATTACAACACTACCGTTAATTGCACTAGCTTCTGGTAAGGAGAGCAAGTATACAGTGTCTGCAACTTGTTCAGGCAATGTTAATTTGTTACCCATTACTTTGCTCTTCATCTGGTCGACCATTCCTTGATCTTTATATCCTTGGATAATTGGCGTATCTACAGCGCCTGGAGCAACGGCAAGCACGCGGATGCCATGAACGGACATTTCAAGTGCTGCGGATTTAGTCATCATAATGACCGCACCTTTGGAAGCGTGATATGCGAATGTACCTGGGGAAGCTAGGAATCCAAATACAGAAGCTGTATTAATGATGACCCCCTTGATGCCGAGCTCACGCATTTTTTTACCTGCTGCGATAATACCGTGGGCAACACCATGCTGATTGACATTAATAACACTATGATAATCCTTAAGGTCTTGGTCTAGTACAGGAGTGACGCGGCCGATCCCGGCATTGTTGAACATAACGTCAATTCTTCCATATGTGGCAACGGTTTTCTCAACCAGTGCTTCTACCTCTTCGTATTTTGAAACATCCGTTTTGACGAAAATAGCTTCGCCACCATCCTTGATGATCTGTGCGACCGTTTCTTCACCTAATTGTTGATTGAAATCGGCAACGACCACTTGATCACCTTTACTTGCAAATTTAATTGCGGTTTGTTTCCCGATTCCACTGGCTCCACCTGTAATTACGGCTACTCTTTTGTCTGTCATTTGGGACTCCTCCTCGAGAAATATAGTTATACTAGAAATATAGGTTCATAAGGTGAAAAGGTTATTTACTAACTTATTTACATTGTAGCACTTGTCTAAATTAATTAAAATTTAAGTAAATTTAATAGGTGTTAAGTAAATATTAACTTAGGGAGTGATTCAAATGAATTTAGAGCAATGCGAGAATATCGTAGAAGTCGCAAAGATTGGTTCACTAACCAAAGCTGCTCAAAATCGTCATATCACCCTGTCTGCCATAAGCCAGTCCATAACACTGCTGGAAGCGGAGCTTGGAGTTACTTTGTTCATTCGTTCGCGAGGCCAACGAGCAGTTCCCACAGCAGAGGGACAAGCCATTATCGGCAAAGCAAATGAAGTCTTGATGAAAGTAAATGAATTAAAAGCTGAAGCACAGATCTACAGCGATGCGCTTAGTGGTCATTTGAAGATTGCTACGATTCCGGGACCCATGCATCTAATCGTGAAGGTCATATCCGGTTTTAAAGCGGATTTTCCAAATGTGAAAATAGAGATTTTTGAAAAGGGGCCTAAAGAAATTCTGGATAATGTGCTTCAGGATGAAATGGATATCGGACTGATGGTCTCGCCAGAGGGCTTATCAGAGAAACATAAAGGAGTCGTATTCGAGGAATTAATGGAAGGTAAGATTGTTGTAGGCGTACATCCTCAATCACCACTAGCTCTAAATACAATAATTACGCCCGAACAGTTAGTAGGCCAGACGTTGGTTTTATACGATGATCATTACATACAGGACTTTGTGGAGCGTTATTTACTAAAAGTTGGGCCGATGAATATTCTTTTTACAAGCAATAACACCCGTGCCATTGATAATGCAGTTGCGTCAGGACTCGCGATCACGATTGGGATGGATTATTCTTTTCTAAAAACATTTGAGGGTTCTCAGAAGATCATGAAGACGATCGAGCTACGATCACCAGATCGTAATACTCCGGGGTCCATTGTTTCAGCTTCTAAACAAGGATCGAAAACGGTCAGAAGATTCATCAACAGGTTAAAACATGAATTTGAGGAGGGGATTAGAAGAAGTTAACAGTATGCCTTGGTAAATTTTATCTAACCTTTACGCTTCCTAGTTATTATAACCCTATGATGTTGTCCAAGCTCAGATCGTTATTAGGACAGCCAAGTGGGGAGGATGTCAACACAGTGAGAAGGTATCTAAGGCAAATTAATGTGGCAGTTATTTTTATTTTGTTGATTTCGTTGTTGCAGCCGGGAGTATTTGTTCACGCTTCCATTTCTGATTTACCAGCAACAAACTACGGAACCGTTATTGATGTACGTCAAACAGAGCTCGCACCTGGGGCGATGTACACCTGGATGGATCTTCAGAATGAACGTGGTTTACAAAAGATTCATGCAGTGGAGTTCAACCCAGGGCAAGGCCATTTAGAACTGCGGGCAGGTACGAAGGATGGAAAGGTATACGGTATGAAGGGTGTTACAGAAATGGCCGCTTATGCGGATTCGTCTGGAAACCGGGTGATCGCAGGGATTAACGGTGATTTTTATGAAATCTCCGGTTTTGCCACGGGTGTTCCGAATGGATTATTTATGGATGATGGTGTAATCCTGAACAGTTCGATTTCAGCTTTTACTTTTGGTTTAAAAGAAGATGGCAGCTCGATTTATGGGGTGCCGAAGCTGACCAAGAACGTAACGATTAATGGAAAAACAACTAATTTAACCAGCATCAACCGTTATCGAAATACGAATGAGCTGGTTCTTTATACGGAAGATTATAATACAACTACAAAGTCGACCAATGAGGGTGACGAGGTTGTTCTAGATATTGTCGAGGGAGAAGTGAAGAGCGGTCAGACCTTGAAGCTAAAGGTATCTGATATTCGCAACAATCAAGGCAATACGCCGCTTACCAAAGGAAAAGTAGTTTTGTCTGCTAACGGAACGTCTCGTGCTGTTCTGCAGGGGTTATCGGTTGGCGATAACGTTACTGCGACCTTTGCGCTTAGTGGAGAATGGAATGATGTGAAGGTAGCTATTGGCGGCGAAGGGCCGCTGGTAAAAGACGGAGTAGTTCAACAAGGTGTAGGGCCTTTAGGAATTCATCCACGTACAGCCATTGGGACAAAAGCGGACGGAAGTCTCGTTCTATTCGAAGTGGATGGAAGATCTCCAGGTTTTAGCGAAGGTGTAGATACGGATGAGCTTGGCTACATTCTGAAGGATATGGGCGTTGTGAACGCCATGAATCTGGATGGTGGCGGCTCTTCTACTTTTGTGGCCAGAATGCCGGGTGCATCTGGTGTCAAAATGATGAATCAGGGCTCTGATGGCTATGAACGTAAAACCGGCAACGGTTTGCTGGTCGTCAACACAGCCCCAGAGCAATCATCAGCTTCTAAGCTAGTTGTGCAACCGAATGCGGAACGTATTTTGCAAGGCTCCAGCTTTATGTTCAAAGCAGCAGGAATGGACGAGAACGGCCATCCGGCACCTTATTCGGGTACTTTGAATTGGCAGGTGGACGCTGACCTTGGTACTGTCGATGCGAACGGAGTCTTCACCGCAGGAACCACTGCCGGCACAGGAACGGTAAATGTAGAGGTGGGGGCAGTCAAAGGCAGTGGGGAAATCGAAGTCGTGGATAAGCTCACAGACCTTAGGTTTCCTGATGAGATCAAAACTTATTCTTCAGGTGCTGCTGCGCAATTAACTGTGAAGGCGCTACGTAATGGACAGGTAATTCAAGCCGACAACCATAGCTTTGAATGGCGGGTAGAGGGCGAGATCGGAACTGTAGATGAGAAAGGTCTGTTTCAAGCGACGAGTGAAAATGGGAAGAACGGGAAGATTTATGCTAAGTACGGGGACGCCCAGACCTCTTTTGAAGTAAATGTAGGGTTACCGCCTGTAATGCTGGAGGATTTTGAGAATGGCATTGATAAATATATTGCCTCCAGTGCAGCAGCTAACAGTGTGGCCATTCAGGAAGTGACTGATCAGGATTTTGTCCGTAATGGGGATAAAGCCTTAAAGCTGGAATATGATTTTGTTAATAAAACAGGCACATCGGGTGCTTATTTAGCCGCAAGCTCAACTGCCAATCGGATTCAGATTCCGGGGTATCCTGAGAAAATCAGTATGTGGATCTACGGAGATGGCAAAAAGCACTGGCTGCGGGGACAGATTCGTGATGGCAATAATGCGGCAGTGCCTGTGGATTTTACAGATCAGGTGAATGGAGTGAACTGGACGGGGTGGAAATACGTCGAAGTATCCGTTCCTAAGGGAAAAACCACCCCGTTAACGATGGATATGCCTGTCCGCTATATGGAGACAAGCAATCTTAACAAGAGCGCAGGTGCAATTTACGTTGATGATATTCGTGCCATTTATGGTCCGATAGAGGAGGATAGAACACCTCCTGTGCTTAAAGATGCCTATCCTGGCGTGAACGAGATTGTCAAAACAGCTACACCGACCCTTTCCGTCAATGGTGAGGATGATGGTTATGATCCAGTGGTGCATCCGGGAACGACCTTAATCGATCCGGACAAAACACGAGTATATGTGGACGATCAAATAGTGGAGCATGGCTTTTATCCTCCAAAAGGTCAGATCACTTATAAACCAAAGGTTCCACTTACAGAAGGCCGTCATAAAGTAAAAGTTGCCATCCGCGATTTGAGCGGTAACCAGACGATAAAAGAATGGTATTTTACAGTGAATTTGGGCTCTCCGTTCTATGTATACAAAACACCAGAAGTAGTATATGCCGGCAACACCTACACATTGGACGTAACGGCAGAGAAAGCGGGCAAGCTGAAGCAAGGAAATCTTACGTTTGCTTTTAATCCGGCTGCAGTTAAAGATTTGCAGGTAATTCGGGGGAATAAGTTATCAGAAACGCAAATGGAATCGATCATTGATCCAGCTTTGGGCACTGTGCGTCTTAACCTAACGAATATCAATTCCTCCAATCTACGAGATACGGATCTCATCGGACAAATTCAATATACGGTTCGAAATGATTATGTGGGTCCCTATACTCAGGAGCAGCTCGCTGGGGATACAAGCAAACGTTTTGTAATTGAAAATACATCCGGATCTGTAACTTCGACAGAAGGTACCGGGGTTCCTATTTCTTTTATTGGAGCGGCTGTTGAATCTGTTGTAAAGACACAGTTGATGCTCACTTGGAACCATTATGATCTTGCGAAGGGCTTTGATGCGTCTTTTGCGGTAAAAGATCTGAATGGAAGTGTTGTTGAAGGTGCGAAGCTGCTGTTCGATGGATTGGAGGTACAAGGCGCAACTTCAGAGGGAAGTGGGACACTTACTACTGGCTTTGTCACTTCAGCAGAAGGAACTTTTAAATTGCAGGCGGTAAAAGGAAATACCTATAGTCCTGTAATGACGTTCAAGGTTGCTCCATATGACGGTACTGCTGCCCCGCGTAATGTTAATGTTACGATGGGCCAGGATGCAGCGACTTCTCGCCAGTTTACTTGGCAGACTGAACCGCTAACCGTGAATACTGTAGTAGAATTGGTGAAAAAGGCAGAATTCACAAGCTTACAAGCAGCGAATGTAATGAAAATTACTGGCAACAGTTCAATTTACAACACCAACAATGATGGAACGATGCGAGTTCATAAAGCGGAGGCAGTAGGGCTTATCCCTGGAACCGAATATGTATATCGTGTGGGGGATGGGGAGTCAAATGTAAGTGAGCAAGGAACCTTCGTTACAAGCGGGGGGGAGAGCGCTTCTACAAAATTCTTGTTTATCGGAGATTCTCAAGCAGATTCTAAAGCGGGGTTTAGTCTTTGGGGCAATACGATAGAGGCTGCTTTTGCCTATATGCCGGATGCTGAAATGCTGGTCCACGCTGGAGATATGGTGGATAAAGGCTTTGAACAAGAGCAGTGGAACTGGTGGTTTGATGCAGCCCAAAAGCAGCTGATGAATACCACGCTTGTTCCGATTATTGGGAACCATGAAGTGATGGGAACCAATGGCGATGGGGATTATCTGGCGCAATTCAATAACCCGCAAAACGGTGCGGCGAGCGTAAAAGGTACGAATTATTCTTTTGACATTCAGGATACACATTTTGTGGTTATGAATACAGAGCATTCAGGTGCTCCGTTCACTGAACAGGCAGAGTGGCTGGATCAGGATCTATCTGCTACAGATAAAAAGTGGAAGGTGATTTTTTTCCATCAAGGGCCCTATGGCAGCATCTATTCGAATGAACAGGTGCAAGCAAAGTGGGTGCCGGTGTTTGATAAGCATAATGTGGATCTAGTGATGAACGGTCATGATCATATTTACTTGCGAACTTTTCCAATGAAGGATGGTAAACAGGTAGCAGAAGGCGAAGGCACACGATATGTTATCGGCGGTTCCTCCGGTCCTAAGTTCTATGCGCTGACGCCACGTTTTTGGCAGGAAAAAATATATGACGAAGATGAGCAAATCTATACGGCTGTTGAAATTGGGAAGAACGAGATTACGGTTACGGCAAGAACGGTAGACGGTGTAGAAATTGACCGTTTAGTGATCGGGAATTTTGTTCCAAAATCCATTACGCTGGATCAAACAGCTGTTGAGCTTGAGCCTGGTGCTAGTCTGCAATTGCAAGCTAAGGTAGTGCCGGATGAGGCTAATCATCTGACAAAACTTTGGTCCATCGTTCCTGAAAGGGCAGAATCAGTAGTTACCGTAGATGGAAATGGCTTGGTTACTGCGCTAAAACCAGGGACAGCTAAGGTGAGAGTCACAGTGGCAGGTTACCCGAATATTTTTGCGGAAAGTAAGATAACTGTAGATGCGCTGCAAGCGATTAAGCTTCAGGGCAAAGGACAACTTAAACCAGCAGAGGTCGACCAGACAGTCACCGAAGCAGTCTATGCATCCGGTAAACGAATCCCAATATTGGATGGACTTCATTATTCCAGCTCGAATGAGCATATTGCTACAATCAATGAACGGGGCTTGGTCGAGGCTCATCAGGAAGGCTCTACTGTGATCTCAGTAACCTACAGGGAGTTCGCCTCGGAGTATAGTCTCGTAGTAACAAATGATGAGGCTCCTATCCTTACAGAAATAACGATAAAAGGGCCGGATTCGCTGGAACAAGGAAATAAAGGCTCCGTTGTTGTTCAGGCGGTATATAGTGACGGAAGCAAGCAAGAATTGGTCGAGAGCGTAAGGTATGATACATCTGATCATTCCATTGCAATGATTAGTGAGAATGGGGAGCTTCACGCATTGAGTGCTGGTATAACAAAAGTCAGCGCTGTTTATAAGGGGTTCAGCACTGAATATATTTTGACAGTGACTGAGAGCACGCCAGGTACGACTCCGACGCCAAGCCCAGAGCCAACACCGGAACCAACACCAAGTCCAGAGCCAACACCAACACCAGGAGGCTGGGTGCCGGGACCTGCGGTGACAGCAACGCCGACTGCTACACCGACTCCGTCGGCATCTGCACAAGCGGGTGTAGTAACCATAACAACCTCTCAACTGTCAGAGAACAAGAATGCTCAAGGTGAAGTTGTGGTTTCTGTTGACGGAGCGGTTACGGAGTTGCTTTTACCAGGCAATGCTGCAGAGCTGCTTGGACGCGCACCGCTTAGAGTGGTTATGCAGGATTTATCCGTTACGCTTCCTGCTACAGTACTGGCTGAACTAAGTAAGCTAATCTCAGCTGAGGCTCTTGCCAAGAGTACGATTTCACTACGGTTGAACACGTTAGCTAGTAATACAGCCGTGGATCTGTTAGATCGTGCAGGTACACTAGCTGGAGCACAATTGAGAGCGAAAAGTGATCTGCGAGATTGGTCGCTCAGCATCCTCATAGAAAATGGCCAGTCCTTCTCATTAAGTCAGTTTGCAGAGCCGATCACGATTTCATATAAGGTCGGTGCGACTGTAGAGCAAAGCTTATTGGGTATTTATTTTATTGATGATGCCGGTAAGTTGGAGTATATGAGCAGTACATGGATGAATGGTTATCTATCTGCTGCTGTCAGTCATTTTAGTAAATACGTTGTATTAGAATATGACAAAACATTCAATGATCTGAAGCCGGATCACTGGGCTTACCTTGCTGTGAAGCAGCTTGCGGCAAAACAGCTTGTACAGGGGGTAGCTGTGGATCGTTTTGATCCAAACCGTGCGGTTACACGTGCGGAGTTTACAGCGATGTTAGTCCGTGCGCTTGGCTTAAAAGGTCAGGCAGAAGCTGGTTTCACTGATGTACCTGCTGATAAATGGTATGCAGAAGCAGTAGGGTTAGCAAAACAAGCTGGAATTGTTAACGGTCAGACCGCTTTACTGTTTGAACCGGATGCCAGGATCTCTCGTCAAGAGATGGCAGCGATGCTGGCTCGTGCATATGCATACGCCAAGAACAGCGTATCTGTAGCTAGTCTTAACGTTTCAGCATTTAATGATATTGGCACTGCACCACAATGGGCTCAAGAGGCTATCAGCGAGGTGTACAGACTTGGATTGATGCAGGGACGTGCTGTAGCGCAATTTGCTCCGAAGCAAAACGGCACGCGTGCCGAAAGTGCACAGATGATCCTCAATCTGTTGAATGTTATGGAGTAACGATTATGGCCAGTTCCAGGTTGTTGGGACTGGCTGTTTTTTTAACAAATTGGATTAGCTGGAAGCACACAATGGTTTGCAGACAGTAGATGGTTTGGGATCGTTATGGACTGTATTGCAGCGATTTCAACTTTTTGGTCTATTTTTCCAAATTTTCGGACATCACAACTCTTATTGTCATACTTTTGCACCGAACCGTAGTATATTTTAATGAACAGTTGCATTTGAGTCCGATACGCTGTAATTCCCAACCAACGATTACAATCCAGAGCCTGGCAGATGAGTATCAAATCTTCTCCGATATTTTGGAAATCTAGTATTATATTGGGTTTTTGGTACTGAGAATCACCCTTCAGAGGCAAGTAATTACTAGTATTAATTGTTATAAGCCAACACAAATTGTTATGTTGTGTTATGATAGTAGGGAGGTGACTCCCATGAATGATTTTGAGAACTATCCCGATGAGCTGGGTAATTTCATTCGGCACATCAGAAAGACGAGAGGGTTAACCTTAAGAGGACTGGAAGAAAAGAGCGGCATAAGTTACTCACAGCTTAGCAAGATCGAGCGTGGAGAGAGCATTCCGCTAAAAGACAATCTGGACAAGATCATCGAAGCACTTGGAACAGATCTGAAGAATCGGATGTATCATTTGGCAGACTATATGCCAGATATTGAATATATCAAGACCTTAAAGCATGGTTATGAGCTGCCACAGCTTAAACAGTCTCAGGACTACATTTATGAGACGGCATTTAACAAGCTTAAGGAATTCAGGGCAAAGGAAGGTAAAGAAACATCTTACGTTTCCTTTGATTCTAATGAAGTCATAGTTTATGAAACGGAATATGGGGCAGGAATGGTAATAGAGAAGATTGAGAAATACAATCTTACCGACGTCCTGAACGATAAGTTTGAGGGTTGCCTCGACTCCTTAAGAAAGAGCCCTCGGAAAGGGCGTCAAGCCTTTCTATTTGGCGAGTGGTTACGGGAGTGCGTTTATGAGCTGAAGGAAGAAGAACAGGATCAGGTCATACAAGCGCTCAAAGAATTTACGCAGTTTAAAGTACAACAGATAAAGGGTGCTTATAAATAATGTGTGTTTCATAAATGATCTCAAAAATGAATAATGTTGCCCTTTCTTGCAGCCATCTATTCATCTTGATCCATAAACTAACAACTAAAAATGGTTTGACAGAAAAGGGGATATTAATAATGAAAATTAACATGAAGTTTACCAGCAAGGGAAAAGTCGCTATAGAGAATTTTAATAACGAGGAATTGCTGGAGATCTTCGCACGATACATCAAGACATTATCCAAAAAGTATGATATCGAAGTTGATGTTCCTCTTGAAGAGAATCAAAATATTGTTGGTGATGGCGCTGTAATTGCGACTGCACAAAATGTGAAATGCGATGTAGAAACTTTTTTCAAAGAGCTGGGTAGAGATATTAAAGTTCCTTTGAAGAAAAGACTTGGCGGAAAATTGGAAAATGTATTTAAAACGGAAATTACGGAGTAGAAGATTACTCTATTTCAGGGAGTAGTCCTTACTGCATATAAAGAAGGTAGGGCCTTCAGGAGGCTCTACCTTCTTTATGTTGATGATGTTAACATGAAGACAATCTAGAGAACACTCGCAGTGAAGCCATAGGAAGTTATGTAATTATGTCATAATTTGCGAATTAATTTGTGTATGGGGATGTTATGATTTTTCAGTTTGTATGAGATCTCTACTGTCTAAGATCTCTCTAACAATCTCTATGAAATCTGGTAAAGCTTGTGCCTCAAGCGCTAATTTATAGATGTTAAGTAATTCTTCATCAGATATTGATTCAAGAGATGAGGGGCGTGGTGAGGGATGAAAATAGTAATTCATTTGGTTCCTCCATCATATATTTGTTTTTATTACACATTTATATATATGGTATCATTTGGAATACAATCCGTCTCCTGTCATTCATCCTATGAATTTTTCTTTACATCTTAGGGGAATTATGGCATAATAGCTATTTTGTGTGATAATAGATTGGTTTACTTTGAATTTTAATAAACAAAAACAATCCCGACATGTATAGTACATGTCGGGATTGTTTTAATCAGAATCTTTCTTATGAGTAGATAAGTACTTCTTTAGGCGAGGTTCATTGGATTCCGAAACGGTAGTGAACTGCTTACCTTGATTAAAGCATACAATCTTGCGTCCGGGATCATAGCCTTCTATGTTGTTGATATTAACGACGTTGCTGCGGTCAAGGCGTTCGAATCCCTTACCCTCATACGCTACGGAAAGATCGGAAAGCGTGGTGGGGAGAATAAATTCGCCTTCTTTCGTATGGACGAATATTGTATTCTTATAATTGGAGAAATACAATATATCTTCCTCTAGAATATCACTAGAGGAACCGTCTTTCTGTAAGACACGCATCTTTTCCCCATCCTTGTTTGATTACTTGCGCAGTTCTTTTGGAATCTCAGGGCTGTTAGCAAGTGGTTTCAGAATTGTTGCAAAAACAACAGCAGAAATACCTAATAGGTTAGAAGCATAACGAGCTAAATTTTTCTTCATTTGATTGGCCTCCTTTGTAATGGAATTATAACTGTAAAGGATTGAACTAAAAATGCCAATCCAATGACAGACGAATGGATCCAAAAATTCAAAGAAACCAGAATTATGGAAATGATCTTTAAACCCAAATACCATTCCTTGGGGATTTGCGCATTAGCATCAGGATTTGGAGCACATAAGATCATTACAAGCAAAGAAAAAAGATTAATCCAAATGATATGGTTATGTATTAGATAAGTGATATGAGGGATCAGTGAACAGATAAAGATAGATACAATATTGCAGGACCTTGCGGATTTTAAATGCACTCCACCAGAAGACATTCTTAGGAGCATGCAGCTGGATAAGGCTAAGAATGTTTCCTTTAGCTGTCCAGTGAGCCCGCCGATGCATAACGAAGTTATAATAATGAATAAAGTATTTAAAATAATGCTAAGGGCATAATGCATGATTTCAATGGAATGCGTTTGCTCTGGATTACTTTTCTTAATGAGCTCAACAATTTTAAAAGTTAAATGACTCATAGTTATTTCTATCCTTTTTGTGTGAGAAATATAGATATCCCCATAATAGTACTCCATAAAAAATTGGGATGAAGAAAGAGAAAAAAGATTCAAAAAAGTAGGTGAGTAAAGTAACGACAATTACTGTAGGAAGATTAAGAGCAAATAATAATTTTTCGCTAGTCGTTGGTTTAATTCTTACATCGGGTTTGTCAGGTACAAAGTCAAATCCAATACGTTTATGACCCACATACATACCAATGAGAACCGCGGCTAATGCTGATAATATCTGCATTGTCATTATGTTTTTTGTAATCGGTTCCGAAGTATTTAGAGGCATGTTGATTACAGAGTCTAATAGATACATAATTATGGTTTGAATCACCGAGTAAGCTTGATAAGCCATTCCGGTTAATATGGAAGCGTAGAAGGGATGAATCCGGAATAACATCCACATAAAACAAAACATTAGTGCATATTGTGAGAAAGTATCTAATGAAGCTATCCCATAGTTGATTCTAAGGGTATAAGAAAAAAAGCCCATAATAAAACTAGCAAACAACATCTCTTTATGATATAAGTCAATTTTGAAAATTTTGAAAGCCAGAAAGAACATTGCATAGGTCTCTAGTATTGAAAATATCATAAAAAGCATAAAATCTATCATGCCGACACTCCCGATGACTTCTAGTTTAACTAACCCTATTATTGCAAGTATCGTATAAAATGGACTAAAATACAACAACTACAGTATAATTTTCCTCCTATTTTTTCAAAAAAATTCAAAATGAGAGGGGTTTAGACATGGATCGACGTCCAGAAAGCAGTGAGTATCTTGAAGAATTATCAAAGTATGTCGATTTAGTGCCAGTTGAAGGGGACATTTGTACTGTTTTTAGAGCGCAGACGGATGAGATTTGTAGCTTTATTTCGAACCTTACGGAAGAACAAGGAGAGCATCGTTACGCTCCTGATAAATGGAGTATTAAGCAAATGGTTGGCCATCTAGCGGATACTGGAAGAATTATGTCTTATCGTTTGTTGCGCGTTGCAAGAGGAGATAAGATCCCGCTGGCGGGCTTTGATGAAAAGGACTATGTGCCTACCGCAAATTTTGAAGCACACACTCTAGAAAAACTACTGGCTCATTACAAGCTTGTCCGAGAGTCAACGCAAGCTCTGTTGGACACTTTGCCGGAAGATGCATGGACTCGTAAGGGAACGGTTAACAATGCAACCATCTCCGCGAGAGCAGTGGCGTGCGTATTGATTGGGCATGATCATCATCATTTGAATATTCTTAAAGAAAGATATCTGGTTTAATCGAGTTTTATTTTAAAAAAAGCATTCCTGAGGCCATTGCGGCTTCGGAATGCTTTTTTAGCTAAAGGTATATATTTTGGGCTCCCCCGCAATGTACCTGAGTAAGTATCGAAGCAAAGCCTCACTTTGTGGGTATATTTTATAGTGGAGGATTCTTGTGACATTTACGGCACACTGGATAGTAGGCTTCATTGCCGCCAATTTGGATTTGCTTGCCGCTGTATACAGGCTTACCATTTTCTACTCTTAGAGCCATTGTTGCTTTACGCTCGCAGAACCAGCAAATGGTCTTCATTTCCTCGATTTTATCAGCGTAAATCAGCATGTATTTGCTGCCTTCAAATAGCTGGTTCTGGAAATCATTTTTAAGTCCAAATGCCATAACGGGAATGCCTAGTTCATCCACAATCCGTACTAGCTGAAGAATGCAGTCCTTGCTTAGAAATTGACATTCATCAATTAGTACACAGTGGGGTTTGGGCTGGTTACTGCTGACGATATTATAAATATCGGTATTCTCGTCGACGGGTATGGCCTGTTTCCGCAGCCCAATACGGGAGGAGATAAAACCAACTTCGTCCCGATCGTCTATGGATGGAGTGAAAATGAGCACCGATTTCCCTTGCTCTTCATAATTATGCGCAACCTTGAGTATCTCAATAGATTTACCGCTGTTCATTGCTCCGTATTTGAAAAACAATTGTGCCACTTCCATCTATCCTTTCGTATAAGCCAATTATCTAATCTTAAAAATGCGACCTTATTAGAGTATCATATTCGTGTCAGCTGTATCCAGTGAAAACATTGCGATAGAATTGAATGTGGTATGATAAAAGGAATCATGTGATTGGAAAGGAAGTAATATGTGTGACTGAAAAAATAGACGAATACAAGGAACGGTTAGCTCTGATTCAGCAGAATGGAAATCTTTCTATCGAGGCTGAGGCTTTGCTGGAAGAGATGATGGCAGATTTGGTGGAATTGAATCGAAGCAATAAAGCGCTGCGGCGGGCAATAATGAAAACTGGGCAGGCTTCCACAATGTCGACTCGTTTAAGGGATGCACTGTACGAATAGAAAAAGAGGGTATGCGAATGGGTTTGATTTTCTCTTTTCTTAAAAAATATAAAGTCGCTGCAATAGCTGCCCTAGTGATGATGCTTATTGAACTAGCGGTGGAATTGTCACAGCCTTTACTCATTTCCAAAATTATTGACCAGGGCATTAAAGAACAAAATTCCTCTGTAGTATGGCTCTGGGGCGGTGTATTGATCGGCAGCGCGGTAGTTGCGTTTATAGCTGGGGTATTAAGTTCTTTTTTTGCTGCCCATGCGAGTCAGAGCTTTGCGTTTGATCTTAGGGACAAGTTATATGAAAAGGTACAATCGTTTACATATGAAGTATTCAATCGGTTTGCCACCTCGTCGCTGATCACGCGTCTGACCGGCGATGTATCGCAGCTGCAGGACACTATATTTATGAGCCTCCGCTTTATGACACGGGTGCCACTGGTTGTGGTGGGCAGTGTGATTATGGCATTGGTTGTTCATGTGAAGCTGGGGTTATTTCTCACTGTAGCTCTACCTTTGTTGCTTCTCTTCCTTTACTTCATCATGAGAAAAGCTTCTTTGTTATTTCGCAACGTACAAAATCGGCTAGACGGTGTGAATGGTGTAATCCAGGAGAATTTAACGGGAATTCGCTTAATCCGTGTGTTCGTGCGCATGGGACATGAGATTGGACGTTTCACGGTCTTTAGCGGGAATTTGATGAAATCCACGGTATCTGCGCTACGTTTGACAGAGACAACGATGCCATTTGTTATGCTTATTGTGAATGCAGCGATTATGTCGATCCTATGGTTTGGACGGATTGAGATTGCAAATGGGGATGCTACTTTAGGAGAAACTGTTGCAGTTATTAACTACTCTTTACGAACCATAGGAGCGTTGTCAGCTATATCTGGACTTGTCGTTACAATTTCCCGAGCAAGTGCCTCCTCACAGCGTATTACAGAAGTGATGTCAGCAGGCGCTGGAGTTAAGGAAGGCGGAGCCGCAAAGGGCGAACCAATACAGGGTCACGTCCAATTTGAAGGCATCAGCTTCAAGTATCCTGAGAGTGATATTTCGGTGCTAGAGGATATTACTTTTGAAGTTGCTGCTGGTGAGCGTGTAGCGATTATGGGAGCCACCGGATCAGGAAAGTCTTCTCTTGTCGGTCTAATCCCACGTTTATATGAAGAGACAGAAGGTACCATTCGCATTGATGGGCAAAAGAGCACCGATATCGATATTTCAAGATTGCGGCGATCGATCGGTTACGTTCCTCAAGAACTGCAGCTCTTCAGCGGATCGATTCGCGATAATATCGCTTGGGGCAATGAACATGCCACACAGGAACAAATCGAACACGCAGCAGCTGCCGCACAAATTCACGCAACAGTGATGGATCTGCCCAATGGCTATGATACAATGCTTGGTCAGCGAGGGGTAAATCTGTCTGGTGGACAAAAGCAACGCTTGACCATTGCTCGGGCGCTTGTGAGGAAACCTGCTATTTTGATCCTCGATGACAGTACGAGTGCGCTTGATGCTGTGACAGAAGGACTTTTGCTGGAGGCACTGAAAGAGATTTCATGTACAACCTTCCTGATTACTCAGAAGATCAGTTCTACTGCATCTGCAGATTTGATTCTGCTGTTGGATGAAGGACGCTTAATCGGTAAGGGAACACATGAGGAGCTTATGACAAGCTCTGCGCTGTACCGCAAGATTTATGAATCACAGGTAGAGGAGGCGAAGCAGCATGTTCAAAGCAATTCTTGAACCCTTTCGTCACCCAAAACCTGTCATTGAGCTTGGAGCAGGAAGAAGCCTTGGTTCAGCTGCTGGAGGGAAGCCAAAAGCAAAGGCGAAGGATTGGGGCGGCACGCTCATGCGGATTTGGAGCTACCTTGCCGAGCGTAAAGCTAAGCTTTTTCTCGTTCTCTTAATGGTAGTCTTCAGCTCGGCTTTAGCACTGCTCGGGCCTTATATGATTGGTAAAGCTGTGGATGATTATCTGGAAGGCACTGGCGGACGATCGTGGACGATTTTTCTGATCAGTCTAGCTAGTGTTTATATCTTCTATTCATTAACTTCTTGGCTGCAAAATATATGGATGATTGAAATTGCCCAGGAGACCGTATTTCGGATGCGCACGGAGTTGTTTTCCCATCTTCATCGCTTGCCCATCTCATTTTTTAATCGGAGACAGCAGGGCGAAATTATGAGTCGCCTCACCAACGATATTGAGAATGTCAGCTCTACGCTGAATAGCTCAGCTATTCAGATCTTTTCCAGTGTTTTGACATTGCTCGGCACGGTGGGGGTAATGCTCTGGCTCAGTCCTCTACTGACGCTGCTCACGTTCCTGGTTGTGCCGTTAATGTTATTAGGCATGCGCTGGATTACTCGGCGTACGGGTCCGCTTTTTAAGGAACGTCAGCGCAATGTGGGTGAGTTAAACGGTTATATAGAAGAGACGTTATCCGGTCAACGGATTATCAAGGCTTTTTCACAAGAGGAACGGGTCATTGCCGGATTTCATGAACGCAATGAGCGAATTATGCTCTCTGGATACTGGGCACAGTCGATTTCTGGCTTCATTCCTAAGCTGATGAATGGACTTAATAATTTGAGCTTCGCTATTGTGGCTGGAGTCGGTGGTTTGTTAGCGATTCGCGGAGCGATTACGGTCGGTGTGATTATTGTGTTTGTAGAATATACGCGTCAATTTACTCGCCCTCTTAATGACTTAGCGAATCAGTGGAATACACTACTGTCAGCGGTTGCAGGAGCGGAAAGAGTGTTTGAAGTGCTGGACGAAGAGACGGAAGCTAAAGATGAAGGTGCAGCCACTTCGCTGGTTAAAGTTGAAGGTGCAGTGAAGTTCGAAAAGGTATCTTTTTCATATGACGGAAGTTCTAACACACTGCATGATATTAGCTTTGAAGCGAAGCCTGGTGAGATGATTGCCTTAGTAGGACCTACCGGTGCCGGCAAAACAACACTTATCGGGCTGTTATCTCGTTTCTATGATCCTAATCAGGGTAAGATTACGCTGGATGGCTTAGATGTCACTTCGATTCGGCGTGAAAGCCTGAGGAGCCATATGGCGTTTGTATTGCAGGACTCCTTTTTATTCAAGGGCAGCATCCGCGATAATATTCGTTACGGTAGACTGGATGCTTCCGATGAAGAGGTCGAGGCGGCGGCCAAGCTGGCTAACGCTCATTCTTTTATTATCCGAATGCCGGAAGGTTATGATCGAATGCTCTCTGCAGATGGTAGCGGCATAAGCCAAGGACAGAAGCAATTGCTATCCATTGCAAGAGCCATTCTTGCCAATCCTTCGATGCTTGTTCTTGATGAAGCCACTAGCAGTATCGATACGGTGACAGAGATCAAGATTCAGGAAGGACTTCAGGCGCTAATGAAGGGACGAACCAGCTTCGTTATTGCCCATAGACTGGGTACCATCCGTGCAGCTGATCGAATTCTTGTTCTTCAAGGGGGCAGATTGTTGCAGCAGGGCTCCCATGAGGAGTTGTTGAAGCAAGGTGGCTTGTACAGCGAGTTGGTGCAAGGCGGTCGTAGAGAAATACTTGATAAGGCTAGGCTTTAAGCTGTGCATAAAAAGGCGGGAGTTTTCAAGGAAGCGCAGGTCGCGTCCATGAAAACTCTCGCCTTTATGTAATGTGTGGATTTTCATTATACATTGAAGTGAGTTGTCGGATGGTTTAATTGCAGAATGTGCAATAGATTTCGATTGTACAATGAGGGGATGATTATGCTGCTTATGAGATCGTTTCTTGCGCGGCAGCTTGTTTCGCTTTTTGTTTCTCCTTGAACCGAGGGCCAACATAATTACGTTTGCGGTCTCTTGCCAGAATCCAGCCGCCAAGGAAAGTCATACCTGCTGCAAAGAGCAGAAACCCTCCGCCGAAATGCAGCCAAGCAAAATCTGGAACAACGGTTTCATCGCCGTGCATAGAGATATAATCAAAAATATCGTCCTTCATCATTAAGAAGCCCTTCATTGCAATTAAACCAGGAAACACAAGAATAAGGATGGCAATGAAGCGTGAAATTAATAGTTTCATAAGTGTCTCCTACCCCTCTTAGCCCATTAGATTCAACCATATGATAACGCTTTAGTAAGAAAAAGTCCATTTGGATATGACGTTTATAAGTTTTGTAATACGCTAAAAAGAGAGTACAATATACAATGTAAAATGAACTTACGTGTAATGACTGGAGGATACATATCATGACAATTTCATGTGACGTGGCCATACTTGGCGGAGGAACCGGGGGATATGTGGCAGCCATTCGCGCTGCTCAGCTTGGAAAGTCCGTCGTCGTCATCGAAATGGACAAACTGGGAGGAACCTGCCTTCACCGTGGCTGCATCCCTAGCAAATCGCTGCTCAGAAGTGCAGAAGTATATGCTGAAATCAATGAGAGCGAGAGCTATGGCATTGAGACAAGCGGAGTACAGCTTGTATTCCCAAAAGTACAAAAGCGCAAGGAAGCGGTAGTTGAACAACTTCATCAGGGCGTACAATATTTGATGCGCAAAAATAAAATACAAGTTATTAAAGGCAAGGGGCGCGTGACGGGTCCCTCTATTTTTTCACCGCGTAGTGGTGCTGTTGCTGTGGAACTAGAAGACGGTGAAATGGAAACAGTGGTCTCTAACCATCTTATTATTGCTACAGGATCTCGTCCGCGTGTATTACCTGGTCTGGAACCAGACGGGAAAGTTATTCTTAGCAGTGACGAAGCGCTCACCCTCGACGAGTTACCCTCTTCCATCATTATTGTTGGAGGCGGAGTAATTGGGGTGGAATGGGCCTCTATGCTGGTTGATTTCGGAGTACAGGTTACGGTAGTTGAAGCTGCTAGTCAGTTACTCCCTCAAGAGGATGAAGAAGTAGCTAAAGAACTGCAACGTTTACTTAAAAAACGTGGTGTTAAAGTACTGACTGAAACTACAGTGGATGCTGCAACCTGCAAGGTAACGGACGATGGAATTTCGATCGATGCCCGTAAGGGAGAGCAAACTCAAAGTCTATCTGCAGAAAAGCTGCTTGTATCCGTAGGTAGAGTAGCGAATGTAGAGAATATTGGTCTGGAAAATACAGATATTCGCTTTGATAAAGGAATTATCGCTGTAAATGCTAGTATGCAAACGGCTGAGCCGCATATTTATGCGATTGGCGACTGTATCGGTGGGCTACAATTAGCTCATGCCGCTAGCCATGAAGGTATCATGGCGGTAAATCATCTCTCCGGTGAGAAACTTCATCCTTATCATACACATCTTGTACCGCGTTGTGTCTACACACGTCCTGAAGTTGCGAGTGTGGGTCACACTGAGAAGGAAGCTAAAGCATTGGGACATGATGTAGTAACTGGTAAATTCCCCTTCTCGGCCATTGGCAAGGCGATTGTGTACGGTCAGAAGGACGGGTTTGTTAAAGTTGTGGCGGACCGAAGCAGCGGAGATATTCTCGGTGTGCAGATGATAGGTCCGCATGTTACGGATCTAATCGGGGAAGCTGCATTGGCTCAACTGCTGGATGCAACACCTTGGGAGGTTGGCGAGGCTATTCATGCTCACCCTACACTTTCGGAGATCGTTGGAGAAGCAATGTTAGCTGTAGATGGAAGATCTATCGGGATTTAGCTTTTCTTTTTGGGTAAAAAGGGATTATAATAAACTCAAGCCAAGTCTTAGTACCAGGTTTTAAGATCAGGATACAATTGGTCTTAAATCCTGTAAGACTCAGGCTTTATGAATAAGGAGGTATCTCTTTATGGAATCCCAAGATACTGTAGAAACGATTAACAGACATAAGCAGCTTGGACTAAGTGACGGCCAGGTCATCGATATGTACAGATATATGCTGCTCGCACGTAAATACGACGAGCGCAGTCTGCTGCTTCAGCGCGCTGGCAAGATTAACTTTCATGTCTCCGGCATTGGCCAGGAGGCGGGTCAGGTAGCAGCAGCATTTGCGCTGGACCGGCAGAATGATTATTTTTTACCTTATTACCGTGATTATGCTTTCGTACTCTCCGTGGGTATGACTACTCGTGAATTGATGCTGTCTGTGTTCGCAAAGGCAGAAGATCCAAACAGTGGTGGGCGGCAAATGCCAGGTCACTTTGGTAGTAAGCGTCTGCGTATTGTGACAGGCTCAAGTCCTGTAACCACGCAGGTCCCTCATGCGGTTGGTTTTGCTTTGGCAGCCAAAATGCAAAAGAAAAAATTCGTCTCATTTGTAACCTTCGGGGAAGGCTCTAGCAACCAAGGCGATTTTCATGAAGCTTGTAACTTTGCCGGAGTGAATAAGCTACCGGTTATTATCATGTGTCAGAATAATCAGTACGCGATCTCTATTCCTGCTCACAAACAGCTTGGCGGTAAGGTCAGCGACCGAGCTCTGGGTTATGGGTTTCCAGGTGTGCGTGTAGACGGCAATGATCCACTGGAAGTATATCGTGTCGTTAAGGAAGCTCGGGAAAGAGCACTTGCGGGTGAAGGTCCTACGTTGATCGAAGCCATGATGTACCGTTTATCTCCACACTCCACCTCGGATAATGATTTGGCTTATCGGACCAAAGAAGAGGTTGATGAGAATTGGAAGAAGGACGGCGTAGCAGGATTCCGAAATTACCTAATTGGTCTGGGACTTTGGAGTGACGAGCAAGAACAAGATCTTATTGCTGAATGCAATCTTGAGCTTAAAGCAGCTATCGAATATGCTGACAACGCTCCGTTTCCGAAACCGGAAGATACACTGCTGCATGTTTACAGTGATTCCGACCTGAAAGGAGGAGCATAAACCATGGCTATAATGGAATATATCGATGCCATTCGGCTCGCGATGAAGGAAGAAATGGAACGCGATGAATCCGTGTTTGTGCTTGGTGAGGACGTGGGTCTCAAAGGTGGCGTATTTACCACAACAAAAGGCCTGCAAGAACAGTTCGGAGAAGAGCGTGTACTAGATACACCGTTAGCGGAATCAGCTATAGCTGGTGTGGCGATTGGTGCAGCTATGTATGGTATGAAGCCGATTGCTGAAATGCAGTACTCTGACTTCATGCTTCCAGCAACGAATCAAATCATTAGCGAAGCGGCCAAAATCCGCTATCGTTCAAATAACGATTGGAATTGCCCGGTTGTCATACGTGCGCCTATCGGCGGCGGTGTATTCGGCGGTCTATACCATTCTCAGTGCCCGGAATCGATTTTCTTCGGTACACCAGGATTGAAGATTGTCGCACCTTACTCAGCTTACGATGCAAAAGGACTATTGAAGGCAGCCGTACGTGATCCTGATCCGGTTTTATTCTTCGAGAACAAAAAGTGCTATAAGCTGATCAAGGAAGAAGTGCCACAAGGTGATTACATTGTTCCAATTGGCGAAGCTAATCTGCTGCGTAAGGGAACAGATATTACGGTTATTGGTTATAGTTTGCCGTTGCATTTTGCGATGCAAGCAGCAGAAGAATTGGAGCGCGAAGAAGGCATTACAGCGCATATTCTGGATCTGCGGACCTTGCAGCCTCTTGATCGTGAGGCGATCATAGCTGCTGCTCGTGAGACAGGGAAGGTTCTTATTGTGCACGAGGACAATAAAACGGGCGGTATTGGTGGCGAAGTGGCGGCGATTATCGCTGAACATTGTCTATTTGAACTAGACGCGCCGATCTTCCGTCTTTGTGGTCCCGATGTTCCAGCGATGCCAATCAGCCCGCCAATGGAGAAGTTCTTCATGCTTAGCAAAGAAAAAGTGAAGGCGGAAATGCTTCGACTGGCGCAATATTAAAATAGTTGAGTGGACGCGAAGCTTCGTAAAACTTAAAGATTATGCTTACGATGCAAGTTTTACTGCGAAGTATTTCTAAGAAGCGAAGCTTCGTAAAACTTTTAAGATTATGCTTACGAAGTGAGTTTTACTTCGTAAAACATTTGAGGAGTGAAAAGATGTCTGACAACCAAAAGTTGACTGACGTGATCATGCCGCAGCTGGCGGAATCGCTAGTATCGGCGACGATCGGCAAATGGCTGAAGAAACCGGGCGATCCGGTAGAGCAATACGAACCAATATGTGAGCTTATTACAGATAAAGTAAATGCTGAATTGCCTTCAACAATAGATGGAGTTATGGGTGAACTATTGGCGGAAGAAGGTCAGGTTGTCAATGTCGGCGAAGTCATTTGTCGTATTGCCGTGCCTGTGACTGCATCTGCTGCTGCAAACGTGACTAACACTAACACAGTTGCAGCTAATAATGTTGCAGAACAAAATGCGACTTCAACTGCTAACGATACGATGCGTGCACGCTACTCTCCTGCGGTACAGACTTTGGCGGCTGAGCATAACATAGATCTGACTTTAGTTATGGGTACTGGTATGGGGGGCAGAATTACCCGTAAGGATGTGCTGGCCTTCATCGAAAGTGGCGGAGCTACATCTCCAGCTTCGATTTCTGCTAGTCAACCAACCCCAGTGGTATCACAACCGCCTGCTCCACAGTTCATTCAAGCCCAAGAGAAGAAGGCGGAAGAGCCTCTTCGCCATTCGGGTCTACATTTGAGCGAATCTCCTCGTATTCCAACAATTGAAGTCGAGGGTGGCCGAGGCAGCAGTTCGGAATACCTGATTGATGTAACACCAATCCGGAATACAATCGCTACAAGAATGCGCCAAAGTGTCTCGGAGATTCCGCATGCTTGGACAATGATTGAGGTAGATGTGACTAATCTGGTCGCACTGCGCAATAAACATAAGGATGAGTTCAAGCGTAAGGAAGGTATCAATCTAACCTATCTGGCTTTCATGATGAAGGCTGTTGTGAGTGCGATTAAGGATTACCCGATTATGAACTCTGTCTGGGCTGTAGACAAAATTATTGTCAAACGTGATATTAATATCTCGTTAGCGGTAGGTACTGAAGATTCGGTTATCACTCCAGTAATTAAGAAGGCTGATCAGAAAAACGTTGCCGGGCTGGCACGTGAGATTGATGAATTGGCACAAAAAACCCGCGAAGGCAAACTGAGTCTGGAAGATTTGCAGGGAGGGACTTTCACTGTAAATAATACCGGCTCATTTGGCTCCATTCTTTCTTATCCAATCATTAACTATCCACAGGCAGCGATTTTAACGTTTGAATCAATTGTAAAAAGACCTGTGGTCATTAACGATATGATAGGTGTACGGTCAATGGCTAATATTTGTCTGTCGCTGGATCATCGGATTCTGGACGGAGTGATTTGCGGTCGTTTCTTGCAACGCGTCAAGGATAACATTGAAGGATATACCCCAGATACAAAACTTTATTAAAAAATAATAACGAGCCAAACTGTGCAGGCATGAGACTGAAAAAGGGGACCTGACGGTATGAATAATTCGGATATTCGTAAGCTGCAGATTTCATATGACCCTATTATGGAGTATGGGGAGGCTTGGGATCTGCAAAAGGAAAGTGTGCACGCCATTGATGCTGGTGAGCAGCCGGAACGATTGATTCTTTTGCAGCATCCGCCTACCTATACTATTGGTTCACAGAATCATCCCGAACATCTTCTTCTAGATGAAGAGCAGCTCAAAGAAAAAGGAATTGCGCTGTTTGAAATCGACCGGGGAGGAGATATTACATATCACGGACCGGGTCAGCTTGTAGGTTATCCGATCCTTATGCTCGGTGAAGAAGGTAAGGTAGATTTACGCGGGTACTTGCGCAGTCTGGAAGCAGTGATTATTGATTATTTGGCATCCTACGGAATTGTAGGGGAACGGAAGCCGGAGTATACAGGGGTATGGGTTGGCGACGAGAAGATCTGTGCCATTGGTGTCAAGTTTAACAAAAGCAAATTCCGAAGAGGGTTTGTTACTAGCCATGGTTTTGCTTTTAACATTTCTGAAGGAATATCTGGATACGGCTTTCAAGGGATTATTCCATGCGGTATCACTGAATTTGGAGTAACTTCCCTAGAAGAGTGTGCAGGTCGTCATTTTGAACTACAAGATGTGGCCAAAGAATTGGTTCCATATTTCCTAAGACACTTTCCTTATGAAGAGCAGGATGAGTTCTTTGGCACTATGGCTTAAGGTTTAATAACGAACTAACATGCAAGCCAAATAGCGGCAAGGGGGTCCCTAGCCGCTATTATCAATGTTCCTTGTGAAGAGATTATCCTGCAAGGAAAGGCTCGATAACCATAAAGAGCGTAGAGGCAATCATGGCGAACAACATGACGTAGATGAAGATTTTGAACCACTTATTACGTTGCATGAGTAACTCCTTTAGATTTAGTTTAAGTTAATAGCATGAAGATGGATGGTCTTTCTGTACAACCATTGTAACGTATTCACGAAAGAGAGGGAAGTCCAGTGATTTCACAAGACAGATTGATTCAAGAATTTATGGAGCTTGTCCAAGTTGATAGTGAAACAAGAAATGAACGGCAGATTGCCGATGTGCTCAAGAGCAAATTTAACGCTCTTGGCTTAGAAGTTACCGAAGATGATTCCCAGGAAAGAACTGGACATGGAGCGGGTAATCTGTTCATTACCTGGCCGGCTGAGAACGGTGGATCTGCGCCAAAGCTTCTGTTCACTTGCCATATGGATACAGTTGTTCCTGGACAAAATATCAAGCCTACGCTCGGCGCGGATGGATGGATTACAAGTGACGGCACTACGATCCTTGGAGCAGATGACAAAGCTGGGCTAGCTGCACTGTTCGAAGCGATCAGAGTGATTCAAGAGCAAAAATTGCCACATGGTCAGATTCAGTTCGTAATTACTGCGGGTGAAGAATCTGGATTGCTAGGTGCACGTTCGATGGATCCGAGCAATTTGGATGCAGACTTCGGTTTCGCACTCGATTCCAATGGTGAAGTCGGTGCGATTGCAGTTGCGGCACCTACACAAGCTAAGATTACGATGCAAATCTTCGGGAAATCAGCTCATGCAGGTGTTAATCCAGAAGACGGCATCAGTGCGATTCAAGTAGCCAGCAAAGCGATTGCTGCCATGAAGCTTGGTCGGATCGACAACGAAACGACTGCGAATATCGGTAAATTCGCTGGCGGCGGACCTACGAATGTGGTTTGCGATCACGTTCAATTGGACGCAGAAGCACGTAGTATCGTGCAGGAAAAAGTTGGCGATCAAATCGCTTCGATGCGTGAAGCACTGGAGACCACTGTCCGCGAATACGGTGCAGAATGCGAATTCCGCAGTGAAATTATTTATCCGGCGTTCAGCTTTAATGAAAATGATCCAGTGGTACAGCTTGCACAGCGGGCTATCACTTCTATGGGTCTTACGCCGCGTCTGTTCCACTCTGGTGGAGGAAGTGACGCTAACGTATTCAATGGCTTAGATGTTCCGACCATTAATCTCGCTGTAGGATATGAGCATATTCATACCACTAAGGAACGAATTAAAGCCGAAGATATCGTTAAAGTGGCTGAGCTTGTAGTAAATATTGTTAAAGAGAGTGTGAAGGGCTAACCTAAAGTTCTTTTAATTAAATGAAGGAGCTGCCTCCAAGTTATTAAGCTTGGGAGCAGCTCCTTATATTTATAAAAGCATGTTTGATTAAGAATTCACCCTGCTTTGGTTGGAATGATCTTGGATTGATCCTTTAGGGAGAGAATGTATGAGAGAGGCATATCGGGCCCATACCGCTCTATCCACCTAGATAAAATGGCCTTGATTTCCTCCGGTTTACCTACCATTGTAACTGCGGATGAGCTTGTACGGCTGAAGATTTCGTTCATCTGAAATTCCTTCTTTCCCTTTAAGTTTGCTATAATACACCGTATGCACAATAGAGAAAAAGGAGACCAGAAACTTTATGGGAGAACAACATTTGCACAGCAAACCCGAGCTTGATGAAGTGACATTATCTACACAGCCTGTTTTTGATGGGAAGATTATATCTTTACAGGTGGACACAGTGAGACTGCCTGATGGAAATACTGCGACACGTGAAGTTGTGAAGCATCCCGGCGCCGTAGCGGTGCTTGCTTTAAACAACAACAAAATGCTTGTTGTAGAGCAATACCGTCAGCCCATGCAACGCACTGAAGTAGAAATTCCGGCTGGGAAGCTGGATAAAGGTGAAGATCCATTAGTTGCGGCTGGTCGTGAACTTCAAGAAGAGACTGGATTTCACAGTGGAGATCTGAAATTGCTTAAATCCTTCTATACTTCTCCCGGCTTCGCCGATGAGATTATTCATTTGTATGTGACTACTAATGCAAAGCCAGGGGATATGTCCCTGGACGAGGACGAATTTCTAGAAGTTTCGGAGCTTACCCTGGAGGAAGCGTATCAATATATGGCTGACGGGCGCATCGCGGACGCGAAGACGATGATGGCAGTGTATGCTTGGCATCTATATACGCTGACAGGCCAATGGAATTAACAACTGAATTGAAGAGTTTCTATTGCGATCTGCATGTTCATATTGGACGAACGTCGGAAGGACAAGCGGTCAAAATCAGCGGCAGCCGCGAGCTTACCTTTGCGGGCATTGCCAAAGAGGCTGCAGAGCGCAAGGGACTAGAAATGATCGGTATTATTGATAGTCATTCACCAGGCGTTCTACGTGATATTCAGCGTTCCTTGGAATCTGGAGAGATGACGTTAGCTGAAGGTGGAGGGATTGCTTACCGAGGGACTACGATCATTCTGGGAACAGAGATTGAAATCCGCGAGCCTGGGCGAAAAGAGTGCCATGTGCTCGCCTACATGCCGGACGTGGAGCGCATGACCGATTTTAGTGCGTGGATGAGCCGCTATATGCGGAATGTGAATCTAAGTTCCCAGCGCCTGTATGCTCCGGCTAGGGAGCTTCAGGATGAGATTTATGGGCGGGGAGGCATTCTTATCCCTGCACATATATTCACGCCTCACAAGGGCTTGTACGGCTGTGCAGCGGAGCGTATGGCAGACATCTTTGATCTGGATCGCATAGCAGCAGTTGAGCTAGGGCTGAGTGCAGATTCGGAAATGGCGGGTTATCTTTCTGAGCTGGATGACTTCACATTCCTAACGAATTCTGATGCGCATTCACTGGGCAAACTAGGTCGCGAGTATAATGTAATGGCGTTGGCACGACCTTCTTTTGCTGAACTACGACTCGCACTAGAACGTAAGGAAGGGCGGAAGGTAACTGCCAATTTCGGACTTAACCCCCGGCTGGGTAAATACCACCGAACCTACTGCGGAGGTTGTGGCAGTATTATTGACGAAGCTTATGTCACATCGGAACGCTGCCAGTATTGTGGCAGTCTTAAATTGGTGAGAGGTGTATTCGACCGGATCCTAGATATCGCAGACCGCAAGACGCCTCTAGTACCCGCAAGCCGTCCGCCTTATCACTATCAGGTTCCACTTGAATTTATTCCAGGCCTCGGGAAGGCTAAGATGAACGCGTTACTGCAAGCTTTTGGCACGGAGATGAACATTTTACATGGTTGTGGTGAAGCGGAAATTGCTAGCGTAGTAGGAGTGGATTTGGCGGCTATGATCGTTAGAGCCCGCTCAGGCATATTGGAATTATCAGCAGGCGGTGGGGGAACATACGGTAAAGTCGTACAACCTGGAAAGTAGAGTTATTGTCCTAAGGACAAGTCATATCGCGGGACGTTTTCTCATATGGTGTAACATGTAACCGGAAAGGGGAACGTCTCGATGCGTAATTTAAGGCTGATGATGAAGGAACAGACGCCTCTGTATATTTTTGTCGGCGTATTATTTCTGGTAGGTGTTGTATTTGGAGCTCTTATCGTTAGTGCGCTTACGATGGATCAGCAACAGGAGCTGGGGGATTATCTAGGAAATTTCTTTGTAACGGTTGATCAGCAGGGTCTATCCGCAGCACCTGATTCGTACTGGAGTATAGCGGCCTTAAATCTGAAATGGATTGGGCTGATCTGGATCCTTGGATTATCAGTCATTGGGCTTCCGGGAATCTTGATTCTTGATTTTCTTAAAGGGGTTTTGATCGGCTTTACGGTCGGTTGTCTAGTAAGTCAATATTCATGGCATGGAATGCTTTTCGCATTAGTCTCCGTGGCTCCGCACAATCTGGTACTGATTCCTGTGTTGTTAGTAAGTAGTGCAGCGGCGATCGCCTTCTCCTTACAGATGATTCGTAGCCGAGTGCTAGGACAACGTCGGACGCCAGTGACTCGACCTTTTACTATGTACACCATATTGTCACTTGTAATGGCACTGTTGATTCTGGGCATTTCTAGTTTTGAGACCTATGTTACGCCGATCATGATGCGCTGGGTTACGCCTTCACTTGTACAAGCAGTGACTACCTTGGGCTTGCAGTAAAAGCGTTTGACTTCTCAAAGCGACACCCCCTATAATGGAAGAAGTGGTTTGAAGACCGGTGAGGTTATTTTCCAAGGGGGAGGGAGACAATGGAAGCTCGGATAGACAAAATTAAGCAACAGTTACAATCCCAAGGATACAAGCTTACACCCCAACGGGAAGCGACCTTAAGAGTGCTGCTGGAGAATGAGGAAGACCATCTTAGCGCAGAAGATGTTTTTATGCTCGTGAAAGAGAAAGCTCCCGAGATCGGTCTTGCGACTGTATATCGTACCCTGGAACTTCTTAGCGAGCTTCACGTCGTAGAAAAGATTAACTTCGGTGACGGTGTCGCCCGTTATGATCTGCGAACAGATACTGCGAAGCACCATCATCATCATTTAATTTGTGTGCAATGCGGTAGTATGGATGAGATTCGCGAGGATTGGCTAGGTCCGTTAGAAGAGCGACTGGAGAAAGAATTTAATTTCACAGTGCTTGATCATAGACTTGATTTTCATGGGATATGCTATCGGTGTAGCGATAAGAATAATTCAAACGGAAATCCGTCCTAAGTCATCTTATAATGAAATTCACTTCATAAGCTCTCCCCGGTTTTTTTACCGGAGAGAGCTTTTTAAATGATTGGTCTATTGGAGGTATACATATCAGTCCGTTTTGGTGCATAAGGTGAAGGACGAGCAGATCTTAACTGTATTTTAGAGGGAGGCGTCCATATGATCGTTTCTGTGCCCAAAACAGTTCGAAAGCTGTATTTTATGATCATGTTTGTGGCTCTAAGCTATTTGCTCTACAGTGCTATGAGCTGGCTTGGTGAATGGATCAGTCCGATAGAGAATTATGGAATTCCTGAAGGCTCCGCTGTTCGGGCTTTTGATCATGCCGATCGTAGTGATGATGGTCTGGATACAAGACAGCGTTTGCGCTTCTATTACTGGTATGGAGAATGAAAGCTTCGCAGGAAGCAGGAACAAGCGAGAAGAATGTCGAAGAAAACAAGGTGGATTCATGCAGCGTATACTAAATGTACACATCTGCAGAACCCTCATGCTGAATGTGCTGCAGGAAGTCACTATGAGTAGCTGCGCCAGGACAGGAGCGTGAAATAATGAAGTCACACTTGCAGCCGTTTTTACATTATTTGTCCGGAGATAAAGGCTTGTCCCCGAATACACTGGAATCTTACGGTAGGGATGTATCGCAGTTTCTGGAGTTCGCTGAAGAGCGGGGGGCTAGTCAGCCTGATGAGATCCGAAGATCGCATGTGATATTATATCTCGGCTCATTACGCGGAGCTGGTCGAGCAACAGCAACGTTGAACAGGAGCGCAGTGTCCCTCCGTGCTTTTTTTCATTATTTGCTGAAGGAACGTTTGATTGAGCAGGATCCTACACTGGACATGGAGACCATGAAGCCTGATAAGAAACCTCCTATGGTGCTTACCATTTCGGAAATAGAGCAGTTATTGGCTGCGCCGGATGTAAGTACGCCACAAGGGATGCGCGATAAGGCTATGCTGGAATTACTCTATGCAACAGGCATAAAGGTCTCTGAATTAATCTCACTTAACGTGGATGATGTGCACACGGATATGAAATTTGCGCGTTGTACAGGAACTTCTGGCAAGGAGCGGGTAGTTCCCATTGGAACCCTTGCAGCTGAGAGTGTAGCGGCTTACACTTCACTTATGCGGGACAAGCTGCTTCGTGATCACCAGGAGGAACCAGCCATGTTCCTGAATAGTCTAGGCGGAAGATTAACCCGGCAAGGCTTTTGGAAAATCATAAAAAAATATGCACGGGAAGCAAACATTGAGCAGGATATTACCCCGCATACACTTAGGCATTCCTTCGCAGCCCATTTACTGGAAGGCGGAGCAGATTTGCGTTCCGTACAACAAATGCTGGGTCATGCCGATATTTCGACGACTCAGATTTATAACGGTATAGCCCGTAAGAATATGAAGGAAGTATATGAGAGCCACCATCCTAGAGCTCGATAATTCTGCTTTAAAGATGCTTTTTGTGAGTAAGATGGTTATGATGGAATCATACTGAAAGGATAGACTGGGGAATGATCCGCAGGTTATCTTTTAGCAGAAACGGATACCTGATAAGCGGTACATTGTATCGCTAGCTTCGGAAGCGTATGTCTTCTGGAAGACGGTACAGCCGTTTCTTCTTGTTGGTACGAAAGAATATCTACATTAAAAAAGGAGTGAAGACAACAATGTCCTCATTTAAACGAATTGGTTTTATTGTTCTAGATAGTGTTGGTATCGGTGAAGCGCCAGATGCTGCGAATTTCGGTGATGCTGGGTCGCACACGCTTGGTCATATATTGGATCGTGTTCCTGGTTTGAAGCTTCCTAATCTCCAGAAGCTCGGGTTAGCTAATATTGCTCCGCTGCCACCGCTAGAGCCTGTAGCTTCACCAACAGGTTACTACGGAAAAATGCAGGAAGTATCTGTAGGCAAGGATACGATGACCGGACACTGGGAGCTAATGGGGCTGAAGATTGAGGTTCCTTTCAATACGTATCCTGACGGTTTTCCAGCAGAATTGATTGAGAAGTTCGAAGCGGCAACTGGTCGTAAGGTAATCGGGAATAAACCGGCTTCCGGAACGGAGATTCTTGTTGAATACGGCGAAGAGCAAATGAAAACCGGTGCTTGGATTGTCTATACCTCTGCGGACAGCGTATTCCAGCTTGCTGCACATGAAGATATCATTCCACTTGAAGAGCTGTACAGCGCTTGTAAAATAGCCCGTGAGCTGACGATGGCTCCAGAATTCTCGGTTGGTCGCGTGATTGCTCGTCCATATGTTGGCGAACCAGGGAAATTCGTTCGGACGCCAAACCGGCATGACTATGCTGTGAAGCCGCCAGAACCAACGGTAATGAACGCGCTGACTGATATCGGTAAGGATGTTATCGCGGTTGGTAAGATCAACGATATCTTTACAGGAGAAGGAGTTACGGCTTCTTATCCAACGAAGAGCAATGAACATGGAATCGAAGTTACTATTGAGCAGCTTCGTCAACCGTTTGACGGTTTCCTGTTTACGAATCTGGTGGATTTTGATTCTTTGTATGGACATCGTCGTGACCCAGAAGGATACGGTCGTGCACTGGAAGTGTTCGATCAGGCCCTGCCTGAAATTCTATCTACGCTCGGTGAAGATGATCTATTGATTATTTCTGCAGACCATGGTAACGATCCGATCCATAGTGGAACTGACCATACCCGTGAATATGTACCGCTCTTAATCTATAGCCCGCGGTTTAAACATCCAGAAAGTTTGGGCATTCGTGAAACCTTCTCTGATGTAGCTGCAACCATTGCTGATAACTTTGGTGCGAAGGCGCCGCAGTATGGGACAAGCTTTTTAGCGAAACTGCAATAAAAGGGTTGTGGGTTGCTCCACAACATCAATGAAGGAGGATCATCCATGAGCGCGTTAACTCAAAAAGAAATTCAAGAAGCAGCCATATATATAAAAGATAAATGTCCGGTGGCTCCGGAAATTGGATTGATCCTTGGTTCAGGCCTTGGTGTACTGGCAGACCTTATTACTGACGGAGTAAGCATTCCATATGATGAGATTCCTCACTTTCCTGTGTCTACTGTAGAAGGACACGAGGGCGAGCTTTTGATTGGTATGATTGAAGGCCGCCGAGTCGTGATGATGAAGGGCCGCTTTCATATGTATGAAGGTTATGGACCGGAGGTAACGGCATTCCCTGTACGAGTTATGAAAGAGCTTGGTATAGCCAGTTTACTAGTAACGAATGCAGCTGGTGGAGTGAACACTGATTTCACGCCGGGTGATCTTATGCTTCTTACGGATCATCTTAATATGACTGGAAGGAATCCTTTAATAGGACCTAATGATCCTGCACTTGGTGTGCGCTTCCCGGATATGTCGACCGCCTACAGTCGCCGCCTGATCCAGGTAGCGAAGGAAACGGCAGCTCAGCAGAATTTCGAGTTCAAAGAAGGCGTATATGCAGGTCTATTGGGACCTTGCTACGAAACGCCTGCTGAAATCGTAATGCTTCGTACGCTAGGTGCCGATGCTGTGGGTATGTCTACTGTATCGGAGACCATTGTTGCTCGTCATGCAGGTATCGAGGTATTGGGCATCTCCTGTATTACTAACATGGCCGCGGGAATCCTCGATCAACCTCTCAATCATGAAGAGGTGATGGAAACTGCAGAACGTGTGCGTGAACGTTTCTTGAAACTGGTCTTAGGCTTTATTCCGAAAATGTAATTTCGGGCACTGCATTTTGAATTACTGGGAGGTCATCTTTATGACACAAGTGATTAAATTTAAGCCATTGACGCATGAACAGGTAGTTAATGTAACTAAACCAAAATATATCGGATTTGCTCGCGCAAATGTCCGTGAAATGCAGGTGTAAAATGAGAGCTGTCGACATTATTCAGAAAAAAAGAGACGGTGGAGAGCTGAGCCGTGAGGAAATATCCTTTCTAATTCAAGGCTATAGTAAAGGTGAAGTTCCTGATTATCAACTTTCCGCTTGGGCTATGGCGGTTTATTTTCAAGGTATGAACGCACGGGAGACCGGCGATCTAACGATGGAAATGGCGATGTCTGGTGATCAAGTGGATCTGAGCCCAATCGCAGGCATTAAGGTTGATAAGCACTCCACAGGTGGAGTGGGAGATAAAACCACCGTGGTGCTTGCACCGTTGGTAGCCTCTGCTGGAGTACCGGTAGCGAAGATGTCCGGCCGCGGACTTGGGCATACAGGAGGTACACTTGATAAGCTGGAGTCGATCACTGGCTTTTCTATAGAGATGGATCGCGAGCGTTTCTTTGATCAAGTAGGGGAGATCGGAGCTGCCGTGATCGGCCAGTCGGGCAACATTACACCCGCTGACAAAAAGTTGTATGCCCTTCGGGATGTAACAGCAACTGTTGAATCCATCCCTCTTATTGCAAGCTCAGTGATGAGCAAGAAGATTGCAGCGGGTGCAGACGCCATTGTACTGGATGTCAAAACCGGCAGCGGCGCTTTTATGAAGACGCTTGATGATTCTATTGCGCTTGCCCAGGCTATGGTGGATATCGGCACCCATTTGGGTCGTAATACCGTTGCGATCATCAGTGATATGGATCAGCCACTGGGTTACGGGATCGGAAATGCGCTGGAAATTAAGGAAGGAATCGAGACCTTGAAGGGTCACGGTCCTAAAGATTTGCAGGAAGTCTGCCTTATTCTGGGCAGTCAGATGCTTGTTCTTGGCGGTAAAGCCAAGGATGAAGCGGAGGCTCGTTCGATTCTGATGACACATATTGAAGATGGCACAGCGCTGGAGAAATTCAAACAGATCGTGAGTGCGCAAGGCGGAGATGTTTCGCAAATCGATGATCCGGAGAAACTCCCTGCTGCTAAACGATTCATTGAAGTGAAAGCGAAGACTAAGGGTTACATTGAGGGGATTCAAGCAGAAGAAATCGGCATTGCTGCTATGCTGCTTGGTGCAGGACGTGAAACCAAGGAATCTGTAATAGATTTGGCTGTAGGTATTCAACTCTCTAAAAAAGTTGGAGATGCTGTAGAGATTGGGGATACACTTGCAGTATTGCATATCAATGATGCCAGTGATAAGAAAGTAGAGGAAGCTGAGGGCAAGGTGCTGGAAGCTTACCGTATTACTTCTGAATCGGTTCCACCATTGCCACTGGTATTCGCGCTTGTTACGAAGGATGGAGTAACACGGTACTAGCCAAGGAAATGTAATTATTTTCATGACAAAGACCTGAAATAGAGAGTAAAATAGCGAGCCTCCGTTAATAGGAGGCTCGCTGTTTTACGTTTTTGACGGAGCAGCTACAAATGCTTATCGATAAGATTGAAAATCTGAGAAGCCCCGCTGCTTGTATTACATAATACGACCACAGTCTCTCCACTAGCCGGATAGAAAGCCGATCGGAAGGAAACACCGGGATCGTAGCCCATAATGTGAAACTTGAACACTTTTTCTTCTCGGAGGGTGATCCATACACCATAACCATAATAGCCTTCACCATCCACATGTATGTGGGGAGTAAGCAACAATGAAGTGAGTACTGGACTCAAAAGGGTATGGTTCATTAGCCCGCTCCAGAATAACTGTATGTCGGGAGCGGTTACGAAAGCTCCACCGTCAGCGCCTCCTTTTACCGGGATTGAATAGATATTGCTTCTCCAGCGACCGTTCTCTTCCTCTATGTATCCTAGTGCACAGTTGGCTGGTAAGGCATCTAACGTAAAGTAACCGGATTGCTCCATTCCGCAAGGCTTAAAGATGTGAAGCTCCACATAATCGGAAAAGGACATTCCACTCAATTCCTCCACCAGAAGACCTAGCACAATATATCCGGCATTGTTGTAGTGGAAACGTTCACCAGGGGTCCACATCATGGGGAGGTTTCGAAACATCGGTACAAAGTCTTCCAGCTGCCGTAAAGTGTACATAGGTTGTGTCTTCCACAGTTCTTCGAAGTCATCCATGATTGTTTCATCAAAATAATCAGGAATCCCAGAGCTATGCGTAAGCAACTGATGTATGGTGATTTCAGAACTAAAGAGAGGGAACTCTACCTTCTTCAGATAGTCTGATAATCTGCTTTCGAAAGAAATCAATCCCCTTTCGACCAGTTGACAGACGGCAATTGCTGTGAATATTTTACACCCGGAAGCGATCCCGAACCGAGTATGAATATTGTTTTCGCGCTTATCCGACTTATTGGCATAACCGTGACAGCTGCTGGCGATTTCTTTATCATATTGTTTTGCTAGTACTACGCCTGAGAAATCGTTCTGTTTTGCTTCTGTCTCAATATAAGTTTCAAGTGGGTTCATTCGTATATTCACTCCTCTGTAAGACATTATAGGTTCTTAGTTAGCATTCGTGATAGTCTACGATTTACCTTTAAAAGTCCTAAAATGAGAGCTAAAAAAATGGAAATACTTTAAATTTGAAATATTATTTAATCTCCCCTATAATAAAAATGCTCTGCAACTGCTGCTGGGCTTTTTTTAATTGATGACATCCTTACTTCTTGAGATAAATAATTGTTGTTATTTCCTTAAAAATGGAATAATTTTCACCCTTTCTGACGAAACTGGAACACAGTACCTGTGATATGAAGGTTAACGTTCAGGAGGGGAACCATTGTGAGAAAAATGCGTTTTGCTGTGCTTGTGCTCTGTATCGCTGTATCGGTTCTAGGACCTATGTCAGGCGCTTATGCAGAAGAAAAAACCAAGGACTCTGGCAGTAATGCTGCCGCTGTAGACCTCGCACCGGGAGCACGTTCTGCTATTTTGATGGACGCTGGTACCGGAACTGTTATTTATGAGAAGAACAGCCATGATAAGCTGCCTCCCGCAAGTATTACGAAGATTATGACAATGTTACTAACGGTGGAAGCGCTGGATGAAGGAAGGCTGCAGCTGACTGATAAGGTGCGAACAAGTGAATATGCGGCTTCTATGGGTGGATCGCAGATTTTTCTGGAGCCTGGTGAAGAAATGTCGGTAGACGATATGCTCAAAGGTATCGCTATGGCTTCTGGTAATGATGCTTCTGTGGCGATGGCGGAGAAAATAGCTGGTTCAGAGAGTGCTTTTGTCGATCTGATGAATAAACGTGCAGAGGAACTGGGACTAAAAGATACCCATTTTGCCAACTGCAACGGTCTTCCAGCCGCCAATCACTATTCCTCAGCTTACGATATTGCGGTCATCAGTCGTGAGCTTTTGAAGCATGATCAAATTATCAAATATACCGGTTCCTATCAGGATTACTTACGTAAGGATTCAACCAAACCGTTCTGGTTGGTGAACACGAACAAGCTAGTGCGTTTCTACACTGGTGCTGATGGTTTGAAGACTGGTTATACTGCTGAGGCAAAATTCTGTCTGTCCGCTACAGCAGCAAGAGATGGCCTTCGTGCTGTCGCTGTTGTGCTAGGCGAGCCGAACACAAAGACACGCAATAGTGAAGTGTCAGGTATGTTCGATTACCTGTTCTCGCAATATAAAGTACACACGATCCACAAAGAAGGGGATGCCATCGGCACCCTAAAGATTGAAAAGGGCGTAAAATCCGAGCTGCCGATAACGGCCAAAGAGACGTACAGTGTTCTTTTGAAAAAAGGTGTGACTCAAGAAGGCATTCGCCACGAACTAGTATTGCCGGAAAGCGTGAAGGCTCCAGTAGCTGAAGGTCAATCTGTGGGCAAGCTAGTGGTCTACCAAGGAACCCAAGTGATTAAGGAATATGAATTAAAAGCAGGGGAAGCTGTGCCGAAAGCAGGCTGGTGGAAGCTCTTTAAGCGCACAACAGGCTCGATGTTCGGCGTAGATTAAAAACAGTTTTTTTGTAGATTACCCCCATGTACTCTGTAGATTCATAGGGGTTTTCTTCTAGTTTTGTCGTGAGGCAGGATTCCTGATTTGCCGCGTAGAAAACCTTGTCCTTGAAGGGAATAGGTACTGTCTTTCAAGGTCAGTTTTCAAAGCAACGAAGAGGAGAGTGGCAAGCATGAATTCTCATGTGGAGATGGAGCATCACAGGGGTGTGTTGATTGTCCGTTTATCAGGGGAGTTGGATCATCACGCAGCCGATTTTGTAAGAATGGATATGGATGAAGCGATTATGCGTGGTCAGGTATCGCATTTGGTTCTTAGTCTTAAGCATCTGCAGTTTATGGACAGTTCAGGCCTAGGCGTGATTCTGGGAAGGTATAAACTGATCCACAGTAAAGGTGGAAAAATGGTTGTGTGTGACGCAACGGCACCTGTGAAGCGGCTGCTGGAAATGTCAGGCCTGTTCAAAATCATGCCCCTATATGACGACGAGAGTACTGCACTCTCGGATTTGGAGGTTGCGTTATGACAAATAGTAAGGCTGGTAACTTCATGAACGTGCAGTTCGCTGCACGCTCGGAGAACGAATCGTTCGCACGTGTAGTCGTAGCGGCGTTCGTTTCCCGGCTTGATCCTACGATGGACGAGCTGAATGATCTGAAGACAGTCGTGTCGGAAGCGGTCACCAACTGTATTATTCATGGGTATGATAGTGATCCGGAAGGTATTGTGACCATTTCGGCATCGCTGGACAACGAAACGGTACATCTAACCATTGAGGATCAAGGACGGGGCATTGAGGATTTGGAGCTGGCGCAACAGCCGCTGTATACCTCTAAGCCAGAGCTGGAGCGGTCGGGCATGGGCTTTACTATTATGGAGAATTTCATGGATGAATTTGAAGTCACTAGTGAACCGGGACACGGTACTTCTATCTCAATGAAGAAAACCATCGTCTCGAAAAAAGCTTTATACAATTAGGGGTTGGAGCCATGGATGCAGAGTCAAAAAAAGCTCCGCCGACCTATTTGGACGATGCGGAGGTCAAACGTCTTATCGCGCTCAGTCAGGCCGGAGATAGTCTTGCCCGCGACACGCTTGTAAGCTGTAATATCCGACTGGTCTGGTCGGTAGTACAGCGGTTTATGAACCGCGGGTATGAGCCTGACGATTTGTTCCAGATCGGTTGCATTGGACTCCTGAAGTCCGTTGATAAATTTGACCTCAGCTATGAGGTCAAGTTCTCCACTTATGCGGTGCCGATGATTATCGGTGAAATTCAGCGTTTCCTTCGTGACGATGGCACCTTGAAGGTCAGTCGTTCCCTTAAGGAAATGGCTAATAAAGTTCGTAAGATGAAGGACGAAATGTCTAAAACGCTTGATCGTCTGCCTACGATTGGTGAAGTTGCGGAAGCGCTAGGGGTTACACCCGAAGAAGTGGTATTCGCTCAAGAAGCCAATAAACCACCGACCTCTATCCATGAGACGGTGTTTGAGAATGATGGAGATCCGATCACGCTGATTGATCAAATCGCTGACGAATCACAGGAGCGTTGGTTCGATAAGCTGGCATTAAATGAAGCTATCGGAGGCCTCAGTGAACGTGAACGTCTGATTGTCTATCTTCGCTACTATCGTGATCAAACGCAGTCGGAGGTCGCCAGTCGTCTAGGGATCTCTCAAGTGCAGGTATCCCGGCTGGAGAAGAAAATATTGCAGAATATCCGTGAGCAGATTGCTCAGTAGGATAAAGTTATTCATGTAATGACGCTTGTAAAATAGCGAATTAGAACAAAAAGCCGCCCCGAAAAGGGGGGGCTTTTTATGTGGAGGTGATCTCAATATGCATTCACTCGGCGACGAGAATGTGATCACATGGTCTATGGATATGGAAGAAAATCTACTGACGATGTCGAGAATTTTAGAGGAATGGGTTGGTTGCACAAGTAAGACTAAACAGCACAGCCCTAGTTTTTTACGGGAACTTGTGAATGTAGTGGATCGTGATCGATATGATGCCTACATGGAAAGATTAAATGCTGGTCATATCAGTAGTCTTGAGTATCGGATGCAACTACCTACTGAAGGACTGAAGTGGGTTCAAAATATCGGCACGCCTATCCTAAATAAGGAGAACAAGGTCTGCCGAATAGATGGAATTATGCTGGACATTACTGAACAAAAAAGGGCACAGATTCAGTTAGAGAGCACATTTTCTTTGTATCAACAGATGTTCTCTAATCTAGATGTGGCGGTTTGGTCTTACGATTACGTATCTAAGAAAGTGTTATTTATATCGGATGCCATTCTCAATATCACCGGTTATTCCGTTGAGCAGGCAAAAGAGGATGATTTTTGGCTTCGTATTGCTTATAAGGAAGAAAACCCCTTGATTCAAGAGATCATATCATCAGTTGGTCAAGGGATTCCACAACTTAGTGAATATCGAATCATCCACGCAAGTGGTGAGCCTCGATGGTTACAGGTCAGAATCATACCCAGTCTGGATGAATCCCAAGCGGTAGTTCGGCTTGATGGGATCTTGGCAGATATTACTGAAAGAAAGTTAATGAAGGAGGCTTTACTCAAAAGTGAACAGCGCTATAAATCCTTATTTGACTATAACTCAGACGTCGTATGTGAGGTGAATCTGCAAGGTAATATTTTGGCAATCAATTCTACGGCACAGCAAATTACTGGAGAAGCTTTAAGTATGGTCGGAGAGAATTTGTCCATCATGAATCTATTTGGAGCAGAGAATATGCCGAGGATGTTGGATTATTTCGGAAGAACAGTACGGGGATCTGCTCAGCACTATGTTGTGGCCTCTTCCCGTAAGGATGGATCAGTGAGCCATTGGTCTATGAAAAATATCCCGGTTTATGTGAATAGTCGTATAGTTGGGGCTTTTGTAGTTGCTAGAGATATAACATCAGCAGTAGAAGTAGAACACAAGTTAGCACAGCGTGAAGCAGAGTATAGACTTATTATTAATAACATGAAGGATATGATGGGGGTTTTGGATCAAAAAGGTAATTTCATTGTAGCCTCGCCTTCCTGCGAAACCCTAATCGGTATTCCTGTAGGTTTAATCAAGGACACTACCATCCTAGAGTATATCGATCCAGATGAGCAAGAAAACTTGCGTGAACAGATATCAAATATTTTTCGGACAAAAGCAAGCAAGATGTTTTACAATCGTTTTATTCACACAAAAGGTTATATCTTAAATTTAGAATGTCTTGCTACTCCTGTTCTAGGTGAGGATGGAGAAGTAATGAGTATCGTAATTGTAGCAAGAGACATTACTAAGAGAGTCCAAATGGAAAATGAATTAAGGGAAAGCGAGGAGTTCAATCAGCAGCTGATCAAGATGTCGCCTGAAGCGGTTGTTCTGCATAGCGATTATAAGTTTGTTTATGTAAATTTCTCTTGTCTTGGATTATTTGGAGTTAGCGATGAGAGTCAATTGATCGGTAAAAATATTTTCATTTGGGCGCACCCGGAGTATCTGCGGCTGTCGAAAGAACGCATGCGAGAGATCTATAAAGAACCCTATAAGATCTTAGCTCCTATTGAACAAAAAGTCGTACGTTCAGATGGAACGATTATCGATGTAGAGGTAACAGCTAGCTCCATTTTGTACAAAGGAAAAGTCGCATGTATCTCTATATTTAGGGATATTAGTGATCGAAAAAAAGCAGATGAGGACAGAGAACATACAGAGCAGATTATTCGAGAGAGTGAGGAACGGTATTTTCGCCTGCAAATGAGTCTCGATCAGTTCTCCCAAGATCTTTTTGGTGTGATGAAGATTAGTCATATGGAGCAGCGGTTACTTAGAGAAGTCAGAGAAACTCTGCAGATATCAAATATAAAATTTATCGCAGTTGAATCTAACCATGATAAATTATGTGAAATTATCGAGACTGAGCAAGGGTATTCACTCAAGATCGGGGAGTCCCGAGGAAAAAGCTACTTGCTATCGATTAACGAGAAGACGCTTTTACTAGAAATCGGCTCTATTCGAGTGTGGCTTGAGACGATTACCCGTTATGTCAGTGTTCTCTTTGATCATTTTTTGCTTATCGAAGATTTAACGAAGGATCTTGAGCTAGCAGCTTCTAAGCAAGTGGCTCCTACATGGCTTCTCCGATTTATGTTTAATTTATCCGAGAATGAGCGAAAAAGACTTGCTCAGGACTTACACGACTCAGCGCTTCAAGAACAGATTATCTGGTATCGTAAGCTGGATTTTCTTTTAGGTGAAAGGTCCATTAATGGGGAACTTAGAGAACAACTAGAACAGATCTCAGAAGGTTTACTTGATGTTATTTATCAACTGCGGATTATTTGTAACGAGCTCCGACCTCCTGCATTAATCAATGAAGGTCTTATCTCCTCGCTGGAGACGTTGTTTGAATTTACGCAGCTACGTACCAACTATCAGATTTATTTCGAGTCTGAAGGGTTCACGCATAAGTTAGATGATGAAGTGCTTATAGGTCTGTACCGTATTGTGCAAGAGCTTTTAGCTAATGCAGCAAAGCACTCTTTTGCGACAGAAGTCTACATCACCTTAGCTAGTGAAGAGAATCATATTCATTTGGATTATAAAGATAACGGAATCGGAATGAATTTATTTGGTGAGGATTCACTTACAAGTATGGGGATTTATGGGATGAAGGAAAGGGTTCGAAGTATGGATGGGTCAATAGTATTCCGATCGCCAGATAAAAAGGGATTAGCGGTCAATATATCTATACCTGCAGATTAATCATGCGGCATAACAATTGGATAGAGGGGTAGTCATAGGCATGATTCAAATATTGTTAGTGGATGATCATCCATCTGTTATGGAAGGGACTAAAATGATATTAGAGCAAGAGGGAGACATGAAGGTTACTCTAGCTAATTCAGCGAATGAAGTGCTTGAAATGGTGAGTAGTCATTCCTTTGACGTAATGTTATTTGATCTTCATATCGCGGATGTGAATGGGATTGATTTGGCGAAGCAAGTATTAACAATGAACGCGGATGCGATTATCTTAATCTACACCGGATATGAATTTACTAACAAATTTAACCTGATGATCGAATCGGGGATCTTTGGTTTTATCTCAAAAACAACCAATAGAGAGCAGTTGATTACAGCGGTAAGATGTGCATTAAGAGGGGAAGTCATTCTACCGCGGACCTTAGTCAAGCAGTTAAGAAAAGTACCGCCTAAAGGATTAGAAATCAATGATGAACAAACAACCTCCATGATTAGCAAAAGGGAACATGAAATGCTGACGGAAATCGCAAAAGGAAAAAGTAATAAGGAAATAGCGGAGATTGTGCTTATGAGTCAGCGGTCACTAGAATATAGTTTAACGAATTTGTTCCAAAAGCTAAATGTGAAATCTAGAATTGAAGCGGCTATTAAAGCTAAACGGCTCGGAATATTGAAGGAATCAGATTTTACTAATTCATTGTGAAAATACGTAACAACCCTATAGATTGAAATCCCGATCACTAGATAGTGAGGCGGGATTTTTTGTTTTGCGCTTCATTGCGGAGGTGCGCAATAATTTTGCGTGATCACGCTATTTTTTTTCGGTTACCATATTCTGCTTACCGTTTATGATGAAATAGTTCCTAAGAATTACTAAAAATTGACTAACGTAATGAGGTGCAGAAGGATGAAATGGTTTTATAATTTGAGAACAGCAGTGAAGCTAATCTCAGCATTTGTGTTGGTATCAGTCATTTTATGCTTTGTAGGATTCTATGGAATAAGTAATTTGAGTAAGATGGATGAGTCCATCGAGGATATGTATAAAAATCGCTTAACACCGATTGCCTATCTCGGTGAAGCGAATGAACTTTTTTTAACGAATAGAATAAACATCCGGGATATAAATACGATGGCCCAAACCGAGGTGAAGAAAAAAGAATATCGGGATAAATTACATAAGAATGTCCAAAGCATTGAAGACATCATGAGTAAATATAGTAAGACAAGATTGAGAGAAGAAGAATTAGAGAAAATGAAGGATTATCCTGAGATCTGGCAACGCTATACCACCAGCGTGGATCATGCAATTGAATTGGATAAGAAGATCATTAGTAATGAAGAATATACGAATTATTTGCTGACAGGAGATTTACAGCTGGCCACTACAGAGATGACGGATTTCTTGCAAGGTTTAATTGACATCAATATGAAGCAGGCACAGGAATCCAGTGATACTGCCAATGAATTATATCAATCCTCTCGGTTGATTACCTTTAGTGTTACTATCATTGCACTTTTAATCAGCGTGGGTTTTGGCTATCTAATCTCGCAAATTATAGCACGGCCTCTTAATCAAGTGATGCGCCTGCTAGGTAAAGTAGCCAATGGAGACTTAAGCGAAACTTCGAATCTAAATTCTAAGGATGAGATCGGAAAACTTGCGAATTCTGTGAATGAAATGGTTCTGAACTTAAGACATACTGTGGGGGGGATTTTATCCTCTGCGGAAAGTGTCTCGGCGGCAGCACAGCAAATATCAGCAAGTACTGAGGAAGTAGCTAGCGGCAGTATGAGTCAAGCCACTGCAGCGCAAACGATGAATGAGTTGTTCCGAGAATTGTCTGAAGCGATTAATTCAGTAGCTCAGAGTGCAGAGCAAGCCTCAGAACTGTCAGATCATACGATGCGTATTGCTCAGGATGGAGGTGCGGTGGTTACTGACTCCATTCAAGGGATGACGTTACTTAACAACCAAATGTCTAGACTAGAAGAAGGCTCAGATAAAATTGGCGAGATCATTGCGGTCATTGATGATATTGCAAAACAGACAAATTTGCTGGCTCTTAACGCAGCTATAGAAGCGGCTCGTGCAGGTGAACAGGGCCGAGGTTTTGCCGTTGTAGCGAATGAAGTAAGAAAGCTAGCAGAGCGGAGCAGTGAGGCTACTAAGCAAGTCACGGACATAATTAAAGAAATGCAAAAAAATACACACCAAAGTGTGAATGCGGTAGTCGAAGGCGTAGCTTTTTCACAAAAAAATGGGGAAGCCTTTGATCATATTCTCTCTATGGTGAACGATACCGCTCATAAAGTAACAGAAATCGCTGCTGCCAGTGAAGAACAGGCCGCGCAGTCATCAGAGGTGTTGTACTCGATTGAGAGCATATCGGCAGCAACGGAAGAAATGGCGGCAAGCAGTAGTGAAACGGCAACAACGGCTAATGCATTAGCACAGCTTGCGGAGGAACTAAATGCACTCGTATCTATTTTTAAAGTTAAATAAACCGTGTCATGGGGATCATCATTGATAGGAGAGGAGAAGTAGTGCAAAAGTTAAAGGTGCTCGTTGTAGCTACTTCAGTAATAATGCATAAACAGATCTCGAACCTTATTGCGGAGGATTCAATTATCGAGGTCATTGGAGCAGCTCGAAATGCATCCGAAGCGGTTAGCATGGTTCAAGAACTCAGGCCTGATGTCGTGACGATTGATATAGAAGTGCCGGAATTGAATAGTTTAGTAGCGCTCTCTAGTATTATGTCACAACGTCCAACCCCTATCCTTATCCTAAGCTCGGGGTCAAAGGATGGAATAACAGCAACCATCACAGGTCTACAGAACGGAGCAGTGGACTTTATATCCAAGCCCACTCAAATCCATGGACCTGATTTATCCCAAATAAAAGACGAGCTAATATTCAAAATTAAACAAGCTGCTCAAATTCCTTTGAGAACCCTTATCCTTAACAATATTACTGTTTCGAAAGTGATGATAGGACTACAGGCAGAAGACAATTCTAAGAACGGATGTACGGATGAATTCGATCAAATCGTAGCCATAGGATGTGGAGTTGGTGGTCCGAAGGCGCTTGAAATCGTAATTAGCTCGCTCCCGGCAAACTTCCCATATCCTTTATTAATCGTTCAGCATATGCCACCCAAGTATACGAAAGTATTAGCAGAACGATTGAATCGATTCTCAAGTGTACGGGTGGTTGAGGCGAAAGATGATCAATTGGTACTTGGAGGAACGGCATATATTGCACCTGGTAATTGTCATATGACTGTAGTTCAGCAAGGGCAAGTATGTAGAATCAAACTTCACAAGAAAGCTCCATTGAACGGATACCGTCCATCCATTGATGTATTGTTCGAATCGATTTCTGGACTGAAAAGCTTGAAGCAGCATTTGATTTTAATGACGGGAAGGGGAAACGATGGCGCAAGAGGCATGCTGAATGCCAAACAAGCTGGCGCCCAATCTACCCTTGTAGAGTCGCAAGAGACTTCGATTGTAAATGAAATGCCTGAAGCGGCGGTTGAGCTCAAGTGCGTGGATTATGAAGCTCCTTCATTTTTGTTAGCCTCGAAGATTATGGAGGTTACGGGGATGTTGGACGAACAAATTTGATGAATAAATTATTACCATAGGCGTTGGTAGGAGGAAAATCCACCAACGCTTTTTTATGTAAACCTAGGGTTTCATCCCAAGTGGGGATAAAAATCCTATAGATTTATTCCATGTTGACACCTACAAATGATAACGATTATCATTTGAGTTGTGAATGGCTTTATTTGTATTGGCGAAGAAGGAGAGGCTTTCGATGGCTTTAAAAATATTGAATTTGGAGATTCATGATCTTTTTGAACAATTTACAGAGCGGATAGAAGGGCATGTTGAGCACAACCAGTGGGAACAACGTCTTACCATACCCTCGCATATCGGTCAGGGAAGCATTACTCGTACGCGAATTCGTCCAGGTATGGAGATCATGTATACGGATATAACTTACGAACAAGATATGAAGCTCTACATTCAGGAAGCTTGTCCGTTGTTCGAACTAAGCTATAACGTGAGTGGAGAAATCTATTGCGAATGGAACGGCAAGGAAAGTCATACGGAGAAACAAACAGGCAATGTTCTTTTTTTAGAGGATGTTCAGGTGTATGAAGAGAAAAAAGCTGGTGTCCCCAATCAATTGTTAGAAATACGGCTAGCTCCTAGCGAACTGCTGTATTATGCCGGAGATCTAGCGGAGAAACAACAGATGGAGAACTGGCTTAAACATCATCGTGGAAATATTGACCGTTATCCTGACACTGCGGCGATTCGAAAATGTGTCTTTGAAATGATCCATTGTACATATCATGGAACATTGAGACGATTATATATGGAGAGCAAAGCGCTTGAATTTATCGCTTTATTTGGGGAGTCCGATGGTTACGGCTCTATGAGCGGGAGTATGACGTTCCGGCCTGATGATATTATAAATCTAAAGCGGGTACATGAGTTGGTGCAAATCCATTTCGAACAACCGCTGTCCATACGTGAGTTAGCCAAGCGGGTAGGCATCAATGAATTCAAGCTAAAAAAGGGTTTCCGTGAGTTATTTGGCATGACGATCTTCGAGCTTGTTCGTATAAAGCGGATGGAGAAGGCGCTTTGGTACATGGAGGTAGAAGGTTTGAATATAGGAAAAACAGCCGTTTCGGTCGGATATAGTAATGTCAGCAATTTCACGACAACCTTCCGTAAGCACTATGGCTGCAATCCAAGCGAGTACTTAAAACGTATCGAACAACAGACTTTGGAGCGAAATAGGATCTAGAAGGATTTGTACTTATAGATGGCTTCAAGCAGTAGAACATAGGGTTCGGAATCGAACACTATATTCTGCCTGCTTGAGGTTTTTTTGTGTTTGCTCCCTTATCAAGGAGTAAACCTCCCTTAACAGGTAGAGAAAAAGACTATTCTAATTGATAATCATTATCATAGATTTCATAAAGAGGTGGTAATACAATGCAAGGAGTTGATTCGCGACGTTGGTATGCGCTATGGGTTATTCTACTTCCAACTTTACTCATTTCATTGAATACTTATATGATTCAAGTCGCCCTTCCATTAATGCAAAATCGCTTGAATGCGAGCTTCTCTGAAGCACAGCTTATCGTCACCGGATTTTCGCTAGGATTAGCTGTGGCGTTGATCATTAGTGGAAAGCTTGGGGATGTATACGGCAGAAAACGAATGCTGATTATCGGAGTGAGTGGATTTACGATTATGGCAGTGTTGGGTGGTTTGACCTCAGATCCGACACTTCTGATTGTTATTCGCATCGTACAAGGTATGGCAGCTGCGCTTGTCCAGCCTCAGGTTTTGTCTACACTTCAGGTCAGCTTTCTGCCAAAGGAAAAAGGGCTTGTTTTCGGTATTTATGGTGCAATGATTGGCATTGGATTCGCTTTCGGATTTATTCTCGGAGGCACTATTGTGAATTGGAATCCGTTCGACCTCGGTTGGCGAACGGTATTTTTTTTCAATGTGCCTTTCGGACTTCTCGTCTTGCTGTTAATGCCGATTGTTCCTGAAACACGGGCCGAGCAAACGCACAGTATTGATTGGATGGGAAGCTTCCTACTACTGATCGGTTTGTTCCTGCTAATCTATCCGTTATCAGAGGGACAAAAACAAGGGTGGCCATTGTGGATCTCAGGCTGTCTAATTATAGCTTTATTCGTGTTGTTTACTTTTATCTGGGTTGAAAATCGGAAAGGAAAGCAGGGGAATTGTCCATTAGTCGATCTGTCTATTTTCAGACATCGAACATTTAGTGTAGGTCTGGCGACTGTGCTTGTCCTTTATCTAGGTATGTTCTCCTTCTTTTTTGTTTTAAGCTACTATATGCAATTTGGCTTGCACTATAATGTTCAAGATACGAGTTTGGTTTTTTTGGCTATAGGTATAGGCTTTTTTCTGACTTCCCTGAGATCGTCTCGAATAGTCAGAAGATGGAGTATGAAAGTACTTAAAATAGGAGCGTTGATGATGGGATGCTCTAGTTTATTGCTTATATGGGAGCTAAATGTGGATGCGACGCATCTACTGGGCGCACGAAATATTTTAATATTATTGATATATGGCTTCGGTCTCGGCATGGCTACTACACCATTAGTCAACGTCACGCTCAGTTCAGTACCAGCAAGGATTACGGGCACAGGATCAGGTCTGATCACTACATTTATGTATTTAGCAAATTCGTTAGGGGTGGCTCTAATCGGTATTTTGTTCTCCACTTCGTTGAAGCATTCTCTTTTGGAAGCAGATTTATCGGATTATGTAAGGGCGTTTTCCTTCTCACTGGCAGCTATCGGAGGACTTGCTTTTACTGGTTTTGTTTGTCTTTGTTTCTTGCGAGAGCGGAAATGATAGAGGAGGAATCAAGTATTCTTGTTCTGTGAGGAATCTAACAACTGTTCTCTTCACTTAGTTTTATAGTATTTACAGGAATAACATAATTCCATTTAATGTTAATCCGCCAAGCTATGAAGGGGACGGTGCGAGCATGCCTATTCTAGAGGTAGAGAATCTCTCAAAAGAATATAAAGGCAAGGGCAAAATGAATGTGTTTCGGGCGCTAAACGGCATAAGCCTGAGTGTGGATAGCGGAGAGCTTGTTGCGATTATGGGGCCTTCGGGGAGTGGTAAAACGACGCTGCTAAACATCCTTAGCGGGATCGACACGGAATATAGTGGGGTAGTCCGGATTGCAGAGACTAGTATAAGCGAGATGTCTAAGAATGAGCTTGCACTGTTTCGCCGGCAGCGAATGGGGTTCGTTTTTCAAGATTACAATCTGCTGAATAGCCTGACCCTACGGGAAAATATAATGGTGCCCATGGTTCTGGATGACCAAGAGGTAGACGACATCAATACCAAGACAGATGAGACGTTATTGCTCTTTGATCTGGGCGAGGTGAAGGATAAATATCCGTATATGGTTTCAGGAGGACAGCAACAACGAGCGGCGATTAGCAGAGCGATTATTAATGATCCGGAGGTGATCTTTGCGGATGAGCCGACGGGGAATTTGGATTCCAAATCCTCAAGTATAGTAATGAAGACCTTCGCCAAACTGAATGCTCTGAAAGGAGTAACAATTGTGATGGTCACGCATGATCCTTTTGCGGCCAGCTATTGTAATCGCGTGCTCTTTATCAAGGATGGGAAGGCTCTATTAGAGATTACTAGGGACAATAAAGAACGGAGAGCATTTTTTGATAGGATTCTGGAGAGTCTGGCCTTCATTGGAGGGGGAGAAGATGACCTTTAGGAGAATGGCTATTCAGATGTTTAAGGCGAACCTTAGAAGGTACTTGTTATTTTTCCTATGCAGCAGCTTTACGATTATGGTCTTTTTCGCCTTTTACTCCCTGTATATAAACCCTGATTTTAATGACCCCTATCAAGTGAATGGAATGGTGTCTGGTAATTTATATGCTCCTTTCTTGGTTATGAGAGTGTTTGCTGTTCTATTTATTGTATATGCGCAAATGGCTTTTTTGAAATTTAGAAAAAGCGACTTTGGGCTGTTAATGGTTCTTGGAATGACGAGCCACAATATCCGTAAAATTATTTTGTTAGAAAATAGCTTGATTGCATTAGCTTCGATTCTCACGGGTTTAGGTGCAGGGACGGTCTTCTCCGGTCTTTTCTTCTTCATCATCTCGTTGTTTGTTAATATAGGGGGCAGTTCTTTTTCACTTACGCTGGAAAGTTATCTGTATACCATTAAATTCTTCGGGATTATTTACATAGCTGTGATTGGAATCCAATTAATATTAACGCTGAGATACAACATTGTACGCCTTCTAAAAGAATCCAGAACCGCAGAACGTAGCCTTCTTCATGGTAAAATCACAGGGATCATCGGAGTCGTACTACTTGGGATCTCCGTTTATGATATGATTACTCATTACAGTCCTGATGATGCCCGTATGATGTTAATCAATCTGGGAGTAAGTATGGTGGGTGTCTATTTGCTGCTGTCAGGACTTGGGGACTGGATGAAACTTTTTATATCGCGATCAAGCAGAGCCTATCACAAGCATTTAATGTTTAGCTCCGATTTGAACTATACCCTTGGTCGCTCCAAAATAGTGCTTTCTCTTATCACCTTCCTCGTCTTCATAACAATTTCTCTAAGCGGTATTATCTTTTATATTACCTGGGATGCTGAGAATATTCCTGTGAAAAACAACCCTTATGATATTGCCTATGCAGAAGTATTCGGGAAAAATAGCCTTCCATCTGAGACACTCAGCGAAATCACGGATCATGGTGCTACACCGCTGATTTCACACCAAACGCTTGAATACATTGATTTGTTCAATTTCAAGGTATTTTTGGATCAAAACATCAACACATTAATCGGCAGTGATTATCATGTGGAGAAAGATCACTTTCTTAATCTTGCCTTAGTTGCTCGAGGAGAAGAATGGAAGAATCAAAGACCAGAGATGCCCACCTTCGAAATGAAGCTTTCTTCCGGGAATCATACGTTGTACTCACAAGGACTTATTTTTAAAATGCTATTTAACCCTGTGCCGAATCTTATGAATGGTCTTCATGTTATTGTAAACGAAGAGGACTATATGGCGCTGAAAGCGGAAAATAAAAAAGCGATCGGTAACCTTCAGCTCCTGAATTTTATGGATTGGAAAAAAACTGTGGATATAGATGCTAAGTTAAATGCCGCTTTAGCCAAATATAACAAAGACAATACAGAGTCCTGGTATGGCAATGAACGGCACGAAGCTCTCGTATTCTCTACGAAGTCTAGAATAAGTGACTATCTACAGTTACAGGAGTCTGGCCGATTTGGAATCTTCGTAATTTCATTTGTTGGTTTAATATTTTTCGGCGCCTCCGGGATAGTGCTGCATTTCAGTATTCAGACCGATTTAGAGCGTGAGAGGATCAAATTCAGGAAGCTGAACAAGATTGGAATTACTTCTAAGGACGTGGCTCGCATTATAGGCGGCCCTTTAAAAGTGCTGTTTTTTCTCCCGTATGCATTAGGTATTGCATTGTCTTCTTTTTATGTTGTTAGTTCTTCCAGGGTTGAAATGTCTACAGCTCTGGAGCCGATGTGGTTTTGTTTGTTGGTAGGTGGAGCGTATCTTTTATTACAAGTCCTCATTTATCGTATATACACCAAAATATACACACGCAATATGCTAGCACATATCGAACTGCTTGATGTTCCCACAACGAATAATACAAGATGTAAATTTAATTCCAATTATGATAATATTAACAAATAAAACGTAGGGGGATTCCATTTGAAAAAGATTTTTTCCAGAATTGCAGTCGCATTAATGATCTTGACCCTTGTTGCGATAGTCACTTGCTTTTATATTGGTGAATTCACCTATGCGTATGGATTAATTTTGGTGCTGTTTTTCGTATTTGCTGGGATGGGGCAGCTCTATAAGCTTAAAAATGATGAGTATATGTACAAAAAATTAAATAACACCGATGAGTATAATGAATATACTAGATGATATAAAATTAACAGAAACTTCTTATGTATAACCAAAACACCCCACTTTAGGCGATGCCTAATAAGTGGGGTGTTTCTTTATGTGTCTATTCTTATTTCTTACCGTTGCGCTCAAGAATCATATCAACGAACAGATCGATTTGTGCGGTAATGGCAATAGGATCATAGCGATAGAAGGTATCAAAATCGTTGTAGAACAGATGGTCGTTCTTCGCAGCAGCAAGTCCGTTCCAAACGGGTGATTCCTTCAGCTCTTTCAGCTTATCACCTTTTTTATCAGGATCATAAGTAGTTAGGAACATGTAATCCGCTGCATATTCTGGCAATAGCTCCATGGATAGCTGAAGTGTTTGGTTGTCATTGCTGTTCTTAGTAGGCATTTTCAGCTTAAGTGCATTATATAGGGCTTGTCCACCACGGCCTGCATTGTTACCGAAGGTCCATAGCTCACCTTTGTCAGTCAGCTCATAAATTCCGAATGTATCATTATCATTCACGACACCTTTAAGCTTTTCGCGGCCTTCAGCAGCCTTTTTCTCAAAGTCAGCAATGAATTGCTCAGCTTTATCAGGTGCTCCTACAATATCTCCAAACAGTTTTACGGTTTCATAGATGTTCGTAGCAGTTCCGTATGGTATATGAATGGTTGGAGCGATTTTGGATAAAGCATCATAGTTGTCGTCGTACATAACTACAATTAGATCAGGTGCAAGTTCTAATGCTTTCTCAGCGTTGACTGGAGCACCAACATCTTGTGTGTTTTTGAGCAGGTCTTTCAAGAAGGGGTTATCAAAAGTACTAGGTTCAACGCCTATGACGTTAGCTCCAACGGAGAGTAATTCCCCACCATAATAATCTGTAACGATCCGCTGAGGTCTAACTGGGATTTGAACAGTACCTTTAGTAGTTTCATAGCTGCGCATTTCGGCAGCGGAAGCATCAGGAACAGCTGTTGCCTCTGCACTCGGGGCTGTTGTTGTTTCAGTTGTCGCTGTTGGTGTATTAGATGAAGCATTGTTGTTTCCCCCGCAAGCCGTCACAAATACAGACAATAACATTACGAGTGCCAGGATGGGGAAAAGGGTCTTTCTTTTTAGCATGGTAAACCTCCCTAAGTATATGTACCAAATAATAATAATGAGAATCATTATCAATATTATTTTCAATTTGAACTGTATCAAAGCTTAGAATTTCTGTCAATGCAATAAATTAAATGGTTCCAATTAAATCTATCTATTGCCAAACCTAGGAAATGTAATTTACAATAGTCTAATGATAATGAGAATCAATTTCACAGAAATAGGGTGGCATTCATGAATCAACAGATAACTACCAGGATAGGAGCCGATAAAGGAGTAGTTAAACGAGAATTTCGTTCACGTCCTTGGGCGGCAACATTAATCTTGGTCGGCGGTCTGGCGCTATTATTATTAGGAATTGCTGTTTCCGTCTCCTTCGGTGCAGCAGATATTAAGCTGTCTGTGGTATGGTCAGCTGTGTTTCACTTTGATCCGGAGATCATGGATCATCAGATTATTAGAGAATTAAGATTACCTCGTGTACTTGGCGGGGCAATGATAGGGGCTAGCTTTGCAGTTGCTGGCGCCATTATGCAAGGGATGACGCGAAATCCATTGGCTGATTCAGGTCTGATGGGTATCAACTCAGGTGCAGGATTTGCGCTTGCACTATGTTTTGCTTTTTTTCCAAATTTATCGTTTATGTATTTGATTCTATATTCTTTCGTGGGTGCCGGCGTAGGCGCGGGCGTCGTATACGGAATTGGATCACTTGCTAAGGGAGGATTAACTCCTGCTCGTTTGGTGCTGGCCGGTGCTGCTTTTAGTGCGCTTTTGTCGGCACTGAGTGAAGGGGTAGCTTTATATTTTCACATCGGTCAAGATTTAGCCTTCTGGTATGCGGGAGGTGTGGCTGGAACGAAATGGATCCAACTCAAAATCATGTTCCCTTGGATAGGGGCCGCTTTAATTGGTGCAATGGTAATCTCTCGATCGATCACGATGCTCAGTTTAGGTGACGATGTTGCGAAAGGTCTAGGTCAGCGTACAGGGCTTGTGAAGTTAGCAGGTGCATTAATCGTATTGATTTTGGCTGGATCATCGGTTGCCGTAGTTGGTGCAGTTGGTTTCATTGGACTAATTATTCCGCATTTGACACGATTTTTTGTGGGTGTCGATTACAGATGGATTATTCCGTGTTCAGCGATCCTCGGCAGTTTACTTGCTGTATTTGCAGATTTAACTGCGCGGATGATTAATCCACCTAATGAAACGCCACTTGGCGCTATTATTGCACTGATTGGTGTACCATTCTTCCTTTATCTTGCACGTAAAGAAAGGAGGGAGCTGTAATGATGGAAAAGACGACATTCGGTTCCTTCGAAGCCGCCAAAAACAAACGGGGCTTAATTATCATGATTTCGTTGGCTGTACTAATTGTGATTGCTTTTATTATTAGTATGAATACAGGTTACATACGTTTGACTCCTATGGAGTTGATTAATACATTGTTCGGTAAAGGAACCGACAAGCAGGAGTTAATCTTGTTTCAGTTTCGGCTGCCACGTATTGTGATTTCCGTTCTAATTGGGGCAGGTCTGGCTGTATCCGGTGCTGTGATGCAGGGCGTCTTTCGTAATGCGTTGGCGGACCCTGGTATCTTAGGGATTAATGCTGGTGCAGGAATTATGGTTATGTTGTTAATCTCTTTTTACCCTACGGCAACCGCGGCTCCAGTGTATCTGCTGCCAATGGTAGCGTTCGTCGGTGCGGGGCTTACAGCTGCCTTAATCTATGCTCTAGCTTATAAACGGCACCAAGGAATATCGCCTATGCGTCTACTGTTGACTGGTGTAGCTGTCGCAGCTGGGATGAGTGCAGCTATGATCGTGCTTACGCTAAGGCTTGATCCAGAAAAATACCAATTCGTCGCTACTTGGCTAGCAGGCAGCATTTGGGGAACAAGCTGGAAGTTTGTACTTTCACTCCTACCGTGGATTCTTATTCTGGTGCCTTATGTCATCTATAAGGCAAGGGTGATGAACGTACTGAATCTAGGGGAGCAGACCGCTGTGGGACTTGGTGCCGCAGTAACGAAGGAACAATTTCGGCTTCTTGCGGCTGCGGTAGGATTAGCAGCGGCGAGTGTCGCTGTCAGCGGTGGAATTGGTTTTGTGGGATTGGTCGGACCCCATTTGGCGAGACGGTTAGTTGGGCCGAAGCATCAACTCATGCTTCCGACTTCGGCACTGCTTGGGTCACTACTCGTTATTACAGCGGATACCATTGGACGCTGGATCCTCCAGCCGTCTGAGATTCCTACGGGTATCGTTGTAGCTGTAATTGGAGCACCATACTTTTTGTATTTGTTAGCCCGTACGAAATCTTGATGAAAGTAGGCTGATCTCTCACCAGAAGGAGCGAATTATTAACATGTTGCGTCGTTTTTTTGCTTACTATAGGCCCTATAAGGGATTGTTTATTCTTGATTTTTCTTGTGCGATTGCTGCTGCACTACTTGAACTGGTCTTTCCGTTAGCCGTTAACCGGGTAGTAGATGATCTGCTGCCAAGCGGCAATTGGAGATGGATACTCTATTCATGCCTCGGCTTGCTGGGGATATATATTGTCAGTGCCTTTATGCATTTTGTCGTCACTTACTGGGGGCATAAGCTGGGGATTAATATCGAATCGGATATGAGAAAAAAGCTTTTTGACCGAGTTCAGAAGTTATCTTTCAATTTCTTTGACAACAACAAGACCGGCCATCTAGTATCCCGGATGACAAATGATTTGATGGACATCGGTGAGATTGCCCACCACGGGCCAGAGGATCTCTTTATAGCAGTAATGACGCTGCTCGGTGTGTTCGGCATTATGCTCAGTATCAATTGGCAATTAGCTATTCTGACGTTTGTGATCGTTCCGCTTATGATTTATTTATCCATGTACTTCAGCCGGAAAATGTCTAAAGCCTTCCACATTATGTTCGCGGATATTGCTGACTATAACGCACGCGTGGAGAACAATGTAAGCGGGATCCGCGTTGTGCAAGCTTTTGCTAATGAGAATCATGAAATTTCCCGTTTTGCGGTCAATAACGAACGCTTCCGTATAACAAAGCTGATGACCTATCGAATTATGGCTTGGAATTCATCCTTTAGCTTTGTTCTCATGAAACTGGTCTCGTTATTTGTTCTCGTATGCGGAACATATTTTGTAATCCAGAAGCAAATGACCTACGGTGAATTTATTGCTTTTGTGATGTTGTCCAATGTATTTTTAGGACCATTACAACAGATTAACTCGGTCATTGAGACCTATCCCAAAGGCATTGCAGGTTTCAAACGTTATCTCGAACTGCTGGAGACGGAGCCGGATGTTGATGATGCGATTGACGCTAAGACAGTTCATGATCTTAAGGGGAATATAACCTTCCATGATGTGGCTTTCGCCTACAGCGATAAAGAGAACGTACTCCAAAATGTGAATCTGTCGATTCAAGCAGGAGAGACCGTTGCTCTGGTCGGTCCATCTGGTGCGGGTAAGACAACGCTTTGTAGTCTACTACCTCGCTTCTATGATGTAAGTGAGGGTAATATTAGCATTGATGGAATTGATATTCGTTCCATGAAGCTTGAATCTCTTCGTTCACACATCGGGATTGTACAGCAAGATGTATTTCTGTTTGACGGAACCATCCGTGAGAATATCGCTTACGGGCGGTTGGGTGCCTCCGATGAAGAAATCTGGGAGGCAGCACGGCGCGCCCAATTGGAAGAGCTGATCAAATCCCAGCCTGCTGGACTGGATACTATGATCGGGGAGCGGGGCGTTAAGCTCTCTGGAGGTCAGAAGCAGCGGCTGTCCATTGCCCGGATGTTCCTGAAGAATCCAACGATTCTCATTCTAGACGAAGCCACATCGGCGTTGGATACCGAGACGGAGTCCGCAATTCAGGAAGCACTTGCAGAGTTGTCACAAGGTCGTACGACGCTTGTTATTGCTCATCGATTGGCAACGATCAAGAATGCCGACCGTATTGTTGTTGTTGCGGAAGGTGGTATCGCTGAACAAGGCAGACATGAAGAACTGTTACAGACTACTGGAATTTACAGTCGACTACATGAGGCACAATTTGGAGCGTAAGAAGCTAAGGGCATCAATAGAATATACTTTTGGAGGGACATAATGAACAATCAACTGGAATTATACGATGTAACGATTATTGGCGGCGGACCTGCTGGGATGTATACAGCTTTTTATAGTGGAATGAGAGACCTCAAGACGAAGTTGATTGAAGCGAAGGATGAGCTCGGAGGAAGAATGCTTATTTATCCTGAAAAAATGATCTGGGACGTAGGCGGAGTAACGCCGACTCTTTGTCATCAGCTGATCGGGCAGCTCAAGGAGCAGGCGCAGACCTTTGAACCCACCATTGTGTTGGGACAGCAAATTATGAATCAAGAGAGACAAGAAGACGGGACATATATCTTAACCTCGTCTACCGGGGAACAACACTGGACACGAACCGTTATTCTGGCAATTGGTTACGGAATCCTACAAATGGCTAAGCTCGAAATCGAAGGTGCGGATCGCTATGAGGTGACGAATCTTCATTATACCGTTCAGGAGCTAGAGCCATTCCGTGGTAAAAGGGTGCTGATCTCCGGCGGAGGAGACTCTGCAGTAGACTGGGCAAATGAACTGGAGTCGATTGCAGCAAGTGTAACGATTGTTCACCGTCGTGAACAGTTTGGGGGTCATGAGAAAAATATTGTGCGGATGAAGGAATCTTCGGTCAATGTCCGCGTGCCCTATGCAGTAAGCCAATTACACAGCAGTAATGGGGAAACGATAGATCAGGTGACGATCAACCACATAGAGACAGGTGAATCAGAGCAATTTGAAGTGGATGCAGTGATCGTAAACCATGGTCTTAAGAGCGATTTTGGTCCGTTAAAAGAGTGGGGCCTTGATATGGGCGAATGGTGTGCGAACGTATCTGATAAGCTGGAGACCAATCTCCCAGGCATATTTGCAGCTGGTGACTTTGTGGATTATACAAGTAAGGTACGTTTAATTGCCGGTGCCTTCACCGATGCAGTTCTGGCGCTTAATAGTGCCAAGCTGTTCATAGATCCAACTGCGGCTAAAGTTGCTTATGTGTCTTCTCACAATGAGCGGTTCAAAGAGAAGAATAAGGCGCTTGGTGTCGTTGACGACCATTAATAGCGGTAAATTCTTAAGGAATAGGTTTGATTTTAATGTTGTGCGTATAGGGCTTCTTATCCATTTCGAGCGGAGAGAAAAACCTTATGCGCCTTCTTTATATTTCAAGGTTTAATAGCCTGATGATCTGGAAGGGAGCAGGAATGAAGCTATCTAATAATAACCTGGTACACAGAATTTATATGTTAAAAGAGGCTGGGAAACGCCAATGCGGCGGTGGTCACATCAGTAATCTCCAGATGGCCCAGTCCCCACTCTTCCTGACACCAAAAGAAGCTACCGTTCTAATAACCATTGAAGGAGAGACAGTAGCTCTTAAAATAGGTGAAATTCTTTTTTTAAGCGCAGGTGCGACTTATCATATTAATGCTCCATTAGAGTCCGTTATCTCTGTTCTAGCAATCTCCTATGAGGTATATGGGCTAAGCAATAGCACTGAGCAAGAATTGGTCTATGGACTTTGCCGTGAATTTTTTCCGGTCAATGGGATTTTACCAGTACGTACGACGAATAAAATAACCCGCTTATTCAGCGAATTGGAAGACGTTGCTGCCAATAATTTAGAAGCACAGGCAGATAGAATTCAATCCTTGCTGCATCAGCTGCATCAACTGGTTGTAGAGGCTGATACTGAAGCAGACATTACGGATAGTTCATATTTCAGAATGCTCTCTTATATTCACCAGAACATCCAAAAGGAGATTACGCGAGAGATGATGTCTAGAATGATGGGATTTAATCCTCGCTATTTCTCAGTATGGTTCCGCAAGCAGACGGGGTGGAGCTTCACCGAATATGTAGCTCATTTAAGAGTGAATAAAGCGAAAAAATATTTGATGTCCAGTCAAGCAACAATCCAGCAAATTTCTCAAAAAGTAGGCTATTCAGATGGACTATATCTGAGCCGGAAATTCAAGCAAGTCACCGGGATGACTCCAACAGATTTCCGTTTGCGTCCCAAACCGAAGCGGATTGTAGCGTTGCAATTTTTCGGGGATTTACTTGCGCTGGGTGTGAAGCCTGTCGCGGTTGAAAAAGATGTGATGAACTACTCATTGCTTTTACAGCCGGAACTGGCGGATGTACGATCGTTTGAGTTGCAGGGATGTTCGGCGGAAGCGGACTTGTCTGGACTGGAAGCTGATATAGTCATTGCACCGACCTATCTGAGCCCCCGTCAGCTTAAATGGATGGAAAAGTTGGGTCCACTAGTTACGGTGGAATGTGATGAAATGGACCGCTTAGAACAGATTCGTTTATTCGGCAGACTGCTGGGAGAAGAGGAGAGGGCAGAAGCATGGATAAGACACTATCATTTGAAAATAGATTTGGCCAAGCAGCGCTTGTCCTCACTAATTGAATCTGGTGAAACGGTAGCGGTGTATGAGATTAGGCAAGATAACAGTATTTATATCTGGAATCATACAGCCCGAGGTGTGTACAATCTGTATCCAATGCTAGGGTTAGCTCCGCCGGACAAGGTAAGGTCAGATGTTCTGGAGCGGAATGATCATCTATGCATCTCACTGTCGGAATTGCCAATATACGCGGCTGACCATATGTTTGTGGTTGTATCAGGACGAGAGGACTGGATGTCGAGAACACGTAAACGCATTAGCAAGAGTGTGGTTTGGCGCAATCTTCCAGCATTCAGGAATGAACGCATATATTACCTCAAGCTTGAGGAATTTTGGGGCAGCGAAGGGCTTGCACTCGAACGTCAGTTGGAGATACAGACAGATTTGTTAATCGGCCATAAGTTAAGCTGACAATCGTCCATAGCCAAATTGATGTATTAGCGTGTATATATGTTTTCCCACGGAGACGTTATATTAAACATGGATCTAAATGATATTGATTATCAATATCACAATAATATAAAGTCTCAAGGGGGATTTACATTGTACAGAGTAATATCGTTAGGAAAAACAAGTATGATAGCCGTTGTACTTACGCTGGTGCTAATGTTGAGCGCATGCGGACAAGCTGCTAATCAGGGGAATGCTCCAGCTAGCACGTCTGCTGAAGTGGCTAAAAGCACTAATGATTCTGTAGTTGCCAGCACGGAGCCGGCTGCTGATGCAGAGTACTGGACATACGATAGCGATAAAGGTCCGGTGCAGATCCCACGCAATCCACAAAGAATTGTAATTCCGGTACAAGACTTTATCGGTGATCTTCTGACGCTGGGGGTGACGCCCATTGCCGTAGCTGGGAATGACATCTTGAATCATCCATATTTCAAAGAGGCGCTTACAGGTGTAGAAGTAGTGGGTGATGACATGACGGTGTCCCTGGAGAAAATAACGAGCCTGGAACCGGATTTGATTATCACTTATCAGGAAGATACCTATGAGCAAATCTCCAAGATTGCTCCGACTGTCTTTATTCCTTGGGGTAAATACGACTATAAGGAACGATTGATTGAGATCGGGAAAATCTTGAACAAGGAGCAGCAGGCTGTAAAATGGGTGACGGATTTCAATCAGAAGCTGGAAGCGAAGAAAGCGGAATTGGCCGATCTGATCGCAGCTGACAAAAAGGTGGCAATCTTTGAAATTGCCGGTAAAGAGCTGTTTCTATACGGTTCGTCATATGGGCGTGGTGGAGAGATTATATACAACGGATTGGGGCTGCATGCACCTGATCTTGTCGAAGAGGTAGCCTTTAAGGAAGGCTGGGCTTCCCTTTCTCTCGAAACGCTGCCCGAGTATCTAGGAGAAGCTGATTATATATTCCAAGGCTTCAGTCGTGGTGTGGAGCAGGATAAGCTGGACATTCTGGACAGTGTCTTCTGGAAAAGTCTACCTGCTGTTAAGGCGGGTCATGTGTTCACCTACGATCTCAAAACTTATTATCTCTCTGATGCTTATGCGCTGGACAAGCAGCTGGATGAGATAGTCACGTTGTTGAAGTCCCTACAATAAGTTAAATTTGAAGCGTGAGATAACAACACTCACAGATAAAACGCCTTTAGATGCTTATAAGTTATCTTAGTAGGAATTTTGTACAACAATAAAGGGATGTCCGCTTAGCCGCTATGGCTTCGGACATCCCTTTTCCTCATGCATTATTTATTATTTATTAGCCAATCGGCCAGCTCTTCGGTCTGGGTTAATACCGCGATAGGGTCATAATACCAGGAACGTTCTTCTTTCCAAACATAGAGGTGTCCATTTTTGACTGCAGGAAGGTTGCCCCAAAATGAATCAGCCTTGTAATCAGCTTCTGTAAGGTTATTTGAGGTTAAGATAATATAATCTCCGGCATATTTAGTTAACGCTTCTTTAGAAATTTCCGCCCATTGCTTCTCCATAATCTCCGCTGCTACTTCTGTAGGCGGCTTGCGACCAAGCGCTTGATAGATGGGCTGTCCGCCTCGGCCAAAGTTATCGCCATAGACCCAGATGGATTTTCCACCGTCTTCCATGATGGAGAAGGTTGCATCTGCCGGGAGGGCCTTGTCCACTTTTGCTTTAGCTTCGGCTATCCGTTTGTCATAATCTGCAAGCCAATTCTTTGCTTCTTGTTCCTTTCCAAGGAGTTCTCCGAAATAGGTTAATTCTGCATGAGCATCTTTTAAATCCCCGTAAGGCACAATGATGGTAGGAGCAATTTTGCTAAGCGTTTCATAGCTTTCTGCTTGTCCCGAAATAATCAAGTCAGGATTTAGTGCGATGATTTTTTCAGGTGACATTTTACCGTACGCCCCTGTGTCTGTAACACCGGTAAGAGCCTCCTTATAATACATATTCTCTAAGGTCAAGCCTGGAGCTCCGATAGGAATGGTATCAAGAGCTATTAGACTTCCCAAGTATTCCTCAGCGACAATTCGTTTAGGATGAACAGGGATTTCAACATCACCTTTTACGGTACTTACTGTTTTGACAGTAGGAGTTTCAGCACTTTCTGCTTCTTGATTAGTTTCGGTTGGTGCTTGTGTTGCTGCTGTTGTATTACTGATACCACCTGTATTCTCCACCGTAGTATTGGAATTTCCACAAGCTGATAGGACTAGAATTAACGTCAGCATGAAGGGAAATAGAAGCCAATGATTCTGTTTCGAAGTATTCTTTTGTAGATTATGCAATTTGTTGTTCCTCCTATGGTAATTGATTATCATTCTCAATAAGAACTTTACAATCTTCTCTGGTTATTTACTATGGACGAATATGATCTTCGTTTGTGCATATTTATGATGTCATCACATGCAGCAATTCTTTAAGCTGTGCTTGAGAAGACAGCGGATCAAATCCATAGAACATGTCACCCTGGTTCAGGATGTATACCCGATTGTTACGGACTGCATCTAACTGCTTCCAATCACGAGAACGCAGAAGGCGAGAGAGGCGTTTTCTTCCCTCAGAAGATGATGGGATGCTAGTGATAATAATATAGTCTGCAGGATAGGTTCCGATTTCCTCAATAGATGACACTAGATACCCTGAATCCATTATTCCGTTCTCCATAATGATGGATGGTGGCTTGAATCCAAGATCTCCGTACAAAATCTGACACCCCCTACCGTAACTGCTACTGAAACAATAAGCTGCTCGGGAACTAAGCTCCCAAACGATAGCTGTCCCTCTTTCCGATCCTATCGAATGATTCAGTTTCTTATTGGCAGTATGGCAGAGCCCATCGTAATGACCTAACCATTCTTCTGCTCGCTGTCGCCGGTTGACTACATCAGCGATCAAGCCAAATTGCTCTCGCCAGCTCATTTGCATAAAGGGTAATTCAATGACCGGAGCAACTGGAGTCAGCATCTTATTCTCAGGAATATTGTAGCTGATAATGATATCTGGCTCTGCTAAAGCTATCGAATCAAATAGAAGGGAAGAGTTACCTTCGTTCATCGTAAGTTGTTTGGAGGCTGGCACTTGCTCTAAGCTCCGATGCCAATCCGAATAAACACCGAGTTGAGGCATAATTTCCAGTACCCGTAGGATAGCTGTGTGATTGTAGTTTAAAGCAACAATTTTTTTGTTCTTATTCTGATAGGCTGTAGGTGAAAGACCCACAAGCTGCTTGAATTTACGGCTCAGATAAGTTCCTTCTTCATAACCAACCTCATGCGCCAGTGTTGTTAGATTTGGGGAACTGGTGAGGATTCGCTGCTGTGCTCTGCGGATTCTTAACAGTGTAATATAAGCGCTGAAAGTTTGACCCATAATTTTACGAAAGGTACGTGAGAAGTGTTCAGGGCTTACCCCAGCTAACGTAGCCATCTGCTCCCGAGTAATATCTTCGTTGTAATGAGCTTCTATGTATTCAAACACATTTTCAATCCATCCTCCTGAAGTCTCCTTTTTTGCAGTCAGTTCATGATGAAGATCCACGATGAATTGGGTGAATAATTGCTGGACCTTAAACGGTTTCCGATCATCGGGTTCTATCCAAGCACTGTAAAGCTCACCAGACAATGCGATCAATTGTGTGGAGGCGTGGTGTAAGGCTGGGCTGCCATTTAGAAAATAATGCTCTTGCCTACGGTTGGGCATACTGGTGTACTCTATCCACATCCCCTGTAACTGTTGCTCATTCTCTAGCTTCAATTTTGAAGTTGCAGCAAAGATCATGATGCTTCCGGATTCGAGGCTATGAAGTTCGCCATCTATCTCAAGCTGACCTTTACCTTCCCAGACAAACATAATACAGGAATTCGTAGCTGGGATGTTATCGGTTGCGTAGTGGGAAAGACTTGTTAGGCTACTAATCTTAACAGGCATATAAAAAGGATGGGAATGATGTGGCATCCCGCCGGATTGGATGGGCATGGTAGAAATCGCTCCCTTTTCAATGATAATCATTCTCAATTATAGTATACCAGTCTTTCTTTCTATTGACTATAATGGCTCTTATGATAGTGTTTAGAATAATCCGCTAACGAATATTTTTAGGTATGAAAGGAATGGGGATTTCATGACAACTTGGAATTTACAAGGAACCGTAAGTCACTTGTTGATATGTAATGGTAGCAGCTGCAAGAAACATAAAGGTGAAGAGGTAGCTGAAGCGATAGAAGATGAGATTGAAAAGCAAGGTGCACAGAGTCTTATACATACGACGGTAACCCGTTGTAATGGTAGATGTTCAGATTCCTGCGTCGTGATCGCATACCCTGAAGGCGTGTGGTATAAAGAGATCACACCTAAATCAGCGAAATCGCTAGTACGGAAGCATTTACAAGGCGAGAGACTTGAGGATCATCTGCTGTATACATATGATGGTCAGCTGATGGCTGCAAATGACAAGGGAGCTAAAGGGAAGAAGAAAAAATAGCTGTTCACTGATCGAAGGTTCGCAGCTAAGTGAAATCTAAGTAGAAATGATTGAAGTACCGTCAATGCGCTGGCGGTATTTTTTTGTCTTTTCAGGAAAGCAACTTCGTTTCTTTTTGTTTAGTAGAGGATTATGATTGAATGAAAGGAAGATCTAGGGGGAATAGACATGTTTAAGAGGTTTACAGTGGATGATCATGCAGAAACGGCGCAGTTGTTTACGGAATCTTTTTGTGAATTACATGAAGAAACTTTTCATACATATATGATGCTTGCGACTGAAGAATACAGTACTACGATTGCAGAATTCATGGCGTAGCAGATGCCAAAAACCCGGATTCTAACAAAGTATATCAATCGATTGGTTTTGTGAAGGCGGGCAGAATTGCAGATATCAAATTTGACTTGCGCCCCTAACGTTGACTATGCTATTAAAAAGTGAATAAAATAACACTTCATATAAGGTGGCGCATGGGGGAGAGGGTTCGATGGAGAGGCTGCAGGTGTGGCCGGGGAAGTTTAAGAAGTTTTTTCTGAACAATAAATTTGTGGTAGCCTTACTTATTTTATTGTTAACTGGGGTAACTATCCTGGTGTTCTCAAAGATACCGTTTATTTTTACGCCTATATCTGTATTGCTGCACACGGTGGCTGCACCATTGTTACTATCCGGTATCGCTTATTATTTGCTGAATCCGTTAGTAGACCTGATGGGAAAAAGATTCAGGATGAAACGTGTGTATGCAATCATCATTCTTTATCTGTTAATTGCGGGTATTATTACGTTGATTCTGGTGATGGTGATTCCGATTCTTCGAACGCAATTATCTGGTTTGATTGACGATTTTCCAAGGTATAGTGACTTGATCCAGGAACGATTTATGAATCTGACGGGAAGCGAATTCTTTGGTCAAGTTCAAGATAGTATAGGAACCAACCTAAGTGAAATCACCAGTAAAATTACGGCTTGGGGCACTTCTTTTCTGAATAATGCGCTAACAGGTGTAGGGAGCTTCGTCGGAGCCGTTACGGAGATTGTGCTGGCGGTGGTGACGACACCGTTTATTCTATTCTACTTGCTTCGTGATGGAAAAAGATTGCCAGATTACATTTTGAAATTTGTACCTACCGCGCTGCAGCCGCAGACTCGGATGGTAATGTCGGAGATGAACGCCCAGGTATCTTCCTATATTCGAGGGCAAATTATAGTAAGCTGCTGCATTGGTGCGCTGCTCTATATTGGCTACTTGATTATTGGTCTGGAGTATTCACTTGTCCTTGCCATTGCCGCTGCTTGTACAGCAGTTGTTCCCTATTTGGGTCCGGCAATTGCTATTACACCAGCCTTAATTGTGGCCATGGTCACTTCACCATTTATGCTGCTGAAGATGATCATCGTTTGGACGGCTGTACAGCTGATTGAAGGAAAGTTTATCTCTCCGCAGATTATGGGCAAGACACTGAAGATTCATCCGATCACGATCATTTTTGTGATTATTTTTGCCGGCAAAATGTTTGGCGTTCTTGGCATTATCCTTGCAGTTCCTGGTTACGCGGTGCTCAAGGTTGTATTTACACATATTTTTCAATGGTTCCGGTTCCAGTCCGGATTGTATAAGCAGATTGAAGAGAATAAGGAATAATGTGGAGGGTGAAATTTAATGGTAGGACCGATAGCAGTAACCTCTTACGGTAAGCTTCAAGGACGAGAGGAGGATGGCGTGAACGTTTGGCGTGGAATCCCTTTTGCCGCTCCACCAGTTGGAGAGCTTCGATTTCGTGCGCCGCAGCCACCAGAAGCTTGGAGCGGAATTAGAGATGCTTCTGAATTTGGTCCAGTTAGCCATCAGCCTGCGGATACGAGAGGTACGCGTTTCGGTGGCTTAACACCTCGTCATTCTGAAGATTGTTTGTATTTAAATGTATGGTCACCTGCATCCCCAGGCGAGGCACTCCCTGTAATGTTTTGGATCCACGGGGGTACATTTGTGACTGGTGCTGGAAGTCAGCCACAGTTTGATGGCACTAGCTTCGCGAAGAATGGTAATGTAGTCTTGGTGACGATTAATTATCGACTGGGACCATTTGGTTTTATGCATCTGTCTTCGCTTGGTGATGGATTTGCGTCTAATCAAGGCTTGCTGGATCAAATTGCCGCGCTGGAATGGGTAAAGCTTAATATTGCCGCCTTTGGAGGCGACCCTCAGCGAGTTACGGTATTTGGAGAATCAGCTGGCAGCATGAGTATCGCTGCCCTTCTGGCTATGCCTGCTGCAAAGGGATTATTTGCTGGAGCGATCATGCAAAGTGGGGCTGCTCAAACCTTGCCAAATCAACAAGGAAAAGATATTGCTGTAGCATTACTTACTGAACTAGGCATTTCTCCCGATGGAGATACTAGCCTACTTAATACGTTCTCAGCGGAACAAATTATAGAAGCAGCCACAAGAATGACTATTAAATTAACGGGTGGTTCAATAGGCATGTTATTTCAGCCTGTCATTGATGGGGATACGCTTCCTGTAGATCCTGCACAGGCTGTGGCAGAAGGATCGGCCCAAGGGATTCCTTTGTTGATTGGAACCAATCGAGATGAGGGGAATTTATTTTTTAGGGGAGAAACACCAGGTGCAGACTTTGATGAATCGCTCAAGGCGCTGGAGCAGATGATGGGAACTGGAAGTCTGGCGGAGGTTGCCAGCCACTATTCTTCTACATGGGAAGGCCAGGCGGAGATTCTAACGGATCTATATTTCTGGGGAACCTCTATATCCTTAGCTGAGAATCAATTGGCCTATGCGCCTGTGTGGATGTATCGTTTTGATGGGACGGTCCCTGGCCATCCATTGTTAAACAAAGCTGTACATGGTGCGGAAATTGTCTATGCTTTTAACAATTTGTCTCATGTAACTCGCTTGGGTGTGGAAATTACACCGGCGATGCAAAAATTGGCTGAAAGTATGCATACGGCATGGATTGCCTTTGCTCATCGAGGAAACCCAGCTACATCTGAGCTATCATGGCCTGAGTATAATCTGGAAGAACGTCCTACACTGATCTTTGATGAAGAGATGCGAGTAACTCAAGATCCCGATTCAGAGAAACGCAAGAGAATTGTCTCTATTCTGGTTTGAGAAGTCTGAGGAGATGAACGGGGATGAAGGTCCAAGGATTTAATCATGTGACGGTAAATGTGAGTGATTTATCACGTTCATTGAATTTTTATACTGGTATTTTGGGTCTTCAGCTAATACACAAAGGCAATACAGATGCCTATCTGGAATGGGGAAGCGCATGGATTTGCCTCATTGAAAAGCCAGAATACACTGAATTAATGGGCAGTGTAATTGGGATAGACCACATTGCCTTTAGTATAGCGGAAGAACATTTCGAGGAGGCTTTACAGGTACTCCGTACCCACGAAGTACGAATCATTAGAGGACCTGTTAAAAGGGGAGTAGGCTGGACCGTCAACTTTCTCGATCCAGATGGGATTCAGTTAGAGCTACACACTTCTAATCTAAGAGAACGAATGAGTGTTTGGAATAACAAACAAGAATAAAAATAGAAAGGGGAGCTTCTTAGCCAATTGGCTAAGAAGCTCCCCTTTTTTCTATCGACCTAAATATTCCTTAATCCCTAGAACTACTGCTTCGGCTATCCTATTCTGAACATCTACTGTGAAGAGTAATGCTTCGTCCTTGGTATTACTTAAGTAACCGCATTCTAATAAAATGGCTGGCATTTTAGTTTCTCTTGTTACATGATAATTTGCTTGACGAACCCCTCGATCCTGAAGACCTGTAGCAACAGTAAGATATTTATGAACGGTTTGCGCGAATAATAAACTATCTTTACGTGTGTAATAGGTCTCTGTACCACTAGGATTGCTCTTACTGCCCACTGGGATACTATTGGCATGGACAGAGATAAACAAATCTGCTTTTACCTTATTGGCGAGGTTGGATCTGTCCTGCAGGGTCGGGTATGTATCATCACTTCGAGTGAGCACAACCTCGATATTTGGCTCTTTCTTTAGTAATTCTGCAATTTTTAGTGCTGTTGGCAAGGTGAAATCCTTCTCTTTGCGGTTACTTCCAGTGCCGGGATCTTTCCCACCATGTCCTGCATCAATAACGATTATCTTCTTGTCTGTGTTGCCAGTAGAAGGTGGAGGCGTTGTGACCGGTACTTCAGGTACAGTGGTTGCAGGAGGCGGGGTGCTTGTGCTTGTCCCATTTAGATCCACTATAATAAGTCCATCGTTAGCATTCGTTACACTGTAGTTATTCGCGCTGTTCAGATCAATCACAATCCGGATCGTAGAGGGAGAACTACTGAATAATGAATAACGAATGGTTGAGACGTTAGGATATTCGGTAATCGTCAACTGCCCACTTTGGTTTTTTCCGACAGAAAGGTTCTGATGAAAGCTGTCGCCAAAGCTGGTATTCGGTAAATCTACGACAATTCGGTCTTTATCTGTCATTGTGAATACATTTGGTGTTACACTGCCGTTCATCGCGATGATGAGCTTGTTATCGATGAAGCTAAGATTTGTGACTGCTGCCGTCGAGGTGTTTCCATCAGTTGTTGTGTTACCATTCGATCCATTATCAGAGGGTGCGGTTACAGATGTGTCTGGAACTGTAATTTCTGGTTCGCTTCCGCCAATCTCTGGTACTGGAGAAGTTAAGTATACCGTTTTGGTCACATTATCCCAACCGACAGTAGTTCCTGTCTGTTCACCAACAAATCTTAAAGGAACGAGGGTCGTGTTGCCACTGAGAAAAGGAGGGTTGTCCAGTTTTACCTGTTTCCCCGAAGCCTCTGCCATCGCATTATTCACGATAAGCTTTAATGTCGTTCCCTTTTGCTCAATGGTTGCAGTCTTGGTCACATTATCCCATTTCACGGTATAACCAAGCTGCTCCGTAACGAGGCGAAGTGGAACCATCACGCTTCCATTTACAATTTGAACTTGTGCTTCTTTTGAAATCTTAAGATCATTGCCGTCTAGATTGATGTGTGTCTCTGCAGAGCCGGCATAACCAGTTCCTGGATGAACCAGCACCAACAAAAGCAGCAGTAACGCCAAAAAACCAAACTTCTTCATCTGCAATCCCTACCATCCCCGTTTCTTGGTTTCTAGCAATTCTTACTTTTTCTTCCTATGATGCAGTTTCGGCTTATATAAATCTTAAACGACAATAGTTTCCAAAAGTTGCGCTCTTTTAGAGTGAAAAAGGAAAAATTTCGGTATAAAAAGCGAAAAGAGAGCTTTCCCAAACATTTGGGTTAGCTCTCTTTCCCTAACAATATTTTATTGCAAAGAAGTATAACCCGTTTTTTCTACCAATTCCTGACCTTGAGCAGATTGCATCCAATCTAGAAAGGGCTGAATATTGGGGTTGTCACTTCCAGCAGTCACAGCATAAAATTCTGTAGCCAAAGGGTACTGTCCACTGCGAATACTCTCTTTGTCGGGCTTAACACCATCGATGGCGAGTAGTGCAATTTCCCCACTTTGATTCATTTCTGAGGCGTAAAATAAGAAGCTGTACCCGAGTGCATTTTTATAATTGCGATAACTGGAGGTTTGCTTAATAATTCCGCTCATAATATCCGCCACGTCTTCCTTAGGAGGTGTCATGAGTGTAGTGTCTCCCATAAACTTTTGCAGCATCGTCTGGCTCCCACTATCCTCTGGGCGTTGAAAAGCGCGAATACGGTTATTAGTTCCGCCTACATCTTTCCAATTGGTGATCTTGCCTGCGTAGATATCTTTAAGCTGGGCGGTGGAAAGTCCAGTTACTTCGTTTCGTTTATTCACAAAAAATACGAAAGCCTCGCGGCCGATGGGTGTGAGCTTCAGCTCGACGCCTTTTCGCTTCGCATGTTTCTGTTGGGCAAGAGAAGGAGCAGCGACAAAGATAATATCAGTTTCACCTTCGATTAGTCTTTTGTAAGCTTCCGGCGTGCTACTGCAAATCACTTGACTTGTTTGGAAATCATATGGATTATAACTGGCCGCAGGATAAGCAGATTGCACGAAAGCTGAATACAGTGGGTATAGTGCGGTTGCGCCATCCAATTTTGGTAAGTTGTTATCGATATGATATGAAGAAGGTTTATCCAAATTCACTGCTTTGGTATTCTCAGCAAAAGGTTCGTATTGTACCAAATTAACTTCCCGATCATCGACCGTGGCAATGCTGTTGATATATGCTTGTTTGATCTCATATCCTGCGGTTACGAGCGCACTAAGTCCGAGGATGGATAGCAATATAATATTGCTTGTTTTTCGTGACAACACATTAAATATAAGGAGTACAACATAAATAGCTATCACAACAGATAAAATTGCCACAAGTGGAGTATAAAACATTAGTCCCCCGAAAAGCGCGGTAATTATCGAACCTATGAATCCTAAAAAAGCTATGACTCCGACAGCAAAAAAGGAGAACAATAACTTCGTCCAAAATGACTCCTTCGTCCAAAATGATTCCTTCATAACAACCTCCTTAGAAAAATTCCTAAACTATGGAAAAATAAACATAATTTCATTATACAGATTTTTTGGGATGGGACAGTAGAACAATAACGAAAAAAATATGTAAGAAAAGCTGTGATACATGAAAATTTTATGTATATTTTCATAAAGTACTGGACGAATGGCAAGAAGAGGTTTATTCTGAGATTGTGAAAAAAACAACGGAATACAAGATTCTCGGGGTAGGGTGAAATTCCCAACCGGCGGTAATGTTCAAAGCGAACTGAGCCCGCGACTCACTTGTTCTGCTTGCAGAGAAGTGACTGATCTGGTGTGAATCCAGAGCCGACGGTAAAGTCCGGATGGGAGAGGATCATAAGATAAAGGCGCTAGGAGTCTATCCTGTACGTCTTTATTGATAATGCCCCCGAGTCGACCTTTTATGGTGATTCGGGGGTTTTTGGTCTCTTATCGAGGGTTTGTATCGACAAGGAGAATGGAATTATGAGTAATGTAACAGCTT